>NZ_CBCPHW010000005.1:0-258879 GCF_965118575.1 Myroides odoratus | reverse complement strand
AAAAGTATTTTACACTTTTTAGCCAACTGTCTAATAGGAAACCCATTACAAATGAAATTATTTTTAAACTTTTTTCATTTCGTAGCCTTATTAGGCAAAGAACCTTCCTTTCCTCTTATATTATTGTCTAATCGTAAAAAACACGAAGGGATTATCGCCTGTATCTATTCTTCCTTTAATTCTAATATCCCCTTGAATTCTCTCTATACTAGGTCTAGTGCTTTTATTGTATAAATTATATTCGTTTATCTCCTTAAAATCAACTAGGACATTATTTGTTCTAAATTGGCTCCAGGGAACATAGGTACCGAAACTTAGTACCGTATCCTCTAATACATAAGATATTTGATTATAAGTTCCAGTAGCTTCTCCCCTTTTATGAACGGCTAATACAAAACCGTATTTTCCAGCGGGAATTTTAGAAGGCGGCATATTGTAAAAGGAACTACCATACCAAGCTGTTTCGTTTCTTACTATTATTTCATGGTTGGTATTGTTATAAATTATAATTTTCGCAGCACTGCCGCCTCCATATTCTCTTCTTAAGTAATCAATCTTAGTTCTCGCTTCTTCATAGGTATCTGCTAAATAAGGAATAGCTTCCTCTTCTTCATACCAGATTTTCTCTTCTACTTCTACAGTGACTGGTTGATTGGTTCCTATATAAGCTGCTGAATATTCAATGGGGTACCCAGGGTTGTTTTTTGACACTTCAGCACCATTTACAACAAAGCCTCTTATTTTATCAAAATTCCCAGCTTCATTTTCAAAAGCAGTTAACAAGCCTGCAGCTGCATTTCCTCCTAACTGTTTTACATATACCCTAGCATTTTGCAACGTTGTATTAAATTTTAATTTTTGGCTAACAGTAAGTGATATTGTGGGATTTTTATAGGCAAAGTTAAGTGCTTGTTCTAAGTCAAAGGAAGTTTCATCGGATTCGTACACTAAGGTATACAATCTCCCATAGGTAACGGATGCTATATAAACGGGGGGATTATTTTGCGCAATGTAATTACTTATTACACGCGCAGGGTACTCCTTTTTCACCCAGCCTAAATCACCTTGTAAACTCGATTTCGGATAAACAGATACATTGAAAAAATTTTGTTTTAATGTTACTGCATAATACGTTTTGTTTTTACTAAAATTTATTCCAAAACTAGCTCCTATATCAACGCCATCCGCTCCTGTATATCCAACATTTAGTGCAAGCTGAAGCTGTTTACTATTAAATGCACGCCGAACATCAATACTATAATTAGCAGGAAAGCTTGTATTTGAGGAATAATAGCCTTCAAGGGCAATTTCTAAAGCACTTTGTACCCTTCCTGCGGTTGGATTTTCGATTACCTGACTAGACGATATTGTAGAACTAGAAGAAAAAGCATCTATTTTCACTTCAATCGAATTTCTTCCATTCTCACCTATTGGAATTGAAGCTAGTTCACCTGTCGTGATTGAATTCCTTTGAATAAGATTTCCAGGCCAAATTAAATGTATGCCATTACCGAATTTAGAAAAACTATCAAATTTTTTTTTCTGTAAACTATCTCGATTTGTATCCTTTATTTTTGTCCTAGATTGTCGGAAATAAAATAGTTTTCTTTCAAACCCTTTACAAGAAGGATTCTCATACCTACTTTTATGAATGAGATTGTTCTCAGAATTTAATTGAGTATCAGAATCCTGATATTCGGTAGTATTGCAGCTTAGACTTGATACTTGTACTAAAGTAAACAACGCTAATACTAAGAGGAGTTGTACATTTTTCATATATATCAGTTTTTAAAGATCTCATCTTAATTTATATATAAAAACTTTAGCTCAATTAAATCCCCTAATCTTCTACTTCCTATTTCAAAACAATAACCTATCTCTTACATTTTCATTGATAGAACAGCCATTTTTAGTTTTTTTTGTTTGTTGTTTAGTTTGCCTATAACAGTTTTAAAGGAGCAATAAATCCAACACTTATACATCCTGTATTATAATTTTTTTGATTTAGATACTCTTTAGCATAGCTAGAATAATTATACCAACGTCCTATATAGGCAGCATAGAATCGCAAATCTATTTTTTTAAATGGACTATATTGCATCATTGGAATCACGCCATAACTCGTTCGCAGATGGCTAATTTCATCAATACGCGTGGAAATATTTTTGATATATGCGTTACTTGTCATCAAGGTTAAAGAAAGATGTAGCTTAGAGAAAAGCTTATAATCAATTCGAGTCCAATGTTCTAAATAGGAGGTTTTTTGAGCCAATTGAGGCTCATCACTAGAAAACATCTCACTAATTATTCCACACGTATCAATTGCATCTTTTCTATATTGAACATCGTACATCCAGGTCAACTGGTTGCTTTGGTACTTATTTCCTAAAGCAATGTAGTACATACCTTTCTTTTTGGCTTGTGAAAAATAGCTATAACTATAGGACGTTTGAAACTTATTCCCAAAAAAATCACCTCGCCAATTACCAACAAAAGCAAGTGGTAATTTTGTATTTTTTATTTCACTGGGCAAAGTATACACCCCATTCTCCTCTAACTTATTGGCACTAGCATTTAAAACCTGAACAGTAAAGCGATGTTTTTTATTGTGTTTATATCCTACTCCCGCCCCTACTAAATAATTTTCTGCATGATTGAGTATATCATTGTATGTCAAAACTTCGATTGGATTTAAATCATATTCATACCCTCCCCAGTCGGCAGAGAGTTTTCCTATCGTTACATTGACTTTTGACGTTGCTTGAATATCAATAAAAGCAATATCAACGGAAGAATTCATATGGTCTAAAGTACCTAGGGTAAATGCGTTTGTAAATCTCTTTCTAAATCGAAGTCCTACCTTTTCATGAAGCTTAGCACTTAGGTCTATGCGCAACTCATTACCATTAAAATTACTATTCGCAAACTTACTATCTTCCAAAAAGGAATCAAAGCCATATCGCGTCAATACAATAAGGTCCAAATTTTTGAGAATATCCTGTTTCTCTATGGGAATTATTGGGGTAAAAATAGAATCCTTTTCATGGGTTTGTTGCCCAAAAACGGAAATAGACATTCCCATCCATACTAAAACTACTAATCGCTTCATGTTTTCCACATTATTTTATTTTTTAATTCATTTTATTGTGTTTTAATAAAAAATATTTGATTATTAAATCAAAACATTCTTAAAAAAGACAAAAAATTAAAAAACAAATAATATGCCATTTTATACTACCATATAGCAACAAAAAACATTCATTTGGGACGAAAGCATCAAAGAACCTTTAAACAAAGCATTTAAAAGGAATTAAAAAATTTTATTATTTTTTAATAAATTTCACTTGGTATTTTTTTGCTGCCCCCTCTATTTGAAGAAAATAAATACCTGAGGCTAAAAAAGAAACTTTCAGACTTTGTCTGTTTGCAGCTATCATAGGAATTGTAGTGATTTGTTTTCCTGTGCTATCATAAATGGTTGCCTTTAAAGCGGAAAAAATAAAATCATTTGGAATTTCAACGTTTACTATTTCATCTACCGGATTAGGCCAAGCAATCAATTGTTTATTCTGTTCACCTATTTCTGTATTTTCTAACACCACTCCTTTATAGGTATTCGAATTAACAAGAAGACTATAATCTTGTACTTTATTCACTAATTTCCCTTTATGAGAGATTACAATTTCATATGTTCCCAATTCAGGATTATCAATATCAATTCGCTCTACATTATCAACGATATTATCTCCGCGAACCGCTTCGCTGTGGGTAAAACTCTCTGTCAATTTCCATGGAAAATACACCTCTCCATCTTTATACACCCTAAGGTCTAAATCATTCACTAGGTTTTTAACTCCATTGAATTCTTTAAAATTAGCTTCTTCATACTTTCCCTCTACATCGGACCAACAAATTGTAAAAGACAAGCGATCTACTTTTTCGTCTATTCGTATTTGCTTCGTATTTACTTTATTGTCAATCAATGTTTCTTCATTTACAACCGCCTGGTTTTTAGATGCAGCTGTTAGCAATTGCACTCCATGCCAAGCATCAATCAATCCCCAACCTGTTTTTGCATTAGGTCCTTTTTGCCCCTCTAATTCTTGCGCAGTATTGATCATTATTCCTTTTAGCGTTGCGGCTTTATAGGGAAAATTTTTATGTTCTAAAACCCATTGTTGCCAAAGCAGTAAAATTCCCGAAACGGAAGGAGCTGCCATAGATGTACCACTTAACACAGCATATAAGTTATTCTTTTCAATTTCACCAGTGGAAAAAAGGTATTGATATGCAGAAGAATATACCTCTAGTCCATTCGCTACAATATCTGGTTTTATGCGAAAATCATTCGTAGGTCCATTACTGCTAAAGTCCGTTTCTTGTACCCTACCTGTATGGTCTAAACCAATAGCGCCTACCACAATTGCATTTTTTGCAGTCGCATGTCCCAATAGCAAATCCATTCCTCCTTTTTCAGGATTGACAATTTCAGTATATACTTTATCATTTCCTGCAGCGACGACGGGTTGTAAATAAGGGTATAGATACGCAATCTTATCCATATTCACCGCATCAGTCGTATAAGCACCAAAATAATCCACAGGTAGTAAAGGGCGTTTTTGATCATCCACAGCGGCTATTCCATAGGAATGATTTGTAACTAAAATTCCTTTTTGAGCCAAATATCCCATTTTACTGCTATCATTATCCCATTTGTAGCTATACGCTTCGGCCTCCGGGGCCATACCTTTAGATTTCGGATTTTTACCTTGAGCTATTATTGTTCCAGCAACATGCGTAGCGTGGGTTCTTCGGCGTTCGACAGCACTAAAACCCGCAGCTTCTTCTTCTATATTTTCATCCCAAATTTCCAATAAATGTACGCTCGATTGCGCTGGTGTAGCGAATTCAATATGCTTATCAAAAACTAGATCTCCATCGATTATTCCCACTATCATAGACTGTCCTTCTAGCTGATTAATGCTATTATCCGTAGAGGCAAGCATTTGATCAATTCCACTAAGCGTTCTAGACACTGTATTTAGCGTTTTAAAATAAATTACCGTATTGCGCTCTATTCTCTGCGCTTGATAATAATTCATCTCATCTACAAATTGCTCTTTAAATAGCCTATTTTCCTTGCTATACCTCTGTAATATTTGCTGTGCATCTTCATTTTTTTGTTCTATTTCTTTTATCGCTTGAGCAGCTTCGGTGGTCGTGAATTTTTGTTGTAATTGTTTTCGAATTGCTAGGGATTGCGCATAAATACTTGTCCCTACTAAGAAAACAACAAGACTCAAAAAATATTTTATTTTAAACATCTGATACCCTTAGGATTAGTAAAATACAAATTCACATCAGAATTTGACTTAAAAACATGGTTTAAATTTATAATAAATTAAGCCAATTACAATATATTTTTATCTTTGACAAACCTTAAACTTTAAATTATTTTACCTTATGTATATAAAGAAAGTTATTCTTAGCGTTGCGATTGGCGCTTCTCTATTTTCTATTTCTTGTCAAGACAAGCTTAAATGGGATGAAACCAATGCCTTTTTTCAAGAAAGTGAATTGCCTTATCATACCGCTGATTTTTCAAAGATAAAGAATAAAGACTTTAAACCGGCACTCTTAGAGGGAATGCGTCAGCAAAATGAAGCAATTGAACAAATTACTTCTAACACAGAAGAGCCTACTTTTGCTAATACGATAGAAGCTTTAGAATTATCTGGTAACCTATTGACTAGGGTAAGCAATGTGTTTTATTTATTAACGGGAGCAAATACCAATGATGAATTAATTGCTATAAATAATGAACTAGCCCCGAAATTTGCTTCTCATACCGATGGGATTTATTTAAATGATGCTTTATTTCAACGCGTTAAAAAGTTGTATAATGAAAAGGCCGGAAGTGGACTTGAGGATGAGCAGCTACGACTTATTGATGTATATTATGAACGTTTTGAACAAGCAGGAGCCAATTTAAATACAGAAGACAAAGAAAAGTTAAAACAACTGAATCAGGCTATTGCGTCTTTAACAAATTCATTTAGCGATAAACTCTTAGCTGCAACAAAAGCGGGCTCAGTTAGCTTTACCAAAGAAGAATTAAAAGGTTTATCTGAAGAAGAGTTGAGTTCGCTTCCGCAAAAAGACGGTAAATATTTACTCGCTTTAAGTAATACCACGCAACAACCTGCATTAAGTCAACTTCAACTTCAAGAAACGCGTGAAAAACTTTTCAAACAAGCTTGGCATAGAGCTGAAAAAAAAGATGCGAATGACACACAAACCCTAGTAGTAGAAATTGCAAAAAAAAGAGCCGCTAAGGCTAATTTATTAGGTTTTAATACCTATGCAGCATGGAGTTTACAAGGCACAATGGCTAAAAATCCAGATCATGTATTTAAAATGTTGTCAACCCTCAGTCCGTACGCAACAGAAGCAGCGAGTCAGGAAGCTATAGAATTAAAACATATTGCCGCCGATCAAGGAGGGGATTCTTCCTATGTTTTAAAAGCTGCAGATTGGTCTTTTTATGCAGAACAACTCAAAGAGCAAAAATACGCACTAAATCAAGAGGAACTAAAACCTTATTTTGAATTAGAAAGAGTTTTAAAAGAGGGTGTTTTCTTTATGGCTAAATATTTATATGGTATTTCTTATATCGAAAGAACGGATATTCCGGTTTGGCATGAGGATGTAAAGGTATATGAGTTTTTTAATCAAGATGGAAGCAAGTTAGGCCTTTTCTATACGGATTATTTCCAACGTGATTCAAAACAAGGAGGTGCTTGGATGAGTAATATTGTCGAACAATCTTTCCTAACGAATCGTTTACCTGTTATTTACAATGTAGCAAACTTTCCTAAACCCGCAGATGGAAAAGCAACCTTATTATCCTTAGATCAAGTAGTCACTTTGTTTCATGAATTTGGACATACACTACATGGCTTATTTGCTTCTCAAAAGTATCCAACTTTGTCTGGAACCAATGTTTCTAGAGACTTTGTGGAATTCCCCTCTCAGTTTCACGAGCATTTTGCCTTTGACCCTGTGATATTAGACAATTATGCGAAACACTATCAAACAGGATATGTTATGCCCAAAGAATTTACAGAAAATATACAAGCCACGGCTCGTTTTAATAAAGGGTATGAGCTAACTGAATTACTTGGTGCAGCCATCTTAGATATGGCTTGGCATAGCCTAAGTGAATCCTCAGAAATTCAAAATATCGAGCAATTCGAAATTGAGGCGCTGAAAAAATTCAATATCGACTTAGCAACTGTACCTCCAAGATATCGATCCACTTATTTTAACCATATTTTTAGCGGTGGATATGCTGCGGGATATTACTCGTATAAATGGTCAGAAATGCTTGATTTCGACACCTATGCGTGGTTAATGGAAAACGGAGGTATAACCTTTGAAAATGGAACTACTTTACGAAAGAAATTATTTTCAAAAGGCAATACCGTACCCATGGATAAACTATATTCAGATTTTAGAGGTAAAGAACCTAGTATAGAAGCTTATTTGCACTATTCAGGTTTCACAAAAAAATAAACCTATTCAACCAAAAGGCTATCAAATCGATAGCCTTTTGTGTTTTCACTCTTTTCCTTACTATAGAAATAAAAGGAAAATACTACCTTTGCGGCAAATTTACTTTTCTGATGAATATAAAATTACTCGCCATTGGCAAAACAGATAATAAAGAACTACAAACTTTAATGAATGACTATATCAAACGTTTGTCTTTTTATGTCAAATTTGAAATGGAAGTGATTGCTGATATAAAAAATGCTAAGAATCTATCCGAAGCCCAACAGAAACAGAAAGAGGGCGAACTTATTTTGAGTAAGCTTACTCCTACGGATTTTCTGGTTTTACTAGATGAAAAAGGGAAAGATTTTACAAGTGTTGATTTTGCGGAAGAGCTCCAAAAAAGGATGAATGCCGGAATCAAAACTTTAGTTTTTGTCATTGGCGGCCCGTATGGATTTTCAGAAGAGGTTTATAAAAACGCAAAAGGGAAAATATCATTTTCAAAAATGACATTTTCCCATCAAATGATTCGCTTATTTGTTATTGAGCAGCTTTATCGCGGTTTTACCATTTTACGCAATGAGCCTTATCACCATCAATAATATTTAATATATCTTATCTTGATCTAAAAATTGAGGTCGAACTTTCAATTCTTCTAGTAAAACGCGCATTTGCAAATACTTTTCAAAATTTAGTTCTTTACTAAATCCCAATTGCAGGCTATCTCTTCCTTGAATAGCTTCTGGCAATTTAGTTCTATCGATTGCTTTTCCTTCAAAAAACAAATCATTAGATGCATTCACATATACTAAATTAGCGGTTGAACTAGGACGCTCAAACACATACGCTATAGCTTTAAAAGGAAAGAAAGACAAATGCTTGTTTACCGTATCTGCATAACTATAAAAGACGTCCTTATCATCGGTATGCATATTCGTTTTGTCATATTTTTTACTTTTCACTTCAGCGACTAGCTCTAGAACTTCTTTTGCATTTAGTTCTCTTTCGATATGAAAAATAAAGTTCGTTCCCCCTATTCTATTATTATCATTTAATTGTGGGTGAATCCCATCTTCTGCAAATTCAATGTAAATGGCAGAATGGTCCTCAACACTTTCTTCCACAGTATAGGCAGCACGGGCTAATTTCATTTCTTTTTTATCACAGCTCAAAAAAAGCAAAAGAAAAGGTAATACAAACAGTAATTTTCTCATATCATCAATTGTTTTAAAATTTTTCTAACTTCATTTGCTTCTTTCACGTCGTGAACACGTAAGATATGTGCTCCTTTTTGCAAAGCAACTGTATTCAAAACACTTGTGCCATTGAGTGCTTCTTGAGGCGTACAATTCAAGAGTTTATACACCATTGATTTACGGGATATCCCGACCAATAAAGGCAAATCAAAACAGTGAAAATGTTCCAATTTAGCCATCAATTCATAATTTTGTTCCATTGTTTTGGCAAATCCAAAACCGGGATCTAAAATCACGTCATTAATCTTTGCTTCTCTGGCTTTCGCTAAGCGTTCAGAAAAATAATAACGCATATCCAAAATCAAATCTTTATAGTCAGTCAGGCTTTGCATGCTTTTTGGATTTCCCCTCATATGCATCATAATATAGGGAACTTGTAGTTTTCCTACTACCTCTATCATTTGTTCATCCAATATTCCAGCTGCAATATCATTTACTAGGGCACCTCCTGCTTCAATGGCTCGCTTGGCAACTTGGGAGCGAAAAGTATCGATAGACAATTTAATATTGGGGAATTTATCTACCAATAAAGCCACTACCTCAACGAGTCGCTTAATTTCTTCTTCTTCGCTAACAAATTCAGCACTCGGTTTGGAAGAATAGGCACCCAGATCAATAAAATCTGCGCCTTCGTTGAGCATTCTTTCGGTTTGGTTTAAAAAATCTAAATCTGTCTTATATTTTCCTCCATCGTAAAAAGAATTTGGGGTTATATTCAAAATTCCCATGATTCGAGGAATAGATAAATCAATTAATTCTCCCTTACAATTTATTGTCATACAGCACAATTCAATATTTTGTCTTATTTTTATTGTTATTTAATTCTTCAAAAGATGTAACATTTTTTTCAATGCCATAGTATTATTACTATTTTTGAGGAATAATCCATTACAAAGATAGTTTAAATGAATACGACTTCTATACAATATGATCAGGTAATTGCAATTTGCAAATCGTTATTTCAAAAAAAGATGCACGATTATGGATGTGCTTGGCGCATCATGCGTTTAAGCTCCTTAACCGATCAAATTTATATCAAAGCCCAACGCTTGAGAAGTATTCAAGAAAACACGGTGCGCAAAGTAGATGAGGGAGAAGTTCCTGAGTTTATTGGTATTATTAATTATTGCGTTATGGCTCTCATTAATGCTGAAATTGGTGTAGGTAAATATGCTGATTTATCCGCTGAAGAGGTTGAGAGACTGTACGATAAAAACATTTTGGATACCAAGACGCTAATGGAAAACAAGAATCACGACTATGGAGAAGCTTGGCGCGACTTACGGGTAAGCTCCCTGACGGATTTAATTTTGCAGAAATTACTTCGCGTCAAACAAATTGAAGATAACAACGGAAAAACAGTAGCTTCGGAAGGAATTGAAGCCAATTACCAAGATATGTTAAACTATGCTGTTTTTGCCTTAATCCACCTTGGAATAGTAACTGAATAAATAACCATCAACCCAAAGTTATGAAAATTATAACGCAACTATCACGCATATTTGTAGGCGTATTATTTATTTTATCCGGTTTAGTAAAACTGAATGATCCCACTGGTTTCTCTTTTAAATTAGAAGAGTATTTTTCGGAAGCCGTTTTAAACTTGCCTTTTTTAACGCCTTATGCCCTTTCATTAGCGGTTATTTTGGTTATTGCAGAAGTTATTTTAGGTGTAGCCTTATTACTTGGTTTTTTGCGTAAATTGACTTTGACTTTATTGTTTTTAATGATTTTGTTTTTCACTTTCTTAACCTTTTATTCTGCTTACTTCAACAAAGTAACGGACTGTGGTTGTTTTGGTGATGCTGTTCCTTTGACTCCTTGGGGTTCTTTTACAAAAGATATTGTATTATTTATTCTCATCTTGATTCTTATCAAATATAAAACATTCATCCAGCCCATATTCAAAACAAAAACGAATAATTTGATTCTAATGATTACCCTCATTTTATGTTGTTTTATGGGGTATTGGGTATTAAATCATTTACCTTTAAAAGATTTTAGAGCCTATAAAGTTGGAACGGACATTCAAAAAGGAATGGAAATTCCTGCTGATGCTCCAAAAGCGGAATATCAAATGACCTTCTATTATAATGTCAATGGAAAAGAAGAGAAATTTACCGATAAAGAATTGGGAAATATTCCAGAAGGAGCTGAGTTTTTACGCAGAGAAGATATCCAATTGAGTGAAGGTTACCAACCTGAAATTCACGATTTAACTATGGACTTAAATGGGGAAGAATTTTTAACTCAAATGCTTCAAGAGCCAAAATTAATATGGATTATTTCGTATGATTTAGAACGTGCAGATGCAGAAGGTTTAAAAGTCATGAAAGATTTTGCAAACAAAGCCATAGTAAAAGGATACGTTGTAGCCGGATTAACTGCTTCAAGCACGGCAATCATTGAAGATGTAGTTAAGAAATACGAGTTGCCTTTTACCTATTATAGCTCAGATGCAACAACATTAAAAACGATTGAAAGAGCCAGTCCTAGTATTGTTGTGTTAGAACAGGGAGTTATCGTCCAGAAAAAACACTGGAAAGACCGCAATCAAGTTACCTTAAAATAAAAAGATTTTGTTGGCTTATATCATCAAAAAACTGGGGTATGCCTTAGTAACACTTTGGGGAGTAGTAAGTGTTGTATTCTTTTTATTTAACATTTTACCAGGGGATCCCGCTCGTATGATGTTAGATCAAAATGAAAATGCAGAACAACTTGCCGCTATTAAAAAGAAATATGGATTTGATCAACCAGTTAGCAAACAGTACCTTTTGTATCTGAATGATTTATCTCCTATTTCTTTACACAGCACAGATCCTGATGCGTATAGTTTTCGCCACGCAAATAAATATGAAGGGGTTGTTTTACTACCCCTTGCACAGACCGAATTGATGCTTAAAGTTCCGTATTTGCGGGAGAGTTTTCAGAAGAATGGCAAAACTGTCAGTAGTATCTTAGCGGAGACTTTACCCAATACTGTTTTATTGGCTCTTGTTGCTATAGGCATCGCTCTTTTTATTGGAGTTCTATTAGGCATTGTTTCGGCACTCTATGTCAATACGTGGCTGGATCGTTTTATTTCGATTGTCAGTACGTTTGGAATGAGTATTCCTTCTTTTTTTAGTGCCATTTTATTTGCTTGGGTATTTGGTTATCTCTTACACACCTATACGCAATTGCCTATGACGGGTAGCTTATATGAGGTAGATGACTATGGGAATGGTCGTTACTTAGCGATACGTAATATAATCTTACCCGCTGTAGTTTTGGGTATCAGACCGCTTTCTGTGGTGATACAACTCATGCGAAATTCTCTTTTAGAAGTTTTGAGTTTAGATTATATTCGCACTGCTAAAGCAAAGGGAATGCGTATGACTCAGGTTATTTACAAGCACGCTTTAAAAAATGCGCTTAATCCTGTAGTCACTGCCCTATCGGGATGGTTTGCTTCAATGTTAGCTGGTGCTGTTTTTGTCGAATATATTTTTGGATGGAATGGCTTAGGCAAAGAAATAGTTGAAGCACTCAATACGTTAGACTTACCTATTATTATGGGGGCTGTATTAACCATTGCCACTGCTTTTGTAATCGTAACAATTTTAGTAGATTTGATCTATGCTTATTTAGATCCTAGAGTAAAGTTAAATGAATAAATATCTCAAACTATGAAAAAACTTTTTATATCCCTTTCTATACTAGCTATTACAGCTACGGCATGTAAGCAACAAACCGAAAAATTAGAAGTTATTTCGACAGAAGAAAAAACAGAAGTAGCTCCAGCGGAAGAAAAAACAGCTGCAACAAAGTTTGCACAAGAAGCACTTAATCAAGAATTTCACAAACTTGAGGGAGGAACGATTTCTTTTCAAGAAATCCTAGCTCAAAATAAAGGAAAAGTGATTATGATCGATATTTGGGCTGCATGGTGCCCAGATTGTATTAAGGCTTTACCTGAAATCAAAACAATAAAAGCTGATTTTCCAACTGTTGCGTTTGTCAATTTATCGCTAGATAAATCACAAGAAAAATGGAAAGAGGCGATTGAAAAACACGCAATTGAAGGACAGCATTTTTATCTTGAGGATGAAAAACGCATGAAAGGGGTTTTTGGTCAAGCTATCCAACTTAATTGGATTCCACGCTATATCCTTGTCAATAAAGAAGGAGAAATTGAGCTTTTTAATGCTACAGAGAAAAACTTTGAAGAGATAAAAGCCTTGTTAAAAACAATACAATAATTATGAGAAAGCAAATTGTTGCTGGGAACTGGAAAATGCACAAAAATTATTCAGAAACCCATGCATTATTAGATGAATTAATTGAGCAATTACCTACGGGTAAAGAAGTTGAAGTTATTGTTTCCCCTACCTTTACTAATTTAGCGAGTGCTGTGGTACATTTGGAAGGAACGAACATTCAAGTGGCTGCCCAAAATATGCATCAAGCTGAAGGGGGTGCTTTTACGGGAGAAATCTCCGCACAAATGTTACTTAGTGTTGGCGTTGAAACGGTAATACTTGGACATTCAGAAAGAAGACATTACTTTAAGGAAACAGATGCTATTTTAGCAGATAAGGTAAATACAGCCTTAAGACACAATATGCGCCTTATTTTCTGTATAGGGGAAGAATTAAAGGATAGAGAAAGCAAACAGTATTTAAATGTTATCTTTAATCAACTAAGAGATGGTTTGTTTCATTTATCAAAAGAACAATGGAGTAACGTCGTACTAGCGTATGAACCCGTTTGGGCTATTGGCACTGGCGAAACGGCTACACCTGATCAAGCGCAAGAAATTCACGCTTTTATCCGTCAAGAAATTGATAGAAAATACGATAAATCTACGGCTGACAAAACTTCTATTCTATACGGAGGTAGTGTAAAACCAAGTAATGCGAAAGAAATATTTTCAAAACCCGATGTTGATGGTGGTTTAATTGGTGGTGCAGCTCTTATTGCAGCTGATTTTGCCGCTATTGTAGAAGCGCTATAACACAAATTTTAATCCAAATATACCTATAGCCTATCCTAAGCGGATAGGCTATTTTTTTGGATACTATTAAACTATTTATAAACATTCTAAATAATTTACCTATCTTTGTTTACCCGAAATAAAAAGAGTACGATGCAATATAATCAAGATATACTAACCCACAGTCAAGATAAAACAGTCAAAAATGGTTTTTTTTTAAAAGAATTAGCCTCACAAAGTCTTCACAAGGGCCTTGTCGGTTTAACCCATCGGGATGACTATTATGTTTTGATTCTCGTTTTGAATGGAACTTTTCAAGTAAACTGTGAATTAAAATCCACAGCCTTGCAAACTGGAGATTTATTTCTTATTAAACCGTATCAAATTCATACCGTTGAGAATTATAGTGAAGATTTATCAGCTTATTTTTTAAGCATACAAGATTTTAGAATTCCCGATGACTTAACGTATTTGCTATTTAACTTACCCAATACACAACAGCGCATTCCCTTAAAAAAAGAGGCTAATCAGGTACTTTTAGAGACTATTCATCTACTTTTAAAGTACGAAACACAAACAGAAGAATATACAGCTGAAATCACCAAGGGTCTATTTCAGGCCTTAATTTATAAAATTGGCGCTTTGTTTAAAGCAACCACACAGCTACCTGAAGTTTCAAGTATCAATCAATCCAATGTAATTACGTCTAAATTTAAACGTTTAATAACGACTCAAACGCATTTAAGACAACCTTCTTATTTTGCAAATTTATTGTTTATTACACCAGCTCATTTGAATGATTGCGTAAAGAAAACAACAGGACAAACAGTGAGTCATTGGCTTAAAAAATCGATTATAGATGAAGCCAAACGCCTGTTATTTTATACAACGAAGTCTGTAAAGGAAATTGCTTTTGAGTTGGGGTATGAAGATCATACGTATTTTTCTCGTTTATTTAAGAAATACGTTAAACAAACGCCCCTACAATTTAGAGAAGAGATTCTGGAGATTGCCTCTTAATTTTAAATTGGATACAGCAACAAGCTTTCATACGGGTCTCCTTGTAAATTGAGTAGGCTTGCAAAGGCAGGTTCTGTTTTCATACCTGTTTGTTTACATGCATTATTTTTTCTTTAAAGGTCACGCCTTCTTGCTATAGTATATCATATTCAATGCACATATGGCGATACCCATATTGTTGTCTCACTGGAATGGATTGGGCAAATATTTCGATGGGAAAACTAGCTAGTGTAAAATTAGCTACATAAGCTTGTTGACCACGTATAGACACTATCGAATCTGTAAAGTCTTCATATGCCTTAAAATGCGCCTGTACTACTTCACGAAATAGTTCTACCGTTTCACAACAACAAGCAATATCAATATCACTCGTTTCAATTGCAATATCTAAGGGAAATGTACCAATTACTACAGGTGTAAAACCATCTAATTGCTCCAAAATACGATGTGAGGTTACGACCTGATACACTTCTTGTTGTTTGGGTGTACCCGTTTTTAAATAAGCTAAAGAAAAAAAATCAACCCTCATTTAATGGGCATTCATTTTTGAAAATAGATTGATAATCACAACCCCTACAATAATAAAAGCCATACCAATTACTGCTGGTAAATCAGGTTTTTGTCCGTAAGCAACAATCGCAACGACAGTAACCAATACAATACCAATTCCCGACCAAATAGCATAAGCAATTCCTACGGGAATTGTACGCAAAGTTAAACTCAAGAAGTAAAAAGCTACCGCGTACATGACAACCGTAATGACACTAGGAATAATTTTAGTAAATTCATTAGAAGCCTTTAAGGCACTTGTAGCAATCACTTCACTTACGATAGCGATAAGGAGAAAGAGAAAATTTTTCACAACTTATTTAGATTAAAGAGGCAAAGGTAAACTAGATTACTGAAATAAAATAAATCTCTTTTGTATTTTATGTCTTTATAAGTTGGTACCCTACGCTATTCTCTCATATACCAATAATGATCAATACCATCTAAATCAAAGGTATAAGCAGCATGGAAGCCTATTTTACCTAAGACGCGTTTAGAGCTTTCATTTTCAACTTCTGCAACGGCATAAATAGGATGTTGTTCAAAATGGGTTGCAGCGTATTTTAAACAAGCTTGAGCGGCCTCAGTTGCATATCCTTTTCCCCAGGCATCCACGCGAAAACGATAGGCCAAATCTAAATACTCACGCAAGCCATTTAGACCATTTTCAACAAGTTTAAATCCGCACCAACCGATAAATTCATTGGTATTTTTTTCGATTATTGCCCAACGACCAATTCCAAAATCATCGTATTGTTTCTTTATAAAATCTATAATTTCGTTGGCTTCCTCCATAGAGGTAATGACCAAACTTCCAACATATTTTACTACGCGTTCATCACTGTCTAAATTGTAAATTCCCTGTGCATCTTCTCTAGTAATCTCTCGAATAATTAATCGTTCTGTTTCTATTATTGTAGTCATAGTTGTTTTTTGTATTTCTTACTAATTTAATAAAATAATAGTCACACAACGTTAATTCCACAAAAAAACCACTAATAAATAACCTTTACAAATAAATGAATACTTACCACTTCCTTTACACTTATACCTTTATTTTTCAAATTTAGCCTATTTCTATTCCCTAAAAAAGGCGCCAAAAGCGCCTTTTTTCCAATGCTATAAACTTTGATTTCAATTTCCTTATGGCGTGCACTCGAGTGCAATACACTTCTATTCTGATTAATTTTTTACATATTTTGGAGGAATCGTGGTGTGATTTCCATCTACGTTTCGAGTAATAATGTAATGAGGAGATGCCATTTCGATGTTGTTTTCAGCAAATACATCCTGGGCATGTTGACGTAAATCAGAGTAAATCTTAGCCGTTAATTTAGCTTCTTTAATATAAACGTTTAACTGATAATCTACGTAAAAATCTCTAAACTGATCTTGTAAAATAAAAGGTTTTTGACGCTTTAATACGTGTTCGGTTCGATTAGCTACTTCATATAGCATTTCGTGTACTTTTTGCCAAGGTACATCATAGCCCACAGCAATAGTAGTATGCAAAATCAATCCGTGTTCTTTAGCTGATTGAGAGTAGTTTACCGTATGTGCCGACATTATATTCGAATTTGGAATAGTAACTATTTCATTTTTAGGTGTTTTAATACGGGTTACTAAGGCTGTTTTTTCCAAAACATCCCCTGTATATTCACCTAATCTGATTCGATCGCCAATTTTGAAAGGACGCATATACGTAATAACAAGTCCAGCTACTAGGTTGCCAATAACTGACGTGGATCCTAAAGATATCACAATCCCCGCAAATACAGATACCCCTTGAAATATAGAAGAATCAGAGTTGGGCAAGTAGGGAAATATCAAAATGAACATAAAGATAAACATCAAGGCACTAATGATATTGTAGGTTGGAAATGCCCAATCGGGATAAAACCCTTTGATAGATATTTTATTGGTAGCAATTTTCTCCGCCAAAGAGCGTACAAACTTTTGTATATATTTAAAGATAATCACAATTACTAAAATTGTAAACATTTTCGGCATATAGGCTTTGATGCTTCTTCCAACGGATTTCAATGGCGACATAACATAATCTAGTAACTGATCTGAAATGTGTTTGGTAAAGGGAAATAGTTTAAAAATGGCTAATAATCCTATGTACAAGAAAATCAATATCACTAAAAAACGAATCACTTTAGCGATAGAAATAGTCATCAACATGGCTCTATGGTCGTCAATAATTCCGAATACTCCCTTGATTTTTTTTCCGCGTTGTTTCCAAATTATGACCTTCGCTCTTCGATAACAATAGTAGAGGTACTTGATAATAAATATTTCTGCAACTATAATTCCAAGCGTCCCCGCTATTTGCAAGAGTACCTGCTGCCAGCTTGTACTATACTGTTGTAACTCGACCGAAGCGATAATTTGTTGTTTATAGTATTGACCTGCTTGAATTTTTGTTTTATTCTCTTGCGTCGCTTGAATAGTATCCACGCTCATTAATATTTCATTCTCATACATCAAATTGAGGTAATTACCCGTATCAACCAACTTAATAGAATCTCCTTCAAACAAATAATTATCTGCTAAAATCACAATCTTTTTCTCTATTGATTTGGCGCGTTGATTGGATGTAAATGAACCTATATTTCCATACACATTAAACAGCGTATCGTGAAAAACAATAACAGGTGTTTTTTCTAATACAATAAAAGCAGGTTGAACTGTTTCTACCTTTTCTGCTATAGCAGGTTTTTTATTTTTAGCCCAAGAATTGCACCCTATCAAAACCAGAGACAATAGGATTAAAAAACGAATATTCATCAGATAATTTCTCATTAGTTAAAGTCTAAAATATCATAACAAATTTAACGGAAAATTTCGAATGTGAAATCTTATTTTGGCAATTCTAAACTATTTCTCATTTCTCATTTAACAGATTGATAAAAAACCTATTAACACAATCTCATTTATAAATGCCAAAGCATGTAGTAACTTCGTTATTCCTTACGTTCTATTTAAATAAACAACAACAAGAGCTAGGCTCCAACTGAATAAAGACAAAAAATTTATCCCTCTATCCTACTTGATTTACTAGAAAGTTATATTGCTTATTGGGATAAAAATGGAATTGAATCAATACATCTAAAACTATGAATACTATTATCGATTTTTGAGTATCAGTCTATTTTGCTTTCTATCTATAGGATGTACCGATGGGATTGAAAATAAGGAGGACTTATCGTCGCCTATTCGCTGGAAAGCTATTTTAAAAATAGCAGACAAAGAGATACCTCTTATCTTCAAATTAGATAGTGTTCCGTTGAACGCATACGGTTATCGAGCGATTTTTGTGGCCATTCAAACGCAAGAACCGCGATTTCCACAAACCTCAACGATGAGTAAATATAATCCAACTGGAAGTTGGGCTTTTCGTTTCCTACCCGCTACTTCAAGTCCGAATCTTGATCTGTATTACAAATTAAGTCAAATTAAAATTTCCCAAACGGATCACCTTTTAGTTGGTCGAGCGAATTATCAACAAGGATTTGAAGGTGTTTTTACTGCGGATGGATTTGTATTATCTTCCTTTTCTAGGGATGAACCTATCTTACTGGAAGCTACCTTTTTGAATGAGCAAGAAATCGAAGGTAAAATCTATGCTTATCAAGAAGTAATTCCTTTTCAAGCAACAAAAAGGAGCCCATTAGTGAAAACCAAAGAGGATAGCTCCAATATCATCCTGACACTCTTTCGTTTACTTAAATTTCACAATGAATATCCAGAATAAAAAAAGAAGAGAGAATTAAATTAATTCTCTCTTCTTTTTGAAATTCTTTCATTTCTAAGTTTTGGACCTGTCGGTTTAGAGCTATTTCGCTCTCTTTCAAACCTCTTTTTCGGTCTATTTTCTTCTCTTTTGTCGAAATTCGTATGGGTATCTGTTGTTTCTTGTCTTGAATTTTCGTCAGCTGTATTTTCATCTTCTGTTTTACTAGAGGGTTCAATTAAGCGATTTAATTCTGCTAATTCTGTAGCCGTAATCTCGCGATATTGACCTACTGGAACGTCTAAACTGATATTTATGATACGAATACGTTTAAGAGCTACAACATCATAGTCTAGATACTCACACATACGGCGTATTTGTCTATTCAAACCTTGCGTTAAAAAGATTCTAAATACGGTATTACTAATGCGTTCAACTCTACATTCTTTGGTCATCGTATCTAAAATAGGTACCCCTTGTTCCATGCGCTGAATGAATCGGTCGGTAATTGTTTTATTTACCGTCACGATGTATTCTTTTTCATGGTTGTTCCTTTGGCGTAAAATTTTGTTTACGATATCCCCATCATTCGTCATAATAATTAGACCTTCACTGTCTTTATCTAAACGTCCTATTGGAAAAATACGCTTTGGGTAATTGACAAAATCAACGATATTATCTCTTACCTTTTTATTGGTTGTACATTCAATTCCCACGGGTTTATTAAAAGCCAAATAAACAAATGCTTCGTCGGTTTGTCGAATTAATTTTCCATTCACTCGAATTTCATCTGCATCGGTTACTTTTAGCCCCAATTCAGGTGATATTCCATTTACTGTAATGCGTCCTTCTTCTATTAATCGATCTGCTTCTCTGCGGGAGCAATAACCAACTTCTGACAAATATTTATTTAAACGCGTTTCTTGATTTTCCATAACGCAAAAGTAAATAATAAATTTCGTTAGTTAAACAAAGAAATACATTCTACTTGAAAAACGCTTGAATTGTTTCAAAAACACCTTCATCTTGCAAGCTATGTCCCAGACCTGTGGTTGAGACAACGCGGTTATTTTTGACTTGAAGCGCCTGATGAAAATGAACGGTTTCTTGATAGAACACTTGTGGATCCTGAATATCATGGATACACAATACGGGAATATCTACGGTTTCTAAAGCTTTAGAACTACAATACACAGCCAAGGGTTTACCTATCCATTGTTCAATATGGTATCGATACGCCTTGATTAAGCGTTTATTATATCCCAGTAATTTAAAATAGTGCGACAGAATTATTTCAAAACGATCAAATACTCCCATTATAACCACCTTTTCAACAGAGGGATAGATTTGTTCACTCAATTGTTGAAAGAGTGTAAAAGCACCTAAAGAATGCCCAATGACTCCTTGTGGTTGGAATTTCTCGATTGCTAAATCAATTACTTCCTGGTAATTCTTTACGCTTAAGTTTCTGCCATAGCTCTGTCCTAGACTAGGAGCATCAAAGGCTACATAACGAAAATCGCTTCCTAAATAGGTTTGTAAGGCTTCCCATCTTGCGCTATTGCTTTCCCATCCGTGAATCAATAAGAGGAGTGGTTTATCTAGGGCTTGGCTATTCCATTGATAGGTATATACTTTTTCATTTTTATAAATAAAAAAACTCGGCGTTGCCTTTTGAAGAAAGAGTGGTAAGTGGTGCTTATTCAATTTCCCTTTGCGAGGTGTAGCGAAAAATTTATGCACCCAATATACTGCCTTATTCAAAGCGAAAAAGCTCATAAAATTTACTAAAATACCTACTCCTTTTTCCATAAATAAAAAAAGCCTCTTGGAAGAGGCTTTACTATTATTTTAAACTTGCAATGATTGCATCAATTTTTTCTTTTTCTTCTTCAGCTAAAGCGCTATCAACAAGAATACGACCACTATGCTCATCAGTGATGATTTTTTTGCGGGCTGCAATTTCAACCTGCGTTTGTGGAGGAATAGTGAAATATGATCCTACAGAAGCTCCTCTTTCGATTGACACAACTGCTAATCCGTTTTTAACCCCTTTTCTAATTCTTGTATAAGCATTCAATAAACGATCTTCGATGTCTTGTTTGAATTCTTCTGATTTAGATAGTAACGTTTGCTCTTCACGTTCTGTTTCAGACATAATGTTTTTCAACTCACCTTCAATATGATTAAAGTGTGCATTACGTGCAACTAAACGCTCATCTGTTTGCTCAATGTTACTCTTTTTACTTTCAATACTCACCTTCATTTCACGAATGTGTTTTTCAGCAAGCTCGATTTCTAACTTTTGAAATTCAATTTCTTTTTCTAAAGAGTTGAATTCACGGTTATTTTTTACTTCATTTTGTTGCTCAGTGTACTTTTTGATTGCTTCTTTAAAGTCTTCAATAGCTATTTTTTTCTCTTTAATACTAGCCTCGATGCTATTTAAATCTACATGAAGTTTCTCTAAGCGTTTGTTAAGTCCAGCAACTTCGTCTCTTAGGTCTTCAACTTCAAGAGGTAGCTCTCCTCTCATATTTCTGATTTCATCGATTCTTGAGTCAATCAATTGTAAGTCGTAAAGCGCTCTTAATTTGTCTTCAACCGTTAATTCTTTTTTCTTCGTCATCGTTATAAGTAGTTAACTGGATTCGTATTTACTGTTGATAAAATAACTGCAAAATTAGTCATTTTTTTTGAAAGAAACCCAACTATATAATTTTTTGTATATCTTTCACTCTCAAAATGCCCTATATCGGCTAAAACCAATTGATTTTCAGCTTCATAAAATTGGTGATATTTTAAATCTGCAGTGATAAAAGCATCTGCTTTTTGTTGTAAAGCAGCTTTAATAGCAAAACTTCCCGAACCACCGAGAACGGCTACTTTTTTTATTGGTTTATTCAATAAAGCACTATGGCGAATACCCCCCGTACCCGTTTTTTCTTTGACCATTTGCAAAAAAGCTTGCTCCTCCATCGGTTCTTTTAGCTCGCCAATCATCCCCATACCAACGTTTTGCAATTGATTTACTAAGTTGTAAATTTCATAGGCCACTTCTTCATAGGGATGAGCTTCAAACAAATTGCGCAGTATATTTCCTTGTAAATGTTTCTCGTAAGTTACTTCTACTTTGTGCTCTGCGACCTCTTCCTCTACTCCCGCCTGCCCTATTACAGGATTGCTCTTTTCATTGCCTTTGAAACTCCCTTTGCCTTCGGATACAAAACTACAATGGTCATAATTGCCTATAGCTCCTGCTCCTGCGGCAAACAAGGCTTGACGCACTTTTTCTGTATCTTGGATGGGAACATAAGTAACTAACTTTTGAATGTAATGCTCTTTGGGAATAAGAATTTGAGGATTCTCTATGCCCAAGGTCGTACAGAAAACTTTATTTACTCCTTCTTGGTGATTGTCTAAAGCGGTGTGAATGGCATAAATAGCAATGTCGTTTTTAATCGCTTTAATTACGGCACGTTCCACATAATTCTTTCCCGTAATTTTCTTTAAACCCGAAAATAAAATCGGATGAAAACAAACAATCAAATTGCATTTCTTTTCTATGGCTTCTTCAATAACAGCTTCTAAGGCATCATGACAAACTAAGATTCCATTTATTTCTTGCTCATAGCTTCCTACTAATAAGCCTACATTATCAAAATCTTCGGCATAGCTCAAAGGAGCTAATTCTTCCAAAATGGGAATAATATTTTTTATTTTCATATTCAATTCTAGTGCTGCTCTTGTTTATTTTATCAAAGATACGAAAAGCAAATTACTCCCTTTTCTTTATTTGCACTCTCCTTCCTAATGCTATCAAATCAAAAAACACAAACACGATTGCACCTATTTCTTTCTAAACGCTAAAAAAATTGATACTTTCGTACTATGAAATTACTACGCCTTTTACTTTTTCCTTTTGCTATGCTATATGGATGCATTACTAGCGTGCGAAATTGGTTGTATGCCCTAGGTATATTTAAACGTACTTCTTTTGAAATCCCCACGATTGTAGTGGGTAATTTAAGTGTTGGCGGAACGGGGAAAACACCGATGGTAGAATATATTATTCGCTTAGTAAAAGATCACTATCAAACGGTTACTTTAAGTAGAGGGTATAAAAGAAAGAGCGAAGGGTTCTTCTTAGCGGATGCGCAAACAACCATGGAACAAATTGGCGATGAACCTTTTCAGTACCACTGTAAATTCGATAACATCCAAGTTGCTGTGGATGCGAAGCGCGTACATGGAGTTGAAACTATTTTAGCACGTCAACCGCAAACGGAGGTTATTGTTTTAGATGATGCCTTTCAGCATTTGGCTTTTAAGGGGGGCTTGTATATTTTATTAACTACCTATGATGAACCGTATTATACTGATTTTTTATTGCCTACAGGAAATTTAAGGGAATCGCGAAAAGGCGCAGATCGTGCAGATATTATTATCCTGACCAAATGCCCGAAGGACCTAAGCGTAGCACAGCAAAAAAGCATAACACAACATTTACATTTAAAGCAAGGACAATTGTCTTTTTTTACGTATATTGATTTTAGTAAAATTGCATATTCAAAGTCTGATGCAGTGGAGGTTAACCAACTCATTCAAGACGATTTTATTTTAGTAGCAGGTATTGCAAAACCGCAATCCTTTTTTGATCATTTAAAAAAGGAAACAACGAAGTGTTTAACTTTTCCTGACCACCATCATTTTTCGTCCACTGATATTGAACTAATTTTAAATACAGCAAAAGGAAAGAATATCATCACAACGGAAAAGGATTACGTTCGACTCCAAGGTCTTCTTCCTGAAAGTCAATTATATTATTTACCTATTCAAACGGCTTTTCTAAATAATGGCGAAGCTTTTGATTCAAAAATTTTAAACTATGTGGGAGAAAGTACAAGAAACGGTTCAATTCATCATTGAAAAAACAAATTTTAAACCTGAAATTGGTATTGTTTTAGGTTCAGGATTGGGAAATTTAACAGCCGATATTGCTATTGAGCATGAAATCTCATACGCTGATATTCCCAATTTCCCAGTATCTACGGTTCAAGGTCATAAGGGAGCTTTGATATTTGGAACTTTAGGAGGAAAAAAGATTGTTGCTATGCAAGGTCGTTTTCACTACTATGAAGGTTATGATATCAAAACTACCGTTTTTCCTATCCGCGTTATGAAGTACTTAGGGGTGCATACCCTTATTGTTTCAAATGCTTCAGGTGGAGTAAATCCTTCGTTTAAAGTGGGAGATATTATGATTATTAAAGATCATATCAATGCGTTTCCTGATCATCCGCTACGTGGACATAATGACGAGCGTTTCGGTCCTCGTTTTGTAAACATGAATGAGGTATATACCAAAAGCATTATTGAAAAAGCAAAAGAAATTGCACAAGCAAAGAATTACGATATTAAAGAAGGGGTATACTACGGATTACAAGGCCCTACTTTTGAGACCTTAGCGGAGTATAAAATGGTACGTGCTGTAGGTGGAGATTGTGTAGGAATGTCTACCGTACCTGAAGTAATTGTAGCGCGCCATATGGATATGAAAATCTTTGGTATTTCAGTTATTTCTGATATGGGGAATGAAGATGGAATTGCCGATGTAAACCACGACGAAGTTTTAAAAGCTGTACAAGCTGCTGAACCTATCGCTCGTGACTTAATCAATGCTTTAGTAGAGAAATTATAATAGAACCGTTTATCGCATATAAAAAAAGGCTAGCAATTAAAATTGCTAGCCTTTTTTTAATCGATAATCTGCATTTTCTTCATAATGAAGGTTGCATTTTTATTTTGACAAATTCCGTCTCGTATTTTATAATCAAAGTGTAAATCGTCTTGGTTAATTTCCACTTCAAAACATTTATTACTCAAAATGGAAGGATAAGCGTGGGTTGTATTACACACTTCTAAATCGTGTGTGGCGATCATACCATAGGTTTTTTCGCGAATAAGCTTTAGAATTACGCCAATTGTTCCGCTTTGCTTATCATCTGAATTGGTTCCTCTTAGTATCTCATCCAATAGTACAAAACACGATTCTTGTTGCACGTGTTCAATAATCATTTTCAATCGTTTTACCTCAGCATAGAAATAGGATTCACTGTCATCGAGTGAATCTGTTAATCGCATGGATACCAATAAAGGCAACGGGAAAAATGTGGCTTTTGTTGCACAAATAGGCGCTCCAATACCTGCTAAAACTAAGTTTACACCCATCGTTCTCAAAAAAGTACTCTTTCCAGACATATTGGATCCGGTAAGAATCACAAAACGATGTTCCGAAAAATCAATATCATTGGTTACGCGTTTTGTTGCATGCAACAAAGGGTGACCTAAATTTTGAAAGGTCATTTTTTGGGAGTCGTTTAAAACCGGAAAGGTGTAACTTCTGTTATTATATGAAAAGTTTCCTAGTGAGTTGAACGCTTCTATTTCACCTACAATATCAATCACTTTTTCAACTAAATGCCCCTTTTCTTTTTTCCACGTTAAGAATTTATGCAATACATGGACGTGAAATTGAAATAATCCGTTGAATAAAATGGATACAAACAGATTGGCCACGGTTTCTAATTGTTCAAATAATCGCGACAATTTTTTCAGTTCAACACTTGCTTTAAATGAATCGCTTTTTATTTCTTTTAGATAGTCTTTCATTCGCTCTGTTGCGAATTCTTCTTTTTCAATGCGCTTACTAATAGCACTATAACTTTCTATTGTTTCGTGAATTTTCTCAACGCCTCCTAATTCTATTTGTATGGTACGCACTTTGGCTAATGCACAAATCAAGTTGAAAGTGAAAGCGGTAGATGCTACATATCCCCAAAGGATATTGGAAGAATCAACCAACAAACCGATTGATGCTCCTGCAAAAATCAAAGGCAATGCATATGCTAAAACTAAGGAGACTTTACTTAAACTAGTAACTTTAGATTGACTCCAAGCCTTCAAGCGTTCATAGGATTCTTTACTTAAATTGGATAATTTACTATACGCGTAAATTTCTTGCCTCCATTCTACTTTTTGAGATAATTCTTTAATCACCTCTTGATTTTTGAGGATATCCTCTTTGTTACTCCTACTTTTTAAAAGGGTAGCTAAATATTCTTTTCCTTTATAAGAAGCCGTTCGATTAAGGTATTGGTAGATGGATTTAGGTCCAAAAATATCTAAATCAAAAGCATAGGGATGATCGGGCGTATGAAACTCCGTACCCTGATCTGAAGGCCATTTATCCTCTTTTATAAAGTCATTTTCTTCTTGATTGATTTGCATCAACGCTTCTGCATATCGCATCTTCCAGGAATATGAGGCATGGATACGCAAGAAAATAAGAAATACAACAATTAGACCTCCTGTTACATATAAATAGTGATAATCTGCACGAGAAACAGACAAATAGAAACAATAAACAATACCTAAAAATGCGACTAATCGCAGGGCTCCTACTATTTTATACTTCTTTCTTATTTCATTGTACTTATGTTGAAAAAAGGAATGTCTCTTGGCGTAAATTTCCATTCTTTATCTTTTGGTTTTAAATATATTCATTCAATTGTTCTTAACAAATATACATATAAAGGAAGTGTACTGCTATTCTTAACTCAACGAATCGCAGTGAATTTCATATATAAAAGAAATAATTATAGCTATTTATCCAAAAACTAAATCTTTAAGATAGATACTGCCATTTTATAACAGGACTACTGTACGCTTCCCTTTTCAATAAATCTCATAGGTTGAAACCTTGCCTCGGTGGTAACAAGGCTTCTTTGCGTTTTAGAGGCGCTTATTTCGAGTACTACACTTGGCGTTGTACCTCTTTTTCGGTCGATTGAATGGTTTGTTGGATTGGCTATACGGTACTTCAACCTACTATTTTTTCACCCTTTATTTTCTTATTTTTAATTACCATTGCCACACTTGAGGTTCATCCTTCCAAATTAAAAGGCGAAATTCTTCAAATAATTGGCTTGTGCCGATGGTATGGGTATCGCGTACTCCTTTATCTACAATTAATTTGTGAAGTGCTCCTGCATGGGTTCCCACCCACAGTACTTTTTCATCTTCTGATACCGCTATTCCGCTGATCCCAACCGCGTTTTTTTCCAAAAGCAACCATTTCATTAATTGCTTTCGCATATTTTTCTCCTTGCGTAAACCATTTTTCTTGAAGGTCTACGGTTGTGTTTTCTTCTTGTTTCATACTCGATTTTTTATTGCTTAAACATACCGTTATTTCAACGTTTTTTATATCCCTATTCTTATGGATATTCTCAAAAAAAAGAGCTCGTTTAGAAATGAACTATTCGATTTAATTACTTACAACTAGAACTTTATTCTTTGTCACAACTTATTCCATTGCATGGATTAAAAATTGTTCAATTGCTTTTATTTTTGCTTCTTCTACCTGATAGGTTTGTGCATATTTTGGCCACTGGTTAACAATCTCAATACATTGCTTGATAATATGCTGTGGATTTCTAATGGAATTTTGTTCGGCCAAGGCGAGTAAATCTTCTCTTCTAATCTCTTTTCTTTTTCCATTGATACTCAGATTATGCTGACTCACCCAAATGCTATCTGGTCGATAGGCAAAACAAATGTCATAAGCCGGTGCAAGTTTCCATTTACCTTCTTGGGTCATCAGAAAAGAGAAATTCTTGGTATGATCATCGCAATTACGAGCGATTACATTAAATACCATGCGTCGGAACATCTGCTCTGCTTCCGCATATGACAACCTCAATTGACGCATGGTTTGAAACAGCTGTTCATAACTGTATGAAATTGTATTTGCAAAATCATAATGCTGCAAGGCACAAAATGTTTGGCTGTGGATTTTTTGATTCCCTGCTATGCGATCAAAGCGCTTGGTCATAAAATGGACGCGATTATTTTCTTCGATTAAGCGCGACTCCATCATCTCAATACCAAAATCAGTAGCCATTTTATAATACGCCATTTCTACGCGCCCATAGCCGGTTGATGTACCAAATTGCACATCGCTTACATCATCAAATTTAATAAGCCAATGGTCGAAACCCTCTTCTACTAGAGTTTGTCCTGATTTAATTTGCCCTGTTTTTTCATTATAGGCGATGATGGCTTTGGGACGTGCACCTCCTGCTGAAGTTCCCATCTTTAAGATATCCATCATCACATCTTCCATATTTTGTTTGGTCGTGAGAGCAAGGGTTTCTTTTCTTTCTAGTAAAGCTTTGGTCGTTTCAATTAATTCGGTTAGCTCCACATCATAAGCGGGTAGTTCTTTCACCAATACGGGTTCAAACTCTAAAGCTCCCATTCCTCTTTTTCCAATAAAACACAATAATTCGACAGGATTTAAACTATTGTCTGGACGACCTTGACGCGCCAACCAGGTATTGATTAGTTCTTTTCCATATCGATCGGGTAAGGAATCAGCCAATAAACCAGGCATGCCTCTGAACGTTTCATTTTCGCGATATTCTGGAAAACTGTAGATCCTATTTTTAACAGGCATCTTGATAGGAGCAAGGGGATACTTTTCTAAATCAAATTTTGGATCGTATTCAAAACTGGCGATTTCTCTTTCAGCATCCCAGGCTACAGCGCCTACACGCTGGCCGTAAACGGTAATAAAAGCGGTTGTTACCATCCTAAATCTGTATGATCTTGTTTATCCGTTTTCTGCTTGGACGCCCGTTGGCGTTTTTGCTTTTCGCCTTTAGCTAATTGCAAGGGGCTTAGTTCTTCTTTAACTTCAAATGTCTGTAATACATATAAAGCATTGAGCGTTCGAAGTATTTTTATCAAATTAACAAGCGAGATATTATCTCCACGTTCTACTAAACTCAAGGTAGAACGACTAATAGCGGCTTGAAAAGCCACTTCCTCTTGGGTAAGGTTTTGCTTGATTCGCGTTTGCTGAATAAATAAACCGATATTCTTCATAATCGCTTTATCTGAAAGCAAAATAAGGTCTGATATATTAGCCATAATCTTATTTTTTAGCTATGAATGAGTGAAATATCATTCATTAATAAATAATTAATCTAATGTACGAAAAATAACGCATTAATCAAAAATAAGTTCAGTATGAGTCTTATATCATACACTAAATAAGAAAGTTTGTAGAATACAATGCCTTGGGGCACCTGTTTACCTTTACTCTTTTTGATTTATATAAATAGGATAACTGCTATTTTTTTTAATCACAAGCGCCACTATTCTTTTGCTCTTGTGGCCCTTTTATACTTTTTGTATTTTTTGTTCGATCTCCGATTTAGTAGTATTCACAAGAAATCGTACAATACATAAAAATACCATCGATAGTTCCCTATTCTCTTTTTCGCTCACCGATATTCTCAATCAGGCGAACTAAATAGCCATCGGGATCTTGTACTAGGAATTGTTTTTGTCCAAATTCTAGTTCTCCAGCGCCATACCACCGTTCTTCTAAGGGAATAAATAGAGGATGATTCTCTTGCTCTAACCGAGTTAATATCGATTGAACGGTGTCTACTTCTAGTTGGAAATTTATACCTCTACCATAGGGTTTTTCTAACTTTGCCGTTTCCCACAGGTTGTCTTCGGGATTACGCTGTTCTAACATAATTTGGGCATCTCCTAATTCCAAATAGGCAAAAAATTCCTCTCGCCGTTCATATAAGATTGTAAAACCAAGGGTATTACACCAAAACCTCAAACTATGTTCTATATTGGAAACACTTAATTCTGGAACTAAAGCCGCCCATTTTTCATTTGTACTTCGCATCTTCTTTTGATTATAATATAAAGATACAACCTACAAAGATAGGGTACAAAAAAAGAGCGTATCAATGATACGCCCTTACTTCTTTTATTATTCCTTTATTATTCTCCTTTTTCCGCTCTTCTAGAACGAGCTAGAAGTGTATTTTTCAATAACATAGCAATGGTCATCGGTCCTACTCCACCAGGAACTGGGGTAATAAAGGCGGCTTTTTTGCTTACTTCCTCAAAATCCACATCTCCTGCAATGACATAACCTCTTGGTGCATTTGCATCTGGAACACGTGTAATTCCAACATCCACAACGGTTACTCCCTCTTTAACCATATCTCCTTTTAGGAAATAAGGAATACCTAAGGCAGAAATAATGATATCTGCTTCTCTGGTAATAGCAGCAATATTTTTAGTACGACTATGCGTCAACGTTACAGTTGCATCTCCAGGATATCCTTTTCTACTCAAAAGAATACTCATCGGACGACCTACAATATGTGAACGCCCAATTACGACTACATTTTTACCTGCTGTTTCAACTTTATAACGCTCCAACAATTCCATAATTCCGTAAGGGGTTGCGGGTAAAAAGGTTTCCATTTCTAAAGCCATTTTACCAAAGTTAGTGGGATGAAATCCATCTACATCTTTAGCTGCATCTACGGCCATTAAAATCTTTTGCTCATCGATGTGTTTAGGCAAAGGCAATTGAACAATATAGCCATCAATCGCTGGATTTTCATTCAGCTCTTTAATTTTTGCCAATACGTCAACTTCTGTTGTTTCTTCAGGTAAAGCAACCAAAGTAGATTCGAATCCAATTTGTTCACATGATTTAACCTTACTTCCTACATAAGTTAAACTCGCACCATTACTCCCTACAAGCACTGCTGCCAAATGGGGTACTTTTTCGCCGCGAGCTTTCATTTGTTGAACCTCTACAGCAATTTCATTCTTGATATCTTCGGATACCTTTTTTCCGTCTAGTAGTTGCATTAAATTGTGTTGTTTTGTGTGTTGTTATGTGTGTAAAATAAAGAAGGTTTAAACTTCATGTTGAACCTTAAACCTTCTTTTTATCTTTATTGCATTCCTTTCATTTGTCCCATCATTCGCATCAAATTCTTTCCTTTTGCTCCTTGCATCATCTTCATCATCTTGCTCATTTGATCAAACTGTTTCAATAATTGGTTTACTTGTTGAATATCTGTTCCTGCTCCTTTTGCAATACGCAGCTTTCGCTTTGCATCCAATATAGAAGGGGTTGCTCTTTCTTTAGGTGTCATCGAGTGGATAATCGCCTCAATATGTTTGAACGCATCATCTTCAATTTCTACGTCTTTCAAGGCTTTTCCAACACCAGGTAACATACCAACTAAATCTTTCATGCTACCCATTTTTTTCACTTGCTGAATTTGAGATAAGAAATCATCAAACCCAAACTCGTTTTTTGCAATTTTCTTTTGGATTTTACGCGCTTCTTCCTCGTCATACTGTGCTTGTGCACGCTCAACCAAGGAAATAACGTCTCCCATCCCCAAAATACGGTCAGCCATACGCTCTGGATAGAAAATGTCTATAGCATCCATTTTCTCTCCTGTACCGATAAATTTAATGGGTTTATTTACTACTGATTTAATAGAAATTGCAGCTCCACCACGGGTATCACCATCTAATTTTGTTAGTATAACTCCGTCAAAATTTAAACGATCATTAAACGCTTTTGCAGTATTAACCGCATCTTGTCCTGTCATGGAATCCACAACAAACAAAGTTTCATGTGGTGTGATTGCTTTGTGAATATTGGCAATCTCCGCCATCATTTCTTCATCCACAGCCAAACGACCTGCGGTATCGACAATAACAACATTGAATCCATTTGCTTTTGCATGCTTAACTGCATTTTCGGCAATTTGAACTGGATTGTTGTTTCCTTCTTCAGAATATACGTCAATGCCTAATTGTTCTCCTACAACATGCAACTGATTAATTGCCGCAGGACGGTAAACGTCACACGCAACTAATAATGGTTTTTTGTTCTTTTTCGTTTTTAAAAAGTTTGCCAATTTACCCGAAAAAGTAGTTTTTCCTGATCCTTGTAAACCTGACATTAAAATCACAGAAGGATTTCCCGATAGGTTAATTCCAGCAGCTTCTCCCCCCATCAACTCCGTAAGTTCGTCTTTAACGATCTTAATCATCAATTGACCCGGTTGAAGTGTAGTCAATACATCTTGTCCTAGGGCTTTGTCTTTTACTTTACTTGTAAAATCTTTGGCAATCTTAAAGTTAACGTCGGCATCTAAAAGGGCTCTACGCACTTCTTTTAAGGTATCTGCAACGTTTACCTCTGTAATTTTACCATGTCCCTTAAGAATATGAAAGGCTTTATCTAATTTATCGCTTAAATTATCAAACATATCGGTATTATTTAAATACTTTGAAGCGTCAAAGATACTATTTAACTCGTTAAGTCACAAAAAGCAAAAGCAGTAAAATAGTCTTTTTTAAAAATAATAGCGTAAAATCCCTATTTATTCCGTTTTCTCTCTAGTTGTGTTCTTGAAAAAAATTAGTTAACAATGCTTTAATATATGCTTAATATTGGCATAGTGCTGTAAGCTTACTTTAGCCCTGAAAATGATTACTATTTTATGAATACAGCAAAAAACAAAGGGATTACTTCTTCATACCAACTAGATTGGGATGTTTTATATCCGTATGCATATACTATTTTACGAGATGAAACCCTCGCTTCTGATGTAGTTCAGACTATTTGTATGTCGCACTGGGATACTTCAGAGGGTTTACCTCTTGAATCTTCCAAAGCGTCTTTAATCCAAGCCGTTCAAAACAAGAGTTTATATTATTTGAAAAATATTCCTTTCAACAGCATTCAATTAGAATCTGTTTATCATGTTTTAATGGAACATGAATTATTGACCAATGAGGAGGAAAGTTTATTTAAAGAGCAACTCTTACAACTCATTTACAATAAGGCACAAGAAATTTTACCTTTGAATTGCTTGGAAATTTTTACACTTCGCTTTTATAAACAACTCCGTTATTCTGAAATTGCGGCTAAACTAGACCTCTCTGAAAATAAGGTTGAACACCAAATAACAATAGCGTTGAAAAATTTAAAATCCTCGCTTCCTTATTCGTTGGATTTTTACTTTTTACTTTTGTATTTATTCCCTTCTTCAGATTATATGTTATCCTGAAATTAAACAAAGGATAAAAAATAAAGTTTCCCATTCGGATATATCCTCTTTACTTGCGTATTGTTTCAGTAAAAAAACACAAAGCCATCCTTTGGAACGGGTGGTTTTTCTTTTATAGGAAACCGCCATTTTTAGGGAATAATATGTAATTTTACGGGGTAAATAAATTCAAAATCATGTCGATTCCTGATCTAGCTTTTCGCCGATTTCAATCGGATATTCAACTAATCAACAAGCCTCAAAAATTTACTTTTCCGTTTTACTATGAACCTCATCCCCTGAGCATCTTAGCTTGTGAGGAGCTTCAGCATGAACTGGAAAACCATGTCTTATTAAAACCACTTTTTGATGCTACGGATTTGAAATGCTTACCTGCAGGTAAAATGTTTGGCGTATTACTTGTCGAGGATCAAAAGGGGCATTTGGGTTATTTACGAGGTTTTTCTGGTAAATTGGGTTCTCATAGTCAGGTAGAGGGATTTGTTCCTCCTGTATTTGATCTTTGGAATAAGGATAGTTTTTTTATAAAGGAAGAAGCGGTTTTAAATGGGATTAATGCTCAAATTGAGCTGTTGCAACAAGATGAGGGTTACCAGGGGAGTAAAGCGCTTCTTCAACAGCAATTAACGAAGGAAAAGCAAGCAATTTCACAGAAAAAAGCAGATCTAAAACTGCTGAAAAAGGAGCGTAAAAAAGCCCGAGATGAAAAAGAAACTCAACTTAGTTCTCTTGATTTTGAGGTTTTTAACGCCGATTTAATCAAACAAAGTTTACGTGATAAACATGAATTGCGTGTTTTACTTGCTTATTGGGAGGAACAAATCGATGCCACACAGCAAGTTATTCGCACTTTTGAGCAGTCGATTGCTACGCTAAAAGAGGAACGCAAACAAAAATCAAATGCGCTACAACAAAAATTATTTCAACAGTATCGCTTTCTCAATAACAACAAAGAGGAACAGGATTTATTAGCTATTTTTGAAAAAACAGCACTTCAACAGCCTCCTGCTGCTGCGGGTGATTGTGCAGCTCCCAAATTATTGCAATATGCATATCTCAATGGTTTGAAACCAATTGCTATGGCTGAATTTTGGTGGGGAGAATCACCTAAATCTGAAATTAGAAAACACAAACACTATTATCCAGCTTGTAGGGGTAAATGTGAACCTATCTTAGGGCATATGCTTCAAGGGCTTGACGTCGATGACAATCCGCTCTTACTAAATCCTCAATTACTTCGCCCAATTGAAATTGTTTTTGAGGATGAAGATATGGCTATTGTTAATAAACCGGAAGAATTTTTATCGGTTCCAGGTATTTACATCCAAGATTCTATCTATGAACGAATGAAAATCCGATACCCCAAAGCAACTGGACCTATTATCGTTCATCGTTTGGATATGGCTACTTCGGGTCTATTAGTAATTGCCAAAACTAAAGAGGCACATAAAGCGCTACAAAGTCAGTTTATCAAAAAGACAGTAACGAAACGCTATGTTGCTTTATTGGATGGGATTATTCAAGAGGATGAAGGTACTATTGATTTACCGCTACGGGTAGATTTAGAGGATCGTCCGCGTCAGATGGTTTGTTTTGAACATGGGAAACCCGCAAAAACGAAATGGGAGGTCATCGAAAGAAAAGAGGGGAAAACGAAAGTCTACTTTTATCCTATTACGGGTAGAACCCACCAGCTGCGTATGCATGCCTCGCATCCGAAGGGACTAAATACGCCTATTGTTGGGGATGATTTGTATGGAACGAAAAATACACGCTTGTTTTTACATGCGGAACAAATTGCATTTAAACACCCTCGAACACAGGAAAAGGTTACTTTTCAACTAAAGGAATCGTTTTAACTTACGTTTTCTTCTTTCTTTTTAAAGGGTACAAGAAGAATCCTCTTAGACTGATATCTCAATGCATCTTCCTCTTTTGAACAAATACTACTTATAGAAATAAATCTATCTTTAAAACGAAAGATGGATTTATTTCTTTTTTAAAGGGTGAAAAAGAAACAAAAACCCCTTGAACTGATATCTCAATAAATCTTCTTCTTGTAGAAATCTATCTTTAAAACTAAAGATGAATTACTTTCTTTTTTAAAGGGTAAAAAAGAAACAAAAAACCATTGGACTGACCCAAAATAGGGTAAAAAGATTCAAAAGACGGAAAACAAAAGAACTCGCTGCGCTCAAACACCTTTTGTTTTTAACCGCCTTTTTGAACTTTTGACTGTCCTATTTTGGCTAATGTCCGTTTGAAATCTTCTTTTAAATGAAATTAGGGAGTACTCTAAATGCTTTTTGGCAAACCTAGTTTTCATTCTCTTCTCCTAAATCGCCCCTTCTTGTAAGTCGTATTTTCAAGTTTACATTGGGGTTTCTTCGGTACTTGTTCGAGGTTTCTTCGAGGTTCCTTCGGTAAAAGGCTATTTTACCGAAGGAACCTCGAAGGAATCTAAGAGAAATATAGAACAAGAGTGGGAGATGTATCGAAATTGTTTGATCTATTTTATGGTTTCTTAAAACAATAACGAGCCTATATTTTTTTTGATTGTTATTCAAATTCTGCTTTTTTTTGAATATTTACTATCTTTAAGTAAAATAAGAGGCATGAGAGATAAAAAAGCGCAATTACAATTGCATAAAAGAATTGCTACGGGGCTATTTCTAGGGATGGCTCTCGTTTATTTGGGCATGGTTTATCTTCTCAAGTACAATCCTGCTACTTGGATGGGATATGTCAAAGCTTTTGCTGAAGCAGCTATGGTAGGTGCTTTAGCGGATTGGTTTGCCGTGACGGCTTTGTTTAGACATCCAATGGGATTAAAAATTCCTCATACCAATCTAATTGAAAATAAGAAAAATGACATTGGCGATAATTTAGGTTCTTTCGTTACGGAGAATTTTCTTACGCCAGCTACGATTCGCCCTTACATTGATAAGCTAGAAGTGGCTAATTTTCTTTCTAAATGGTTAATTCAACCGAGAAACCAACAAGTAGTCGAACGCGAGCTAGTGTTCCTTATTCAATCCATTATCAAGGATTTAGATGAGCAAAAAATCATTGGTTTTCTCATGCGAAAAGCACAACAAGGGATTGATCAAATTGACCTTCAAAAGTTTATGGCGCAAGGGTTGCAATTTGCCTTGGATAAAAAGGAACACAACCGACTGATTACGCTTGTAGTGCCCAAAATCCAAGATTATGTAGAAAGTCATCGCACGGAGATATACAAACAAATTGTCGAGAAAAAACCGCTCTTGGGCTTAGTGGGTGGAAAAACAGTCACCAATCAATTGATTAAAGGCTTGGATTCTTTTTTGGATGATATTCTCAATAATGAACAACACAAGGTTCGAGAGGAAATTGAACTTCAGTTAGTTCAACTGGCCAAAGAGATTGAATCTTCTCCTACATGGAAAACAAAATTGCACAAGCTCGTGCATCAATTTGTAACGGAAGAGGTACTTACACACTACTTAACTGAGTTTTGGTTGAGTACGAAAGAAAATCTAATACAACAACTCCAAGATGAAACCTCAACGTTGCGCACATATATCCAAAACACAATTCAATCCATCGCGCACAACATCGAACAAGACGTAGATTTACAACAGCGATTGAATCATTGGACCCAAGTTACGATGTACCGATTGGCTCTGCGCAATACACAGGAAGTAACGACGCTGATTCGAAATACAGTGGATCAATGGGATGGTCGGGAACTCAGTGATAAGTTAGAATTGGAAGTGGGAAAAGATTTACAATTTATTCGTATCAATGGAACTTTAGTAGGTGGTTTGGTTGGTTTATTGATTTATGGTTTGACTCAACTACTCTCGTAATACAAATCGACTGCGAATATGATCGGTTAACATTTTTTGTACTTGTGGATTGAGCTCTGTCTCTTTTAAAAAATCAAAATGGGCTAAAATTTCATTTGCTCTTTCTGGTGAAAGTTGAATGTTCGCAGTACTCAAAAAGGTATCAAATGAAATATGAGCGGCACAAACATAGTCGTAGAGGTATTCCTTTCCTCCTCTTTCTAAGAGTTCTTGGGCCAACAGATGATAGTTGTTAAATACAGAAAAACTCACTTGAGCCACTTTTCCTAATTCTATAAATAAATCGCGAATAAGTTCAATCGGAGCCGTGTGAATTTGATTGCAAACAATACTGGCAATTTGCTGTCTAAAAATATAATTCTCGTCTTTGAACTTGGCGCCAAACTTCTCATTCCATTTTAACACCAACCAATCGCGATCTGCTGCTTGGTAATTATCTATAAAATCCTGTATTCCAACATTATCTACCGACATACTCCTCGTATTACTTCTGTTTATTCTCTTGAGCTAAGGTAAGAGATAAATTTGGGTATTGCTTTTCGTTTAAGTACTTTTCTCTAAACTATTATTTAAGTATTATACTAATTTACCTTGATAGCATACCTGGTTGAGCTTCATAAAATAAACAAATGCCAACATAGAAAATAAAAAAATTCCTTGTTGACATTTATTCTAAACTTGAAGGTTAAAAATTTCATACCTCCAGAAACATAGCTATTTTTATTTAACTAGGGAATACTATATAAAATGATTTGCCTTCAACCTCGGGCGGTAAAACAGCTAAATATTTTTCGTCACTATTTTCAGGTAAAGTCATTTGAGTAATTTCATTTCTATACTCATCAATGAAATATATTAACATTTCACCTAAAAAATTATCAAAAAGTGCATACATGGGTGAAAATAATTCTCCAAATGTCTCTCCCATTTTTGCTTTGTCATATTTATATATAGCTGGACGATGATAAGGAACTGATCTTATAAACTTTTCATATTCATAATCACGCTCAGGCAAGGTAATATTTCCCTTTTCATCTGCTTCTTGTCCATTCACAGATGTAACCATAGTTGTTGTTCTATCTACTGTACTATCAGGAAAAGTAAAGGTATGTTTAACATCCCTTGTCCAATTTTTAATTTCCAACAAAGAAGGAGATAATTCCACTGATTTATTATCACTAGAAATAATCATTCTATCTGGATGGATTTCAGTTTTACCTATGTCGCTAGTAATAAATATCAAACCTGGATATACATAACTACTCCCTTCTGCATTTGAAAACAAAACTTGATATAGAGATAACGTCATCACATCTCCTCTATCATTGCTAATATATATATTAGTTCCGTCAAATTTAGTTTGGCTTTCACTAGATTCATTCTTAAAAACAAGAAAACTCTCTTCTACACTAACAACTCTCTGATAATTATCATTATCAAGTACCCCTAGCTGTAATGCCCCATCTTTATTTAATGATATTGTTTTATTGTCTGTTTTTACCACAGATCCAATTTCTATATTTCCCTCTCCTACAACAGATTGCCCTCCTACAGTCTTTAGTTGATCAATTTGTATATGTTTTCCCATTCTATCTAAAATTTAATTCAATGACTATTTTATTTTTATTTTTTCCTTCTAATGTTCATCTTGTTCAAAAACAAAAGCCAACAACTTTCAAGAGACGAATAGCCTCTGAGCTTTGTTGACTCTTATTTTAAACCCAGGCATTTTTAATACTCAATGATTCACTGTTCTTTTATTTTACAGCAAATCTATAAGGCTGAGAGAATCTATTCCAGCGCGATTCACTCTATTTATACCATATGTTATAGCATTTTCCCTCTCTATCTTTTGTGCATCAGTGTATTCTAATACTTTTTCTGTAGCTTTTTATTTTTGAAATTCATTTCAATTTTTTAATACTCTCGTTTTTAATTAAATGCTGAAAAACCAAAAAGACGCAACAAAGGCCCAACTCCTCTATTTTTTCCTTGCGCATTGTCACTATCTTCAAATGTTACAGTAAAGTCTATCCCTAGCTGCATAGAAGTTATTTGTGATATATGAGCTAATTCATCATCTACTCTTATCCAACCTACAAAATGTGTAACAGAAGAAATATCATCTACTATAGTGGTGTACATATATTCACTTTGTGAATAAAACGGATTAGTACTATTCGGACGAGAATCTGAAAATGTTATTGGTAACATGGTATTGAATGATAACATATCATACATATTGTAAGAAAATTCTTTCTTCGTAATATTAAAAAGAGGTAACTTCGTACTGCCTACTTGTAAATATATAACCATATTAACCGCTGTCGGATTAACTAAATCTTTCGCAGTAGAACTATAGGAAGTAAAAGACATTCCGTTTAATAAAACATTCAACATTTCTACATCAAGTCCACCTAGTAAAGAAATATTTTTACTAAATGTTTTTGATCCAGAAGTATTCAATTGATTCGATGATGAATCTCCTCTTATTTCAAACCTCGAATACCTAAAAATCATCTTACAAAATTGTTTTAAATCATCCGAATCTAACAACTGATTTCTAACACCCTTCCAATTAGTGGAATGCAATTTTCCATTTTTATCGCGTTCTATTGCATTATTAATAGGTTTAACAGTAAGTGATTTAGGCTCAATGATCATTTGGGGATCAACAGATGACTCTCCTTTTATAATCAAGGATTTTGTAACGATCTCTCCTTTTTCATTTCCTAACTTTAATTGCCCTTTCTCATTTTTGCTAATTGTTTTTCCATCAACTTTCAACACATCTAAATCAGAAGTACCCACTAAACTTTCGCCTCCAATCGTTTTTAACTTAGACTCTTGTATATGTTTACCCATCCTATTTAGATTTGACTTGTGATTAATGTTCCGTCATCATCAACGCCTAACTTGTATTTTGTACCCTTGCTCGATTCCAAAATTACATCCTTAAACGTTTGCTCAAGGCGAACTATTTCGCTCGTTACATAGTCTAAATCTGCTTTGTTTTCCAATTTTAAATCAATTCCATGTGCATTTGTATCATTTACATGATTTTCAAATTCTAATTTAGATACTTTACTTTCTAATTTAGTATTTATACCATGTGCATCAGGATCGTTTAAATGGGTTTGAAACAAAGGAGCATCTAACTTATCTTGTAGTGAACTTGACAACCCCTCAATTGAGTTTATAGGTATTTTTTCTTCTTTATGCCAAAAACTTTCTATCCATCCCCAAAATTGTTCTTGTGGTGGTTTTTTACCGTTGCTAAACCACTCTTTTAATATATTTTTACCTACCATAATTTATCCTTTAAACATTATAAAAGCGAGTGCAAAATAAGGGGGTCTGTTTTCGTGAACTTGATTTCCTCCAGAAGCCTTAATTGTTATATTCGTTTTTTCCCAACTAGTTTTTATACTTGTGGTGGAATTATATGGGCCATTAAGAAATACCCAATTATTTCCCTTTCCATCTATTTGTTCAGTAAAACTGTGATCATGTCCAGGATCAATTATGCCATGTGTATGTGAAGGCATTTGTGATTCAGTCAATTTTACTTCATTCTCGCCCCCAGTTTCACTAACATTATACTGATTACCAGCACCAACAATAAAGCGATTTCTTAAATCAGGGGTTGAATTTTGCCCATCACACAACACCCATCCTTTTGGAATAGCAGTTATCGTTCCACTCCACATGGAAATTAATCCTACTGGAACAATCGCTTTCGTTAACTCTATAATAGGTTTTATGCGCATCATGGAATCAAATGCGAAACCAAAACCAGTAGATAATTTAGCATATCTTTTATAAATTACGGGCTTCGAATTTGCATCTTCAAAAATGCGTTCTTCTACCTCTTCTTGTACAGTCACAACTGCTCCTACAAACCTTCCTGATCCTTTAAAGGGTAAGATTTCACCATTTAAAACCACTACTCCATCAGCAACATTGGCTCCATTAATTTCACAACCAGATACAATACAATTCTTTCCGATTGCTTCTCCTAATTCACCAAACAGTTTATAGGCTTCTTGCATGGCATCCAGCATATTGGTAGATAAGGGAAAACCTCCCGTCTGGTTAAAATTTATATTATTCATATTAATTCAATTTTATAGCATTTAGACGCTAATTTGTAATAATTAAGTAAGCCTTCCACTTCGTATTGAACATAGCACTCTGTTGGTATTTGCACAATAAAATCCACCGAGGTATCCGCATAATCTACATCTTGATGCAGGTATACTATTCCTAAATACTTGGTTTTTAGCTCGGGTTCGGTATAGATATACCCTCTTCTATACTGATTTCCATCTACAATTTGAATTCTACGTTGGGAATCAAATTTGTCATTGAGCACTTTACGAAGAGCATATACTTGTCCATTATGCTGTAAATTGTACAAAGTATCAATTCGTTTTTGTACAAAATCATACTGCATTGCCGTTAAGGGTTCAATTAATGCCTCCAACCAAGCAATCAAACCTACTCTTCGCAAGGAAAGCGGAAGCATCAACAGCATGAGTTTTTTAAAATCAATCTTATACCACATACCTAATTCCCGAAAATGATTCCACTTTAAAATAACCTGAAATAGGAAGGCGTTTAACATCGATACCCGTAAATTCGCCATACCCTCCCACTAAAGGATCAATCCATTTACTCTGAGCAGCATCAATTTGAACAATTTTCACTCCTTCTGCTTGCTCTACTTTGTTTGCTAAATCTTGTAGAATTAGTTCCCCATTAAAAGGCAATTCCTTCATAAATTCTGAAATCGCTTCTTGTATCGGATACTTTCCTGTCAAAATACTCATCCCATTTTCGTTGATTACCAAAGGATCTCTAAAAATTCGAATGGACAACTGCAAAATATCGGGTTCATAATTGATAACCGTAATAGGTACTCCTGCATATTTTATTTCTGAAAAATAGGCCCTAAAGGCTTCCAATTCACTTTCTGTAATTGGGGTTAATTCTTTCTCCTTTTCCGTAGCAATTTTAACAATCAACCGACTTTCAGTATCTGCATCAACCACGGCTGCATATTTGATAATTTTACTATGTTCAATTTGTTCTGCGGTTAAATCCTTGGTATCAAATTGATCGGAATCCTCTAAAAGTTTAACCCCAAATTGAAAATCTAATGCTTTTCTCCTGTACCATTTGGAGGTACCTGGTTTTAATTCAGCTAAGGCTACATCCACTTCACTTTTATGCTTATCAAAGATTCCTTCTAAAATCCAGATGGAAAAAGCAATCAAATCAAATAGCAAATTTTCTAAGGATACCTTGCTAAATTGCTGGGCAAAAGATTTATTGGTATCCAATCCATATTTTTCGATGACAACTTCATTTTCTTGGAAGGCATCCGTCATCACTGTTTTAATTTCTTCTCTATTTCTCATATTCCAACAATAAAGTCTTTATTAATCGCCCAATAGCTAATACCTTCTTTAATGATTTCTTCGACTGCACGATAACCTGTTGCAGGAGGGTATATCCTATACGTTTTTATTACATTATCTTGTATTGGTCCTACTACCTTGTACTCCTTTCCAATGGGGAAATCATCTGTAATCGACACCTCATTTGCCAAGGCCATGATCAAAGTATTATTGATCGTTCCTGTACTCTCTAATACAAGATCTAAAAAGCATTGTTCATTTTTAATTTTTATAGTTTGCATCAATGACAAAGGGTTTATTAGGGAATAAGTCCAATTGATAGATGACCAATTCATCGAGGGCAAATTGTTCCCGAATTCGATGTCTCCATTCAAGGTAATCGTGATCCAAGAGCAAGTTGCTCAACCCAACACCCAAGGTTGGATTCGCTTTCCATTCCCCTGGATGTGTAATGAGAATCAATGATTTGTTTTGTTCAACACTATCATCGACTACCATGCCTTGCACAATTAACCCTTGAGCATCGCGTTGTACCTCAACGTGTATATCCATAAAATCGGGATGTTCCCCATCTCCTTGAATCTGTATTCCAATATTTTTACTCATTTTATATTTCCTTGAATTGTTCCTGTTACTGCACCACCGGAATTAGCTAATCCACCTAAATACTCGATCTCTCCTTCTTTGACATAAGTATCAAGGGTCGTTGCTAAGCGTTTTGCAAATTCATCAAAAGAGTTTTGTTCTCTTTGCATCATATCTTCAAGCAATTGCTTGATCCCCTTTTCTAGTTTACTCTTATCTAAAGCCATACTCTACTCCTTTTACGTTAGTTAAACAATGTTTTAAAATCGCGTTCTAGCTGTTGGATTTTTTGTTGCGTTGGTGGTAAGGGTGTTCCTGAAGGGCCAGTTCCCGTACTAACGGTTAACGTTTTGATTGCCTCACACAAATTGGCCAACGTTTGCCCAAGATTAACTCCATCCACAACTAGACTCATTTTATCTTCTAAGGTGATTTGCATCGACTCATTGATAATTTCGATCCTGGCAACCTCATTGATTTGTACAACAAATAAATTGTTCAAATCTCCGCTTTGTGAGAAAACAATCACATCACTACCAATCTGAGGGGTCAGCAATAGTTTGTAATCAGCTCCTGTTTGTGTTGCTTTAAGTCTTACCCCACTCAGTTCCAATCCACTAGTGAGTTGAATGGAACAAGTTTCTCCTTTTACTTGTGTAACTTTAGCAGTAAAAGGAAGATTCCACATATCTCCAACAATTTGTTGAATAAATTGCCTTATATTTTTTGCACTCATCTATCCTACTTTTATTCCAGGTTCAATCGTTCTTACACCCCCAGATGCGCTGAATTTTGTTTTTACACTTGCTACATAGTAAGGACCTGTTCGTTCTGGGTATTCTTGATCAATTATTGTCGCTGTATAACCAGGCATAACCATTGGAATTAACCAACCAGTAAACGTTCCATTCAAGCGATCTGAAGTCTTTTTCTTCCAAATAGCTTCTGCTAGTTCTTGAATATCTTTTTCCTTTACATTGCCAATTTTCAACGAAATCTGATCTCCACCACTTTCCCCTACTTTGACTTGTTTCGCCGTACCATTTGAGTCTGTTGCTTCAATAATAACCTCTACTTTTTTATCCGCCCCTCGCACATATTCTAAAGAAGAAGCTTCTACATTTTGATGCATTGAATACTTCTCATCTCCAAGCTTATCGACGTAAACTAAAACAACATATAAAATCTTGTTCCTCGTATCAAACCAAACATTAGCTGCTAGCGTATCTTGAATCTGCTTTAGAATATCATATCCCGTTTTATTGTTAATTGTAAACGTTTCATACGTGAGGTCGTACTTACAATCTATCGTATACGTAGGATCTATTTGATTACTGATATGGGTAAGTAGTTCTTTTAATGTTATATCTTGAAATTGTTCATTTTTCAAACTCTTGCGATAAAGAAATAACGCATCTTCACATTCAATAATAATCGAACTATTGTTATACACAATCTTGGTTACATAGCCCCTAAACTCCTCATTTAATTGATCATCGTAGCCCAAACATACCGTAACTTCTGTTCCTCGTTTGATATCTTGCTGAACAAATAAAGGATCATTAAAACGATAAAGGGGCAAGGTGATTTTACAGGTTCCTACTAATTTCTCTACTGATCGTTCAATCTCAATAGCATCTAATAGATTGAGATTGTACGTCTTTCCTTCCTCAGTTTTAAAACTGACTTGATAACACATTGTAAACATCCTATTCTATAAATAATTTTTGAGTTACATCCGATAAGGCTTTGATCTTATAAGCCAGTACATTTTCTCCTTGTATAAAAGGAAAACTAAATTCCTCAATCGCAATATGGCTAATCCCTAAAAGTTCCAGAGGAGGAGATGACACTTTAATTTCTTTTCCTTGTAGTAAGAAAAATTTCAATTGTTCAAACTCTCGATAAGGAAAAGTCATATCATAAAGTCCTATTTCTACTTCCCCAAATATGGCTCCTTCAATTGTGATACTGTAGTCATCTGTACTCCAGCGTTCTTTCACTGAACCATAGGTACTTCCAGAGAACTTTTCATTATACTTCAGTACTTTGCGTTTTACTATACTATTTTTTCCTTCAATACTAATTTGGGGCTCATACGGTAAAGTAAATTTTGGACCTCCATCGACAGATAAAGTCAACGGGAAAAATTGGAGTACCGGAAGAATTCTATTCCTTACTTTAGTAAAAGGAAGCTGTAAATCATTCGATGAGTCCTTTATTGCTATGTTATTTCCCATCGCCTCAAAAGAAGGTGCTTCCTTAATAATATTTGTTCCTAATAAGGAACTTAGTATCATATCATTCATCTTAATTTCCTACGTTTACAGCTGATCCTAATAAGCGAAGTAAAGCATCTGTTACTTCCCCTTCCATATCCTCTACAGATTCTTGGAATCCAGCTTTGTTAATATTTACAACTCCGATTAAATCCTCCATATTAATGGTGATGTACGTGTGCTTGGTCCCTCCATTCGCAGTGGTTGAAGCTGCTGCAACATTATTTTCTGTGGATGGTATTACTTTGATATCAGTTTGCACTTTTTGTCCTACTGCCACTCCTTTAGGAGGCTCATTCATCCCTAGTTTGCTTTTCATTTCTTTAGCAAAATCTTCTAACGTTTTATCATTCCAGCTAAAAGATCCAAAGGCTTTTTTGGTTGATTCCCAGGCAGCAGCAAAATCACTAATCATGGCCGTTCTCGTTTCAGCTACTTCTTGTCTTCGATTCTCAATGCGCTCTTCTATGATTTTAATTTCCTGCTCAGCAGAATCATCCCCCATTAAAGATTTAAACTTATACCAACCAATACGCAAAGCATCAATCCCATTCATAATCATTCCTGAAAAATCCAACCAACCTAGTTTGAAGGCGTTGAGCATTCCGCTCCATAAAAACTTTGCTGTTTGGGTTGTATGTTCCCAAGCTTCTCCCCAACCATCAATTTTATAAATTAGATATCCAATCAAGGCAATCAAAGCAATAATACCTGCTACAATTAAATTGGTAGGCGTAAGTTTCAATACCAAATTTAAAACTTGTTGCGCCAAGGTTAGCGCTTGAACCACCTGAGTTACAAGCTCCCCCCATTCTTTCATTAAGATTATTGCATTCGTAAGAGTTCCTAAAACAGATGCTGTAACTAGAGATAAAGCATTCCCTTCTGATAATTTTTCAATCAATCCACCAGCCCCATTTATAGCAGCTTCAAAAGCAACTCCACCAAGTTCACTCAACTTCACACCAACACTATCTATTACTTCAGAGAAAAAGGTGACTCCTTCTCCTACAGTATCGATAAAAAGTTCCCAACCGCTACGCAATTTTTCTGTTTGTGTATCATCTGCATTAATAGGAACGTCCAAACTACCTTGTGGGAAATTAAATTGAATGTCTACCTTTATTGCACTTCCCATACTCGAAATTACTTTAGCTAAAGCATTAATTTCTTCTGTATATTGTTGAATAAGTGTAATATTCGCTGGATCAATCCAATCACGTTCCTGTTTTAGTTGTATGAGTTGATAGGTCAGTACTTCTACTGATCCTCCCATGCTTCTCAATAAAGTGGTTGTTGCAATACTTTCCACTTGTGTTCCTTGCATGCTACTTACAACATCGGAAATAGATCCTCCCAATTGTTGCATCACGCCAGAAGTATTATCCTTTACTTCTTCTATATATTCTGATAAATTAGCCATGTCCTCCTTTTGATTCTTCTTTTCTTATCCATTCCAACTCTCTAAATCGATGCGCCCATTCCCATAATTCCATATCGTAAGGTTCTAGCTTCAAATAATATCGAATAGCACCATGTACTTTACGAATACTGCTAATCCATTGATATAACGCCTTATAATATTCTTCCTGGGTTAGTTGCTTTTCTTTTCCAGAAGTAGAAGAAGTAGGAGAAGTCATACGGCGCTCAAATAGTGCTTCTCCTAAAGCTTTTCCACCTCAACACGCTCAATTTCAACAACCATCATCATTTGAGAAGCAAATGCATTGATTTTATACTCATCTTCTCGGATATCTTCATTAAGTGCTAACAAACAAGCATCAAACAAATGCTTATTGTAGGAGATGAATTTACTTTGTGCCAGCATCGCCTGTCCATATTCAATCTCTTTCATTGTTGGTCTACGTACAATGGCATACACACCACTATCTGATTTTAACTTATGTACAATTTTATGCTGTTGTTTGAACATTTCAATTTGTTCTGGAGTTACTTCCCCAATAAAAACTTTACTCATTTTTCGCTGATTTTTTTATAAGAAAAGCCTCCTCTTTACGGAGGCTTTTCTTATTATTTATACTTTTTAAATTCCGCTTACTACACGTAAGGCTAAAAATGGAAGTGTAATTTCGGCTTGTTTATCGCCTTGTTTCCACTCTCTCACATCTTCGGTAAAGCGAATACCTAAAATACGATCCGTACGCATTCCTTCTCCATCTGATGGATCACCATAATTGACGATTGCATCTAAATGTAGCGTCAACAAACTTTGAGTTAATGCTGATTTTTGTAAAGCAATCACTTCACTTTGCAATAAAGTAATTTCCCCATCGACAGCAACGTTCCCACTTTGGATCGAATGCGCATAGCGCCCTTTACCATAACTTGCGATACGTTCTACTTTTTCTCCATACTTAATTCCTGTAATCCCGACTACTTCACGATTACCTAATACGAGTGAAATATCACCCCATTCATACTCACGGCCTCCTACAACTACCATATTACTTTTGATTTACGGGTACAAAACCCAATTCTACATTGATAAAACGATTATACCCTAATGGGCGAACTTGTACAGTCATCTTGATCTGTCCTGTACTAACAACATTGTGACGTAAATCTACTTTACAAACCACGCCTCTATCATTTGGATTTGCTGCATCTACGCTCAATTCTCCAGCTGTAGTCATCGCATTATAAATCGCTGATTCTACACTGTTTTCAATTGTTTTTGCATAAATAGGACTGATTGAGCCATCTGCTATTACATTGCTATTGTCTAACAAGAAATCTAGCATTGCGATATAAACAAGACGGAACGCTTTGTCGATGGTTCTTCTTCTAGTGATATTTTGATAATCATCGGTTTCACTTGTTGCCAACACATCATCAATCATAAAGTATCCTGCTTTTCCTTGGTGAAAACGGAAGGAGTTAAATCCTTTATCGTGTAAGGCCTCTACGTCATACTGATCCACAGCGGTATTGCCAATAAATAACGTTAAGGGTTTTAATGCACCATCTCGCACACGTCCCATATTCACTTGGACGCCAATAGAGGACAATCTTCCCATGACAATACCTGTTGCAGCCCCTTTACTGTCCTTTTCTGTATCGCCAAGCAACACTGCAACGCGATTAAAATTTTTCTTTGTTAGATCTTCTAAGGCTACTTTATCCCCATCAAAAGCATATCCTTCTACTAAAACAAAGAAAGGAGCATAGACACGTTGGGTATAATTTTCAGCTACTTGTTGAGCCAAAGCCATGGCAACCACAACATCTTGATCCATTCCCTTAGCCAGGGTAATTTCAACCGCTGCATCTGGATCATAAGCTGTAAATAATCCTCTTAACTTACCTTGAGCAGCATTCAATAGCGTTTCTGCTAAAACAACCCCTTCTTTTTCTGCAAACCATTCGGAGAGTTTCGTTTTTTTATCAACGCCCATCAACCATACCTCTGCACCTTCACCTGTTTCTGCGTAGAATTCTTTCAGCGTTTTGTACAGTTTTCCGTTATTTGTGCCTTCTAAAATTCCTAACTCAGCCACATCGCGCATCGATTTTAGCTGATAGGCTTTATTTAACTCGAACTTATCGACAACAGCAACAGCAGAAGCTAATAAACCGAAAACTCCATCGGGAGATGAAACCACTTGACCGAGGTTTCCATTTTGAAATTTGATATTAATTCTTGGTAACATAATTTTTGTTTTTGTTTCTCTTTTCTCTTTATCTACGCTACAATTCCAGCTATTTCCTCATTTAGCATAACTGTTTTTACCTAAGGATGATTGGTTGTAGCCTTACCATCTGTTCAACTAGAACTGTACAGCAATTAATTCTTTGTCTCTTTGCTCAACTTTTCTTTTTTAATTTGTTTCTAAATCTCACTTGTCCTGTTGCTTCTAGTTTTTGATTTTGTCCGTAGCAAATTCTCAAACTAGAAAGGCAAATCTTTGTTCTTTCGTTTTGTTTTAAAGGTGTTTCATCCCTTATTTAGGTTCTATTACCTTCGGGCTCGAATAAAAAAACTACCACCTAACAAGAGTAAGAGCAAAAAAATACGCCCTAACCAAATTTGCATGGACTGCCATACAGATAATTCAAGAGGAACCGCTACAGGAATTTTTATTTCCTTAACTGTATGCTCCTTGATATACTGTTCTTTCCATTCAAAAAACAACTGTTGAGCTTCAACATAACAATCAACGATTAGCTTGTTGCCCTGTAACTGAACCTGAGGTGGTTGCAACACCTTTTGTTTACTGCGCTTGATATTCGCATCTTTCACAACGATTTTATTGCCTTCTATGGCAAGTTCAGCTACATATTGACTCTGATCTGCTTCTACGACTAGAATCGTATCTCGTTTCACCTCTTCAACTGTTCTAGTTACTTTTTCTATGCTCGTAGGTTGCAGATTTAAAGCCTGTTTGGTATTGGAACAACTCATTAATAGCAAGGCAATACATGCAACAACAACTAGAGATACCTCCGTTTTACATTTTTTCACTGTTTACATTTCATTTAAAAGGCCGCAAAAAACCTTTGTTAATTGAACTAATTTTTCTCGTTTTTTCTGCTACGATATACCCTTCCCGACTCGCCTCATCATTGGTATTTCCTTCGATTGTAAGAATGGAATCTCCTACTACCTCAACCACAATCCCCGTATGTCCCATTCCTTTTCCAAAATCCATAATAAAAATATCACCCGGGTTTGGAGCGCTTACTTGCAGCGGGACACTAGCGTTCCATTGATTTAAAACACCAGCCGTTTTTTTGAGTGGATTAGCGACCTGATAATCTCGACATACTTCTTGTGTACACCAGTAAACGAAAGCCATACACCAAGCATATCCTTCATCAAGGCCTACACTATTTAAATACTTTTTCACTCCTGGACCTTTGTTATTTTTTAAAGGCCACTCTTGAACTTTTACTTGACTTTTTGCCTGGAGGATTACTTGCTTGGATAAGGTCATTCTCGTTTTCCATTTAATTGTTTGTACTTTCTCAATTCAGCGATTAACTCTCTATTCTGAGTGGCTAAAAGCTCTAATCGCTGTTCAAGATTCCTAATTTCTAGTCTTGCTGTATTTAGTTCATCTATTGCCTCGCGGTATAAATGAGAGGTTTGGTATAAGGCATTGGTAGCTTCTTTCAACTTACTCCCCAAATCATCTACATATTCTCTATAATACTTCAGAGACTTCTCTACATTTTCTAGTTCAGAAGCTTGCACTTCTGCCTTTTTCTTTTTTCGAGTCGCCCACCAAGTTGCTAAAGAAGAAACTAAACCAACCCCTGTTATAATTAAAGTCTCATTCATCCGTTACCTGTTATGTTTTTGAGATGCTACTGATTTTTCAACTTTACCGATACTTTTACTTCCCTCCTCCTATGGACTTAAAAGCTTACTCTTCAATGCCTTTTTTGTTGTACTTTTATTTTTTTAAAACTCCATGGATAAAAAGTAACGTTCCGTTTTATTTGCGATTACTTGCTGTTGGGTCAAGTAGGATATCTAATCGTTTTATAAACCGTTCTAAGTACATTTTAGGTTTCTCTTCGTGTGTTTCGTTGTTATTCCCTTATCATCTCGAGAACAAAATTGGCGCATTTTATACCCCTGTTCAAGTTGTTGTTCAGCACCTAAACAGTAGTATTTAGTACTTGAACAAATCTGTTCAGTTACCGTCTCTTTTAGCCTAGTAAATAATCCGATTAAAGTTTGACACGGGTAGGAATATTTCTCAGGATTGGACTTCCTAAACTAATTTTCGGACTCTCCTCAACCTATTTTAAACAAGTAAAGGAGAAGATTTATCCTTCCTGTCAGAACAGTAAAGCCTAAATCTTCTCCTTTAGATTACTTTTTATACTTATAAAGTAGTGAATGAACCAATCAACTAACAAACTACTTCTACTATCTTATTCTATACTTTTTAATTGTCTACATTCTTCTTCCACACGCATTAATTCTTTGTTGACAGCTGTTCCTAGAATTTCATACAGTGTTGTACGAGAAATGGGATAAATAGGACAGATGTATTTACGCCAAACCACACTCACAGGGATATCTGGCGTTTTATGTTGATTGTACAATTCTAATATTAGTTGATAGCGACGCAGTTTATTTAACTTACGCCCTAATTGTTGTGAACTCATACTATACTAAACTTTTTCATGCTTAAAACTTTTTTTATAACCACCTAGTTTTACAGCTAGCTGCTTTCTAGTACAAATCAAATTGTACTTTTATTTCCTTCTTTCCTTCTTCTATGGAGATAAATCAATAGAAAGTCAAAAAACTCTTCCATTAACTCAATCGCTTTGCGATTTACTTATTTAGAGCTTGTACTTTTGTTTCAATTGCTGAAGGAATTTGATAGGGATTCAGTTCCTCTTCTGATTCCATACTCAATAAATAGCCTCTTTCTTGATTGATACAAATTCTTTCCCCTGTCGTAAAATAGCCTGTATTTGCAGACGCTTTTAAAGCATCATAAAGCACTAGTTCTCGTTGTAAATTTTCATTCATAGTATTTATCTCGTTTATTTGTTGGTCTAATCTTTGTTTGTCTTGTAAAATGAGTGTATAATTGGGATGTAAGCCATTCACTTTAAGCCACTCCTCTAATTGATTCATTTTGTGTCTAAGTTCTAGTTCGGTCATTCGAATTGGCGTTAGGTTAATTCTTTTTTTGCGCTAAAAGTCGCAAACCAATATCTTTCATTACTTAATTTTACGTATTTCTTAGTTAATCGAACTAAAATATTTAAGTTAAAATACGCTTGTTGTTTCACTTTTTCCATATATTTACACGTTTTTAGGTTTCATCTTCTTATGAAAGACAAATGTGCGATAAATATAGTAATAAAACAAATAAATGCGCGATGAATATAGTAACAACAAAGGATAGAATAATTCAATACATTGACTACAAAGGGATTAGCGTAAGTGAGTTTTTACGAACAACTGATATAAAAAGAGGTTTTTTGGATTCAGACAAACTTAATTCAGCTGTTTCAGACGTTTTTGTAGCGAAAATAATCGCAAAATATACGGATATGAATTTAGAATGGTTAATTACTGGAGAAGGTAATATGCTAAAGTCTGAACCTAATCAAGTGGGTGATTTCATAACAGCACCCACTATTTCTTTTCGAAAAACGGTGGATCCCATCAAAGATGTTCAAAAAATCCCTTTATTCAATTCAATGGCAACGATGGGGTTGTTACCTAAATCAAATGGCGATTTTGACGATGAATTTATTGTTGATTATTTAAGTGTTCCCAATCTTCCAAGTGTAGATGGTGCAATTTATGCAACGGGAGATTCTATGTATCCTTTATTAAAAGCAGGAGATATTGTAGCTTTTAAAAAGGTGGATGTTGATATCAATAATATTTTTTTCGGGGAGATTTATATCCTTTCCATCTATATTGACACGCATTCGACGTATAAAACAATTAAATTTCTTCAAAAATCAGAAAAAGGAGAGGATCATGTCCGATTAGTTAGTCAAAATCAACACCATCAAGACAAAGATATTCCGCTGAATAAAATTGCAGCGATGGCTTTAGTAAGAGCTTCCATACGCATTCACAACTAAACTTAATAAAGAAACTTAGTTCTAAAAGAAAAGGAGCAGCAAACGAATGTTTACTGCTCCTTTTTATAATTTATGCAATATTTTATCTTATTGCACCATTTGTTTTAATTCTTCTAGGCTAACGGTTTGTTGTTCTCCTGAAACTAGATTCTTCACTTTATATTTTTGTTGTTGGATTTCTTCATCCCCAACTAATACAGCAAATTGAATTCCTTTTTTATCTGCAAATTTGAACTGCTTATCCATTTTTGCTTTATCTGGGTAAATTTCTGTTTTAATTCCAGCATCTCGCAATTGAGCTACGGCTTTCATCGCATAACTCATCGCTTCTTCTCCAAAATTTAAGAATATAACGCTTGAAGAAGCATTGACTGTTGAAGGGAATAGATTTAATTCCTCCATCACTAAGTAAATGCGGTCTAATCCAAAAGAGATCCCTACTCCACTCATGTCTTTTAATCCAAAAACACCTGTTAAGTCATCATATCTACCTCCGCCACCAATCGACCCCATTTGAACGGTTTCGGGTGCTTCGATTTCAAAAATTGCTCCTGTATAGTAGTTTAAACCACGGGCTAAAGTTACATCCAAATTTAAAGTAGCTGTTGAAAGTCCGATTTTTGCAATCTCTTTTCCAACAAAAGCTAATTCTTCTACTCCTTTTTCTCCCTGTTCTGACTGGGCTAATAATAGACCTAATTTCTCGATTTTCTCTTCAAAAGTTCCCGTAAAATTAAATAAAGGTTGCACTTTTTCAATGGCTACTGCATCGATGCCTTTTTCAATCATTTCCTTCTTCACCCCTTCTTCTCCAATCTTATCTAATTTATCTAAAGCAACTGTAAAATCAATCAATTTATCGCTTGCACCAATTACTTCTGCAATACCAGCTAAGATTTTTCTATTGTTTAGTTTAATGGTAACGCCTTCTACTCCCAAAGCAGTAAATACACGATCGTACAATAAAACCAATTCTACTTCTTGCCAAAGTGATTTTGAACCAATAACATCGGCATCACACTGGTAAAACTCTCTAAATCTTCCTTTTTGTGGGCGATCTGCGCGCCATACGGGTTGCATTTGGTAGCGTTTAAAAGGAAAGTCTAACTCATTTTGGTGCATAACCACATAACGAGCGAAAGGCACGGTTAAATCATAACGCAAGGCCTTTTCTGAAATCTGATTAGTCAACTTCAAGCTATTCTTATCTGCTAAAAGTGATTCATCAACTTTACTTAAATAATCCCCTGAGTTTAGAATTTTAAAAATCAATCGATCACCTTCTTCTCCATATTTTCCCAATAACGTATCCAAATTCTCAAAAGAGGGCGTTTCTATAGGATGAAAACCAAAATGCTCAAAATGATGACGGATTGTTTGCATTATGTATTGTCTTCTTGCTACTTCAATCGAAGAAAAATCTCTTGTCCCTTTTGGAATTCCTGGTTTCTTTGCCATTTTCAATTAATTTTCTAGTTATTTAACCCTACAAAAATAGGTATTTTTCCTTAGAAACAGGTTTATTTCCTTTGCAAGTCTTTAGTATTAGGGAAAGGGAATCGTATTGAAAGACGTTCAACCGTAACTATCTTCCTAATCTCGCTTGAAAGCGTTCTAATTTATTTTCTTCTGATAAAAAACGCATAATAGCTTCATCTTCTGGTGTCCAATCGATATGACGGCGCCCCATTACCATTTTCATTGTTTTAATTGCTTTATCGACGTCATAAACATCATCCATCGCCGATTTTCCCCAAGTAAAACTAGGTAAGTATGTTTTAGGAAAATCCCCACCAAAAATGCTACAAGCCACGCCTACCACAGTACCTGTATTAAACATAGTATTGATACCGCTCTTGCTATGGTCACCCATCATCAAGCCACAAAATTGCAAACCAGTACTTTCATACGCCTCCATTTCATAATTCCACAATTTTACAGCTGTATAATTATTTTTTAAGTTTGAATTATTCGTATCCGCACCTAAATTACACCATTCACCGAGAACCGAATTGCCTAAAAAACCGTCATGTCCTTTATTAGAATAACCAAACATAACCGAATTACTTACTTCCCCCCCCACTCTACATTCTGGTCCAATGGTTGTTGCTCCATAGATTTTTGTTCCCATTTTAACTTGAGCTCCCTCACACAGTGCAAAAGGTCCACGAATAACGGAACCTTCCATTATTTCAGTATTCTTTCCGATATAAATAGGTCCTGTAGCCGCATTAAGTGTTACAAAATTTAAAACAGCACCTTCTTCAATAAAAATATATTCACTACCTATCACTTGTACCGTTGCTGGAATAGGTTCTGAAATTCTATCTTCTGTCAAAAGCGCATAATCTTGACGAATAGCTCCATCATTTTGTTGAAAGATATCCCATTTATTGGCGATTTTAATCAGAGAATCTGTAAAGTCTAAAATCTCATACTCCTCAAAATTAATATCCTCTTGCTCTTCTTCTGTAAAGAAAGCAACAATATCATCCTGATAACCAACTGCTTGTTTTGGCTTTAAAGATTGAATGAGTTCTACTAGTTTTTCAGTAGGTAAGAACGCACTATTAATCATGATATTTTGTTCAACCTCAACCATAGGATATTTAGCTTCTAAATATTCTTCAGTAACGGTAGTTGTCGTATACCCCAAATAGGTTTCCCATTTTTCTCGGATTGTCAAAATTCCAACTCGAATATCCGCTACGGGTCTTGTAAAAGTAAAAGGCAATAAGGCCTTTCTTACCTCTCCATCAAATAAAATATAGTTCATAACAATAAATATCAGTTCATAGATTATTCAAAGTTAACTGAATCTATCCAAAAAAACACCATATCAGTTACAGATATAAACAAAAAAACCTTCCAATTGCTTGGAAGGTTTTTGTTATTTTCAATAAATTCAGATTATTTGCTGAATTTAGCGTATTTATTTTTGAATTTATCAATACGTCCTGCTGTATCAATAAGTTTAGATTTACCTGTGTAGAATGGGTGAGATGTACGAGAGATCTCCATTTTGAACACTGGGTATACTACTCCATCAACTTCAAGCGTTTCTTTTGTATCAACGGTTGATTTTGTAAGGAATACGTCTTCATTTGACATATCTTTAAATGCTACTAATCTGTAATTTTCTGGGTGAATACCTTTTTTCATGATAAATCTGTTTTTAAAAAATTGAGTTATTCTCTATTTTGAAGCTTTCTGTTTTCCAAGAAAGGTATAAACGTCAAATAACTTTTGGGTTATACTTATTTTATTAAGCATGCAAATTTACAAATTAATTTGAATCTACAAATAAATAATCGTGTTTTTTATCGAGGTTGCTTATATTTTATCGTAATCTTCCCCAATCAACTATCAAACACCTCTAGTAAAAGTAGAATAGTCCTTTTTTGCCTGATTATTCACGTGCTGCTATCCGTTTCAGCTTTATTCTTCCCTAATACAAAACTAAATGGGTATTTTAGTATATTTGTAACTTACATTTTTTGAAAATCACACGGATGAAGAACCCTCTCAATAAAGTAGGCATAACCTTTGGAATTGTATTAGCTATTTATTACCTACTATTTAATTGTACCCTATTTTTTACTGATCAAACCCTTTTTGCTAACAAATTTGTAGGTTTTTTTAATATTGGTATTACCATTATACTTGGCGTATTAACGGTATATATTGCCCGCAAAAAGGTTGGGGGGTATGTGACTTTTAAAGAGGCTTTTACTCCTTTTTTAATTGCGATTGCGATTGGTGTAACGGCAAACTATATCGTCTATAACATTTTGTTTAATCTCGTAGATCCTTCTGCAAAGGATTTGATAAACAAAGTCTTATATGATATGTTAGTTGAAACCTTAGACAACTCAGGGTTACCTCAAGAACAAATCAATGAGCAACTTACCAAAAGTAAAGAACTCAATCTATTTGACCCTCAAAAACAAGTTTTTATGTGGTCAGGTAGTATTTTAAGGAATTGTATTTTAGGTTTATTATTAGCTGCTATTTTTAAAAATAAATCAGAGTTTACGCCTCTAGCTCATACCGATGCTCAGCAAGCTACAACAGAGACTGATTCAAACAGTTAATCCAAACAATTACATGAGTATAGCTATATCTATTGTCATCCCCTTGCTCAATGAAGCAGAATCTCTACCTGAGCTTTATGCTTGGATTAGCAAGGTTATGCAAGAAAATCAATATACCTATGAGGTTGTATTTGTCGATGATGGGAGTACCGATGATTCTTGGAAAATTATCGCCGCATTAGCTCAACAAAATACACAGGTAAAAGGAATAAAGTTCCAACGCAATTTTGGAAAATCACAGGCTTTACATGCGGGTTTTGCACAGGTTGAAGGCGAGGTTGTTATTACGATGGATGCCGATTTACAAGATAGCCCAGATGAAATCCCAGGTTTATATCGCATGATCACTCACGATGGCTTTGATATGGTTTCGGGATGGAAAAAAAAGAGATATGATTCAGTATTATCTAAAAATCTTCCTTCGAAATTATTCAATTGGGCTGCACGCATGACCTCTGGGGTTCAATTAAACGACTTTAATTGTGGTTTAAAAGCCTATCGCAAAGAGGTTGTTAAAAACATTGAGGTATCGGGAGAAATGCATCGTTATATTCCCGTATTAGCTAAAAATGAAGGTTTTGACAAAATCGGAGAAAAAATAGTCCAACATCAAGCGAGAAAATACGGAACAACCAAATTCGGTATGAGTCGTTTTATCTATGGTTTTTTAGACTTAATTACCATTTGGTTTTTATCACGATTCGGAAAAAGACCCATGCACCTTTTTGGTACCTTAGGTGTTCTTATGTTTATGGTTGGTTTTTTAGCTGCTTCTGGTATAGGCTTAAGCAAAATAATCAAATTATATCAAAATAAACCCGCTATCTTAGTTACCCAAGATCCTTGGTTTTACATCGCGTTGGCTACCATGATCATAGGAACTCAATTGTTCTTAGCCGGTTTCCTAGGTGAACTTATTTTACAAACAAAATCCAATACTAGCAGATATAAAATTGCTGAATACAAAGGTTTAAACAACAGCTAAATTATTAGAAGATGCAAATAGAAAAAGAAATTTTAGCAAAAGCAGAACAATGGTTAAAAGAGCCATTTGATACAGCAACACAAGCTGTCGTTCAACAATTGCTTGACCACGATCCGGCTCATTTACAAGATAGTTTTTATAAAAACTTAGAATTTGGTACAGGCGGAATGCGAGGAATTATGGGTGTAGGTACAAACCGCATCAATAAATATACATTAGGTAAAAACACACAAGGTTTATCCAATTTCATAAAAAAATCGTTTCCTAACCAAGAATTAAAAGTAGCTATCAATTACGATTGTCGTCATAACAGTCAAGAGTTAGCTAAGGTTGTTGCAGATGTATTTACCGCTAATGGAATACAAGTGTATTTATTTGGCGATATGCGTCCAACCCCTGAATTGTCATTTGCAGTAAGATATTACGGATGTAATGCAGGTATTGTATTAACAGCCTCACACAATCCACCTGAATATAATGGATACAAAGTATATTGGTCTGATGGGGGGCAAATTGTTCCACCCGAAGATGCTGCTGTAATTGATGAAATCAATCAATTGACGTATGAGCAAATTAACTTTGCTGGCAATGATGCTTTACTTACAACGGTTGGAGAAGAATTAGATCAAGCCTTTATTCAATCTACAATTGAAAATGCTAGTTTCAATACCCCTCAAGCGGTAAAAGACGGCTTAAAAATCGCTTATACTTCGCTACATGGAACATCTATTAAGGTGATTCCAAGAACGTTAAAAGAAGCCGGTTACAACAACGTTTATATTGTCAAAGAACAAGAGGAACCGAATGGCGATTTCCCAACGGTACAATCGCCAAATCCAGAAGAACCAGAAGCTTTAGCTATGGCTATGGCTTTAGCAGAAGAAAAAGGAGCTGATATCGTTATTGGTACAGATCCAGATTCGGATCGTATTGGTATTGGTGTTCGCGACTTAGAGGGTAACATGATCTTGTTAAATGGCAATCAAACCATGGTGATGATGACGGCTTTCTTATTGGAACAATGGAAAGTAAATCGCGGATTTTCTGGTACAGAGTTTATTGGTTCTACGATTGTATCTACTCCAATGATGTTAGATTTAGCTGAAGCATACGGTGTAGAATGCAAAGTTGGTTTAACGGGGTTCAAATGGATTGCTAAATTCATCAAAGAATTTCCTAATCAACAGTTTATCGGCGGTGGAGAAGAGAGTTTTGGTTATATGGTAGGTGATCAAGTACGCGATAAAGATGCGGTAGCTTCTGCCCTATTGGTTTGTGAAATTGCCGCTCTTGCCAAAGCAGCAGGAAGTTCATTTTATCAAGAATTGGTCAATCTATACATCGATCATCGCTATTATAAAGAACATTTAATTTCTCTAGTCAAAAAAGGAATTTCTGGTGCAGAAGAAATTAAGCAAATCATGATTGAATTGCGTGAAAACCCGTTAACTGAAATCATCGGTCAGCGTGTTGTCTGTGTAGAAGATTACCAAAGTGGCGAAGCGAAGAACTTACTAAGCGGAGAAACCGAATTGATTAATATTCCAAAATCTAATGTATTGATTTACTACCTAGAAGACGGAACGAAAATAGCGGCTCGTCCTAGTGGTACGGAACCTAAAATAAAATTCTATTTCAGCGTAAATGAATGGCTCGATACTTTGGAAGAAGTAAAAGAAGTAGAACAATTTTTAGATCAAAAGATTCAGGCTATCATTGACGAAATGAAACTGAACTAATTCATAAAAAAAGGACTGGTATAAAACACCAGTCTTTTTTTCTTTCCTTTTATTATTTAATGTTTTAAATATGAACGAATATTTCAAAAAAATAATATATTTCGCTAAGCCCTACAAATCGTATGCTTACCTCAATGTTTTTTTTAATGTCCTATATGCCCTTTTTAGTGCGTTGGGTTTCGTAGCACTTATCCCAATGTTGACGATATTATTTGGCGATGAAAAAAAAGTTGCCGTACAACCCATCTATTCTGGCATTGGAAATTTAAAGGGTTATTTATCCGATTTAATGTCCTATCATCTTACGCAATATACAGCAGAATATGGCGCTCAGAATACCTTAATGGTCATGGCTGCAATAATCATTGCGATATTTTTGTTGAAAAACTTATTCAACTACTGGGCGATGTATTTTATTACTTTCTTACGCAATGGCGTTCTAAAAGATATTCGCAATGCGATGTATAAAAAGGCTGTGGAATTGCCTTTGTCCTTTTTCTCAGAAAAACGCAAAGGAGATGTCATTTCAAGAATCACCTCAGATGTATTGGAAATTCAACACTCGTTCTTATCTATTTTAGAAGTTTTAGTACGAGAACCCTTGACGATTGTATTCACAATTATAGCGATGTTTGCTATTAGTAGTGAACTCACTATATTCGTATTTATATTTGTTCCTATCTCAGGGATTATCATTTCCAAGGTAGGCAAAACGCTAAAGAAAAGCTCCCAAAAAGCTTCGGAAGAACAAGGTTTTTTCTTATCGATTATTGAAGAGTCTTTATCGGGATTAAAAGTAATCAAGAGTTTTAATGCAGAGAAGAACTTCAATAAGAAATTTCAAGACTCAACCCAATCCTTCTATGAATTAAATAATACAATTCTAAACCGTCAAAACTTATCCTCACCCTTGAGTGAGTTTTTAGGTATTGTCACGATTGCCGTATTATTAGTTTACGGAGGACATTTAGTACTAGGGGAAGGAACTTTAACAGGAGCAGCGTTTATTGCTTATATTGGAATGGCATACAATATTTTAACACCAGCCAAAGCAATGTCTAAAGCATCCTATTCATTAAAACGAGGAAATGCTGCTGCTGAACGTGTATTGGAAATTCTAGAAGAGAAAAACCCAATTATGAGTCCTGAAAATGCTATTCAAAAAGAAACGTTTGACGATAAAATATCTATCGAAAATATCAATTTCAAATACGAAGATGACTTGGTATTGAAAGACTTTAATTTGACCATTCCCAAAGGAAAAACCGTTGCTCTGGTGGGACAATCAGGAAGTGGAAAAAGTACCTTAGCCAATTTATTGACTCGTTTTTGGGATATTACGGATGGAGCAATAAAAATTGACAATGTAGATATTCGCGATTTAGATTTACACAGTTTGCGTAATCTAATCGGTTTAGTTACGCAAGACAGCATCTTGTTTAATGACTCTATTAAAGCGAATTTGCTTGTGGGAGATGAAAACGCTTCTGATGAACAAATTATTGAGGCTTTGAAAGTAGCGAATGCTTATGAGTTTGTCAAAGATTTACCTTTGGGAATCAACACCAATATTGGTGATTCAGGTAGTAAATTATCAGGTGGACAAAGACAGCGTTTATCTATTGCGAGAGCTGTACTCAAAAATCCACCTATTATGGTATTGGATGAAGCAACCTCTGCTTTAGATACGGAAAGCGAGAAACTCGTTCAGGATGCCCTTGAAAACATGATGAAAAATAGAACTTCAGTTGTCATTGCTCACCGTTTATCAACCGTTCAAAATTCAGATCTAATTATTGTGATGCAAAAAGGAAGAATTGTAGAACAAGGTACACATGAAGAGTTAATGAAACTCAAGGGTACCTATACCAAACTGGTAACTTTACAGTCCTTTGAATAAAATTATATCAAGCAACCCGCTAGGAAATTACTGCCTAGCGGGTTGCTTATTTTATTTGTATTTTTAAGCTATATTCTTTCTACTTTTTATATATTGTATATTTGTGTATTAATCTGATTGCATCAATCGATTGATCAATTTAATAAAGCTATGGAAACACCACATACGCCCCAAGTTATTTCATCTATCTTAGATAATGACTTTTATAAGCTGACCATGCAACATGCCGTGGTTAAGCAATTTCCCTATGCGAAGGCCGCTTATATTTTTATCAATCGCGGACAGCATAAATATCCTCTTGGTTTTGCTGAGGCACTAAGAGCAGCTGTTGATGCTATGGCGAAACTCAAACTTACTAAACAAGAAAAAGAGTTTCTTCAAGTGACTTGTCCATATTTAGATCCTACCTATTTGGATTTCTTACAAGGGTATCACTTTGATCCTTCTGAAGTTGAAATTTACCAAGAAGGAGAAGAATTAGAAGTCTCAATTAAAGGTTATTGGTACCGCACAATTCTGTGGGAAGTTCCTTTAATGTCTATCATTTGTGAATTGTACTACCAGCTAACAGGTTCCGTTCGAGAGCCTGATGCAGTTATTCGTGCAAAAACAAAAGAAAAAATCGAAAACTACAAAAAGTTGGGCATTACCATTGCCGAGTTTGGAACAAGACGCAGGCATTCGTATGCCGTGCATCAAATCGTAGTTGAAACCCTTCAAAACTATGGAGATGGAACTTTTATTGGAACAAGCAATGTGCATTTAGCCATGAAATATGGCACAAAACCTATTGGTACACATGCCCATGAGTGGTTTATGTTTCACGCAGCTAAATATGGCTTCAAAATGGCTAATTCTATGGGATTAGAGCATTGGGTAGATACGTACAGAGGGGATTTGGGAATTGCCTTAACAGATACTTATACAAGTAAAGTATTCTTTGAGCAGTTTGATAAAAAATTCGCTAAACTATTTGATGGGGTTCGCCACGATAGTGGAGATGCTATTGAATTTGCAAACCAAACCATTGCACATTATAAAAAGATGAATATTGATCCTTTATCAAAAACGATTATTTTTTCGGATGGATTAAATCCTGAAAAAGTAGAGCGCATTGCTATCGCTTGTAAAAATCGCATTGGTATGTCTTTTGGGATTGGAACAGATTTCACAAACGATGCGGGTTTACCTGCTTTGAATATCGTGATTAAAATGACCCAAGCCTACCCAGAAGGTGGTCCGTGGACGGATGTAGTCAAACTTTCAGATGAACCTAAAAAACACACGGGAACCCCTGAAATGATTGATTTAGCACAACGCTTATTGGATATTCCAACTTCATAGCGCAATTACTTTATCTTTATAGTAAAGATTTCGAATCGAAATTCAATATATTAGACATAAAAGTCTATTTTTGCAAAAAATTTAATTTTAGAACAAATGGCAACGAACAGAACTTTTACAATGATTAAACCTGACGCAGTAGAAGCTGGTCATATCGGTGGAATCCTTAACATGATTACAGAAGCAGGATTTAAAATTGTTTCTATGAAGTTAACTCAATTGACAGTTAGAGATGCTCAAAAATTCTACGAAGTACACGCTGAAAGACCTTTCTATGGTGAATTAGTTGAATTTATGTCAAGAGGTCCAATCGTAGCAGCTATTTTAGAAAAAGATAACGCTGTTGAAGATTTCAGAAAATTAATCGGAGCTACTAATCCTGCTGATGCAGCTGAAGGTACTATCCGTAAAAGATACGCTAAATCAATTGGAGAAAATGCTGTTCACGGTTCTGACAGCGATGAAAATGCAGCTATCGAAGGTGCATTCCATTTCTCTGGTAGAGAGCAATTCTAATTCATTTAGAATTTAAAATAAAAAACCACGTGCTGCGCACGTGGTTTTTTATTTAATATTTTTATGATTCCAGCTAAAGATTATGTCATTCAGATTTTACTAAGCATTCTAACCTTAGGTTTTACACTTCGTGTTTGTAGTCATATTGACAAATTAAATTTATTCAAAAGTAAAACCAAGGGTTAAAACAAACTCAAATCCAATTGATTGACAAAATCATATAAAATATGATAGCCTACCACAGAGTTGCCATGTTGATCTAAAGCAGGATTAAATACGCCAATCCCTATTTTATTAGGTACGCTGACTACAATTCCTCCTCCTACGCCTGACTTACTTGGCAAACCAACTGTTCTTGCGTATTCTCCACTAAAATCGTACATTCCTGCAATAAGCATTTGCGCTTGAATTAAACGAGCTAAATCTCTGTTATAATAGGTTTTATCTCCATCAAAACGCGTACATCCATGGGCAAAATAATACCCGATTTTAGCTAAATCTTCTGCGGTTACTTCAATGGAACATTGTTTAAAATAATTATCTAATTTATTTTCTTCGCCTTCTATCAATCCATTATTTTTTAGCAAATAAAAAATCCCTCGGTTGCGGTGTCCCGTTTCTTTTTCAGAAAGATACACGGCTTGATTAATAGCTATAGATTCATTTTTAGTAATATAGCGAATTCTTTCTAGAATTTTTTGATAGGCAATATCTCCCTCTCCCTCAATAAAAGCCGTAGTTAAAATCGCACCTGCATTCATCATCGGATTCAACGGTTTACCCGCCGTTTCTAAATTAGCATAGTGATTGAATGCTTTTTCGGTCCCATAATAGCCAATTCTATCATACAAAGCCTTTTCTCCTTTTTCTTGAACAGCAATCATCAAGGCAATTATTTTAGATATACTCTGCATAGTGAATTTTGCATGTACATCCCCTACATTGATAATTTCTCCATTTTCTTTCACCACAGAAAAAGCAACCGCTTCTGGATTTGCTTTTCCCAATTCTGGAATATAATCCGCTACTTTTCCTTCTTTATAAGAGGGAAAATTTTTACTTGCTATTTGCTTCATCATCGCAGCTGTAATTTGCTGATCTAAGACCGCCTTTTTTTCCTGCGCAACGCTTTGATTCCCATGACCTATTCCTAACAACATAATCAATAGTCCTATTTTTTGTAATTTTAAACGCTTCATTTTTTAAACCCTTTATTAGTTTGTGTTTTTGCTTCGAATTACCTTACCCGATTCGGTTTCTATAAATTGTTCTACAAATTGAATTTCCTTAGGCTTTTCATAAGGGGCTAAATCCTCAAAAATATCTTCGCCCAAGGCATAAGGTAGATTTTCGATTACCAATACAACAATAGTACCGAAATAATCATCTGATTTCCCAGTAATAAAAAAACGAGTCTTTATTTTGGTAGCTAGTTTTTCTTCAATTTGTTCTGGATATAATTTTACGCCTCCACTGTTAATTACATTGTCGAAGCGCCCTAACCATTCAAATCGTTTGTTATCTATTAAATGAACCAAATCATTGGTAACTATTTGCGTTGGATTAACCGCAGGGGCATCAATAACCAAACAGCCGCGTTGGTCTGTTTGTATCTGAACCTGAGGCAATACTTCAAAGTAAGGTGTTCCTATTTTTTTAGCAGCAATATGCGTAATGGTTTCAGTCATCCCATACGTTTCATATACTTTTGTTTGCTTCTCTCGTAATTTTTGTGTCAAAAGAGGAGATACTTTTGCTCCTCCGATGATTAAAATAGCGATCTGATTCAAATCGTCTAAGCTATTTTCCACTTGCATGGGAACCATTGCAACAAAATCATACTGCGTTTTCACATCTAGTAACGGACGTGCAGTTGGCTTACAAACATCTAATTCCCACCCAAATAATAGCGCTCGAATAAACATCAACTTTCCGCCTACAAATTGGGCAGACATACAAAGCAAAGCTTTGCTTCCTTCTTGTACTTCAAAAAACTCAACGGTCGCTTTGGCTGACGCTCGCATGGCTGCTTTGTGCAACTGAATTTCCTTGGATGGTCCCGTTGTACCAGAGGTTCTCTGTACAATATATTCGTTTGCATCAAACCAATGTTGTATTAAATGTCCCAATTCAAGAAGATGATTCTCTTGCGTATGGAGCATCTTCTCCGCTTCCTCCAAAAGAGAAGCTATCGTATGGGATACCCCATTTAATTTAAATTTTGGATGTATATCGTTGGTATTCATAAATAGATACTCATAAAAATTAAACAACTCGTCCTACTAAACGATCTTTCCAATCTTTCCATTGGTATCGCTTCGCAAAAATCAATAGCAAAATAGGGTAAAATAGAAATATCTGCCAAATAAACTCCCAAACAGAAACCTTTTCTTGAGCCGCTGTATGTAAAAATATAGAGTTGGTTTGAAATACCGTCCAACTTGACGTAACTAATAAGGCGCCAATTAAATTATTGGCTGCATGAAAACCTAAGGCTAATTCTAAGCCATCATCCATCAACGTCATAATACCCAAGAAAAAACCAGTTCCGATATAATAAATCATAATACCTCCACCTAAGGTTTCAACTTCTGGATTGGCCAAGTGCATTAATCCAAATACAACCGAAGTTACAATCAATGCAATAGCTCTACTTCTCGTCGCTAATCCTACTCCTTGCATGAGATACCCTCTGAAAAAATATTCCTCAAAACTCGTTTGAATAGGAATAAAAAGAAGAGCAATGACAAAAAAACCTAAAAAGGCTGGGAGATTAAAATTAAAAACATAATCGGTGGGACTAATGCTATAACTAATAGCAAAACTAAGTACAATTAAAAGTGTTTGGCAAGCAAAAGAAAAAGCAAAACGCTTCAAATCAATTTTTGATCGAGAGGTAGTTAAAGTAACTAACGATTGTTTATGAACAACTAATACCCACAGCACTAAAAATAACAAAAAAATCGCAAAAGGCGCTATTAATTGAAAAAAAGCCATATTCTTTCCTAAAATCTCAATTTGAGAATTAATTAATTCTTTGGTAGAAATTGACGAATACCTTGTAATTATTCCATTTACAAGCATAATCATCAAATAAAAAAGGGTAAATGGGAGATAATAAAGAATTTGTCTCTTATTTACTTGATGTAGTAGTTGATCGATGTATTTCATGTTTGAAAAAAATTGCTATATTTGAGAACAAACCCTTAGACTATGATTATAATTTATCACAATCCTCGTTGCAGTAAATCAAGAGAAAGTATCGCTTTTATGGAACAACAAGGTGTAGCTTACAAAATTATAAAATATTTGGACGCGAACCTTGGTTATAACGATATTAAAGCGTTGTTACAGAAATTAAATTACACTCCTATTGAGTTAGTTCGAACAAAAGATGCGTTTTGGCAAGAAAACTTTGTCAATAAAACACTTTCCGATGAAGATATTATTCAAGCGATGGTGACTTATCCGCAAATCATAGAACGCCCTGTTGTAGTAAATGGATCTAAAGCTATCATAGCAAGACCTACAGAAAAGATATATCAAGTTTTATAATTAACTCTTTTTTAACAAACTCAACATTAAACCAATGTTTGAAATTGTAGTCTAACTTAGTACGATAAGTAAACTAAACGACTATAATGAAAAAACAAATGCCTTTATCAGTTCTTCTGCTGTTGTTCGTATTTTTAACGACACTAACAACAGCAGCTCAGAACCGCTCTCAAAGTACTGTCTCTGGTACTGTTATCGAGGCAACAACTAATGCACCTTTAGAATACGCTAGTATTTATGCTCAAAACGAAAGTAATGCTACAATCGTTTCAGGAGCTATGTCAGATTCGAAAGGAAACTTTTCTTTTGATGTTCCTGATGGTAACTACTATATTAAAATTGATTTTCTAGGATTTAAAACTTTAGAATTAAAACATATTACGGTACAAGGTGACACCTCTATCGGGGTACAAAAAATACAAGATGACTCTCAAATGCTTGAGGAAGTAACGGTTATCGCAGAACGCTCAACGGTTGACATTAAGCTAGACAAAAAAATATACAACGTCGGGCAAGATATGATTGTCAAAGGAGGTACTGCTGCGGATGTTTTAGACAACGTTCCTTCTGTAGTTGTAGATAGTGAAGGGACTATTAGTTTAAGAGGAAATGAAAATGTAAAAGTTTTAATTGACGGTAAACCTACTGGATTAGCTAATAATATCCAAGAAGCGATGCGTATTTTACCTGCTGAATCCATTGACCGTGTTGAAGTAATCACCAATCCATCTGCTCGATATGAAGCAGAAGGAGGGGCTGGAATTATCAATATTATTTTAAGAAAAGGGAAAGCGCTAGGTATCAACGGAAGTGTTACGGCAACGATGGGAGATCCGCGTAACTATGAACTAAACAGTATGTTTAACTTTAGAAGTGAAAAATTCAACTTCTTTACTTCTTTAGGTTATAGAGATTCGGAATCGGTGGGTTATAATTTAAATGACAACCGATACATGGATCCTATTACAGGCGAACCGACCCAAAGAATCTATGAATACAAAGACAACAACAGAGATAGACAAGGATACAATGGAACTTTTGGTTTAGAATGGTACTTATCTCCTTCTATTACTTGGACGAATACGGTTACTGCTCGTCGTAATACAAGTAATAATCCAAATCGAGTGAGATATGATTATTACAATGCTTCCGATGATTTTTTATACAATAGATATAGAAATGAAGCAAAAGACGGAACAAGAAACAACGTAGACTACACCACTACTTTTGAGAAAAAATTTGACAAAGAAGGCCATGTATTAAGCATTGAAGGATCTATTTCTCAAGACAAAGACAATGAAAATTCTACGATTGATGATATCAATGCTCACTTAAATCAAACGTCTTTTGAGCGAACTTTTAATAAAGAAAAAGAGAAAAGTGGCTTAGCAAAGCTAGATTATACGTTACCTATAGGTGAAAATGGAAATTTAGAAGCAGGTTATTTAGGCACTTTTAAATCAAATACTACTGATTTCAATATTCAACGTTTAGAAAACAACGGTTGGCATTCAGACACTCGTTTATCAAATATCTTAGAATACAAAGAAAATATCCATGCCCTTTATGCTCAATATGGCGACCGCATAACAAGTAAGTTAAGCTTTATGGTTGGTTTACGTTGGGAGGATTCTAGTATTGATGTTAATCAATTGGCTACTCAAAATTACAACAACAAAAAATACAATGATTTCTTTCCAAGTGCTTTTTTAAACTATGAGTTAAATGAAAGCACGAGTACAAGTATTAGCTATAGTAGACGTGTAAATAGACCGCGTGGGTTCTTCTTAAACCCCTTTTCGAATTACACGAGTAACATCAACTTCTTTCAGGGAAATCCCGATTTAAATCCGGCTAAAACGCATGCTGTTGATTTGGGTGTAATGAAACGTTGGACTGGTTTTACTTTCAATGCTTCTGCGTATTATAACAAAACAGATGATACGTTTCAATTTGTACGAAGAATTGCAGGGGAAACGGCAGATGGAACACCTATTTCAATTAGTTCTCCGATTAACCTAGCAACTGAACACCGTTATGGTTTTGATTTTACCTTAAATTATACACCTTACAAATGGTGGAAATTAAATGGTAACTTCAATTTCTACCGTACTGAAACAAGAGGAGATTATACCTTTACCCATTTAGATGGTGCATTAGAAACGCAGAATTTTGATCAAAATGCTTATGCTTGGTTTACGCGTATTTCTTCGAAAATCACCTTACCTTATAAGATTGATTGGCAACTAAATGGAATGTATAGAGCGCCTTATAACACTGCACAAGGTAAAGTATTAGGCAATGTATCTGGAAACTTGGCTTTAAGTAAAGATATATTAAAAGACAAAGGAACAATTACATTTAATGTCAGTGATATCTTCAACTCAAGAAAAAGAGAACAAGATTTAGTTTTACCGCAATCTATTTCACATAGTGAAATGCAATGGCGCGGAAGACAGATTAACTTGTCATTCACGTATCGATTCAATCAAACCAAAAAAATGGATAAAAGAAATATGAATGGAGGTCCAGAAGGTGCTGGTGGAGATATGGAAGGCATGGAAATTCTGTAATTACAAAAATACAAGGTCGAGGCAACTTGACAGCTATATAGGAAACACAAACAACAAAGGCTGAGATAGTACTATCGTCAGCCTTTGTTACTTATAAGAGGTATCGATTACTCCTCAATGATATTGAGTTGATGTAATACGAAAACATTCAGTTGCTCATTTAATTCATTGGTTGCTTGATTGAAGGAAAAATCACCTGGGTATTGATTTAAAAATGAAGTTCTCAAATCAGGTATTTTTTGAGAAAAGAAAAAATCTTTAAACCCTGAGGTAGATTGACTTCCTTTCATATCCAACCATTGATTAAATTCATCCATGCGCTGTTCAATTGCTTTTTTATATGTTGCATCCTTAATTTCATTTACCTTAGTCAGAACCACCTTCTCTTTAGGCAAATTAGCATAGGGAATTTTCTCTACCAAGAATGCTATTTTATCTTTACTTACTTCTTGAATAAACGCAAAAAAATCTTGTTCTCTATAAATCTTGTACACGGTTTCTTGGAATCTTCCAGCCTGATAATTCGAATCCTTAAGCAATTGACGATTTTTTCTAGTGACAATCGGATTAGATAAATCTACTTCTTTAGGCATAGGCTCATCTATATTATATTTCCAATCAAAGTCACTCTTGCTTATAAAAACTTGATTAGAGACTTGAAAAGGAACGAATAAAGTCCTAATTGTATCGTTTACCACTAGGCGAATGGAATCACTTTGGGTTTGCAGTGCCCATGCTGCAAAATCATCCGTAGATCGTTCATCCTTTGTATCCATATAAAGTTGCTTGTAGAACACATAGTTACTTTGGGTAGGATTAATGATGGCTTGCGATTTATTGACACGTCCGCCATTGTGAAAAGTAAGTTTTTGGTCTTTGTATTTCAATTGATGCTTCCCAAATTCCAAATCAATTTTTATTTTAGTATTCGCCGGAATCTCATAGACTTGTTCATCAATATAAACCGTTATAGGATCTTGGGTTGGATTATCCATCCAATAGGAAGAAGAACTTGAATTACATGAAATAAAAAGCAAACTAAGGCATAGTAATTTAAACAGAATAATCTTTTTCATTTTTCATCTTTATTAATTTCCCAAAGATACTACTTCTACAAAAAAGCTATATAAAAACATATTTAAAACACAATAATTAAATTTAAAAGCAATAATTAATATTTTTTAACTAAATTAATACAAAACACATCATTTTAACGAACTTCTTTCTTTACTCCAAAAAAAAAGTAGCAGATTAAAAATCTGCTACTTTTTATGAAATAATTTTTCTTCTATTTTTTTAGAATTTTCACATCTTCTCCTGCACTATTTGCTTTCATTTCTGGTGCATATACACTTTGAAGGGAAGTTATTCCGTTTGAGAAATATCCCGCATTATTTGCACGAACATCGTATTCAAATACATAGGTTCCTTTGCGTAAAGAAGTGATAAAGAAGTTTGTTGCTGCATCACGAGTTTCTTCGTAATAACCAAATTCTCCTTTTCTCTTGTAACCTGAATGAACATTGATTGGTTCAAATCCACTTGCTCGCATATCTTTTACATGCACATAATCCATATCGCGATCTACTGTAATTTCTAAACGAACAGTAACAACATCTCCTACTTTTATGGGTTCTTCCTTCGTTATTTCACGTAAAACTTGCCCTTTATCTGTATTTGCTTTGATAAATAATTGTTTAGTAAAAGTCAGTCCCGAACCTGTTTTTGATACTTTATTCAAGTCTTCAAAATACTGCCAGTACATAGCGCCATAGGCTACACCTGCCGATTTTTTATCTAATTCTACAATCCCCATTTTCTCTTTGATTGCAGCTCCATCCCATACTTTTTTATAGTATCCTGTATTGAATTGCTCTGATTTAGCAAAGGTAACTGGGAATCCTCCTACTTTAACCTCAACGCCTTGATCCGAATTCATCCAATTTTTACCTAAATACAACAACGCATAAACGGCACGTGTAGTGGCTTTGGTTGAATTCCATGCTACGGTTTGTTTGTTTTTCAACAACCAAACTTTCATATCTTCAATCGCATTTGCATACTTGGTAGCATCTACTTCATTGGCAGCTTCAATCAACATAACTTGAGTTTCGATTGGTGCATTATACCACAACCATCCGGCTACATTTTCTTTCCAATACATCCCCATTTCATCGCTTTTAACGACTGTTTCCATGAGTCCTTTTACTAAATTCTGTGCGGCTTTTCCTTCTCCAAATCGCTGCAACACAACGGCTCTCATTGCTGTAGTATACAAGTTGTCAATTGCTTTTTGATTAGCTAATTCTTTGCGGTAATCAGCAATCATTTTGGCATATTTTTCTTGAATTTTTATTTCTTTGATAAACAAACTTCGCACATATAAATAATGCAAGTCAAGGGCAGAAAGGGAAGCCGTATTTTTATTTTTCTGATACACCGCATAGTGTTGTTCATCTAAATAAGCAAAAGCTTTTTTTACTATTTCTTGCACCGTTGCTTCTTGAACTAAAACGCCTGCTTGTTTCATTTGCCCAAATCCTTCTACAATCGCTTGTGTAATATACACATTAGATTGATCTCCACTAAACCAAGGGAAACCTCCGTCGTTATTTTGTTGGGTGCTTAAACGCTCTAATTCGATACCCAACTCGGTTTTCATCTTGTTTAAATCAAACAAAACCGCTAAGCGCTTCATTTGTTCTGTTTCATCTGCTGCTTGACGAATCCAAGGTGTTTCTTCGATTAATACTTGTTTTAATTCTTCGTTTTGTTCCAATTTCGATTGAATAGCTCCTTGTTTGGACCAGTATTCAAATACCGATTGAATGCGTAAATTACTGTTCAACAATTGGCTTGCAATCGCATTAGCAAAAACTTTACTAAACGTTTGTTCGGTTCCTTTGTAAGGATATTCTTTTAAATAAGGCAGAGCTAAAATAGCCGTCCACATTGGATTTGCCGTAACTTCTAAGGTCAGTTTATAGTTATCACGCAAGGCTGACCCTGGATGCTCTAAAGATTCGAACGTAAAGATTTTGTTTTGCCCTTCTTTTACGTAGATAGGCATAGTTTCTGTTACGAGTGTACGATTAGACAAAACGGGAATCGCCGATTCTTCACCATCGCTAAAAGCGCCTGATTTTGCAATTACACGATACCCTAAAGCAATAATATCTTTAGGCACATTAATAGTCCAAGATACTTCTGTATTTGCAGATGCAGCTACCGAAAAGTTTTGTTTAGCTTGACTATTCACATCAAAAATAGCCGTGATTGGCGTTGAAGTTAGCGCATCAAAAAACTGGATTTCTACTTCTCCACTCAAAGCAGCACTATTTAGATTTACAATTTTGGTCGATAGCACAATTTGATCTTCTTCACGTACGAAACGCGGCATATTGGGTTGTACCATCAATTCTTTTTGCGTGCGAACTACTTGTTCAACATAGCTACTTTGTAAATTCTTTGTATGGGCAAAAGCCATAAATCTCCATTGCGTTAAAGCTTCTGGTGTGGTAAAAGTGAAACTAACATTGCCTTTATCGTCGGTTTGTAACATCGGATAGAAGAACGCCGTTTCTTTTAGGTTCTTTCTGATTTGAACTTCGTTTTTAGTTTCACTATCCCTTTTTGGTTGTCCAGATCCTGTTGTTATTACTTCTTCACTTAATGCATCCGAACTCTCTTCTTGCACGGTAACTCCTGCTACTTTTCCTTCTACTACATTGGCAACAGTATTTCTTTTGTTCATACTTGGAGCAGCTCCAAAAGTTCCTCTAACATTATACAGATTTCCTCCCGGACTAAATCCATATAAATTCAAGGCAACTGGCGTTGCATACGAAACTAAGTTAGGATAAGCAGAAATACTCAGTACATTTTGCGCGTAACTTTTTCTACTCAAGTTATAGGTATTGAAATCCGAATCTTGCCCATAACTAAAGAAATAATCAAAGCTCGTTTGAAAAGAGGTATTGCGTCTAAATTGATCCAAAGAAGCATCATACATTCCAGCAACTACTTCGGCCGCAAATTTATCTTTTGATGCACCAGATACTTTTAAGCGCCATGTTTCTTCTTGTCCTGGCGTTAATTTATCTCTGAAAGTAACTAATTCAAGTTTTATATCTTCTTGAGTTGCATCCAAAACTAATTGCGCAGATTTTTGCGTTGCAAAATTGTGTTTGATTGCTGTAAAACTAACGCGTACATCCCCTACTTCACTTCCCATTGGGTACTCAAAGAAACTTGCTTTTCGATTAACTTCAAGCGTTTTCTTTTGTTTTAAATGCCCATTTACAAAAACAGATGCCACTACTGTAGTTTGATTTTCACCACTTTGCAATCTTATTTTAGCTATTTCACCTGCTTTGTATTTTTCTTTATCTGCTTTTACAGAAAGCAATTGATAAATGACCCCTGGTTCTTCTTTTGTATTTTCGTAATAGAAATATTGTTCAACTTCTGTTTTCTCCCCTTTTTCCCAAACGAATCCTTTTAACAAATAGAAACCTGAATTTAAAATTTTAGCGCCTGCAAAACTAACTTCGCTGTCTTTTGCTGTATCGAAAGGTTTTGTAAATATTACTTTGCCTTGTTTCCATTTGGTATGGTCATTTTCATTGCCATAGCCGAGGTAAGGAAACTTAGTTACGAATTCTTCATACGAATACAATTCGTAATCCTCTTTAGAATAGTTCTCATACGGAAGTAACATTCTACGCGCATAAGGCGCTTCTAATTCTACGATACTTAGTTCTCCTTTTGCTGCGAAAGTTTCTCCATTGAGGTTATTCGTTTTTATTTTAATTGCCTCCAATTGCTTCGTCGTTACCATTTCATTGGTAATAACCGGCAGTTGTAAGCTGATATTTTTATCTCCTACATAGATCGTTTGTGAGCTACTATGTGTTTCTCCGTTGATATCCTTTACATCTACATAAACCGTATATGAATTTACGCGTAAGTCGTCTGCTTTGTATTCTTTTCGCTCCGGAAGAGCAGTAAAGTCAATCGCAAATTTTCCTTCTGCATCTGTTTCTACTTCTCCTTGTGTAATTGTTACGGCTTGTTCTGGGCGAGGCCATCCGTAATATCCTCTTACGTCGTAACGGTAGCCCGAATTGCGAACTACACGGTAGCTCACCGTACTTTGGGCAACGGTTGCTCCTGAATAATCTATTGCTTTTCCTTTAGCTTCTACCTTTTCATTGAAATAATATACACCTGTAAGGGCATCTAACATTACTTCAAACTTAGGTCGCTTGTATTCTTCAACTGCAATAGAGGTATATTCTTCGATATTACCTTCTTTTAAAAGTACTTCAAAATGGAAACCTCCTAACAAGCCCGTTGTAGGTAAAATAAACTCACCTTGAACAGATCCAAATTCATTGGTTTTCAACGCTAAACTTCCTACTTCTTCTTGTGTTTCTTCACTAAGCAACTTAACTGTTACCATCTGATTGGCTCCTACTTGTCTGGTTTTGCCTTTTTGACGGAATACAATCGACTTAAAGTAAACAATTTGCCCTGGACGATAAATCGCTCGATCCGTCATTACTTTAGCATTCCAATTTACGGCTTCTACTCCTTCTTCTGTTCCTTTGTTCTTTGGATAAGCATAGGTTGAATAAAAAATTTGTTCACCCTTAACACCGTAATATAAATTGGTATTTTCTTTGACAAAATCAGTCGAGAACTCTCCATTCACATCTGTCGTTACCGCAGTTTCCCAATACGCTTTACTAAAATCCTTTTGAGGTCCGTTGGCTAAGAAAACCGCTTGATTGGCTTTCGGTTGACCGGTTTTTCGATCATACAATCGAAACTGATTTCCATTGGTTAAAAAAGCATTGGAGGTAATATTAACCAAAGCCATACTTACCACATCTTGTTCTTCGGTTAGGTAATCAAAATCTCGATTAGACACCAATACCACATAACGACCTGGTTCAAGAGGTTTTAACTCTACATTTGTCGTATGTGTTTTATAGTCCGTAAATGGTTTTAGGGCTAGGGTATAATCCACTACTTTTTTATAGTCCGAGGCTATTTTTTTGTATCCTGCTAACGTGTTCGGTTGATTAATAGAAAAGTTTTTATTCTCGTCTTCGTATTTCAAAACTTTAAAATACAATGTAGTTAAATTCTTATACGTAACCGATAGTGCATTACTTACCCCTGGTAATTCATAGGCATTATAATTGACATCTAAGGAAGGAGATTCTACTACTTTTTTAATATCCGTTAAACGTTGAGCGGTTTCTGTTGCTGGAAATTTTTCTATCGTTTTAGTAAGGAAAGCCAATAATGTTGCTCCAACGGTTTCATCTACCTCTTTTTCTTGCGTATCGCGATAGGTATAGTACATAAACTGTGCAACAGCTTCATGCACTAAAGCGGATTTTGGATTTTGCTTTAAGAGTTCTTGGTATACTTTATTACGCTCTACCGTATCTCGGTTATCTTCAAGGCTATTTAAGGCAAAAATTTGTACATAAGCGGCTAATTCAGCCTGTCCTTTTTTGGTCAAATCTTGTATGACTTGATCTATAATCGTTTTTGCTTGTGTCTTTTTTAGTTCTCTTTGCTCCGAAGAAGTGCGATAGGAAAAACCACTGCTTAAAAACAAAGCGTAATCGATGCGCAAAGCATCATAAATAGCAAATTTTGAAAAATCTAAATTATATAATTCTGTCGTTTGGAATACATCATTCCATCCCCCTACTATAGCGGTTGAATTGTTCTTGGCTGTAGCTAAAGCTAGTTCCCAATATTGGGTACTTTCTCTTTCAAAATCTTCTTTTGACCAAAATCGAATATCTGTATTTTTCTGCTGTTCTACTGTAGTTCGATTGCTGATTTTATACGCATTTTCATCGTAATACAGCTGATGCAAATGGGCGATATAAGCTTGAAGAATGGCTTTATATTCGCCTGATGCCGTTTTTAATTCTTGATCAAAAGCTTGCAATAAGGTATTGATATCGTAGTCTTTATCTTCTTTGGTTGTTATATTGATTTTTGCTTCATAAAACATTCCTTTTAAAAGACTTGCATAGGCTTTTGTTTGACGAGAAAGTGTAATAACTTCTTGTACTTCGGGCAACAAACTCTGTACTTCTTGTTGTGCCTCTTTGTGCTCGATACTTTTCCATAGCTCTTGTATCTTCTTATTCGGTTGCTGAGCAAATCCTAAGAGGGGAGCAAGTATCATTAAATAGATATTTAATTTTTTCATAAGAAATAATAAATTCGGTGTATAAATATATGACTATTCGCAATGATATCAGCTGTTCTTCTACTAAAAAACAGTTGATTGTAAAAAAATTAGTTGATTCCTTAAAACTAAGTAAAAACAAGAGGGCAAGTCGTAACAATATCTCCCTTTTAAACGGAATAAATCTAGCGGTACGCAAACACCTAATGAGATTACTTTATACTATAGATATAGAGTTAAAGAACGCTGAAAAAATAAAAAAAGCTGTATCTTTATTTAGTCTGGATAGGGATTCGAGGTAGTATAGATTTTCCTACTCAAACATGAGAGCCTGTTGCATTCAATGTGAATAATAAGGGATTTGGCTCTATGCTGGATTTAACTGAAGCTCTTCGATATAATAAATAGTGACAAAATTTATGCTCCCAAACAAATTTCACCTAGTATCACAAGGTTAGCTTGGTTAAGAGAACGTGGGCGAACAGGGTAAATGGAAAGTTCAAGAATTAGATAGGCTACTTATGGATCTATGTCAAGTTTTGGACAAGAGTCTGTATTTAATTTTTTAAAAATGAAAGAGTTTACAACTAGTTGTTATAGCTGGAAACCTACAACTGTAGTTTTTATATAATCTTTGATATGGTCTAAACAAGATGTGACCCTCCTTTTTTTGAGGTTGAAATACTATTTCAAAAGGTATCCAATTTTAAATTGAATTTCGAAGGGATGGGCCTACCGTTTATTTCAGGTTTTGATATTCTTGATCTTTCAGGTAACAGATGGGAAAATATTAATTTTCAGATTGAGGATTATGAAAATGATCGTATTGCTTTTTACTGTGCGGGAATTGAAATTTTAAACGTTCATAAGCCGACGGAAAGAAAACAGAGCAATAACATACTCTAAAAACTGGGGCTGTCTCAAAAAGACAGTCCCTTTTGATATAAAAAACACGCTTCAAGTCCTTGAGTAACCCTAAAAGGAACCCCTGATTTGTCTTCTATCAATCGTTTTTACTCTTCGTTTTATACTATAAAAATTAGGAGTTATTCCTGCAAATCGTTATTGTTTTTCAATTTTTTGAGTGTTTCCTCTATCAGAACCATTCTGGTCTGTATCTTGCCAGCAGCAGCGTCTAAGGTATAGCCTTCGTCCAGAAGTTCTTTAATCAGAAGCATGCGTTTGATATTTTCATAATCATACCTGCGGTTCTTCCCCTCTTCTTCCGTTAGACTCTTTATAATGCCTTTATCTTCCCAATATCGTATTTGTCGGGTTGGAATATCAGTAATCTGTGATACCTCTCCAATCCCTACAATTAGTTTGTCAAGGAACTCAAAATCAAAGGCTAAATCTTTATTCTTTTTCATTATTGGAAATAACTTACAATTATTGTCGTAAATGTAAAAATAATTTCTTTAATTTGCAATTGTAAGTTATTTACAATATTTGACGTTTAATTAAAAAACAGGTAAGAATGAAACAATTATTAATTTTAATAACAATGGCAATGATGACAACTGGTATTTATGCGCAAAAGAAAATGAGTTTAGAACAAGTAAAAGAGCAATTGGCCTTTTTTCAAAAGCAAGTTAGTATTCCAACTAATTATCACTTCGACCGGGTTTCTGAAGTAAAAGTCGATCAGAAAGATGCGTATTGGTTTCGCTATGAAAAGGGAGACAATCAAGGTTTAGAACGGGAGCATTATTCTTTCGTTGTTACCAAAGATGCTCCTTACAGGATATTAGGATTCACCTACATGGATTCAAAATATGTGGGTACAAAAAACATCTCCAAAGAAGCGTGTGCTGAAATAGCAAGTAGCTTCTTAAAGCAGATAGATCCAACTTTAGAAAAGGGTTTAGAAGGTCAGTGGATAGCCCAACACGACGAAGAAATTATTGTGGATGGTAAAAAGCAAACTGTTAGTGGCATGAAATACAAATGTTACAGCGCTTCTACCAAAGACTACACTTGGGTAATTGTTGGTTATGATGGTTCCATTATCACTTTCGAGAGAGATATACTATGGAGTGATGGAATGGCTAAGCGACTAACTAACAAATGGTTGCATGATAACTGGTTAGTTCAAAACAAATTCAACTAATGCATATGAAAGTATTAAAGAACAAATGCGCTGTAATAACAGGTGGTAGCGATGGAATAGGTTTTGCAATAGCCACTAAGTTTGCAGAGCAAGGGGCTGATCTATATCTGATTGGCAAGCGTGAAATAAAACTTCAAGATGCTATAAAGGAACTCTCTGTATACGGAACAAAGGTGTATGGAATCGCAATGGATTTATCGCAAATATCAGAAATAGAAGGTCTGGCAAAGACTATATTCAGCCATTTCTCTAAAATTGATATTCTGGTAAACAATGCAGGTATTGGCAGATTTGTGCCTTTTGCTGAAATGAATGAAGAAATTCTGGATATGCACCTCAACTTAAATGTGAAAGCTCCATACATGCTAACCAAGCAGCTTCTTGGAAGTTTATTGAAACACAAAGGGAATGTGATAAATATCTCTTCTTATTTTGCTCATCGCATGCTTCCGGGTAGGGCCACCACAGCTTATTCTTTGACAAAGGGAGCAATCGACTCGTTTACAACCTCGCTAGCTTTCGAATTAGGAGCACAAGGAATAAGAGTGAATGCCATTGCTCCGGGAAGTATTAATACCGCGCAATTTAATCACAACTTAAGTAAATTATCCGCAGAGCATGTTATAGATTTTGAAAAGATGGTAAAAACAATTTATCCTATGGGTAAAATTGGAGAAGCCAATGACATCGCTGAAGCCGCTGTATTCTTAGCATCGGACAGTGCAAAATGGATTACAGGCATTAGTCTGCCTGTTGATGGTGGATTGACCACAAATTAAAAAGAGATGGACAAGAAATATTACAAATATATCAATACCCTTTTTGTGGTAGCCCCCATGACCTTTGCCATGTCAGTAGTTGCGCTGTTTCGCACCTATGGTTTTGAAGGAGATTGGCCCATCGTATTTCTAAAATCATGGCTCACTATGCTACCCGTAGCCTATATGGCAGCATTTATAATCCTTCCTATTGCAAAGAAGATGACAGAGAAAATTGTGGATTAACTATTTAATTATCTTCTAAAAATGTGCTGCTTGTACTAGTTGGCACATTTTTTTATGTAACAAACAACTTAACTGTAATTTCTTTCTTTTTTTCTACTGGTTCTGTTTTTCGCTATTGAATTTACTCGAAACAAACTATTGATGAGTACCAAAAACGCAGTGTACACAGAGGTTATTATATGGTTTAGCTTATACGCATTAAAAAAGGGAAACCGTCGCATAAAAAACGGTTTCCCTTTTCTATTAATACTGATCTGAATTTCGCTGTGGTTCTTTAGATACAGGCCATAGCTGTTGTTCGCCTTTATTATTCACAGGTAAAACGATTTTCTCTCTTGAAACGAGTTCCTTTTCTTCGCTAGCTTTATACGCTAAAATAGCTAATAGAATAGCGTTGTTTTGTACCTCATCAAATACGATTTTATCTGCGGTATCTCGGTTGGTATGCCAGGTATAATTGCCATAGCCCCAACTTAATGAGCTCATCATAAACCCCGGAATATCTTTACTGACAAAAGATACATGATCCGATCCTCCTCCTGATGGGGAGCCTGGATAATGGGTTTTCAAATCACTTTTATACGCTTGCGGTACTGCAGCTAACCAACGCTCTAAAAAGTCATAGGCCTGTAAGAAACCTTGTCCGGAAATAGTTGCAATGCGACCTGTTCCGTTATCTTGGTTAAAGACCACTTGAATTTTATTTAACAATTCTGGGTGATCTGCTACAAAAGCGCGAGATCCATTTAACCCCTGTTCTTCACTTCCCCAATTGCCAATGAGAATGGTTCGCTTCGGATTTGGTAAAACTGTTTTTAAGATACGAGCAGCCTCCATCATCGTAATGATTCCCGTTCCGTTATCCGTTGCTCCTGTACCTCCATCCCAACTGTCTAAATGAGCGGATAAAATCACGTATTCATCTGCTTTTTCTGTTCCTTTTAATTCGGCAATGGTATTGTATGTTTGGGTGGTACCTAGATCGTTAGATTGAACGTTCACGTGAATTTTAGGTGCTTTTCCTTTTTCTGCCAAGCGATACAGTAAACCATAATCTTCTAAAGCTATATCCAGGGTAGGTACCTTTGTTGTTTGGGCGCCAAAAATGCGATTCGCTCCCATAATCCCCGTCCAATAGGACATGACAATGCCCATAGCACCTGCTTCTTCTAGTACTTTAGGCAATTCTTTAGCGGTATATCCTGTATGGGCAATGCGTTGATTCCACGCTTGTTCGATCTGTTCTTTTTCTTTTTTCATCTTCTCATACGACGCTGGTGTAGCGTATTCTTTCCACTGATAGTCTGGGCGTCCACTCGGCGGAAGTTGAGAAATTAGGACATATTTTCCTTTTACAGTGGGCAACCAAGCGTCAAACTCCTCTTTGTTTTTAGCCTCTACTAGTACAAGAACCTCTCCTTCTACTCCCTTCTTTTTTGTAGCAGGACTCCAAGCCAATTGGGTTCCTTCTAGTGATTTGATTCGCGGAGCTGTCATTGTAATTTGAGACGGCCCTCTTTCCCATGCTTTCCATGTTCCATATTCCTCATTACGCGCTTCAAATCCCATGTTTTGATATTCTTCTTTGACCCAATTATGGGCTTGCATCATCTGGGGTGTTCCCACCAAGCGAGGACCTATTACATCTAATAATTCAAAAGCATAGGTCTTTACTTGTGAATTTGTCGTTCCTTCTTTCACCAACGCTTCTACAATAGGATCTTGATTCTGAGCTACCGTTAACGCACTCGAAATAAAGGCAAGACCCCATAAACTTCGCTTTATCGTTTGATTTAGATGTTTTGTAAATTTCATTGTAATTTATTTTTCATTAGTTTCAAGCAAAGTACTTTAAATATCCTTGGAGAAACAATTCTTTTTTGAAGAAGTCCAAAAACAAAAAGCAGCATTTGACAATACCTTCTACAACGCTTTATCTCCTACTACATTAGTAACAAAACAGGGTAATTAAGCTCAATATCTACATCTAATTTAAAAGATTTAGTAGGAACAAATGTAGGCTTAAAAGAAGGCTTTCGATTTTAATTAAGAAGTAAGCTTTTATGGTTTAATCCTAACAGATTCTATTCATAGTACTCATATTCAAAACGTGTTTTCGCAAAAAGTTTATTATTTTCGTCATACACTTCTTTCTCTGTTATATTTCCTTGAGCGTCAAAAGCAGTATTCCTGATTCTAAGTACACGCGTATCTCCAATGGGATCAATCGTTGTTTGCTGAAATTGAATTTCATATCCCTTTGAGTCATATTGATGAATCGACTTCGTTTCAAATTGAATATGGCGGTCTTCTTTATCAATAATCATCAAATGCATTTCTTCTAATTTAGCTTGATTAGAAAAGGTTAAATTCATGATTCCTTCCCTTTCTGGGGTTGCAAAATATGTATACGTAAATTGACAAGCATTAGCCCCTTTCCATTGTTGTACAAATTCTGTTGCTTTTTTACCCTCTGCATTGACACTCATCCCGTGACGTTGCTTATTTTGATATTCAAAAAACTGAAGTTCACCAATTTTTGTATAAAGAACGGCTGTAGAATCTTCGGGGTTTCTTGTACCAGAATAACTTTCTTTGAAAGTAAAGAAGCCTCTTGCATCAAAATGCACTACTTGTTTTTTTACTTCGCCTTCGTCATTAGGTAAATCGATACTTGTGATTTGTTTGACTTTTCCTTTGCTATTTTCCGTTTGCCAATCAGTCAAAATTTGTGCTTGACTGTTGTTGCTATAGATTAAAAACAAAAAAGGAATAAGAATTAAATGTTTCATCTTCTGAATTTGAATTGTATCAAGGTAAGTAGTACGCTTAATGGGATGTTAAAGCGGTAAAAATACATTTTTTACTAACAGCATAAGAAAAAAAGAGTGGTATTCTATTGTTCAATTCGAACTTTATTCAGAAAGAAATTAGGAAGTTACTTTTTATTTGAAGGAATGGCGGTTCCTATTTTTACGTAATGTTTCTTGTGATTAAGATGTTGGCAATTATACGATACAAGGCATTCCACCAAAGTAGAAGCCGTATCTTTGCCTGAAATTTTTACTGTTAAACTTTAATTTAAAATGAAAAATCTGAAAGGAATTTTGTTCGCATTAATTTCCTCGGGTACTTTTGGTTTGGTTCCATTATTTTCTTTACCACTCTTAGTACCTAGTTTGCGACCTGAAGGAGTGGCGGCTATCGGCATACCGACCATTCTATTTTATCGCTTTTTGTTTTCATCGGCAACGATGGGTGCGGTTTGCATCTACAAAAAAACAAATTTGAAAATTTCTATTAAGGATTTAGCAGTCGTCTTTTTCTTGGCTTTATTATATGCTGCTACCGCCAAGTTTATTGTCGATTCGTATGAATACATTGCCAGTGGTTTGGCTACCACCGTACACTTTTTATATCCGCTTTTTGTCAGTATCGTGATGATTCTCTTCTTTAAAGAAAAGAAGTCTACCGTACTATTTATTGCCTCTATCCTCTCTCTCTTAGGTGTAGGAATGATGTGTTGGCATGGTGAAGCTTCACCCGCTTTATATAAAGGCTTAATTTTAGCTTCTTTAACTATATTTACGTATGGTTTATATATTGTAGGACTAAACAAATCCAGAGTTTCGAATATGAACTTTGATTCCCTTACTTTCTACGTTTTAATCATGGGATGCTTAATTTTTTTATTTTATGCCTTATTAACCACAGGTATCGACGCCATCACGTTAAGAGCCGATTGGATGAATTTAATTTTACTAGGGTTCTTCGCCACCTTCATCTCTGATTTGTGCTTGGTATTGGCGGTTAAACACGCTGGCTCTACAATTACCTCTATTTTAGGTTCCATGGAACCCGTAGTGGCGGTAGTGGTAGGAACCTTATTCTTCGGAGAATTCTTTGATTGGATGTCTGCTTTAGGACTGCTTTTCGTCTTGCTATCCGTCACCTTGGTGATTACTTTTACAAAACAAAATGCGACATAAAACAAAAAAGTCTTTAGCTACAAACTAAAGACTTTTTTTATTTCAACCCTAAAGGTCTCTTATTTTTTTACATCCACATTGTGTTGCCCGTGAGCACCATGTCTGTGTTCTACTACTTGTAAATTCTCATCCACAAAATAAGCACTTCCGAATCCATTTACATATGATCCTTTGATTGGTTTTAAGTTGAACATGATAAAGTCTTCTAAGTTTCCTAAAACTTCAATTACTTTTCCGTGTCTTTCTCTCAAATCAACCATCGCTTGCTCATATAAAGGATTTTCTTTAGCAATCAATTCAGCTTCAGTTTCAATCGTTAAACGATGTCTTGCATATAATTGTTTCGATGCGCTCTCATCCTCTACAAACATAAAAGATACTTTTTTGCGATCTCTTAAGTTCTTCGTGTGCTTTGCCATAAACGATACCAAAATTTGGAAATCATTGCCAACTCTTGAATAGGGAGCTGTACTCACAAGTGGTGAACCGTCCTCATTGATTGAAGCAATCATCACAGATTTACACGCATTAATTAGTTCCTCAACTTTTGGTGCTTTTGGTTTTACTTTATGTTGATCGAAGTTTGGATTAATTGTATCTGTACTCATTCTAATTGTATTTATATTGTTGCGCTAAGATACTAAATTATTTAAACTAAATAAAAATAATATATCAATCTGTTTCTTCCAATTTAAACAATTCTTCTACTCAAACCTTGAAATGTTCGCGCTAGTTTCAACCCTACTATGGTAGTCTGAACCCTCAAAAATAATTTTAAAATTCCTTTTTTTTCACTCCAACAAACTAGAATCTAAAAAATTTCCTATATCTCCCCTTTTTTTATTACTAGTTTTTCTTACGTATTATTATTAATTTTACTAGAAATTATGCCAACTTAAACGATGAAAAAATACACTTTCCTTGCGCTTGTCTTATCCCTTAGTACTGCATCTTGTAATAAATCGGATGACAATACATCCGCCCCAAACCTCAATAATGACTTTGTTAAACAGGTAAAGATTACAACAGGATATCCGAAAGACTTACCTGACCACGCTTTCTTTTACGATGCGACTATTAACTTTGAATACAACCAAGAAAACAAACCGAGTGTCATTCGTTCGGCTATTACCTATAGAGACAACTGGACAATTGCGGAATCAGGTCAATTTCCAAACAAAATTATTAAAATACAAAAGCAAAAAACATTCACTTATGACAAGAATACACATCTACTTTTGGAAGAAAAAACAACAAATGAAGATGGAACTAAAATTAAAAAATTTCGTTATAATGAATCCCAACAAATTACAGCTATAAAAGAAGGTAATAAAGAATCTTATTTTGATTATAATCCTTCGGGGCAGCTTGTTAGTATGGAAACAGTTTTCACTAATCCTACTGAATACCAATTTGATTCATCTCAATTCTTCCATTTTGACGAGCATAATAATTTAATACAGTTAGCGTATTATGGCAGGGATACAATGCGAGAAACATTCTTGCTAACCTATAGTGATGTAAAAAATATCTATGCAGATCATGCCTTAAATTACACCTTCACTGATTTAGTTGAAGAATTCAATCCTTACGTTGGTACAGGAAGATACCATAATTATCCTAATTTGTTCGACAACATGGAATATGTTTATAAAGGGACGCAATTACTTGAAAATATATATTATGCCCATTCTCCTATAGATGTACTTTTCGTTTCTAATTCAAAACTTATTAGCTCGAATCCGTATACTTACACTAGATCCATATCAGGGCAATCTTTTACCTATCAATTTACATTTTAAATAAAAACACAATTCTTATTTTATATAAGCCCTAGTAAATAAATTAGGGCTTATATAATTCTAGAAAAAGACCCAAAATAAACCTCATAATCATGTCATCCATGACCAGGAGCTCTTTCTATTTACGAAAAAAATAATAAGGATCTGAAAAATGCTTATTCTTTTGAATATAAGCATATCCTCCTTTTATATCGATGATCCAATTGAATCGATGAATAAAATCTGCACCGACATAGCTTGTTGTTTGATTCTTAATTTCACCTGTAAAAAGATTCACAGGAACCGCTTCAAAGCGAAAGGAATCCACCGTAAGGAAGGGAATTTCAGCAATGAGGTTCGTTAATTTTTCTCCTGCCGAATTAGTTAATGTTTTTGCATCTAGGTGTGGGAGTACTTCAGCCAATTGATTTTCATCTGCCACTTGATTGTTATACAAAACCATACCCGAGAATCCAGATTGCAAAAGGAACTTTGTATTTATTTCTTTATCATTTACAAAACCGGAAATTTCTATAAATAATCGTCCATTCTCATTGGTGAGAGGTACTGCTACAAATCCATGAGTATTTGGAAGATGGTCATACACTTCAAATTGAGATTGGTCGTAATCAATTTTGAAAATCTGTCCGTCAAACAACTGTGTTCCTATTTTCCCTTCTGCCCCATTTCCGGTATATTCATTATCCCAAATCCAAATCTTATCTACTACAGTATTGCCTACCTGAATGCTATTTGTTTTACTCAATCCTTCTGGAAACTCTGTCGTATCAAATACCACAGATGCTACTTTATGGGTTCTATTAGGGGCTAAAGAAGCCTCTCTCATCGCAATTTGAAACATTAAATCAACGGTGTCTTTTTTATTGATGATACTTTCTACCACTATATTGTAATGTCCATTCATTTTAAAAGGAATGATTTCCTGTCCTTTTACTACTGAACCCATAAACAGGACAATCAAAACTAGCATCAAAGATTTACCTCTCATTTTTTAATGCTAATTGATAAATATAATCATCCATCACATATCCATTACCGATATCGAAAGTTTTCGATTCAATACATTGAAAGTCATTTCGCTCATAAAAGGCAATGGCCTTGGCATTGTGTTTATTCACCGTTAAATAGACCGCATCGGCTTTTTTTTCTTGTGCAAAGGTGATGACGTGCTCCAACATTAACTTGCCTAGTCCTTTTTGCTGCTGATCGGTATCCAAATAAATTTTAGATAAAAACACGCGATTATCCTCCATCAATTTATAATCCAAATACCCCGAAATCTCTCCATCAACAACGAGTAGCTCCCAAATATAGCCGTCTTGTATTTCATTGGTTATCCGCTCTTGGTTATACATCAGGGGTAACATATACTCAATTTGAGCTGGATCCAATAAAGAACCATAGGTGATATTCCATATTTTTTCCGCCATAGGACGAATAAAATGCATGTTTTCTGCTGTTACAAATTGATATTGAATTGAACTATTTTCCATATTTTTTAGTTTTAATCTCAGTCAAAGCAGACCGTGAAAGGAACTACAAAAAAAAGGTATTTTTTGCACAAAAAAAAGATGAGTTCGATTTGAACTCATCTTTTAGTACTTATTTAAGTCTTTTACTTACGCTTTGTAATTCGCTAAGAAATCTACTAAAGTACGGATACCACTTCCTGTTCCGCCATTTCCTTTATAATCTCTTGGTGCATCCATCCAAGCTGGACCAGCGATATCAATGTGTACATACGGTGCTTTTGCGAAATGTTCTAGGAATTTTCCTGCGGTGATCGTTCCTGCAAAACGCCCGCCAATATTTTTCATATCGGCTACACTTGATTTTAATAGATCTTTATAGTCATCCCAGAACGGCAATTGTGCTAAACGCTCATGTACTTTATATCCTGATGCCACAATCGCTTGTATTGTTTTCTCATCATTCCCCATAATACAAGAAGCAATATCTCCCGCTACTACTAAAGCCGCTCCTGTTAAGGTTGCCGCATCAATAATAACTGCTGGGTCATATTGTGTAGCATAAGAAATTGCATCAGCTAAGATCATACGACCTTCCGCATCTGTATTTAATACTTCAATTGTCGTTCCATCGTGCATGGTAATGATATCACCTGGTGCATAAGCATCTCCTCCAGGTCGATTATCTGTTGCTGGAATTAAACCAATGACGTGAACATTTAATTGGTTCAGTGCAGCGGCATAAATTGTTCCCGCCATACAAGCCGCTCCCCCCATATCACTCTTCATAGAGTCCATAGATCCTGCCGTTGGTTTTAAACTCAAACCTCCTGTATCGTAAACCACTCCTTTTCCAACCAATACAATTGGTTTGTTATTGATTGGGTTTGCTGGTTTATATTCAATAATTGTAAAAGTTGGTTGTTCGATAGATCCTTTATTAACAGCTAACAAACCACCCATTCTCAAGGCTTCAATTTCCTTTTTACCCAACACATTTACAGTAAATTTAGCTTCGTTTCCTAACACTTCAATTTCTTTAGCCAATTGGGTAGCCGTTAAATAGCTTACAGGCTCATTTACCATCGTACGAGCCCAGTAAACCGCTTTAATTGTATGGTTTAAATCGCTAATTTGTTTCGCCTCGAAATTGCCTTTTAAAGCGATGTTTTCCAAAGCGAATTTCATCGTTTCACTTTCTTTGAAGTATTTCAAGAACTGATAGTTAGAAAGAGCAACTCCTTCTACTAAAGCTAAGGTTGCTTCTCCATTTCCAACTACAGCAAGCGTAGCTGCTTTTTTATCTAGTTGCTTGCGGATATTAAATCCAGCCAAGCGCATTTTTTCTAAATTCGTATTCTCTTTGACAAAAAAGAAATATTGAGTTCCTATTTTGGCAAAATCTTCCTCTTTTTCTCCGGATTCAAATGCTTTTACAAAATCATTTAAAAGAGCTGGAACCTCAACCGTATTGTCATTTCCTAAAACGAAAACTAGATTTTCGTTTGCTTGAACTTCATTTATAAGTTGTATCATCTTTGTTGTTTTTATATGCACAAATATACATTTTCTTAGACACAGCTAAAAATCTACCTTGAAAAGATTGTAGTTATGTTAAGTTAAATCTAGATTTTTATCCTTCCAATAAGACTAAAATCCACCAGTAAATGGGTACACTTTCCACCCAAAACAAACTAAAATAGCTACTGCGTTTGGGGGAAGCTCTATGAATTAATAACAAAGTAATTCCTACAATAATCAAATTATTCCACGCCTGTATGGGGTGATATCCCACTTTAAAAAACTCAATAACAAAAAAAGGAAGCGTCAAACTCGCTAATAGGATTTTAGTTCTTCGTGTCCCTAGCAATTGCGGAATCGTCTTCAGATACTTTTCATCGTACTGTAAATCAACGATTTCAAATATACCTATCAAAATTAAAACTAAAATAAAGCGCTGTAAGAATTTTATCCAGATATCCCAGGAAAGCTCAACCCCTGCATTGAGAACAGGGATAATCAAGGTTACAGTAGCCCAACATAAACAGACGATATACACTTTTAATCCCGACCAATTTCTGAGATTGGGAATGCCTTTAGAAATAGGAACGGCATACAAAACGGCTAAAATTAACAAGGACAGCGTTACCCCTTGCGTGGTACGAGACAAAAATAAAAAACAAACAACACCTACAAGTAAAGCGAACAAACTCAGCAGTAGAATCAATTTCATCTTATTCGACAAGTTTTTGCGATGAGCAACTACAAAATCGGCATATTTAATAAAATTATAGGAAAATAGGGTTCCTGAAAAGGCCAAAAGAGAAACGGTCCAATCCAAAGGTAAACGACAGAAATAAAACGTCATTTGAACCAAAGCAAAAACGGCGAAAGAAACGTGTATACTCGCTTTCAGATAAAAATCAAATAGTTTGCCCAGGGATTTCACCATCCTTATTTTTTGCGCCTAAACGGGTTAGATAATTAGAGAAACAAAATTACTAGTAATATACTTAATTTATCTCAGATTTATGGTTATTTTTGTATGCTTATACACAACTTATTATTTTTGTCCAAATGAAAACAAATGCATTTGCTTTAAGACACATTGGCCCTCGTGCTGAGGACATGGCACAAATGTTTAAAACTGTAAAAGTTGACAACATTGAGCAATTAATCGACGAGACTTTTCCAACTTCAATTCGCTTAAAAAAAGATTTAGATCTTGCTCCTGCGATGACGGAATATGAGTATTTAGCTTATATTCAGAACTTAGGTAACAAGAATAAAATATTTCGTTCGTTTATTGGATTAGGATACAACGAAGCGGTTTGTCCTGCTCCTATTATTCGCAACGTATTTGAAAATGCTGGTTGGTACACAGCTTATACTCCGTACCAAGCTGAGATTGCACAAGGTCGTTTAGAGGCTTTATTGAATTTCCAAACGACAGTTATCGAATTAGCTGGAATGGAAATTGCCAATGCTTCTTTACTAGATGAAGGTACAGCAGCAGCTGAAGCGATGATGTTGTTATACGATGTTCGTACAAGAGATCAAAAGAAAAACAACACATTAAAATTCTTCGTTTCTGAAGAAATTTTACCTCAAACGCTTTCTGTTTTACAAACGCGTGCCGTTCCTTTTGAAATTGAATTAGTAGTGGGAGACCACCAAACATTCGATTTCGCCGAAGATTTCTTTGGTGCAATCCTACAATACCCAGGTAAATACGGTCAGGTTTATGATTATGCTGACTTTATCCATATTGCTAAAACGAAAGATATTAAAGTTGCTGTTGCAGCGGATATCTTATCTTTAGTAACCTTAACTTCTCCTGGAGAAATGGGTGCAGATGTAGTAGTGGGAACAAGCCAACGTTTTGGTATTCCCTTAGGTTATGGTGGGCCTCACGCTGGTTTCTTCACTACAAAAGAAGAGTACAAACGCAGTATGCCAGGTCGTATTATCGGTGTTTCGAAAGATGCGGATGGAAACAGAGCTTTGCGTATGGCTTTACAAACACGTGAACAACATATCAAACGCGAAAAAGCGACGTCAAACATCTGTACAGCGCAAGTATTATTAGCTGTTATGGCGAGTTTCTATGCGGTTTATCATGGACCAAATGGCTTGCGTTTTATTGCAAACCAAGTACATGCAAAAGCAAATACAGTAGTTGAAAGTTTAGCTAAATTAGGCATTGAACAAACAAATACAGCTTATTTCGATACAATCGTAGTAAAAGCAGACGTTGCTAAAGTAAAACCTATTGCTGAAGCTAATAAAGTAAACTTCTACTATATTGATGCCAATACAATTTCTATTTCCTTAAACGAAACAGCAGATTTAAATGATATCAATACAATCATTTCCATCTTTGCTCAAGCAATAGGAAAAGAAACTTTTACCGTGACTGCTTTAAATGAAGAAGCAATCAACTACCCTGCAAAATTAAAACGTACTTCTAAATTCTTAGAACACGACGTATTTAATAGCTACCATTCTGAAACAGAATTAATGCGTTACATCAAGCGTTTAGAGCGCAAAGATTTAGCGTTAAACCAATCGATGATTTCATTAGGTTCTTGTACGATGAAGTTAAATGCTGCGGCAGAAATGCTTCCTTTAAGCAACGGACAATGGAATAACATCCACCCTTTTGCTCCACTTGACCAAGCAGCGGGTTATTTGGAAATGTTGAAAGATTTAGAGCATAAATTAAATATCATTACTGGATTTGCGGGAACAACCTTGCAACCAAACTCTGGAGCTCAAGGAGAATATGCTGGATTAATGGCGATTCGCGCTTACCACCATTCAAGAGGAGATTTCCAAAGAAACATAGCTTTAATTCCTGCATCAGCGCATGGTACGAACCCTGCATCTGCTGCAATGGCTGGAATGAGAGTTATTGTTACTAAAACTACACCTGAAGGAAATATCGATGTGGCTGACTTAAAAGAAAAAGCAGAATTACACAAAGACAATCTTTCTTGTTTAATGGTTACTTACCCTTCAACTCACGGTGTATACGAATCAGCAATCATGGAAGTTACACAAGTTATCCACGATAACGGCGGACAAGTATATATGGATGGGGCAAATATGAATGCACAAGTTGGTTTTACCAACCCCGCTTCTATTGGTGCTGATGTATGCCACTTGAACTTACACAAAACATTCGCTATTCCTCATGGAGGTGGTGGACCTGGAGTTGGACCAATCTGTGTGGCGCAACATTTAGTAGAATTTTTACCTTCAAACCCTTTAGTTAAAGTGGGTGGTGAAAATGCGATTACTTCTATTTCATCTGCACCTTATGGTTCTGCCTTAGTGTGTTTAATCTCTTATGGTTATATCGCAATGTTAGGAACAGAAGGATTGAAAAATGTAACTCAAACCGCTATTCTTAATGCTAACTACATGAAGGCTAGATTAGAAGAGCACTATGCTATTTTATATACAGGCGAAAAAGGACGTGCAGCCCACGAAATGATCGTTGATGTTCGTGAATTTAAAGAAAAAGGAATTGAAGTTACAGATATCGCGAAGCGTTTAATCGATTATGGTTTCCACGCACCTACGGTTTCTTTTCCTGTGGCAGGTACTTTAATGATTGAACCTACAGAAAGTGAAAGCTTGTCAGAAATTGATCGTTTTTGTGATGCTATGATTTCTATTCGTCAAGAAATTGAAAACGCAACAATTGAAAATCCAGTAAACGAGTTAAAGAATGCACCTCATACTTTAGCTTTATTAACGGCTGATACTTGGGACTTACCTTACTCAAGACAAAAAGCTGCTTATCCATTAGCCTATGTAGCTGACAATAAATTCTGGCCTACTGTACGTCGTATTGACGATGCTTATGGAGATAGAAACTTAGTTTGTTCTTGTGCTCCAATTGAAGCTTACCTTGAAAACTAATACTTTAGTTAAATAATGAAAAACGCCATCCTAATTGATGGCGTTTTTTTTTGATTAAAATTATTGAAGTTGACTCGTTTTAAAATTTAAATTGTAAACCAAAATACAAAACCCGCTGTTGAAAATTTTGAAAACCAACCTTAGAATAATCTTCTGAATAATAGGGACTTCGATTATTTTTCCGATTCAATAGATTCGTAATCGAACAATAAACAAGCAGGAAATTATCGTAAACAGGTAAAATTTTATTCATTGTAAAATCAATTCTGAAGTAGTGATTTAATTTTTCATTCGCATACTCCCTTAGTAGGGGCACAAACACTTTTTCAGAGGGATCATAGGTTGCCTCTTTTATTTTTGTATACACACTACCTGGATGTGTAGTACCAACCAAAGAAGCGGTGAAATAATTGGGATTACTATAGGTAAATTGTGTTTTAATAAAATACATCCAATTTTTATTCTTTTGGTTAGTAACTTCCTGGGAAGTATAGACGACTGTATTAGAAAAATAAAAAGACATAAATCGACCTAAACGCTGAGTAAAAGACGTTTCCAATCCTCCTATTTGCTGTTTATTTATCTCCTCTATACTGGATAGTTGCAGCGCACCTATATCTGCTTTAAGATAAATAGCCGCAGTAATAGAGGTCGTTCTAGTTTCATAATAATAATCGAGGGTTATTTGTTTACTAGTAAATAGATGAATCTCATGTTGGTAATAATTAGGGGTAGAATAACTGTGATAATTTCCTACGCCCAAAATAAAATGCTCCTTCTTATTTACCTTATAAAACGCAGCTAGTTGCCCACTTAAAAAATCAAAGTTCGCTCTTTGAGCCAAAATACTTTTCCTTCCCCCGAGAGAAACACCGAAATCAGGGGTAAATTTATAATCCGTATACAGGTACAGTTCTGTAAAATGAAAGTTATTTTTTTCTTGATTTATTACCGTTGGATGCTGTTTATCCATCGCATAATAAAACTGGGGTTTAACTTCATTATACGTATAATTTGAAGTTGAAAAATCGATTCCATATTGAATATTCCAACCATAATCTAAGCGGTACTTATGAGAAGCGGAAATAAAAAACTGTTGGTATTTCGATTTAGAATTGATGGTCTTGAACGCATAGTCTGATTGACTCCAATCCCATAAACTCGAAATTCTAAGTAAAGAATTTCTTTTTATATACTCCAAAGAATTAACTGTAAATAAACGCGTTTGATTCGCCAGAGCATCATCAACATACTTTAAATTGTAATTTTTAGAATCATATTTTTCATCTACATAATAGGTATAACTATTCAGCGTGGTTTGTGGGGAGACATGCAATCGAATATTGAACCCCATATCTTTGGACTGAAAAGAATTTAACTCCGACAAGTTTTGACCATTGACTTTTTTGAGCAAATCAGAAAACTGTACATTGGCATAATACTGAAAGAAATTTTCCTTTCCAATTTTCCTATTCACTTGCAAACCTACATTGGAAAGTGCAGTTGCTATTTGGTAGGAATTAGTCTCCAGCTTGTTTGTAGTTTTGATATCAACAAGACCTCCACTTGCATTTCCATAAGTTAACGGTGGATTCGCAGCATAGATATATTGGTTCTCAATCATCTCTATATTAAACAACGAAAAATTCCCTAAACCTGTATCTTGTGCATGGCGAACTGGATTTAAAATAGGCGAACCATTTACATAAACTCGCGATTGATCTGCCAAGGCGCCTCTTAATATAGGATTAGCGGTCTCCGAACTAGCCGTTGACATGGGAAGAATTGCGATTGCTTTCAAAGGATCTCCATTCGAAGCTGGGTTGAAGTATACGTCCAATTTAGTCAGCTTAGTACTGGAAAATTTCTCTGCGATTGGATCTTTATTTACGATGACTATTTCATGAAGAGCATAAGTCAACGAATCAGGTGCCTTTTCTAATGTCCTTTCCGGCGTTTTGTCTGGTGTCCTCTCTTGCGCATAAACAACCAAAGAAAGACAGCAAAAACAGACCAAAGGCAGTATTTTTTTACGTATTGAAAGCATAATAAAACAGCAAAAATAACGGGGTAGCAAAACAAAACCAAACGAAGGCAATAGCCAAACAACTAAGTACAAAATAACCACTATAAAGTATCCTTTTGCTTGTTAATTTACCTTTAAACAAGTGAAAGAAAATCGCACTCGATTCCTTGAATAAATTTTCTTTTTTTACTAACACATTAAGAATAAAATAACCATCTGTATACGGCAAAAAAAGGTTTAGATTAAATAGGGATCGGATACAAACAGAAATTGCGATTGAATAACAAATAAATACAACAGTTGGATAAATAGAATGAAATAAAACGGTACACAATAGAACTAGAATCACAACAATGAAATCAAAAACAAACCCGCCTGCATGGATAAAAACACGGTGTTTTTTATTTTTTACCTGACCAATATACAATTTATTATAAAACACAGGAATCACATACAACAGCAGTCCGAAACCAAAAATAGAGCATTTTCCTTTATACCATTTATAGACAAAATAATGACCAAATTCATGAATACCAATACTAATTAAAGCACCTAGATAAATAAAGAACAACAATTGCTTGAATGAATAAGGAACCTGATATAAAGTATTTTTATAATTCTCAACCAAAGAAAAAGGGGCTATAAGCAAGTATATACTAGCTCCTACAACTAGACCAATCAAAAGCACTAAAACACAGTAAAGAGCGCACTTCTTTTCCCATATTCGTTCAAAAAAAGTATGGGTAAAATCAATATTCAAGACTTCCAATATTGCCTTTTTTCGCTTCAAACGAAAGAAAAAAAATCGTGCCCCATTAGAAAAATCTTGTTCTACTAGTAATTTATTCTGTATTGCTATACCTAATAACAAGTCTAATTGCTCCATCTTTATTTCTACTGTATCGCTAAAAAAGGCAATCACTGATTCTTTATTTAGCATCCGACAATACTGCTCTATAATAGCAAACTCTAAAAGTGATAACTTCACCAGATGCTCTGCGTTTTTTACTTTAATAAGCAAAAACTCCTGATTTTTCTCAATATTCGTTATATCGTTGAGCTTCATGTCTCTTCGGTTTTTTTATTTCCTATAGCCATACAAAAAAGAGGTTGATGTAAGGTGTTTTTTAATTCTAAAAAAATATGCATTTGGTTACTTAAAAAACTACCAAAAACACAACATCCCAAATCTAATGCCGCCACAGATAAATACGCAGCATGGATAAATTCACCTAGTTCAACTAGCGAAAGAGCGATGCCTAAATCTTTATATTTAAAGGACTGTTTATTGAAAACAGAAGAAAAAACGACAAATGCAGACGTATTTTCAAAATCTAATGAAGAGGTCTCTGACTTCATAATAAGCGCATAAAACGATTGCAGTTCCTCTTGTGTTTTTAACTCTTTAATTAACTCCAAATTAAAATCCACAACATTATAGTGATAAGCCCCTAAGGGAATCTCACTCATTCGATGATTAATGAGATAAATCTCCGTTGGATATAACCCTCCACCAGAAGCAATATTTCTGGTAGATCTCGTTATTTCGATACCATTAAAGTTAAAATCATCCTTACCTGTTAAGGTGTAAAACAAGTTAAAAAATTCACTTATATTTTGTAAAGAAAGAGGGATTTCAGAAAACTGCCTTACGCTTTTTCTCTTGGTATTTAGTTGTGTTAAATTCAAAAAAGAAACGCTAGGATAAGGGGTAGGAAGTAAAGCATAGGTTTTACAAAAACCCATTTCATACTGCGATTCGTGTATTTTTTTTTGGAGTTTGGGGTTATTGTTTACATACGCAATTAAACTAAATTTTTCTAAGGACTCTTTATCGTACTGTTTAAACTTTATACACTCTAAAAAATCTAATGTACTTTCGTTCAACCGATGTTCAGCTACTAAGTTTAACATATCTTCATGTGTCATCGATTTCTCATTTTAAATGTTGTACTTTTTCTTTAATCTTTCCATCGCTTCTGTTTTGCCCTCTGCTTCATAATATTGAATCAAAAGGCGATAAAGCTGTGTTCGCCCCCAAGTAGGTGCATATAAAGAGGTATCTATCGCATCAGGGCAAGACAATCCCTTCAACGCATACTCTTCTACTTTTAACCTACCTCCAAACATTTTAGGGGTGTGAAAATTATGGGAAGCAAGCACAACATAGGCGCGTAGGTTTTCCTTATTTAAAGCTAATGCCTGTTGCGCGTATTCTTCAACTTCTGAAGCTATTTTTGCCAATTGGACAATATTTGCAAATTGAATAGAAAAGGAGGTACACATCGCCAATAAAGCATAGTACTCTGAGTTCATATATACTTTTTCACTGAGTACCTCCAATGATTCTTCAATGGCTTTTTCTGCCTGTTTATCCTCATTTTGAATCGTTTTATAAAAAACAGATTTATAGTATAATAAATAAGCTTTCCAATACACTTGGTCAAAGCCTATAAGCGTCTTTTCTATCTCTTTTAACTGTGCATCTATTACTTCAAGTTTTTTGTATTTAAACAGCTCATCAACCGAATGATTAATCTGATTTTGATACAGCTGCATGGAATCAGCTTCCTTAAACACTAGTAACGAAGCCATCGCTTGATTAGATCTCCTTGTATCTACATCAAGCCGTATTAAATCATTCGCATTCTCAGTTAGCTTATTACAGGATACGTGGGGACTGACAATACCCAGTAAGAGCGCAAACTTTAGTAGTTGATTTATTCTTTTCATTTTATTCTACTTTTAAGGAAATGGGTGAGGAAAATCGGTAAATAAATCTTCATCTGAATCGAATAATCCGAGATAAGGATAATTAAAATCACCCGTTAATAAATTTAATTGAGGGGTACATACTTTTAGTACTTCAAATCCCAATTGAAGGGTATCTATCGTACTTAGAAGTACGACATATACTTCATTTATGCCTTTTTTCACTAGCTCTTCGGGTTGTAGATTTACAATATGGTGCCTATAAAAATCTTGCCAGCTTGTAGTATAACCCTCTTCACTTTCTACATCTTTAAGAAGAGGTACATACAGAGTTAATTCAGGAAAGAGGTTATACAAAGCATAATGCTTTTTGAAAGAATCTACTTCTGAAAAATCAAAATCCGCTATTTTTTTTTCGGTGAATGCCGTCTGATTTTGTTCACAAGCAAATTCTGTATACTCGATACCCTGATAGGCTTCTAGGGTTGCTTTTAGTAAAGCTTCTTTTTTGTTTAAACGAGCAGCAGATCCCACACTTTTATAAGTTTTCCCTCTTTTCTTGAATAAAATGAAAACCACAAAGGTGGAACAATAAGCATATTCACTTATATCATAGGTTACGATTTTTATTCGTGTATTTTCAAATAAACCTTTGATTTGGTTATCTGTTTTATATTGCTCCACAATAAATGATTGCGCATATTTTTTATACTTTCTCTGTTTTTGAAAATACCAAAACGTAGCAAATCCATCTCGTTCTATACATTCTAACAAACCACTTTCAATCGCTTTATCTCTTGTTATATGACAAGCCGTTCCTGTAGATGTATTTTTATGATACAAACCATCTCCCTCAATATTTTCGACATTAACCATAAAAAAGGGGAGTAACGTTTTTTCTTGTGTACAATAATTTTCTCCTTGAATCCAGTGCGTTTTTGTTTGGGGGGTTAAACGCTTGAATTGAAAGGTTAATGCCTCATATTGTTTCTCCGAATAATAGTGAATTTGATTAGGAGGAAAACAAAAATGGGTTGACTTTAATTCTTCATAAGCACCAAATATAAGAGATTTTTTCAGCTGAAAACTAGAAGCATATCGTTCTAAATATTCCCCTAATGCAGCTATATTTGATTTATTTTCATCCAAAGCTATGCCTCCACCATGAATGGATTTCCTATTATTATTTACTACAAATAAATGATTTGAAAAGCAGACCCTCTCATATAAACTAGAAGGTAGATACAGATTTCGGGGTACTTTCAGGATAGGATTATTTAAAAATCCCAATTCCCCTCTGAGACACGCTAGCATAAGGGATTATAAATCGATATAGGGTTACAAAATTCACATCCCGGAGCTTTTAAAACATTAAAATACTGATTGTTATACCTATTGAAATCAATAAAAAGGGCTCTATTGTATAACGATTTATTTTTATACACTGCTATTTTATGCAATTCATTGTAAATAAAAGCGGTATTTATCGGAAAAGAACCAATCTCAAAAACCGAAATAGGATAGTCTTTTATTCGTTCCATATGCCAAATATGATCTAAAAGTAAATGGGGTTGAGTTGTATTAAATATTTTTCTTTTTTCAATACACGCCAGACACACGGTTTCTTTAGAACTATTCATTAAAGGACCTAGTAAGACCCCATTTTCATACATTTCAACAAACAAAAAATCCGTTGTACTTGCTTTTTGAAGCAAACTTATTTTTTGTATGGTATCGGCTTGATAAAAATATGGACCAAGTAATAAGATCAAATCCGTCGTATTTCCTTTTTCCACCTCCAGTTTCTCACCCATTACATCCGATAAATTACAAACTTTAGAAACCTGAATAGATTGAGGTAAACCCGCAATAAAGGTAGTTAGCAGGGTCAAATTACTGCCAAATTCTCCAATAAGCGTTAGATTGATCGGTGCTATATCTTCACTAGCAGGGGTGATAAATTGATTCACAGTAAGCCATGCTATACTATCCTCCATTTTATTTTGTTCCAGAAAAGGAATTCCCTCTTCAGTGAACAATTGAGCTAAGTCCTTTTCTTCTTGTAACAAAGTCAAAACAGCAACAATATGAGGTGCGTGTTTGCCTTTTATTTTTTTTATGGTATTGGAATCTAAGAACAGCAAGTACTCCTCTGGATTCATTTGAATAATTTTCCATTTTTTAATCATCATCAAGCAAGTTAAAAACTAGTAATACCAATGAAATGCTATTGGTATTACTAGCGTTAATACTAACAGCAACAGCAGCAGCTGCAACAAGCGTAAATATCCATTTCTTGAGAAGATGGAATAGTCAAAGACAAAAGCTCTTTCACTTCAATGGTTTCAATTGTAAGTTGTAATTGTTTCATGTTTATTAATTTTAAATTAATACCTACAAGCTTAGTTTTTAGACATTCCTTGTTACTCAGGTCTTTTCTTGATCAAGAGGTGCGTAGAATCAAACATTTTGGATTACTCAGCTAGCCATTAGCTAATTGTGTATCTCAAAACTTGATTGTTCAAAGCCAAATACATGACTTTATCTTAAAAAGTTCAGTGTGCACTAAGGTATAGTTGAGTGTAACTATTGGGAGAATACAAACTAATTTATAAAAGTGTATTTACACAACTATTAGTTTGAGTTACTTCATGCTATACGGGATAGAAAATTACTCGTTAAGTCTTTGTATGAGTACAAAAAAACAGGAAGACTACTACTTTTACCAACTAACGAGAAACTAAAAGTAAGAAAAATAATAGCTGTAAAAACAATAAAATAGCCAACCAATTTGATTTATTAATCAATAAACAAGAAATCATTTGATTATTAAACGTCTTTATTTTAAACAATTAGCTAGCCTTTTAAGTTATTTCAGCTTTATCTAATACGTGTAAAAAAAGTTGCCTTTGGAATAGAAGAAAAAAGAACCGTAAACCAACCGTTTTGTTCCCGTATAAGAAAGAAGAAATGTCCGGTGCTTTAGCCCCAACAGCCAGGTACAATTACTTTATACGTATAAGTAACGGCCATTTTAAATAAGTTACCTCTGAAATAGATGATTCAAAGCGTATTCACCTCAGACTAAAGTACTGTTACTCCCCTCTAAATCGATATCTTCTAAGTAGAAAATACAAGCCGCTTAAAACCAATAGCGCATAGCATACCCATTCCATATGACTATAACTAAAAAAATCAAATAGATTTAATACCAAAGCCACTGTTGTTACTAGTACTAAACCTTTAACTAGTTTATCCATTGTTTAAAATTTGAAATTAATTTCCTCTTTAACTGAAATAACTTCGTGAGAATAAAAAGAGTACTATCTATTCTAGATCTTATAAAAAAATTATGTCTTTGATTAATAACAAAAAATATTCCACTTTTTTATAAAAAGAATACACACAAAACATAAACAGCCATTTTTATAAAAACTTCAACCAATAACAGCCCTAAATATCAAGTATTAAAAGAAAAGTAGTTTAAGAATAAATAAAATATCCGCGTTCGAATTAACCTCAACCAATCCATAAACAAAACGATATTTTATAGTAATTCTATTGTGAATTTAGGTTGTACTTGAATTTACATCAACTGTTTGGACATCACTTCCAAGTCTTGGATAAAAAAGATTCATCTAAAAAATAAAATTCCAAGTAATATTTTGTCTTTCTTTTATTTTAAAAGCACTTTGATTTCTTTTATTTTTTATTTAACCCAATCCAGGGCGCTAGGTTTATTTGATTTTTGTAATTTTACTTTTGGAGTAAAATGAACAATATGAGTAAAGATTTAGAAACAATTGCCGACTATTACAAAGAAAGATCTTCTTCGTCCCTTTCACAAAACTATGCCTTTAATATCACCGAATACAAAACGGGTACTTCCCATTTTAATATCAATATGCGTAAGTATTGTAGTTTTAAAACGCCTTATAATCGACGTGATTTTTACAAAGTTGGTCTAATTATTGGTCGTGGTAAACTCCATTATGGATCACACTCCATCCCCATTGATGGCCCTGCTCTATTTTTACCATGTCCAACGATTCCCTATTCATGGACGTGTATTGAAAAGAAACAAGAAGGTTATTTTTGCTTATTTAACTACGAATTTTTTACGGAAAACAGAAATTTAGAATCCTTTAAAAAGACCTCTTTATTCAAAGAATGGGGGAAACCTTTGATTTTTCTGACCCCCGATCAATTAGAAATTGCCCATATGTATTTCCAGCAAATGTATACCATGGCGCAATCAAACTATCCTTTAAAGTATGAAGTTATTCGCAATTTATTAGCCTTGCTACTTCATCAAGCCTTACAATTAAAAGTAGAAGATATTTCACTCGAAGATCAAAACGCTTCTCAGCGTCTTTTTCGCTTATTTGATCAATTAGTTAACAAGCAATTCCCTTTGGATTCGCCTGCTTATCCACTTACCTTGCGTCGCCCTATTGATTATGCCAACAAACTCAATGTACATGTAAATCACTTAAATTCATCTATCAAATCAGCAACAGGTAAAACAACAACCCAGCATCTTACAGATCGCATTTTATTGGAAGCCAAAAATTTATTAATCAATACGGATTGGGACATTGCGCAGGTGGGATATACCCTTGGTTTTGATCAACCTTCTCATTTTACTCATTTTGTAAAAAAACACCTCGATATAACTCCCTTACAATTTAGAAACCACCCTTAAATTCTTTGATTTTCGCAATTATCCCTTTGCCTTTTTTAAGATAGCTGTGCATCTGTTCTTTTACTTTTGTAGGCGTAAAACAACAATTCATCTTATGCTTAGAGAAGCAACAAAACAAAGAAAAAAGTTAGCCACAATTCTGGCTTTTAGTTCCATTCCCCTCTCTGGGTTTGTAACCGATATTTACTTGCCTTCTTTTCCATCTATGGCCACTGATTTAGCCATTACTGAAAAAGAAGTGCAACTTACGCTGACTTGCTATTTATTGAGTTATGGGATTTCTCAACTCTTTGTTGGCAGTATTTTAGATAGTATCGGCCGGTATAAACCCCGTTTAGTAGCCTTGCTTTTTATTGCTCTTTCAAGTTTGCTCATTGCCTTTACCAATGATATTCTCTTTATTTGCTTATTGCGCATCGTTCAAGGAATTGCTATTTCAGTTTTAGTAGTCGCCACACGAGCCATATTCATGGATATCTATGAGGAACAGCAGCGCATCCATTACTTGAGTTATTTTACTGTTGTTTGGTCCTGTGGCCCCATCCTTGCCCCCTTTTTAGGAGGATATCTCGATGCACTATTTTCATGGCATGCCAATTTTTACTTCTTAGCTTTATACGCTGTACTCCTGTTTGCCTTAGATCTAATCATCAGCGGCGAAAGTATTGCTCAAAAGAAAAAATTCAACTTCAGTGAAACCTTACAGATTTACAAAATGATGTTGAGTAATACAACCTTCATAACAGGCATCTTTATTTTGGGAATGAGTTATTCAATTGTCATGGTGTTCAATATCTCAGGTCCTTTTTTAATCGAAAATACATTTAAACAAAATTCCATCGTTATTGGCTATTGCACTTTAATTTTAGGATTTTCTTGGATGCTCGGTGGTATCCTTGGAAAAAAAAGAATGCATGTTCCTTTTAAACAACGTGTTACTCGACCTATCTATGCACAATTAGCGTTGGTCTTACTGCTACTCCTGGTTAGTTATTATCTTGAAAATTTAGTTGTATTGATTATTGGATTATTTTTTATTCACATTTGTTCAGGTACTTTATTCAATAATTTTTTCACCTCCACGATGCTTTCTTTTCCCAATAATTCAGGAACAGCGGGTGGATTAATGGGTGGATTAACGTATGTAATAACCTCATTTACAAGCTTTATAATTTCCACATCAGGTACTATCAATACCCAATTTCAATTAAGTATGCGATATATGGTTTTGATTGTTTGTCTCTTACTTTTGATTTTTTATATCGTTCACCTCAATAAAAAAACACAACCGCAAGGGAAAAAATAATTCAATTTCCTTCGAAATATGTACCTTTGCCGCCGCTTAGCTTTAGTAGGAGCTAAGCGGCTATATCACATAAATAATTTGTATTGCCTATTATGGGACTAAACACTAAGTTTCTAGGTTTTTCAGCGGCTATTTTTGCCGCAGCACTTTGGGGAGTATCGGGCGCATTTGCTCAGTTCTTATTCATCGAAAAAAACTTCAATGCCGAATGGCTTGTAACGGTTCGCTTACTTATATCTGGCTCTATTATGCTTGGTCTAGGTATTCTAAAAAAAGACAAGGATATTTGGCTCATCTGGAAAAATAAAAAGTATGCGATACAATTAGTTGTTTTTAGTTTTTTGGGTATGCTAATGGTTCAATACTCTTATTTTATAACTATTTTTCATTCTAATGCAGCAACAGCAACAGTTCTTCAATATATTGGCCCTGTGTTCATCGCAATCTACTTAGCTATTCGATTGAAAAAATGGCCCAAACCGATTGAAATAGCAGCGATTGCTTTAGCCATGTTAGGTACCTTCCTCTTAGTTACTCATGGAGATATTAACAACCTGGCAATCTCACCTACTGCATTTATTTGGGGGATTATATCTGCGGTAGCCTTAGCTTCTTATACGATTCTACCTGTACATCTATTGAAAACGTATAGCCCGATTGTAATTATAGGGTGGAGTATGCTTATTGCGGGGGTTGGGATGTCTATACTTAATCCTCCTACAAGCCTTGTTGGAATATGGGATATGGAAACGTTCTGGGCAGTAGCCTTTATCATCTTATTTGGTACCCTAATTTCTTTCTATATTTTCTTAAATGCAATCAATACCATTGGTCCACAACGTGCAAGTTTACTTGCGTGTGCTGAACCTTTAGCGGCCACGCTAATTGCCGTTTTATACTTTGGGGTAAAATTTGAACTTCTCGATTGGTTAGGAAGCAGCTGTATTATTGTAACTATTCTGCTATTAACCAAAATAAAGAAAAAGGAAATTCCTGAAAATTAAGGCCAATAGCGCTTAAGTAAGGCTAGAGATCGCAGCTGAATTAACAGGACCCAAGGCGTCTTAAAAACTAAAAAAAGTCCACAGATCAAAATAAATCCAACACGTAGGCATAGTGTAATAAAATAGTTTTGATTAATAATAGGAATGTAAAAACCGATGCCTAAAATCAAAAGCATACATAAAAATAGTTTGCCAAATTGCACATCAAAAGGCCATAATTTCATTTTTAAATAAATGTAAATTACCTTGCCTAAATTGAATAAGGTCAAACTAATAAGTGAGGCTAATCCCACACCCAAAATCCCATAGGTAGTTTGAGTTAAAAACCATAAGTTCATGCCTATGTTCAGCACCATTAAAAAGAGAATTGAGATCAGGTTAAATCGGTAGTACTTAGAATAGGAGATAATTTCGGAATTAAATCCTGTTGACATATTAATTACTACATTCACCCCTAGTAAGTAAATAATTGGAATAGAAGGCGCTAACTTGTCATACGTGGGTAATACGCGAAACAAAGGATCAATACCTACTGCTACACAAGAAAACAAGAGCATTCCGATAAAAAACATAACCCGAGCCACTTCTTTGTATTTTTCATTTAATTGTCTTAAATGGGCATTTTTAATCAAATCAGAGATAATAGGTGCATATAAAGCAAATACTCCTGTAGCAGGAATCGCTAAGGTAGAAGCTAAAGTAACCCCAATATTATACGTCCCATTGGCCTCGTACGAGATAAAATAAGGAATCATCAAAGAATCTACGCGAAAGGCAAAAAAAGAACCAAAACTACCTGCAAAAGCAAAAAGACTATAGGCATAATACTCCCTTTTCTTTACTTTATTAAATAAATCAGTGTAATTTCTTTGGAACTTATACGGATATAATTTATAAATATAAATTCCTATAACCGTTGTTATCAGTCCATAGCTAATAATGTATAGCCCTAGACCTTGATCAATGGTAGTAGTTGTATAAAGTGCTAATAAAAAAATACCAGGCAATGCGATTTTGGGAATAATCTTTTCAAAAAAAGTAGGGAAAGATATTTTCTGCAAATTAGTAGCTTGTCTGCGAAACAATTCAATATAAGCCATGGCTAGAGCCAATGGAAAAGCATAAGCTACGTATTTAAAAGATTCATCCTGATAAAAAAAGCGCAAAACTAAAAGAGATAAACCGACCCAACCTGCCAATTTAGCTAAGGATATTAAACTATAACTAAATAATTTATGTTGCAATTTTTCCGTTAGTTTTGGATAAAAGTTAATCAAAGCATGTGTACTTCCCAATACAATAATAGGATACATGATTTGAGCACAAGCATCTACAAAGCGAATAATACCCAACATTTCCTTATCTTGAGGATAAATCAAAACCGTTGAAATAACACCAATCAATACACCTAAATAATTAATTAGTGTAAATAAAAATGCCTGTTTGGTTGAAATACCGTTACCCATTGAACCTAATTCGTTTATTCGTCATTACAAATATACTTGCTATTCAATGCTTAACTACATTTTTTTATAATTTTGTGCAGTAGATTAGGTAAAACTTACTTTTTTGAATATCCATACACCAAAATAACTACTATGAAGTATATTGTCATTATACCGGCTTACAATGAAGCCTCTTATATCGAAAAAACTTTAAGTAGTTTAGCACAGCAAACCGTACTTCCAGAATGGGTAATGGTTGTCAATGACAATTCAACAGATCAAACGGCAGCAATCGTTGAATCTTTCACCTCATTATACCCCTGGTTACACCTTATTACTAAATCTTCCCCAGCGATTCACCTCCCAGGCAGTAAAGTCATCCAGGCTTTTAATTATGGGCTCTCTCATTTGCCGACTACAATTACCTATGATTTCCTTGTAAAATTAGATGCAGATTTAATTTTACCAGAGAATTATTTTGCAAGTATAGCCAGAGAATTTGAACAAAATTCCCGTTTAGGCATGGTGGGAGGCATTGCATTAATTGAAAAAGACAACCTTTGGGTAGTTGAAAACCTAACCGACAAAGACCACATCCGAGGCGCATTTAAAGCCTACCGCAAAGCCTGTTTTATACAAATTGGGGGACTCAAACCTGCCATGGGATGGGACACGGTGGATGAATTACTGTGTAGATACTATAACTGGGAAATTCTTGTTCGAACAAATCTTCAAGTCAAACATTTGAAACCAACAGGCGCTAGCTACGATAAAACAGCTCGCTATAAACAAGGAGAAGCCTTTTATCGCTTGCATTACGGCCTACTTATTACCTTAATTGCTAGTTTGAAATTAGCCTCAAGGAAAGGAAAACCTAGACTGTTTGTAGATTATATCAACGGATATTTTAAAGCAAAATCCCGCAAAGAACCGTATTTAGTTAACGCAGAGCAAGCGAAGTTTATTCGAAACTATCGTTGGACAAAAATAAAAGCCAAACTATTTTAAGCTCAATTTTTACAACAAGTAGAACTTAGTTTTAAATGAACGGCTTATCTAAAACCAAATTTCCCTTTTTTGATTGCAAATAAATTGACCTTGAATTAAATCTGTTTTTTTATAAAAACGAAAGGACAAATCCCAAAAAAGGAAAGAAAAATAAAATGACGCAGTACGTTTTAAACAGACTCAACTTATATTTTTGAATTTATAAACCTAAAAAATCATTTGTAATTGGTAATTTAGCCGATATTTATTTTTTATGATAAAAACTGGATTAACAAATATTGGTCAATACTTTATTATGCTAAAAGAAATTTTTAGCAAAATGACTAAATGGAAAGTAATGAAGGAGCTAATCTTTAAAGAAATAGACGATTTAATTATTGGTTCCTTAGGTATTGTTTGTTTTTTATCTTTTTTCGTTGGAGGAGTTGTTGCCATTCAAACAGCCTTAAACTTAACGAATCCATTGATTCCAAAATACCTAATTGGATTTGCAACAAGACAATCGGTTATCTTAGAATTTGCTCCCACTTTCATCTCCATCATTATGGCGGGAAAAATGGGTTCTTTTATTACATCTAGTATTGGAACAATGCGAGTTACCGAACAAATTGACGCGTTAGAAGTCATGGGTGTTAGTTCATTAAACTATCTCGTTTTTCCTAAAATGGTTGCTGTTTTACTTTATCCTTTTGTGATTGGCATCAGTATGTTTTTAGGTATTTTAGGGGGATGGTTTGGTGGTGTAATGGGGAATTTTGTAACTTCTGAACAATTTATTACAGGATTGCAAGATACTTTTATTCCCTTCCACATAACCTATGCCTTTATAAAAACTACGCTTTTTGGATTTTTACTAGCTACTATTCCATCGTACTTTGGCTACTACATGAAAGGTGGTGCATTAGAAGTGGGGAAAGCGAGTACGACGGCTTTCGTTTGGACCAGTGTTGCGATTATCCTAACCAACTATATATTAACCTCTCTCCTTTTAAGTAATTAGCAAGATGATTGAAGTAACAAACATAGAAAAGGCTTTTAACGGCACAAAGGTTTTAAAGGGAATAACCACGACGTTTGAAACAGGAAAAACCAATCTAATTATAGGGCAAAGTGGATCGGGAAAAACCGTATTCTTAAAAACTCTTTTGGGAATTCACGCCCATGACAAGGGGGAGATTCTTTTTGATGGACGAGATTATGCAGCCATGAATAAAAATCAGCGCCGCGATTTGCGTACCGAAATAGGTATGGTATTTCAAGGTAGTGCACTTTTTGATTCCATGACTGTAGAAGAAAATATTGCTTTTCCCTTGCGTATGTTTACCAATAAAAGTGATAAGGAAATCAAACACCGTGTGAATGAAGTAATCGATCGCGTGAAGCTCATCGATGCCAATAAGAAAAAACCTTCTGAAATATCTGGAGGGATGCAAAAAAGGGTTGCCATTGCACGTGCTATTGTCAACAATCCTAAATACCTATTTTGTGATGAGCCCAATTCCGGTTTAGATCCAAAAACAGCTATTGTTATTGACAACTTGATTCAAGAAATCACCCATGAATACGACATTACCACGATAATTAATACACACGATATGAACTCAGTATTGGAAATTGGAGAACATATTATCTTCTTGAAAAATGGTGTTTTAGCTTGGTCTGGAAACAATAAAGAAATTATTCACACCGACAATGAAGATGTGGTAGATTTCGTTTATTCTTCTGAATTATTTCAAATGGTTCGAGACGCAATGCGACACCTTGGGTCAAATAAATAAAAGACAAACTACTATAAATAGGAAACCGAAGTAAAATTTACTTCGGTTTTTTTATTGAATTATTTTATCAATTTGTGATTTATTTTATTTTTGTAAAGAAAAAACATGCGTAAAACAAAGATCGCGTTGAGCTTACTTTTGGTAATTGGTATAGGATGTACTTCTAAAAAGGAACCCGTAGAGGAACAATCCGCTACACAACATTCAGTTATAGATCAAAATCCAACAATTACAACTCCTCACATAAAAGAGAATCAAGATCAGTTAAAATTAATTGGTACATCTCCAGCGCTTTATGCACAATCCGAAGAAAAAATCTTAAACATGCTAAATGAACAAGATCAAGTAAGACTTCAAAAAGCCATACAAATTGTCTCCAATTACGTAGCAGAAACTATCGATATTTATACGAAAGACGACGAGATTGATCACGAAAAATGGAATTTAGCTTATTGTAAAAAAATTGATGGATTAACTTTTGAGGGTATTATTGCACTCGCGGAAGAAATTTTGAAAGATTCAAAAAAGAAAAGTCAGCATACAATTAAAGAAGAAATAGCCAATTTAAAGGATAATTCTATAGAAAATCAAGAAGAATCCTTGTCTTTTTGGCTTGAAGAGCTAAAGAAAGCAAATAATTTACCTGTAACAATTGATACATATCTCTACTCAGAAGAATGTTTTCTTTAGAAAAAAAAGTGTTTTCACGTTTTTTTTATATGAATTCCACAAGAATAGAAAGATTCATATTCAAAATTAATATATTTTTCACCCCCTATTTGTTAATTAATTAATTTTTAACTATATTTGAATTGTAATTTTTCCTTAAAAAGGCAATTAGCTCGTTAAAACAATAGGTAATTTAGTTTTAAAACTGAGTACAAAATTTAAATAAAATCCTTTATAGGATTCAAAATAAGTTGAAAAAAGAAAAGTGATGTTGTTAAGTGTAAAAAAAGAGTTCTAAACTAGTTTAGAACTCTTTTTACTTTTATGCCAATAAGCCTGCTCTTCGAAGCAGTGCATCGGGTGTAGGTTCTTGCCCTCTAAATTTTTTATACAAGGTCATGGGATGATCCGTACCTCCTTGCGATAAAATACACTCCTTAAAGGCATCCGCGACTTCTTTATTGAAAATCCCCTTTTCTTGAAAATAAGCAAAAGCATCCGCATCAAGTACCTCTGCCCATTTGTAGCTGTAGTAGCCCGAGGCGTATCCGCCTTGAAAAATGTGAGAAAAGGAAGTACTCATAGCATTCTCACGGACATCTGGATAGTGTTGCGTGGCTTGAAACTGTGCAGACTCAAAATCCTTTAAATTAGTAATTAAAGAAGGATCCTGGCCATGCCATGCCATATCCAACATACCGAAACTCAATTGACGTACGGTCGCCATTCCCTCTAGAAAACTTGAGCTTTCTTTAATTTTTTCTACAAACTCCATCGGAATTCCCTCTCCGGTTTGATAGTGCTTTGCAAATAGCGCTAACGCTTCTTTTTCATAACACCAATTTTCAAAAATTTGACTCGGCAATTCTACGAAATCCCAATATACATTAGTTCCAGATAAGGAAGGATACGTCGTATTGGCTAACATACCATGCAATGCATGTCCAAACTCATGAAATAAGGTTGTAACCTCATTAAAAGTCAATAGAGACGGTTTGGTTGCCGTTGGTTTAGTAAAATTACATACAATTGAGATATGAGGTCTTTCATTAACTCCATTCACCTTATACTGATTTTTAAAAGAAGTCATCCAAGCTCCATTTCTCTTCCCTTTACGCGGGAAAAAATCGGTATAAAATACGGCTATAAATTCGCCAGCTGTGGTAGAAACTTCAAAAGTACGAACCTCCTCTTGGTATTTTTCAATATCAAATACTTCGGTAAAAACCAAATCATATAATTTATAGGCTACTTGAAAAGCGCCTTCCAGTACCTTCTCTAATTGAAAATAGGGTTTTAAAATTTCATCGTCTAAATTGAAGCGTTCTTGTTTTAATTTTTCTGCATAATAACTACCATCCCATTTTTCTAAATGGTCTAATCCATCTATTTTTTTAGCAAATGCGGTTAATTCTTCAAACTCTCTATCTGCCGCTGGTTTAGCCTTTACTAATAAATCATGTAAAAAAGTATTCACTTGATCCGGAGCTTGAGCCATGCGCTCTTCTAAAACAAAATGAGCATGGGTTGAATAGCCTAAAATATTGGCGCGTTCATGTCTCAACTGAGCAATCTTTAAAACATTTGCTTCATTGTTGTATTCGTTTGCTTTAAAAGCTTTAGCTCCTGCAGCAATCGCTAATTCTTTACGCAAAGTTCTATTTTCTGCATAAGTCATAAATGGAAGATAGCTTGGATGATCTAAAGTGAAAATCCACCCTGCTTTATCCTCTTGTTGAGCCAAGGCTCTGGCCTCTTCAATAGCGCCTTCCGGCAATCCTTTTAAATCCTCCTCTTGTGTAAGATGCAATTGATATTGATGCGTTTCAGCCAATACATTTTCTCCAAATTTTAAAGAAGTAGTCGCTAATTCAGCATCGATTGCTCTTACTCTATTCTTTTGTTCTTCTGAAAGCAATGCTCCATTGCGCACAAAGTTTTTATAATTCTTAGTTAGCAACGTTTGCTGTTCTACCGACAAATTTAATTGGCTTTCTTGTTCATAAACCGCTTTCACACGTAGAAATAACGTTTCGTTCAACAAAATATCATTACCTAGTGCTGAAAGCAAAGGAGCTACCTCTTGTGCAATCTGTTGCATTTCATCATTGGTTTCTGCTGAATTGAGATTAAAAAAAATACTTGCTAAAATATCCAAATCCATTCCAGAAAAAGCCAAGGCTTCTATTGTATTTTCAAAAGTTGGAAATGCGGCACTCCCCGCAATAGCCTCAATTTCTGCTTTGGATTGAGCAATTGCTTGATCAAAGGCAGGTTTATAATCTACAATTTTTATTTGAGAGAAAGGTGCAGTACCGTGTTTTGTTGTAAATGCTTGGCCAAAAACAGTCATAGTTCTTTAAGTTTTATTTGATATATAAAAATACGAATTTATTGAGCGAATGAAAAAAGGAAATGAAGTCTTAACATCCTATTAGCCTAAAAAAGGGCTCCTATTTCTAAGAGCCCTTTGGGTTGTATTAATTTAGCTAAAATTAAGCTTCTATTTCTTGTGCTGTTTGAACTGGTAAATCAGCTTTAGTCAAGAAAGACGTTACTTCTGAATCCATTTCAGCGATTGTTTTCTTAAACAATTCAAACGCTTCAAACTTATAGATTAACAACGGATCTTTTTGCTCGTGAACGGCTAATTGAACCGATTGTTTTAATTCATCCATTTTTCTAAGGTGTTTCTTCCACGCCTCATCTAAAATTGACAAAGTAACATTCTTTTCAAAATCGTCAATCAAACTCATTCCTCCAGTTTGATACGCTGATTCTAAGTTTGTAACCACATTCATCGTTTTCATACCATCCGTAAATGGAACTACAATACGCTCAAAGTTATTATCCTGGTTCTCGTAAACATTTTTGATTACCTTGAAGGCCTCATTCGCACTGCGTTGGCATTTTTCGCGGTAAGCGGTGAATGCTTTTTCATAGAGTCGATTCGCCAAGGTAACAACATCCTCTTTATTGAATTGATCTTCGGTTACCACATCATTGATACCAAAGTTGCGAATCATATCCAAATCCAGATTTTTGAAATCGTTTGCCAATTTATTGTTTTCGCTAATGCGTTCACATAAATCATACATCATATTAGCGATATCCACTTTCAAACGATCGCCAAATAAAGCGTGTTTTCTACGTTTGTATATTACTTCACGTTGTGCATTCATCACGTCATCATATTCTAATAAACGCTTACGAATACCAAAGTTATTTTCTTCTACTTTTTTCTGTGCTCTTTCGATTGATTTTGTCATCATAGAGTGTTGAATCACTTCGCCCTCTTCTAATCCCATTCGGTCCATAATCTTCGCTACACGCTCTGATCCGAACAAACGCATTAAGTTATCCTCTAAAGATACATAAAATTGAGAACTACCTGGATCTCCTTGACGACCCGCACGACCTCTTAACTGACGGTCTACACGTCTAGAATCGTGACGTTCTGTACCGATGATTGCCAATCCCCCTTTTTCTTTAACTTCTTGAGAAAGCTTAATATCGGTACCACGACCTGCCATATTGGTTGCAATAGTAACAACGCCCGGTTTTCCTGCTTCTTCAACAATTTGAGCCTCTTGTTTATGCAACTTCGCATTCAATACATTGTGTTGAATACCGCGCATTTTTAAAGATCTACTCAATAATTCAGATATCTCAACGGATGTTGTACCGATTAACACTGGACGTCCTGCTTGTGACAAATCTACAACATCATCAATAACCGCTTTGTATTTCTCACGTACTGAACGGAAAATCTTATCTTCTTTATCTTTACGTGAAATTCCTCTGTTTGTAGGAATCTCAACTACATCCAATTTATAGATTTGCAAGAACTCACCTGCTTCTGTTACTGCAGTACCAGTCATACCTCCTAATTTCTTGTACATACGGAAGTAATTCTGTAGGGTAATTGTTGCAAACGTTTGGGTAGCAGCTTCAATTTTTACATTTTCTTTCGCTTCAATCGCCTGGTGTAATCCGTCAGAATAGCGACGCCCATCCATGATACGACCCGTTTGCTCATCCACGATTAAAATCTTATTGTCAATTACCACGTATTCCGTATCTTTTTCAAATACAGTATACGCTTTTAACAATTGATTCAACGTGTGAATACGTTCACTTTTTACACCAAAATCTTGGAACAATCTCTCTTTAGCGATTGCTTCCTCTTCTCTTGATAAGTTTTGACTCTCAATACGAGCTACTTCTGTTCCAATATCCGGTAAAACAAAGAAATTTTCATCTGTATCTTGCGATAAGTATTTAATTCCGTTATCCGTTAATTGAACTTGATTATTTTTTTCTTCAATAACAAAGTACAAAGCTTCATCCACTTTATGCATTTCTCTGTTATTGTCTTGCATATAGTGATTTTCTGTTTTTTGAAGCAATTGTTTTACCCCTTCTTCACTCAAGAATTTGATAAGAGCTTTATTTTTAGGTAAGCTTCGGTAGGCTCTTAATAACAAGAATCCACCTTCTTTTGTATTTCCTTCTCTAATTAATTTTCTAGCCTCTGACAAGAAATTATTGGCCAACTTGCGTTGTATCTCAACTAGGTTTGAAACCTTTGGTTTTAATTCATTAAACTCATGACGATCTCCTTGTGGAACTGGTCCCGAAATAATCAATGGCGTTCTTGCATCATCCACTAATACTGAATCGACCTCATCGACAATCGCATAATTGTGAACTCTTTGAACCAATTCTTCAGGCGTATGTGCCATATTATCTCTCAAATAATCGAAGCCAAATTCGTTATTTGTTCCATAGGTAATATCCGCAATATAAGCTGCTCTTCTTCCTGGAGAGTTTGGTTGATGGTTGTCAATACAATCTACGGTCATCCCGTGAAACTCAAACAAAGGTGCTTTCCACTGACTATCCCTTTTAGCAAGGTAATCATTCACAGTAACTAAGTGCACCCCATTTCCTGTTAAAGCATTTAAATAAAGGGGTAAAGTAGCCACTAAAGTCTTCCCTTCCCCAGTTTGCATCTCTGCAATTTTTCCTTGGTGCAATACAATCCCTCCGATTAACTGAACATCGTAGTGAATCATATCCCAGGTAACTTCCTTACCAGCAGCGGACCATTTATTTGCCCAATTTGCTTTTCCATCAACAAGGGTTACATACGGCTTGTTTTGAGCAAACTCCATATCCTTTTCAGAAGCAGTAACAACTACAGTATCGTTGTCTTTAAATCGTTTTGCGGTTTCTTTTACCACTGCAAATGCTTCTGGTAAAATATCCAACAACACTTTTTCCGTATTGTCATACGCTTCTTTCTCTAAACTATCAATACTCGCGTAAATAGCTTCTCTTTTATCGATATCTTGAGTCTTCTCAATCTCTTCTTTATAAGAAGCAATCTTCGCATCTTGATCTGCTCTAGACTGTTGAATTTTTTCTTTGAAATAAATGGTCTTCGCTCTTAATTCATCATTTGATAAATTAGATAAAGAAGACTCATACGTTTTAATTTTTTCAATTAAAGGTTTGATTTCTTTGATATCTCGTTCTGATTTATCGCCAACAAAAACCTTCAATATGGTATTTATAAGACTCATACGTTTATATATTTTTTACTCTTTTCTCACTTGCTAAAATAAACAAAAAAAAGCCTTAAAGAAGGCTTTTTTCTATATTAATATTCATCCTCGTTCCAAAGATAATCTTCGTCCGTTGGATAATCTGGCCATATCTCTTCCATAGATTCATAGATTTCTCCTTCATCTTCGATGGATTGTAAGTTTTCTACTACTTCAAGTGGCGCACCTGTTCTAATAGCGTAATCTATCAACTCATCTTTAGTAGCAGGCCATGGAGCATCGCTTAAATAAGATGCCAATTCTAATGTCCAATACATCTCTTAACCTTTTTTAAATTTATTGCAAAAATAAATTTTATTATGAAATAAGCAAGCTATTTTTATAATATTTCACTAATATTAAAGAACGTCCTACTTATTCACGACAAAATAACGGGTTTTATTTCAACTTTTCAGGTATCCACTTAATCTCTTCCGCTTGTAAATCAAAAGTCAACTTTCGTGCCAACACAAATAAAAAGTCAGAAAGTCGGTTCAAGTACATCAAAACTTCTGCCTCGACAGGCTCCTCTTCATTTAATTGGACTGACAAACGCTCTGCCCTACGACAAACGCACCTTGCAATATGACAGAATGACACCGTTGTATGTCCACCTGGTAAAATAAAATGGGTCATCGCAGGTAACAATTTGTCCATGCGATCTATTTCACTTTCTAAAAATTCAAGGGTATCCAGAGTAATTTTAGGAATATTTAAGCGTTCTTTTCCGTTTTTCAGCAAGGCTTTTTGAGGGTCTGTTGCCAAAATTGCACCGACTGTAAAAAGATCGTGCTGAATCACAACTAGGGCTTGTTTCTCTAAAACTGGAATTTCCTGATCGCGAATCATTCCGATATAGGCATTCAATTCATCTACTGTTCCGTAAGATTCTATTCGAATATGGTGTTTAGACACACGAGTACCTCCAAATAAAGCGGTGGTTCCTTGATCTCCTGTTTTTGTATATATCTTCATAACTTGTTTTAGATTCTTGTACCTTCTTTCCAAAAGAAAACTACAATACTTTGAGCAAAATAAAACCTCTTTATTTTATTCGCTGGTCACTCTCGATGATCCCATCGCGCAATCGAATAATACGATGTGCATGTTCGGCAATATCTTCTTCGTGTGTGACAAGAATTACTGTATTGCCTTTGCGGTGAATTTCATCAAATAGCCCCATAATTTCGATTGAAGTTTTGGTATCCAAATTTCCTGTAGGTTCATCCGCTAAGATAATAGAGGGGTTATTAACTAAAGCACGTGCTACTGCCACACGCTGCCTCTGTCCTCCCGACAACTGATTTGGGTGATGATCCATACGATCTCCTAAGCCTACCATATGTAATACTTCTGAAGCACGTTGATTGCGATCCTCTTTAGACCTTCCTGCGTATATCATCGGCAAAGCTACATTGTCTAAAGCGGTGGTACGTGGCATAAGGTTAAAAGTTTGAAATACAAAACCAATGTCTTTATTTCGAATTTCTGCCAATTGATCATCATTTAAACGACTGACATCCTTGTTATTTAAGCTATAATAGCCTGAGGTTGGTGTATCCAAACAACCTAAGATATTCATCAATGTTGATTTTCCTGATCCCGAGGGTCCCATTAAAGCGACATAATCTCCCTTTTTAATTTGAAGATTTACCCCTTTCAAAACCTTTACGGTTTCGGATCCCATTTTAAAATCGCGCTTAATATCTTTAATATCAATGATTAATTCTTTAGACATAGCCTTATATTTTCTTTCTTATAAGTAGGTAAAAAACTATTTTGTTACACGCGAAGCAAACGAAAAACCGTATCAGGATATAAACGAAGTTTAAAATGCTGTTTCAATTGTTCTTTTCGCTTAAAAGCCACACCAAAATAATAGAAATCTAAAGTTACAACCATTTCTGAGGATGCAACAACTTCTTGCCAATATTTTTCTATCCTCTGATTTTTCTCTCTTCGATCGATAATCCAAACGGAGTTATTGTGCATGGTTTGAGCCACTGCTCTTACAGTAGGCATCACAGCCGATGACTCTATCTGAAAAAGAATAAAATCATAAGGAGTCGTTGTATTTTCTCCATATGGAATAATGGGTATTTGAACTAATTCCGCTGTTGGTTCCTTCCCCTCCCAAGTTGCGATTTGTTGAGGTGAAAAATAAACAAGCATTCGGTCAATAAATTGATTTTTTCTTGCTTTGCCTTTCCAACGCGAATCATAAGAGTAAAGTCCCTTAGTCAGTAAATTAAAAACAAAAGGCGAATGAATCCCGTGTTCATTAAAAGCAGTAAACCAAAATTTGAGATAATCAAAAAGCATCGAAATAACGGGTTGTTGTTTAAAGGCACAAAAATAAGGTAATTCACCTTGTTAAACTACATAAAATACAATTTACCCTAGTTCCATTTGATGTTCTTCTCTTTTATTTTAACCCTTTTCAAGTCAACAAGATTAATTTTACAGCATACCCTATAGAGCCTTTTTCTACCTACAAGCCTTTAGAATTTAATTCAAGTACTCACCTTACTTTGTATACGCTGCTTTAAAAATTACACAAAGCCCCCCTGTCATAAAATTTATTTAAATATTACTTTAAAAATATACTTTTTAGTATATTTGTAGTGTCAATTATCAGCCTATGTTAACCAAAGCAGAAAGAACCAAACAATTTATATTAGATACAGCCGCTCCCTTGTACAACCAAAAAGGTATTTCGGGCGTAAATGTGGATGATGTTCTTGCAGCAACCAAACTAACTAAAGGATGTCTTTACAGTCATTTTGAAAATAAGGAGGACTTAACGGAGCAGGTTATTGATTTACTATTGAAACGAGTAACTGAAAAACTAAAAGCAGAGATTTCAAAAGGAAAAACAGCAAAATCTAAAATTTTTCATCTCTTAGATTTTCACAAAAATCCAATAGAAACGTTTGTATCTGGTGGATGCCCCATTTTTAATACTGCTGTTGATGCCGACGATAATCACCCCTTACTCAAAGAAAAAGTAGCTGCTGTTTTTAGAGCTGGGCAAGAGAACCTTGTAAATATTTTAAAAGAAGGAATACAAGCTGGAGAATTTACCGATAAGCTAGATCCTATTGTTTTTGCCTTTAAACTAATTGCCTGTCTTGAAGGTGGAATGGTCATGTGTAGAGTAATGAATACCACCAAACCTATGCACAACTTAATAAAGAGCTTAAAATTAGAATTAGAACAATACGCACTCTAATTTTTTACAAAAAATAGACTAAAAAGTATATTATCACTTAAAAATAGACCAAAAAGTATAATTTAAAATAATTCTCATGAAAAATACTAAAATTTTCGAACCCTATCTATTGGGCAACTTAGAATTAGCCAATCGCATTGTCATGGCTCCAATGACAAGAAGCCGCTCCAACAATTTGGAAAATGCCGCAACAGCACTGACCGCACTTTATTATAGACAACGAGCCACAGCAGGGCTTATCATTACGGAAGGAACATTTATAAGCAAAGAAGCCGTTGGTGTAGTAAATGTACCTGGAATCTATTCTGAACAGCAAATTGAAGGTTGGAGATTAGCAACGGAAGCTGTTCATGAAGAAGGCGGAAAAATATTCGCTCAACTTTGGCATACAGGAGCTTATTCTCATCCCGATTTACACGAGGGAAAAAAACCGTTAGCGCCTTCGAATATCAACCCCAATCAGTCCGTTTTTACTGCAGCCGGATTTAAGCCGTCCGAAGAGCCACAACCGATGACCCTTGCAGACATAAAACAAACTATACAAGATTTTAAAAAGGCCGCAATCAATGCTTTCAAAGCAGGATTTGATGGTGTAGAACTACATGCTGCTAATGGTTATTTGTTACAGCAATTTTTTAGTAAAAATTCAAATAACCGTACCGATGAATATGGAGGTTCTATAGAAAATCGAGCTAGAATTTTATTTGAAATTTTAGATGAATTAAAGACGGTGGTTGACCTCCCTCGTGTGGGTATTCGTCTAAACCCATCGCTTCATGGTATAATGGGAATCGAAGTTGATGCAGAAACTATCGAGCTCTACAACTATATCACAAATCGATTAAATACGTATGAATTGGCCTACATTCACCTGATTGAGCCTTTTACCGATGTTTCTACAAATCCATATGCGATTCAAGAAGTTGCAGGTCATTTCAGAAAAATTTACAAGGGAACGATTATTATCAACCGCGCATTTACAAAAGAAACTGCTAATGCAGTCCTAATTAATGGGGATGCAGATCTTGTTTCTTTTGGTGTGCCTTTTATCGCAAATCCAGATTTGGTTGAAAGATTTAAAATAGACGCTCCTTTGAATGAACCCGACAAAAATACGTTCTACACCGCTACAAAAGAAGGGTATACGGATTATCCGACGTTAAAAAAGTAATACAATTAGGGCGACCGGGCGGGCTTTCCACTCTATCTTTTGTTGCGCTAAAGCTCCACAAAAGGATGTCGTTGCAATCCCTGTCGCAAACCAAAATTAGTTGTCCCAAAAAGAACTTAAAGAATTAAAAAATGAAAACAACAGGAAATACTGTATTTATAAGCGGTGGTAGTGCCGGAATCGGCTTGGCCCTTGCCAAAAAACTAAATGCTGAAGGCAATAAAATCATCATCAACGGTCGCAACGAAGAAAGGCTACAAAAGGCCTTAAAAGAATTAAATAACGCTTCAGCTATTCAAGGGGATTTAGCTATTGAAGCAGATAGAATTCGCATGGCAGAAGAATTAAAAACCCAATACCCCGACGTTAATATTATATTTAATAATGCCGGCGCCGCATTTGGCTATTTATTGAGTGATACAACCAATGCGCACGAAAAAGCGGTTGCAGAAATGAATACCAATTATTTTTCAATTATTCACTTTACCGAATTATTGCTCCCTCATTTGCTACAAAAAGAAGAGGCTGCAATTGCCAATGTATCTTCCATCGCCGTTTTCAGAAGTCATAAATTCCTACCCACTTATAGCGCAAGCAAAGCAGCTTTACACAGCTATACGACAGCGTTGAGACAAACCTATGAAGAGGTGAGAAATATCGAGATCTATGAAATTTACCCTCCTCTAGTAAATACCGAATTCTCAGCAGAAATCGGTGGGGAAAATGGAATTCCTCCTTCCGAAGTTGCCAACGAATTTTTTACTGCCTTAGGAAAAAAACAGTTTGATGTTCCAGTTGGGGATGCTAAACAGTTTTTTCCGAGCCTTTAAAAGCGTAAATTCTACCTGCAATTAAAAAAGGGATTATAGTAGGGAGTTACTAAATGAATGAAGAGTATACGTCTCATGTAGTCCATAACTTTTACATCTGCCCCACCTTTTGGTAATCAATCCTTGCTTCTTTATTACCGAAAAATAAGTAAATAAAAAAATCCCATACAAATGTATGGGATTTTTTTGTGACGATGGCAGGATTCAAACCTGCAACCTTCTGAGCCGTAATCAGATGCGCTATTCAGTTGCGCCACATCGCCTTGTTTTAGTAACCACTGCAAGATTTTAATCGAAACAAGTGATAAACACCAACTGCATAGCAATTCTCTTGTTTAACTGGGTGCAAATATAGCTAAATATACATAAATACCAAAATTATATTACAATTTTTATCCATTCACAAACCTATTTCAACCGTAACAACTAGCTTTCAAGCACTTAAAATAGTAAAAAAACTCAAAGGAAAGCTTTGCTTTTATTTCTCCTCTTTTATATGAATCCAAAGTAAAAGCAGAGAAATAAGAATAATGGATGCGATCCTTTTCCTTCCTTTCATTCAGGTTTAGTAATTAAAAACACTTTTTTTTAAGGCTGATTATGGAATGCATACCAAGCAAACCCTGTACCATACTGACGAAGGAAGTATTGCATCGGTTATTCAACATTTGTACTTGATGTGTCTAAAGGGGTAAAAAATATCAAATTATTTCTATACATTGACCTAACTTTTGTCTAGCAATCGGATAAGTAGAAGATGACATAAGGGATGCGACCTCTCCTACGTCGAGGTGACATACGAACCGGAAAAGTGACTCCAAAAAAAAATACTTTTTCTATAATCCACAACTTTTACACTTGATCCCTTATGAGCTCAATCTCTATTACCTGAAAAATATAGAAATAAAAAATCCCATACAAATGTATGGGATTTTTTTTGTGACGATGGCAGGATTCAAACCTGCAACCTTCTGAGCCGTAATCAGATGCGCTATTCAGTTGCGCCACATCGCCTTGTTTTTAATTTTTATAACTCCTAATGTGTTGAACACAGAGCCTCAATTACTTATTGAGAGTGCAAATATAAGGTGTTATTTGGTAAAACCAAACTAGAAGAAGGAAAAAATAGATATTTTTTTTGAGCTATTTATTAATTAATTAACTGAGAGAGGCTTAGCGTAAAAGTTTTTTTTATTTTTTTCTTATGAATCAAAGTACATAGTATAATCTATATATATATAAAGTTTCTAGCCAGTATACTTATAAGTTTTTATCTTCTACTTCAATCTAGACATAAAAAAGTTCATCATAAGATGAACTTTTTTTATATTTCTTTTATTCAATACTTATTTCAATCACATGAACATCAGTACCACCAAGAATTAAAGCAACTTCTGACACCAACATTTGTTCCCCATAATATGACATTGTTCCAACAGGTATACGAGTGATTTCACCGATGTTAATTATATGACGACTCTCATTACGCGCTACAGGATCATATCCCCCGCTCAACCCAGTTGTATTTTCAGTATTAGCATAAAGGAAATTGGTCTTAAACAAAGGCATATACATAAAGTTAGTAGCTGCAGCAACATTTGAAAGATTTGAAACATCACCACAAGGAACATTCAATGCAGGCGGAAGAGGACGATGATAATTATGCCATGCTATTGTATGAGTTGGAGAACAAAATGGAAAATCAAATCTATTATTTATTTGTTGTAACGCAAATGAATGATTAGGAGTAATGCGTATATAATCAGTAATATGTAAATAGTCAAACATTGTATTTGTATCAGTCACTACAGCAATTAAGGCTGGAATCTGCAAATCATACTGTGTATTATTGATAATTTCAATAGATCTAGCTATTCCCATTTTCCCAGAAGAAGACACTGAATTCATTTCATAATAATTAGCAAAAGCCATCCCTACTGTTTCCTCTTTATTTAACGGAGGAGCTATACCTAAAGCTTTCAAGTAATTATAAGCGTATTGATATAATTTCTCTACAAATTCTTCTTTTGTCATAGAATCTTTACCAAACATATACATGCGATAATTTTTTTCAAAATCTAATCGTGCTTGCCCTACATCTGCAACTAAAATTGTATTGACACTCGAATTATCTTTTTTAGCATTTGATTCATTAACCGAATCACTACTACAACTAAATAGCATCAACGACACTATTAATACTAACATTTTTTTCATAAAATTAAAATTTAATTGGTTAATTAAACTTAATAAAAAAAACAATGTTAAAAAATTTATAAAATACCTTTAACAAATCATACAGTTAAACTATATAAAAAAGCATCACTCATTTTTTTCTATAAAAACAGATATTGTCTACTCATTTACGTGCATACTCATCCATTAAAATGTACAAAAACTACACATTATACTAAAATAAAAGCATCACCTAACCTATCTATTTGATTTTCATTAACTTAAAACTAGAGGTTTATTTCATCTTATCTCACTATTTAAAAATTTACAAAAAAGCTAACTAATCAATTACATATCGTATAGGGAAGTATCCTTATGCAAATTTGTATTTAAAAAGCTTATTGGAAAGAGAATTAACTATTGATTCTTTCTTACTGATAAGCTTTTTTTTATTAGCTTAAATGGAAGAATCTAATACTGTACATTACTTAAAAATGAAAATTAAACTACCTATTTAGATTTATTTTGATGTGAATTCAATTCGAATTTACCTCAAAAAGAGAGTCTGTTTATTGCATTTTTCTATAATACACATAAACCAACGTAGTAATCAAAAAAATAAGCAAATAAAAATAAAGTGGATTTCCCGTAAATAACCCAATGATTAAAAATAAAAAGGTAGCTATAGCACCCGCTAGTAAGAAATTAAAGGTTTCTTTGTCAATAAAATCATCAAAGTCATCTTCTTCCTCTTTAATTTCCTTTTCTAATTGTTTGGTCTTTTCTTGGAGTTGTGCTCTTTTTTCAGCAAAGGTATTTTTCAAAGATCTCCCTTTGATTTTCACTACTTTCTGTTGGAATGACAGGCGTTTACCATAGCGGTATACCAAGTAGTCCAGCAACAAAACAAGTAAAATAAGCGCAAATTTTATCATTTCAAATCTTCTATCTAAAAGATATATGGCGCAAAAATAGCAACTATCTTTTTACTATCACATAAAAAAATAAAAAAGAGATAGTCCACGGTTGAACTATCTCTTTCTACTTATATTCAAAATCACTAATTATCCTTGAATCTTTGCAAAAAACTCTTCGTTATTTCTGGTATTTTTGATTGAATCGATAATAGAGGTCATTGCCTCAATCGAATTCATATCATCCATTACTTTACGAACCGTCCATGTACGTTGTAAAGCATCTCTATCTAACAATTCATCATCGCGACGTGTACTTGAAGAAGTGATGTCAATAGCAGGGTAAATACGTTTATTCGACAATTTTCTATCCAATTGAAGCTCCATATTACCCGTACCTTTAAACTCTTCAAAAATAACCTCATCCATTTTAGAACCTGTATCTACTAAAGCGGTAGCGATAATACTCAATGATCCTCCATTTTCGATGTTACGCGCTGCTCCAAAAAAGCGCTTTGGCTTTTGTAAAGCATTGGCATCTACCCCTCCACTCAATACTTTTCCTGAAGCAGGCTGTACGGTATTATAAGCACGAGCTAAACGGGTAATAGAATCTAATAAAATCACTACATCATGACCACATTCAACCAAGCGCTTTGCTTTTTCTAAAACAATATTAGCTACTTTCACGTGGCGTTCTGCTGGTTCATCAAATGTGGATGCAATTACTTCTGCTCGAACACTGCGTTGCATATCTGTTACCTCCTCTGGACGTTCATCAATCAATAAAACAATCAAATATACTTCCGGATGATTTGCGGCAATCGCATTGGCTACATCTTTTAACAACATCGTTTTCCCTGTTTTAGGCTGGGCAACAATCATACCACGTTGTCCTTTACCTATAGGGGCAAACATATCCATAATACGCGTTGAAGTTGTACTTCTGTATCCGTCTAATTTGAATTTTTCTGTTGGAAAAATGGGCGTCAAATGCTCAAAAGAAACGCGATCTCTCACGCTTTGTGGATCATGTCCATTAATTTTCAAAACCTTTACTAAAGGGAAAAACTTTTCACCTTCTTTTGGAGGGCGAACCACCCCTTTTACCGTATCTCCTGTTTTTAATCCAAAAAGGCGTATTTGCGACTGAGATAAATAAATATCATCCGGAGATGATAAATAATTATAATCCGCAGAACGCAAGAAACCATAACCATCAGGCATCATCTCCAAAACACCTTCGCTTTCAATAATTCCATCGAACTCATAATCAGGTTCTCTGAAATTATTTTTTTGTTGTGCGTTATTGGATTGGTTTTGATTTCTCTGTTGATTTTTATTGCCTTGCTGATTGTGGTGTTGTTTTTTATTTTCTTGTTCAACCACAGGCTTTTCGCTTACAACTGAAGGCTCAGTTTCGCTTTTTGTAGTAGTATTAGCAACCGGTTGGCGTTGTTCATCCCCTTGACCTTGCTGCTTTTTATTATTTTTAAAGTCGCGTTTTGGAAATTCGCGCTTCGTGTTGTCATTCTTATTTTTTTGTGTAAAATCTTTTCGATTTTCACGAGAATTAGTTGGATCCTCTTTCGCTAAATCGCTATCTTCTGTTGGCTCTTCTCTTAAAGATTCAATAGGCCTATTTCTTGTAGCATCCAACTTATTTTGTTGTTTCCCTTCCATTGGTATTGCACCAACTTCCGATGCTTGTTTAGCTAGTCTTGGACGTTTTGTTTTTTCCGCTGTTGAAGCTTCGACTGGTACTGGTTGCACTACTTCAGCTTGAACCTCTTTTTCTTTTTGCGCAACAGGTTTTGTCATTTTAACTTTAACTTCTTTGGGAGTTTGAAGCTTCAGAATTTGCTCAATTAACTCTCCTTTTTTCAAAGTCGACACCTTAGTCAGATTAGCCTTTTTTGCGATCTCCTGAAGGTCAGAAACCTTCATTTTTTCTAATTGGGAAATGTCAAACATATAAATGTTTATAGATTATAAATAAATGAGTTGTGTTTTAAAAACAAGAATGGAATTTTTGTTAGTAGAAGTGTCGTATTATGAAGTACTTACGACATAACTGTTGCAATAATACGAATTATTTTTAATATTTAATAGGTTTTTCTAAAAAAGAAACCTTACTTTTGTGAGAGTTACAGAAATTTAATCATCATGCTACAGCGAATTCAAACCGTATATATGATTCTAGCCCTTATCGTGTTAGGCGTATTGCCCTTTGTATTTCCATTATGGTACAACGTACAACAAGAGGAAGTTTACTTTATGTTTATTCCTAGCTTTACTATCCTTTTTGGTGTCTGTACAGCTTTAGCCGTGGTGAGTATTCTGAATTATAAAAATAGACAACGACAGTTTGTTTGCAACAGACTGAATATGATATTAAACGTTATACTATTAGGATTATTTATTTATCGAACACTAACTGTATCTGGAGAAGCGTCAGAAATCGTTTCTGAGAAAGGTATTGGGATGTTCCTCCCTGTTGTTTCTATCCTGTTGCTAGTATTAGCAAACAGAGCCATCAAAAAGGATGAAGATCTTGTAAAATCTGTGGATCGTTTGCGATAAACCTAACATCTTAGTTTATTAGTGCGTAAAAAAAACCGAACAATTAAAATTGTTCGGTTTTTTTGTGTTTAGGCCATTCTATAATTTCCAACTCTTTGATCGTTCCTTGATCCAGTACAAAACGCAACATCGTTCGTACCTGATGAAAACCGCTAATCCCCGCCGCACCTGGATTTAAATGCAATACCTCATATTGGGAATCATATTGTACTTTCAAAATATGAGAATGTCCACAGATATACAAACTGGGTTTCTCTTTCAACAATTGATTTTGTACTTGGGTTTTGTACTTGCCAGGATAACCTCCAATGTGAATCATATACACCTTCATCCCTTCACAAACAAATACTTGTTCTTCCGGAAATTCCAACCTTGCTTCTGCATCGTCAATATTGCCATATACGGCACGCAAAGGTTTGTGTTTTTTAATTTCATCTGTTACTTGAAGACTCCCTATATCTCCTGCATGCCAAACCTCATCTGCTTGTTTGATGTATTTCAACATAGCTTCATCGATACAACTATGTGTATCCGACAACAATAGTATTTTTTTCAATCTTTATCCTTCTTATTATTCAACAATACTTAATCGATATAAAAGTGAATTAATGATTCTATCGCTCCTTGACATATCGAACAAAACGCATCGTATTGATTGGTACGCATACGACATTCTAATTCTCCTTTATAAATTCCATTACCTGGCAAACCTTCATACACACCGATTGGATATTTTTTAGCTTGATTCAGCGGTGTTGGAATTGGTGTCCCTTTTTTCAATTGACTTTTCCATTTTGAATCAAAATCCTTTAATGTGGTAATATTTTTTTCCCAAGGCTCTGTTTGCTTGGAAATAAAATCACTTAATACATCTTGTTCGTAAAAATATTCATCCGCTAACCCTGCAAAACTATGACCAAATTCATGCACCACCACGGGTTTAAAATCGGGGTGGCCTGTGGTCGTTAACGTGTATGAATTGTATATTCCCCCTCCTCCATAAACGTTTGTATTCGCTAAAATAATAATGTGCTCATAGGGAATTCCCGCTAAAAGATCATGTACTTTTTTTAAGCGATTAGTCGTTAAATAACGCTGTGAATAAAAAGTATCAAAGTTCGATTCTACCGCTGTTTTTTTCCACTCTCCTGTTCTTGGTACACTGACACCTGAATCTTTAGAACTACTCTTCACAGCAATAAAGTTAAAATGCGCTTTAAACTTTTCGAAAGGTTGATGTTTTAGTATTTCCCCTACCGATACACTCGCTGCTTGCATGAATTGATCCATCTCTTCGTCGGTATAGCCTTCTGCTACTAAAACCACATTAATTGCTTTTTGATTGTCTTGCGCACGATAAATGTATTCATGAGGGGTTATCGCTTGGATTCCCTTATCGTGAATCAAAATATCATTGGGTTGAACCCAATGAGAAAAGGTACTTTTTTCCTTGCCTTGTTCATCAAATAAAACGACTTCTATTCGCGTTTTTTGTTTGGGAAAAGGAACTAAAAAAACATTTTCGAAACTCTTTGTAGTTTTGGTTGCTTCTTCCGTTGATAGCCATTCTTGAAATAGCGTACTAAAACTCGTTGTATAAATCAATTGCTGGGTTGATTCATCGTATAAACGAACTTGTCCATTGCCTCGCAAAGCATTTTCTCCTAAATGGTGTTTTCTTCCAGCCCATGTTGGATAACGAACCAATTCATCTAGCATAATAAACTGTTGATCTGCATTTCCTCCAAAAATATAATCCAATCGCAGGGTTTTATCTTCAAAATACGAATCAAAATCTTGGGCTTGGGCTTTTACCCCCATTCCACCGAAGATTAGGGCTAAGGCAAGTATTTTTATCTTTCTCATGATATCATTCATTTTCAAAAAGTAAAAATAAAACTATTTCCTTGTATTAGGTGCTTATTTTGTTTTAAATCCCTTCGTTTAAACTTCTTTTTGAAGTCTTTGATTTCAATATAAAAACAAAGACTTCAAAAACAGAATGCTATCATTTTTAGCTTTTATCCTGCCCTATCTCTTTATTTTTAAAGTATATTTGTACTCCTAAAAACTGAATTTATTTTGAGATACTTTATCGAATTTGCTTATAACGGTACAAATTATCACGGTTGGCAATTACAACCGAATGCACCTACTGTACAGCAAACTTTAACTGAGGCTATTTCGACTTTATTACGCCAATCCATTGAACTAGTTGGTGCAGGAAGAACTGATGCAGGGGTACATGCAAAGCAAATGTTTGCTCATTTTGATTATGATCAACCATTGAACAAAACCGCTTTGATACAAAAAATGAATTCATTTTTACCTCCGGATATTGTTGTTTATCAGTTTCATGAGGTAGATACTGAAGCCCATGCTAGATTTGATGCAACCTCTCGAACATATGAATATCATCTCCATTTGTTTAAAGACGCGTTTGCACATCCTTTAAGCTATTATCATCATCGTCCATTGGATATCGCTTTGATGAATCAGGCGGCTCAACTCTTATTTGACTATGAAGATTTTGAGTGTTTTTCAAAAACACATACCGATGTCTTTACGTTTAACTGTACCATTTACAAAGCTGAATGGACCATTTTAAACGACAATCAATTGGTTTTTACCATCGCTGCAAATCGCTTTTTGCGCAATATGGTACGAGCGATTGTTGGCACCTTAATCAACGTTGGTTTAAACAAAATTACATTGGATGATTTTAGAACAATCATCGAAAGCAAAGACCGTGGACAAGCTGGTTTTTCAGTTCCCGGAAAAGGCTTATTTTTAACACAAGTAGGTTACCCATATTTATGAAAAAATTAAACTCTATATCCTTACGCAAAACCTTAGCCTACGCCAAACCTTACAAAAATAGATTTCGTTGGGTTGTATTCTTTGCGATTGCGCTATCCATTTTTGCAGCGGCACGTCCGTATATGGTAAAAGAAACGGTAAATAGCTACGTACAGCCTCAAGACCAAACAGGTTTATTAATCTATGTTGGACTAATGGCTATTGTACTTATTTTGGAAGTAACTTTTCAGTTTCTTTTTACGTATTGGGCCAGTTGGTTGGGGCAGGATATTGTCAAAGATATTCGTGAGAATTTATTCAAAAAATTCATTTCTTTTCGCATGCGTTATTTTGATAACGAACCCGTAGGTAAATTAGTTACACGCTCTGTTTCGGATATTGAATCTATTGCAAGTATCTTTAGTCAAGGATTATTTATGATTGTCAGCGACTTATTAAAAATGGTTGTTGTTTTAGGTATTATGTTTTACATGAACTGGAAATTGAGTTGTATTGTTTTACTGGCGATGCCTATTTTACTCTATGCTACCCGCATCTTTCAAATTAAAATGAAAGACGCTTTTCAAGAGGTTCGCGCACAAATTGCCAATCTGAATACCTTTGTGCAAGAACGCATCTCAGGAATGAAAATTGTCCAATTATTTACGCGCGAAGAAATTGAATATGAGAAATTTAAAGAGATCAATGAAAAACACAACCAAGCGTGGTTAAAAAATATTTTATACAATTCCATTTTCTTTCCAATTGCAGATATTGTTTCATCTCTAACCTTAGGGCTTGTTATTTGGTATGGAGGGATGTCTATCGTAAACGGAGATAATCTAACCACTTTTGGTGATTTATTTGCTTATACGATGCTAATCAGTATGCTATTTAATCCTTTGCGCCAAATTGCAGATAAGTTCAATGTTATGCAAATGGGGATCATTGCTGCTGAGCGCGTTTTTGAGGTATTGGAAATGGATGAGACGATTGAAAATAATGGAACCGTTCAGGCTCCTTCCTTCCGAGGAGATATAAGCTTAAAAAATGTTCATTTTAGTTATATCCCTGGCGTTGAAGTATTAAAGGGCGTAAATTTAGAAATAAAAGCTGGACAAACAGTCGCGATTGTCGGATCATCCGGCGCTGGTAAATCAACGATTATCAACTTATTAAATCGCTTTTATGATATCAATTCAGGGGAAATAAAAATTGACAATATTGATATTCACGATTTTGAATTGGCCTCTTTACGCCATCAAATTGCCATTGTATTGCAAGATGTTTTCTTGTTCAGTGACAGTATATTAAATAATATTACGTTACATAATCCAGCAATCTCCCGAGAATTTGTTATTGAATCGGCTAAGAAAATTGGCATTCACGATTTCATTGTTAATTTACCAGGGGGATATGATTATGATGTAAAAGAACGGGGCGTTATGCTTTCATCTGGACAAAGACAATTAATCGCCTTTTTACGTGCTTATGTAAGTAAACCGAGTATTTTAATTCTCGATGAAGCAACGTCTTCTATAGATTCGCATTCTGAAGAATTGCTACAAAAAGCAACCGACTACCTAACCCACAATCAAACGTCAATTATCATTGCCCATCGTTTAGCAACCATTGTAAATGCCGATGTAATTGTCGTTATGGATCAAGGAAATATCGTAGAAAAGGGAACCCATCAAGAACTATTGACCTATGAAAATGGGTATTATAGAAATTTATATGAATCCCAATTTAAAGTTGTAGAATCGGCTTAATATCCCTTCAATCCCATACAAAGAGGTTTGCTTTTTTCAATGAAAGTAAACCTCTTTTTTATTTCCCTCTATCATCCATCCTAAAAGATTAAAAATTCAAAAAAAACTTTCAAAAAAATATAGTTTGGTCTATTTATTGAATGATACATAAGAAGGGATAAGATATTAAATACTAAGCTGTAAACGCTGCTTTATTAGCTTGATTTAAAAGCATCTTACCTCATTACTACTCAAAATGATTGAAGATGGCTTATACATTAGAACCTATCAAACCTATCCCCACTACAATTGCTGTATTACTAACTATTAGTATTTGGTTTTTTATTCCGGTACCAGAAGGAGTAGATCCCAATGCCTGGCATTTATTAGCCTTGTTTGTGGGTACTATCGCTGCAATTATTGGAAAAGCACTTCCGATTGGAGCTGTATCAATTGGAGCCATTGCCTTAGTTGCTGTAACGGGCGTAACCAATCCTGGCAACTCTAAGGCTGCCTTAGTCGATGCGTTAAGTGGTTTTTCCAATGACTTAATTTGGCTTATTGGAATTTCAATTATGATTTCCATTAGTTTATGTAAAACAGGATTAGGCGCGCGAATAGGTTATTTTTTAATTTCGTTATTTGGCAAAAAAACCTTGGGTATTGCTTACGCCCTTGCTTTTGCAGAAACAATATTAGCTCCCGTTACACCAAGCAATACGGCTCGTGGAGGAGGAATTATCTATCCTATTATGCGTTCCATATCCGAAAGCTTTGGTTCGAGTCCTACCCCTGCCTTGAGAAAGCGTATTGGTCGTTATTTGGCTTTAGTCAATTACAATACCAATCCGATTACTTCTGCTATGTTTATTACGGCAACGGCTCCCAATCCTCTAATTGTTAGCCTAATTTATGAAGGAACAGATTCAAATTTTCAGCTATCTTGGGGGATGTGGGCGGTAGCTGCCTTTGTGCCTGCTATTATTTCTTTACTCCTTATGCCCTTAGTTATCTACAAAATATGTCCTCCAGAGATTAAAGAAACCCCCGATGCACCTCTATTTGCCAAGGCTCAACTAAAAGAATTAAAAGCCTTTTCATTGCCTGAAAAAATCACTTTGGGAGTATTTATTCTCTTGTTATTAATGTGGGCAGGTGTTCCCGCTCTACTATTTGGGGATCTTTTTATCATACAACCCACAACGGGCGCCTTTATCGGTTTATCCATTTTACTAGCCACAGGTGTACTTACGTGGGATGATATTCTAAAAAATAAAGGCGCTTGGGATACGATTGTTTGGTTTGCCGCACTTGTAATGATGGCCAGTTTTTTAGGTAAATTAGGTTTGGTTTCGTGGCTTGCGCAAACTGTTGGTGCGGGAATCAATCACTTAGGGGTAAGTTGGGTGGTAGGTACGCTCATTCTTTTACTTGTTTATGTTTATTCTCATTACTTTTTTGCTAGTACAACCGCTCATATAACAGCTATGTTTGCCGCCTTTTTTGCCGCAGGTATTGCTTTAGGCGCACCTCCCATACTATTGGGGCTTTTATTAGGCTCGTCTTCCTCATTAATGATGTCCTTAACGCATTATGGTACAGGTACCGCCCCTATTATATTCGGTGCAGGTTACACCACCCTAACTGAATGGTGGAAAGTTGGCTTTATCCTTAGTGTTGTCAATTTATTCATTTGGATAACGATTGGTAGTTTATGGTGGAAATTCCTAGGCTACTGGTAATTCTCAATTCTATTTAGAGTCGTGTTCATCCGATCGCAAGATTACTAACTTAATCTCACGTTTTTATTTGTACTAAAAAAGAGCAAAACGTGAAAAAATCATAGTATTTCCAAGCATTACTTAACAATATTGTTCTAAAACTCTTACACAAATACCTTGAATTTACAATTCTTTAATTTTCTGTAAATCAACTTTTCAAACCGAAAGTTTCAGGAACGGAAATAATTGATTATTTTCGTAGCGTAAAATATAGAAATACATACATATGAAATTCGATATTATTGTTTTAGGAAGTGGCCCTGGAGGTTACGTTACTGCAATCAGAGCATCTCAATTAGGCTTTAAAGTAGCAGTAGTTGAAAGAGAAAACTTAGGAGGTATTTGCTTAAATTGGGGATGTATTCCTACTAAAGCACTTCTAAAATCAGCACAAGTATTTGACTACTTGAAACATGCTTCTGATTATGGATTGACAATTAATGGCGAAGTTGATAAAGATTTCGACGCAGTTGTAGCACGTTCACGTGGAGTTGCTGCTGGAATGAGCAAAGGTGTTCAATTCTTAATGAAGAAGAACAAAATCGAAGTTATCGATGGATTTGGAAAAGTAAAACCAGGTAAAAAAATTGATGTAACTGATAAAGAAGGAAAAGTAACTGAATATAGTGCGGATCATATTATCATTGCAACAGGAGCTCGTTCTAGAGAATTGCCAAATTTACCACAAGATGGTGTAAAAGTTATCGGATACCGTCAAGCCTTAACTTTAACACAACAACCAAAGAAAATGATTGTAGTGGGTTCAGGTGCCATTGGTGTTGAGTTTGCTTATTTCTATAATGCAATGGGTACAGATGTAACGGTTGTAGAGTTTATGCCAAATATCGTTCCTGTTGAGGATGAAGATATCTCTAAACAATTCGAGCGTTCATTGAAAAAAGCGGGAATCAAAGTGATGACAAATGCTTCAGTAGAAAAAGTAGACACAACTGGAGAAGGTGTAAGAGCTACAGTAAAAACTGCTAAAGGAGAAGAAATCATTGAGGCAGATATCGTTTTATCAGCGGTTGGTATCAAAACAAATATTGAAAATATCGGATTAGAAGAAGTGGGAATTGCTACAGATAGAGATAAAATCTTAGTTAATGATTTCTACCAAACGAATATCCCTGGATACTATGCAATTGGAGATGTTGTTCCTGGACAGGCTTTAGCACACGTTGCTTCTGCAGAAGGAATTTTGTGTGTTGAAAAAATTGCAGGCCACCATGTTGAACCTTTAGATTACGGTAATATTCCAGGATGTACGTATGCGACACCAGAAATTGCTTCTGTTGGTTTAACAGAGAAAAAAGCAATCGAAGCGGGTTATGAAATCAAAGTTGGTAAATTCCCTTTCTCTGCTTCTGGAAAAGCACAAGCAAGTGGTACACCTGATGGATTCGTAAAAGTAATTTTCGATGCCAAATACGGAGAATGGTTAGGCTGTCACATGATTGGTGCTGGTGTTACAGATATGATTGCTGAAGCAGTTGTAGCTCGTAAATTAGAAACTACAGGATATGAAATCTTAAAAGCGGTTCACCCTCACCCTACAATGAGTGAAGCGGTAATGGAAGCTGTTGCGGATGCATATGGAGAAGTTATCCACCTATAAGCTTATAAAAAAATCCAATAAAAAAAAGTCTGTCGAAAATCGACAGACTTTTTCTATTTTATAAATATCCTTTGCACTATTTTTTTGATAAAACAACATAATTCACTATATTTAAGTCAGTTAAATTCAAATATAGGTAGTATGAATCGTTTTTCAATCGCTTTATTGAAGCGTATATCCTTCTTATTACTGGTCATTGGGATGATCGTAGTCGTTCAAACTATTGATCAATTATTAGATAACCAAACTTTAAAAATTGAATCCCTAGTAGTTGCCTTTTCTTGTTTTACCCTTAGCCTGCTAACACAACGCAAACTAAAAAAAAGAAGAAGTACTTCTTATGTATTGGAAAAATATAAAGGAACTAGATTCAGTACTATTAAAGTATGGTAGCGCTCTTATTACCTTACTATTCAATTAAAATTTGATATTTTCTTCCAACAGGTATTTCAATATTAGCATACAAGGTTACTTTGCCCAATTCTTTTTTCCTAATTTGCTTGCGATTGACAATATAGGAACGATGTACTTGTATAAAGTAATCGGATAATTCTGTTTTTATACTAATTAAAGATCCATAGACAAAATAACTCTTATTGCGGTTCTCAACGAAAATTTTAATATAATTTCCTGCACTTTCAATAAATAGAATTTCATCCATATCAATAAGAACTTCTATTCCATCTTCCTTAATTTTAAGTATGTTATATTTAATTTCAGCAGTTAACTCACTTTTATTCTTACAAAATATTTTAGCTTTTTCAATTGCCTTTACAAACTTGCTAAAAGAAATGGGTTTTAACAAATAATCAACGGCATCTTTTTCATACGATTCTAAGGCAAAATCAGAATAAGCTGTAGTTATAATTGTAATTGGTTTCACCGTTAACATATCCAAAAACTCCAAACCAGAAATCAAAGGCATATTGATATCTAACAATAAAATATTCACTTCATTCTTTTGCAGAAATACCAAGGCCTCTTTACCAGAAAAAACACTACCTACACATTCCAACTCCTCACATTGATTGATATGACTAATTAATACTTGATGTGCTGGTTTTTCGTCATCAACTATTAAACATTTGTATTTAATCCCCATAATATAAGTTTAGCTTTGTATATATTTTTGCATTCTTCAACTTTAAATTTAGCTTGTACCTGAGATACTTCCAATCGTCTTTGTAAATTACTCAATCCTAAACCTGTTCCTTTTCGTTGTCTGTCTTTAGGGAGACAACTATTAGTTATCTCAAAATACACCTTTCCATTCTCTTCTTTCCAATGAAGGGCAATAAAGGGATTTTCTGTCTGTAAACTAAACTTTACGGCATTTTCAACCAAACTAAAAAACAAAAGTGGAGGTACATTATACGCTTCTAAATCTCCTTGATATGCAATATCAACAACCAAAGAATCACTTGTGAATTTATAGTAATCCAGGTATTCATTGACAAAATCAATTTCTAATTCCAAACGCACCTCTTCCTTTTTACTTGCTTCAATTTGATAGCGAAACAAATGAGACAATTGCAAGATTCGATTGGGCGTGTCTGAAGGATTTGTAAGTGCCTCCCCATATAAATTATTCATGGCATTCAATAGAAAATGCGGATTTAATTGCATTTTTAAAAACTCCAACTCTGCCACTGTATTTGCTAGTTTTCGTTCACGAAGTGTAATATTTTGAAAAGCCCATTGGTGAATAAAATAGGTTCCCGTGCCCAAAATAGTAAAAAATAAGGTATTGATTACCTCTATGATCAAAGACTTGAATTCGCCAATATACAAGGCATATTGACTCAAACAAAACACACCAAAAACCAGATAGATCAAAAACCACAATAAAAAAGAATCATATTTTTTCGTTAGCAAAAAACGCTTGATGATATATACATTATTGATGTAAATCAAAAAATAGATCAATGCTATTGCAGGAATCATTTCTACCAGTACCTCTTTGATACTTTTATTGCCAAGACCCGTATATTGAAGAAATCCAAAAATCAAACACAGCGTTAGAAGCCCAAAGATATTTCGATACCATATATTAGAATACCATCTCCACATTTCAATACATTTAAGGACTAAAGATACTTAATACAGCCTATTGACTGCAAAAAACTTATATAAAAACCATTAAGATAATAAAGTACATCTTTTATCGTTTCAATTCTTAAATAATACTAAAACTTGGTTACTTTCGTGCTTAAATAAATTTATACTACTAAAAAATGCTACATTGTCAACTCCGAACTGTATTTCTTTCGTGTTTACTGTTCTTTATCTCTATGGGGATGAAAGGTCAGACGACCTATCTTTTACAAGGTACAATAAAAGACAATCATGAACCTTTAATTGGTGCAACCCTTTACATTGATGAAATCAACAATGGTGTGATTACCAATGAAAAAGGACAGTACTCAATAGAATTAAAAGAAGGAACCTATACCTTAAAAATATCCTATATTGGTTATACGGATAAATTCTCCAAAATCAATCTAACTAAAAACCAAAGCCTTGATTTTGTATTAAAAACGGATACCTCAGAGCTTTCTGAAGTAGTTATTGTACAGAATAAAAAGAAAGCTGACATTCGAAAACCAGAAATGAGTGTCAACAAACTGACTACAGAAGAAATAAAGAAGATGCCGGTTGTACTAGGGGAATCCGACATTTTAAAATCCATTCTTCAATTACCTGGTGTGACCAATGCAGGAGAAGGTGCGGCTGGATTTAATGTTCGCGGAGGAAGTGCAGGACAAAATTTGGTATTATTAGATAATGCTAGTGTTTATAGTTCTTCTCACCTTTTTGGTTTTTTCTCTGTTTTTAATTCAGATGCTATTCGCGATTTAAAACTGTATAAAGGAGGGATTCCCGCTCGTTTTGGGGGAAGAGCTTCTTCTGTTTTAGAGGTATTTCAAAAGGAAGGAAATAAGGAGGATTATACTTTTGAAGGTGGAATTGGCGTGATTTCCAGTCGTTTACTCGCACAAGGACCCATTCAAAAAGGAAAATCTTCTTTTTTAGTTGCTGGTCGTGGATCCTATGCCCATTTATTCATGAAATTATCAGAAGAAAAAAACTCGGCTTATTTCTATGATATCAATACAAAGTTTAGTTTTGATATCAATAAAAAGAATAAAATCAATTTTTCTGGGTATTACGGAAAGGATGTATTTAGTTTTACCGATCTAATGAAAAACAGCTTTGGCAACCTTGCTGCTACTTTAGAATGGCAAACTTTATACAACGATAATCTAACAGGAACCTTGTCCTTATCTACCAGCCACTATACCTATGATCTAGATTTGGACTTGGTTGGTTTCAATTGGGTTAATGGCATTAAAAGCACCCAATTAAAATACGATTTCTTACACGATATAAACCCTGCTTTACAGTTGCGCTATGGAGTTGGCCATACAGAATATATCTTTTATCCTGGAACGATCAAACCAACAAAGAGCGATTCCTCTATTAACTACAAGAAAATAGATAATAAATATGCTTCCGAAAGCAGTGTTTACGTTGAAGCAGAACAAAATTTTGGCCAACATATTAGCGTCAACTATGGGTTGCGTTTCTCTCACTTCAATGCTAAAGGCAAGGGAATCGAACATAGCTATGCCAACAATCAACCCGTAGAGTATGATCGACAATTAGGGGTATACAAAATGGCTGACATCTTAGAAACTACCTATTATAAGAAAAATAAATCGATTGAACAATTCAATAACCTCGAACCTCGAATTGGTATTGCTTATATCCTAAACGACAACCAATCCATCAAGGCGAGTTACAATAGAATGACCCAATACATTCACTTAATGTCAAACACATCGGCTCCTACACCTTTAGATATTTGGACACCTAGTGGCAAGTATACCGATCCAGAACTAGCAGATCAGGTAGCTTTAGGGTATTTCCAGAACTTTTCGGACGGGATGTACAGTTTAGAAACAGAAGTATTTTATAAAAAGGTAAAAAACAGCATCGATTACATCGATGGCGCACAATTAGTAGGAAATGAAGCTATTGAACGCGTTATCCTTAATGGAGAAGCGAGAGCCTATGGATTAGAAGTACTCTTCCGCAAAAACTTAGGTAAATTAACAGGATGGGTTGCTTATACTTTATCAAGAGCAGAACAACGCACACCAGGTAGAACTGCATTTGAACCGGGGATAAACAACGGAGATTGGTATAGAGCCTCGTATGACAAGCTACACGATTTATCGGTTACTGCTATCTATGAGTTAAACCCTAAATGGACCTTTGGCGCTAGTTTTACCCTACAATCAGGTCGTCCGATTACCTATCCCGAAGGACAATATGAATACTTAGGCTTACGCGTACCTAAATTTGGCGATCGTTACGCCAACAACATGCCTGCATATCACCATTTAGACGTATCGGCTACCTATACGCCAAATCCAAATTCAACGAAACGTTGGAAAGGCGAATGGGTATTTGGAATCTACAACTTATACAGTAGACACAATGCAGCTTCTATTTCATTCAGAGAAAATGAAGATATTCGAGGGAAAAATGAAGCTGAAAAAATGTCAATTTTCGGTTTAGTTCCAAGTGTAACCTACAATTTTAAATTCTAAGAAAATGAAAGCATTATCCTATTATATCCTCATTCTATTAACTGTATCTCTTGCTTCTTGTACCGAGATAATTGATATTGACTTACCAACTGCTGAACCAAGATTAGTGGTAGAAGCGAATATAGACTTTAATCGAATAGGAACAACAGACTCCGTCTTTGTGAAATTAACTCTCACAACGGATTATTTCAATCCGGTAATTCCCCCTGCAAACAAAGCAGTAGTATCGATTCAAGACAAACAAGGCAACCGTTTTATGTTCCAGGAATTAGCAGAAACGGGGATTTATTATTCAACAGAAATCAATAAACCGCTGGAGGGAGAAACGTTCAAATTAAATATTGAATATGATAACGATCTATATGAGGCGACAGAAACCTTTATCAATAGCCCTGAAATAGTAGAAATTACTCAAAGTAGAGAAAAGTACTTTGAAGACACCTATTATGTTTTGCGTATTTATTACCAAGATGTACCGAGAGCGAATCAAAATTTAAATTATTACTATCTCTACTATAACGAGCCAAGAAAAAGTCCTTCCCTATCCGTTTTATCTAATGAATTTTCGAAAGGAAACAGAATAGAATCTATGTTCATTGCGGATAAAGATATTCAACCAGGAGAAAAGGTAGACCTTGAATTGGGACAGATATCTAGAAACTATTTTGATTTTGCTCTGCGTTTATCGGATGCTATAAACAATGGTGGTGGTCCTTTTCAAGTACCTAGTGGAAAAATAGTAGGTAATGTTAAGAATCTAACCACGCCTAAAAAAGAGGCTTTAGGTTACTTCAGGGTTCTTGAAAAAGAAAAAGCAACTCATACTATTTTTGAACAACCCAAACCCTAATAAAAATAGGATTTAATTAAAAAAGGACGCTAAGAAAATTTCTTAACGTCCTTTTTTAGTTTGCAGTTAACCGTTCACTGTAAACTGTAAACCGTCCATAGTTAACTGTTCAACAACTCCTTCGCATGTTGCAAAGCTGATTCTGTAATATCTTTTCCCGAAAGCATTTGTGCAATTTCTTCTATGCGGTTAGCTTGATCTAATTGAATTAATTTTGAGGTTGTGGATTCCCCTTCCGAGGCTTTAAAAACCTTATAATGTTGGTGTCCTTTTGCGGCAATTTGAGGCAAATGAGTAATAGCAAAAACTTGCATTAAAATACTCATATCTTTCATGATTACCCCCATTTTATCGGCAACTTCACCCGAAACTCCGGTATCAATTTCATCAAAAACAATAGTTGGCAAATTAGAATAACGCGCTAAAATAGCCTTAATGGCTAACATAATACGCGATAATTCTCCACCAGAAGCTACCTTTTTAAGCAAGCCGTAATCCATCCCTTTATTCGCTGAAAACAACAATTGCATTTGATCTTTTCCATTATTTAGATAGTGATCTATGGTTTTAAAATCAAACTGAAAAACAGCATGAGGCATTCCTACTAAAGTCAATAATTCTTGCAATTGTTTTTGCAAAGCTGGAACTGCTTGCTGTCTTGCTTGAGAAAGTTGAAGCGCTAGTTGATCTAGCTTTACAATCAAGGTTTGTATCTTTTTTTCAACCTCTGCTATTTGCTCTTGAATTCCGGATACTTTAAAAACTTTATCACTTAAACCCATTTGAATAGCCAATAGCTCTTCAACCGTATTTACTTGATGCTTTTTTTGCAAGGCATACAAAATTTGTAAACGCTCATTTACAGCGATTAAACGCTCTGGATCAGAAATAACATGATCCATTTCGCGTTCTATCTCATTAGCTAAATCCGCTACTTCAATTTCAGCACTAACGACGCGATTGTAAAGCTCTTCATACTCTTTTGAAACCGTTGAAATTTTTAAAAGTGATTGTCGCAATTCTTTTAATCCTTGAATTACTCCCATTTGATCGACGGTAAGAATTTGAGTTGCAAGTGCAAAACTATCTCGTACATGCTCAACGTTATTCAATTTATCGAATTCACTTTCTAATTCTACTTGATTAATCGTTGTTAAATTAGCCCCTTCCAATTCTTCTAAAAGAAAGGCATTATAATCTTGTTCTTTAAGCAATTCAACTTCCTCGTCTTTTAATTGTTTGAGTTGCTGAATTGAAGTCTTATATATTTTTAAATGCTTTTGATACTCTTCTAAAATTTCTTCATTTTTAGCAATAGCATCAATTACCTTAATTTGATAGTTCTCTTCGTTTAATTCACTGGTCTGATGTTGAGAATGAATATCAATCAACACGGCACTTAACTCTTGTAATTCCGTTAAGTTTACAGGTGAATCATTGACAAAAGCTCTCGATTTTCCAGAAGGTAAGATTTCTCTTCGAATGATTGTAACGGGTTCATAGTCCATATCCAAGAAAGAATACAATTCTTCCAATTTATAAGGATCTACATTAAAGTGTCCTTCAATCACGCATTTTTCTTCCTTATTTTTAAGGGATCCCAAATCCGCACGCTTCCCTTGTAATAAGCCTAATGCGCCTAAAACAATGGATTTTCCAGCACCCGTTTCACCCGTAATAATAGAAAAACCTTTAAAAAACTCTATTTCTAAATGATCTATTAAAGCGAAATTTTTAATACTCAAAGACGTAAGCATACCCCGAAAATTTTATATTCTACAAATGAAAGATACTTATAAATTATTCCACTTAGAAGCATTTAAGGGAGATACTGTTTGAAGTATTTCAACCACACGCTTCTTATTTTGATCTGTAATACCTGTGTATAAGTTAACTAACTCTTCTGTTTTAGCATCAAAAAACGTGCGTATTAACAAAGAATTCGAACGCACAGCATTATATTGTTTTAATTCACCCAGACCTTTATAAATGCCATCACGACCACTTTCTAGCCCTTCACTCATGGTATCTAGTCCTAAGCGATGATAGGTATACAAAGCTTCGCGAAAGGGTCTGCTAGCCCCAGAGGAAAGATCATTAATTAGGACGTAACGCGTATTCGTTCCATCTCCTTGTTTCCATCCTTTTGCGCCAGATTGCTGTGCCATAGAAGCAATTAGGGAAGCTTCTTGATAATAAGCATTTCCCCCATCTTTGACAAAAGTATCACTATCCATACCTAAGATGGTATGTACATAAAAAGAAACCAACGAAATAAGATTTGATTCATACGTACCTGAGCTATATCTCAAAGGTTCAAATTCGGTATAAGAAAAAGCAATATCCTTGTCATTAAAATTTAATACAGGACTTGTATAAGTTGTATTGAAAATAGGCCGACTATATTGAACTTGCAACGTACCCGATACATTGGTATTATTATCAAAAGAAGTTACCGTTAATAAAAAATTACAATCGATCTTCTCATTGGTATTAAACCGTTGAGAGGTCCATGTTGTTTGATTTAATAATTCTTTTAAAGACTTTTCTAAGGTGCGAAAATAGTTTTGATGTGTATTCCCTACTTGTGCGAAATTCACACTCACATTCGCGTTTAATTCTTGTGCCTGACAAGTGCCTATCCACAGAAAAAAACAAGCGAAAAGTCCAAAAAGTTTATTCATACTGTTGAATTATTTTATTGACGATATCTTTAGCAACCTCCTCTTTCGATTTTAGTTCCATTGGTTCTACCTTAAATTCTTTATCTATAAAGGTAACTTTATTCGTGGGTTTTCCAAAACCTGCTCCCGTATCATTTAGTGAATTTAGCACAATTAAGTCTAAATTTTTCTTTCTAATCTTCTGTTTTGCATGTTCAATCTCATTTTCAGTTTCCAAAGCAAAACCCACCATAAATTGATGCGTTTTTTTTGCACCTAAAGAAGCTAAGATATCTGGATTTTTATCCATCACAATACTAAACTCTTCTTCATTTTTCTTTATTTTTTGCGCTGCTACATTTTTAGGCCGATAATCGGCCACTGCTGCTGCGGCAACGACGGCATCTACTTCTTCAAAGTACTGATGACAGGCTTGATACATTTCTAAAGCAGACTGAATCGCAATAACTTTAACGTGTGGGTGGTCTATTTTTTGATTGGTTGGTCCACTAACTAAAATAACCTCTCCGCCTTGATTGGCGACTGCTTTAGCGATATCATACCCCATTTTTCCTGAAGAGTGATTACCAATAAAACGCACGGGATCAATAGGTTCGTATGTAGGACCTGCAGTAATTAAAACTTTTCTACCTTGAAGGGGTAAAATATCTGTATTTGCGAATGCATCTTGTAAAACCGAAACAATAGTTTCTGGTTCTGCCATTCTTCCTTTTCCAATCAATCCGCTTGCTAACTCTCCTTCTTCAGCAGGAATGATTACGTGCTTATACGAAGCTAAAGTAGCCAGATTTTTTTCTGTTGAGGGATGAACATACATGTCCAAGTCCATAGCAGGTGCTATATAAACGGGACATTTAGCTGACATGTATACGGCTAAAAGTAGGTTATCACATAATCCGTGCGCCATTTTAGCCAACGTATTAGCGGTTGCAGGAGCAATAAGCATTACATCTGCCCAAAGTGCTAATTCCACGTGATTATTCCATGTTCCTCCTTCTTTAGCATTAAAAAACTCCGTATACACGGGTTTTTTTGATAAAGTAGATAAGGTAAAAGGGGTGATAAATTGATGAGAAGCAGGTGTCTGGATTACTTGAACCTCGGCACCTGCTTTACAAAGTAAACGCACTAAAGCTGCCGTTTTATAAGCGGCAATTCCACCAGTTATACCCAGTAATATCTTTTTCCCGCTTAACACTGACATCTTGTAGTTTTGTTATTTGTTAACTTGTTTGTATGAAATTTTCCCATCCAACCATTCTTCAACTGCTAATGCTTGTGCTTTAGGCAATTTTTCATAGAATTTAGAAACTTCAATTTGTTCTTTATTTTCAAAAACTTCATCTAAACTATCATTATTAGTAGCGAACTCTTCTAACTTATCGATCAATTCGTTTTTAATTTCAACGTTGATTTGACTTGCTCTCTTTGCGATAATAGTAATAGCTTCATAGATATTACCAGTTGGCTCTTCAATTTTACTTTTGTTGTAAGTAATTGTGTTTACTGGAGCAGTTGTTTTCTTTAAATCCATTTTACGCTTAGGTTATTTTGAAATTTTTTGTAATTCTGTATTTATTTCCGCAAGCATTTTATCTGCTTGTGGCTTGTATTGTGTTTCACTGTTAAAACGAATCAATGCATCATACATTCCTTTTGCATTATTCAAACGTTCTTCTAGTCTACTATACACACTATTCATAGCTAATTTATAAGCTGAATCCAATTTATAATATAGCGCTTCTTCTTTATACTGTGTTCCTGGAAAATCGTATATAAAATTATCCAAAGCTACAATTGCAGCCCCGTAATTTCTTGTATATGCACCTATTGTGTTTAACTGTTTGGCATTTTCAAACGTTTTCTTTTCTATTTTTCTATTCATCTCGCTCATAATCTGATTGGCTTCAAAAATAAAATTAGAGCCTGGATATTGATCGATAAACTTTTGCAATTTGCCTATAGTTGTTTGAGTGATGGTTTGATCCAAAGAATAAACAGGAGATAATTCTACCCCACATTTAATTTCTTTCAACAAAGCCTCTTCTCTTTTCTCATCTCTTGGATATGTAGCTGCGAATAATTTGAATCGCTCAGCCGCAAGCATATAATCCTTGGTTAAGTACGTTGCTTCCGCAAAATTAAAATACATCCCCTCATACCCAGGTCGACCTCTAAAAGAAGTCTCTACTTGTTCATATAATCGGATAGCTTTTCTATACTTCTGTTGTTCATAATATTGATTTGCAACGTCTTTTTTAAGTTCCAAATCTTCTGATTTCATAGCTTTTTGCAAAGGAGAACATCCTACAAAAGTTAGTGCTAAAAGAGATAATCCGATGTATTTTTTCATTTTTTTTATTCGGTATTAAACAATCACGTGCTTGAGTAATAGTACTTCAAAAGCAACTGCAAATTTAGTTATATAATTGCATTATACAAAAACCTTTCTTTACTAAAAAGAAAAAAAGCTCTTTTTTGTTTTATTTTAACAAGATAGAGGGTTAGTATTCCAACCTCTTTAAACGTAAGACCTTGTGATTTGTCAACCAGTCTTTCCAATATTCTTATTTATCGATGGAGAGATACCCTATGGTAAACGTTCCATTTTTCTTTATATTTCATTTACAAATCAATCCACAGCAAAAAAAGATGCTCCTACAAGCATCTTTTTAGTACTATTATTTTTAAAAATTAAGCTGTAGTTGCTGCTGTACCTGCATCTCCTCTAAAGCTTTTCATATCATTATCGAATAAATAAAGGCCTCCTTTATCATCTCCGATAAGATTGATTTTATCTAAGATTGTACGTGCGGTAGCTTCTTCTTCAATTTGCTCAGATACATACCACTGTAAGAAATTATGCGTTGCATAATCGCGTTCTTCCAGGGCAATATGCACTAAGTCATTGATGCTTTTTGATACAAATACTTCGTGTGCAAAAAGTTGAGTAAAAAGCGTTTTGAATGAAGCATAATCTAATTCTGGTTTTGCTACTGCCGGTATAGTTGCTTCTCCTCCTCTTTGATTGATATACTTGATTAATTTAAGCATATGAACGCGCTCTTCATTGGATTGATCATACATAAAAGAAGCAATTCCTTCAAAACCTTGAACTTCTGCCCAAGTTGCCATCGCTAAATAAATTTGGGATGAATCTCCTTCAATTTTAATCTGTCCGTTTAAAGCATCTTGCAATTTTTTCGATAACATAGTTTTATTTTTTGAGTTTATTAAATTCGTTTTCTATTCGTTGTTCTAAATCTTGATCTACAGTAACCAAAGGCAAACGCAATTGATTTTCAATCACACCTGCATGTGCCAACATCGCTTTAATTCCCGCTGGATTTCCTTGTTCAAAAATTAAATCAATACTAGGCATCATTTGATATTGCAGTTCAAAGGCTTCTTTTATTTTTCCTTCCAATCCCAAGCGGATCATCGTTGAAAATGGTTGAGGAATCCCCTGTCCAATAACTGAAATAACGCCCGCTCCTCCTGCTAATACTAAAGGTAAAGCAATGGCATCATCACCCGAAATAACCAGAAAATCTTTTCGTGTCGTTTGTCTAATCAACTCCATCCCTTGCACCATATTTCCGGCAGCCTCTTTAATTCCAACAATAGTTGGAAACTCATTGGCTAAACGAATTACTGTTTCGGGATTCATGTTGCTACCTGTACGTCCAGGTACATTGTACAACAAGATAGGTAAGCTACTTTTTTGAGCAATCGCTTTAAAATGTTGATAGATTCCTTCTTGAGTTGGTTTATTGTAATAGGGAGATACAGACAAAATAGCATCAAACCCTGCTAAATTAGAGGGAGCTAGTTCTTCAATAACTTGGGCTGTATAATTTCCTCCAACACCTAAAACCAGAGGTAATCTCCCAGCATTCGCTTGTTTTACGGTCTGTTTTACTACTTCTTTTTCTTCTTTAGTTAAAGTAGCTGCTTCCCCAGTTGTTCCTAAAACAACTAGATATTCTACACCTCCTTTGGTCACGTACTCTACCAAGTTTTGTAGTGCCGCAATATCCACAGACTGATCTTTTTTAAATGGAGTTATCAAAGCAACTCCTGTTCCTTTTAGCGATTGCATATTCTTTTACTTCGTTTTAAAAATAGTTATATAATTCATCAAATGTTTAACATATGCCCTTGCATCAAGCGCTGGAATATCTAAACTAAAGTGATTTATTTTGGGGGTAACTGCTGCTATTCCAACCTTAAATTTCGCTTTTGATTTTGTACTTATCCATAGTAAAGGTACGCTATCTTTTGCATAAAAATTAATCAATAGATCAAAAGGTTTTTCAATAAAGTCTTGTACTCCTTGGTTGTGAATATCTCCACCTAACGTAAAGTCCTTCATACTAAACGAAGCCTCATTCAGTTGTTTAGGCTTGGTTAATCCAGTGTAAACTAAAACATTAATTTGATCTGTTGCTACTCCTTGTTGCTGCAGTTCTTGAATAATTTCATCCACCTTTGACACCTCACTCTTCTCAATCAAAATACCAATTGTCTTAAGCGTAAAGTCAAAATCCAAAGCTAACCCTTTTACTGTGGCTTTATTAATCTCTTTTTTTAATGTTTTCTTTTTGAAAGTACTAAACATATTTATTTGATAAGAAGTAAAGTTAGAAAAAGCTTAATAATTTTCTAACTACTTTAACAACAAATTATTTAATCATCGCTAAAAAGGCATCTTCTGTCAAAATAGTCACACCTAGCTTCGTTGCTTTTTCTAATTTAGAAGGCCCCATTTTATCTCCCGCTACGACATAGTCCGTTTTTGACGTGATTGAACTGCCGTTTTTCCCGCCGTGATCTTCGATCATTTGTTTGAGTTCATCTCGACTTACTTGGGTAAAAACACCAGAAACGACTACTGTTTTTCCTTGTAAAAGATCAGAAACAACCGTTGATTCTTTTTCCTCCAACACCAGTTGTACCCCATATTCCTTCAGTCTTTGAATCGTTTGTTTATTGATATCATTACTAAAGAAATCAATGACACTTTGGGCAATGCGTTCCCCAATTTCATCTACGGTAATCATTTCCACTAAGGGAGCTACAGCTAATGCGTCAATAGACTTATAGTGATTGGCTAATTTTTTAGCCACGGTTTCTCCAACATAGCGAATCCCTAATCCATAGAGCACTCTTTCAAATGGAATCGATTTAGAAGCTTCAATCCCATTAATTAAATTATCTGCGGATTTTTCAGCCATGCGCTCTAAAGGCAAGACGTCTTCTTTTTTGAGTTCATATAAATCGGCATAGTCTTTTATCAAGCCATTTTTATACAACAACGTTACCGTTTCCTCTCCTAAACCTTCAATATCCATGGCTTTTCGAGAAATATAATGCTGAATACGCCCCACTATTTGCGGCGGACATCCATATACATTCGGGCAATAGTGTTGCGCTTCTCCTCTGTTACGTTTCAAAGGGGTATCGCATTCTGGACAAGTAGTGATATACACGGTCGGTTGAGATTCTAAAGCGCGAACAGCTGTATTTACCCCTACAATTTTAGGAATAATCTCTCCTCCTTTTTCCACATAAACAGAATCCCCCACGCGAACATCGAGCTTTGCAATTTGATCTGCATTGTGTAAAGAAGCACGTCGAACTGTAGTTCCAGCTAATTGAACGGGAGCTAAATTTGCTACAGGGGTAATTGCTCCTGTCCGTCCTACTTGATATACGATAGATTCTAATAGCGTTTCCCCTTGTTCTGCTTTAAATTTATACGCAATCGCCCAACGGGGAGATTTTGATGTAAACCCCAATTCATCCTGATAATGGAGTGAATTCACTTTTACAACTACACCATCCGTTTCGTAGGGCAATGTATGACGATGTGTATCCCAATAGGTTATAAATTCCAAAACTTCATCTAAACTTTTAGCTATTTTGGAAATAGCGGGAACTTTAAATCCCCATTGGCGTGCTTTTTCCAATCCTTCGTACTGGGTTTCAAATCCCAAATCCGAACCGATTAGGTTGTACAACAAGCACTCCAAAGGACGTTTAGCTACTTCTGCGCTATCTTGTAACTTTAAGCTTCCTGAGGCTGTATTTCTAGGATTAGCATACGGTGCCTCTCCAATTTCAATCAATTCCTGATTCATGCGCTCAAATCCAGCAAAAGGCAAGATAATCTCCCCTCGAATATCAAAGCTTTTGGGATAATCCGTCCCTTTTAATCGAATGGGAACGGATTTTATTGTTTTTATATTATTCGTTACATCATCTCCTTGAATTCCATCTCCACGTGTAACGGCTCGTACTAATTCTCCATTTTCATAGGTAATACTTATAGAAGCACCGTCGTATTTTAACTCGCACGTATACTCCACTGGAACATCTCCCAACAGCTTTTGAATTCGCTTTTCCCAATCCAAAAGATCTTCTTGAGAATAGGAATTATCCAACGAATACATTCGATTGCGATGCACAATGGTTTCAAAGTTTTTAGTCACTACTCCACCCACGCGTTGCGTAGGGGAATCCACAGAAAAAAACGCGGGATATTTAGCTTCTAAAACCTCTAATTCCTTTAATTTTTGATCAAATTCAAAATCAGAAATGGCAGCATTATCCAACACATAATAGTTGTAATTATGTTCGTTTAACTCCCTCCTAAGGGCCTCTATTTTTTGTTCAATTTCTGTCATTCTATCTGCTTACAAATTCAACATCTCTTTAAATTGCGTGTACAACACACCCTCACTTAAAATTGCACCTTGACGGATGATTTCAAAAATCTCCGTATTGCGATCTGCCCCAAAATCCTTTCCTCCGTGTTTTACTTCTACATCCGCTGTAAAAACAGCTTCAGACAACCACTTTAATCCCTCTTGCGTCAAGAAATCAATATCTTGTTGCAGGGATTTTATAACAATAGTATTGATGTATTTTTCATCAAACCCAAATAAGAAGATATGATTTTTCGAATAATGTTCCAGATATTGGGCTTTAGTCAAGACACCCTCCCATATCAAATCTGAAAAAACATCTAACTCTTGTTCGGCAACTTCAGGCTTTTCTTCTTTTAACTTATCCCATTCCTTTTTATCGATTTGCTGTGCAGCTAAAAATTTCACAAACTCTGGATGTAACTCCTCAAATTGTTCTTTTGTCAGACGAGAATATTTCATAATGCTTTATTTGAAGTACAAAAATACTAATTATAAAATAGATTTTTTTCGTTTCAGCGGTTAAGCCTAGTAAAAAAATTAAAGTAAAAACCTACTGCCACACAGTTGTCAATCCTCTCTCTTACATTTGCCGTATATCATTCAAAAATATACAACAAATGAAAACAGAAATTTTATTAAAACAGGATTTATTAGCGTATTGGCAAGGACAAAGAAGACTAACTAGACGCGTGATAGACGCATTTCCAGAAGGAGATTTATTCAACTTTACAATTGGCGGTATGCGTCCCTTTTCGGCCATGTGTGCCGAGATAATTGCCATTGCGGTTCCCTCTTTACGCTCTTTCACCTCAGGAAAGGCAGAAAAATTAGATGAGATGTCCAAATTCACATCTAAAGAAGAACTTTTAAAACAATGGGATGAAGATACCGAAAACATCAATACTTTATTTCCTCAACTTTCAGAAGCCCAATTTCAACAAAACTTCGTTCTATTTGGAGAATATGATTTAAGAATTCAACAGCATATTTTTTATTTCATTGACAATGAAATTCACCACCGTGGACAAGCGTATGTTTACTTACGAGCACTAGGCATTGAACCTCCTTATTTCTGGGAAACGTTTTAATAAAAAAGTCCTTTCAATTGATTGAAAGGACTTTTATTTTTTTTGGTGTTTTGCTAAACTATTTCTTAAGAGCAATTCTACCTTTTCGCGCAATTCTTCAGGTTCAATGATTTCTGCTTGATCGGCAAACATCAAGAACCAACGGGGAAATCCATTGTCAAAATCTTTCATTTTGAAATACATTTCAACCTGTTCACCTCTATCAATCTCTTCAACAAAACCGTAATACTGCCGATCCCAAACCAAATAAGAAGCTATTTTTTTTGTAATCAAAATGCGAACCTCTACGTTTCGCTCCACCACTTTAGTAGGCAGATAGGTTTCTAAATCACCATGGGCAAGAGCAAAAGGGACCTTGAGTAATTGAATAGCCTGAATGCGATCAGATCTAAATTGTCGATGGGATTGACGCAAATGGCAATACGCCATAAAATACCAAAAACTATTTTCGTGAAATACACCTATTGGCTCTACAATACGAGTAACTGCTACGGTATCTGCACTATTTAGGTATCGGATTTCTACTTGTTGTTTAAGTGAAATACTTTTAAACAAAGTGGCTAAAGCAGATGGTACTTTTTGATTAAAGAGGGTCTTATCCGAGCGTATAACAACTGAAGGTACAATACCCGATACTTCGGCTTTTTGAGACGAACGCAAAACGGCTTTCATTTTAAATAAGGCCGAGCTAAAGTTCTCGCGGAGTTCTTGATCTACATATACCTGCATAATCTTTTCGGCCGCAACAAAACTCAAGGCTTCTTCACTTGTAAACAACGTAGGCGGAATTTTATACCCATCCACCAAAGAATACCCCACCCCTGCTTCACTGTAAATAGGCACCCCTGCTTGCTCCAAAGAGCGAATATCTCTGTAGATGGTGCGCAAACTAACCTCAAATCGATTGGCCAGCTCTTGAGCAGTTACAATAGGTTTGGCTTGCAAGTGAATAAATATACTTACAATCCGATCAAATCTTTTTTTTATATCCATACCTTGAATAAATAATGCGCAATGAATACTTTTTTAAGAAACAATAGCGCGAGCTGTATTTCGCATACGAAAAAAAGCCTCCCTAAATTAGGAAGGCTTTTCGTAAGTTTATCTTTAGAGTAAACAAGAAATCTTGTTTTACTAAATTATGCTTGTTCAGCGATTACTTCGTAATCAACCTCAACAATTACGTCACGGTGTAAACGTACTGTTGCAGAATATTTACCTAAACGTTTGATAACACCTGAAGTGATAAATTTCTTATCAATTGATTGTCCGTTTTTAGCAAATACTTCAGCTAAATCTTGGTTAGTAACTGATCCAAACAATTTCTCTCCACCCGCTTTAACCGTGATTTTGATTTCAATTGCTCTTAATGCATCAGCAACAACTTTAGCATCAGCGATTACTTTCGCTTCTTTGTGCGCTCTTTGCTTTAAGTTTTCAGCTAATACTTTCTTTGCAGAAGGTGTAGCTAAAACTGCAAGTCCTTGAGGAATTAAGTAGTTACGTCCGTATCCTGGTTTTACAGTTACTACGTCATCTTTAAATCCTAATTTTTGAACGTCTTGTTTTAAAATGATTTCCATGTTGATGTCCTTTAATAAGAAGTTAGGTTTCAAAATTGAAAACCAACAACTTGTATTTTATATTATTTTAATAAATCCGCTACGTATGGCATTAAAGCTAAGTGACGCGCTCTTTTTACCGCTACAGAAACTTTTCTTTGGTATTTTAAAGAAGTTCCAGTTAAACGGCGAGGTAAAATTTTACCTTGCTCATTTACGAATTTTAATAAGAAATCAGCATCTTTATAATCGATGTATTTGATTCCAGATTTTTTGAAACGACAATACTTTTTAGTTTTGTTTGTTTCTATATTTAAAGGCGTTAGATATCTGATATCTCCGTCTTTTTTTCCTTTTGCAGATTGCTCAATAGTTGACATAGTAATTAAGCTTTTTTAGATTTTAATTTTTCTCTTCTTCTCTCAGCCCAAGATACAGCGTGTTTATCTAAAGCAACAGTTAAGAAACGCATAATTCTTTCGTCACGTCTAAATTCTGTTTCAAGATTGATAAGTATATCTCCAGTAACTTTGTACTCAAATAAGTGATAAAAACCACTTTTTTTGTTTTGGATTTCGTAAGCTAATTTTTTTAAGCCCCAATCCTCTTTAGCTACCATTTCAGCTCCTCTTGAAGTAAGAAATTCCTCGAATTTCTGTACTGTTTCCTTTACCTGAGTTTCAGATAAAACGGGATTCAAGATGAAAACAGTTTCGTATTGATTCATAAATATAAAATTTATTTTGTTATAAAATTGAGTGCAAAAATAGTACTTTACTTATCATCTACCAAAGTTTTTTTAGTTTATTTTCAAATATCCAAATATACCTTGTTCACTTACTCCAATTTCTCTATTTAGCTGCACTTTAGCCTAGTCTCTTTCTATTTTTTTATCCAATAGCTCTTCGGCATAGTCATACATTTCATCCGTCGATAAAACCAATAAATCGGGATGTGTTTTTAACCAAGTTGCATTTAAATCAATTAAATCTTCTTTTAAGGTAAAGAAACTATCGTTATTTAAAAGATCTCGTATTGGATTTGCTCCGAAATAATCACTTTCAATAAAAGCTTCCAAAACAACCTCATCCATTGCTTCTAAAACTTCTACTTGTTTTTGCAACAACGCCAGGTGCTCTGTAGAACCCATTTTTTTTAAACCGTCGATAATCCAATCGATTACCTCAAAGTCCGCTCCTGTATTGTAAACAAATTGAGAAAAGTTTCCATTTTCGTATTGCGATAAATAATAATCTACATAGTAGCTCAAAAAAGCATCATGTGGAATCAGCTCATCTACCTTGTCCTCCGCCTCATCTTCCTCCTCTTCATTGTCATCAGCTGCTTCTTCTCGTATTAAATTGACAAATAAAATATTTGAATAAATTACATCGTACTTATCTTCACTTTGCATCGATTCTGATGACACAACAATTTTAGGTTGATTCATTTTTATTTTTTTAAATTTTACAAAAAGCTAGTTTTTCTAATAAAAATCCACATTTGCAACTACATGCACCGAACGATAAGCGCCAATTGACTCAAAACTTTTTAGCATTCGCCTTACTTGTCCTTTGGTCTGATTCAAGGGTACTTGTTGCGGAATCTTAAGTAGGATGACGCGGATATATTGATTTCTAATTCTATTAATCCCAGGTTCTTCGGGTCCTAACACAGGAACTCCCAGCTGTCCTTTTAAGTTGTTGTACAACCAAAAAGAAGCTTCTTTTAATTTTTCAAATTCACGGTGCTTTAACGTCAAGCGAATTAAGCGATAAAAAGGAGGGTATTGAAAGTTATGCCGTTCATACATCTGCTCTTTATACATGGATTTATAATCGTAATTCGTTACTTGCTGAATGATATTGTGATAGGGATTAAAGGTTTGAATAATCACTTTTCCCTTTTTGTCAAATCGTCCTGAACGCCCTGCTATTTGTGTTATCATCTGAAAAGCGCGTTCATGAGCTCGAAAATCAGGGTGGTATAAACTATTGTCGGCATTCATAATTCCAACTAAGTTTACATTCTCAAAATCAAATCCTTTGGCTAACATTTGTGTGCCTACTAAAATATCAATTTGCTTGTTTTCAAACGCTTCAATTAATTTTTCATAGGCGTACTTCCCTCGAGTTGTATCTTGATCCATACGCGCAATTCGCTTAGTTGGAAATAACTCTTGCAACTCCTCTTCTACTTGTTCCGTACCAAACCCTTTGGTATTTAAATCAACACTATGGCATCTAACACATTGTTTAGGCATAGGCAACGTATATCCACAATAGTGACAACGCAGTTCGTTTTTGTATTTGTGATACGTCAAACTCACATCACAATGCGGACACTCTGGAACCGCACCGCAGGTCATACATTCGACTACTGGAGAGAATCCTCTTCTATTTTGAAAGAGAATCACTTGTTCTTCCAAAGACAACGCTTGATTTATTTCATCCACCAGTTGATCTGAAAAATGGCCAGTCATTTGCTTTCGCTTGTACTTTTCTTTGATATCCACCAAAACAATATCAGGCAACAATACATTGGTATATCGCTTCGTTAGCTCCACCAAGCCATATTTGCCTTGGGTAGCGTTGTAATAACTTTCTAAACTTGGTGTCGCAGATCCCAGTAACACTTTCGTTTTGTGTTGCATCGCTAAAACAATAGCAGCATCGCGTCCATGATAGCGGGGTGCGGGATCCTGTTGCTTATAGTTCCCGTCATGTTCCTCATCAATCACAACCAAACGCAAATCTTGAAAAGGTAGAAAAACAGATAATCGCGTTCCGATAATAACTTTTGCTTTTTCGGATTGTTGCAACACCTGATTCCAAACTTCCAAACGTTCATTATGGGAATATCTCGAATGATAAACCGCTACTTGATTGCCAAAATAAGCCGTTAAACGCTGAACTAATTGGGTACTAATCCCTACTTCAGGCAAAAGGAATAATACTTGCCCTTCCTGAGCTAAATATTTTTCAATTAATTTAATATAAACTTCCGTCTTTCCAGAGGCCGTTACCCCATGTAAGAGCACCACTTCTTTTTCTTTGAATTGCTGCTCAATTTCCCACAGCGCTTTACTTTGGTCATCGGTCAATTGAATAGTATCTGAAGTTGCCTCATTGAAAACAACCCGATCATGGTTGATATAATACGATTCAAAAATTTCTTTTTCTATTAAAGCATTAACTATAGCTTGACTCGCCTGTCCTTCCTCCATCAGTTGTTTTACACTAATTGGTTTTTTCTGCGTCGCTTGTAACTGAAAGTATTTTAAAATTAATTCGCGTTGTTTGGTCGCCCGATTAACTAATTCCATCAATTTCGTCAAGCCATCTTCTTGTGTGTAGGCTTCCCCTAGACGCACATAGCGAATCTGCTTGGGTTTATACTTCTCAATCATTTCTTCTTGCAACAAAATAAGCCCTTTAGACAGTAAACTATTAAGCACAGGAAAAACTTTTTTGCGATTGAGAATCGCGATAACCTCATCAATTTTTAAGATGGATTGGATTTGCATCGCTTCATACAAGAGGTATTCTGCATCGTCTAAATCAGCTGAATTTACTAAAACCTTATCATTCCATTGAATAATTGTTTCACTTTCCAGCAGTAAACGAGAAGGCATGGCGCCTTTGTAAACCTCTCCAATCGTGCACATGTAATATTCAGCCAACCACTTCCAAAACTTAATTTGATCGGGGGTAACTACAGGTTCGACGTCGATAATTTCATGAATTTCTTTTGCTTCATAGATGGAAGGCTGACGATGGTGTTTTTCAACCACTAAGGCGGTGTATACTTTATTGCGTCCAAAAGGGACAGCTACACGCATACCAATTTGAATAAAATCAAATTCGATTTCATTAATTCGATAAGTAAATGTTGGATCTAAAGCTAAAGGTACAATTACCTCAACAAAATAATACATGCTAGGATTGATTAATCACTACAAAGGTAGCAAGCCTTTGGCTAAAAATAAAAAGATGAGATGATTTAATTATTGGGTTGATTAGAAACAGTATTTCCTTTCTTATCGATATAAAACCAATTTTCACTATTCCAATAGTGATATTCTCCTTTAGAACCTTCTACTTCTTGTTTTTTCCCTTCTTGTGTTGCTTTAGCTAAGCCATTTTCAAATGGAAATACAAAAGCAAATTGAGGCTGTATAACCACTTCCCCTCTTACATTTGCAAACCCCATTTTCCCTTCTTCATCTACAATTCGATAGACCCCTTCAACTACATAATCGGGTCCGTTATCATACATAAAGGGTTGATACGAAGACTGAAATGAAGCACACCCTCCTAATCCGAGAGCGATTACACTAAAAATCAAATGATTACTTTTCATCTCTATTTTTTTACATACAAGCCATCCCGAGGATAGCCTTCTTATTATATTACTGTTTAGTCCAAGTTTGTGATTTTCCCAGTAACAGAATACTTACCGAACCTTTTACTTCTAATTTACTATACCCAACAAGTTTCAACGTACATTTATATTCTATTCCCGATTCAGGATCCATAATTGTTCCGCCTGTATATTCATCTCCATCCTTAACCATATTCTTGAGAATAGTCAACCCCACATATTTTTTCACAGCCTCTTGTCCAGGGCAGTTTTCACATGTAGCATCCTTCTTCTCTGGATCAAAAATAGATATAATTTTCCCTGTATACCGACCTTTGCTTTCCTTTATTTCAACAATAGCTTTTGCATCACCCGTTTTATCATCTGTTGTTTTCCATTTGCCAACAATCGAATATTGGGCATTCATGGTCAATAAACCACCAAATAAAAACAGGGTTGTCAATAGTAAGTTCCTCATTCTATTTCGTTGTTTCTACTTTGTGTTACACAATCAAATATACTCCTTTTAATTTACACTTGCGAATCCCTTCTTCTTGTTTATTCTAACCCAAACTATTAAAAAAAAGTAAAAAGTAAGTATAAAAACAACCGCAGTCTTATATAAGACAAAAGGCTATCCTTTGCGGATAACCTTTTCATATATTATAATTTAGTCCAAGTTTGTGTTCTACCAATCAAAGAGATACCTACATAGCCTCTTACATCTAGTTTACTACTCCCATTGGTTTTAATACTGCATTTGTATTCTTTTCCAGATTCAGGATCTGTAATCGTTCCGCCTGAATATTCATCTCCATTTTTTTTCAGGTTCTTGATAATCACCAAACCTTCAATCGGTTTTCCTTTATCTACACCCGAACAATTATCGCATTTGGATGTTTTTTTGGCAGGATTTAAAATCTCTACTACTTTTCCAAAATATTTCCCGTCTTTTTCTGTGATTTCTACCACGGATTTAGCATCACCTGTTTTATCGTCAATTGTCTTCCATTTCCCCACAATAGCTTGCGCATTCATTGTCAGCAAACCACCTAGTAAAAACAGAACTGTAAAGATTGAATTTCTCATACTATTTTACTATTTTAATTTAAGTTATATACTCAAATATACTTATTTTTTTAACTTAATCTTACGAATTGCTAAATTTAACTCAAAACCCAGCAATAAAATCATACAGTTAATCCACAAATAAAACATGACTACTAGTAAAGTTCCTATAGAGCCATATAATTCGTTGTATCGGGCAAATCGAAGTACATAAACACCAAAGCCATATGAAGTTAAAACATATAAGATGGTTGTAAAAACAGATCCTATAGAAATGAAAGAGACTCCTTTTGTTTCTTTGGCTCCAAATTTATACAAAATTGACGTTGTCAATAAAACAACCAAGAGCAAATAAAGGTTCCTTACCCAAACCAACCAATTTAGACCAATACCAAAACGATAGATTAATACTTCTAAAATAACGTAAAAGGCGACGGAGAAAATCAACACAAAAGATAAAATCAGCGATAAGGCTAAAGCCACTAGATATTGTCTAATAATATTGCGAGAAATGGTGATATGGTACGAGGATTCAAATCCACCTATAATGGCAAATACCCCATTAGTCATTAAAAAAATGGAAAGTAAAAACCCCGATGATAGTAGAGATTTGTAACTATTATTCATAATATCAAGAATAATAGATTGAATGGCTTCGTAGGTATTCGGAGGTACTGAATTTTCAATAAACTGCAAGAAATCCGTTTGAAAATTATCAATTGGAATGTAGGGAATCAGGTTAAGAATAAAAAGGGCAAAAGGAAACAAAGCCATAAAAAAGCTAAAGGCAATAGAACCTGCCCGATACGAAAAGGCTCCTTTTATGATACCCACTAAATACAACTCAATTAAATCATACAACGAATACCCCTCAAGAAAAGAAAACTTTACTCGCTGTAATCCCCGAACGATTTTATTGATAATCGGTATCCGATCTAATTTATCCTCTACTTCTCTAGACATGCCCTTTTTTCTATACGCTATAAAACAGCTTTTAAACTTAAATCCATATTGTAGACGGAATGTGTCAATGCTCCCGATGAAACAAAGTCAACGCCACAAAGCGCATATTCTCTTACGGTAAGTTCATTAATATTACCTGATGATTCTGTTTGACATTGCTTGCCAATTAATTCCACTGCTTTTTTAGTGTTTTCAAAGTCAAAATTATCCAACAAGATACGATAAACATTATCACAAGCTAAGATTTGTTGTACTTCATCTAAGTTGCGTGCTTCGACAATAATTTTCAACGCTTTCTTGTTGTCTATTAAATAGGCATTTGTTTTATCGATAGCTTCTTTTATTCCCCCTGCAAAATCAATATGATTGTCTTTCAACATGATCATATCATATAAGGCAAAACGGTGATTTTCACCACCTGCAATTTTCACAGCCCATTTTTCAATGGCGCGAATCCCTGGGGTTGTTTTTCTGGTATCCAATATTTTGGTTCCCGTCCCCGCTAATAAATCCACAAAAACACGTGTTTTCGTTGCAATAGCACTCATGCGTTGCATCGCATTTAACATAAAGCGCTCTGCTTTTAGAATCGATTGAGAAGATCCGGTAACTTCTAATACAATATCACCTACTTTTACTGCAGCACCATCTTCAATAAAAACAGCAACCTCTAGAGTAGTATCTACCTCATGAAGAATCATTTTTGCAAATTCAACACCCGCAATAAAGCCTTCTTCTTTGACTAATACATGTGCTTTTCCCTTTGCGTTTACAGGGATACAGGCCAGTGAACTATGATCACCTTCTCCTACATCTTCCCGAATTGCATTGGTGATAATTTGTTTTAATTCTGCTTGAAATTGTTGTTCTGAAATCATAAATAAAAAATTAGCGCTGCTAAAATAAGAAATGTTTTACAAGTGTTCTTTTTTAGTAGCGCAAACTATAACAATTAAAGCAAATACTTAGCTTATTTTTATACCTAATAATTTATAAAACTCACTCAAAATAGCCGGATGACCTGGCCATGCGGGTGAAGTGGTTAAATTGCCATCTGTAAAGGCTTTATCCACATCAATTTCTTTATAAATTCCACCTGCAACTACAATATCAGGACCAATTGCTGGATAAGCAGTCAGCGTTCTCCCCTTTAATACATTAGCAGGAGTCAACACTTGAATACCGTGACAAATGGCAGCGATTGGTAGGTTTTTCTCGAAAAAGTATTGAACTATCTCTATCACGCGATGATTCAATCGGATGTATTCGGGTGCACGGCCTCCACATACGTATAGTCCCGCATAATCCTCTAGGCGAACCTCATCAAAACTCTTGTTAATCACAAAATTATGTCCTCTACTTTCTGCATAAGTTTGAAATCCAACAAAATCGTGAATGGCTGTAGCAATTACCTCATTTTTTTTCTTTCCAGGGCAAACTACATCAACCGCTACACCTACAGATAACAAAGCTTGATAAGGTACCATTACTTCATAATCTTCTACAAAATCACCTGCTAACATTAAAACTTTTTTCGACATAATTCGTTTATTTTTTTGGATTAATTTCTTCTAAATTACAAAATTCTATTTAATCTAGCTCCAACCTTTCTATTAAATTCAGCCATCCCTTCGTTTATTTCTAGCACTATTTCCTATTTTTGGAAAAGAGAAACAAAAGTATCGCATCGGTTATTCCACCCTTTACTCTCATCAGTATATCATTCTGCATGCAATGAACAATCGCATGGGTTACTCTATGCTGTACTTCCAACCAGTATGCCATTTATGAATGCTGTGTAGAACAGCATCTGTCAATAACAATTAGAGTAAATATTAGCATGGCTTTTTCTACACAAGATAATGCCTATGCTGAACGTATTAATAGAACCATTAAAATGATTATTTAGAATATTGGAAACCCAAAAGCTTCTGTGAACTCAGAAGATTAATTAAAAAAGCAGTCAACCAGTATAATAATACCAGCCCTCATAATTCAATAGCTAAAATGACGCCAGTTGAATTTGAAAATAAAAGGTTTGGAAAAAGTACTTTTTCCAAACCTTTTATTACTATATTTAATAATGAAGTTAATGTTTAAAAACGGTCAACCCTATTTAGGGACATTCACCCTTTTCTCTTCACCCATCACCAATTATCCACTAAATAACAAAACCCCTTTGATCCGTTTTGGAAGGTTGGGGTGGTGTTTATTTTTATTTATCGGTTATAACTCTTCTAATTCAATAACTTCTTTAGGTCTTTGAAAAATATCAGTGTCTAATAGCTTCTTAGAGAAATAACTGCCTTCATAATCTGCCCAATCTGTAAAATAATTATTCAAATAAAAAAAATAAATAATACTCAACGTCTTTTCTCTTTCTAAATTATTAATATTTAAGGATATTATACCATTCGCAAATATATTCGATGTATATTTCTCTTTAAATTTACTAAATCCTAATAATTTGTATTCTTTATTAATACTCTCATCAATCAAAAAGCATTCACCTAAAATATCACATTCCAAATTAACTCTATTTTCAATAATCTCTCTTAGAAACTCATCAAAAGTCAAATTATCTGTGATATTGGTAATATGTTTTCCAAAATACAATCGCCTTAATTCATCAATATCAAAGTGAACTAACTCATCGGCAGTGTTTCCTTTTTTAAATAAATATAAATCCATAAAATCAGAATAGCCATCCTCTTTACTTACTTCAATAATTTTTTCAATTGTTCTATATAAATCATTTTTGTGTATGTCACTTTTTTTACAGCAAAAAACCAAAAATACACTTATGAATATCCCAATTCGTACTATTGCTCTATTTTTCTTTTTTCCTATCATAATCTACCCTTTTCCCTAGTTTTGATTTTTCTCTAATTATGTCCTTATTCTTAACAGCTCTCATTTCCGACGGATTATTATTGTTTTCCTTCCCATAAGAATCCTTCATATTTCCAACTTCATAATCCTATTGATGTTGAAGTTCATGCGCTACTTTAGTTTCATCCGTTTTTGGGACACCCTTACTTTTTTCAAAACTTTTCTTCAATCCATCATCAAAATTATAAGCAGTATTACTCCCAACTGAAATACCTTTCATTACTTTTTTCTCAGAAGTTTTTTTTACTATCAAATTCATTTCCTCCTTTTACGCCGCCGCCGCTAGTAGACTTTCTATCAGTATCTATTAAATGATCATTTTTACTATCTATTAACTTTTGAATTTGCATCTTATAGTGTTTATCCGTCTTAGCAAGATTTTTATATGTATCAACTATTCTTCCTACAGTAGTTCCCTGATAACTTTTAGGATTAACCATATTGCCCTTTCCATTAACTAAATTAGTTCCATCAAATTTATATCGCGTTTTGTTTATTATAAAAACAATATCTCTTCCATCGAGATCTATTGTATTAATTGGATTATTAGCCACATAGGTATATGGGTTAATATTGGGGTACTTTTCAGCATGCAGATCAACCGATAAAAACATACTCGCACCCGGATCATAATAACGTGCTCCATAATAGTAGTAGCCTGTACTTGAATCCAACAGCACTACGTGCGGTTCGTTCGATTAAAACATAAATATCGTGTTTTTTTCTTTGTTCAATAGATATCCTTACATAACGGTTGCTTTTTTGTCGTCTTCGGCTGTACTTTACCTTTTGAAACACGTTGCCCCATTGTCGTTGAATATGTCAGGGCCGAGCGTTAAGAAAATGTCTGGTAGACATTTTTAGCGATGGAGCCAGGTGGCGCGGTGGCCAAATAGTGTAACGGTGGTAAAGTGTTTCTTTTATAGTGCAGTATGGACTACTCTGACAATTTTCCCTTAACTCATTTACCTCACTACGTTTACATCTGTTTTGGTGTTCGATGAATCTCCACTCCGTTTCGATTTCTCTTCACACATCCCCAATTATCCACTAAACAATCCCCCCTAAATAACAAACCCCAACGATCCGGTTTTGGAAGGTTGGGGTGGGTTGCTATTCTAACGGTAGTAGTTTACTCAATAACTACTACCTCTTTTGTTATTTCTTCAAATATTCTATCAAAATGAACCGAGTCGTTTTTGCCTTTTTCATTATAGTTATAATACATAATTTGATCTTCAATTAGCACTAAAAACAAATATTTACCTTTCTCGTCTATTTTAAAATTCCCTAATGTGAATAACTTATTAGGAATATAGGTAGAATCCTTTATTACAAAATCACTATCCTTATTTTTCACACCAACTTTAATTGGTTTATAATAAAACATGGTTATAACCCTATATTTAAGACTATCTGATACCATGGGATCTACTATTGTATCAAAAGGGCTATCAAATTTAAAAATAACATCATAAGGTTGATTTACTCTCAACGTATCAGGCAAATCCAATGTATAATTAATATTACCACGTATAGTTTTAGTACGTGACTCTGTTAATTGCATATCCTTATACTCCTCAAATTCATCTTTCTCCTTTTGCTTTTTTTCACAAGAAAAAAACAATATTACGATTAAAAATAAACTAACTAATCTCATTTTATATTATATAAATTATTCCACATTTTTGCCTCTTTACTTCTATTTAGTGAATCAACATTTTTAAAATTATTCCAATCTGTACTTTTTATTCTACTCTCTGGTAAAAAAGTATCTTTTTGTACTTCAATAAGTTCAAAAGACAATGGTGTTGGACGATATACATAAGCTGAATTAGGATTTTTCACTTTATAACCAGTAAATGTATGTTTTCTAACTTTATCTCCACCAAACCAACTCTCTAATGCATCTCCTGCAGTACCTCCTAATGAAAAAGCATCCATAACATCTTGGACTCCACTAAAAAATTTACCTAAGATACTAACCCCCGAAATAAGTCCTCCTCCAGCGCCTCCCATAAATCCAGCATCATTCGCATCAATGGTTTGATTATTCATTATACTTCTATTACTAAATCCTCCATTTTCAGTGCCATTCCCATATATTTTCATAAAACCAAATCTATTATTTGATCCATTTCTCATAAAATGATTATACCCCGATTTCTCCTTATTCTTCTCCCAATCCGAAGACAACTTATCAGCTCCAAGCTTTGCATCTATAATAATCGTCTCTAATACGGTTCCCATTTCGGATAATGCACTGTTTATAATATTACCCACATACCCAATAGAGGTATTTCTTTTGTAGTGTAGTATGGACTACTCTGACAATTCTCCTTTAACTCATTTACCTCACTACGTTTACATCTGTTTTGGTGTTTGATGAATCTCCACTCCGTTTCGATTTATCTTCACACATACCCAATAGAGGTGTTTCTTTTGTAGTGTGGTATGGACTACTCTGACAATTCTCCCTTAACTCATTTACCTCACTACGTTTACATCTGTTTTGGTGTTCGATGAATCTTCACTGCGTTTTGATTTCTCTTCACCCATCACCAATTATCCACTAAACAATCCCCCCTTAAATAACAAACCCCAACGATCCGATTGGAAGGTTGGGGTAGTGTTTTTTATTCTTTGTCGATTACGACGACTTTTTTTGTTACTCTTACTTCATCTTCTAACCATCGAATTAAATTTTCTCCATTCTCATCTTTTCTATTTAAATCAATAAAAACAGCATCATTAATGATACCATCGATGTAATAATTTCCTTTGGTAGGGAAAGAAATATCATAAATTGGTATTAATCTATTATCTATTGCTCCAAATGTATCAGTAACAACTGTTTTCAAACGAACAATATCATCCTCTAAATTTTTAGCAACCAATAAACTAGCAAAAACATATCGATTTTTCCTCTCATCTCCAAATTTTTCTATTATAGAATCGAAATTACTAACATAATTAATTTCACCCTCATAGAAAATACCAACATATACTGTGTCAGGAAATTTTATTTGATAATCTATAAAATTTTTAATTTTATAAGTCTCATATTCTTTATTTACTCTATCATTTTCTATTTTTTTACAACCTAAAAAAAATAAAAATATAATACTATATAAGGTTATCTTAAATATTTTCATTTTATCTAATTCTATTATTCATACGTATCGAATCCCTCTTATTTAACTGCTTAATAACATTCTCATTTCCCTCACCAATTACTGTATCTTTTACTGCTCTGTGTATTCTATCTTTATTATAAGCATCTCCTTTAACCACAGAATAAACAGACCTACTTACATTGATGTTTTTTGACTCAGTTGACATTGGCAAAATTTTAGCAGAATCTTCAGATGTATTAACTTTAATCGTTTCATCTTTAAAAAAGCTCAATACTTTGTTCAGCAATTCATAAAACGGATTGATATCTCCTCCTCCAACTTCTATATTGCCCTGTCCTCTGTCTCTTCCTATCGCACTATCCATAGGATCTGCTCCTGTGCCCCAAACCATAACTCCATCCTGAGTAATTTTACCTAACGTTTCCTTAGGCACTACTAATTCTTCGATAAAATTATTTCCCCCTCCTGAATTATCATTCCATATCCCATTATTATAAGTCCAACTGCCTGCCCTATCTGTATGGACATCTCCATTTTGAAAATTACCTTTTTCAGGTGGATCAGCACTCATCCCCGTTGGATCAATCAAATTAATCGGATTATTGTGTACATAATGGTACGGATTCCAAGCAGGAAATTGTTCCGCCAACGGGTCCACACTCAAAAATATACTCGCTCCTGGATCATAATACCTCGCTCCATAATAGTAATAGCCTGTACTCGAATCCAACTCTTTGGCATTAAACTTATACACATTTTCCAAAATGTTGTTGGTGCTCTGCTCTACCATTACCTCTCCAAACGGTAAATACTCAATGTACTGTACTGGTTTACCCATTATGTCAGTAATATACGACGTACTTCCTAAATGGTCGCTATGATACCACCAAATCGGACCTCGTTCTGCCAAGGGATCATCCTCACTTGGAACACTTACTGGAGGCGTATCTTCCCATCCATCCTCAATACCAGGTGGTAAAATAACCGGTGGAAAATAGGGCTCTGGCCTAGGATTTACTTCCTCTTCCTCTTCAAAATCAGGTATATTTAAATCACAGAAAGAGATTACACATCCTTTTTCAGTAAAACTAGTCCCTGGTAATAAAAGGCATTCATCGCACTTGACTTCGAAACAAATCATATATTTCATCAATTCATCGTATTCCGCTGGTTTATCTGCCTTGTATTTAAAGTACTCTATAAAATTAATAAATCGATTGTAACAATCCAACTCTAAACGCTTCTCTTCATTCTCCTCTTCTGTTCCTGTACCTCCTGTTCCTAAATCAATCGGTTCGCGCGGGATTGGATCAAGCGGGATTCCTGTTACTGGATCGTAAATATAACCTGTTTCTGGATCAATAACCAAACCATCTTCTGTGAATTTTACACAGCCTTTAGCATTGATTTGCTCCAAAATATGGCAATATCTCTTTACTACAGTTATACGCTTTTATATTACATTGTACGTTGGAATTCTTTGCTATTATAGCACTAAAAATGCATCACCCCTTTTGTCATACTGAACAAAGAGAAGTAAATGACTAAACCCCAACTACTACTTTTACTACACCACTGTTGCTTTTTTGTAGTCTTAGGCTGTACTTTATCTTTTGAAACACTTCTACCATTGTCGTTGAACAGTCGAAGCCTTTTTTAATAGTGTAACGGTGATAGGGTGTTTCTTTTGTATTGCACAATTGACTAATCCGACAATCCACCCATTTCCCATTTCTCATCACACATACCCAATAGAGGTGTTTCTTTTGTAGTGTAGTATGGACTACTCTGACAATTCTCCCTTAACTCATTTACCTCACTACGTTTACATCTGTTTTGGTGTTCGATGAATCTCCACTCCGTTTCGATTTCTCTTCACACATCACCAATTATCCACTAAACAATCCCCCCCCTAAATAACAAAACCCCAACGATCCGTTTTGGAAGGTTGGGGTATTATTAAATTTATTCTTTGTCGATTACAACTACTTTTTTTGTTACTCTTACTTCATCTTCTAACCATCGAATTTGATCTATTCCCTCTTCATTTTTTTTATGCAAATCTATTAATACTAAATCATTTATAACCCCGTCCATATAAAATACGCCTGATTTTTCAAATTTAAGCATGAAGTAAATTAATCTATTATCATATGCACCAAATGTATCTTTCACAATACTTTTTAAATAATCGTAATCATAATCTATATTATTTGTAGTGGTTATTATCAAACGTGCATATCTATTAGTATCCTTAACTCCAAAATTAGTTATGATAGAATCATAATGGCTTTTGTAACTAACTAAACCATAATTATCTTCTTTAGAATATACTGTATCTGGAAAATCTATATCATAAACAATTCTATTTTCATCCAAATGAATTTTATTCTGGTTTGAATCAGTATTTTTAACCCGACCTTCACAATTATAAAATAATATTCCTATTAAAACTATTAAACTAAATTTTCTCATTGTTTATCTTCTATTATAATAATCTCTCATTTTTATTCCATTTAAAGAATCTCTTGTATTTAATTCTTTGACAATTGGAGCATCTTGCCTATTTACTGTAGTATCTCTTGGTACTGGAGTATGAAAGGTAGATCCATTATCTCTAAAAGGCTTAGTTGCATGATAATCAATTCGTTTCATAGTAACTTTATCCAAAGTAGGTACAACAGGTACAATTGGTTGTGGCGAAAGTGGTTGATTATTTGCTTTGGGCGCAAAAGTATTACTCCCATCAGGTGCAACTCCAGGCAACACTGTTTCAGGCCCAAATACATCCATGGCAAAAATCATAAACACCGTCATATCAACCCATGGCGTAAACCTACTTCCTTTTGGCGGTTCTAAAGGAGAAGATTTTCCTCCTTCCATTGTAAAACTCATTCCTTCTAATTTCCAATTTTGAATACCTTTCCTAAAATGGTTATACCCCGATTTCTCTTTATTCTTCTCCCAATCCGAAGACAACTTATCAGCTCCACGCTTTGCATCTATAATAATCGTCTCTAATACGGTTCCCATTTCGGATAATACTGTATTCATAATATTTCCTAGTTCTGGTTGTTTTACAGGATCTCCAGGTTCCTGTGCACTCATCCCCGTCGGATCAATCAAATTAATCGGGTTATTGTGTACATAATGGTATGGATTCCATCCCGGGAATTGTTCCGCCAACGGGTCCACACTCAAAAATATACTCGCTCCTGGATCATAATACCTCGCTCCATAATAGTAGTAGCCTGTACTCGAATCCAATTCCTTTGCATTAAACTTATACACGTTCTCCAATATGTTGTTGGTACTCTGCTCCACCATTACCTCCCCAAACGGTAAATACTCAATGTATTGAACCGGTTTACCCATTATGTCAGTAATATACGACGTGCTACCCAAATGGTCGCTATGATACCACCAAATCGGACCTCGTTCTGCCAAGGGATCATCCTCACTTGGAACACTTACTGGAGGCGTATCTTCCCATCCATCCTCAATACCAGGTGGTAAAATAACCGGTGGAAAATAGGGCTCTGGCCTAGGATTTACTTCCTCTTCCTCTTCAAAATCAGGTATATTTAAATCACAGAAAGAGATTACACATCCTTTTTCAGTAAAACTAGTCCCTGGTAATAAAAGGCATTCATCGCACTTGACTTCGAAACAAATCATATATTTCATCAATTCATCGTATTCCGCTGGTTTATCTGCCTTGTATTTAAAGTACTCTATAAAATTAATAAATCGATTGTAACAATCCAACTCTAAACGCTTCTCTTCATTCTCCTCTTCTGTTCCTGTACCTCCTGTTCCTAAATCAATCGGTTCGCGCGTGATTGGATCAAGCGGGATTCCTGTTTCTGGATCGTAAATATAACCTGTTTCTGGATCAATAACCAAACCATCTTCTGTGAATTTCACACAGCCCTTGGCATTAATTTGTTCTAAAACACCGCAATAATCGATAATGACAACCGTTTCATATTCTAGGCAAATCAATGGACTGGATCCTGGTCTTTTACATGCTTTTAAATAGACCTTGCTGCTTTCTATAATAGCTAAGATCTGTTGCCTACAATGCAACTTTTCTGGCGTATTATAAAGCGAATTTAGTAAAAAGTCTACTTGATTTTTACAAATCGTTTGGGAAGTTTGAGATATAGTTAATCCTCCTGGAAAAGTGATATCCCTACCACTGCCTGGAACTGCTGCATCCTCCAATCCTCTTGTTGTATAACTAGCCTTTGCATTCGCTCTTGGTACCGTCGTGACATGGGGCGAAACTAGTCCTGTATTATAATCCTCATACTTAAAATTCAACGTACTCTCAGAATTTGAAATACGAGAAGCAATACGCTTGGCATTGGCGTAATAATGCTTGGTATAATATTTATCATTGTAAACTAAATTCCCACTTGGATACAACACTTCATCAGCTCCATACATACCATTTAGAGAAGCTCCGCCATTAATGCTTAAGCTATTAGCTCCGCCTATGCGCTTAATCACGCGTTCTCCTTTTCCATCATACAAATAAGCACTAGTGAGCCTCCCATCATCCTCTATAATCGCAGTAATATTATTATTCGCATCCCATTTAAACGTACGATTACTATAGGCAATCGCATTTTTAATATTTGCTGATGCCTTAATTGCCTCTATATTTCCATTGGGCATATATTGAAAATCTTGATAAAAAGAAGTGCCATACGCATCCTTTCCACTGATAAGTGTTACTCTTGGTACACTGGAATCCCCATATTTATAGTCCTTGTTTAATGCATTTTCGGTAAAATAGTACTGATTCTCATTGCGATTATAGACTTGGTGTTTTTGTTTTTTCTCTGCAATGGAATGATCTTTGTTGTACTTCATCGTCAAACTATAACTATGCTGCTCCAAACGCCCTTCCCAGACACCTTCTGAGCTACTCAATCGATTAAAACCATCATAACTAAACCCCTTAATGGATGTTCCACCTACCCGAAGGTTTTCATGTTGGCTAAAATCATTGCGCATCTGAGTAATATTGTTGTTCTTATCGTAACTATATACATTTCTAGCATAAATACTGCGCTCTAAGGGATCAAAAGAAATCGTTAATCCCAATTCGGCCGCACGCAATCGCTCAGTGAAATCAAATTCTTGTTTCAACTCTACTTTATTGCCATATTTAATGTAATACGGCTGGTCAAAGTAATTGTACTTCACATCCGTCAAATAAGAATAGCCTACTGCATTGCGAATTGATTTTAATTGCCCAACTTCATTGTATCTATAGAGTATTTTTTCCGTATCAGGATAAATAAGCTCTAAGATTCGACCCCAGGAATCGTATTTGTATTTGGTTTTAAAATAGCGGAAATTTCCTTGAATATCTTTAATTTTTTTAGTATCCTCTATTACCTCGCCCAATTTGCCATATTTAAAACTGTGAGAGCCTGTTTGATCCTCCATAAAAATTAAACGTCCTTCTTGCTCATATTTAAAACTAGCATCAATCTGAAAACCATATAGATTGATCAAACGGTTAAAATCATACTTGTAATCAGTAATTAAACCATTGCCGTCTTTCTTTTGGATCAGCTGTCCTATATCATCGTATTTAAACGTGGTAATCCCCGAAGCCGAAGCTTCTTTTTTGGTCACTCTACCCAACAAATCATAGTCGTACTTGGTGAAGTGATTCGCCGCATTGGTTACTTGTTTAACTTGTCCTAACGGGTCGTAAACAAAAGTGGTTGAAAGGGTTTGTCCGTCACCCAATTGACTTTGTTTGGCAGTTTGACCAAACTTGTCAAAATAGCTAATCGTCGTATTGCCTTCTGGTAAAATGACTTTTTGTGTAATGAAATTCCCTTCAAATCCGTAGCTATTTTTCGTAGTCGCATTGATTCCAAAAATTCGCTGCTCCAGAACGCGATCCTGATTGTCATAACTGGTCAAAATCTTGCGCTCATCCAAATCGGTTGTTGGGTAATAGGCTGTCATAATAGATTCTAACGTTTGTCCTTGTTGCAAAGGATAACAGTGTACCTCTTCTTCGGATAAATAATTTTCAACGACACGGCTAAATTCATCGTATACATTTTTACCCGATACAGCCAAGCGCATGGCAGGTGTATTTTCAGGACAAGCGCGGTTGTCCATTTCATTTTCCAATTGTTTTTTTACCTGAATCACTCGCCCTAAACCATCGGTAAGCATACTGGTATGTAAAATATTCCCATCCCCCAAATTGTGTTGGGTTAGCGATTTTCTATTGTTGATATATTTATTTCGAATCGTCCAATCGGTTTCATAGGGTCCTTTTACTTCTAATAAACGATTAAACGCATCGTATTTATAGCGAATTTCTTCACCATATACATCTCTTACTAAGACAGGTTGTCCAAAAACACTCATTAAATTTCGAGTTACATTGCCAAAAGGATCTTTAATTCTGGCAGGTACTACTTTAAAATAATCTCCTGTATATTCACTTCCTGGTCCCGAAGCATGTATATAAACGCCATAGTCATAAGTATAGGTAAATCCTCCAGGTAATATTTTCTTTATTATATTTCCTAAAACATCATATTCATATTTAATAGTTGTAAATTCTATACTACTCAAATATTGGCTTACTCCCTCATATCTCATCCCATTCGGCGTTACCACTGCCTTAGTCAATCTCAATTGTTGATTGCCAGCGGTTAAAGCAACTCGATGGCTAATCGGCAAGGTTTTAACCCCTAAATTATAGGCAATATCCATCGTCAGTCCACGATCTACATCTTGGTATTTTTTAACGTTCCCCCTTTTGTCATACAGAGTAAACTTTTGCTGGGTTTGGTTAAGCAAAGCATCCGTCCCCGTTTCGGCTTGATACGTCCAGTTTTTGGTTTGCATACTAGTAACTAAAGGCAATACGGACAATTTCTCTGTAAATACACTTACTTCGGCACTCGAAGTTGTAGCCGTATTGATATCTGCGGTAACTAAACGACTGTCATAGAATTTGTATTCATAGGTGGTTTCACTTAAAAGGCGTTGTCTTTTATCTAGGCTATACGTCTTTTTAGGTAAACCTTTTTTATAGAGGTATTGTTTTAAACTAGAGCTTGTACCGGGTTGATATAGCTCATTGTCTTTCATTGCCTCTTGGATATATTCGATTACACTGGTGCGATACGGAACTCCCTCCGCATTTAATACGTGTGCTTTGGTCTTGCCAAAGCCCAAGAAGTTGCGCTCCTTGCGGTCTTTGTATCCATTGAAATATTCATAGGCATACTTAGTTGTATTTTCGCCATCTCCTGCAAAACCATCGTAAACCGATACTTGGGTTAAAGTCCATTTCTTATACGGCATCTTATAAGTCGATCCAATAACTGATTTGTCGATGGGATTAGCGATATCGTAATCCAAACTAATCGTAGCTCCAGTGGTTTGGGTTACCGTTTTTAGTAAATTGGTGCGCTTAATACGCGATTTATATACCGTAATACTCTCATTTCTCGATGAGGTCACATAATCCATATACCCATCCCCATCGAAATCCATATAACGGCCTTCTTCACTAGAAACATTTCGCCCTTCGGCTAGTCCAACTGAAAAACAGAATTTAGGCCCTGTTGCAATAATAGGCAGTGGAAAGTACACACATATGGTTACATTGCCATTAATCCCACCTTCAGTAGATTTTTGGATTTGATGTCCTGGAACAGCATATCCCCCAGCTTCAAAACCAGTTCCTGTATTGATATAATATCGACCATCAACCACTTTTTCAGGTAAACCATCACCGTTTAAATCCAAGTAGGTGATTTGATCTCTCGACGAACTGGCAGAAAGACTTAAGCCGAAGGATATATCCATATTGGAGATTGCTGAAAACCCTCCATTACCTCCACCGCTCTTGGTCTCGGTTATACTTTGTTGGAAGGGCAAACCGCGCCAAAGGGGACTCTCTCTAAAAGTGCCTCCGTAATTTAACAGTACTTTACCGTCACTTTGAACAATATCGATTAAACCATCACCATTGATATCCACATAAAAGCGATTGGTGGTATTGGTGGTACTAAATCGACTGCCACTAGCAGATGCACTCCCTTGATTTCCGACAACTAAATTTAAATTTGGAGTCTTAGCTGCACCTGAATTGGCAGAAGGAGTAGACCCCCCTGAAGATGCTCCACTGCGTATTCCTACGTAACCTCCACCTAGTAAAGCTCCTGTACCTCTAATACCCGTTTTTATCGTAAAATCCGCTTCTACTATGCGACTAGATAGTCCGCCGCGTTTGGCGGTCAACTGAATGCGTTCACCAATAATATCGGGGAATCCATCCCCATTGATATCCATAAACTCATTCAAGAGCTCACTCGATCCATCTGATTTAGTATTCCCCATATTAATTGGTCCAAAACCTAAGGATTTATTTGTACTGTTATTTTTGACGTATGAATATTTATTAATTCCCGCAGCTCCATAGTTGCCAACGGGTACCGTCGGTGGCCGCAAATCGGGAATATCATCCGTTAAAAAGCGCGTATAAGGACTAATGCCTGTAGCCGAAACATATAAATGTTCATGGTTCTCCCAACGGTTGGTCTTTTTATTGGGCAGTAACATCGCGAAATACTCCGATATATTCCCTCCCAAACGCTCTAGTTCATCCATATCCTGCTCCACCTGATCTAAGGTGAGATTGGGATCGCTAACAATATCCCCTACTGTATCTCCAGAACTTGTTGCATTGCCAAAAGGGTGTATATTCTTTCCGACAATCGGTCGATACGTTTGCGCAACTTCTGCGCCTTTATAAGCAAATTGCCCCCAGTTTCTAAACATAGGACCCCAAGCCGTGGTAGACTCCGAAGTATACACATTGGCCTTTACTCTTCCACTCGCATCAACCCCCGCCATATAGGTCGATGGATTTCCACTCGAGGTAACTTTAATTAAAGCTGGTGGAGGACTAGTCACTTGCTGTTGATACGTATCCATTAATTCTCCTATGCCATGTTCTGTGGTATAGTATTCAAAGAAATATTTCTCTCCAATACGGGGACTTAACGTAAACGAATAAGAATTGCCTAAATTCTCATAGGTATAATTCGCATTCAAACGCTGTTTTTGGATAATAGCTCCCGCTGCGTTAAACTTATAACGGAACTTCACATACCCTCTAGCCTCATCTGGATTGCTATTGCTAACTAATGGAATTATACTTCCATTATCATAACGGGCTACTAAATACACATAGCGATCTCTACACACAGCTTCTGTACAAGCAGCAAGAGAAAACGTATTGTTTATGTTTACTGTAACACGGGGTCCTATTGCGGTATATTGCAAAGGGATATTACTGGTGTGTACTTTACTGTAATTGGTATAATAGGGCGTTAAATACACATCGGGATTCTCTGGATCTAAAGAAACCAGTTTAGGTTTAAACTTGTTATCAATATCTTTCCAATCAATCTCAGAATCACTTTGTACTTCCACTTTTACATATTGAAAACTACTAGGAACCGAAGTGATTGCACTCATATCGAGGTTTCGATTGGGCGAAGCAAAAGTCGATGTTGTTAAAATGCCACTCGTTTGTTCATAAATCACAACATTGTTTCCCGTGGCTGGTACATTACCTCCTGCCGTAGTTCCTTTTTTAAAATAAGAAACCCGAATCGTTACCCGATCATCATCAAAAACACTAAAACTCGGCCATTCCAAACGGTATTTTCCCTTTTTATTAAAGGTATGCTCTTGGTTAGTACCTACAATAAAACTTTCTCGATAACTCGATGAATGTCGAGAATTGGTTTGAATAGGATCAGGGTTTACGCCTGTATATTCTACTTTGGGATTCCAACTAACCCCAAGTTCGGCTAAGGGAATTTGATTGGTATGCACACGGAAAAAAAGCAGATCTCCTTTCACTACACTCAGGGTATGATTGTGGCTTTCACTGGTGGATAACATCAAGTTAGGACCTAAAACAAAACTCGCATAGCCCATATCGGATTCGTGCAATTTTTCAATGGAAAATTTAACCCCGCTTTCTAAGGCGATGTGCTGCTTAGCAATGATTCCTGTTACTTTTACCTGTCCTGGTTTTGGCGCACGCCATACCATAACCACATCCATAGGCCCATTAGTCATATCGACCTGGGGAATCGGATTTAAAATAGGGGCGACATCTTCTTCTTTCAGTATAATAACCGGAGTAATTGAACTGTCTAAACTATAAGAGGGCGCTTTGGTTTGAGGGTCAATATACCCAAAATAAACGCGTTCGTTATCTACCACATCCAACAAACCATCCGCATTGACATCGGCCATATAGGTACTTGTTTTGGATGAACTCTTTGCGTTAGAACGCGTGAAATTACCCACCATGATATTGACACTAAACCCCTTATCACTACTTTCTCCTCTAGAATAATTCAAATTGGGCAAATCTTTAATTGGATAGACATCAAATGAAAACTTAGTACCTAAATTCTTGCGGTAGTAAAATTTCTTTCCATCTTTAAAAACCTTATCGGGTAAACCATCGCCATCGATATCCGCCATCATTACTTTGGTTTCTGCATTGGAAGAACCTCCGCCAAAATTACCCCCTACAGTGGCAGCCCAACTAAAGGGAATCCAAGAATTGGGAAAAATAGGTGTCACAATTCCCGCCGAACCTCCGCCATTAAAATTGGTCGATTTTCCTTCAGAACCTCCTAAAGCAGAAATATAAACCCCAAAGTCATCGTAATCCGTCGCATAATCTTTGTAGGTATTGTACGTTTTTCCACTACCCTCAAACAAAGAACCACTGCCTATATCGTCGTGGTAATCAAAATTGTATTGCTCTACAACCGTTGACATATTATTTCCAATATAATCGCTATTATTGCTATTGCTATTGATAATTTTATACAGTAAGGTTCGTCCGAATTTACCTGCCTTATACAAAAATTTATATTCATTATAAGCATAACCTAAAGAGACATAACGCCCCTCTTCTGAGTCCATTTGGGAAGCTTTAGGCTCCATGCTAATTATTATCTTATCAATCAAATCCACACTTTTAGCTTCTACGCCAAAACGATTGTTTACCTTGACATCCCGACGAGGACCTGCTGGTGAATCTATCGTGTTTTTTCTGACAATTTTAATTGTAAATTCATGTAGAATAGATCCTCTAGTACCTAATAAAGGGTGTTTATTATATACAATATTGTTCAATTGATAATCTCCACTCGCATTTTGGTTGTAGCCATATTCCATAGAATTACTAAACAAATCGGTAACTTTAGTCAGATACCATTTTCCTTTGGAATAGGTCGTATACGCATAGGTCCATCCCGTGCTGTGATCCAAAACCTCCCAGGTATAATTGTTCACCGAACCCAAACGCTTAATCTCTTGATTGGGGTTGTGTTGCATCTTTTTAAAGGTAGCATTGGCCTGGCGGTTCATCAATACATCTTTATGAGGTGCATACAGGGTATTATCTCCTTTAACCAATAACAACTCCTCCCCATTGAATAAATAGGATTCCGTTTCTTTGGCAGAGTCATACAGCGGTACCCCCCAACGGGTATCTACAGAAATGGTAGGAACCGATAAACTCCAACCCAACCCAAAATCCCCTTCGTCGGAACTACTGTTGTAATTCACCGAAATATCGGGGGTCATGCCGTGTCTTCCTTGGGGAAGTATCAAAGGAAATTGAAGCGCTGCATCTCCTCGGTCATTGATCTGAGGTACGCTAACCATCGGTATATTTTTCGTAGGATTAACCGCCTGAATCCCACTTAAAGTGGTTGGTGCAAAGGCGCTGCTATCTGGGCTTTCAGGTTCTTGAATAACCCCTGCCAAATAATCCGTAAAGTGATTGGTCAGTGCTACCACTTGATTGCTGTCTTCCAATACGGCAATCACTTTTACTTTTTGCCATTGTTTGACTTGGGTATCGAAGTAAAAAACCTGGATATCCTTGACACTATACCCGCGAGGTAAAGCGCTTGCATCATAGGGAAGGGTCAATTCTACTTCTTGGTCAAATTGAGTCCCATCGGGTAAAAAGCGATAAGCAGCATTCCCCTGGGTCACATTGACCATAGCCATCCCCGTTGGGGCATAGTCACTCGAGCGAAGTTCTTGGATAGACAAGGTGAAATCTTCTTTAAAACTACCTGATGGTACCTTGATTCCCACCTTGCCTGCGGTAAAAACATTGGATTCCGCTGTCTTTTGCACAGCAAAATCACGGCGATCAAAAGCCGCAGTTAACGCCTTTAGTTGGGATACGCTTTGGGTGGGCTCAAGCGAAATTGCTTGGCTAGCTAAAAGGTCCCCGTTCTTTTTCAATTCTACAACTACAGGTTCTTCGTTTACTATCGCTGCTTTTTGTACATATTCAAAGCTTTGATTGGCAAGGGGAATGCGCTTACCTGAAATGAATAACTCCACCCCTTGATCTGCGGGAACAATCCCCGATACATAGACATTACCCGTCAAACTATCGCGTACCACACCATTGACTTGAATACGCGGTGTATTTTGAGCATTTAAGCGCTTTTCAATTTGTAAATTGCGAACGATATAATGAGATTTTGCTTGTATATCGGCTGTAAATAAAACCGTATTCGTTCCCGACTTCAAATTTGATGCCGAAATGTATTCTTCTACGCGGGTCCACTTCGGACTCTTGCCTTGGGCATACCCCCCCATACTTGTGGTAGTATTGATGCTCTTGGCTACTTCTGCCGCACTTGAAGCCCCGTATAAATCATAAGACAAAACATAAGTTGCTGCAAGATCTATCGCATCGGATAGGTTGACCTTAAATAAATTGTCTTCGGGATCATCATAAGGCATGGTTGCATCAACGCCAATAACGCCATAAGGAATATCTGCGCCATACAAAACCGTAGTTCCTGCTACGGTTCTCGTTGAGGTGGGATGGGCAGTATACGCTGGCGCCTCGGCTAGTGTTGTCGCTGCTTGGGTTTGCTCTGCCTCCTGTTCTGCGGAGCTAAAATCCGCAGGATCTAAGGCGTATATTTGTTCTTGTTTAGGAGTCCCCTTCGCCGAACTTGACTCTTCTGAGCCATCCAACGATTGAATTGGCGCATAAAAAGAAGCCGAAGCAGCAAAAGGAAGGGGTTTGGCATAGGCTACAAAAACCTCAAATACGAAACTCTGTAGTAAGCTCACCAAAATCAAAGTTGAAATCTCCCTTTGGTAACGTTTAAAAAATTGCATGATAGTACGGATTATTTGACAATTAATTTTTGAATGGATGTTTTACTGTTGATGATAGAAACCAGTAAATAGGTGGTCTTTCCAGCTAGTTTATAGGTGTACTCCCCACCTTCAATAAGGCCCAGTTGTTTGCGCTGAATAAACTTGCCTTCTAAGGTATAGATGTAGAAATCTACCTGTTTGGGGGATTCAAAGAAATAGTGTACCTTGAATTCTTCCCCAGCTTTTACTGGATTTGGACTTACCAACCACTGCTCATCCAATGAACTAGTGGTTTTTAGCTTTTGTTCCACGTTAAAGTCAAAACGCTGGTACTTTCCTCTAACATCCGTGACTTCTAAGGTAAAATTACCGGGGTAATTTACTCGTAAAACAGGGGAGGTCGAGATAATTTTATCGCCCAAATACCAACGATAGCCCAATTGCTTGTCTTTGTTTTTGATTTGAGGCTTAATTTCGATCAATTCACGTCCATTTAAAGTCCAAGTGGCAGCTAAACTAAGCTGATTGGAAGCGGTAAAATCTAGGTCTACGCCCTGAATTTCTGCTTTTTGATCTTGCGCATCCTGAACGACAAAACCATAGGTAGAGCTGGGTAAATCTTCCAAAATATAGCGCGCCGTTTCACTGATAAGCAGCTGCTTTTCTTGCGTTTTCAAATCGGTGACTTGGATAGAAAAAGGAGGCTCCCCTTGCTCATTCGCCGTTAGAATATAACGGTGATTAATACCCAACGTATCTTGTTGAAGGTCAATGGCAAAAGGTTTGCGTCTGCCAATGGACCAATATACATTGGTGTTTCTGTCAATCGCAATGGCTTTAAAACGCAGTTGAACCGTATCGGTAATCTCATTTTGTATTTCACCACCCAGAGACGTATACAAATAATAGTCGGTGTCCTTTTCTGGAGTGACCGCAATTGCTAGATTCATTGTTATGGAATGGTCTCCTTTATTTTGAACCAACCATTGGCGATTAAAGCGATTGGTTTGAGCATCAAAGGTTTTGCCCTTGCCATTATCCCCGACTAAAACGTAGGTTTTATCTAAAAGTGTTTCTTGAGTGGCTGCTTTTTCAATGACAACTTCTGGCTCTTCATTACTGGAACTCGCTATTTGGTTTAAGCCAAAGTAGGAATCTTTAGCCAAACCGATAAGGTGATTATTAAAGGCCGTATTGTACTGCTCATCCCAAAGCTTTACGTCATTACTACCCAAATACTTGGACTTATTCGCCAAGGTTATTCCGTATTTAAGCGCCAAATACGTATCTATTTTATCGCGTTTAGAAGGTTCTGAACAATCGTTGCAAAGCAAAACCTCATACAGCGCTGTTGTAGCTTTGTCAAACGCAGTCTCTACGTATAAAATACCTCTGGGTTTACTCTTTTTAAAATGCGCATTGTAAAAATTAAAATTGACAATTGCGCCCTTGTTTAAATACGCTAAATCAACCTTAACCTCTGAATTGGATTTTATCACATCGGTATAAAAACTGTGTAATTCACCGCCATCATAAATGGAAAAAAGCTTCTCCCCCCCTTGGGTGCTTTTTAAAACATAATACACATAGCTGTAGTTGGAAGAAGTGAATTTTTTATTCAATACCGGAAATTCACCACTTAAGGGAATACGCGTATTGTAATTGAAGCCCAAATCTGCCTCTGCAACAGGAAGTCCTTTTACCCAGAGTAATTGATGGGAATTTTTAAACGTTGCTTGACCGTAGACCACAAAAGGACTCAAACAGAAAAGAAGCATAATTGTCAGTAAGGTTCTAAACATAGGGTAAGTTTTAAACACTGCCTACACCGCTATCAAAAAAAACAAAAAGTGAACTCCCGAAAGCAACAAAACAAGCTACTTTTAGCCGAGGAATCACATACAAAACAAGTGCCTTTTTCAATAGCTACTTACCAAAATTAGTAAGGGTTTTTAGGTGTATGCTATTAAATTTAATACAATACTACAACATTTAAAATTAAGTTAAAATAACACTTTAAAGTATTAATAATAACTTAATTAAACCAAAACGAAACATGGATATATTTAAAAATTAGAAAAATAAAACACATAATACACACATATAAAGCTAAAAAAATAAACAAAAAGAGGCATTTGAGAACAAAAAATAATCAAAAAAACCATATTATTTATCAATAAAAATTTACTTTTAACAAAAATGACGTTTCAATAGTCATACTTTTTTATGTATTTCTACAAAAAAATCGCCATTTGTGAATATAATACAATAAACAACCAACGAAATGCTGCATTTTACAAGCGATTCTTCTGTATATGAAATTTAAATACACGTCAATTCAGATGAATCTGAGCTAAATCAGCTTTTTCTTTTTAGTTACACACATAATTCAATACCTCTAGTTAATGGGTAGCAAACCAAGCACACCAAAACTTATTTTTGTCTTTTTGGCAGGGGTAAATCAGCGCTTAGTTTATTTTAGGATATCCCCTTGTTTAAAACCGCACTGATCCTTTGCTATCTAAGACCTTTTGATGGAATCTTTTAAGCTTTTAGTTGTGCTTGTTCGAGTTTTGTTCGAGTATCCTTCGAATGAGCTTCGGAAAAAGGGTGTGTTTGTCGAACAAAGGGTGAGTGAGAACTGAGTGGTGAGTAGTGAAGGGTGAATTTTTTGAATAGCTAGTTAGTAACTACCAAGAAAGCAGGAAGCCGATTACGAGGAACAGCAGGTATTCCCGACGAAGGAGGGATTCCATCGGTCATTTAAAACTCATGTAAAATTAGAGGATAGGTAAATAATCCTTTCTTCCATTCTTGCGATAAGCTTAAGAATTGATCAATACTTACCTTTCATTTTTTACTAATATAGTCCCTCTTACTTTTTCTTGTAGAGTCAAAGATACCGATTTAATCACCGTTTTATCCTGAGAGAAAGATCCTTTATTTTTGTGCACTGTATGTAATAAGTAGAAATTAACACAAGGAATTCGAGATGCGCTCCACAGTGGATGTATCTCACTTATTTTGTTTTTTTAGCTATTAGATACTAGAAAACTACTTTCTACAAACCAATTATTACTATCTTTACTACTGCAAGTAAGGTGCAAAAACGGTAAACCCTATTCAAGGACTTCACCCATAACACTTCACCCATAACACTTCACCCATAACACTTCACCCATAACACTTCACCCATAACCAACAAAAAACTCACATGAAAAAACTACTCTTAATGCTTTGTATAACCGTGGGATTAGTAAGTTGCAACCAGAAGGTAGCACCTCCACAAACGGTAAATGTCAAGGATCAATTTACCATGGAAATTCCCTCAACACTTGCTGTAATGACGGACTTATATCCAAATGCGGCCCTTCAATATGGAAATACGTTCAAACAAGTTTATATTGTAGCTAAAGAATCCCCAAAAACAGCCAATGAAGATTTCAAATCCTTCACGCAAAAAGCTTTATCGACCTATGCTAATCGATCAGACTATGAAGTTGTCAAAGAGGACGATGTACGCATTAATGGTTTACCTGGAAAAATATACAAATTATCGATGTCACAAGAAGGTAATTTTATGTTTATGATTCAAGTCATGATTGAGGGTAAAAAAGGAAATTATGAGCTTATTGGCTGGACAATTGGACAAAATAAAGCCTACCAAGGTGATGAATTAATGAATATCATTTCTACTTTTAAAGAAATATAAAACGGCTTATATAAAACTAAGTACGGATAAATCAAGGAGTTATTCGCACTTAGTTTTACCTTCTTCTTCTGGAGTTGAACAAGCATTCTCATAGATTTCAAGTCCGCTTCAAAAAAACCTCAACAAAAGCTTTCATTAAAAAACACTTTTTTTATACCAAAAGACATCTATTTAAAAGCATAATCGATAAAATAGGCGTCATTATTTCACAAAAAGTGCTTATTTACAACTTTTTAACACGCAGTATTTTGATATTTTCTTGTATATTCATTTTTGTATTGTACATTTGGTGAAACAAAATAGCGAATTAACATGAAAAAAATTTTATTATCAGTAGCAGTGGTAGCTGCTCTTTCATTAGCATCATGTGGAAACAAAAATGCTGATAAAGCAACAACTACAGCGGAGCAAGAAGTTGCTACAGTTCAAGGAGACAAGTATGCTGTTAACTTAACAGAAAGTAATGTAACTTGGAAAGTAGGGCACAAAGGAGGACTTAATCCACGTTATGGTACTTTAGCTTTAACCGTTGGTGAGATTTCTATTGACTCAACTGGATTAACTTCAGGTTCATATGGTGTTGACATGGCATCTATTAAAGTTGATCGTGCTTCTGTTGATGCTGATGAAGATGTAGCAAAATTAGAAGGACACTTAAAAAGTCCTGATTTCTTCAACGTAGAAAAAAATCCTACGGTAGACTTTAAAATTACGAAAGTAGAAGATTTCGATGCTACTAAACAAACAAGTACAATTGAAGGGGCTAATAAAATGGTAAGTGGAAACTTAACAATTTTAGGAAAAACGGTAAACATCACTTTCCCTGCTAAAGTAGTAGTAGAAAATGGTAAAGCGGTTGTCAATGCTTCTTTTGTAGCTGACCGTTCAGCATGGGGATTAGTATTCGGTACAACAGATAAAGATTCTGGTGCTGCTCTTAGTCCAGCTGATTGGGCAATTAGTAAAGACATGGAAATTGGTATTCACTTAGTAGCTGATAAAGTAAACTAAGAATCCTTTCTCATATAATAAAGCAAGAGGGTGTCCCAAAAGGACATCCTCTTTCCTTTCTTACTATTTTATCTGCTCTTGTTTTCTTTTCTGCTTCCAAAATAAATCAATACTTTTGTTAGAAAGCCTACAAAAAAACTACCCTTCGGGTTTATTACGTATACAATGAAACAGTTAGACATACTTATTATCGGCGGTGGTCCCATAGGAATTGCCTGTGGTATCGAGGCTAAAAAAGCGGGATTATCTTATGTAATTATTGAAAAAGGGTGTTTAGTGAATTCACTCTATCACTATCCAATTAATATGCAGTTTTTTTCTACTTCAGAATTATTAGAATTAGATCATATTCCCTTTATTAGTGCGGAAAATAAACCCCGCCGAAAAGAAGCATTAGAATATTATAGACGCGTAACTGATTTACATCACCTATCGATTCATTTATTTGAAAAAGTGGAACAGGTGAACCAACAAACAGACGCATCCTTTAAGGTTACAACCTCCAAAGATACGTATACAGCTGCCCATGTAATCGTGGCTACTGGTTTTTATGATTTCCCCAATTTATTGCAGATTCCAGGAGAAGATCTAGCTAAAGTATCCCATTATTACAATGACCCTCATTTCTATGCGAATATGAATGTGGTGGTTATTGGTGCGAGTAATTCATCGGTAGATGCTGCACTTGAATGTTACCGAAAAGGAGCTAAAGTAACGATGGTTGTGCGCGATAAGTCCATTAGTTCTCACGTGAAATATTGGGTAAAACCCGATATTGAAAATCGAATTGCCGAAGGATCTATTCAGGTTTACTTCAATAGCAACTTAACCGCTATTACAGCCTCAGAGGTCACCCTACAAACGGACAATCAAACCTTGACCATTCCCAATGACTTTGTCTTGGCACTTACTGGCTATCGTCCTGATTTTGATTTTTTAAGAAAACTGGGGATAACGACTCAAAGTACGGAGAACCTAGTTCCTACTTTTAATCCTGAGACGATGGAAACCAATATGGCGAATTTATATTTGGCTGGTGTAGTTTGTGGGGGTTTAAATACCCATACTTGGTTTATTGAAAACTCAAGAATTCACGCTCAACTAATTCTCAAAGATATTAGGGATAAAAAACGCAACCCAAGTTAAAGCTTTTACGATTGACACGATTGACATATTCCTTTCGCAATGACTTCTATTTCACTCAACTGAAAGCCAGCTGGAATTTCAATCGTAGGAATACTTACTTGCGTCAAGCAAATCGTTTTCTTGCATTGGTTGCAAATAAAGTGTAAATGAGTATCTCGGTGTTTATCTTCCGAACAATTGGAGGAACACAGTGCATATTGGGTAATCGTATTGGCTGTTATACGATGTAAAAGCCCTTTACTTTCAAACGTCTTAACCGTTCGATAAATAGTCACTCGATCCGATTGATCAAAACTATTTTCAATATCTGCTAGCGAAACGGCTCCTTGTTGTTGTTTTAAGAATTTCAAGACCAAAATTCGCATAGCAGTAGGTTTTATGTTTTTTGCCTCTAATTGTTCTTCGATATTCAACATAATGCTCTCCTTTTGATTTACTCAAAGATAAACATTGTTAGCCAATTCAGTCGGTACTTGAAAAGGAAAATCGTGTACTTTTCAAATTATCTGTCCTACTTTTGTCTGTCTCTTCTTGTGATTTGCCTCTTCTTGTGATTTGCTTCTTTTGCCTGAAAAAAAGTATTGTGTCAAAGCATACCTGAAACGCAGGTACGGCGGTGTACCTGAAACACGTTCGAAGCAATATCAGCCTGATTGGTGTATGGCTGGAAGCATCCTATTCCTCCTAAACGACGATTTCGCTTGTCAATTTAAAAGTAGAAGTAAAAGTAGAAAATGAAAGGTATAGCTACTACCTGTAATTAATTTCAAATGCTTTTGGGGTTTTATAGTAAAAACAACAAATAAAAACATATATTTATTTTTTAGCTTCCTTTCTTTCATAAAAGGCAAAAAAACAACCAAGGAGGTATGCTTTTTGCAATAGCATTTAACTATTGCTCTACCTAACTAGATAGCAAATAAATAACAAAACGCAAAACAATAAATTTAAAACAAAATGCAAAAAATTATCGGAAGTATTCTTATTGTAGCAGGGACTACAATAGGTGCAGGCATGTTAGCCATGCCCATTATATCAGCCAATGTAGGTTTTTTATTTATGTCCATTATCTTGTTCTGTATTTGGCTTGCTATTTTTTATACTTCCGTTCTATTAGTCAATGTCTATCAATACAACTCTATAAACGACGGTCTTAATACCCTAACCTTAAAATATTTAGGAAAATCAGGAGCAGTGATTACCGGATTGAGTATGCTTACCTTGATGTACGCTTTAGTAAGTGCTTATATTGCAGGTGGTGGGGATATCTTACGCACTAATATCGAGCAATTATTTAACATTCACCTCTCTCCTCAGCTGAGTGCAGTTTTATTTACCTTATTATTTGGTGGGATTATTGCTTTTGGAACCAAAGCGGTTGATTACAGTACTAAAGTGGTCTTTTCAATTAAAATTTTGTGCTTGTGCTTGGTATTAGGCCTCTTATTACCTCATATAGAAATGGCTTATTTGAGTTATTTACCTAAAAGTCCACTTCCCGTTTTAGCAACTATACCTATTATTTTCACTTCCTTTGGATTTAGTGTGGTTATTCCTAGTTTAGTTAAATACCTAGATGGCAATTTACGCCAGTTAAAATGGGTATTCTTCATCGGAAGTAGTATCCCTTTAATGCTATACTTAATCTGGGAATTAACAATTCTAGGCAATATAGAAAGCGGTGTTTTTAGTGAGATTTTAAAAAACAATTCAGGCATTGAAGGTTTATTAAAATCCATTCAAGAAATTCAAGATTCACCACGTATCAGAATTTCATTTACTATTTTTGCGGCAGCGGCTATTCTAACCTCCTTTTGGGGAGTTGCCCTAGCCTTAAATGATTACATCAAGGATTTAGCTAAAGATCGTCCGAAAATTAAACACCATATAAGTGCTTTTATTTTGACCTTTTTACCTCCTATTCTCTTTGCTTTATTTTATCCAGATGGATTTGTTATTGCCTTGGGATATGCTTCTATCTCTTTGGTGATTCTAGCCTTAATCATTCCGATGTTGATGTTGCAAAAAGCAAAAAAACAAGCGGGAGAAACAACCGGCGCATTGCAATACATCAGCTATGGTTTATTGTGGGTTTTGGCCGTATCGATTGTTGTCTTACAAATTTTATTAGCGCTAAACCGCTTACCTTCCTAAGAAATAAGCTATTTCATTCTAAAAATAAACTAAAAAAGTCGGGATTTAATCCCGACTTTTTTAGTTTTATTTGGACAGTAAATATCGGATTACATTTTCTGCAGCAAGCAAACCAAACAAAGCAGGCATCCAACTATTTGTACCGAAAAAAGATTTTTTAAAATTCGATCCATCAGTCATTTTTAGACTACTTTCATCTGGTTTTTCTTTGGAGAAAACAGCTTTTACACCCGAAGAAATTCCTTCTTTCTTCAAGCGTTTGCGAATCTGTTTTGCCAAAGGACAAACCTCTGTTTTACCAATGTCTTTAACTACAACTTTAGAAGCGACCATTTTTCCTCCTGCACCCATGGCACTAATTACCTTAATGCGCTTGCGCTTGGCAGCTAAGATCAGATTAATCTTTGGCGTTACACTATCAATACAATCCAAAACATAATCATATTCCTCAGTAACTACCTCATGTGTGCGCTCTGGCGATAAAAACTCTTCAATACGCGTTAGTTTTAATTCTGGATTAATATCCATCAAACGATCTCCTACAACGTGTACTTTTGCCATGCCTATCGTAGAATGTAAAGCGGGTAATTGTCTATTAATATTGGTAATATCAACGGTATCTCCATCTACAATTGTCATAGTACCTACCCCTGCACGGGCTAAAAACTCTGCTGCAAATGATCCAACACCTCCTAATCCAACCACTAAAACATTAGCGTTTTTTAATTTTTCTAATCCTTCTTCTTTAAAAAGTAAGGCTGCTCTTTCTTGCCAAATAGCCATCAATTTCTTGTTATTAATCCCCCTTAGGGTTGTAATTATTATTCGTTTTTAAATACCCTTTTAAAATTTGATTCAACCACTTGCTCTATATTTGGATGCAATTCTGCTGCTTTGGCATATACATCCGCTATCGAACTAGTTGTATCATTGTCTGTTTCTAGAAACACAAAATCTTTGGGCACGGAACTAAAAGTATCTTGTACTTTTTTATTTCGCAATAGCGCACTACCAAAAGAGAGATAGAAACCGTTTTTCCACAAACTTTCTGCCACTTGTTGATGTTTATTAAACCCGTGTACAAGTAAGGGTACTGTAATATTCAAGCGCTTTTTAAGTGCAATAATTTCTTGATAAGCAGAAACGACGTGCAAAATTACAGCTTTTTTATTTTTTTCTGCAAGAAGTAATTGTTCAACTAGCACTTCTTCTTGTAGAGGTAGTGGTATTTCTATTTTTTTATCTAATCCACACTCTCCTAGCGCCAAGCAATTGGGATGATTGATATTCGCTTCAAGCCAACTTAATTGCTCTTGAATCAAAGAGGATTCAATATACCAAGGATGGATACCTAAAGAAAAATGAGGGATGGTAAAATCTACCTTCTCTATATTTTGATTTAGGATAGCCAAAGTATCAGCCTCCCTATGTGGTTGATGCGTATGGATGTTGTATTTCATAGGTGCGAAGATAAAAAAAAGGTCTTTACTTAGCATTCACTAACTAAAGACCTTTATATCAAAAGATAACTTTACTATTTCAAACCAGCTAAACTCTGTTCGATTAGTGCCATTTTGGCTAAAGCATCTGCTTCTTTTTTCTTTTCATTGGCTACTACTTGTTCTGGTGCTCCGCTAACGAATTTCTCATTGGATAACTTCCCTTGAACGGATTGTAAAAAGCCTTTTAAATACGTTAATTCTTCTTCTAGTTTTGCAATTTCTTCTTCAATATTTACATTACCAGCCATCGGAATAAAATACTCATTGGATTGGATGCGGTAGGACAAAGCGCCACTTACTTGATCGGCTACGTATTCAATTGAAGCCACATTTCCCAATTTAGCAATCACACAATCAAAATAGGTCGATACTTTTTCGTTGTTGATTATTTTCAAATCAATGACTTCTTTGAAAGAAATATTTTTATCTTTTCTGATGGTGCGTATACCCGCAATAACTTCCATGGTAAACTCAAACTCTTTGATTACATTTTCATCAAAGGCTTTTGCTTCTGGCCATGCTGATACCACTAATGCTTCTTCTGTTGTGCGTGCATTGATGTGTTGCCAAATCTCTTCAGTCAAGAAAGGCATAAATGGATGTAACAGTTTCAAGTTCGCTTCCAATAATTCGATTACTTTATGATAAGTAACCGCATCGATTGGCTGCTGATAACCGGGTTTAATCATTTCCAAGAACCAAGAACAGAAATCATCCCAAACGAGTTTATAGATAGCCATTAAAGCATCTGAAATTCTATATTTGGCGAAGTGATCTTCAATTTCTACTAATGTTCTTTGTAGCTTTGCTTCATACCACGCTAAAGAAACTTTAGCTGTTTCAGGTTGTACTAGTGTTTCAGAAACTTCCCAGCCTGTAATTAAACGGAACGCGTTCCATACTTTATTTGTAAACGCTTTACCTTGTACACATAATTCTTCGTCAAATAAGATATCATTTCCTGCAGAAGCCGATAACAATAACCCTACACGAACTCCATCTGCACCAAATTTGTCTATCAATCCTAAAGCATCAGGTGAATTACCCAGTGATTTTGACATTTTACGGCGTTGTTTATCTCTTACAATACCGGTGAAATAAACGTTTGTAAAAGGCTGTACACCTGTATATTCATAACCTGCCATAATCATACGAGCCACCCAGAAGAAAATGATATCTGGACCTGTAACTAAATCATTGGTTGGGTAATAGTACTTAAACTCTTCGTTTTCTGGATCATTTAATCCATTAAATACAGAGATTGGCCATAACCATGAAGAGAACCAAGTATCTAAAGCATCTTCATCTTGTTTTAAATGAGCTAAAGTCAAAGTAGCATTGCCTGATTTTGCAATCGCAAGAGCCAAAGCGGCTTCTTTTGTTTCTGCAACAACAAAATCGTCTTTCCCATCTCCATAATAGAAAGCAGGAATCTGTTGTCCCCACCACAATTGACGAGAAATATTCCAGTCGCGGATATTTTCTAACCAACTTCTGTAGGTACTATTATAGCGACTTGGGTACAATTTTACATCTTCCGATGTCATTACTGCATCCAAAGCTGGTTTTGCTAACTCTTCCATTTTCAAAAACCACTGATCTGATAATCGAGGCTCAATCACAGCTTTTGTACGCTCTGACGTCCCTACACTATTCATGTAATTTTCTACTTTATCTAAAGCACCTAAAGTGGCTAATTCCGCTTCAATTTCTTTGCGAACAACAAAGCGATCTTTGCCTTTGTAATGTAAACCCAAATCATTAAGGGTTGCATCTGCATTGAAAATATCGATAATTTCTAAATTATGACGTTCGCCCAACGCTTTATCATTGACATCATGAGCAGGCGTTACTTTTAAACAGCCTGTTCCGAATTCCATATCTACATATGCATCAAAAATAATAGGAACTACGCGATTGCAAATGGGTACGATTGCATTTTTACCTTTTAAATGCTGGTAACGCTCATCGTTAGGGTTAATACAAATAGCCGAATCCCCTAAAATTGTTTCAGGACGAGTGGTTGCAATGGTCAAATAATCCGTTGTTCCTTCGATTTGATATTTTACGTGATAGAGTTTTCCTTGGCGTTCTTCGTAAATTACTTCTTCATCCGATAGCGTTGTTTTTGCTTCTGGATCCCAGTTTACCATTCGATATCCGCGGTAGATAAGTCCTTTATTAAACAAATCAACAAATGACTTAATTACTTGTTGTGACATAGCTGGATCCATAGTAAACTTGGTACGGTCCCAGTCACAAGAAGCACCTAGTTTTTTTAATTGGTCTAAAATCACACCGCCATATTCTTCTTTCCATTCCCATGCGTGTTTTAAAAACTCTTCTCTAGTTAAGTCGTTTTTATTGATTCCCTGCTCTCTCAATTTAGCGACGACTTTTGCTTCAGTTGCAATAGATGCGTGATCCGTTCCAGGAACCCAACAAGCGTTTAGTCCTTTTAAACGTGCGCGACGTATTAATACATCTTGAATTGTAACATTCAACATATGCCCCATATGCAATACTCCCGTTACGTTTGGTGGAGGTATTACAATGGTGTACGGCTGTCTTTCATCTGGTACCGATCGGAAAAAATTATTTTCCATCCAATACTGATACCATTTTTGCTCTACTTGCTTTGCGTCAAACTGTGCAGGAATTACCATTATTCTATATATTTAATATTAAAAAAAGATAAAACATTGAATTACTTCTTAGAAAAACGGTTTTTTCTACCTTAGTAACCTTAGTTTTATTTATCTTTGTGTTGTACAAAAGTAATTATTACTCGTCAATTATAAAAGTATATCTAAAATCGAATATGCGAAAAAAATTTGCAAGTAATCGAAAAGTTTTTAATTTTACAAAACAACAAAAAGTTATAGTAATGAAAAAATTAATAGCAGTATTCGCATTAGTCTTATCTAGTGCTTTGACATTTGCTCAAAGTGGTCCAAAAATTCAGTTCGCTGCTGAAAACAACACCATTGATTATGGAACAGTTATTAGAGGTAATGACGATGGATTACGTTCATTTAAATTTACAAACACAGGTGACCAACCGTTAATCATTACAAATGTTCGTTCAACTTGTGGATGTACAGTTCCTTCTAAGCCAGAAGCACCAATTATGCCAGGTGAAAAAGGAAAAATTGATGTAAAATACAACATGAGTATCGGAAGAATTAGCCGTACAATTACGGTGGAATCTAATGCAGTAAACTTCGAAAATGGTACAGTACCTTTGAGAATTAAAGGAGAAGTTGTAGAAAAATAATTTTCTATAACCTAAACATAAAAAAAGCCACTCTTTTTGGAGTGGCTTTTTTTATGTTGTTTTGGCATCTACTGGGTCTTTTCTTCTTTATTTTATATATTGACTTTCTATGCAAATAATAGGCTTATTTTAGGTTGATTATTTTCTATTTATTCTCTTGCGTCTGCAAGTATTCCATCGTAATTCAAGTTCCTTTTAAAAATCGAATTACCGTTAAAAAAATTCCCTCCCTCAACCTTTACCTCCCCTCTTTTAACTCCTTTTTTTATATTAAAATTTATTTTTTTTAGATAATTTTTAACATTTAAGCAAATGAATTAATTTCAAAAAACTAGTAAAAACAGTAGCTAACGCGTATAATTATCCCTAAAAATTAACATTAAAAATATTTTATAGGTTATTTATTGTATAAAATATTTTATTTATATATTTATAATCCAATAAATTATCATTTGTATCTAACTCAATACCAGATAATACTACGTATAAAATTTTAACCTAGTCATTCATCTATTTTTAGTTAGAAAAATAAATTAAAATTGATAAATAGGGGTATGATCTATTCTTTTTATTTAAATCGTTCTGAACTAAACATTGATCCCATTGTTTTAAAAAAGGAAATAGAAAAATTTCCTGCTTGGGTGCAAGAAGAGATTTTTAAATATCGAAAAGAAGAAGATAGAGAAATTCGAATGTTAGGAAAGTTAGTACTTAAATACGGATTACACTACCTAGGTTTTGAAAGTGACAAATTAATTCAACAACTGATTACAGACGCCAATGGAAAACCCAAAATTCCTGAAGCTAGTTTGTATTTCAATCTTGCCCATGCCGATGATTATATCATCTGTGTGCTCGCAGATAAGTACCGAGTGGGTGTAGATATTGAAAAGATTAAAGATGCCAAAATAGAAGATTTTTGGCATATACTTAGGGATGACGAAAAGCTGGAAATAAATACAATCCCCAATTGTAAAAAGGCTTTTTATCGCTTATGGACTCAAAAAGAAGCCTGTGTTAAAGCGGATGGTAGAGGTTTGTTATTCCCTATTGAGAAGGTTGTTATCTCTAATGATATCGGTTTGATGGATACAGATCGCTGGTATTTAAAAGAACTATCCATTGCTCCAGACTACGTCTGTTATTTAGCCGTAGACACTAGGGAAGCAAGGGAAATAGTAACAGAGAAAAAAATTCAGGATAGTAAAGATTTAATCTAGTACTATTTAGGCATAAAGGCCTTAGCAACATAAAAAACTACGCTTGTATAAACAGCTAGTAATCCTATTATTAATTAGTACCCTCTATAAGTATGAATTTTAAAAGATTTTTACTGCTAAAACACAATCACTTTCTCTCTTAAAGAGAAACATACTACCTTACCTGTTTGCGGTTTAAATAAAAAACTCTTTTATTTTTTGACTTTTAATAGCGTTTAGATTAAAACCTTAGCGTTGTATTCCCAACTTTTTTATATACAGCTTTTTCCTGTTTCTATAGGGAAGCTTTCTATTGTGTCAACAATTTAATACAAACCAATAAACACCAATTTATTATGAAATCAAATGAATTTCCAGATCAGCAGCTGATCCATGGGCTAGGCATTGAGGACCATCAACTAAGAAAGATCCTCGCCTTTAATCAAACCGCCAATGACACGTATCCACTTCATCAAACCATCGTAGATTTGATTGAAGAACAAGTGCAATTAGTTCCAAATAAGATAGCAATTGTTTACAAAGACCAAACACTTACTTATCGAGAAATGGATCAATTGGCCAATCAATTAGCTAATTACATGCGAAGTTTGGTTCATCTAAAACCAGATGATCGCATTGGACTTATGATGGATCGAAGCGAAAAACTCATTATTTCGCTCTTAGCCATTATGAAAACTGGCGCCGCTTATGTTCCAATGCCTCCTTTATATCCGGAGGATAGACTAAAAAACATAAGTCAGGACAGTCAAATATCGCTCTTATTGACTGAAAAAGCTTTCGAAAAAACGGCGCATAAAGTAGCTGAAAAAACGGTAATTTGGGACGATGTATCCTGGAAAACGGCTGCTTCAGAAAAACCCAAAAGAGAGTTAAAACCGCATCATCTCATGTATGTTATGTTCACATCTGGTTCAACCGGAAGACCCAAAGGAGTTGCTGTGGAACATAAGAGTGTTGTCAATGCATTAAGCTATTTCCTCGACGAGGTAATTCCAAAATCTGCCGAACATCTCCTTGCAATCAGTACGTATGCGTTTGACATTTCAGTTTTAGAAATATTTGCTATGTTACTACGAGGACGTACAGTTGTTGTTGCTTCTCAAGAAGATCAAATCAATCCAGAAACGATTGTAGCCTTAATCCTAAAGCACAATATCTCCGTTGTTCAAACCACACCCAGTACTTGGTCTATGTTAGCCGAAACTTCTAATTGGTCAAAAATAAAGCCCATGACAATCCTGTGTGGAGGCGAATATTTATCTCCTACACTAGGAAAAACGCTTCTTAAAGGCAATCATACGATATGGAATGTATATGGTCCTACGGAAACTACGATTTGGGTAACTGCCAAAATCATCCGTTCAGAAGAAGATTTATCAACCATTGGAGCGCCAATTGCCAATACTGATATTTATATCCTAGATAAAGGTCATATTCTACCTATTAATGAAGCTGGTGAGATTTGTGTAGGGGGTATAGGAGTCACTAGGGGCTATTTTGGACAACCGGCACTTACAGATGCTCAATTTATTCCGCATCCCTTAAAAAAAGGAGAAAAAATTTACAAAACAGGAGATTTGGGTAAATGGCTAGAAAATGGCGAAATAGAGTATTCGGGCAGAATAGATGATCAAGTTAAGATTAGAGGGTATCGCATAGAGCTTCAAGAAATAGAAGAAAAGACAAGTAAACTTGAAGGTGTAGAAAAAGCAGTTGTGAGAGTAAAATCGGATAGTGACTATGATAAAAAACTAATCGCCTTTGTCGAGTGTCCGCATTTAGATTTAGATGATAAGAACAAAAATAACTTGATCAAAAAATTCAGGGAAGAGCTTCTACACACGTTGCCGATTTATATGATTCCTCATGACTTTGTCATTCTGCAAAAACTTCCAATAAATGCAAATGGAAAGGTAGATAAAAAGGCTTTGCTAGAAAACTATCAAAAAACATCCATTGCTGTAGATGAGACCAAAGAATTTAAGAATGAATTTGAAAAGACCATCTTCAGAATTTGGACTGAAATTTTACAATACCCCTTCATTGAGGTAACAGACAATTTTTTTGAATTAGGTGGTCATTCGCTGCTTTTAGCAAAACTATTTAATCGATTACCTGATTCGTATCGCGATACGCTAACTCTTCAAGATTTGTTTATCCACAAAACAATCGAAACTCAGGCTCAAATTATTCAAGAAAGAATGGGTGGCAACAAGACCCATTTAAAGAATAATCTAAGTGAAGAGATGATTCTTCAACTTTTGAAAGATGCTAATCTTGTCCCAGAAATTGAGATTATAGGTCAAGTGGATGCTTCCTTAATGGATTCGCCTCAGCATATATTATTAACGGGAGCTAATGGTTTTGTAGGGGTTCATGTTATTGATGAACTAATGAACCAAACCAATGCTACTGTATATTGTCTTATCCGTGCAGACAATATACAAATTGGACTAAAACGCTTGCATCAAGCTTTTGAACAATTCTTGATTCCTACGCATTGGCTTTCTTCCGATCGAATTAAAATTGTAACGGGAGACCTCCACAAACCGCTACTTGGTTTCAGCGAAGAACAGTTTAATTCCCTAGCAAAAAAGATTGATTGTATTTATCATTCCGGTAGTTCGGTGAATTTTATAGAGCCGTATTCCATTATTAGAAAAGCCAATATTTTAGGTCTTCAGGAAATCATCAAGTTTGCCGCTGCAGGCAAAATAAAACCCGTTTCTCTATTCTCAACAAGTGCTGTATTTAGTTTCGGCCATCAATTTACCAACAAAAAATGGGTAACCGAAAATGATGATATACATCAAGATTTAGAAGCGGTGAGTCGCGACTTGGGCTACGTTCAAAGTAAATGGGTTATGGAACAAATTATGCAAAAAGCGGAGGAAAAAGGGGTTCCTGTTATTATTTTCCGTTTAGGCTATGCCTTAAGTAATTCCAAAACAGGTTCTACAGCTATCTACCAATGGTGGGGAGCTTTAGTAAGAAGTTGTATTGCCAATAAGGCATATCCTTCTATTTTAGGGTTTAAAGCTCAGTTGGTTCCTGTAGATTATATGGCCAAAAGTATTGTGCATATTTCGCGCCAAAAAGCGGCTTTAGGTAAAAAATTCCATCTTACTCCGTTACCTGAGGGAGATGTTTCAATTAATGATTTCTTTGATCGAATCAATGAATATTTTGGATTTGACATGAAACCTTTACCGTACACGGAATGGCTAAATCTTTGGAAAAACAATGAAGAAGATCCACTATACCCCCTATTAGGTATGTTTACGGATAAAGTCCATGGAGAATCTACGCTAAAAGAAGTATATCAAAACACCTATTATTATGATGCTGAAAACACCTTGAGCTTTATTAAAAAAAGTGAGATGCCTTATCCTCCATTTATCAATAAAACGATGTTAGAACCCTATCTAAAATATTTAGCAGTTATCTAACCCGTAGAAACAGTATTAAATTTTTCTCATTCTACAAATGCTAAGAGGGTGCCCTTTTCGGGGCACCCTCTTTATTTTTAAAAGTTTTTTTAATAAAAAACTACATCCTAAACTCTTGATTATTCGTAATAGCTTGTGTAAAAAACTCAATCGCTTTTACTTCTACTTTAGCATCAAATCCTTTGATGTGCTTCTCGTGGTGAATATCAGATCCCACAAAATCTATTAATCCGTGTTGCAATAAAAAATTAGCCGCTTCTAATACGTGTTTACCATAATAGCCCGTTACGGAGAGTAAATTCATTTGAAAGTAACAACCTGCCTTTTTTAATTTCTTATACATGGCTGTATTTTGGTGATAAAAATTATAGCGCTCAGGATGCGCTAAGATAATTTCATATCCATTGGATTTTAATTGGAATAGAATATCCATCAATTGAATGGGTGGATTCATATAGGACATTTCAACCAAAACGAAATTATTCTTTAAGGTCAATAACTCTTTATTTTCAATATGAGGTATCAGACTATCGTCCATTAAATATTCAGAAGCTACACGTAAAGCTATCGCTTTTGCTTCTTCTGGAAGTTGTTCTTGAACGCGCTGATATTGATCTAAAATCCCTTCTCTTGTATTTTCCCAAACTAAAGGTGTTGTATGGGGCGTTGCAATGGCTTGATCAAATCCTAAATCTCGCATAGAGGATATAATAAACTTTGTATCCTCAATCGTTTGTGCACCATCGTCAATCCCATAAATTAAATGCGAATGAATATCCACAAAATCGTCTGGAATTAAGTCTTTTAAAATCGGTTTTGATTTAAAAAATGAAAACATAGTTTGTTATTTATTCTCTACTTCTTTTTAGAAGAACCGTTTTGAATTCTAAAAATAAAGTTGCCATAGTTAATACACACAAAGGTAGTGTTATTATTAACTTTTCTGAGAATAAATTCAACACAACATATAACATTAACAATAATACAACAGCAATTACTAATGAATACTTAATTTTATTCGTTTTATTAACAAATGGAATAAATATTAACAAAGGATTACATAAAAAAATCACATTATTCCATAATAGTTCTCCATGCAGAGAATAAAATCCAACGAACAAGAAAAACAAACCAAAAACTCCCATAACAATAAAGTAGATATGGCGTATAATTCGATTGAAAGTAAGCCCTAAAATGAATAGACTCAAAATAGAAGCAAACCAATAGGTATTCCACCAAATACTACTAGTTGTAGAGGGTTTCGGCTGAAAAATAGTTACCTCTTGTTTTACTAAAGGTTGATCTCCATTCCTGGTGTTTGATAATCCCAACTGAAATTTATCGGGCAAAAACAATACGGTTGATTTGTGATCGACTTTATTTCCGAAAATTAAATTAATTCCCAATTTCTCAAAATAGCGATTTTCCAGATAGGTATTTAAAATACTTCGATAGGTTGTTGTATTTCCTTCAACTGCTACTTCTACAGGAGTAGGTAAAATTTCATTTAATACATCTACTACTTTTACGGTACAGTTTTTATCAATAAATTTATAGGTATAAAAGCGATTCTCTTCTTTTAGGGATTCATTTAAATGGTCCCAAATCTTTTGTTTTTGTTCTTGAGATAAATTTAACTCTTGTTCTACCACTGATCGATTATCATAGGCATAACTGAGGACAAAATCTTTATACCCTTCGTAATCCACAAAATAAAGTAAATCTCCTTTGACGAATTTGGAATAGAAATTAGGGGTACTAAAATCAAACATTCCGTAATTGTATACCCGATCAATTCCTTCTGCAGGGTCGAAAACTCGAATAGCCGTATGTCCAAAAAGAGAATACAATTGCCCTCCTGTTCCACAAGTTAATATACTTATTTGCGCTTTCTCAGAGAGTGCTCTATCGGAGATGTTTCCATAACTAAATTGCAAAGCAAAAACAGCGAAGAACAGTACCCATACTTTTTTCATTTTTCTTATTTTCTAAAAATTCCTAAATCTAATTTTAACGAGAAAACGTTAGAGTAAATAGCGGCACTTTGATCGCCAATATCCGTTAAGGCATAATCTACTTGTATTCCTTTATAGTGAAATCCTACCCCTATATTCGGTTGAAACTCTAATTTTTCTGTATTATCCATCTGTCTATTGTTTTGAAAGTTACCTACACCACCGCGTACGAATACAAGATTTGCATAGCCAAACTCAACGCCTAAAGAAGGGGTCATGCTCATGGATCCACTAGAAACCATCGCATTCGTTTCTGCAAATTCTACATGAAGTGCTAAAGCGGTTAACATATTCAAGTTTCGAGTCAATTGAAAATTTTTCGAAACCCCCATTTGCAATTTAGGCAAGGTAATCTCTGTTGTTTCGGGTAACTCTTGATTCATACCTTCAATGGCCCCTTGTACTTTACTGTATTCTTTTTTGTTGATATTCCACATATTATAGGTTGTGGTTATATCGCGGGCCATCACCCCAAACATCCATTCAGACTTGGTTTTGTACTGCACCCCTACATCAAACCCAAATCCCCAGGAGTTGGCAAATTTCCCTATGATACGCCGTACAACTTTAGCATTAACTCCATACGTTAATCCTTCAATTGGCGTCGTACGGGCATAAGATAATACAAAAGCATAATCCGCAGCAGAAAATAAACTGATTCTATTGTAATCTATATTTCCATTTTGGTCAATTAATTCGGTTGTATTCATAATATCATCTACCCCAAAGCGGATAATAGAAATTCCCAAAGCACTTTTTTCGTCCAGAGGCATCGCAAAGGCTCCATAATCGTATTGTGCTATATTGGCAAAGTAACTGGCATGCATTAAGGCTACTTGTTGCTCTTTCAATTGTATTAACCCCGCGGGATTCCAATAGACTGCATTGACATCCTTACTAGATGAAACTACACTATTAGCCATTCCCATCGCAACCGCATCTACACCAATATTCAAAAACTCATTGGAATACTTTCGCGCTTTTTGCGCATAAGTTGTAAATCCTATACAAAGCAGTAACGTACCTATTGTTAGCTTTTTCACAGACTTCTTTTTATTATTCATACTAAGTTGTAAAAATAGTAAAAAACTAAAAGGCTAGGAAGATATTATTATTACTAAGTTTAGTATACCTTTGTATATGAAATAAAGTCAGTATATATAAACTATACGGAGATAAAATTGAATATACATGAAAAAACACTTGCCCAATTTCATTACTTTACTTAACCTTCTATCGGGTTTAATTGCTTGTATCTATGCCTTTGATGACAATATCCTCATGGCCTTTATCTGGGTATGTATTGGTATTTTCTTGGATTATTGGGATGGATTTTTAGCTAGAATCCTCAATGTTAAAAGTGAGTTAGGCCTTCAATTAGACTCTTTGGCTGATATGGTAACTAGTGGTGTTGTACCTGGATTAATTATTTACAAACAACTAGCGAATATTCAAGAAACGCAAGGTTTATATAACCTTACCCCTGAGACCTATTATATGGCTCTTGTTCCTTATTTAGGCTTTATTATTACCCTAGGAGCGGCGTATCGATTAGCTAAATTCAATATTGATACCAGACAAACGGATTCTTTTATTGGATTGCCAACACCTGGAAATGCGCTTTTCATTTTAAGCTTACCGCTTATTGTGAGCACAACGAGTTCGGAAGCAATCATTACTTTTTTGAGTAATCCTTATGTTTTAGTGCTTATCAGTGTATTGAGTGCTTATATTATGAATGCTGAATTACCGTTGTTCTCCTTAAAAATTAACCCGAAAAATTTAGGCGCTTATAAATTGCAATTAGGTTTTGTTGTGGTATCGCTACTTCTTTTACTTGCTTTACACTACTTAGCCATTCCGATTATCATCCTACTATACATTTTGCTTTCAATTGTAAAAAATATAACAACTAAAAAAGAAATAGTTTAAATAAAAAAGGTCAGCTGACCTTTTTTATTTAAACTATTTACTATACATTCCATTCTTGAGAAATCAACATTCTTTTCTCAGCGGATATTAAAAGCAAAATCTATTATTTTTTTTTAGCAATTGATTCAAAGGCATAAAAACTACACTATCAGTAAGCAGATACCTCAAAATTAGTAAGGTTCAGTTTCGACCAATAGCTTCAAATTCGACCAATAGCTTCAAAAAAAAAGTAACCCGAGGGTTACTTTTTCTTTATTAAAGGATGATTTAATCCTTTCACATTGTTATTAATAACCTCATAGCCTTTGAGGTGTTTAAACATTTCTGTTAGATTTCTAAATCCATAATCACGTGAATCAAAACTGGGGTCTAATTTTCGAAGGTTATTCCCTACCGTCGAAATATAGGCTTCTACTTCTTCATCCACTGACATATCAAAAGCTTTATCAATCAAGCGTACTTCTTTTTTAGTAATTGTGAGCACATCATTATCCTCCTCTTCTACTTGTTTTTTCTCTTGGCTAGCCGTTTTCTCCGCTTTAACGGGTTTAGGCATTAAAGTTTCACAATACGTAAAAATCTCACACGATTGTACAAAAGCATTGGGTGTTTTCTTTTCTCCGATTCCCATGACAAATATTCCTTCTTCTCGAATTCGCTTAGCCAAACCGGTATAATCACTATCACTTGATACAATGCAAAATCCATCTACCATTTTAGCATGTAGAATATCCATTGCATCAATAATCAAAGAACTATCTGTGGAATTTTTTCCTGAGGTATAGTTAAATTTTTGAATAGGTGAAAAAGATAAATCATTTAGTAAATCTTTCCAACTATTCATTTGAGGTGTAGTCCAATCCCCGTAAATACGGCGAATCGTAACCTTTCCATATTTAGAAACTTCAGCTAATATGTTCTCTAATAATTTAGCTTGTGCGTTATCTCCATCGACGAGAATCGCTATATTGTTGTTGTTTTTTTCCATTTTTTAGTCTTATAGAAACTTAAGTAGGTAAAATACGAAAAAAAAAGGTGCTAATGTCATATTTTACTCTTTTTTCGCACACTTATGTTCAATCTTTGCCTACCAATTTCCCAACTTTAGGCGCTTCATACACTTTCATTTGATACAGTAAATCATCGATTGAAGTGGATACAATGATCATGCTTTTGTGTTCCTCTTTTAAAAAACCTTGTTTTACCATGGTATCCACCATTTGTAACAACGGATCATAGAAGCCCTCAACATTAAATAAAGCGATTGGTTTTTTATGCAACCCCAACTGTCCCCAGGTCAATACTTCAAAAAATTCTTCCAGCGTTCCATATCCTCCAGGTAAGGCGATAATTCCATCAGACAATTCATCCATCTTCGCTTTGCGTTCGTGCATCGTATCGACAAAAAAAAGCTCACTTAAGCGAGTATGTCCCAATTCAACATTGGCTAAAAAATGAGGCAATACGCCAATTACTTCTCCTCCTTCTGCTAAGGCTCCATCCGCAACAGCTCCCATTAAGCCTACTTTTGCTCCTCCATACACAACTCCAATTTGATGTTGTGCTAAGGTCTGACCTAACGCTACAGCACTTTGTAAGTATTCTGCTTTACTGCCCGCACTTGAACCACAAAAAACGGTATATCTCATACATTTATATTTCTTCTAAATAAGCCTCAACAACCTATTAAACAACAGGTTGTAAACTTAATTTACATTTATTAAACTTTTTATATTATTTACAATGTAACAAAAGTAACTCTTTTTAGTCTATTAGAGTAGACAAAAACCTAATTCAACTAATCCAATGAATTCAAAACTATCATTATTGTTTTTTCTTCTGTCTTTCTGTGGTATCTATGCCCAAAGTTCAGTAAAAATAACAGGTCGTGTACTTGACAAAAATCTTAATGAAGCCATTCCGTATGCGACAATTACCTTAAAAAAGGGGGATGCGGTTATCACAGGAGGAATGACTGCAGACAATGGAACTTTTTCTATTAATGCACCAGCTGATACCTATAACTTAGATATCCAGTTTATTGGTTATACCCCTTTTCACAAAGAAATAACCTTAAAAAATGCAACTGATTTGGGAACGATTTACCTCGTAGCTGAATCCACAACTTTAGCTGATGTGAATATAGTTGCTGAACGATCAACCATTGAACAAAAAATTGATCGAAAAGTAATCACAGTCGGAAAGGATTTGACTACTGCTGGTGCTACTGCTTCAGATATTATGAATAATATTCCATCAGTTAACGTAGATAAAGATGGTAAAATTTCATTAAGAGGAAACGAAAACGTACGAATTCTAATTGACGGAAGACCAACCAATATGTCTGCGGAACAATTGTTAAAACAAATTCCCTCTACCTCAATTAAAAGTATTGAATTGATTACCAATCCAAGTGCAAAATACAACCCTGAAGGGATGTCAGGTATCATCAATATCATTTTACACAAAAATACGGCGAATGGATTCAATGGTTCTGTAGATAGTGGAGTTACTATTGCCAAAAACATTCAATCAACGACTTCGCTAAACCTCAATTACAGAGAAGGCAAATTTAACTTTTTTGGAAATGCCAGTTATTCAGATGGAAAATCTACGAATAATGGAGCTATGTTCCGCGAGGATATCTTATCGCCAACTGCGATAAATATGTGGAACAAAAATAAAAACATCTTATACAAAGTAGGGGTTGATTATTATATCAACGATACTAATACGTTGTCTTTTTACACCAATCAAAGTACAAACAAGAGTAGTGTTGATTTAAAAACAACGACACTTTATCCAGATCATTCATTTGATGATATTTTCCAAAAAACTTTTTATGACAATAAGAATACGTTTAGTACCTATAACTTAGCATACAAACACTTATTTGCTAAAAAAGGACATACCTTAGATGTAGAAGTAAACCACAACATCAATAAAGCAGATATGGATGGGGATTACCAAACCCAATTGGGTTTAGCTAATGCTTTATTGTATCAAGATGGAAACGACGATAAAAACACCTTAACAACCGTTAATATCGATTATGTAAATCCACTCAATGACCATACAAAGTTAGAATTAGGTGCTGAAGGTAGAATTTCGAGAGCGGATAATGTCTTTAATTCAAATAATCCTCTAATACCGGTTAGTCAAGCACATATTGACAACACCTATGATCAAGATATATTTTCTGCTTATGCAACATTTGGTCAAACGTTAGGCAAATTCAATTATCAAATTGGAACAAGAGTAGAAAGTTATAAAGTAGATTCAAAATTGGATGGTCTATCTACCTTTAAAGATGATTATGTAACTTTATATCCTTCAGTTTATGTTGGATACAACTTAACCGATAATGATATGTTTAATCTAAGCTACAGCCGTCGTGTAGATAGACCAAGTGTTAGACAAACGAATCCTGTTCGTCAGTTTTCAACGCCGTTGATGACTATGGTTGGAAATCCTGAATTGAAACCACAATTTACCAATTCGGTAGAATTAAACTATACGCGATTATTTGCCAAAAGAAGTAGCGTTACCGCTGGTGTTTATTACAGACGCATTAATCACGAAATCAATCACGTAATTTACGACGACCCTAATAACGACAATCCAAATGCTTTACTTATGACTTTTGACAACTATAAGTCAAACGATGCGTATGGTTTTGAAATTTCTGCTAACTTAATTGTCACTCCGTGGTGGGATATGCAACCTGCTATTGATTTTTCGAGTATCAAACAAACTGGGTTTGTATCCCAATTGGATGCTTCAGGCACAATGAATACTGTATTGCGAGATATTACAGCAGATGCCTTTAATGCACGTTTAAACAGTAATTTTAAGGCAACTAAGAATCTTCGTTTTAATTTATTTGGATTCTATAGAGGAGCCGTTGATGGCATTACCTCAGATGGGCAAGAAATGTACAAAATTGACGCGGGTGCTCGTTATGCTTTGTTAGACAACAAGCTAGGTATTAGTGTTAGATTCAACGATATTTTCAATACGATGTCTTACAAATTCAAAACAAAATATCCTTATCCATCAACTGGAGAATTTACCTGGGAAAGTCAATCCGTATATATTGGTGTAAACTATACCTTTGGTGGTGGAAAAGGTCGTTCATTACAAAGAAAAAACAGAGATACAAATACTAAACAAAGTGGAGGATCAGGAGGATTATTCTAACGCTTTACCAAAAATTTTCAATTATTACATACAAGAGGACACCCCTAAAAAGGTGTTCTTTTTTTTATGTCCTACTGTCTTAGGTATTTTTCACTTACAACAAAGGAGATAACAAACGCAAGAAGCTATTTTTTAATCGATGCCATTTAGAGCGTTTATTCCACAGTTCTAATTCTAATTTAATGGAGTTTTTACAATCCTCTTCAAACATTAAACGCATTTGATGGGCAAAATCCATGTCGTAGACAACCACATTCACTTCAAAATTCAAATCAAAACTGCGATGGTCTAAATTACAGGTACCAACAGAGCTAATCCCAGCGTCAATAACCCAAGTTTTAGCATGGATAAATCCCTTTTTATAGAGGTAAATCTCAACACCCGATTCTAATAATTCTTGAAAATAGGATTCTGAAGCTAGCTTTACCGCTAGAGAGTCTGTAATACCTGGCAAAAGTAATTTGACTTTTTTACCGCTAAGCACGGCCATCTTAATAGCTAATTGTAAGGATTCATCTGGGATATAATACGGAGTGGTAATACATATCTCTTGTTCTGCTGCTTGAATGGCTTGTATGACACTAAAAAGAATAGAGGGTACATCCGAGTCAGGACCTGAAGCAATTACCTGTAAAGGCATTGTTTTGGCGTTTTCAAAATGGATTTTCGGAAAATAATCAGCGGAGAAGTAAATATTTTCTTTGCTACAAAAATTCCAATCCGTTAAAAAAACGTGTTGCAAACCATAAGCACCACTTCCTTCTATTCGAATATGGGTATCTCGCCAAAAGAAATCACTTTCGCCTTTTCTACTGTTGTCATAGCGATCTGAAATATTAATACCTCCCGTATAGGCAATTTGCCCATCAATCACAACTATTTTGCGGTGATTACGGTAATTTAAACGATTTGCTAAGGCGAGTAGAATAATCTTATTAAATGCAAAAGCTTGTATCTTGTGTGCCTGCATATCCTTCACAATATTTTTGCGAATACTTCGGCTACCAAAATCATCATAAATAAAGCGTACTTCTACGCCTTCTGCCGCTTTGACCTTTAATAAAGCTGCAATTTCTTGTCCTATTTCATTATTTTCATAAATGTAATATTCGATGTGAATATGGTGCTTTGCTTGTTTAATATCCGCTAATAAACGCGGAAAAAAAGCTTCTCCATTTTGCAATAATTCAACTTCATTATCCACCAATAAAGGCCCCTCCCCTACAATAGCATTAGATAGCAATTTAACAAACGATCGATTTTTTTCAATGATGGGATGTCCTTGTTGCTTTAGGTCGAGGTGAATTTCCCCTAAGCGTTTATACAAGCGTTCTGCGTAATTATCATTCGCAACTAATTTTTTGGAATACATTTTTCGTCTTCGGTAATTAATTCCAAAGGAAAAATAAAAGATGATACCAAAAATAGGCACGAAGAAAACCAATAAGAGATAGGCTAGTGTTTTAGAAATCGAATCGGTATCATAGATAATCCGAACAGCCACAAGGATGGCAATTAGGAAATAAGCCACTTCCCAATAAATAACCCATTCTGATTCAAAAAATAAGGATATCATAGTTCAAATTCTTTGTGCTGTTGAGTTAAAGTAAAATAGATTTTACTTTAAACAAGAATTTAAATTTAAGAATTCTTTGGAGATAAATAAAATAAAAAAAGCTCCCTACAAGTAGGAAGCTTTTTGAGCCGATGGAGGGACTCGAACCCACGACCTGCTGATTACAAATCAGCTGCTCTAGCCAGCTGAGCTACACCGGCAATCTACATTGCCTTGCAATAGTTAATTTTCAAAATTTGAGCCGATGGAGGGACTCGAACCCACGACCTGCTGATTACAAATCAGCTGCTCTAGCCAGCTGAGCTACACCGGCGACTCAAATTGTCTTGCAATACTTAATCTTCAAAATTTGAGCCGATGGAGGGACTCGAACCCACGACCTGCTGATTACAAATCAGCTGCTCTAGCCAGCTGAGCTACACCGGCGACTCAAATTGTATTGCAATATTTAACCTTCAAAAAATTGAGCCGATGGAGGGACTCGAACCCACGACCTGCTGATTACAAATCAGCTGCTCTAGCCAGCTGAGCTACACCGGCGACTCATTTTTCGAGTGCAAATATAACACGCTTTTTCAATCTTGCAACTGATTTCGCGTGTTTTTTTTTGCTTTATTTTAATTACAAGTTGTTAATTTTTTCAACTAATTGACCTGCAACATTTTCCAATTTTACAAAAACACCTTTAAAGTGCGTTTTTTTATTTTCAACTCCTTTTGCGTTGATGTCAATGATCAATTCATCAAAACTTGTCAAGGCTTCTTCAATCAATGCAGATGTTTGCTCTGTAGCTCCACCTAATGCCAATTCATGGATATAAATTGCTTCAATAATATCCCCTAATACTTGGTGAATATCTTTTTTCAAACTTTTTACGCTTGCCATAATAATCTATTTAATTTTAAACAAAAGTACATATTATCTTCCCGATATCGATTATCTAGTCGATATATATTTCTAACAATGTTGCATGACCTAATGCAACTAAATTTTCTACTGAGGCAGGAATCAAAATCGTTTGCCCTTGCTTAATCTCACACGTCAATTCATTAATCTGAAGCTCACACATGCCTTCTGTACAAACATAAAGGTAAAAACGATCCAAGGGCTTCTGAAGTGTATATCGTTCTTCTAAAGGGATAAAATTAACCGTGAAAAAAGGACAAGAAACCAATGGATTGGCTTGATTCGCTTCTTTCGTATACGAAAGTTCGACTTGTTTTTTTTCATAATTAATTGCCTCTAAAGCAAGATCTACGTGTAATTCTCTGGTATGTCCTTCACTATCAATCCTATCCCAGTCGTAAACGCGATAAGTAATATCTGATGTCTGTTGAATTTCTGCTAATAAAACGCCACCGCCAATAGCATGAACCGTTCCTGTTTGTATAAAAAAAGCATCGCCTTTTTTTACAGGAATTTCATTTAATATAGCTGGAAGTGTTTTAGTATGTAAATGTTGCAGGTAATCTTCTGGTGTAACTCCTTCTTTAAAGTCAACAACAACTCTAGCACCAGGGTCTGCTTGCATGACATACCACATTTCGGTTTTCCCTAAAGTATCATGTCTTTCTCTTGCTAATTCATCATTAGGATGTAATTGAATAGATAAATCTTCTTTTGCATCTAAAAACTTGAATAGCAAAGGGAATTGATAGCCAAAAGCCGTCACAATGTACGAGCCTAGCATATCGGTTGGATAGGTTTTAATAAGGGCTTCTAAACTTTGTCCTTTATAAATACCGTTGGAAACAAGGCTTACATTTTCAGGAACATTTGAAATTTCCCAACTTTCTCCAATTGAATCAGAAATTTGTTGTTTTCCTAAAACAGTATGCAATTTTACGCCACCCCAAATTCTATCTTTTAGGATGGGTTCAAACATCATTGGATATTGTATAAAACTCATAGGCTTAACTTCTTCCTCATTTTACAGTACCCATTTCTAAGGAATACTGCCTAAAACAAGACGCAAATGTACAACTTTTAATGGATTCTTGGCATGTTAAATCCCCTCTCCTTTAAAAGTTACAAAGTTTCTAGAAGTTTCATACAAAACAACCTCTAATTCTTTATTATTTTCAATAAAAGGCCTTAATTTTTGCCAAATCACTACAGCTATATACTCTGCCGTAGGAATTAGATTCCTGAATTCTTTCACATCTAGGTTTAAATTCTTGTGATCAAAAGCTTCTTCTATCTCCGCTTTTATTAAATCAGATAACTCTTTTAAATCCATGACAAAGCCAGTTTCAGGGTCAACTTCTCCAGTAACACTAACGATTAACTCATAATTGTGCCCGTGAAAATTGGGGTTATTACATTTGCCAAATACGGCTTGGTTTTTCTCCTCATTCCAATCCGGTCGATGCAATCGATGTGCTGCATTAAAATGGGCTTTTCGGCTAACTGTTAATCTCATGATACTTTAATTTGATGTGCTTCAATATGAGGATAAAACTCAGAAAAAATAATTTTAAACCACGCCGTATAAAGTTGAGGGTTCTCTTCCATATCTCGTTTTACGGCTTCAATACTCATCCATTTCCAAGCTTCAACTTCTTCTGGATTAATCAAGGGGGCGTCATTTGAATAGCCCACCAAGACATGATCAAATTCATGTTCGGTAAGCCCATTATCAAAAGGGGCTTTATAAATAAAGTGAAACACATCTTTCAATTCTACTTCAAATCCCATTTCCTCTTTCAAACGGCGTTGTCCCGCTTCAATATTGGTTTCTCCAACTCTTTGATGACTGCAACACGTGTTTGCCCATAATAAAGGTGAGTGGTACTTTTCAGCTGCACGTTGTTGCAACATAATCTCGTTTTTATCATTTAAGATAAATACGGAGAATGCCCTATGCAGCAAAGCTTTTTCATGCGCCTCTTGTTTGCCCATGGTACCAATCTGCTCATCTTGCTCATTAACTAAAATCACTTGCTCTTCAATCATACTGAGTTTCAAATTTATTTTACTTCCAAAAGTACAAAAAACAAAATAGGAAACCAACCAAGCCAAAGAGTATAAAACGATTTACACCGCTAGGGTTATTTTCAAAAGTTTAGAGCTTTGCCCTTTACATCCTAGTCAATTTACTTATCTTTGCCCTTTACTTATTCTATGGAACGATTAATCAAACTTATTTGGGATTTTAGAGGCCCTGATGCAGAAAGAATAGCAGAGCATCATGTGATTCACTTGCGTGAATTTGTTGCTTTGGAAAAATTGCCTCTACCCCATATAGGTAAAGAGGTAATTAATGAAATGCACAGCATAGCCTATTTAGTTGTAAACGACCAACAAATGAAAGAGGTAAGAGATGTTTTAAAACCACATCGCGGAGAATTATACGAACAGTAACAAATCCAGATACCTCTTGTAAAATAGGGTTGGAATTCTATATTCTCACTTATTCTTCTTCCCCTCAAAAACGCCCTTCTTACATGTAGAAGGAGTCCGTGTTTTTCACTTATTCTCATAAAAAAATCCAGAGAAAAACTCCTCTGGATATATCATATAAACCGCATTTGGTTAATTAGCTTCTTTTGTAATAAACTGAATGCGCATCAATCGCAATTCCTCTGTATCGTATTCACCGTCAAACTCAGCCATTGCCATTTTGATATTATCGGTTTCAGAATCCATGAAATAATCGTAAATTTCTTCTTGTTGCTCTTCATCTAATACTTCATCCAACCAATAATCAATATTTAATCTTGTTCCAGAGTAAACAATCTGTTCCATTTCTTTCAACAGAGCATTCATATCTAACCCTTTAGCTTTAGCAATATCGTCCAAAGACAACTTACGATCTACACTTTGAATAATATACAATTTTAGTGCAGAATTAGCTCCTGTAGATTTTACAACTAAATCATCTGGTCGAATAATGTCATTTTCTTCGACGTACTTTTTAATTACATCGGCAAACTCCTTTCCAAAACGTTTAGCCTTCCCCTCACTTACTCCTATTATATTAGCCATTTCGTCAACTGTAATAGGGTATTTCAATCCCATTTCATCGAGGGATGGATCTTGAAAAACAACAAATGGAGGCACACCTGCTTTTTGGGCTACTTTTTTACGCAAGTCTTTGAGTAAATGAATCAGTATCTGATCTACAACCAATTCCATTCTAGGCATATCACTTTCTACTGAAGTATCATTTTCCGTGTATTCATGATCTTCGGTCATAGTAAATGAAACGGGAGCTTGAATAAAACGTTCACCCTTTTCCGTTACTTTTAGCACTCCATACGATTCGATATCTTTTTTTAGATATCCAGCTACATTCGCTTGTCTAATAAGTGCTAGCCAAAAGCGTTCATCCTGATTTTTACCACTTCCGAAAAAAGATTGTGCATCAACTTTATTGACTTTCAACAAAGCATTAAGCTTTCCTAAAAGAACAAACACAATTTCCTTTGTTTTATATACTTGTTTCGTCTCTGAAATTATTTTCAGCACGTTTTGTAACTCGTCTTTGGCTTCAATTTTTTTCTTTGGATTGCGAACATTATCATCCATATCTGCTCCATCTCCATTTACTTCATCAAATTCTTCTCCAAAGTAATGCAGTAAAAATTTACGTCTAGATATAGATGTTTCTGCATAAGCAACAACTTCCTGTAATAAAGCAATTCCAATTTCTTGTTCAGCAATTGGTTTTCCTGCCATAAACTTTTCAAGTTTCTCAATATCTTTATACGAATAGTACGCTAAACAATGTCCTTCTCCACCATCTCTACCTGCTCTACCCGTTTCTTGGTAATAGCTTTCTAATGATTTCGGGATGTCATGGTGAATAACATAGCGCACATCTGGTTTATCTATTCCCATTCCAAAAGCAATCGTTGCCACAACTACATCGACATCTTCCATCAAAAACATATCTTGATGTCTAGCTCTTGTTTTAGCATCTAATCCCGCATGATAAGGAACTGCACTAATTCCATTTACTTGTAACACATTGGCAATCTCTTCTACTTTTTTTCTACTCAAACAATAAATAACGCCTGATTTTCCTTTGCGTTGTTTGATAAAGCGGATAATATCACTTTCGATGTTTTTTGTTTTGGATTTTATTTCATAGTATAAGTTAGGTCTATTAAATGAAGCTTTAAAAACATTGGCATTTGGGATTTCCAAGTTTTTTAAAATATCCTCTTGTACTTTGGGTGTAGCCGTAGCGGTAAGACCAATAATAGGAATATCACCCAATTGACGAATTATATTTCTTAAATTGCGGTATTCAGGTCTAAAATCATGTCCCCATTCAGAGATACAATGTGCTTCATCAATAGCAACAAAAGACAATTCCACTTCTTGTAAAAACTTCACATACTCTTCTTTAGTCAAAGATTCTGGAGCAACGTACAATAATTTTGTTATTCCTTTCTTAATATCTTCTTTAACCTGGTTAACTTCTGTTTTAGTCAAAGATGAATTTAAAACATGGGCAATTCCATATTCTGTTGACAAGCTACGAATAGCATCCACTTGATTTTTCATCAGGGCAATCAACGGAGAAACCACGATAGCTGTTCCGTCTAAAACCAATGCAGGTAATTGATAGCAAAGTGATTTACCACCACCTGTAGGCATAATTACAAATGTATTCTGCCCGGAGATAATACTTTTCACTACGTCTTCTTGAAGACCTTTAAACTGCGAAAAGCCAAAAAATCTCTTTAACTCTTTGTACAAGTCAATTTCAATTGATTTCATTATTTTTGTATGGTATTTTACATAAATTTGCAGTATCTAAAGATACATATTTTCTTTGGTGCAATCCTAATATTTAACATTCTCATCATTTTGAATACATCTATATCAATATTACAGCGGGCAAAACAAACGTTACTATCTGAAAGTAAAAGCATTGAAAAGCTCATCGATTACCTCACAGACGACTTTGCAGCTGCGGTAGAAACCCTTTTAGCTTGCAAGGGTCGCGTTGTAGTGACGGGGATAGGTAAAAGTGCCTTAATTGGCAGTAAAATAGTTGCTACTTTTAACTCAACTGGAACTCCATCGGTTTTTATGCATGCAGCCGAAGCTGTGCATGGTGATTTGGGTTTACTTCAACCTAACGACTGTGTAATTTGTATTTCAAATAGCGGAAATAGTCCTGAAATAAAAGTATTAACTCCATTTTTAAAGCGTTTTGGCAATACACTGATTGCCATTACAGCCAATGAAAATTCATTTTTAGGTAAAAATGCAGATTATGTCTTGTTATCTAAAGTGGAACGAGAAGCAGATCCAAATAATTTAGCACCCATGGACAGTACTACGGCTCAACTAGTTTTGGGGGATGCTTTAGCGGCCTGTTTAATTGAGTGTAGAAACTTCACAACCAATGATTTCGCCCTATATCATCCTGGAGGAGCATTGGGTAAAAAATTACTTTTATTGGTACGAGATATTCTAAACAGCAACAATAAACCTATGGTTGCTCCTGATTCATCTATTAAGGATGTAATCGTAGAAATCTCTCAAAAACGTTTAGGTGTAACCGCAGTAATTGATAATAATACGTTAATTGGAATTATTACTGATGGTGATTTGAGAAGAATGTTACAAAATAACACTAGTTTTGAAAACATTCAAGCAAAAGATATTATGAGTATAAACCCTAAAACAATTGAGTCAAGTCAATTAGTTTCTGCTGCATTATCACAACTAGAAGACAATTCGATTACTCAATTAATTGTAACAAATCAAGGGGAGTACCAAGGCATTATTCATTTACATGATATTTTAAAAGAAGGAATAGTATAACCAATGGCAAAACAAAAAAACTCAGAAAAGGCAATGTCCTTTTTAGACCATTTAGAAGAATTAAGATGGCTTTTAATCCGTTCTTCTGTTTTTATTTTAGGAGGAGGAATTGTAGCTTTCTTTTTTAGAGATTTCATATTCAATGAAATAATTTTCGGTCCTAAAAATAGTGATTTCGTAACCTATAAATTCTTTTGTCAAATTGCCCAGCGTTTTAATCTTGATGATAGTTTTTGTCAGCAAGAACTTCCGTTTGAAATTCAAAATAGAACCATGGATGGGCAATTTTCTGTCATGATGTGGACTTGTATTACTGCAGGTTTCATTATTTCTGTTCCTTTTATTTTAAGAGAAATATGGAAATTTATCAGCCCAGCTCTTTATACAAAAGAAAAAAAATATGCGAAATTTTTTATTCTTGTTTCCTCTTTCTTATTTTTCCTAGGCGTCTTATTTGGCTACTATGTTATTACGCCACTCTCTATTAATTTCTTAGTAAACCTACAAGTGAGTGATATTGTAAAAAATGACATTGATATTAATTCTTATATTGGCTTAGTTAAAACTACTTCTTTAGCTTGTGGACTTATTTTTGAACTTCCTATTATTATGTATTTCTTATCTGTTTTAGGTTTAGTAACCCCCGAATTTTTAAGAGAATACAGAAAATATGCTATTGTATTGATTCTGATTTTAGCAGCCGTTATCACGCCTCCAGATGTGATTAGCCAAATCATCGTTTCCATTCCTTTACTTATCTTGTATGAAATTAGTATTTATATTTCTAAATTTGTTCAGAAGAAACCTAAAACAGAAGCTTTAGTACAAACTAAAAATGATGAATCATGAAATTAAGAGCAGATAATATTGTCAAAATATACAAGAAGAGAAAAGTTGTAAAAGGGGTTTCTGTAGAAGTTAATCAAGGAGAAATTGTAGGTCTACTAGGCCCAAATGGTGCGGGAAAAACGACCTCTTTTTATATGATTGTTGGTTTAGTCAAACCAAACTTAGGTCATATTTATTTAGATAATATGGATATAACTAATTTTCCAATGTATAAAAGAGGGCAACATGGGATTGGTTATTTAGCTCAAGAGCCCTCTGTATTTCGAAAATTAAGTATCGAAGACAATATTTTAAGTGTACTTCAACTGACCAAACTACCTAAACAAGAACAGGTGGAAAAAATGGAGTCCTTAATTGCTGAATTTAATTTAGAACATATTCGCACGAACCGCGGCGATTTATTATCTGGAGGTGAGCGTCGAAGAACAGAAATTGCCCGTGCTTTAGCTACGGATCCAAAATTTATTTTATTAGATGAACCTTTTGCAGGAGTAGATCCTGTTGCTGTAGAAGATATTCAACGTATTGTAGCTAAATTAAAGAACAAGAATATCGGAATTTTGATTACTGATCACAATGTACAAGAAACACTAGCAATCACGGATAAAACCTATCTGATGTTTGAAGGAGGTATTCTAAAAGCAGGAATCCCTGAAGAACTAGCTGAAGATGAAATGGTTAGAAAGGTATATCTCGGTCAAAATTTTGAATTGCGCAAAAAGAAATTAGATTTTGACTAAATCCTGGATTGAAAACTTTAATTTAGTATGCTTTTACCACTATTTGTAAAATAGTACTACTTTTACTTTTATTCAATTTAACAAAGTTCTACTTTTGCAAAAAAATTAACAATGAAATTAAGAAGCTTTTTACTAGTATTAATCCTCTCAACTACTTTTCTTTTCACGTCTTGCGTGTCAAGAGAAAAGGTAGTTTACTATCAAAATGTAGAAGATGTATTGACCCAAAACAATACAATCACGAACTTTGAAACGTATTTACAACCCGATGATTTATTGATGATTATTGTATCAGCTGAAGATAAAGAAGCTGCTATTCCTTTTAATTTAATCAATACAATGGTGACTAACCCCAATAATCCAGCGGGAGTAGGATCAGCACAGCAACAACTTTATTTAGTCGATAATAAAGGAAATATTGAATTTCCTGTTTTGGGAACCATCAAAATTAGTGGTTTAACGAAAAAAGAAGCCATCGACTATTTAACAACCGAAATCGATAAATACATTGTTCGTCCTATTGTAAATATGAGAATAATGAATTTTAAAGTAACGGTTCAAGGAGAAGTTAATAGACCTGGGATACATACCATTGCTAGTGAACGTTTAACTTTAACGGATGCTATTGCTCTTTCAGGAGACATGACTGTATATGCAAAAAGAGATAATGTTTTAGTAATTCGAGAAGTGGAGGGTAAACGCATTCCTTATCGTGTAGATATGACGAAAGCAGATTTTATCGCGTCCCCTTATTATTACCTAAATCAAAATGATATTGTATATGTTGAACCCAACAAAACAAGAATTAACTCTTCGGCTGTTGGTCCAAACCTAACTTTAGGTCTGTCGGCATTATCTTTATTAGTAACCGTAATTGCACTTGCAACTAAATAAAAAAAATGGAAGGAAAATTCGACAATAGTGAAAATGTCAATATCAATATTCGAGAAGAATTAGAAAAATATATTGTCCATTGGAGATGGTTTGTTTTAAGTGTTTTTATTACTCTAGTTCTCGCCTTTGTATACTTACGCTATACTGAAAAAACGTACAAAGCCAATACGACGATTATTGTCAAAGACGAAAAAAGAGGCGGCGGTATTTCTACCGAACTCTCTGCTTTTGCCGATTTAGGCATGTTAACGGGTGGAAAGAGTAATATTGAAAATGAAATGCAAATTTTATCTTCGCGAACGTTGGCTGAAAAAACAGTACGCCGTTTACAACTCAATATCTCCTATATCAATGAAGGTCGTTTAATTAATAGTGAACTGTATAACAATAGTCCAATTGATTTTAATTTCATTGAACGTGTATTTGATTTCGATCAAATACGTTATACTTTTTTTGTGAATGATATTACAGATACTTCTTTCACTCTTTTTGACCAACAAAAAGTCAAATTAGGCACTTTTGAATACAATACGCCTGTTGAAACCATTTTAGGTAAATTGGTGGTAACTAAAAATCAACCAAAACCCGTTTCAACTTTAAAGAAGCTCAATAGTGATACAGAAGAAGAAAAAGAAGACAATGAACATATCAACAATGTTATTGTCGAAATCTATCCGGTAGAACAAATGACAGACTACTTTGTCAAAAATGTTCAAATTGCACCTACGGATAAGTTTTCTAGTATTCTTGATTTATCCTTATTAAGTCCAACTCCTGCAAAGGCAGTTGATTATTTAGATAATTTGATTACGCTATACAACGATGCTGCTGTTGCAGACAAACGTTATATTTCTGAAAAAACTTCGGAATTTATTGAGAGCCGTTTAAAGCTTATCACGGATGAATTAAGCGATGTAGAAAAATCGGTTGAAGGGTATAAATCAAAAAACAGCATTACGGATATTCCTACAGAGTTGGGCTTATTTTTACAAAATGCCAATGTATATGACAAGCAAATCATTGAGAATGAAACCGAATTAAAAGTAGTTTCTTCTTTAATCGAATTCTTAAAAAACAGCAAGCAAAATGAGCTGCTACCTAGTAATATTACCTCTTCGGATATTAATTCAAATACGTTAATCAATCAGTATAATACGTTAGTTCTAGACCGCAACCGAATTAGTTCAAGCTCTACAGCTTTAAACCCTGCGGTTATCAAAATAGACGATCAGATTTCATCTATGAAAGCTTCCGTCTTAACTAGTTTGATACGATTAGAAAGTTCATTGAAAATTTCTAAAAAAGAATTAGAAATCAAAGAGAAAGAATTGCGTTCTAAATTATCTCAAGTACCAAGACAAGAAAGGGAGTTTAGAATTATTGATAGACAACAAAAGGTAAAAGAAGCTATTTACCTCTATCTATTCCAAAAAAGAGAAGAAACGGCTATTACTCTAGCAGCCACTGATTTAAATGCAAAAGTAATCGATTCAGCAAAAAGCTCAGATAAACCGGTTTCACCTAAAAAAGCCATTATCTTATTAGCTGCTTTAATTTTGGGTGGATTAATTCCTTTTGTGATTATTTATTTGCGCTTATTATTAGATACCAAAGTTAAAAACCGCTTAGATATCGAAAATAACACAGATGTTCCTTATCTAGGTGATATTCCTCACTCTGATGATCATGAGAACATCATTGATTTATCGAGTAGATCAAGTTCTGCCGAAGCGTTGCGTATCATTCGCACAAACTTAGAGTTCATGCTTGGAAAAGTGAAAGAGGGAACAGCAAAAACAATATTCTTAACCTCTACCTTTCCGAAAGAAGGAAAAACATTTACTTCTGTAAACTTGGCAGCAACTATAGCTCTTTCGGGAAAAAGAACCCTTTTAATTGGTATGGATTTGCGTAACCCTAGGTTAGATGATTACTTGTCTTTACCTTCTAAAGGAGTTTCCGATTATTTATTAAGAAAAAATGTTGACATCGATCAATTTATTGTAAAAATTGAAGGTTACGAGAATCTTTTCGCTTTACCTGCTGGAACAATTCCACCAAACCCTGCTGAGTTATTAATGGGGGATGCTATTCAAACTATGTTTACCAAGCTAAAAGCAGAATATGATTATATTATTGTTGATACTGCACCCGTTAGTTTAGTTACAGATACCTTGTTAGTTAGTAAATTTGCAGATACTTTTATCTATGTAACAAGAGCGAATTATCTAGATAAACGTATGTTGAAACTTCCTACCGATTTACATAGAGAAGGAAAATTGAAAAACATGGCTATTATCTTAAACGACACAATAACCATGAGAGGATATGGTGGCTACGGATACGGTTATGGTTATGGCTATGGCTATGGCTATGGCTATGGGCACAATGTCCAAGAAGATGCCCGTCCGTGGTGGAAAAAACTTTTAAATATAAAATAACGAGATACAACTCCAAAAAGGCCAACCTATAGGTTGGCCTTTTTTAGTAATATTACTTTTTTAATCCCTCAAAAATAACAATAAAGCAATTTTCCTTATACAGATTATAAACTTAACAATTCTATTGTTATATCACTGAATTAGCAAGTTTTTTTCAATGCTTATGAGTATATTTGCTTTATAATTTCAATGTTTTAGACGCAACAAATAAAACAATTGTAGTATTGTTATCATTTAAATCTAACAAAAATGACACAGAATTCTAAAATCCTTTATACGTTTACGGACGAAGCTCCGATGTTAGCTACGTATTCTTTTTTGCCGATTGTAGAGGCTTTTGCTAAAACAGCGGGTATTGATGTAGAAACAAGAGATATTTCTTTAGCTGGACGTATTTTAGCAAATTTCCCTGAGTATTTAAAAGAAGAACAAAAAATTAGCGATGCATTAACCGAATTAGGAGAACTAGCAAAAAGTCCGGAAGCCAATATTATTAAATTACCGAATATTTCTGCTTCTATTCCTCAGTTAAATGCGGCTATAAAAGAACTTCAAGCCCATGGATTCGCAGTACCTAACTATCCTGCTGAGCCTAAAACTGATGAAGAGAAAGAAATCAAAGCAAAATATGCTAAAATTTTAGGATCTGCTGTAAATCCAGTATTACGTGAAGGTAATTCTGACCGTAGAGCGCCAAAAGCGGTTAAAAACTACGCTAAAAAGCATCCCCATTCAATGGGAGCTTGGGTTAGTACTTCGCAAACAAAAGTAGTATCTATGGCGGATGGTGATTTTTATGGAAGTGAAGAATCAGTAACTGTTGCTAAAAATGCTAAATTCAAAATTGAATTTATTGGCAGTGATGGTTCTACTAAATTACTAAAGGATTATGCTTCACTTTTACAAGGAGAAGTAATTGATTCAACTGTATTAAATTTAAATAAATTAAAAGCTTTTGTTTCTGAATGTAAAGAAGAAGCTAAAGCTAAAAATATATTATTTTCTACGCACTTAAAAGCGACAATGATGAAGGTATCTGACCCTATCATTTTTGGTGCTGTAGTAGAAGGATACTTTGCTGATGTTTACAGTAAATATGCAGCTTTATTTGCAGACTTAGGTATTAGTTCTAACAATGGTTTAGGTGATTTGTATGCTAAACTAGCTGGACATGCTCAAGAGGCCGAAGTAAAAGCAGCAATCGATACAGCAATAGCAAATGGACCTGCAATTGCCATGGTTAATTCAGATAAAGGAATCACAAACTTACACGTTCCATCGGATGTTATTGTAGATGCTTCTATGCCAGCTATGATTCGTACATCAGGACAAATGTGGAACAAAGAAGGTAAGCCACAAGATACGTTAGCTATTATTCCAGACCGTTGCTATGCAGGGGTATACGAAACGGTAATCGAAGACTGTAAAGTGAATGGTGCGTATGACCCTACAACCATGGGATCTGTTCCAAACGTAGGGCTTATGGCTCAAAAAGCAGAAGAATATGGTTCACACGATAAAACGTTCCAAGCAGAGGCTAATGGAGTCATTCGTGTTTCTGATGAAAACAATACTGTATTCTTTGAACAGAGCGTTGAAAAAGGAGATATTTTCAGAATGTGTCAAACAAAAGATGCTCCTATTCAAGACTGGGTTAAATTAGCGGTTAACCGTGCGCGTTTATCTGAAACACCAGCTATTTTCTGGTTAGATGAAAATAGAGCACATGACAGAGAGCTAATCAAAAAAGTAAATGAATACTTGAAACAATATGATACAACTGGTTTAGATATCCGCGTTTTAAGTCCAATTGAAGCAACAAAATTTTCTGTAGATCGAATTCGCCAAGGATTAGATACAATTTCTGTAACAGGAAATGTATTACGCGATTACTTAACGGATTTATTTCCTATTCTAGAAGTAGGTACTTCTGCGAAAATGCTTTCTATTGTTCCCTTAATGAACGGAGGTGGATTATTTGAAACTGGTGCAGGTGGATCTGCTCCAAAACACATCGAACAATTTATTGAAGAAGGCTATTTGCGTTGGGATTCTCTAGGAGAGTTCTTAGCCTTAGGCGCTTCTTTTGAGCACTTAAGTCAAACACAAAACAATGCAAAAGCTTTGGTATTAGCTGAAACATTAGATGAAGCAACAGCCAAATTTTTAGATAATGACAAGTCACCAGCTCGTAAAGTTGGATCTATTGACAACCGCGGATCACACTTCTACTTGGCGATGTATTGGGCAGAAGCATTAGCAGCTCAATCCAAAGATGCAGAATTAAAAGCTAAATTTGCACCTATTGCTAAAACTATGGCTGAAAATGAAGCTACAATTAATGCAGAGTTAATTGGCGCTCAAGGAAAAGCACAAGAAATTGGTGGTTACTATCAAACAAATGCAGCAGCTACAATAAAAGCAATGCGTCCAAGTACAACTTTAAATACAATTATTGATTCAATTTAATCAATTTTAAACCTAAAAAAAGCCACTATTTTTCAATAGTGGCTTTTTTATTTTATTTCGTTTCTTTATTTAATACCTAAATAAGTACTAGGTGTGATTTGTTTTAATTCTGCTTTAATTGCATCACTTACTGCAAGTGTTTCAATAAAATTGTGAATAGATTCCTTATTGATTCCGGTGTTAGTACGCGTCAAATCTTTTAGTGCTTCGTATGGATTCGGATAGCCTTCTCTTCTCAAAATCGTTTGAATTGCTTCTGCCACAACCGCCCAGTTTTTCTCTAAATCTTCTGCAAATTTATCCGCGTTTAAAAGCAATTTATTCAATCCTTTTAAGGTAGCTTCAAAAGCAATAAGTGTATGCCCTATAGGTACACCTACATTTCTTAAAACCGTACTATCTGTTAAATCGCGTTGTAATCTAGATAGAGGAAGTTTGGCTGATAGGTGTTCAAAAATAGCATTGGCAATACCTAAATTTCCTTCTGAATTTTCAAAATCAATTGGATTTACTTTATGTGGCATAGCTGAAGAGCCTATTTCTCCTGCTTTAATTTTCTGTTTAAAGTATTCCATTGAAACATACGTCCAAATATCACGATCTAAATCAATCAAAATAGTATTAATTCGTTTCAATGCATCAAAAAATGCAGCAAAATGATCATAATGTTCAATTTGCGTTGTAGGGAAAGAATACTTCAAACCAAGACTCAACTCCACGAAATCTTCTCCAAATTGTTTCCAGTCGTTTTTAGGATAGGCTACAAAGTGAGCATTAAAATTCCCAGTAGCTCCACCAAACTTAGCTGCAAAAGGAACATTGTTTAACAAGCGCAACTGCTCTTCTAAACGTTGTACAAATACAGCAATTTCTTTACCTAAACGCGTAGGAGAGGCAGGTTGACCATGCGTTCTTGCTAACATAGGTACATCCATCCATTCCTGACTTAATTCTTTTAGTTTATTTACTAAAGAAAGAAATAAAGGCATATATACCTCTTGAAATGCTTCTTTTGTAAGCAAAGGAATTGAGGTATTATTGATATCTTGAGAAGTCAATCCAAAATGGATAAATTCTTTATATTTTTCTAATCCTAAACGATCGAAAGCTTCTTTAATAAAGTATTCTACCGCTTTCACATCGTGATTTGTTATCTTTTCTTTTTCCTTAATCCAAAGCGCATCTTCTGCTGTAAAATCTTTATATAATTTTCTTAATTCTGGAAATAAATCAGGAGAAATACCACTGAGTTGTGGAATACCATATTCACATAAAGCAATAAAATATTCCACCTCAACCAAAACTCTATACTTAATAAGAGCTTCTTCAGAGAAATATTGTGCTAATGCTTGGGTTTTACTTCTATAACGCCCATCAATAGGCGATATAGCATTCAGTTCTGTAAGTATCATTTCGATTGTGTTGTTAAGAGACAAAGGTAAAGTAATAGAATTAAAAATGAAAAGTTAAAAAAGTAAAAAGAGAGTAAAAATTCTCTTTTTAAATTGCTTTTGACCATTCCTTAATGGCATCTTTATTCATTTTTACATAATCCTGATTATTCGCTTTTTCTGCTAATGTTAAAGCTACCTTTGCCGTAGCTACAGCTCCTACCTTATCCCCTGCTTTAGCTTGAATTTGAGATTTAAGTCGAACAAAATAATAAGGTACTTTTTCTCCTGACTTCGCAATAGCTTGATCAATCCATCCTAATGCTTTAGCTAAATCTTTTCCCGTTAAATAGAAATACTCAGCTGCTGCATAATAATCTACCACCTTAGGACCATCAAAAGTTTCAGTAATACTTTCCATTGCTAGCTGATCCGTTGGAACTTTAAAACGCACAGGAACAAGTGTTTTCTCCCACATAATTTCCAAATCAGCATAATCAATATTCACGTTATTTACCGCAATGGTAAATGTTTCAAATTTGCGATCTAAGTTTTGTACTTTTACTTTCGTGGATAAAGCGATTTTAGTTTCATCCCATTTTTCTGGCAACCCCCAATTATTTGTTTCTTTATAAAAAATAACTTCCCACTCTTCTACTTTGGGAATGGTATAAATTGCGTACGAACCTTTTTTAAGTGTTTTCCCGTCAATTTCTACATCATTTTCAAAAGTTACTACTGTATTCATATTTGCACCAGTTCGCCATAAGCGTCCATAAGGAACTAAATCTCCAAACACTAAGCGTCCGCGCATATTAGGTCTTGAATAATCGATATTGATATTCGTTAATCCCACCCCTTGGTGTACTTCTGATTTTGTACTCGTTGGAGGAGTTTTAACTTGTGCGTCCATCGTTGATAACGCAAACACAACTAAACTTGTAACAATAAACTTTTTTATCATCCTTATATTTATTAAATGGTGCACTAAATTTTTAATGCATCCAATTTATTAATTAATACCGTGATTTACTCTTAAAATAAACCAAAAAAAGCGATTGAAATTCAATCGCTTTTTTTTTGTTTCTCTATTTTACCTTTTGAATACCACCTTCTAACCAAGATTTATATTCTTCCACATCGGGTGTATACCCCACAGGTTCAGATAAACGTTGCTCTTCGTTACTGAGTATGATATAATAAGGTTGCGCATTTGCATGGTAGTTTTTCATTTGAAAATCACTCCATTTATTTCCAATCGTTTTTATTTTTTTTCCTGTAGTTTCAGAAATATACTGCTCATTTTCAGGCAATTCTTTTTTATCATCCACGTACAGGGAAATTAATACCACTTCTTGTTTCAAAAGTGATAAAATAGCTGGATCAGACCAAACATAATCTTCCATTTTACGGCAATTCACACAGGCAAATCCTGTAAAATCAAGCAATATCGGTTTGTTAACTGATTTAGCGTAAGCCATCCCTTTTTCATAGTCTGTAAAAGCGATGATATCATGTGCGCCATACTTTGCGCCTTCAGGTAAGACTTCCGCAGTTGAGGCGCCACCAGGGCCCCCTTTACCGCCAACTCCATAAGGACTTTCTGAATACGTCATTGGAGGAGGAAAACCTGAAATAATTTTTAAAGGTGCACCCCATAAACCTGGTACTAGGTAAATGGTAAACGTAGTTACGAATAAGGCCATAAATAAACGTCCTACAGAAATACTTTCCATTGGACTATCATGAGGTAATCTAATTTTACCAAATAAATACAAGGCCCATACGCCAAAAATGGTTATCCAAATCGCTAAAAACACTTCTCTTTCCAACCAATGCGCTTGTAACACAAGATCTGCATTTGATAAAAATTTGAAAGCTAACGCCAATTCTAAGAACCCTAAGGAAACTTTGATGGTATTCAACCAACCTCCTGAGCGTGGCATTGAGTTTAACCAGCCTGGAAACATAGCGAACAGCATAAAAGGAAGAGCTAAGGCTAAAGAAAAGCCAAGCATTCCTACAATAGGAGCTATTCCACCTTTTGATGCAGCTTCCACTAATAAAGTTCCAACAATAGGTCCTGTACAAGAGAAAGACACAATAGCTAAAGCTAAAGCCATAAATAAGATGCCTATTATACCTCCTCTATCTGCTTGTGAATCAACTTTATTGGCCCATGAATTGGGTAACATAATTTCAAATGCTCCCAAGAAAGACGTTGCAAAAATAACCAATAACAGGAAGAAAATAATATTGAAATAAACATTCGTTGATAAAGCATTTAAGGAATCTGCTCCGAAAATAGCGGTTACAATTGTTCCTAAAATAACATAAATCAAAATAATAGATAAGCCGTAAATAATAGCGTTTTTAATTCCTTTGGCACGTGTTTTACTTTGTTTGGTAAAAAAGCTTACGGTCATTGGAATCATAGGAAACACACAAGGCGTTAACAAAGCTGCAAATCCAGAGAAAAAAGCCAGAATAAAAATAGTAAACAATCCCTTTTTATCTTCTGATTTAGGAGTTGTTAGTGCTGTAGCATCTGTTTTATCTGATTCGCTTTTTGTTGTAGCTGCCGTTTTCGTTTCATAAGCTTCGAAATTCGAAACTTCTGTTGCTTGCAAGGTTTTTAAATCATAGACAAATAAGTTACTTTGACTAATACAAACATCTTTACAAACTTGATAGCCCAATTCCACTTGAATATTTGGAATTTCTAAATTAGTCAATTTGATATTTTGTACTAATTGAACGGGGCCTACAAAGTAGGTTTCATCCACTTCAAAAATATCGTTATAAACTGTTTTGGTTTCACTCTCCTTCGCCTTATCGACAAGGACATAATTGCCATCTATATTATTATATATAAATTCAGTTGGCAGTGGCCCTCCCTCGGCTGTATATTGAGAGTACATATGCCATCCTTCTTCAATAATACCGTTCCAAGTAATGGTAAATTCGGTATCTGATTTCTTTTCAATTTTAGTTGTCCATTGGGCAGGATTTTTCATCATCTGCGCTTGAACAGTAAAAATAGATACAAAGAAAAATAGCAAATAAGCTAATTTATTCATACTGTTAATTTAATTTTTAAAACATTAATAGTTGTATTTCTTACTTTAAATCGTTCATCCATTCGATTTCCAATAATCCATACAATAGTATCACCAGAGCATAACAACCAAATATTTTCTTTTTCAATTTGGTTCATTTTCTCATCTTTTACATATTTAGAAATTCTTTTGGTCCCTTTCATACCAAAGGGCACAAAATAGTCTCCTTTTTTAGGTTTGCGAATACTAAGCGGAAACTGTAATTTATCTCGATCAAGATAAGCACATAGCGGATCTGCCGTTATTTCAATTTTAAGTCTTTCATAATTTGTTGTTGTTAAATTTATGGGTTGTTTTATTGTTTGGTTCTCGTGTAAATAATAAAAATCTTCTACCTCTTCCTGTATTTTACTTTTTAATCGCAATAACAAATAGCCGCGATCTTTACTTAAACAGTAATTTTCTGATAGAATTCTCTTTCCCGTTTCTGCTTTTATTAAATCTGAAATATCATTCCAGGCTTTAAAACCATAGGGTTCCAACCATTTATACAAATAAGCTTTCGGTCGAGACAATTCGTTTAATTCTTTTAAAGGGAATAGCAAATCTTCCCCTTGTTTGATAACAATCTTCTCAAACATCATTTTACTTGCATCTTCACTCATTTGATTGGTATCCTTAAGAAACGCAATCGTCTGTTGAAAAGATTGATCTATATGGCTATTTATTTCCTTAAAAACAGGCAAGATATTTTTTCTTATCTTATTTCGCAAATATTTTGTTTGTGCATTGGTATAATCTTCTCGCCATACCAATTGATTTTTACTAGCGTACTGTTCAATATCTTCACGTGTAAACACTAACAATGGCCGCCGAATATACGTTGTTTTTTCAGGAATCCCCAAAAGTCCGTCAATTCCTGTACCTCTAGAAAAATTAATAAAAAACGTTTCCATTGAATCATCTAAATGATGCGCTGTCAGTAGGTATTGATATTTTTTTTGTTTCAAAATTTCTTCAAACCATTGATATCGCTGTTCTCTTGCTGCAACTTGAATCGATACTTTTTTTTCTGTTGCGTAGTATTGTGTGTCAAATTCTTTTACAAAAAAAGGCACTTTCAACTGAGTCCCCAATCCTTCGACAAACTTCTGGTCAAGATTACTATCCTCTTCTCTTAAATGAAAATTACAGTGCGCAATAGCTACATTAAGTCCTATTCTATGACATAAATGCAAGAGTACAACACTGTCTATTCCTCCACTAACGGCTAGTAAAAGAGGGTCTTGTTTTAATTCAACAAAATTTGATTCAATATGTTTTTTAAACTGATTTTCCATGGATTCTCTGAACATAGCTATACCAATAGTAAAGCGAATAGGTTTTCTTTTTACAATTGTTTAGTAAACCTCAAAAATACCTTTTTTTTTAGGAAAAAACCTTACTATAGATTCATTTCTATAGCTAAAAAAACCACAAATTTAAATTTGTGGTTTTTTTTTATTCTAACTCAAGTGTGGAATTTTGCGAATAAACTCTCCATTTTTCAATACAAGCCATCATATCTTCTGGGACTTCTGAACTAAATCGAACGTATTCTTTTGTTACAGGATGTTCAAAACCAAGTGTTTTAGCATGAAGTGCTTGTCTTGGTAAACGCTGAAAACAGTTTTCTATGAATTGTTTGTATTTAGTAAAAGTTGTTCCTTTTAGGATTAAATTACCTCCATAGCGTTCATCGTTAAAAAGCGTATGTCCTATATATTTCATGTGAACTCTAATTTGGTGCGTACGTCCCGTTTCTAAACGACATGAAACTAAGGTAACATAACCAAAACGCTCTAAAACTTTATAGTGAGTAACGGCCCATTTTCCTTTTTCTTCTTCTTCATAAGCCGCCATTTGCATACGGTCTTTTACGTGTCTGCCAATATAACTTTCAATAGTTCCTTCCTCGTCAACAACATTTCCCCAAACTAAAGCAACATACTCTCTTTCTGTTGTTTTTTCTGCGAATTGACGTTGCAACTCAGTCATAGCCCATTCTGTTTTAGCAACCACAAGTAATCCACTTGTATCTTTATCAATACGGTGTACCAATCCAGGTCGTTCACTGCTATTTAAAGGCAGGTTCTCAAAATGGTACGCCAGTGCATTCACTAATGTACCCGTATAATTTCCATGTCCTGGATGTACAACTAAACCTGGTTCTTTGTGGATAACCAATAAGGCATCATCCTCATAAATAATATTTAAAGGGATATTCTCTGGAATAATAATATTTTCAAAAGGCGGTTGCTTCATTAGAACGCGAACTACGTCTAATGCTTTTACCTTATGATTAGACTTTACAGCCACATCATTTACAAAAATATTTCCATTCGATGCCGCATGTTGAATTTTATTACGCGTTGCGTTTTCAACTAAGTTCATCAAAAATTTATCTACACGTAAAGGCGCTTGTCCTTTTCCTGCTTCAAATCGAAAATGCTCATATAATTCTTCTCCCAAATCATCGAACACTTCATTTACATTTTCTTGCATAATTACTTTTTCTTAATCAATATTAGGTGCTATATCAAGTTGTTCTGCTGAAAGTCCCGCTTTTCCGTCACCTAATACAAAATCTATTTTTGAGTTTTTAACCACTAAATCTCCTTTTTTCAACTTTCTTCCATTTTGGTAAATTTCCAAAACAACATCTTTACCGATAAATGTAGCATAGGATTTAGTTCCTTCTTTCAATCCCATTGAGGCAATTGTAGAACTTGCCTGTCTATAAGTCAATTGTTCTAATTCTGGTAAAATTACTTTTCCATACCCCGAAGCATTAATTTTAACGTAAACTTTTCTATTTTCTTTCACATTCGAACCAGCCATAGGGTCTTGTTCAAGCACGGTTAATGGCGGGTAATTTTTATTATAGTCCAACGTATCTAACACAACCATACGCAAATCTTTTTGATTTAGAGTTTGTTCTGCCTGAAATGCATCTAGCTTTACTAAGTTTGGTACTTCTATGTGTTGCCCGTGGTTTGTTGTTACTTTCAACCATTTCAACAAGCCTACTACGCCAACAATAAAAATTACCAAAGCCATAGCTAATGATACTAAGAAGGTCTTACTTTTAAAAAACTGAACTAATTTCATAGGGATAAATTTTTTACAAAGATATAAAATCGAAAAGGTTTTTTGTTTCTGTGTTTTATTATAAATTTGTTTGAAATAATTCTTTTATAAATCTAACCTCAATCTCTTTGATATATGAAGCACGTAGCAATAATTATGGGAGGCTATTCAAGTGAATATAAAATTTCACTACAAAGTGGTCAAGTTGTATTTGACACGTTGGATCGCACAAAATATACGCCTTATAAAATCCATATTTTTCGTGATAAATGGGTATATGTAGATGAACAAAACGAGGAATTCCCTATAGACAAAAATGATTTTTCAGTTGTGTATAAGGGACAAAAAATAACCTTTGATGTTGTTTTTAACGCTATTCATGGTACGCCAGGAGAAGATGGTTTATTACAGGCTTATTTTGAATTAATAGAAATGCCTCATACTTCTTGTAATGCTTATCAAGCAGCCTTGACAATGAATAAAAGAGATATGTTATCTGTTTTAAAACCGTATGGTATCAAAACAGCCATTTCTTATTATTTGAATCAAGGAGACGACATCAATACAGAAGCTATTATTCAACGCGTTGGGTTGCCTTGTTTTGTCAAGCCTAATCGCTCAGGCTCTAGTTTTGGGATTTCAAAGGCTCATACTACAGAAGAACTGGTACAAGCGATTGACGTGGCTTATAAAGAAGACAATGAAATTCTCATTGAGAGTTTTTTAAAAGGCGCGGAAGTTTCTGTTGGGGTCATTAATTACAAAGGGGAAGTAATTGTCTTACCCATTACAGAGATTGTAAGTGAGAATGACTTTTTTGATTACGAAGCCAAATACTTGGGTAAATCACAAGAAATAACACCTGCTAGAATTGATGATACAATTAAGGCAAAAATAGAAGACATTGCTATCAAAATCTATCGCATTCTAAAAATGGATGGTTTTTCGAGAAGTGAATTTATTATTGTAGGTGACACTCCTTTTTTACTAGAAATGAATACCGTTCCTGGTTTAACAAGGGCTAGTATTTTACCTCAACAAGCAGCTGAAGCCAATATTTCACTTGCTGATTTGTTTGGCAATGCCCTACACTTAGCTTTACATAAATAAATCCACAAAAGTATGAGAAGAGCCGTTTTTCCCGGATCCTTTGATCCTATAACCAATGGACATTATGATATAATAAAAAGAGCTTTACCTCTTTTTGATGAGATTATTATTGCGATAGGTGTCAATTCCGATAAAAAATACATGTTTAGTTTAGAAGAACGCAAGATTTTTATTGAAAAGACATTTGCGGATGAACCGAAGATAAAAGTAGAAACCTACCAAGGACTAACAACGGATTTTTGTCATCAAAAAAACGCAAAATTTATCTTAAGAGGATTGCGCAATCCTGCTGATTTTGAATTTGAAAAGGCAATTGCCCATACCAATCGATTCTTGACTAAAATAGAAACGGTTTTCTTGCTTACAGCTGCAAGTACCTCTTTTATCAGTTCTAGTATCGTACGGGATGTAATTCGCAACCATGGAGATTACACCAAGTTAGTACCTCAACCTGTGAGAATATAAAAAAATGTCGCCTCAAAAAGGCGACATTTTTTATTCATTTAGCAAACCTGCTTCTTCTACTAAAAGTTTAATATTTTCGTAGGAATTTGACATCGCCTCTTTGATTTGTTGCTTATCAAACCAAACCACTTCTTCTATTCCTTCTTCTACTTGTCCTATTAAATCTCCTTGATAGGTGGTGGTCATTTCAAACCAACTGGTAATTTTTAATCGATACTTGCCATTGCGCTTAAATACATGATACGTTTTAGGCAATTTTTTAATTACTTTTAATTGTCCTACTGCGGTTTCTTCCTCTACTTCTCTCACAGCTGTATCTTCAATATCTTCATATTTTTCAACTCCTCCTTTTGGCAAATCCCATTTGCCATTTCTTTTAATGAAGAGTACTTTTCCTTCTTGATTAAACACAACTCCTCCACCCGCTTTTTGTACAGGAATTTTTTCTTTTAACCTTTTCATCATTGCTTTTTCATCTGGATGATATAAAAATGCCTTATCAATTTTATTTTGAAAATATTTAATGATAATTTTGTCAATATCAACACTGTCTAACAAGAACAACTGAAAATCGGTTTCTTTCTCAATTTTATCAGTTAGAAACAACGGTTTATCGTTTACAAAAACTTTATACATTTGTATTATGATTTTTACTAAAGAAACAGCTCAACAAACTGCCGAATTACTTCTGCAAATTAACGCAATTAAATTAAATCCTAAAAATCCTTTTACATGGGCTTCTGGATGGAAATCACCTATTTATTGTGATAACCGCATTACCTTGTCATTTCCTGAGGTAAGAAAATATCTAAAAGAGGAATTTGCAAAGCACATTGTAAGCAAATATGGTATGCCTGATGTGATCGCAGGTGTAGCAACTGGAGCGATTGGGATTGGTTTATTAGTTGCCGAAGCCTTAGAATTACCTTTCGTTTATGTACGTCCAGAGCCGAAAAAACACGGAAGACAAAATCAAATTGAAGGTCAATTAGAAGCAGGTCAAAAGGTGGTTGTCATAGAAGATTTGATCAGTACAGGTAAAAGTAGCCTACAAGCTGTTGAAGCTTTAAAAGAAAATGGAGCTGAAATTTTAGGTATGGCCGCTATTTTTACCTATGAATTTCAAATTTCGAAAGACAACTTTGCAAATGCTGGCGTTGAATTAACTACCTTGAGTACTTATTCTTCTTTATTAGAAAATGCAGTAAAACAAAATTATATTTCTGCTTCTGATTTAGAAACACTTCAAGAATGGAGAATTAATCCATCCGAATGGAATCAATAACTAAAGAAATAAAACTATGCAATTAGAAAGTCCAAAAGTACAAGTAGCGCAATCCGCTGAATATATATTTAATGCATTATCCGAAGTTAAAAACTTTGAGAAACTAATGCCTGACTCTATCGCTAAATTTGAAGTAACTGGTGATGATTCATTCATCTTTGCTTTAAAGGGAATGCCTGAAATCAAATTAAAGAAAAAAGAGCAAACACCTAACTCTAAAATTGTTTTAGGTGCGGCAAGTGATAAATTACCTTTTACTTTAATAGGCAATATCACTGAAATAGATGCTACAAATACAGAGATCCAACTTCATTTTGAAGGCAACTTCAATCCGATGATGGCCATGATGGTAAAAGGCCCTATTGGCAAATTCATTGAAGCTTTAGCTGGAAACATGAATAAACTATAAAAAAGAAAGAGCTTGATTAACATCAAGCTCTTTCTTTTTTATTTTAATTCTACTTTATATTCCAATACTTTGGGATTAGCGATAATATCCGACATTTTAAATGTTTTTACAAAGGACTTTCCATCTTGTGCAATTAAAGCATCTGGATAAGAAACGGATTTGATAGGTACCTCAAAATTTACTTTTATTTTGTAAGTAAACATGGCTGCCATTTGTCCCATTTCGCCTAGTGATTTTTCTACTTCATTGGGTTTAAGCTCTACTTTGCGTTGAAACGACTTTTTACTCGATTCAAATTTAGAGTTTTTTACAAACTCTGGTGCATCTAATTGTTTAGTTTGACCACTTCCTAAAGACTTTAATTCAGTTAGATTCATCAAGGACGTATTTAAATCCTTTGCGTTTTTAGCAACAATCTTCAAAGCAATATTTCCAATAGAATCGTTCATTCTAACTCTTAAACGCAAGTTTTCTGTGTTTTTTAATAAATTGGGATTAGCCTTTAAAATACTATCTTTCTTTTGTTCTGGGTTTTTGCTTTCTAATAAACTAAGATCTAATACTTGCTCAATCGATAATTCTTCTCCATTAATTAAGTTCAATGCCGATTTCATATCTTTAGACATGGTATTATTTGCATTGGGCATTGCCTGAAGTAATTCAGAAAAATCCATATCCATCGTATACGTTAGGTCTCCTGCTTTCTTTACCGTTATTTCTTCCGTTGTAACACACGATTGAAACATAAAACCAATTGCTATAAGTAATCCTACTAACTTTTTCATTGTATTTATTTTTTTACAAAAATAGACAAAACTTCACAACAGCAATAACTTAATATGTATCGCTGTACTTCTATTTTACTCCTAGTCAATTTGACTCCTTTCTTTTGTATAAAAAATATAATTCTTGTATTTATTTGGTTATATCAAAAAGTTTTTGCAAAATTTGCATTCAAATAGTTCTAATTATTAAAAACGAAGAAAAAATGTTTGTACTAAATTATACTTCAGCATTGTTCACACTAGCACAGCGTGCTTGCGTGTATCTTCGTGGTACTTCTTTGTAGTAAAATCAGTTACTTTATATATGAAAAGCCCGAAGATTTAAATTCGGGCTTTTTTTTGTTTATTCCGGACCCTTTACAGAAAACCCGAATTGACCCGTTGGTTCAACAGCCAACCTATTTATACAACTCTTTTGTTAGGGTTGTTCTTATCGTCAATTAAACAAAATATTATGGGAAGGAAAATCTCAGGGAAAGACCTTATACACATTGGTTTTCCCCAAAATAACACAATCAATATTGCTTTAGGCATAATTAGCCGATACAAGAAAAAAGAGAGTAAAGAAGCTATATTAAAAGAAGCTAAACAAATCTTACAAACACCCGATGCCTTTTTAGGTGATGGTATTTGGGGTAAAGTCGCTGAAAGTATGGTCAAACAAGTTGAAATTAAACGACATGAATTGAATCATACGCGAGCCCGTTTTTCCATATTTGGTGAAGATGCGATAGATGAACAAACTAAATATCAATTATATACAGCCTTAAAATTACCCGTTGCAGAAGCAGGAGCCTTACTACCTGATGCGCATTATGGTTATGGACTGCCCATTGGTGGCGTTTTAGCCACTCGTAATGCCGTTATTCCTTATGGCGTTGGTGTAGATATCGGATGCAGAATGAGTTTATCTGTTTTCAATCTTCCGGCTAATTTCATCAAAGGTAAAGATTACCAATTGCTCAACATTTTATCTGAGCAAACTAAATTTGGCATGTATGAAACTCATCAAAACAAAGTAGATCATGAGGTGTTTTATCGCGATGAATTTAAGGATATCCCTTTCGTCAAAGGTTTATTAGATAAAGCATACAAACAATTGGGAACTTCAGGTAGTGGGAATCACTTTGTTGAAATTGGAATAGTTCGTTTAACAGAAACAAAGCCAGAATGGAAATTAATTCCTGGCGATTATATTGCTGTTTTATCCCATAGTGGTTCTAGAGGATTGGGGGCCAATATTGCCAAACACTATACCTATTTAGCAACAAAGCAGTGTCCTCTACCAAGTAATGCACAGCATTTAGCCTGGTTAGACCTGAATACACACGATGGACAAGAATATTGGTTAGCAATGAATTTAGCAGGTGACTATGCGAAAGCCTGCCACGATGATATTCATCGAAGAATTGCGAAAGCTTTAGGAAAGCAAATTGCTTTTACCATTGAGAATCACCACAATTTTGCGTGGAAAGAAAGTATTGATGGCAAAGAGCTGATTGTACATCGCAAAGGAGCAACTCCTGCGGCTGTGGGTCAACTGGGAATTATTCCAGGATCAATGACTACCAATGGATTTATCGTTGAAGGTTTGGGCAATGAAGCAAGCCTAAATTCTGCTTCTCATGGAGCAGGTCGCTTGCACTCAAGAAATGCTTGTAAAAACAAATTTACCAAGAGCGATATTAAAACGGCTTTAAAAGAAGCTAGCGTACAATTAATTGGTGGAAGCGTTGATGAAGCACCTATGGCGTATAAAGATATTCAGGCCGTGATGCGAGCACAAGAAGATTTAGTAAAAATACTCGGTACATTTACGCCAAAATTTGTAAGAATGGATAAATAAAAATGAAGCGAATCATACAAATTACATCAGAAAGAGGACCCCGCAGAATGCGTCTTTGCTGTTTCTAAAATTGCCGTTATATTGGTCAAAGAAGCAGCTAAACAAAAAATAGTTGCTCTTTATTCACCTCAAGTAGATCAGACCTCTGATTCTGTATTCATTGAATTAATAAAGGAGGATGAACCGAAGTTAACTGCTTTTATTCAATCTTGGTTAGGTTGCATACAATGGATTTGTCACAGTCCATTTCGCTTGAAGCACAAGCGAAAAAATTGGTACATGGGTATTTTTGAAACGTTTCCAGAAGAAAAAAGCTAGGTAGTGGAGGAAAAAGATTTAGTTTATCAACCGATTCGCATTTCAGGTGTGGGTGGACAGCATGTAAATAAAGTTAGTTCTGCTATACGTATAATCCATATCCCTTCAGGTTTACAACTTGTGGCTATGGATAGCCGTTCTCAACATCAAAACAAAAAATTAGCGAAGAAACGGCTGCTTGAAAAACTCAAGCAACGGAATGAAAATACCCTCGAATTAAAAGAAAAGCAAAACTGGTTAAACCAGTTACAAATTAATAGAGGAAATTCTATACGAACATTTATAGGATCTCATTTTAAAAGTAAAGGGAGCAATTAGCTCCCTTCTTATTGTATTTCAGCACTTAACCCTGCATCTAACAGCTGCAAGCATTGTGGTTTCAACTGTTTAAATTCTCCAGTCTTTACGGTACATTTTCCTTTATAATGTACTAACATAGCACATTGTTCCGCTTGTTCCGCAGTATGGTCACATACTTTAATTAACGTATCTATTACATGATCAAAGGTATTCACATCATCATTATACAAGATAATTTCACTTTGACCGCTTACTAATTCTGATACATCGATTTTTTCTTTTACTATTTCCTTTGTACTCATGCTATCAAAATTTTAATACAATGACTAACTTTTTTTAAACTTCAAAGATACCCAATTATTTTTTTCTAACTGATTTTCAAAGGTTAAACCTTTTTCTTCTGCTGCTTTTTTAATGCTTGAGATATCTTCTGTATAAAATCCACTGAAATAAATCTCCGCGTTTTCTTTCATGGTTCTGATATACTTATCCATATCATTCAACAGAATATTTCGATTAATATTCGCTAGTACTACATCATATTTTGGTTCTCCAACCAAAATAGAAGCATCTCCTTCAAATACCTCAATCGTTGTACATGCATTGCGGGAAACATTTTCCATAGAATTCAAATAACACCAATTATCAATATCAATCGCATCTACTTGTTTTGCTCCGCGCATTGCTGCTAGGATAGCTAAAATAGCTGTACCGCATCCCATATCCAGCACTACCTTATCTTGCATATCATTCGCTAGAATTTGGCGAACCATCATATAGGTTGTTTCATGATGTCCTGTTCCAAAGCTCATTTTAGGTTCAATTACAATATCGTATTTCGCCTGTGTTTTTTCATGAAAAGGAGCTCTAATATAACAGATACCCTCTACATCAATAGGATTAAAATTTTTCTCCCATTCCTCGTTCCAATTTACTTGTTCAATTTCTTCTTTTCGATACGTAATGGTAAATTGATCGGATTGTAAAACAAAAATATCCTCTAAAATATCCTCGGTCCATAACACTTTCTGTACATACGCACTCATTCCAATTGCTGTTTCTTCAAAACTTTCAAATGCTTTTTCTCCTAATTCAGCGATAAGAATCTCTACGCCAGGGACTAAGGGTTCTACTGTAAAATGATATCCAATATATGACATGCTGTTTTCTTTACTATCTTTAGTTAACCATTTAATAACATTGTACTTACATTTCAATAACAACGATATAAATGTGGAAACAAAACTAATCTTATTTTTGCAAATTCAACACACCAACAAATGAAAAAAATCTATTTATTAATATTGACGTTACTTTCTTTTAACGCAATAGCACAGAAAATTGAAACAAAATCGAACGATGTCAAACTGGCACAATTACCCTATTACAATTTTGGTAAAGGCGTAGGAATCACTTCAGCTGACAGTATTTTTCAATTAAACTTGCGTTTCCGCATGCAAAACAGATTGAGTTTTATAGACAATGAAGGCGATAAAATGAAATATGAAGGGGAAATAAGGCGTTTGCGTTTGCGTTTCGATGGTTATGTGGGAAATCCTAAATTTTTGTATGTCATTCAATTGTCCTTTGCACCCAAAGACATGGGAAAAACCGTTGAAGGTGAATCAGTTAATATTATACGAGATGCAGCAATGACCTATCGTCCTAATGAAAACTGGAGTTTTATCTTTGGGCAGACGAAACTACCTGGAAATAGACAACGTATAAATTCATCAGGAGCCTTACAGTTAACCGATCGCTCTATTAACAATGCTAAGTTTAATATTGATCGCGATTTTGGTCTTCAGGCTTACTATCACCAAGAGAGAAAAGACAAATTTGGCTATATCATTAAAACGGCCGTTTCAACTGGACATGGTCGAAACTATCAAGGTTCTGAAAGTGATAGTTATGCTTTAACTGGGAGGGTAGAATTATTTCCTTTAGGAAGTTTTAAAAATAATGGTGCCTATTTTGAAGGAGATCTTGCAAGAGAAGCTAAGCCTAAATTAATGCTTGCAGGTACTTTTTCTCACAACAACAATGCCGAGAATTCACAAGGCCAAACCGGTACAGAATTATATGAACCTAGAAATTTCAATTCTATCATGGCCGATGCCATCTTAAAGTATGATGGATGGGCAGGGATGATCTCTTTCATGAATAGAAATGTAGAGGATGCAATTACTTATAGTATTGATTTGGATGGAAAAACACACAATAGATATGTTTATGCAGGTCACGGTCTGGATTATCAATTAAGCTATTTATTTCCGAGTAATTATGAATTTATTGGTCGTGTATCTACTCAAAAAATGAAAACGCAATTGTATGAGCAATTAAACTTACCAAATACAACTGAATTTACGTTAGGCGTAACCAAATATTTATGGGAACATGCTTTTAAACTTCAAGCAGAGCTTACTTATGATAAATTAGATTTCCATCAAGGTTCAAGTAAGAATAATTGGTATTTCAGAATGCAGTTTGAAATCGGTATTTAATCAATGCTGTTTCCTTAGGTTATTCACTAGATTACTAAACAAATATCAGCTCAATTGCTGATAATTTGAAAAAAAAATACAATATTCTGTTTTTTTTCTATATATTTATAAGAGTAAAATCTTAACTATTTAGCTATGAACAGATTATTTTATTACTTCGGCCTTGTATTTATTGGATTAAGCGTGATTGGTTGTAAGCAAAAAGCGGCATCCAATCCTATTGATGTAGAAAAGAGCGCTCCTGTAGATCAATCTAAAATTACTTCTACTATTGAAGAATTTGAACCGATGAAGCAAGACATACTAGATAAGCTAAATGAAACAGTTAAACGAAAAAAATTAACTTCTGTTGAAGATATTATGCGCCTTTATGCGCCTGAAAGTCAAGATTCAGAAGGAAAATACACCTATGATATCACTGTTTTACAGATGTCAAATTCATCACTAACAATAGTTACTTTAGTTGAAGATGGTTTAAATGACGATTCAATGAAAGCTAAAAAAATAGTTATGACCCTTAAAATGAAAGAGGGTCACTATCAGGTAACTCAAATTAAGCAGAGTTATCAATGTTGGGAAGGACGAGGTCATACCAATTGGAATTCTGCTCCTTGTACGTAATACAAAAAAAGTCGTGATTAAATCACGACTTTTTTTGTATTCATTATTCCGCTTTAAGTTGATCTTCGTCTCTTTTAGCGATATTCATATTTGGAAATTTCTTTTGAATAGATTGCAAGGCAAACTCATTAATTTCAGTCATTGCTTCTGGTGAAGGTAATTTTAAGGTTTCTGCATTGTGTTTTAAAACTTCTTCTAATAAGATTTGTGTTCTTAATAATTGAAAGTTTAAATCGATTAATTCTCCTGCTACGTCGATATCTCCTAATTTCATCTTACTTGTAATTAAATTAAAGTTCTATTTTGTTTCAACCAAATTTAACAAAGTATTTTTAATATCTACTACAAAAGTATTTATTCTTTAAAATAATAATTCAGCGCTTGGCGCAAGTTATACCTGGAAGACATCACTTCGCCATAAGCTCCTGCTGAACGAATAGCGAGTAGGTTTCCTCTAACCAATTTTGGGAGTAATACATTCTTGCCAAAACAATCACTACTTTCACATATTGGCCCTACCACATCATAGGGTGTAATTTGTTCTACTTGTTTATTCGAAGGGGCTAAACAATCTATTTGATGATACGCTTGATATAATGCGGGACGCAAGAGTTCTGTCATTCCTGCGTCTAGAATAGCAAAATTTTTATTTACTCCGTTTTTAATATACAACACTCGACTAATTAAGTTCCCACAATTCGCAACCAAAGATCGCCCTAATTCAAAGTGAATTTGCTGCTCGGGTCTTGGTTCCAAAAACTGGCCAAAAATGGCAAAGAACGCAACAAAATCGACGATGGGTTCTCCCTCTGGATTTTCATAATTAATGCCTAATCCGCCGCCTAAATTTAAAATAGGAACTACAATTCCCTTTTCTATAAACCAAGCATTCCACTCATTCACTTTGAGGCAAAGTCGTTTAAAAACATGCCAATCCGTAATTTGAGATCCGATGTGAAAATGTAAGCCCACTAAAGCTAATGAAGTAGGATTCTCGCGAATATAAGTTATGCATCCTTCTAGTTCATTCATTGGGATTCCAAATTTATTTTCATCTAATCCCGTGGTAATATAATGATGGGTTTTGGCGTCTATATTGGGATTAATACGCAAAGCTATCGGAGCTTGTTTATTCATTTCTTTCGCGATAGCTCCAATAACACCTAGCTCTTCCCATGATTCTACATTAAAAGCTGTTATATTTTGATTCAATGCGATTCGAATTTCTTTATCCGTTTTTCCTACACCTGCAAAAACAATAGCTTTGGATTTAAATCCATGATCCACAGCCTGCTCAATTTCCAAGCCACTTACACAATCTGCTCCTAATCCTAACGCGCTAATCTCTTTGAGTATTCTCGGGTTAGCATTGGCTTTAATTGCATAGTGAATATGGTATCCCCATTGATCTGCGGCAGCTTTAGCCGTAGAAATAGTTTCTCGCAACAAGGGTAAATCATAATAATACAAAGGAGTTTCCTCCTTTTTAAATTGTTCAATTATATCAGTTGAAATCATACGTCTACTAGGAATTAAAATAAGCGATTATGCAAAGAGCGAAGGGCTTCTACTTTGTATTTGGAAGGAAGTAATAGAGATATATTATGTTCACTACCCCCATAAGAGATCATGCGAATAGGCATGTGCTTTACTGCTTCTGCGACAATCGTTGCATAGCCATTTTTATTGCGTTTAAAATCCCCCACAATACAAATAATCGATTGGTTATCATCCACCTCCACTTCACCAAAATAATTCAATTCACTGACAATTTCGTTTAAATACGTTCGATCATCAAGTGTTAATGATACCGCAACTTCTGAAGTTGTTATCATATCGATTGGTGTTTTATAACGTTCAAAAACTTCAAATACACGTCTTAAAAATCCATAGGCTAAGAGCATACGAGAAGAGTGAATCCGAATAGCGGTAATCGCATCCTTGGCAGCAACCGCAACAATTTCATCGGCATGATTCGACTGTGAAGAAATTAACGTTCCCAGCGCCTCTTTGTTCATTGTATCGAGTAATCGCACGGGAATATTCGCTTTCTGAGCGGGAAATACACTTTGTGGGTGTAAGATTTTAGCTCCAAAATAGGCCAATTCCGCAGCTTCCTCAAAACTCAAATGAGAAATTGGTTTTGTATTCGATACATACCTGGGATCATTGTTGTGAAATCCGTCAATATCTGTCCAAATTTGAATTTCTTCTACTTCTAAGGCTGCTCCAATCAAAGAAGCCGTATAGTCTGATCCGCCCCGTCTTAAATTGTCAATCTCACCAAAAGCATTCCTGCAAATATAGCCTTGCGTAATGAACAACTGACCTGTTAAATAACGAGCTAACAGTATTTCTAATTGCTGTTTTAGATAATTCAAATCGGGCTCCCCCTCTTCATTCAATCGCATAAAATCTAAAGCTGGAATTAATACTGAAGCAATTCCTTTTTCTTGTAAATACGAATGAAATAAGGTTGTCGATAGGAGTTCTCCTTGCGCTAAAACAAGGCGTTCTTCTACAATTGTAAATAAATCATTACCCAATTCATCTAAAAGAGTAAAGTGATCGTTAACAATCGCTTTGCCTTTTTCAATGCCTTTTTCGGTAACAAAAAGAGTTGCTACAAAAACGCAATAGGTCGTTTTTAATTCTTGAATGGCTTTCCGCGCTTGCGGTACTTGCCCTTGTGCATATAGATTTGCAATATTTACCAAGGCGTTGGTTGTACCTGCTACAGCAGAAAGTACAACAACCTGTTTATTTGTAACCTGGGATTGAATAATTGACCACAAATTTTCGAATCTTTCAGGACTTCCTACAGAAGTTCCACCAAACTTTAATACTTTCATATTTATTGATATAAAAAAAGGGGCTTGTCGTGATGACAAACCCCTCTATTATTTTAGTATTTATAAAAAACAGGAAATTGCTCACAACATTGAATGTAAGTTTATCTTCTTTCCCTTTTTTATAAAATTAGTATACATGATTACTTTTTATTTGAAAAACAAATATACTTATTTTTCAATTGTTATTTTTTATTATTAAAAAATAATTAACTTTTTATTAGTTTATTTTTAACAATGAATAAAATTAAATAGTCTGTTGAAAATCAATTTATATTACGAAAAAATCAGTCTTTTTCTCCAAAAAATATCTAGAAAAAAGATAGCGAAGACAATTACTTTTAACCGCTTCTGATCAAATGAAAAAAGAATAAAAGTCTATATTTGCAAATCATTTAAAAGTTACTAAAAATTGATTAATCCCCATCTTTTTTTATTACTTTGCAAGATTAGACAGACAAACTATGCGTGCTTTACAATCCTTAAATAAATACTTCTTTAAATATAAATACCATTTTTTAACTGGTGTAATTATAACAATAGTTGCACAGATTTTCACTTTGTATACGCCAAAATTGGTTGGAGATTCCATTCGTATTTTGGAGCAGTTAAACGCTTTTGACAAAGAAAAGGTAACTGAGCTTTTATTCTCGAATATCTTTTGGATATTGGTTACTACCTTAATTGCTGGTTTTTTGACCTTTTTAATGCGTCAAACCTTAATTGTTATGTCACGTCACATTGAGTTTGACCTTAAGAATGATATTTTTAAGCATTATGAAATTCTTACACAGAGCTTTTATAAGCAAAACCGTACAGGTGACTTAATGAATCGGATTAGTGAAGATGTTGGAAAAGTACGTCAATATGTAGGTCCCGCAGTGATGTATTCCATCAATACATTAATTCGCTTTGCTGTAGTCTTGACACAGATGTATATCATTTCTCCACAGTTGACCTTATATTCGTTATTACCTTTGCCTTTATTGGGCTATTTTATCTTCAAATTAAGCAATCAAATCAACGAAAGAAGCTTAATTTTCCAACAAAACTTATCGGTTCTCTCTACGTTTACACAAGAAAATTTTTCCGGAATGCGCGTAATAAAAGCCTATGCCATTGAGAACAAAAAAGTGGAAGAATTTGAAGAGCTATCACAAAGTAGCAAAGAGAAATCCCTAAAATTAGCCAAAACAGGTGCTTTAATTGGCCCTTTGATGATTTTATTAATTGGCTTGAGTAATTTAATTGTAATCACCATTGGATCACTTCTTTACTTTAATGGAAAACTACCCGATATTGGAGTAATTGCACAATTCATTCTATATATCAATATGTTGACTTGGCCTGTTGCTTCTTTAGGATGGATTTCTTCTATGATTCAAGAAGCTGAAGCTTCCCAAAAACGAATCAATGAGTTTTTAGATGTGCAACCTGAGATTTACAATACCAATCCAAATCCTACTAAAATAGAAGGCAATATTGTATTTGACCATGTTTCATTTCAGTATTCAGATACGGGAATTGTTGCTTTACAAGATGTTTCTTTTACCCTAAAACAAGGAGAAACCTTGGCCATTTTAGGAAAAACCGGATCAGGAAAAAGTACTTTACTTTCCTTAATCAGTCGCATGTATACGATTGATAAGGGAAAAATACTCTTTGATGGTGTACCGATTGAAGCTTGTAATTTAAAGGATCTTAGAAAAAACGTAGCTGTCGTTCCTCAAGATTCCTTTTTATTTTCTGATACCATCAGTAACAATATCCGCTTTGGAAAAGAAGATGCTACTTTAGAAGAGATTATTGACGCAGCAAAAAAAGCGGTTGTTCATCACAACATTGAACAATTCGAACAGGGTTACGAGACGATTTTAGGAGAACGAGGCTTAACGCTCTCTGGAGGGCAAAAACAACGTGTTTCTATTGCTAGAGCCTTGATTAAGAATGCTCCTATTTTAGTATTGGATGATGCATTATCCGCCGTGGATACAGAAACCGAAGAGCGTATTTTAAAACATTTGGAAAAACACAGCAAGCATATTACAACCTTGATTGTTACGCATCGGGTATCTTCTGCAAAGAATGCAGACCAAATTATTGTTTTAGATCAAGGTAAAATTGTTCAAGCAGGAACACATGAAATTTTGATTAATCAAGAGGGGTATTATTCAGAGTTACATGAAAAACAATTGAAAGAAAAAGAAATACGGTAAAAAGTTGGTTTATTAGGATTTTTTTTAGACTTTTGAAAGCTATATATACAAATCAATTAATTGATAGAAGGATTATGAGAGATAACGAAATGTTAGAAAAAGAAGAGATTTTCTCAAAAGTATTGAGAGCGGGTAGAAGAACTTATTTCTTTGATGTAAGAGCTACCAAGGCTGATGATTACTACATAACCGTAACTGAAAGTAAAAAATTCACAGAAGATGATGGATCATTTCACTTTAAAAAACACAAAATTTACTTGTATAAAGAAGATTTTGCTGCCTTTAAAGAAATTTTAGATGAGATGACTGAATATGTGGTAAACCATAAAGGAGAAGAAGTTATTTCTGAAAGACACCAAAAAGATTTCAAAAAAGAATACCAAAAAGAAGATGAGGATGGAGTAAACAATTTTACAGATGTAGAATTTGATGACATTTAATCGACTTAAAAATAAATAATATAAAGTTCAACTGTTTCAGTTGGACTTTTTTTTTTACTTTTGTAGTATCATACTAGGTAATGATGTCTGCCTCGAACCGCCTTGTAGCTGATGACGTCTGTTAATTATAGTTTTATAATCTATACAACGTCGCTATGGGCCTTTTTAAAAAAATTAAATCGTTTCTTTTCTATTCGAGTTCTAGCCCTTTTCTTTGGGTTTTACTCAGCTTAGTACTAGGTATTCTAATCGGAACATCTTCCGCGCTTTTTCTTTTTATTCTCGAATATGTAACCACGTTGCGTCATGCCAATCCGGCATTTTTATATGGATTACCTCTTGGAGGTTTTCTCATTGGTTATCTTTATTTTCATTTTGGAGGACGTGCCAATAAAGGGAATAACTTATTGCTTCAAGAATACCATCATCCGATAGAGAAAATCTCTTTTAAAATGGCTCCTTTTGTCTTGCTCGGCACTTGGATAACGCACTTATTTGGAGGTTCTGCGGGTAGAGAAGGTACCGCCATTCAAATAGGTGGTACTTTAGCGGATCAATTTACTCAACTTTTTAAGCTTACCCCCAAAGGTCGTCAAGTCCTTTTATTAATGGGAATTTCTGGAGGATTCGCCTCTGTATTTGGAACACCTCTAGCAGGTGCACTCTTTGCTTTAGAATTAATGGGCGTAAGTCGCAAGAAATACACCTATATTTTCCCTGTTTTACTTACTGCTTTTATTTCGCACTATGTCTGTCTTACTTGGGGAATCACACACACCATTTATGTGGTTGAATCCGTGCCTCCTCTAAGTCTACTTCTGTTGCTTAAAATTGGTTTAGCAGGTATTTTATTTGGTTTAACTGCTGTTTTATTTGTAAAATCTACTAATCTAGTAACCTATCTATCCCATTCATGCATCAATTATGCTCCGCTCCGCCCTTTTTGGGGTGGAATTGTCCTTATCCTTTTATGCTTTCTTATCCAAGATCAGCAGTTTTTAGGATTGGGAATAGAAACGATTGTCCATTCTTTTTCAACTTCACAGCCCTTTGCTATATTTTTACTTAAAATTCTCTTTACTGCTGTGACTTTAGGCACAGGATTTAAAGGTGGTGAAGTAACTCCACTCTTTTTTATCGGCGCTACATTGGGTAGTTTTTTAGCCTTATATCTCCAATTACCCCTCAGTTTTGTGGCAAGTTTGGGCTTTGTTGCCGTTTTTGCAGGGGCTACTAAAACCCCTTTTGCTTGTTTATGCATGGCCGGTGAATTATTTGGTACTGAAGTGCTTATCTACGCATGCTTAGCTTGTTTAATTGCCTATCGAATCAGTGGAAAACACAGTATATATAAAATTCAATTATACCAATAAAAGTCCTCATCCATTCACCTTAATAGTAAAAAAAAAGAGCAATGATTGAAGAATAAGTATGGATTAATAAAAATACATAAAAAATACTCATTCATTTCTTTTAAAATTATCATATTAGCATTTTTATAGCTTAATCTTGGTAAAATAATAATTATAAAAATCTTTTAAATTCAAAATCTTTACTACCTTTGCCTTCGATAGAAATGGTTTTGTTTTCTTTTTATTTTTAAGTAGAAAACCGAGTAATCATGTCCTATTAGACCTGTTTTTTAAACTATTAACATTACAAACTAGACAACAAAAAGATTGCACTAAATTTTAGATTTATGTTTCACAAAAAGTTTTTTAATCGATTTACATTTGGACAATTGACAATTGCATTTGTTATTATATATGTATTGTATTCAATTACATCCGTTGTTCTTTATCAATCAACAGCTAGCATTGTTAATCTTGTAATCTCCGGAATTCTGACATATTTAACAATCTATGATGTAGTTCAAAGCAGACATACAATTCGTAAAAACTATCCTTTATTTGCTCGTTTTAGATATTTATTTGAATCGATTCGTCCAGAAATGCGTCAGTATTTTTGGGAAGGTGAATTAGATGGAAAACCATTTAACCGTCGTGAGCGATCAATTGTTTATCAAAGAGCTAAAAACGAGAAACAAACAGTTTCATTTGGTATGCAAGATGATCCAAACCGCATTGGTTATGAATGGGCTGCACACTCTGTATATCCAAAACACGTTTCGGACACCAATTTTAGAACTCTAATTGGCGGTGAAGAATGTAAACAACCCTATAGTGCGAGTATCTATAATATTAGTGCCATGAGTTATGGTGCTTTGAGTAAAAAAGCAATTACAGCCTTAAACGAAGGTGCCAAAATTGGTGGTTTCGCTCATAATACAGGTGAAGGAGGAATTAGTCAATACCACCGTTCTGGAGGAGATTTAATTTGGCAAATTGGTACAGGTTATTTTGGATGTCGTGATGAAAAAGGATTTTTCAGTGAATCTTTATTCGAAGAGCGTTCCAATTACCCTGAGGTAAAAATGATAGAATTAAAACTTTCTCAAGGTGCAAAACCTGGGCATGGAGGATTATTACCTGCTGAGAAAAATACAGTTGAAATTGCTGCAATTAGAAGTATTACTCCACATACAACTGTTCATTCACCATCTGGACATAGTGCTTTTAGCAATCCGATTGAGCTTGTAAATTTCCTTGCTAAACTTAGAAAATTATCGAGTGGAAAACCAGTTGGATTTAAAATATGTATTGGTCGTAAAGATGAGTTTTTAGCAATCATAGATGCAATGAAACAAACTGGGATTACTCCCGACTTCATTACCATTGATGGTGCTGAAGGAGGTACAGGAGCTGCTCCATTAGAATTTATTGACTATATGGGGATGGCCTTAAATGATGCCTTAGTATTTGCTAATAAAACCTTAATTGAAAACGGATTAAGAGGTAAGATAAAACTTTTAGCTTCAGGTAGAATTATTTCTGCCTTTGACATTGCAAAAACAGTTGCTTTAGGTGCTGATGCTTGTTATAGTGCTAGGGGTATGATGTTTGCATTAGGTTGTATCCAAGCTTTACAGTGTGACAGCGGTCACTGTCCTGTAGGTATTGCTACCCAAGATGAAACTTTATACAAAGCATTAGATATCACAGACAAGAGAATGCGTGTAGCCAATTTCCACAAAAATACAATGAAAGCTTTAGGAGAATTCATTAGTGCAATCGGTTATGAAAAACCAATTGAAATTGACCCTAGAACGTTCCATAAGCGCGTTGATCACGGAGTAAACAAAAGTTTCCAAGAAATGTACTTTGGAGAATTAGATACTCGTAAAAAAGCATAAATACAAAAAATATTAAATAGAAAAGGCCAGCAAATTGCTGGCCTTTTTATTTTGTTACCAATGAGATAAACTTAGTAATCAACGAGCAACAGCTCTACACCAATTTCGCTGTAAAAAGTACGAAAAAAGCTTATATACCTCTAAGGTACGAATGAAACAAAACTGCCCTTAAAAACAGACTTAAAACAAATAAATAAATAGTTGTGCAGACCAAAGTTTTCAATCTCATTCATAGAGGGAGTTATTCCTCAAACAAAAATTGACAAATACCAGCAATAAATCAAAAAAGGCCAGCAATTCAGCTGACCTTTCTCTTTCCCTAAAAAAACACTCATTCTAGTGTTAGAAGAATAAAATAAGTGTTTAAAAAACAATTAAAACAAAAAATAAATTATAGACCAAAACCATATTTCAATTTAACTCCCACAGCATACGTTTTTAGCTTATACGCCGCATTGTCATACGCTGTATTGCGGATTACTTCCGCTCTATTCTCTTCCGGTATAGGACGGTAATCAAGAAGAGAAGTAGTCTCGGATACACGATCTGATTTCTTTAAATCGTTTAAGCCTATATCAAAGTATAAGCCAATGTATAAATTTTGTCTTTCGGCTAATTCATATTTATACCCTACTTCTCCAACCCAAGCGATTCTTGTATTTACCTCGATATCCTTTGTTTCTTTTAGTGAGCCAAATGAACCAAATCCCTGAAATTCAGGTTGTTTTAAGATTACCGCATATTGAGGAAAATATCCTTCTGTTTCCAGTTGATTAAATGTTGTTTCCACTTCACTAGTCATACTCAACCCAACTTGAACCCCAGTCCTGAAATACAGGTTATTATCCATCGTATAAGCGACGGTAATAGGGATATTCAACTGATTTAATGTAATCTTTTCTTGCATGGAACTTGCTTTGTAATTGAAGATGAATTTTTCTCCTTCCGAATCTGTTTTATCCATGCTACCGTATAGGCGATTAACCTCATATTTGGCGTGATTCATGCTGTAAACCCCTCCAATTCCAAGGCTAATTTTTCGTGTAAGGTAATAATCATAGTGCAATCCACCCCCAAATTCTAATCCACCATTCGCATTCATTTGATAAGGCACACTATTTTGCATTCCCAAAAATCCTGCTTGAACACTTACACCCACTTCGTGTTTATTGTAATACTGACGACTGAATTGAGCTGTTGCATTTTGAGCAGCCAAACACAGACCAAACAAGCTTAATATAGATATAATTTTTTTCATAAAATTCGTTTTAAAAATCAGGTGGTAGCAGTACCACCACCTGACAACTATTTAAAATTAATAAACCTACTTCTTACTACTATTCTCTTACTATAAATTGAACCGATTGGTGTTTGCCTTCCGATTTCAATACTAAGAAATAAGATCCTGCAGTAATGGTAGTTGGTAAATTCATTTCTTTTCTATTGCCGTTGAACGATCCTTTTGCAATTACTTGACCTAATACATTATAAATAATATAGGTGTTTTCATAATCTTTTTTAGAATCCAACACGACATTTAGAGCTTGTGTTTTATGAACTGGATTTGGATAAACCTGAAGTTTTTCAGCACTTTCAAAGGTTAGTCCAACTGGACAAGTTGTTAACCTTGTTCCATTTTTCAGAGTTAAAACAGCGTGATACGTTGCTGTAGGATCTAATTTATTTCCTAGCTGGTCTCCAGCAGAATAAGCTTGATCAGTACCAATCAATTCGTTGTTTTTATACCACTCATACTTTGTAAAAGTGTAACCTCCGTTTGAAGTTGGATTATTATTTACTAGTAATACATTCTCGTATTTTTGATAAATAATATTTTCAGCTGGCAAACGTTTCTCAATAATTACAACGTATTTTTTGGTTTGTGTTCCATCTTGTGAAATCACTTCGATTTCTTGTTTGTGTACACCGTAGGCAGTTACATCTACAACAATATGCGTATTTGGGCTTACTTTTGTTCCCTTCGAAACAACAACATCCAAAGCAACCGAAGTTTGAGTCATTGCACAATCTAATAGAACATGTGTTTCCTCTCCAACTTTACCATAAGAAACGCCATCTACAAGTAATTCTAAAATTTCTGTCCCGTTGCTGTTAATAACTATTTTTCTAAAAACAGATTCTGCAGCTAAATAATTTCCATTACCCGCTTGATGAGCTGTAATAATAGCAGAACCTACGCTTAAAGGTGTTACTAAACCAGTTGAAGTCAAGGTTAATATGTTTTCTTGATTTTCAAATTCTACGGTATAGCTAATAGGTAGACCTGAGCTTGCTCTAGCATTGAGTTGTAAAGAAGGTGTATCTTCTAAAATTATTGGTTCTACTCTTTCAAAATTAATTACTTGTTCTGCTTTAACAATTTTTAATTCAGCTTCAAGCTCTTTTATTTCAAAATTAGGTCCGTAATCAATTCTTGCTTTTACAAGGTAGGTTCCTACTTCCGTTTGGCTATTATTCACATAAGTTACACTAGCATTTGGCTCTAAATTTCCTTCTATAGTTAAACTTTTTGCTGTTCCATCATAAATAAATGTTTTAGATGGCAATGTAATATTACTTACTGTAGTTCGAACAATTTCAAAAGTTGATGCTACAAAAGAAGCAATATAATAATTCGTTCGGCTTACCAAAGAACCTCGATTAATCAGATACGTTCCTACTGCTTCTCCTGCTACTCTGGATAAATTACCCGATACGGCATTGACACTGCGATCATCAAACTGCAAGCCTTCTACTGTGAATCTGAAAACAGGATCTGCAGTACCAAACAATTTCTGTTGATTTGATGTTACAATAATTTCAATTGGAGCAGGTTTAATTTCAAATGTGTTTTGAGTATCAACTGCAAATTGATAATTAGCATGCTGTGAAACTAAACTACCTACTGCATATCTATACGTACGCACTCCTTCTCCAACTACTCTACCTAACAAACCGCTAATTACAGCTGTTGTATCATTAAATTTAAATCCGATTGCGGTATAGTTTAAGATAGGTTCGCTTTGACCATATATCTTATTTTGATTTCCTAATGGAAGAATACTCAGTGTGGCTGGCGTAATGGATAATGTAGCAAATACATAGCGTACTTGGTAGTTTGGAGTTGCAACTAAAGTTCCTTGTTGTAAAAGATAACGACCTACATTTTCTCCTACCTCACGAGTTAAAGCTCCTGAAATAATAGCATTTGTATCGTTATTTTTCAGACCGTCCACTGTATAGGTTAAAGTTGGATCTATATCTCCATACACTTTTGTTACTTCACTTGTAGTTACTACTAGTTCTGCAGGAGTAATGTTAAAAATTCCTGCCGTAAAATTAATAGTATAATTTAGAGTACTTAAGTTGCCTTGTGTAATTGCATAATGCCCCACATTTTCTCCAACTTCTCTTACCAAGCCACCTCTAAAAATAGAGGCATTATCGGTCAATTTATATCCTTCAACGGTATAGGTTAAAGCAGGTTCTGCATCGCCATATACTTTAGCTAAATTGTTAGCATTGATCCTTAATTCTGCTGGAGTAATTGTAAAAGTAGCAGAGGTAAAAGCTAACGTATAATTTGCTGCTGCTAACGTACCCAATTCGATTGCATACGCCCCAACATTTTCACCTGTTTCTCTTGCTAAACTACCGCTTAAAACGGTTGTGGTATCTGCAAATTTAAATCCATCAACTGTATAAGTTAGTGCTGTATTTGCATTCCCATATACTTTCGTTTGTTGAGCAGTTGCTACAACGTTCAATACAGCTGGCGTTACGTGTACTTTAATTTCAACACGCTCACTTTCACATCCATTTATAATTCTTTGACTTACCCAATAACTGGTTGTTCCTATAGCATTAGTTAAAGGAGTTGGTGCATTTATACTACCTTCTCCTGTATTGCCTAAATACCATACTAATTCATCTCCTGTTGTAAGGCTAGCTTCTAAAACAGTTGCTATATCACCATAGGTGTAATTAATCACATTGGCAGAAACAATTGGTTTTTGCAATATATCTTCAACAATAACATTAACTAAAGTTCTAGTATCACTTTCGCAATTATTCAATGTTTGAGTCGCGTAATAAGCTTGCCCATCTTGCAAAGGAGTTGATGCAAGATATACCGTACCTCCTTCTGGTGCATTATACCACTTAACAGCTGCTCCAGTTACTGCTAAACTAGCAATAGTAGGGGTGTTAATTAAACAGAATTTCTGCAATTCCTGTGCTTGAGGAGCTGGTGTACGAGATAAATGAGCCGTAATAGCTACTCGATTCGATTCACAACCTACTAAAGGATAGTAACTCGACACATAATAAGTACTCTCATTAGTTAAAACAGTGGTTGCTGGTAAAGTTGTAGTAGCTGTTTCTGAGGCATACCAACGACGCTCAAATCCGGTTTCTATCTCCACTACTAAATCCGCTAGTGTTGTCTCTTCACATAGCGATTGATTCGCTTCTGCAACGGGTACAACGGGATGTATAACTTCTATTTGAACGGCTTGGCGTTCAGTTTTACAAATTCCATTAACTAATTCAACATAATACGTTCCAGTTTGAGTAATATTCGCAATCACCATTGTGCCTGTTATTGATGTATACCATTTAGCTTGTCCATCACCTGTAATAGCTATTGCAATATCTTCCACATTTACTGCATCACAAAATGCTTGAGCTTCAATTGTAAAAGTCCCCACACGTACTACTTCTACTGCTACTTCTTTAGCTGTTGTACATAAGGTTACCGTGTTTTTCATTGTTGCTGTATAACTAGTAGATTCTATTGGTTTTACATAAACTGTAGAACGTGAATCACCCGTATAAGGAATGGTTCCTTCTTGATCTTGATAGAGTCCTGTTAAAGGAGCCCAACTAAGTTCAAATGGAGTTGAATAACCAAATTTAATATTCGGTCGATTAGCTGAAGAACCACTTGTACTATATGTTTCTAAGGCATCAAAACTCACTACGCCTGCAGGGGTAACGCTATCCTTTGCTCCATAATAAACACTTGGGAACGTTGTTGTTGTATAACGGTTTGTTGTACCATCTCCATTACCTCCATTACCCGCATTATGTACGGTTTCAATAATTAAATTACTTTCTCCATCCCAAGTATACGCAGTTGTAAATGCAAATAATACATACCCCGTCGTTGAAGGTGTAAAAGAACGACTATAAACAGTCGTTAAAGAAGTCGAAGGTACAAAACCAGTGGTCATAACAGTACGCGTTGTACTACCTATGCGAATTGTAAAATCCTTGCATTCTTTTGTAACCATATCTCCCAATTCAAAAGCAAGTGAACTAATTTGACTACCTCCAATCAGTCCCTTGGCTAATAACTCCTCTTTGGTATACAACAACTGATGCTTCACTCCTCCATAATAGGCACTAAGTGTATTAGGATAAGAGGTTGTACCTACTCTTTGTGTTCCTGTCCCAAAAATTGCTTCAGAACCTGTACTTGGCAATGTTATATTGGTCGCTTTTAATTCTTGCACCGATCCTAAACAAACTTCTACCTGTTCTGCTTGCAATACAAGAGTTGGAATTGCATTTACTACAATATTTACTTTTTGTCTTACCTTACAAAGTCCATTCGATTGCGTGGCCAATAAGGTATATTCTGTGGTTTCGGCTGGAGAAAAAACCCAACCTGTTGTAGCAGTACCAGAAACGCCTGTTGCAGGTATCCATTGATAGGTATCATAATCCGTCGCACCTGCTGTTAGTGTTACTGCTGTGCTATTTTGCCCTTGACAAATGGTTAAAGCATTTGATGATAAAGTAAGAGCTGGTGCTTCATTTACCGTTGCAATAACTTCTGTACGAGCCGTTGTACAACCTTTTTCATATCCTATATTATAGAAATAATAATAAGAACTACTTGCACCTGAATAATACCCTCCTGTAAGTGTAATTGCATTATCAGTACTTAAATATGGAAACGAAACATTCGAAGATTCCCTAACTAATTTAACTCCTCCTGAATACGTTTTAATTAGCATGCGATACCCCGTACCAGGTGTTATCTTAAAGTTCATAGGAACCCTAGTTGGGGTAGTAATACCATTAGCTAGAATAGTAACATCACCCGTAGAATAAAGTTCCGTACCTGCACTATTTGTAATTTTTACATTTATTACTCCATTTACTGTAGCGTAGATATCCGCGCCCGTTAGGGTTATATTTTCAAAAATATTAAATACAATTCCAGCATTAGTATCTTCAAAAGTAGAATTAGTAGCTGGAATAACTTTCCCAACATTTCTTTGTACTAGCTCAGAAGTTGAATCTACCCAATACGACTTTGTTTCATTAATTTCCGGAGTAACAAACGTATTACCTGTACCTAAAAGAGTTGAACTTGTTTGTGTTTGATACCATCTTACGATCCCTTTATTATATAGGGCTTGCAAAGTTACCTCTCCAAATCCACACGCTATACCATTTGTAGTACTCGTTAACACTGGAGGATCACACAAGGTGGTAAACTTTTTACCTGGTGTCCAAATACTGGTATCACCCGCTGCACAAACAGATTTGACATAAATCGTATATTCTGTACTTGGTATTAGTCCGTTTACCGCAGCCGTTAACTGCCCTGCAACTATGTTTCCTTGCGTAACTAATCCTATTGGATCACCTGGATTAGCCGCAGTGCGAATCTCATAGGTATAACCATTCACAGGGGCAATTTCTGGCACTGACCAACTAAAATCAACTGAATTTGGTGTTATCGCATTGGTGTTCACCACTAAATTTCTTGGAACAAAACACGTTGGCGTTGTTTCTACTTTAACATCACCGACATAAAGAATATTTTTATTTCGATCTGAAAAAGCCTGAAAACCAATATAATAAATACCTGTTGTTGTAGGCGTAAAATCTATTGTTTTATCAATGGTTTCTTGAGTAGTTCCCGTAGTAATGGTAAACAATTCGGTTGTCATTGCTGTACTTACCGCTAGTGCTCCATAACTCACTCTCAATTTTTCGGCTGAACCACTATCTCTATACTTAAATGAAATACGGTAACTCTGTCCTGCAACTAAATTAAGTCCTTGGGTAAAAACCCAATCATTCGCAACATTAGTGGAGTGATATGGGTATCCCATTACTTTCGCATCCGAAAAACCAGAATTAGTAGGTTTTGCATAGGTAATCCACTTTTTGCCATCATTATTTGTATCCTCAACAAGTAAACAGAAAGGTACATTAGGGGTTGTTATATCATCTAAACTCACTGTATAAGGAATGGCAGTTGCTGCGCAAGTAGTTCTAAAACGAACCTCTTGCCAAAAACTTGAGTCATTAGCTCCACATACACTTCTTACATAAAAATAGTAAACGGTATCGGGCAATAAACTAGTTAATGCAAAACTGGATGCAGTTGCACCCAATGTTCCGGTAGCGATTCGTCCTTCTGTGGTTCCTACATTGGTATCCGTGCGCAACTCGTAACTTTGAGCAGTAGCGTTCGTTGCATTAACGGTCCAAGCAGCTGTTGCCTGTACGGATTCAATTGAGTTTACCAGTAAATTTGATGGTCTAAGACAGGCACTCATTTGTCCTTCAAATTGTAATTGGGCAACCGTACTCGTTCTCGTTTTACCTCCATTCTGTGTTAAATCCGTTGTATTAATTACTCTGCTATCTTGATACGCATATAATCCTCTATCTGTAGCAGTATACGCTTTAAAGAAAGGTTTTCCTGCAATTGAAGTAAATCCGAGTTTCTTTTCGACCACTGTAACGATTAAGTTACTTAAACCATCATAATTAAATGGAGTTGTTAAAACCACTTCCATCCATTGTCCTGCTGTTGGATTTATGGTTCCACTAAAAACTAGAGTAGATTCAGTTAAAGCTACAAAATCAGAACTTCCTGAAAAACTAGTTTTAGTTGTATGTCCTATATATACATCCCATAAATTCCAATCTGTACTATTTGGGGAAAAAGAATTAACAAACCATTTGACTTTTGTAATATTTCCTGCAACTCCTTCCCCCTCATTATACTCAGATTTTAAAACAATCTGTTGACTCATTGCATAATCAAAACGGGCGTTAATAGGTATGTACTCACTGCTCAAATTTCCAGATCCAATCTGAATCTGGGATAACATAGACAGTGAAAAGCTGAGTAAAAACAGCCAGGTTAGAAGTAATTTTTGTTTCATAGTTCTAGTAAAGTAAATAAAGTATAAATTGATTAATTGTTTTTTATCAGCAAGCATCTCATCTGAAACAAATGCCTTACAAAAACTTAAGCAAAATATAACATTTTGTTAAAAATAAACTATCTTTGGGGTGGACATTCGGGTGGACAAAGGGGTGGACATGTAAAATTTTAACTTTTACTCCTAAATTATTTAATGTAAAAAAGTATTTATGCAAAAAATTAGTTACTTTCTACTTCTTTTTATTTTCATTTCCTGTTCCAAAACGACAGAACGTACTTCTACTCATATTAACCTATTACTTACAGAATTAAATAAAGTAGAGGATATCGTCAAACTAGAAGAAGTTCTCAATGACAAATCAACCAAAGAATACGGACTTAATAAGTCTATTATATCTATCATTTCAAAAGTTAAACGAGCTCAAATTAAGGCGAATGAACTTGGCGCTTTTAACGAACAAACTACCTTGCTTTTTCGGGAGGTCGAAACCCAATTAAAAATTGTCGATTTCCCCGATCTAACGCACTGGGTTCACACACAAATTGGCTTTTACTATTATACCTACAATCATTATGTAGAATCGGCTAATTATTACAGCGAGGTTGCCTACATTTTAGACAATCACCCAGAAGAAATAACCATTCAAGCCACAGATATCTACAGGAAAATAGGCTATTTCTATGGTACAATTGGCCAATATAAACAGGGGATAACCTATTTAACAAAAGCACTCCAACTCACAACAAAAGACAATATAAACTACACCAGTTTATTAAATGCTATTGGCAACTTTGCGATTAAAGATAAACAAGAAGCCTTGGCCTATCCCTATTTAATACAAGCCAAAAACCTAGCTGAAAGTCAAAGTGATTTCTTGCGCTATGCTAAAATATTAGGAGATTTAGCCATCATAGAAAACAACAAACAAAATTGGGAAAAGGCGATTAGCTATTTAGAGGAAGATATCTCCTTGTCAAAAAAAATAGACGATAAAAAAAACACAATGTTTGCGCTGTTGTCTCTTGCGCAAGTTTATTGGGATAAAAATGACATCGACAATGCTAAGAAAACAGCGTTAGAAGCCTTTTCCTATGCGCAAACGCTCAATTATGTAAAAGGTTTTGAATATGACATTATGAAATTGCTTTTAGAGATTTCGATTGTTGAAAAAGATGAGAAAAGAGAATTGCTGTATCGAAGAAATTTGACGACATTAAATGAATACATTAGTGAAACCGAAGGTCAAAAGGCTATTGATCAAATCAACTGGGATGCAGAAATTGAGCTTATTAATTTACAACTTGAATCCCAACGGTATCATTATGAAAAAATAAATTATCAACGTTTATTATTTATATCCCTTTCTTTTTCATTGGGTTGTGTCTTGGTTTTTGTGTATAGAATATATAAAAAACAACTATCAAAACAAGCTTTCTTATATGAATCAAATATTTTAAAAATTGAGAAAGAAATGGCTGAATCCGAAAAGCGCTGGCAAGATACCAGTCTCTCTTTGGACTCTTACAAAGAGTACTTAGCCGATAAGACCAAGCAAATCAACATTCTGGAAATAGAATTAAATAAATTAAAAGATTCTACTAGCACAAAGTCACAAGCTGAGCGAATGAAATTAGAACAGACCATTTCGTCTCACTTAATGACCGATGAAAGTTGGCTTGTATTCAAAAAAACCTTTCAGACTGAACAAAGTGATTACTACACTAATTTAATGCATCAATTTCCAGAATTAACGGATTCTAACCTTCGGGTTATCTTATTGCAGAAATTAAATTTAACCAACCAAGAAACGGCTAATATATTAGGTATTACCATTGAAGCTGTAAAGAAAACGAAGCAACGATTAAAGAAAAAATACGTCAATACCTACGACCAGCTATTTGGTGAATCAAAAAAGGTTTAGTACCAGACTAAACCTCAGAATCCCTATTAAAAAGGTAAATTATCTAAATCCACATTTCCTCCAGATAAAATAATACCTACTTTTTTTCCCTGAAATAAAGGGCGTTCTTTAATCAAAACGGCTAGAGCAACAGCACTACTTGGTTCTACGATAATTTTCATGCGTTGCCAAATTAATCGCATGGCACTAATTATTTCATTTTCACGAACGCGAATAATTGCCTTTGTGCCTTCTTTAATAATTGGAAAATTAACATTCCCTAATTGGGTACACAATCCATCAGCGATTGTATTTACTGCTACATTACTCTCTATTTTACCAGATTCTAAAGAGCGAAAGGCATCATCTACTTCATAAGGTTCACCTGCATATACTTCTATTCCCTTTTTACCAAACGTTTGAGCTGCCAGAATTGTCCCTGCTAAGAGTCCTCCACCCCCTACTGGAACAATTAAAATATCCAAATCAGGCTGAATTTCCAAGAGTTCTTTTGCTGCGGTACTGTTTCCAAGAATGACATGCATTTCATTAGAGGGGTGAATAAATGTTGCGCCTGTTTCATCAATAACTTGATTACACACCCTTTCTCTAGACTCCATGGTTGGAGCGCACTCTACGATTTCACCTCCATACATCCCTACGGCATCTCTTTTTACATTAGGTGCATTAAAGGGCATAACAATATAACATTTGACATCAAAAGTGCGAGCAGCAAGCGCTAAAGCTTGTGCAAAATTGCCTGAAGAATGTGTAACAACACCCTTCTCCTTTTGTGCCTCTGTTAAATGCAGAATAGCGTAGATAGCCCCTCGCATTTTAAAGGCTCCTGCTCGTTGAAAATTCTCACATTTAAAATACAAATCACTTCCTAAAAAGTTTTCAATATGTCCCGACTCCATGATAGGCGTATGGTGTACATATTTTTTTATTCTTTCATGGCAAGCCTCAATTTCCTCTTTCATAAAAAATAAACTAGCATTTGACAAAAAACTCCCAAACTTAACTAAGAGTGGGAGTTTTATTTATATTACTTAACGTCCATTAATTCAACATCGAAAACTAGAATTGCATTGGGAGGAATAACACCTCCAGCACCAGCCTCTCCATAACCTAAATACGATGGAATAACAAAACGAGCTTTATCGCCAACTCTTAAAAGAGCGATTCCTTCATCCCACCCTTCAATCACATGGCCAAGACCTAAAGGAAATTCAATTGGTTTTTTACGTTTGTATGAGTTGTCAAACTCCGTTCCATTTTCCAATGCTCCTTTGTAATGAACTGCTACTGTTTTTCCTTTTTCAGCTTGTTTCCCAGATCCATTAACAATCATTTGATAACGCAAGCCACTTTCTGTACGCTCAAAACCAGCTGCTACTTTTTCTAAAGCTTCTTCTGCCGCTGCTTTTTGTTCTGTAACTCTTCTTTCTCTTGCACCTTCAAAAACTCTAAATGCTTCTACTGCATTCCATTTTTGAGCCTCTTCTCCTACTCTTACAATTTCGATAGACTCAAGCACATCGTCTTGAGCAATTTCATCTACAATATCTTGACCGTTAATTACGCGACCAAAAACAGTGTGCTTTCCATCTAACCAAGGGGTAGCAACATGGGTAATAAAGAATTGCGATCCATTTGTTGCAGGACCTGCGTTTGCCATTGACAATACACCAGGACCATCGTGTTTCAAGCTTGAATCGAATTCATCATCAAACGTATATCCAGGACCTCCTGAACCAATCCCTTGTGGACAGCCTCCTTGAACCATAAAATCAGGTATAACTCTATGAAACTTTAGTCCATCATAATAAGGTGTTCCCTGAGGACGTGCTTTATTTTCTAAATTACCTTCTGCTAAAGCCACGAAGTTTCCTACAGTTCCAGGAGTTTTATCCTCAGTTAATTTAACTAATATTTCGCCTTTTGACGTATTAAATTTTGCGTAAATACCGTTTTCCATTATTCTTAAGTTATTAATTTTTACTATTTTTTTTCTTTGTGCGCAGGTAAATCAAGAATGACAAAAAGGCTAAGACCATGCCACCTAAACAGACACCTACCCAACCCAAATATTTCCACAAATATAAACCAAAAGCCGAGCCAAATGCTGTTCCTAAGAAACTAAATGACATATAGACAGTATTTAATCGGTTGCGCGCCTCTGGTAACAGGGAGTAAATTCGGGTTTGATTAGATACATGAATCGTTTGTAATCCCAAATCTATTAAGATTATACCTATAATTATTCCTACAATAGAAGTTGACGACAAAGCAAAAACAACAAAACTCAAAAATGTCATGCCTATGCCATATAAAATTAATTTTTGAGCACCGCCTGCTCCACCGATTTTACCTACTAAAGGGGCTGCAAAAGCCCCACAAGCACCAATAAGTCCGAAAGAACCAATCCAAGCACTATCATAACCAAAAGGTTGATTGTGCAAAAGCAAAACCATCGTTGTCCAAAAAGCACCAAATTGGGCAAATGCCAAGCTTGTAATCCAAGTAGCTTCTCTTAAAACAGGTTGTTCTTTAATCAAGCGAAATAAAGAAGCATACAAACTGGAGATTGTTCCTTGGTAGGTTGGTTTGTTTAAGGGAAGTCTAAATTGAATCATAATCACGAGTAAAAGTCCTATTGCCGTTGCAATCCAAAACATACCACGCCACCCCAACCACATGCCGACAATTCCACTCAGTGTTCGAGAAAATAAAATCCCTAGTAATAAACCACTAACTACTGTTCCTATTACTTTTCCTCTTTGCTCTTCAGAAGCCAAGCTAGCCGCCATTGGCAAAACTAATTGAGGTACAATTGAAGTAGCTCCAAGTATAAAACTAATGACTTGCAACCAAAAGAAATTAGTCACGCTTGCCGTTAAGCTCAACGCGACACATGCAAACACTGTAGTCCAAATGATTTGTTTTTTTCGTTCCAATAGATCCCCTAAAGGAATCATCAAAAACATACCTACTGCATAACCTGCTTGGGTTAAATAGGTTAAGGTTCCCGCAGAAGCTTCTGAAACCTTAAACTCCTCAGCAATCAATGGAATTAATGGTTGACAATAATACAAATTAGCTACAATTAACCCCGTAACTGTAGCCATAAACCAAACATTTCCTTTAGATAAACTCATAGATGCAAATTTAAAACATCTCCTTTATTTTATTCTTGTAAAAGGTATAATTTCTACAATAAATGAATAATTATCCTCCTTTTTTCACACAAGATAACATCCTTTTTTTCAATTCCTAATCCAAAGAGATAAACAATTGGATTGTATAAAATTGGATTGTACCTTTGTGAAAAATTTTAAAAGATGCGTATAGATATCATTTCTGTTGTTCCGGAATTAATCGAAAGTCCTTTTCAAGCTTCTATCTTAAAGCGAGCTATTTCTAAGGGTATTGTTGAAGTACACTTTCACAATTTACGCGATTATAGTACGAACAAGCACAAAAATGTGGACGATTATCAATTTGGTGGAGGTGCAGGAATGGTTATGAGCATTGAACCTATTGATCGATGCATTAGTGCATTGAAAGAAGAACGGGAATATGATGAAATTATTTATATGTCACCGGATGGGGAAACCTTAAATCAATCTATGGCTAATACTATGTCTCTTTTAAAGAACATTATTATTTTATGTGGTCACTATAAAGGAGTGGATCAACGCGTTCGAGATCACTTTATTACAAAAGAAATTTCTATTGGTGATTATGTCTTATCGGGTGGTGAATTAGGAGCCGCTATTTTATGTGATACCTTGATTCGTTTAATACCGGGTGTTCTAAATGACGAAACCTCTGCCTTAACGGATAGTTTTCAGGATAATTTATTAGCTCCGCCTATTTATACTAGACCTTCTGAATATAAAGGATGGAAAGTTCCAGATGTTTTATTAAGTGGGAATTTTGCTGTCATAGATAAATGGAGAGAAGACATGGCCTACGAGCATACAAAAAATCGAAGACCTGATCTTTTAGAGGATAAGAAATAAAAATACCCTAACTCACTCTCTTTAAATACATTATTCTCCCCTACCTTTTATTTAGAAAAAGAAGAGGTATCTTACCTAATAAGGTATAAGAATAAACCTCAACCCAATTATTTAGCCTAAAAATTAGGATTATTTTATTGGATTTTCATATATTTGCACTCGTTTTAGACTAACCTCTGGCGAGGTCCGTGTATGTTGGTTTAAATTAATTAATTATTTTTTTCAGAAATGGCAGATTTAATGAAATTCGTTCAAGACGAATTAGTTGCAAAAAAAGACTTCCCAGCATTTAAAGCGGGAGACACAATTACTGTGTACTACGAAATTAAAGAGGGTGACAAAAAAAGAACTCAGTTCTTTAAAGGAGTAGTTATCCAAAGAAGAGGTTCAGGTGCTACTGAGACTTTTACTATCCGTAAAATGTCTGGTAACGTTGGTGTAGAGCGTATCTTCCCAGTCAATATGCCTGCTTTAGAAAAAATCGAATTAAATCAAAGAGGTAAAGTTCGTAGAGCTCGTATTTTCTACTTCAGAGAACTTACTGGTAAAAAAGCAAA
>NZ_CBCPHW010000004.1:0-259418 GCF_965118575.1 Myroides odoratus | reverse complement strand
TTTAAAAAAGAAAGTAATTTTTGATTACCCAAACCAACTTTACACTAACATCAACACAGCGTATATCATACGGTTTACAGTGAAGCATTGCATGGGTTATTCAGCTTTGTTATTCATAGTATGGGTTAAATTATCAATCTATATTAAACTATTTTGACAACAGAAGTACCAATGCTTCTGCAGAATCCTTTAATGCGAAAATTAAAGCTTTTAGGATTGATCTCTTTTGTACTTGATCCCATTCTATTTGCAAACATAGAGTGACTTACAGAAGGGTTTTGTTAGATGGAAGTAGAAGTGTTGAGTAATCATTTTTACTCATTTCCTATTCTTATTACCCCAAAACAAAAAAGCCAATCATACGAATATGATTGGCTTTTTTTTACTTTACAGTGTGAAATTATCTTACACGTCTAACTTCTACTGCGTTTAATCCTTTTTTTCCTTTTTCTACTTCATAAGTAACTACATCGTTCTCACGAATACGATCTACTAAACCTGAAGTGTGTACGAAGATATCTGCTCCATTATCGTCTGGTGTGATAAATCCAAATCCTTTAGTTTCATTAAAAAACTTAACTGTTCCTTGTTGCATATTAATTAAAATTTATTATTCTTTTTTAGCTGCTTCTACAGCTCTTATTCCGTTTTTATTCTGTTCTAATTTGAAACTTATTTTCAATCCTTTTTCCAAAGGAATATTTAAGTCATTTTGATGCAGAAAGATACTTTCTTTGCTCTTAGAGTCAATGACGAAAGCGTACCCTTTATCCGTAACATAGCTAATCACACCTTCATGAGTATCTTGTGAGATTTTATCCGCTTTTTTACTTTCTTGCTTCTCGTATAGTGCTTGCTCCTCAGGGGTTAAGTGAGTAAGTTGCCCTAATTTATCAACGTAAACATACAAATCTTCTAAATCTTTCCCTTTGTTGTTGTTTTGTTTACGATCTTCTCTTCGTTTTAATTTTTCTTCTTGCTTTTGTTTTTTCTTTTTGTTGTTCTCTTTTTTAAAAAATGAATCTGCCATTAAATAATCTATAGTTAACAAATGTTTTCTTTTTCCATCTGTAGGTTTGTAAATATACAACATTGCTAAGATAAGCAATTAAGAGAAATAATTGATTATTAAATTATGTAGTTACAGTAAGGTTATTTTTTAGAATAAACCTTGTATTGAAAAGTTGTTCGGATGATACCTACTTACTACAAATGAAAATAAAAAATATTTATCTTTTTGGTGATAAATGCAAAAACAGTAGTAAAGGTTTGAAAAACATAAGCGCAGTAGTACTGCGTTTGAAATTTACCAGGCTATACATTAAGTTTAATTGCCATAATCAGTGCAAAGGTATAGTTTTTTTAATTAGGACAAGGGATTTTGTCGTTTTTTTTCATTTTTTCTTGCATAAAAATAATTTTAGGGGGTTTAATTCCATTCTACGTGTACTTTATAGTCTTGTAATAGTAGAGATGTATCGACTTTACGGGGTATTTTTGATTGTGTTGTTTTTTATCGTTTATATGTACAAAAATATAAAATAAATGGCTTAAAGATGTATATCAAGCAAAAATAAAAAGATAAATTAAATTGGGGCTAAAGCTTTAAAAATGTACCTTTGGGTGTAAAAAAGTTGAGAACTAACAATTTTTTTTTGATACTACCGTTTGATTGGGAATACAATTTGTTGACTCTGATTAATCCGTTATTTTGCATCGTTAGAAGTAATGAATTTAAGGCTATTTGCCTTACTTTGGAAAGGTATTGAGTAGGGATAAGCATTGGTTCTCCTCTTAAGAATATAAAGAATGAAAAAAAATTTAATTGTATTTGGTACAAGACCAGAAGCAATAAAAATGGCTCCTTTAGTTAAAGAGTTTAAAAAAAGGGGCAATCACTTTGATACACGGGTATGTGTAACAGCTCAACATAGAGAAATGTTGGATCAGGTACTAGATTTCTTTGATCTTGTACCAGAATATGATTTGAATTTGATGAAACCCGACCAAAATCTGTATACGTTAACAGGGGATATTATTGTTGGACTAAAAGATGTTCTAAGTGATTTTCAACCCGATTACGTATTTGTTCACGGTGATACCACTACCACAATGGCAGCAAGTTTAGCTGCTTTTTATGGTGGAGCGAAAGTATGTCATATAGAAGCAGGTTTGCGTACCCACAATAAATATTCTCCTTTTCCCGAAGAAATGAATCGACAGCTTACAGGGCGTCTTAGTGATTATCATTTTGCACCAACTGCAACTTCAAGGGATAATTTGATAAAAGAGAATGTTGCCCTCAATAACATTTTGGTGACAGGTAATACCGTAATTGATGCTTTATTAGAAAGCGTAGCAAGAGTTGAGGATTTACAGTATGATGAAATTGACTATCTCAAGCAAATAGTGGAACAAGAAAGGCGGTTGATTTTGGTTACGGGGCACAGGAGAGAAAATCACGGAGAAGGATTTATTCGCATTTGTCGAGCATTAAAAGAGATTGCAACCATGCATCCAGAGGTTCAGATTATATATCCTGTACATTTAAACCCAAATGTAAAAAAGCCAGTTTATGACCTTTTATCTGGAATTGATAATATTAAATTAATTAATCCATTGACCTATCCGTCTTTTGTATGGTTGATGAATCAGAGCTACCTTATTATAACAGATAGCGGAGGCGTACAAGAAGAAGCTCCTAGTCTAGGAAAACCGGTCTTAGTGATGCGTGATACTACAGAACGGCCAGAAGCAGTTGATGCAGGTACGGTTATTTTGGTAGGAACAGATCAAGCGAAAATTGTAAGTGAAACACACCGTTTATTGATTGATAATGAGCGTTACGCAGAAATGTCTGCTTTACATAATCCTTACGGTGATGGAAAGGCTTGTCAACGTATTGTTGATTTTATCGATCAATTATAGCAGTCAAGTAAAGACATGAATATATTAAAAATACAATTATAAAAATAACCCAATAAGAATGAATGTACAAGTAGTAACGATAGGTTTAGGGTATATTGGATTACCAACTTCGGCTTTAATTGCACAAAATAAAATACAAGTACATGGTGTGGATATTTCACAACAAGTTGTAGATACAATTAATGCAGGAAAAATTCACATCGTTGAACCTGATTTGGATCAAGCAGTTGCGCAAGCCGTACAAGCAGGGTATTTAAAAGCGGACACCAAGCCTGTGCAAGCCAATACGTATCTAATTGTGGTTCCAACTCCTTTTAAAGGGAATCACGAACCCGATATCTCCTATGTAAAAGCCGCTACTTCCGTAATCATTCCTTTGTTAAAAGAAGGCGATTTGTATATTATTGAATCCACTTCTCCGGTAGGTACTACGGAAAAGATGATGGAATATATTTTTGCTGAACGACCGGAATTAGAGGGTAAAATCTACTTGGCATACTGTCCAGAACGTGTATTACCGGGTAATGTTATGTATGAATTAGTCCATAATGATCGTGTAATTGGTGGAGTGGACGCAGCATCTACGCAAAAAGCAATTGCATTTTATGCTCAATTTGTACAGGGAACCTTACATCCAACCCATGCGCGCACAGCAGAAATGTGTAAACTAACAGAAAACTCTTCTCGTGACGTACAAATTGCTTTTGCCAATGAATTGTCTCTAATCTGCGATAAAGCAGGGATTAATGTATGGGAGTTGATTGAATTAGCTAATAAACATCCACGCGTAAATATTTTGCAACCCGGCTGTGGGGTAGGTGGACATTGTATTGCTGTAGATCCTTATTTTATTGTTTCTGAATTCCCTATGGAGTCAAGAATCATTGCACAAGCAAGAGAAGTTAATAACTACAAATCTTTTTGGTGTGCAGAAAAAGTGAAATCAACGCGTTTAGCCTTTGAATTAAAAGAGAAACGCGAACCCTCAATCGCCTTAATGGGACTGGCTTTTAAACCCAATATTGACGATTTACGCGAGTCACCAGCTATTTATATTACAGAGCGTATCTTGCAAGATTCTGGGGATGCAGATTTGTATATTGTAGAACCGAATGTTCAAGAACATAAAATATTTAAGTTGACGGATTACAATGAAGCGGTCGAAAAAGCTGATATTCTTGTTTTTCTAGTAGCCCATAAAGAATTTAAGACCCTAGATATCCCAAGTGATAAAGTTGTTTTGGATTTTTGTGGAATCAAACGAGCGTAAGGGCTTAACTAAAAAATAAGGCGCAAGAAACCTAGGTTTCTTGCGCCTTATTTTTTTGCGTTGTTGAATTAAAAAAAAAACTTTTTAGCTAAAAAAAACAGTTGTAATGGCTTGAATTTTAAGTAGCTAAAAAAGAATTGGAGTAGCATCCAAAGAGATTTTGTAACTTTGTATAAAAGTAATTGTAGTATGTTTAGGCATCAAGGGAAGAGTCGTACGTATTCACACAATCTTAAATTAGCCTCTTTATTATCCTGTGTAGCGGGGATTGTTAATATTGTTGGCGTTTTAGGTGTGCATACCTTGACTACGAATGTAACGGGGCATTTTGCATTTTTTGCGGAAGAATTTATTGAAGAGAATTACAGTAGGGCAATGGTTTACCTGATTTATACGTTTTTCTTTTTCTTAGGAGCCTTTGTTTCTAGTTTTATTATGGAGTGGGGATTGAAACACAAATCCGAGGTTTCCTATGTTATACCCATTCTTATTGAAGTTGTTTTATTGCTGAGTATCGGTCTAGTTGATGTTTTTTATGAAGACGCCTTAGCTAAATACCGCGTTTTTTGCGCTTTAGCCTTATTATTTTCAATGGGCTTGCAAAACGCATTGGTTACCCGAGTTTCTGGCGCTGTAGTGCGAACAACGCACCTAACGGGCTTGTTTACGGATATGGGCATTGTCCTTTCCCAACTGTTTTTCTATAGAGATCGCGTAGAGCGCAAGCGGTTATACCGCAGTGTTATCTTGATGCTCGCCATTATTGGTTGTTTCTTTATTGGATGTGTAGCTGGCGGTTTTATGTATTTTCACTATCAATTTAAAACCTTGTTTTTAGCTGTGCTTTTACTGGTGCTAGCCTTATGGTACGACCAATTGTTACTCAGCTATTATGCCTTAAGACGCAAAATTCAAAAGAGAGACTTTCGTCTCTAAGCAACGCGATTTTGTCTTTTTCTCTCTAATTTTTTCTCTTCTTAGCTCACTAATACCTTTTGGTCTTGTTCGGGAGTTCTTCGAGAAAACACCCCTTTTTTCGAACAAAACCCGAACAAGACCAAAAGAACACTCGAAGAAATACCGAGTGAAATTCAAAAAAACAACCTATTTAGTTACTTTATGCCGACGCGAAAAATAGGGAGGTAAGTACAGCAATTGAGTAGTGCACAAAACTTTCATGGAGCTAGCTAAGGCGGGAGGCAGTGGTATTTCTTTCTTTTTTATTAGCTACTAGAAAGAACAAAAATTACTTTTCAATCGATCGCAAGGCTTTTTTGCTAATATAAAGCGTGGCTTTCGATGGACTTTCTTCTTGCCAGCGCGTACAAATAGCTCGAACAAATTCAGGTTGTGTTTTACTGGCATCATTCAGCCAATTGCCCACGCTGTCTTGTACATACTTGACAGAATCATTGCGCAAATTTTCCAGTAGCGCTAGTGCTAGTTCAGGGTTGTCTTTAAGTGCTTCGATATGGGCGCACCAAACGCCTCTGGGTCTGGTTGATTCTGTAGCGAAACGGCGGATGTTTGCATCGGCGTTTAAGGTCCAGGGTTCGAGAATTTGCAAACTCAAGGCGAGATTGGCACTAATTGTTGGTCGAACCGCCATCCAGGCTGTTTCTCTTACGCCAAAATGGGAATCTGCTGCAAATATTTGAATCGCTTCTAGTTGTTTTTGGGGACTAAGTGCAGGGTCGCACCCAATCATATACGTAGCCCAGCATCGGGCCATATCCGAGGGGTGTTGACTTAAAAACGCAAAGAGTTCCTCGTCTTTGTTAAGCGTGACTTGCTCGAGTAAAACCTGACCGATTGTTGCGTTTTTTAACGTGATTGTCGGTTTTTTTATGTCTTCCAATGCATCTAATACCGCATCCAAGTACTGCAGCTTATTGCTTTGCTGTAGTAGATTTTTGACTAATTCTACCACGTCAATAGCTAGCCATTCTACTAGGTTAGCAGTTTCTATTTCTCCTTGATTCAATTGTTGCAAGAGAGCAGGTGGGATGGATGCAATTGTTCTCGAACCTTTACGTTTCGTTTCTTTCATACGGATGGCTATTTGGTTTGACGTACAAAGGTTAGTCTCTTTTTTGACTCTTGCAATACCGCATAAAAAAGTCACCCTCCCCCTAGAAATTTAAGATAGAAATGAGAAATTGCAGTGAGAGCCCATAGTAAGAGATTTATTTTGATTTATTGGTCATTCAAAAATACAGAGCAATAGACCTTGTCAATTTTGAGTTGCAATTAGGAGGAGGAAAAGAAAGAGAGAAGAAAGAGAGAAGACTGGGGAAAGAAGGAAGGTCAAATTAAATATTCAATCTTTACAAAAAGTGAAGTTTTAGCTAAAGTTGAAAAAGGCGATTAAGTTGAATTAAAATCAGTATGGGGCTATTTTTTTTGTTTTTGTTGAAGTAAATTAAGTTTTTTTAACTTTAATTTTGTGAAATGAGTGTTTTTTGAAGTACTCGCTCAATTCGTATTTGCTTAAAAATAATAAATAGAATGCTATGCTAAATGCGTAAAAAATGTACCTTTGTCGATAAAGAAAAAAACTTGTAGTAAAGTGCAAGACAGGCTAAAAAGCTTACAAAGAAAAAATGAAAAAGATATTGATCACTGGTGGAGCTGGTTTTATTGGCTCTAATCTTACAGAGTACTTTTTAAATAAAGGATACTTTGTGCGTTGTTTGGATAATTTTGCAACCGGTTATCGCCACAACATTGAGGATTTTTTAAGTAATCCCAAGTATGAATTGTTAGAAGGTGATATTCGTGATTTGACAACCTGTCAACAAGCGGTAGAAGGTGTAGATTATGTATTGCATCAAGCAGCATTAGGTTCTGTACCGCGTTCAATTAATGATCCAATTACTTCTAATGAAGTAAATATCAATGGCTTTTTGAATATGTTAGTGGCCGTACGTGATGGTGGAGTAAAACGCATGGTTTATGCTGCTAGTTCTTCTACCTATGGGGATTCACCTGCTTTACCTAAAGTAGAAGACGTTATTGGAAAACCACTTTCACCCTATGCAGTTACCAAATACGTGAATGAATTATATGCAGATGTGTTTGCAAAAACCTATGGCATAGAAATTATTGGTTTACGCTATTTCAATGTATTTGGTCGTCGTCAAAATACAAGAGGCGCTTATGCGGCGGTTATTCCTTTATTCACCAAACAGTTTATTCAACACGAAAGCCCTACAATCAATGGAACGGGAGAAAATTCACGCGATTTTACTTATATTGATAATGTGATTCAAATGAACGAACGTGCCATGCTAACCGATAATAAAGCGGCAATTAATACCGTTTATAATACGGCTGTTGGTGATCGTACAAATTTGAATCAATTGGTAGGCTATTTGAAAGAGTTTTTGACGGAATACGATGCTGAAATAGCCAATGTAGAGGTAAAACACGGACCGAATCGACAAGGTGATGTAGCTCATTCCTTAGCTTCTGTTGATAAAGCAAAAACATTGTTGGGGTATGAACCGACATATGTGATTCGCGAAGGATTAAAAGAAGCGGTGAAATGGTATTGGAAGCATAAAGAGATGCTTTAAAAAATAGAAAATAAAAGAGAAAGCCTTGTGCTTTATAATCAATAGGAACAAAACATTACATTATATTACATGAGTACACAACATAAAATTGCAGTTATAGGATTAGGCTATGTAGGTTTGCCATTGGCGCGTTTATTTGCTACAAAATTCCCAACGGTTGGTTTTGATATAAACAAAGGGCGTATTAATGAATTAAGAGAGGGGAAAGATAGTACGCTTGAGGTTGAAAATGAAATACTAAAAGCGGTAACCGTATCCATGAACCCTGTTTTAGCGAAAGAAGCGAAAGGCTTATTTTGTTCGTATGACTTAGGCGATATTACGGATTGTAATGTATTCGTAATTACGGTGCCAACACCAGTAGATAAACATAATCGCCCTGATTTAACGCCTTTGTATAAAGCTTCGGAAACGGTAGGGAAGGTATTGAAAAAAGGAGATATCGTTATTTATGAATCTACCGTATACCCTGGTGTAACAGAAGAAGAATGTGTGCCTGTATTAGAGCGCGTTTCGGGTTTAAAATTCAATGATGATTTTTATGCTGGCTATTCTCCAGAGCGTATTAATCCAGGAGATAAAGAACATACGGTTGAAAAAATATTAAAAGTAACTTCAGGAAGTACACCCGAAATTGGCGTAGTTGTGAACGATATTTACAAAGCCGTTATTACCGCAGGTACGCATTTGGCACCGACCATTAAAGTAGCTGAAGCAGCTAAAGTTATTGAGAATTCTCAACGCGATATCAACATTGCTTTTGTCAATGAATTAGCGAAGATTTTTAATCTTCTAGAGATTGATACCCATGCGGTATTAGAGGCTGCCGGAACTAAATGGAACTTCTTGCCGTTTAAACCTGGTTTAGTTGGAGGACATTGTATTGGAGTAGATCCTTACTATTTGGCACAAAAAGCCATGGAGAAGGGGTATCATCCAGAGATAATTTTGGCAGGCCGTCGTTTGAATGATTCGATGGGTGAATATGTGGCTGCTCAGGTAATCAAAACCATGATTAAAAAAGGAATTGATGTGAGTAAAGCGGAGGTATTAATGTTAGGCGTTACCTTCAAAGAAAACTGCCCAGATGTCCGCAATACGAAAATTGTAGATGTAATCGCTGCTTTAGAAGATTATGGCGTAAAAGTAACAACCTATGATCCATGGGCGAATCCAAATGAAGTAATGCATGAATATGGGGTAACAAGTAATACAACTTTGCCACAAGGACAATTTGATGCCGTAGTACTTGGTGTAGCACATAAAGAATTGTTAGTTTTGGATATTGAAAAACTGAAGAAAAATACGGCAATCGTATATGATGTGAAAGGATTGTTGAAAGAAGGCGTTGATAACAGGTTGTAACATTAATTTTAATAAAATAGTATATTAAAATGCTTTAGATAAAGATCTTAAAGTCTTTCTAAAAGTAAAAAAGCATCTATATATATAAATTGTTGTATAATCAACTTGTTGTGAGAATAAAAATTATTTGTGAATTATTCTTATTAATTTCTATAAATTGTATATTATTATAATTGATGTGAAAGGAGATGATTGTAAAGCTAGTCATTGTAATCTCTTAGAATTGCTAATGCAAATAATAGGAATTACTTTGAAGATATAGGATTTATACTATAGTAATTAAGTTTATTTGCATTAAAATGGTATTTAGGATACTGAAAATTTTGTAGGATTTGGATAAAATTTTGAAGAATAAGATAAATAGTATTGGATTGGCAATTTTTTTATGTGCTAATCCAATATCTTGGATATTTCCAGTATCTAATATTATTGTTTTTATATGTTTGTTTAGCCTAGTTTTATTACTATTAAATAATAATATAACAATATTTATTAATAAAAAGCTCTTTGTTTTTGTATTAATAATGGTTCTTTTTCTTTTTAGTTATGCATACTCATTACCTGACCGAGAAACATTTCTTCTTTATTTTTCTTCTTTTTTAGTTTTTGGGCTCACTGGAATTTTATATTCTTCTTGCGAAATTGATTACAAGTTTTTTTATTATGCTGTATCATTAATAGCAATAATTAGTATTCCTGGTATTTATTTAGTTGAATTTAAGGTCTTTGATTCTCTAGTTACGGCTTCTGGATTCTATATGGGAGTTTCTTATGGAGTATTAAGATTAATTTTAGCCCTGATATTAACAGTTTCATTTCTACATAAAAGAATATTTAAAATAATTGCTATCACTGTTATTCTATATTATTTAACATTTTATTTTAAATATGGTACTAGAGGGGCATTATTAGCATTACTTTTATTTTTAGCTTTAATATTCTTAGAAAAAAGAAAATTATTAAAAACGAGAGCTATAATCATATCCGTAATATTATTATTTCTAGTTTCTTTTGTTTTTATTGATTTACTCCTTTTGATTAAGGAAATTCTAGATAATTTTGGATATAATATTAAGGCTATTGATAAGATCTTAATGTTTAATGAAAGTCAGCAAGATCTTTCTAATGGTAGAGGAACATTATTGGGTTATGCTTTTTTAGATATTTTAGATAGTTTATTTATAGGAAACGGTATTGCTGTTTTTGATGAAAAATATGGTATTTATCCTCATAATTTTATTATTCAAGTCTTGTATGAAGGTGGATTATTGTATTTAATACCAATGTTGATTATTATTTTTCGATTTTTTAAAATTATTGTATCAAATCAGTATACTAAAGAATATAAAATATTTTTAATTTATCTTTTTTCCGCAGGTATAATAGAATTACTCTTTTCAAATGTATATTGGAGATCTGTGTTTTTTTGGTTATTTATGGGAGTGTTGTTAAATAATAAAAGGAAATAATAATAATAATAGATAGTATGTATAAACTTCTTTTTATTTCAGGTTATCGTGTTGATCTTTTAGATAAAAATGGTGTAGCAAAAAAAATTAACCTAGAAATCGAAACATATAAAAAAATTGGTTTTCTTGTAGATTTCTTAGAATTTGATTTGGGAAAAATATTCTTGAATATTAATGATAATCGTACCTTTTTAGTAAATGAAAGTTCTTCATTTTATAAATCAATGGACAATACTTATAAGTATTTGAAGGATAATATTAATGTGCTAGAGCATTATGATATGATTTACCTTCGATATGAACATTTTAGTTTCTCTATGATTAGTTTTTTTAAGAAAATGAAGGAGATTAATCCAAATATTAAAATAGTTGGGGAATTACCTACTTATATGGAGAGATCAAACCAGAATTCTTCATTAAAAACAAAAATTTTATTTAAAGTCAAACGTTTTCTAAATAATAATACATACAAGTATATAGATTATTTGGCTACGTTTTCTAATCACGAAAGGTTATTTAATATGCCTACTATTCAGATAGAAAATTTTGTAAATATTGAAAAGATTGAACTAAGACAACCAATCAAGAATGATGTAGTAGACCTTTTGGCTCTAGCGCAGATCACACCAGCCCATGGATTTGATAGAGTAGTTAGAGGGTTAAAGAACTATTATAGTAAAGAGAATATTAAACAAAAAGTTTTTTTACATATTGTAGGTGATGGTGTAGAAAAGAAAGTACTTGAAAACTTGGTTAAAGAGTATGATTTGAATAAATATGTAAAGTTCTATGGAGCGTTAGGAGGAAAGGAATTAGACAGTATTTTTAATGTTAGTGATATTGGAATAGGATCATTAGCTATTTTTAGAAAAGGTTCAACGAAATGTTCAGAGTTAAAAGTAAGAGAGTATACTGCTAGAGGATTACCCTTTATCTATTCAGCCGAAGAACCTCAAATAGAAGAGCAGAAGTTTGCAAAAAAAGTGCTTTTTAATGAAACAGCTATTGAAATTAATACAATCTTGGAATTTTATGATGAGATCTATAAAAATTCTGATTTACTTGTTGAAATGAGGAGTTTTGCTGAAAAAGAGTTTACTTGTGAATGTCAATTAAAAAAAATAGTTAACACAATTTTTAGTAAATAATGTCTGTAGGTGAAAAAGTTTTTAAAGCCTCAGCTTGGTCTTCTTTAACAGAGGTAGTTGCAAAAGTAGTAAGTCCGTTAGTTTTTCTTGTCTTAACTAGAATACTTAGCCCAAGTGATTATGGTGTTGTTGCTGTAGCTACAACTTTATTGACTTTTATTTATATTGTTAGTGATTTAGGTACAGCTAAGTATATTATTCAATTAAATAAAGATGGAGAGGAGAGATTTAAAGTTTATAATGTTGCATTTACGACCAATTTTGTAATTGGTTTGATTTTATTTGTAATAATATTTAGTTTTTCTGATTGGATAGCTTATTTATTTAATGAACCAAAATCTACTGATGTAATAAAAATAATGTCTTTACAAATTATATTTTATACATTATCATCTGTACAAAATGCTTTAAAGAGAAAAGATTTAAATTTCAAGTTTTTATTTTATACGAGACTTATAACAATTGGAACTCCTGCGGTTATTTCTATACCATTAGCTTTTTTAGGCGGTGGCGTATGGGCAATAGTTTTTGGGTCAGTAATGGGAGCCTTTTTAAATACAATTATTTTATGGAAATTTAGTGATTGGAAGCCTAGATTTTATTTTGAAAAAGGTATATTTAAAGATATTTTTTCTAATTCTATTTGGAATACGATAGAAGAAATTTTTATTTGGATTCCTATATTTTTGGATACGTATTTAATAGCTAATTATTTCTCATCTAAAGACTTAGGTTTGTTTACCACGAGTAGAACATTATATAATACATTAAAGGGATTTTTATTAGCACCTTTATTGCCTGTGCTTTATAGTGCATTTTCTTCTTTTTCTGGATCAATTGATTATAATAGGAAAGTTCTTTTTTCACATAAAATTGTTTTTACCTTATCAGCTGTATCCTGTGCAGTAGGATTTGTTTATAGTGAATTAATGGAGAAAGTGTTGTTTAATGATGAATGGGTCGGTATTTCCTATATTTTAAAATGGACATTTGTATTGATGGGATGTACATTTTTTAATGAAGTTGTAATTCAGGCTTTGCGTGCAAAAGGATATTTTAAAGTTATCGGTGTTAATACTTTGATATGTACTTTAATTTCTTTACCCTTTATTTATTTTTCAGTTCATTATGGAATTATTGCTTATGTTTTAATTAGATACGGAAGTTTGTATTTAAGATTTCCCTATATTTTTTATGAAGCAAAAAGAAAGTTAGGTATATCCGTTATAGATTGTTTATCTGGAGTTAAATATGAATTGTTGGTAGTTTTCTTTTTAGTTATTTTTTCTTCAATAATAGATTATTTCATAGATAAGTTTGCTTATAATATTATGTACAAAACAATTATGGTTGTAATAATGCTGGCTATTTTATTAGTGAAGGAAAAAAACTTAGTGTTATTTTTAAAAGATAAGTTTTTTAAAAGAGTTTTAAAAAGATGAAAATTTTACATATAATAAATTCTCTTAATACAGGAGGAGCTGAAAAATTGATAGTTGACACATTACCTTTATATAATGAAAGGAATATAAAGGCCGATTTGTTGTTATTAAAAGAGTCTGATACTATTTTATACGAGCAAATAAAGCAAACGAGTGTTAATATTTATTCTATACATGCTAAAAGTTTCTATAGTTTTTCTATAGTTTTTAAATTAAAGAAATTTTTAAAAGACTATGATATAGTGCATGCACATTTATTTCCAACTGTTTATTGGTTAGCTATTTGTAAAGTTTTGTTTTTTCCGAATTTATGTATAATATTTACTGAACATAGTACTAATAATAAGAGAAGAGATAAAATTTATTTGAAATGGTTTGAAAAATTTATTTATTCAAAATATCAAAAAATAATATGTATATCAAAAGCTACAGAGAGACAATTACTAGACCATTTAGGTGTTCGATTTAAAAGTAAGGTAGTAGTAATTGAAAATGGAGTAAAGACATTAAATTTTCGACCAAATACCAATAATACAATACAAAATAATGATATAGTTACCTTAACTCAAATAGCAAGTTTTAGATATCCAAAAGATCAAGATACTGTTATTCGATCTTTGTTACACTTACCTAAGAATATCATAGTACAATTTGTTGGGTCGGGGCCAAGACTCGAGGAATGTAGAAAATTAGCAGGAAGCTTAAAGGTTGAAGATAGAGTTCGATTTCTTGGACAACGAAATGATATTCCTGATATATTATTTAATACTGATATCTGCATTCTTTCATCTTTTTATGAAGGATTCGGTCTCGCTGCAGTGGAGGGAATGGCTTCTATGAAGCCAATTTTGGCATCAAATGTAGAAGGATTAAGCGAGATAGTTAATGGATTTGGAATTCTATTTGAAAGAGGAAATGAAAAACAAATAGCTCAATTTGTTTTAGAATTAATAAATGATTCAAAGTATTATAAAGAAGTAGCGTATCGATGTTATTTGAGATCAAAAGAATATGATATTTGTAATATGGTAGATAATTATATAGATGTTTATAAAAAAGAATTGTTAATTAAAAAAATAGAATGAATAGTTTAAAAAAAATATTCTGTTTCATCGCATTCATTGTATCCGTTTCTTTATTAGCAAATCCGATTGATTTGACTAAGTATTTGCCTGACAATTTTGATGTTTCTGGTAAAATAGATTATACAGAATATATCCAAAAAGGATTAGATGAAAATCTGAGTGTGTTAATACCAAATTTTACAGTTTTGATAAATAAAAATGGACTTAAGATTTCCAGTGATCAAACAGTTATTTTTCAAGAAAAATCAAAATTAATCATAGAACCTAATTTTGAAACAAATTATAGTATTTTATATATTGCTAATGTAAAAAATGTAAAAATAGTTAATCCTGTAATTGAAGGAGATAGATTTACACATCTTGGTATAAAAGGTGAATGGGGGATGGGAATTAGTATTCTGTCATCAATAGATGTTCAAATAATAAATCCAAATATAAAATTATGTTGGGGAGATGGTATTTATATTGGAGAAGATAAACATACTAAATTACCTAATGAAAGAATAAAGATTAAGGGTGGAATTATTGATAATAACAATAGAAATGGAATTTCTGTTATTACAGTAAAGGGATTAGAAATTAGTGATATTTTAATTACTAATACAAATGGAAAAAATCCTATGTCAGGGATTGATATTGAACCCAATAATAATCGTCAATTTTTGCAAAATATTGTTTTGAGAAATATTCGAACTATGAATAATACTAATGAAGGTGTTAAAGTATATCTAAAATATTATGCAGGATCTAAGAATGAAATTTCTATTAGTATAGAAAATTTAAATGATTCAAATTCATTATATGGATTTACTTATTCTGGTGTTTTGAAAGAAGATTTTGTGAAATCTAAAAATATGAAAGGATCCATTGAAATGAAAAATTTTAAATCAGATAATAATAATCAAATTAAGAAGCATAGAAGAATTGATTTACCAATAAAATTTCAAAGTTATTAAGCATAGAGATTAAAAATGAAACTTATCCGTATTACAACTGTTCCTCAATCATTAAGGGGGCTTTTAAAGGGGCAATTAAAATTTATGAAATCTCAAGGATTTGAGGTAATAGGAGTGTCTAGCTCAGGTGAAGCATTAGATGATGTACATATAAATGAAGGGGTACAAACAGTGGCTATTAATATGACACGAACAATCTCCCCTTTAAGTGATTTAAAATCATTAATTCAGCTGATTAAATTTTTTAAAAAGGAGAAACCCGAAATTGTACATACACATACTCCCAAAGCTGGTTTATTGGGAATGTTGGCAGCAAAAATTGTTGGAGTTCCTTATCGTTTGCATACAGTTGCAGGAATGCCTTTGACTGTAGCCACTGGTTTTAAACGTTTGTTATTGAATAAAGTAGAAGTGTTAACTTATGCTTGTGCAACGAAAGTTTACCCTAACTCTTATGGTTTGAATGAAATAATTTTAGAAAATAAATTTACAAGAGTTAGTAAATTAAAAGTTTTAGGTAGTGGTAGCTCTAATGGAATAGATACAAGTTTTTTTGATCCAGAATTGATTTCTCAAGATTCACGTACAGAATTAAAAAAGAAGTTAGGTATTAAAACGGATGAATTTGTGTTCATATTTGTAGGTAGATTAGTGAAAGACAAGGGCATAAATGAATTAGTAAGTGCTTTTATAAAATTAGATAAGGAATCTCTAATAAAACCCAAATTATTACTAGTAGGTCCATTGGAAAATGAATTAGATGCTTTGCAGGAAGAAACATTATGTTTAATAAATAACCATTCTAATATTATTAGTGTTGGATATCAAAAAGATGTACGTCCCTATTTTGCTATTTCTGATGTGCTTGTTTTTCCAAGTTATCGTGAAGGGTTTCCAAATGTAGTTATGCAGGCTGGTGCTATGGGAATACCTTCTATTGTTTCAAATATTAATGGTTGTAACGAAATTATAGTAGAGAATGTAAATGGTATGATAATACCAGTAAGAAATATTGAGGCTATATTTTATTCTATGAAAAAAATAGGTTTGGACTCTTGCTATTCTAATTTCTTAAGGGAAAATTGTAGACGAATGATTGAAGAACGTTATGAACAAAAACATGTTTGGAAAATAATATTGAATGAATATAATAGTTTGTCAAATAAAGTAAAACTAAAATAAATATGTATAAATTTTTTTTTAAAAGAGTATTCGATTTTTTAGCCGCTTTTTTTGGTTTATTATTGTTAAGCCCTATATTTATTATAGTGATGTTAGGTTTGTTTTTTGCTAATCAAGGAAAGCCTTTCTTTTTTCAAGCAAGACCCGGAAAAGGGGAACGCGTTTTTAAGATTATCAAGTTTAAATCAATGAATGATAAGAAGGATGCAAATGGTAATCTATTGTCAGATGCGGAACGATTAACAGCTGTAGGAGCTTTTGTTCGTAAAACTTCCTTAGATGAAATACCTCAATTAATTAATATTTTAAAAGGAGATATGAGCTTAATTGGGCCAAGACCATTATTAGTAGCCTATTTGCCTTTTTATACGGAAAGTGAGCGATTAAGACATACAATTAGACCTGGTATTACAGGATTAGCTCAAGTAAATGGGAGAAACACAATTAATTGGGACGAACGTTTAGCACTGGATGCTACTTATGTAGAAAATTTATCTTTTGCGAATGATGTGAAGATTTTTATTCAAACGATAAAGAATGTAATTAATAGAAAAGATATTGTTGTTATTCCAGGACAATTATTTACACGACTAGATATTTATAGAAAAAATGAAAATAAAAGCGAAGCGATTTAATGAAGGAGATATAACAATCCGAGTGGATTGGATCAACAATCCTTTAATTAATCAAACCATGTTTTTTGAATTGCCTGCTTCTGTAGAAAATACAGTAAAATGGTATAATGCGAATATTGGTAATCAAAATCGCATTGATTTTTCTTTTTTTGATACCAATTCGGTATGTGTTGCTATGGGAGGTTTTACGAGTATCTCCAAGGAGCATTCTAACGCTGAGTTTTATGTGATGGTGGATCCTTTTCAACAGGGAAAAGGGATTGGTCAATATGTATCTAAATGGATGTATAATTATGCCTTTTCTATATTGAAATTGAATAAGATTTACCTCTATACGAATGATGATAATGTCGCAGCGTATAGTATCTATGAAAAGAGTGGTTTTCAATTGGAGGGTATCCTAAGAAATCACAAGTGGAAAAACGATAAATTTCAAAATAGACGTTTTTATGGCTTGTTGAAATCTGAATGGGAAGTATTAGAATGGAAAGAATATTATCATGATGAGCTTTAAATTAATTTCAAAATTAAGTGAGAATTTAGTTGTTTTTCGAGATGACCTTTATCCTTTTCTTGGTGGGGGTAATAAAGGACGGAAAATGGACTTCATTGGAAAAGATATTTTGGCAAAGCAAGCTAATGCTCTAGTAACAACAGGAGGTTTTCAATCTAATCATTGCAGAGCAGTTGCTGTATTCGCTGCTCAAAATAAGATGAAGTGTACGCTTGTTTTACATGGTTCTAAAGAGGAGTTTGAAAAACAGTCAGGTAATGCTAAAATAATGCGCCTTTCGGGTGTTGCTATCCATTTTGTTGAACAAGCTTCTGCTATTGGATTGGCCATGGATTCTGCTATGCAACAATATCATGACCAAGGTGATATTCCTTATTATATTTGGGGGGGAGGACATACATTAGAGGGGGGCTTAGCGTATATAGAAGCAATTGAAGATTTGAAGAATTATTGTGATGAAAATGACTGGAAGCCAGATTATATTTTTCATGCTTCAGGCACGGGTTCTACTCAATCTGGAATTATGGCTGGTTTAGATAAATTGGCTTTTGAGCATACAAAAGTAATTGGAATTTCAGTGGGTAGAAAAGCAGAACAAGCAACTAAAATTGTAGATGAATTTTATAAAGATTTATGTGAGAACTATCATATTTCTTGTTTAAATAGAGAATCGATTGTTTTAGATGAGTATTTAATGGGTGGCTATGCAAAATATTCAGAAGAATTAAAAGAATTGTGCCTGAATTCAATTCGAGAATATGGTTTTACGTTAGATACTTGTTACTCAGGGAAGGCTTTTTATGGTATGTTAGAATATTGTAAACAGCATCAACTAGAACAAAAGAACATTGTGTTTTGGCATACAGGAGGAATATTTAATTTTTTAGCAGAATAAACAAATGAATATATTATTTACATGTGCAGGAAGACGTAATTATTTAATTAATTATTTCAAAGAAGCCTTAAAAGGACAAGGAAAAATTTTTGCAACGGATATGCAGTTAACAGCTCCAGCATTAGTCGATGCTGATGTTGCATTGCAAGTACCTGCAATCTATAGTGCGAATTATATCTCTTCATTAATTAATATCATAAAGGAGAACAGGATAGATGCAGTGATTTCATTAAATGATTTAGAATTGCCTATTTTGAGTGAAGCCAAAAGTGACATAGAAGCTTTAGGAGCTAAGGTGATTGTTTCCGATGAAAAAGCGATAAATATTGCATTTGATAAATGGGAAACAGTGAAATTTTTAGAAAAAGTAGGTTTAAAATCACCAAAGACTTTTATCGATTTTAATGAAGCTAAAAAAGCAATTGCAGATGGACAATTAAATTTTCCATTAGTAGTAAAACCTCGTTGGGGAAGCGCTTCTATTGGAATTGATTTTCCAGAGGACTTAGAAGAATTAGAACTAGCTTATAAACTCCAAAGCATTCGTTTGAAAAGAACAATTTTGGCAGAAGCGAGTAAAGCAGATATTGAACATGCCATATTAATTCAAGAAAAAATACCTGGAAAAGAATATGGAATGGATATATTAAATGATTTTGATGGAAATTATATAGGAACATTTGTTCGTCAAAAACTGCAAATGAGATCAGGCGAAACGGATAAAGCTATTTCAGTGATAGATTCTAGATTTGAAGAAATTGGAAAAATAATTGGTAAGCATTTAAAGCATATTGGAAATTTAGATTGTGATGTGTTTGAATATAATGGAGAACTATATGTGCTAGAATTGAATCCTCGTTTTGGTGGTGGATATCCATTTTCACATGAAGCTGGAAATAATACAGCCGCTATTTATATTGAGTGGCTAAAAGGAAATACGGAAGTTTCTTCCTTTTCAAAATACGAAGAGGGGATAATGTTTTCAAAATGCGACCGATTATTAAGAGTAAATTAGTTGTTATTAATCCTTAACGAAATACTTTTAGTAAGAATAATGCATAGGAACTGTCTTTTTTTTACAACAAAAATCCATTCTTTAAGAGTGGATTTTTGCTTTTACATAATTATATAAAAAAGGTGTATACATTGTATAAACATTATGTAATAACTACTTACCTTTAAGTCTTCCAAAATTCGATAAAAAAACAGCAGAATGAAAGCAAAAATCTGGTTATCTTCTCCGCATATGGGAGGAAACGAATTAACGTATGTAAACGAAGCCTTTGCAACGAATTGGGTGGCTCCCTTAGGACCAAATGTAAATGGTTTTGAAGGTGATTTAGAACAATTTTTAGGTTCGGATGTTCAAGTGGCAGCATTAAGCTCTGGAACAGCCGCTTTGCACTTGGGTTTAATTAATCTAGGCGTAGAAGCAGGAGATGAGGTTATTTGTCAAACGATGACTTTTTCAGCATCAGCTAATCCGATCGCTTATTTAGGAGCAAAACCCGTTTTTGTTGATAGTGAAAGAGAAACGTGGAATATGTGTCCAGTAGCATTAGAAGAGGCTATTAAAGCACGTACGATTGCAACAGGAAAAAGACCCAAAGCGATTTTACCAGTTCATTTATATGGAATGCCTGCTAAGATGGATGAAATTATGGAGGTAGCAGCTCGCTATGATATCCCCGTTTTAGAAGATGCAGCCGAAGGATTAGGAAGTACATATAAGGGAAAACAATGCGGTACTTTTGGAATCATGGCTGGCTTGAGTTTCAATGGAAATAAGATTATCACAACTTCAGGGGGAGGAGCGCTAGTTTGTAATACTAAAGAACAAAAGGAACATACTGTGTTTTTATCTACACAAGCCAGAGATAATGCGCCTCATTACCAACATTCCCATATTGGCTATAACTACCGCATGAGTAATATTGTGGCAGGAATAGGTAGAGGACAAATGGAAGTGTTGAAGGATCGCATCGCCGCTCGTCGTGCCAATCATGCTTTTTATAAAGAGTTATTCGCTTTAATTGATGGCGTTACTGTTTTTACAGAACCTTCGACAGATTTCTTTTCAAACCATTGGTTGAGCTGTATTACGATAGATGAAACAGTTTGTGGTAAAAACAGAGAGCAATTGCGTTTAGCTTTGTTAACGGAAGAAATTGAAAGCCGTCCATTGTGGAAACCTATGCATAAACAACCAATCTTTGAGAATGCTCCCTATTATGGCGGGGGCGTAGCAGAAGAATTATTTGAAATAGGCCTATGCTTGCCTTCAGGTTCAAATCTAACCGATGAAGAACGCAAACGTATTGCAATAGCGATTAAAGCGTTTTTTAAATCTTAAATAGAAAAATAGAAGTATAACTAAAGGATATCCACATAGGGTATCCTTTTTTTTAGGCTTTGTTTTATTGACGTATTTTTTAGTATTTATGGTATGATATTAGGTTTCATCTCAAGTATAAGAAATAAAAAAGTGTGAAATTTATCAAAGCCCCTCAAAAATTAGAAGTTTGGATAAAGGCGATGGATTTAGTGGTTGAGATTTATCCAGTCCTTTTTTTTGGGCACTCTCTTGTTTTGTGTAATAAATTAGGTGAGTTTTAATCAGAACTAATTGAAAAGAGAGAAGATAGGATTCGTATAGAATAAAAAAGGAGTAAAAAATATTAAAAAAGGCTAGCATAAAAAAAACAATCACTTTATTTAGTTTGTTGGGGTTATTCTCCATAACTTATAGTTTTGGACAAGCCAATGATTTGCTTTAGGTGAAATTTGCTTAAAGTCCTCGTACTTTTGAACAAATCATTGAAGGAGGAACAAATAGAACCTTATATACAAGCTAGAACGGCTTCCCAATTTTGTTTTGATAACCAATGGATTATGATTGATTCAGGTATGGATGATAAAGTACACGTTTTTTTGGGAAATGGGGTGGGACAACCTTTTTTTTAAAGAAAATGACTCGATACAATTCGCTTTAAAAGGAGCCAAACAAATTACCATACCCATGAGCATGGAGATCATATTGCAGGGTATTGCGAACCGAATATTAAGATGAAGTAGAGCTACAATCCTGCTGACTAAAAAAAGGGTTAATACCTTACTTTTTGAACTGCAAACGCCACTTTTACAATTGAATAAAGAACAAGTAAAGGGGTTTTTAATTGTTGATTTTAAGAATGTTTTATCTATATCTTCAGGACATACGCCAGGTGAAATTAGGGTTTATATCCAACTTGAAAATGGCAAAGAGTGTTTAATTACTGGAGATGTGAGTTGGTCTTAGGTTGGGATTGAGGAAAAAAAGCAAAACCAATGCATATTAAAAAGGACGAGTATTACTTTCAATGCACTACTTCCTGATTCAACTTGGTCTGCTTCAAATACTCGAAATAGACAAAAATAGCCTACAGAAAAAATAGTACAGTAGAAGAAGCGAGAAAAACTTTTATACAAGAATAAAGACCTTCATCAATTGGAGGCATATTTGTAGAACTTTGTGCAGCAGTTAGTACAGTTAGTCCCCTTTCTTATGCCACTACAACGGCAGCATTAAGGGTAGATGGTCGAGTTGTAAATCCTGCTTTTTAAACCTAAAATAATTTAAAAATGAAGAAAGTAAAACTAAAAAATACAGATTTAGAAGTTTCATCCCTTAATTTTGGTGGAAATGTATTTGGTTGGACCTTGGATGAAAAACAATCCTTTGGTATTTTAGATCAAATTTTCGACGCTGGAATTAATTTTGTTGATACAGCTGATAGCTATTCCTATTGGGTCGATGGAGGAGCTGGAGGCCAGTCAGAAACAATTATTGGGAAGTGGATGAAGAATCGAGCCCTTAGAGAGCAAGTAGTTATAGCTACAAAAGTAGGTGGGGAAACAGGATTGCATCCGATAGATACAAGCAAAAAGCATATTTTAAAAACGGTAGATGAATCATTAAAGCGCTTGCAGACCGATTATATTGATTTATATTATACGCATTTTGACGATGGAGTAACACCAGTAGAAGAAACGTTAGAAGCTTATGATCAAATTATAAAAGCGGGAAAAGTTCGCTATATAGCAGCCTCTAACGTTACACCAGAGCGGTTAATTCAGTCGTTTGAAGCTTCCGAAAAATATAATTTGCCAAAATATGTTGCTTTACAACCACATTATAATCTAGTTGTTCGCGAGCAATTTGAAAAGCAATATACTCCATTAGTTGAACAATACGATTTAAGTGTGTTTACTTATTGGTCTTTAGAAGCAGGCTTTTTAACTGGAAAATACCAGACAGAGGCGGATTTTGAAAATACAGCTCGAGGAAAGGGCATCAAAAAACACTTTAATGATCGCGGAAAGAATATTCTAAATGCTTTAGATGCTATTGCTAAAAAGCACCATACAACCCCAACAACAATTGCATTGAGTTGGTTACTAACTAACCCCTTAGTTACTGCTCCAATTGTAAGTACAACAAAAGATAATCAGTTACAAGCACTTCTAGCTGTAAGTCAGGTTGTGTTGGACCAAGCAGATCTTGAAATTTTGGCAAAGGCAAGTGCTTATTAAAACACTTTAGACAGTACATTGAACTCCTGTTTAGAATAGTAACCCCACAAAAGACTACTTTTTTATGTCTTTTGTGGGGTTTTTGTGTTCAATTGCTTGGGAATTAAAGACAAATATGGAGCTGTTGGCAATCAAAGTAAAGCCCCTAACTAGAAACTATCGTTTATCCTTCCTTTTAGTTTAAATAGAAAACGAAACGTGTTAAAAATACAATTAATTTAAATATAAAACAGGTTAAAATAGCGTGAAATCTTTTATATTTACGCTAAGTAAATGACCTTTAAGAAAAAAAGAGCTATGAATTTATTTAAAAAATTAACTGGGGAATTCATTGATATCATTGAGTTTTTAGATCCAAGTCAAAATACAATTGTACACCGTTTTGAACGGTTTCAAAACGAGATAAAAAACAATGCGAAACTTGTTGTTCGTGAGGGACAAATGGCTGTATTTATCAATGAGGGGCAATTAGCCGATGTTTTTGGTCCAGGTACCCATACTTTAAATACAGCGAACTTACCCATTCTATCTACGTTGAAAGGATGGAAATATGGTTTTAATAGTCCCTTTAAAGCGGAGGTATACTTTGTGAGCACCAAGACTTTTATTGATCAACGCTGGGGAACGAAAACCCCAATTATCTTGAATGACAATCGCTTTGGTATGATAGAAGTGAGAGCTTTTGGTACGTATACCTTTAAAATTGCTGATTCAGGGAAGTTTATAAGAGAAATCGTAGGCACATCAGGTACATTCACCACGGAGCAAATCAACGATCAGTTGAGAAGTGCTATTGTCACTCGTTTTTCGGACTCTATAGGAGAGGCTAATCTTCCAATCGAAAGTTATGCCGCTAACCTCAATGAACTATCTACGGCGATCTTTACCTATATGAAAGACGATTTCGAGGTATATGGTATGGATGTAACGAAGTTCTTAATTGAGAACGTATCGATGCCAGAAGAGGTGAAAAAAGAAATATTTGAGTTAAGTAGATTAAACCATGTTGACTTGAATAAATTAATGCAAATGAAAACGGCTAAAGCGATGGAAGCAGCGGCTAATAATCCTTCAGGATTAGCAGGAGCTGGAGTAGGTATGGGAGCCGGTTTTGCCATGGCAAATCAATTCGGACAAGCTATGGCGCAAGGACAAGCAGTCACACAACAAGCGGTCACTCAGCCAGTAGTTAGTACACCTCCACCCATTCCAGGAACGGTATTGATGAGTTATTTTGTAGCAGTTAACGGTCAACAAACTGGGCCTTTTGATTTAGATGGAATCAAACAAATGATGAGAAACGGTCAATTACTTCGAGATACACTAGTTTGGAAAAAAGGAATGGCAAACTGGGATAAAGCAGAAGAACAAGAAGATTTGAGTACTTTATGGACACAAATACCTCCACCATTACCCCATAAATAAAAGCAAAGCTTTAGGATTTTACATCTTAGTTGTTTCTTTTATTAAAATTGCCTCAAATGTACCTTTACTAAATAATTTAGTAAAGGTACATTTGAGGCATATATAGATAAATAGGATAAGGATTTATTAATACATATAAAGTGATACTTGAAGACATAAAACACAATATATCTGAATCCACCGCTTGTAGTTCATGTGGAGCTTCCATGATTTATAAACCAGGTACGCAAACCTTGGTATGTGAATATTGTGGGAGTACCAAAGAAATAGAGCTTGGGGAAAAAGTATTGGATGAGCGTGATTTTAGTAGTTTTATGAAAAACTATGAGAAGGAAAACTTTACTACAACTAAATTTGTAGGTTGTACTACGTGTCTCGCCACATCTACGGTTGATGAGAATTTAAAATCAATGATTTGTCCGTATTGTGCAAGCCCATTGGTTGAAAAAGATATCCATGAAGAAAGATATATTCAACCCGAATATATTGCTCCTTTCACTGTTGACAAACAGCAAGTTGCTGGTATACTGCAAAAGTGGATCAAAGGACTGTGGTTTGCACCAGACAAAATACAAAGAGGAATATTTTCTGCCGATAATTTAAGAGGTATCTATGTGCCTTTCTGGACGTATGATATGCAAACCTATACCCAGTATAGTGGACAAAGAGGGGACGCTTATTATGTAACGGTGGGCAGTGGTGATAAGCAAAGGAGAGAACGCCGCATTGCGTGGACAAATGTACGAGGGCGAGTAGCCAATTTTTATGATGATCTATTAGTAACTGGTAATAAAACACTGAAAAAAGATTTACTGCAAACTATTTCTACGGGTTGGAATCCTAAAGCAGTTCAGAAAATAAAAGGGGATTATTTAAGTGGATTCATTACGGAAAAGTATCAGGTAGATATAAAAGAAGCTTATGAGGTAGCTAGAGGTATAGTGGAAGGATATGAAAGAGAAAGTGTTAAAAGAAATATAGGTGGAGATCAACAACAGATTCATTCGATGAATACCGAATTATCCAATATTTCGTTTAAGCATATCCTTTTACCTTTATATGTTAGTTCATTTTCGTATGGAAATAAACAATACACGTTTTATGTGAATGGGGTAACAGGTAAAATTACGGGTGAACGCCCTTATAGTACATGGAAAATAATTTTTGTGAGTTTGATAGCTTTCTTTATCCTAATCGTGTTGGTACTCCTGTTTAAGGATGCGTAGTTTGATTTGACATTTGATAGATAAACTAGTAAGCAAGGGGGTATAGTGCATCGCGACTTCGGATGTATAGATATAAAAAAGAGAAGATAGCTAAGCAATAGCTATCTTCTCAAATTAAAACGAATTTGTATCGTATTCTCTTAGGATGAATGTATTATTCTCCTTGATAACTATTATTAATTATAATATATTTCTGTGGTTTAGGGGCTGCTGGATTGAATTTTATTGTTATTGGAGATACATTAGATCGATAAATTTCTTCTGAAATATTAATACCCCAATTTATATTAGCATCATCAGCTTTTCGATTTTTTATGTCATAAAATAGCGTAGAAGTCGTTGGGAAGTTCGTGCCAGAATTGAGTTTGTCAATATCTGGAATAAATTGAACAAAACTAGTTTCGTCTCCTCTATTGATATATCTGTAGGTTCCTTCACCTGGAATACTATGTTCAAATGCACTTGGCGTAGGTTTATATCCTCCAGTAGAAGGATTATATTCCATAAATCTAAAGGTATCAGGATCTAGAAAACGATTGCTTTTTTCAGGTGGGATATCTGGGTCATATTGATTGGTACCATAACCATAGTCATTGATATGAATATTAACTCTTGATCCACATTCGTAGCAGGCATTTTCAAGAATATCTTCTTCTGTTACAGCCGCAAAAGGAAGGTCTACTCTAATATTACGGATATAATGTCTTTGATAACCACTACCCGTTGCTGCTGTGAAGGCTAGTTTGAATTTTTCTGGTGTTGTAAAATTTAGATTATAGGGGGCATCGTCATATGGGCTATTAGGATAGCTATTTAATATTTCATCATAAACCAAGGGAACATTTTGTTCTGATTGGAAGATAAAATCTTTAAGTACTACTGTTTTTGATGCGCCATGTTGTATTTCTACTGTAATGTAAAAGACTCTTTCACCTGCATCATCTTTTGCAGCATAGATACTTGCTGTAACTTTACGGTAACTACTTTGATTGGGTTGTGGATTGTCAATTCCTCCACGTATGGAAAAGCCCATTATAGAACGATCTTCTGTATATACATATTTCCCAAAAGTGGGTGTTCCTCTATCACTTTCTTTGTTATTAAGCGTGACATTAGCTAAAAATTCTGGTGTATTGCGTTGGCGTTCTGCAGTTGATACCGCTGTTAATACAGGATACCCTTTGGTTAAGTTATCTTTATCATAGGGACCTCTTACAGTAAGAAAACTTTTAGGAGAATCAAAATAATAATTGGTCATTTCATCATATTTATAGGCTGTATAAACTCCATTACGGGGGCTTCTATCTGAATCTCTACCATGGAATCCACCAAAGTAATCTAAGGCAACAGCTAAATAGCCTTTTGAAAAACCATTTTGCTTGTTGTAGCTGGCTGAATACCCCAACCCAGAGCCATAAGTACCTACTTTTGGATTCTCTACGGTTGCATCAAATAAAACCATAGTCATTCCATCTGCATATCCCAATTGACTATGCCCTGCGCCAGACATTGCATACTCGAAGGATATGATATAACCAAGCTTAGAAAAAAACTCTAGATTTTTTAAATAAACACCATTGGCTTGGCTTGCTGTTGCTTCAGTTAAAAGAACGCCTAGGTCATTGAATACAGGAGCTCTACTTCCTCCAGCCATTATTTCAAATTCAGCTTTTTTAGTGCCATCCGTGAAATAGGGGAAAGTTGATTTTTGTGCAAATACATCATGTATGCCAATTGTGAGAATAAGGAGTGAAAGGCATACTTTTATTATATGTGTTTGTATTTTAATTATATTGTTACTCATATTTAATCGGATTAGCATTTACAATTATGAATTTTTCCCAAAGTCGAGTAAATTTCATTGTAACTTTAGAAATCATAGATTTAGATTCTCCAGATATAGGAGTTCCATTTCTATCTGTGTCCATATATTTTACCTCAAAGTAAATATCCTCTTCTGCTATACTTATATTCGAATTGGGCGAAAAAGACACTTTACCTAAGGTAGGTTCATAGCTATAGGTTCCTTGGCTTGTGGCATATTCATAAGGATTGGAAGGTGGTAGTAGCCTATTTAAGTCTTCGTGTAATTTCATAAACTTAAAGCTACTAAGGTCTATGTTGTGATTGGATAACGCATTGCGTCTTTCAGTAGTAATCTCTCCTTCAGGGAAGGGAATAAATATCGTTTTTCCGGATGTAGATACATTATCTACAATCTTTTCTTGGGCTGTACTTTGGTTATACACCGCGCCAAAATTTGTCTGTTGCGCAAAGGTTAATGGCGCATATAGTAGAATAAACCCAATTGTAAGTAAAGATCTATGTATCATTGTTTATTATTTTAATACGCCTAATAAATATCAAATTTGAGATTCTGAATGTTAGGTGTAGTTTGGTTTTAAATTCCAATCGAAACGACTTAGAGTATAGCGTCTAAAAAGGAAAATTTATGTTAGGTCTAAATTTTGTCTCGTACTTTAAAAAAAAGTTCTCAATTTGAGGTTTGTTGTTAGTCTTTAAATCCCAGAGGATATTGAATTTATATCCTTAAAATTAGCATGGAAAGTGATAGTTAGTCACTGTTTCTTTCAGGGAATATTTCTATTTTAAGATCAATCGTAAGCTCGCGATTTGTCGTTTGATCTATTTTAGATTTAAGGTAGGACTACGCAAATAATATTTATGTAAGATTTAGAACTGATAAAAGCGGGCAACGCTTGATACTCTAATTCTTGTGTAGTAGGATTAATTGAGGCAGATCTAAATGAATCTTCATCATATCCCGTAATTACAAATTTTAATTTTCCAGGAGCAATCAAATCATAGTCAGGAATAGATGAAAACTGTCTTCTATATTCATCATACAGATTAACTTTTTTCAGGCTTATATCCGATATGTCAATAGGAAAGCCAGGCATATAAAACCAGGTTGGCGCAGTACTTTCTGCATTTTTTAAGGAAGCCCATTGTTCTCCATCCCAAACTACTGGACCAGCTTCCATATTATTTCCGCCTAGATGAAAAACAACGAGTCCTATATGAGCCTCTTTTTGATTAACTAAATTAGGATCTGTTTCAGCTATGATTGGGCCTAGGCTCGTTTGTTTTTGGAGCACCATTCTGGGTAATAACAAGCCTTTTCTTGCTGTACTTAAATCCTGGCCTTGACTATTGGGTTCAAACTCTTTCAAATCAAGTATTGCTCCTTCAACCGCGGGTTTGGAGCTTCCTATCGTTACTTGACCATGAACTGTTGAGCAAATAAGGATAAAAAGTAAACTTCCAGATAGATTTAGTAATCTCATGTTTTTAGTCTTATAAATTAATAATGTTCGTATTAAATATTCACAAAGGTATATATAATGTTTAGTATTTAGCTAATTTGGGTATTAAAATAACTTGTGTATATTGATTTGATTCTCATTTTCCACTTAGCTGTTATTCCTATTTTTTTATTGGTTTAAAGTTTAGTGTGGAATCAATTTAAAGTGTTAACTAATTCTATGCCAAAAGTAAAAATATAATGTTAATGTTTGTTTTGTGTATTTTTGAATACGTTCTAAAAAAACAACGCAGTTTGGTTGAAAGAGTCGTTAATTTTACTTTATTGAGGCTTTTAGTAATCTATTCTTAGTGTTTTTAGTACTAATTAACGTTGATTATTCATTTTTTATATTGTGTTTTTTACTTAAAAAATACAATATTCAAAGTAAATTTAGTATAGTTTTGCACTAAGTTTGAGAAATTAATATTGGTATAAACACAGGGGGTATTTGAGTTGATTGATTGAAATAATCTGTTTTAATTTGTTTGTGAAAAATATTTTTATAGAAATCAAATAAATTAATGTATATTTGCAAAGAATTTACATACAGGCTTCTGCCTTCTGCCTTATCTGAAAATAGTCAAAAACATTTTTTCTTTCTCAGTTTTTGCTTTTTCAGTTGCCTTATTTACAATCACTCTTTATTTAATTTTAGCTTCTTCTGCGTATAGCGATTATACGGGAAATGGATAGTTTTATTTAAAAAAAGTTTATATTAAAATAGTAATCAACCTATTTAAAAACCTTTTATTAGGTCTGTTTTATGAAATATTTTAGTAAAAATAAAATCAAAGTGAGCGTGAGTTTTGCAATTTCTTTCTCTGTAAGCATGAGTTTTTGGGTTTAATAGAGAAGAAAATATATCGTATAATCTAATTACTCCGGATTATTTCGAAATTATTTATTGGAGTTTATAAATACGGACTTTCTAGTCAAATTACTATGAATTTTAAAGATTTAAATATAATACAACCTATCCTGAACGCAATCGATCAGGTTGGATATAATACACCCACTGCGATACAAACGCAAGCAATTCCTCCTATATTACAAGGACATGATGTAATTGGATGCGCACAAACAGGAACAGGTAAGACAGCTTCATTTGCAATACCTATTTTGCAATTGTTGAATCAAAAAGCCACTTCAAAAAAGGCAATACGCTCGTTGATTCTTACACCTACAAGAGAATTAGCTATTCAGATTAATGAAAATTTCAAGACATATAGTCAATTTTTACAGCTCAAACATTTAGCTATTTTTGGTGGAGTACCACAGAAAAAACAAGTAGTTCAATTGAATCGAGGCGTAGATATATTAATTGCTACCCCTGGACGATTGTTGGATCTACTCAAGCAAAATTGTTTAGAACTCAATCAAATAGAGATTGTCGTACTGGATGAGGCAGATCGTATGTTGGATATGGGGTTTGTAAACGATGTGAAAAAAATATTTGCAAAAATTCCTCCCAAAAGACAAACGTTGTTTTTTTCAGCGACTATGCCGCCAGAAATAAAGAAGTTGGCACTACATTTCGTGAAAAATCCGAAGGAAATTAATGTAGCTCCTATTTCGTCTACAGCAAAGACGATCAAACAGTCAATCTATTTTGTTGAAAAAGATGAAAAGCTAAATTTGCTTGTTACTATCTTAAAGGATACTTCTATAAAGCGTTCATTGGTTTTTGCACGTACTAAATATGGCGCAGATAAATTAGTGAAAAAACTAGCAAGTATGGGGATATATACCGCTGCAATTCACGGAAATAAATCACAAAATGCAAGACAGAAAGCCCTGACTGATTTCAAAAATAATCGCATACGCGTACTTATCGCTACAGATATAGCAGCGAGAGGTATCGATATAGAAGAATTACCACATGTTGTAAATTATGAATTGCCTCATATACCAGAAAGTTATGTTCACCGAATAGGAAGAACGGGGCGTGCTGGAGTAGAGGGAGTTGCCGTTTCTTTTTGTGATACGGAAGAGAAAAAAGACTTGAAGAAGATTGAAAAACTAATCGGGTTTACTATTCCTGTAATGTCAAATTAAATGTGTTTTTTGACAACGGAGTTTTAAAAAATCAGAAAAAATAAAAGAATACTAGTTGAGGTGCTATTTATTTTCTAACGAAAGTAGCCGCATTTTCTTCCAAAGAATAAAAAAAATACACTTAAAAAACAAAAGTGTACTATAAATAAGTAAATATAAATCAATTAAATAAGAAGCGCTATGCAAGAAGGTACAGTGAAATTTTTTAATGAATCCAAAGGTTTTGGATTTATTTCTCAAGCAAATGGTGGAGAAGATATTTTTGTACATACTACAGGATTATTAGATAATATTAGTGAAAATGACCAAGTTATTTTCGATATTGAACGTGGACAAAAAGGCCTAATGGCTGTCAATGTTAAAAGAAAATAATTTTTTTTAGTATAAAGAAAGGGGGATATGGTATATCTCCCTTTTTTTATGCCTTTTTTTTCGGTAAAGGGGGTAATCTATGATTTAAATGCCTTAAAAATACGCGTATATCTTTTTAATGATTTTGCGCAATCGGTTGAAATAGATTTAATGCAGGAATTACAAAAAGGCAATCACAAAACGATGATTGCTGATTTGTTTCCAAAGGAATCCTTGGGCTATAAGCACTATGTAAAATACAATGATGCAGAATACCCTACTTTAGCTATAGAAGAGCTTATTTCGAAGCAAAAGTATACGGAATCTAACTTGGAACAAATGGATGTAGGAGGTGATATTGTGAGCCTAGGATATGAATGGTTAAAGAATAAGAAAAACCCAAAGACGGCTAGTAAGTTTTTTTGCTATGGTATTACTTTATTGCCAAAGAACGTAGACTTGTCTGATAGTCTTGGGAAATCTTATATAGAGAGGGGGACTGGAATAATGCCCTTCAGCGTTATCAGACTTTACTATCCCTTGATCCTGGCAATGCAAATGCGGTTGAAATACTGCTGAAAGTGAAGGCAAAAAAAGCACAGGTTATTGCTACTTATAGAAATGGAGAAGTCTATCAACAATACTATGTAGCACTTGATAAAAACGCTCATCTTAAGCCAAATGATGCCACACTGTATGTGAACCCTAACTTTTATAAAGAAATACTACAAGCACTTTTAAACGAAGTGGATTTGAAACACACGTACCTGTAAGAATATGATACGCATAAACAACAATTGGCTATCAGTTTTGATGCTTAGTTAAGAATCCTTTACTAGGTGGAGCTTTTGCTTATGAATTAATCAAGGCAACTAAAATAGATAAGGAAATTGAGGTATTTGAATTAGCGTAGTTTTTCTTGTAAGAAAACGAGGTGATAGAATTTTGGAAACTAGCTGTAGTATGTAAACATTTATTAGTATTATATAAATCCAGGTGGCCTAGAAAATCTACATTTACCTAATAGTAATTAAGCTATAATAAAATTCTTTATTATGGATAATAATCAAAGATTGGAAGGAGTTAAAATTTCAAATTGGGATGAATCGTCAAAAAAGTTAAAAGAGCAATTTTCGCAATTGACAGACGTTGATTTGAAATATGAGGTGGGAAAAGAGAATGATTTAATAAATCGTCTTGAGAAGAAAATTAATAAAAAACGCTCAGAAGTGATTGATTTAATCAATAAATATGAAAAACAGAGTAAAGTGTAATTATTTTATTCTAAAAACACTTTAATATAACTGTAAGTGCACTTTAGGGTTCACTTTATTTCCATAAATTAAGGATAGTGAGGTAAAAAATTTGATTTGTATACGGTGCATTCGACTTGTTCAAAGTACATTGGAGATACTATCGATAGATTTTGTTAGAATTGAAATGGGGTGTCAGAATAGTAAATAGGATTGCTTATAAGCTTTGCTATTGTACTATAGTTTGTTTATCTTATCAGTTAAAAAATAACGGAATTTAATTCGACAGCCTATAGAAAGAGAATTTTTGATACAAAAACAGCTTTGATAATTTGAATAAAACAGTATTTTTTATTAAAGGAAGTTATTGGCAGTATGTTTTAATGTGTGAAAGATATAATTTATATCAATTATTATGTAAAACATTTTTGATATTAAAACGGATCTTTAAGTTATATAAATATTGTTATTTAAGATAAGCAAAATGGGTACAAAAAAACAAAAGGACCAAAAGATAATGGAACAAGCGATACTTAATCACAATCTAGCGGTCAATCATTTGGAATTAGCTGTAAAGTATCACTTTGATGCAGCTAGGTATTTTGAAAATGGAGATATTGATAAAGCCATTGAGTGCAACGCAAAAGCACAAGATAGTACTAATAAGGCTGTGGAATGTAATTCAAAAATTGAGAACAAAAATTGAGAACAAATAGTAAACTGAATAGGAGGATGATAATTTGTTGATTGGGTTTAAAATAAAAAGCCTAATTTATTGCTGTCAAAAATAAATATAGAAGGGAAATGGGTTTAATGAATATGGTATAAAAACGAAGAGAAGAAAACAGGTGCGAGTATTGAGTAACCAAAAGTATTTTTTAGATATCCTTACCCTGGTATCTATCATTTTTTTTTATTCGTATAAGCTGCTATAAAAACTTTTTTTAAAGGAATCTCTCTGTGAGATTTAAATAATTAGCGTTTTGCTAAAAGAGGAAGATTCACATAGATCTTCCTCTTTGTTTTAAATTTAAAAATATTTCAATTTGCTTTTTTAGAGTATTAACATCAGTTAATCAATTCTTTAGGTTATCTTTAAGTAAAAAGTTCTTAAGTATGAAGATTTTCATAAAGTACATGGTGAGTTTTCGTTGTAAGATGATAGTGAAGATGGAGTTAGATAAACTCGGAATCATTTATGGTAGTGTGGATCTTGGCGAAATAGAATTAAAACAAAAACTTACCAATGAAGAGTTTACGCAATTAAAAAAGGCTTTACTTCAAACAGGTTTAGAACTCATGGAGAGTAAAAGAGCTATTTTGATTGAGAAAATTAAAAAAGTAGTAATTGAAATGGTGTATGAGGATATAGAGGTTTTAAAAATAAAAAAATCAGATTACATAAGTCAACAACTAAATTATGATTATACCTATCTAGCTAATATATTTTCTGAGTCCACAGGTACTACAATAGAACAATTTGGTATTGTTCACAAGATTGAACGAGTAAAAGAACTTCTGATTTATGATGAATTAAATTTATCTGAGATTGCATATAAACTTAACTATAGTAGTGTAGCACATTTATCTGCTCAATTTAAAAAGGTTACAGGTTTAACCTCTACCTTTTTTAAAAAACTAAAAGATAAAAAAAGAATAAATCGCGAAGATGTGCGAATGATGTAATAGATAATGATTATTGTATAATACTTTGATAAGCAATAAGTATCATCTTTGTGTTGTAGTAGTAAAACTACAAAATAAAAGATATGGACAAGAAAGATGAAAAAAACTGAGACTTTGCTAGGAGTTCAGAAAATGAAATAAAGAGTCATCGTGAAGTGGTAGGTTATTTGGAATCAGCTGTAAAATATCATTTAGATGTTGCTAAACATTATAAATTGGGATGAGTTGAAAAAGCGGTAGAAAGTAATACTAAGGCACAAGCTTGTAGAGAACAAGAAAGCACTGAAACTGATAAAAAGGGGCGTACTAAACTCTGGTAAGGTCTAAATAAAATATCAAATTTTAATACTATCAATTCTTAACCGAAATAAAAGAAGGAAACTTTAGTACTGATTATTGCTTCTTTATTAAACCACTTGATATTTGTCGTCGTCAGGTGGTTTTTTTTATGGATAAAAATCAAATTAAAGTATGAATTAAAAAAAACAATTCTGTATTGAGTTGAATTAAAATGCTTTAGAATATAATTGTCAATGTTTTATTTTTCTAGAAATTGATTTTGCTGCACAAAGTAAAATTAAGTTAATCTCTTGTGATACCTAGTTGATAGGAGCAGTGAAATTAGATCTATTTGCAATATTGTTGGACGATCTTTGGACGATTGTAGCTCTTTCCAAATTTTTGAAGGATCAAACGAAATGCTATATACACAAATTGCGGCGGGGATATTAAAATGGATGCGAAATGCCAAAGGAACATACCTATTTCGTTTTTAAAAGTGTATGAATGAGCGAGTTTTAGTGCTGAATTTGTCTGGCAACTAAATGGTTTACTGGTACTACAAGAGAATAAGTAGATATCGTTCACAAGCTTGAGCACTTGAAAGTATGATGAATTAAATTTATCTAAGATTTCATATAAACTTAATTACAGTAGTGTCGTCTATTTATCTACTCAATTTAAAAAAATCACTGGTTTAATACCGACATCTTTTTAAGAGACTCAAGGATAAAAAATGAATGAATCGAGAAGATGTGTGAATGATGTAACAGATAATTATTATTGTGTAACACTTTGTCTATCAATTATAACAACCTTTGTAAGGTAGTAATGAAGCTACAAGATAATACATAAGGAACATGGATAAAAAAGATGAAAGGAACAAATCCTTAGTTATGAATTCAGAGAATGAAATCAAAAATCATCGCGAAGCCGCTGGTCATTTAGAATCTGCTATAAAATACCATTTAGATGCTGCTAGACATTATGAGGATGGATTAGTTGAAAGAGCTGTAGAAAGTAATACAAAGGCACAAGCCTGTACAGAACAAGCAATCAGTGAAACGGGTAAAAATATACGTACTAGACTTTAATCAGAAGTAAATAAAATATCAAATTTTAATAGCATTAATTCTCTTACCGAGATAAAGAAAACTTTATTAGCGATTTGTTGCTTCTTTCTAAAACCACCTGATTTTTGTTGTCAGGTGGTTTTTTATTGTTGATTTTATAGCTTCTTCCTCTTTTGCATGTCTTCTCAAAAAGAATGTGGAAATCACACCTTCGGAGTATAGAAGAACATAGGATAATCAGTTTTTTGTGAGGCACGATTTGTTTTACATTTAATCTAAACTATCATATTTATTTCATTATCAGGTTATTAAGCTTGGTATGGGGGTGGTTTGATAGTAACTAGACTTTAGGATTACTCTCCATTTGCTGGTTTTTAAGGTCATGGGGTTATGACTTTCAAGCAATTAAAAAATTTTAAAGGAAAAAAGATAATAGAAATGAATGCAATAATAGAAAATATTGATTTTAGTATTTATATAGAAGAGTTCAAGAAACGATTGAAGTATCTGTTTCGCGAAAAATACAATGGTAATACTATGGGGCTTACCCGTGATTTTCCTGCTGAATTAGTTGAGGAAATTATGGATCAAAAACCCTTGTCTGTAGCTATTCCTAAAAAGTACGGTGGTAGAGGAGTGAAAGTAAAAGAATGTCTGCAAATACTCGCCGCCGCCGCTTACGAGTCTTTACCTCTTTCGCTGATGCTTGGAATTAATATCGCTCTTTTTTTGGAGCCTTTAGCTAAGTATGGACAACCGGCTGTTCAGCAAAGGGTATTTAAACAGTTTATAGAAAACAAGGCTATGGGCGGATTAATGATTACCGAAAAAGCACACGGAAGTGATGCCTTGAATATGAAAACAGCTTTTCAACAAAAACAGGGTATGTACTATATTAAAGGACAAAAACACTGGCAAGGATTAAGTGGTGCGGCTGATTTTTGGCTTGTAACGGCCAGAGAGAGCAAGTCAAATGGAGGATTGGCAAGAGATATTGACTTTTTTGTTTCTGAAAATAACAAAGAACATCAACATATTCCTATGACTCACCGATATAATAGTCTGGGACTGTATGCCATTCCTTATGGTATCAATGAAATTGATATTGCTGTTCCTAAGGAACAAAAATTAACGGTTGAAACTACAGGAATTAGATTAATGCTTGATACGCTGCATCGTAGTAGGCTTCAATTTCCAGGTATGGGGCTAGGGTTTATCAAAAGACTTTTAGATGAGTCCGTAGCACATTGTCAAGAAAGACAAGTAGGGGGAATACCTCTGCTGACAATCGATTCCGTTAAAAATCAAATTGCAAAAATCCAAGCCGCTTATACGCTGTGTTCAGGTATGTGTATCTTTAGTGTGGAGGCAAGTGGAATTGACAAAGACGTGGCTTTGATGAGTATTGAAGCTAACGTACTGAAAGCTGTAGTTACAGATTTAATGCAAGAATCAGCCCAAATTAGTTTGCAATTAGCTGGAGCTAATGGATATCGATTAGACCATATTACTGGACGATCTTTGGTTGATTGTAGACCTTTCCAAATTTTTGAAGGATCAAACGAAATGCTGTATACACAAATTGCGGAGGGAATATTAAAATTAATGCGAAAAACCAAAGAAACGAATCTATATCGTTTTTTAAAAGGGTATGAACGTACGAAATTTAGTGCTGATTTTTTTACATCTCAATTAGATTTGAATATTGATAATACAGTAAAGCAGCGAAATTTAATACTTATTGGTAAAATGATAGCTTGTGTTATTAGCTTTCAATTTGTCCTACAACTAGATGGTTTTAATACGCAACTTATAGAAATTACACGTCAAAGTGTTCTTTCTGATTTGGCTGCTTTTCACGGTCAATTTAATACGAAAAATAATGTAAATCCAATTTTAGATTATGAAACGAATTCAGATTGGACTATTTTTTAACAAAACTACGATATCAAGTTTATATATTGAATAATTGAAACGAGATTTACAGGGGTATAGCGGATTTAAAAATAAAAAAATCAGATGAGATAGGTAAACAACTCATTTAGAATTATAAGCGATTTGGTTACGATATTGTTTGAGGCTACGGGTACTACCAATAAAGCAATTTGGCATCGTTCACAAGAATGAGTGAGTGAAAGAACGGTTAATCTATGATGAATTAAATTTATCTGATATTTTATCTGGATTAAATGGCAATAGTACAGCCCATTTTAAGAAAGTTATGGGGTTAACCCCAACTTTTTTTAAGAAACGCAAGGCTAAAAAAAAAATAATAGAGAAAATGTGTGAATGATGTAATCTCTACTATTTGTTATGTAACACTTTGTTAATCAATAAACACAACCTTTATAAGGTAGTAATGAAACTACAAAATAATATATGAAATAGATGGAAAAGAACGATAAAAAAAACAAACCCCCAGTTATGAACTCAGAAAAAGAAATCAAAAGTCATCGTGAGGCGGCTGGTCATTTAGAATCAGCTGTAAAATATCATTTAGATGCGGTTAGACATTATGAGGATGGATTAGTTGAAAAAGCCGTAGAAAGTAATACAAAGGCACAAGCCTGTACAGAACAAGCAATCAGAGAAACGGGTAAAAGGATGAGTACTAGACTTTAATTTGACATAAATAAAACAACCAATTTTAAAAGTATGCATTCTTAACCAAAATAAAGAAAACTTTAGTACTGATTTGTTGCTTCTTCAAAAAACCACCTGAATCGAGCAAAGATTAAGTGGTTTTTTGAATTAAGTTGAATAAATTAAAGAAGGCGATAAACTTTTAAAAAGCATTTATTAAATTCACTTCCGTTTTTTGTATAGTATCTTTTAGTTCTTTTTCGTTATGATAAATAAAGATATTGAGCTATTAAAATCGTTTAGAAACTATCCAATATAATTCCATCATAGCTAGCATATACCATTGTTGGGTGTGATTCTTGATGATATATATTTCCCTTGCAATCAATTCCTATGGCTCCAGCTAATCCTTGTATTTGTTTCAGATCCAGGAAGCTTTTCTCAAACGCATGAGCTAAAGTCATTCCATCACTAACTCGTGTTGCGATTTTTGCTGCCATAGCAAGGCTTACAATATCCTCCCCAATTCCAGTTAAACTAACTCCACAATGGGCATTGGCATAATTTCCTGCTACTGTTGCAGAATCAGAGATTCTTCCTGGTATTTCATATCCTTTACCTCCAGTAGAGGTTGCCGTTGCAATTTTACCTAAATGGTCTATACAAACGCATCCTACGGTACTTGTTCTATTTTTATCCTTGTTTTCCTTCTTTTTATCAAACTCCTCTTTGCGTTGTTTAATTTGTGGATTAAAAAAAGGGAAATGATGAGTTCTTGCAAATTCAATAGCTCCAGTTCCACCAAGTATTTTATCCTCATACGACATTAATTTTTCTGCTACTAAAATTGGATTTTTTACATTTTCAATATTAATTACACCAGCCATTTTTAACGTACTTCCATCCATTAATGCAGCACTCATTCGTATAATTCCATCCGCTTGTATCTGAGAACCTGTCCCAGCGTTAAAAAGCGGATCATTTTCTAAAAGACTAACTACATACACAACAGTTTGAATAGAAGTGTGATTTTGCAAGTATTGAAAACCTTGATGAATAATGCGTTTCAACGCCTCTTGTTTTTGACTCTTTGTTTTGTCATTGGTATGTGATTCTGAAAAGAAACCACCATGTATAATTAATTTCATGCTACTTATTTCTATTAGTTATTATACTGTGAATTCTTTATAATTATTTTATTTTTTTTAAAGTAAAAAACATCATTTTGAGTCATAACATGAGTAATTAAATGACTAATGGATATAGGCTTCCCAATATCTACTTGCGTTAGATTGGTATCTGTAATTTGCCGTCCATCCACAAGTATAATGCTACCTGAACCAATGGCAATCATGGTGTCATTGTTATCCGTAATTATTAAACCCGTATCCTCGCCTAAACCTATACCTATTTTCATGGGATTGCCAACAACAACTTGGAATAATCGACCGATTCTACCTCGTTGAATAAAATGAGTATCAACAATGATAGAATCAATCAGACCTAAACCACTATTTAGTTCTACCAAACCTTTTAAAAAAGCATCCGAGCTATTTCCTTGATAAATCATATTAGATGAGACTGCCGCGGCTCCTGCAGAGGTACCAGCATATAAAAACTCTTCATGATGGTATTTATCCAATAAGATTTGTTGAAATGGAGTTCCACCTATTACAGAAGTTAATAGCAATTGATCTCCTCCCGTAAATAACACTGCGTTTGCTTGGGTGAGCCGTTGTAAATTAGTAGGGTCATTCGCTTCTATTCTGCTATTGATAGGTAGATGAGCAACGTTTGTAGCCCCAAGAAGTTTAAAAGCACGTATATACATCTCACTTACTTCTTTTGGTATTTTGGAGGCAGTGGTTATAATTTCAATTCGAGATTCTTCCTTGTTTTTAGATTCTTCTATAATATTTTTCAGAATACCATATTTGTAAAAATAATTCCTGTTTACTTCTTTTATTTCTTTTTCATTGGCTATAGAATTTCCTACATCTATGCTTCCACCAGCGATAATTAATTTTCCTTTAATACTCATAATTAAAATTATTGATTTTGTAATTTAATCAATTATTATCATTATTAAGTTAAATAATTGTCATAATTTATTAATAATTTTTTTAATTAAAATAATAGTAGTGCTTATTTAATAGTAACTTGATAAAAATAAAGTAAGAAGTATGATTATAGAAAAAATATCAATTTTAAGAGGTCCTAACCTTTGGAGTAATAGAAGAGTTAAACTCATTCAAATGCGATTAAATATTGAGGAATTAGAACAAAGACCCACCGATGTAATTGAAGGGTTCTTAGAGCGAATTAAAGCATTATTACCTTCATTATATAGTCACCGATGCTCTGAAGGAACTCCAGGGGGTTTTTTTAGTAGAGTAAATACGGGTACTTGGATGGGACATGTGGTTGAACATATAGCAATTGAAATTCAATCTTTAGCAGGTATGCAAACGGGGTTCGGCAGAACTAGAGAAACTAGAGTTTCCGGTACTTACCATGTTGTGTTTGATTATGATGAAGAAAATGCAGGTGTATTTGCTGCTAAAGCAGCAGTAGAAATTGCCCAAGCACTAGTTGATGGAGTTGCTTATGACTTGGATTTAGCAATTCAAAAGATAAAGCAAATTTCCCAGCGTTTTACTTTAGGACCTTCTACTCTGAGTATTGTAGAAGAAGCAAAAATGAGAAAAATTCCATGGATACGATTAGACAATCAATCGTTAATTCAGTTGGGATATGGAGTTAATCAAATGCGCATTCAAGCAACCATAACCTGTAAAACGAATCACATCGCTGTAGATTTAGCATGTGATAAAGAAAAGACAAAATTGATGCTCAAACAATCCTCTATACCTGTTGCAGATGGTGGAGTTTGTACCAATCAAGATCAACTTAAACAACTGATTGATAAAATCGGATATCCTATAGTAATAAAGCCTTTTGATGGAAATCAGGGAAAAGGTGCCTCTATAAATATTCTAGATGTTGTATCAGCCAACCAAGCGTTGATACATGCACAGAAATGTAGTGAAAGAGTTATCGTTGAGCAGTTTATTTCAGGTTATGATTTTAGAATTTTAGTTATCAATAACAAAGTTGTAGCTGCTTCAAAAAGAGTTCCTGCCCACATTGTTGGTGATGGAGTTTGTACAATAGAAGAGCTAATAGAGCTAGCAAATAAAGATTCTTTACGTGGAAATGGTCATGAGAATGTTTTAACTAAGATAGAAATAGATCGCGATACGCTGAATCTTTTGTCAAAAAGAGGGTTTCAGCTAGATGCTATTGTTGAGGATAAAATACGAGTTGATTTAAAATCGACGGCTAATTTAAGTACAGGAGGAACTGCCATAGATGTAACGGATCAAATCCATCCTGAAAACATTTTACTTGCAGAAAGGATTGCAAGAGTCATCGGATTAGATATTTGTGGAATTGATATAGTGGCTGTTGATCTTACAACGCCTATAAAAGAAAATGGGGGAGTGGTTTTAGAAGTAAATGCAGCACCTGGATTTAGAATGCATTTGGCTCCTAGTGAAGGAATACCACGTAATGTAGCAGCACCTGTATTGGATATGTTATATCCTTCAGGAAAAGAATCTAGGATTCCCATACTCGCAGTAACAGGAACCAATGGAAAAACCACCACCACTCGTTTACTAGCTCATATTGTAAAAAGTCAGGGCATTAAAGTAGGTTTTACAACATCTGATGGAATATACATCGATCATCAACTAATGGAAAAAGGAGATACCACTGGTCCTACTAGTGCGCAGTACGTACTGCGAGATCCAACGGTAGAGTTTGCTATAGTAGAGACAGCTAGAGGAGGTATTTTACGCGCAGGATTAGGGTTTACCAGTTGTGATATTGCTATTATTACAAATATCAAAGAAGATCACTTAGATTTAGATGATATTCATACGTTGGCTGATTTAGCAAAAGTAAAAGCGGTTGTGGTTGAAAGTGTAAAAAGAGAGGGCTGGGCTATTTTAAATGCAGATGATCCCTATTGTATGAAGATTGCACCAACACTGGACTGTCAAGTTGCTTATTTTTCATTAGATGAAAATAGCCCTATTGTCGAAGCATGCTTGAAAAGAGGCGAAATAGTTGCTGTTTACGAAAATGAATATATAACCATTAAAAAAGAGCATTGGAAAATTAGAATTGAAAAAGTCCATAATGTTCCACTTACTATGCAGGGAAAAGCAAAATTCATGATACAAAATGTTTTAGCAGCTACCTTAGCTAGTTATTTATATGGATTTGAACCAGCAAATATCAGAATGTCACTGCAAACTTTTATTCCTAGCGCCACTCAAACTCCGGGAAGAATGAATGTTTTTGAATTTAAAAAGTTTAAAATCATGATTGATTTCGCTCACAATGTTGCGGGATACTTAGCTATTGAAGACTATTTAACTTTTATTGAAGCCTCTAGGAAAATTGGGATAATAGCAGGAGTAGGAGATCGACGAGATCAGGATATCGTTAAATGTGGTAAAATTGCAGCACGAATGTTTGATCATATTATTATTCGTCAAGAAAATAATCTAGGAGGAAGAACGGAAGAAGAGATTATACAACTGTTATTAATAGGAATAACAAGTGTAGAAAAACAAGTGACTTATGAGATAATTCCACAAGAAGTTGAAGCTATTAAACAGGCGCTTTCTATTGCAAAAGAAGGAAATTACATAGTAGCTTTAAGTGATGTTGTATCAAATGCAATCAATCTTGTTCAGTCCTATCTTGAAAATGATAAATAGAATTCTTTAAGGACAAGAAAAAATCAGTAACTTTGATAATATCAGTAAAATACAAGATTAGTTATAATCAAAAGTTTCACTGGTCTACTTTGTCTAAATAGTAGTACAATTTGTTCAAAATATATAAATGGATATTTAATAATAAACCGATTTTTCTAGTACAAATTACGGTTCAAAAACAAGTAAGCATATGCGTAAACAATTTGTCATTTTTTCAACTTTATTATTAATTGTAATGCTTCTACTTTCTCTATTTTTAAATAGGAATTGGAGCATTTTTTTTATAATTGTTCTCATATTTGTAGTTATGGGATACCAGGATATGTATCAAAAAAAACATACACTAAGGCGTATTTATCCAGTTTTTGGTCGACTTCGCTATGTGATGGAAGAACTTCGACCTAAGATGTATCAGTATTTTATTGAATCAGACACTGATGGTAAGCCTATTAGTCGCATCGACCGGGCAACTATTTATCAACGCGCTAAAAAAGAGTTGGAAACTATTCCATTTGGAACACAATTAGACGTTTATGCAGAAGGCTATGAATGGATTTGTCATTCGATTGCTCCAAAAGCTTTTGATAAATTAAATCACAATCCTCGGGTAATGTTTGGTAATAAAGACTGTAAACAACCCTATTCAGCAAGTATTCTCAATATTTCAGCGATGAGTTTCGGTTCTTTAAGTGCGCAAGCAGTGGAAGCGATGAATGGCGGTGCAAAATTAGGTAATTTTGCACATAATACGGGTGAAGGAGGGATAAGCCCTTATCATTTGAAAAACGGAGGAGACTTGATTTGGCAGATTGGTACTGGGTATTTTGGATGTAGAGATGAACATGGAAATTTTGAAGCTAAATTATTTGCCGAAAAAGCTAAATTACCTGCCGTTAAAATGATAGAACTTAAGATTTCACAAGGTGCTAAACCAGGTCATGGAGGAATACTTCCCGCTTCTAAAAACACAGCGGAAATCGCTCAAATAAGACATGTGAAACCTAATACGATTGTTGCTTCTCCACCTTATCATTCTGCCTTTAATTCACCTTTGGAATTAGTCGAGTTTATTAAAGAACTAAGAAATTTATCAGGTGGTAAGCCAATAGGTTTTAAACTGTGTATAGGGCACAAAGCAGAGTTTATTTCTATTTGTAAGGCGATGGTTCACTTAGATACTTATCCGGATTTTATCGCTGTAGACGGTGGAGAGGGAGGAACAGGAGCTGCACCGCAAGAGTTTTCTAATTATGTTGGCGCACCAATGTTAGACGGACTAGCTTTTGTACATAATATTTTGACTGGAATGGGGATTCGTCAACACATTAAGATAATCGCTTCAGGAAAAGTAACTTCCTCCTTTCATATCGCACGTGCAATGGCTTTAGGAGCAGATACTTGCAATTCAGCTAGAGCCATGATGCTTGCTATTGGGTGTATCCAAACTCTTTTATGCAACACGAACCGATGTCCTACTGGAATTGCTACTCAAGATCCTAAGCTAACCATAGGCTTGGATATTGCAGATAAAAAAACGCGAATGGCTAATTATCATAAAGGCACAATTGAGAGTTTTGTAGAATTATTAGGCGCTTCAGGACTGGATGATATGAAAAATATCACTCGAAATCATATTTATAGACGTGTTTCATTGAACGATATGCTGACTTATGAAGAAATTTTTCCTTCTCTAGAAGTAGGAACTTTGCTTTTAGGAGAAATTCCAGAGAGATATAAAAAAGATTTTGCATATGCAAATATGAATCGATGGGGGATTTCAAATTAAAGATCAGTAATATAAAATAATATAAGAGGCTAACTTTTTTAGATAGCCTCTTTGTTTTTTGTAGGATGTAATCTTATTTCATCAAGTTAAATAGTCTTTAGCAGAGAAGGAAAGGATATACTTTTTGACAATTTGAGTATTGTTTATTCAAAGCAAATTGTTTCTATTAGTACGTGTTTTTTTTACCGTATGGAGGCGTGATTTTGTATAAGGCGCTTAAATACAGGTGGTTGTTTGTGTGCCTGTGTACAAGGGTAAAACTATCATTTACAGATTGACCAAAGTATTGTACAATTTTGCAATTGTTTCTTTTGCAATTCTTGTTTTTTTGTAGCTGAAAATAAAACATGTTTTTTATTATACAATAATTGCTGTTTTATGAGTATTTAATTTTAATTGATAGAAGTAATGAAAAAACAAGTATTAAGTTTTATTTTGTGTAGCATAGCTTTTTCAAGCCTAGCACAAAATAGGGTAGGAATTGGTAGTAAAACACCCACTTCTACACTTACAGTTGAAGGATCAATAGCAGGGGGATATAGAGAAATTACTACTTTTAATGCGCCTATAAAATTAGAAGAAACAGATTATTATGTTACCTATAATGCAGGTGAAGGAGGGCAAATTATCCTACCCCTTGTAGGAATAGAAGATAGTTCTTTAAAGGGACGAATTTATAAAATCAAAAACATCTCAAAATATACGGTTACTATAACTCCTGCATTGGGCGAAAAGTTCAGGAATTTTGGGAAAGACGTAGAACATATTGAACTAAAGTCAGGACAATATGTAGAAATCGTTTGTAATGGACAACGTTTAGGATCTTCTACCTGGGATATCTCTTCTATTAATTTGGGAGTACCAGAGGAATCATCAATAGTACCTGGGGATGAATTGGCCTGGCAATTTGGTATGATCTATGATTATGTAGCGACTGACCCACAAGAAGTTCGTCGAAGTGGAATTGATTTGGATGGTTTTTCAAAAACAATTGTTATTCCTCCAAATAAAGAGGCTAAAATTGTATTATCCTATAGTATTCCAATAGGAGGTGAATCTCAATATGGATATTATGGTATTACTTTAAAGAAGAATGCTGAAGAATTTCAAGCTGGTTCAAGAAAGGTGACTATTGGACCTCGTAATGCTAAGGCACCCACCAGTGTGACGACAGTATCAGCGATCGTTTCTGACAATATTGCGGCTTCTAATTCAGAGCAAAAAGTAACTTATTCCCTGCAAACGTTTGTGCAAGATATTGATAAAAGCGTAATATACTTGATGTTATTTGGTGCTGATGGCTATAACTATAACTGGGGAAAAGGCTATTGGTCTATTGTGGTTTACTTTAAATAGGGGCGTTACTTTTACTTGAAATGTGAAGTACGTATATTTAGTTGTAGTAAAGAAAGTTGGGTATTTCAGTCAAATGGTGCCCCTTTAAAAAGCTATACAATAAGACAAAAAAAGTTATTTCAAACGCTAAAAGTTTGTCTTCCTTATTGATTTGCCATTAGTATTTAGTAATTCAATAAGAAAAGTAGGAGTAAAGAAAACCATATTGCCTATTTATATCATCTGAGGATGTATATTTTATAGAATTACTTATTTACAATATACTTGAGGTAAGAAATTACTTTCAATTCCTACTATGACTTTTCAATGCCCTCTGTATTAATCCTTACTATGAATTGATATTTTTTAATAAATTAAAACAATTTCATGTCTCCATCTTGGATCCAATGTTTCTTTTTCATTACATAATAAATCAGGTAAGATAAAACCATCGGTAATATAAGCTGTAAGCTTAAAATGGCTAAGAGAATATAAGTTGTTGAATGAGACTCCTTCATGGCATTAAAGGTTCCGATTTGACCAACGAATCCACAGCTTCCCATGCCTGATTCTAAGGCCGTATTTTGCATGTCAAAAAACAAAATGGCTAGGGGACCTAGTATAGCAGCCGTTAACGTTGGCGGTATCCATATCTTCCAATTCTTATAAATGTTGGGCATTTGCAGCATACTTGTACCAAGACCTTGTGCTAATAATCCCTTTACACCATTGTCTTTATAACTGATGGTGGCAAATCCAATCATTTGAGCACAACAACCTATTGTAGCCGCTCCTGCCGCTAAACCATCCAATTGCAACATCAAACACAAGGCGGCAGAGGAGATTGGTAAGGTCAAAACCATACCCACTACTACAGCTATAACTACGCCCATGAGTAAGGGATTAGAGGCTGTAGAAAGAATAATTATTTGTCCGATCCATTGCATCACCTGATTTACACTTGGTCCGATTAATTGTGCTAAAGCTACGCCTACTAAAACAGTGACGATTGGTGTAACCACAATATCTATCCTTGTTTCACCAGCTACGGCTTTTCCAATTTCTACCGCGATAATGGTTGCAAGAAATACGCCTAATGGACCACCCAATTGATAAGCCGCTACCCCTACAACAGCAGAAGAAAATAGAACCAATTGTGGAGCTCGTAAACTATAGGCGATGGCAAGAGCTAGTACCGGACCTGTCGCTTGATTCGCAAAAGGCCAAACGACTTCTTTTAAAAAGGAAATATTAAATTCTTCTCCTATTGTTTTTAGGATAGTTCCTACTAGTAAAGTTGCGAATAATCCATAGGCCATGGCTCCCATAGCATCAATAAAGTATCGCTTGCTTGAAATTTGTATGTCCTTTTTTTGAAGAAATTCTTGCATTCAGGGGTTGATTTAATAAAAGATAATAGGCTTAATCACCTGTTGATGAAACAGAGACGAAATAATTAATACGAATAGAAGTACTAAATTACTTTTAAATGCTAATATAGTTCGTAAATTAGTATTTTCATTCACAAATTTAAAAAATGAATACCTCCAATATCACTATTAAATTAGTGTTTTTACTACTCAGCTTTCTACTTCCTTCTTTTATATTTGGTCAGTCGACCGTTGTTTTAGATCAGCTTACTACCTTAGAAAGCTATAAAAAAGTATATGATGCTAATTCATTTGACCAAAGTAATCCATACATTAGAAAAAATGATGAAGGACGATGGAATGGTTTCTCCGTAGAAGAGGTATACTTTTATGAAGATTACTTTTCCTGTTCTCTTGATGTTTCAGGAAAAAATACAGCCAATCAATTTATTGGCTATTTAGAGCAAACGTATCCTACTAATCTAACAATAGAGCAGGAGTATTATGAGCGTAAGTATAAAGTAGTTACTCGCGATTTTACCCTTACTTTCACAATAGACGCAAAAAGAGAGGCTGAAATAGAAGAAAATGCAAAAGGGGATTTATGGATTCAATTTGCAAGAGTAGTTGATCATCCTCTAGCGAATTTGTCAGAGGAATTAAAGGCAAATGAAAAGGGAATTACTTGCCTATTGCAAGTTTCGTGCTATAATGTGGTTCCGACTGTTAGGGCTGATGGTATCCCCATACTACCTAAAAACAAAGAGGACAAGTATTCTACTTATGAGACAATTACACTGAATAAGTATATCCTAAATCCAGATACCCCGATTGATCTAACTTTTTTGCTCACACCAGGTATTGATGACCAAGGGAATGTGATGCCTAAGATTCCGAAAAGCTCATACGCTGAGATTGCTATCGAATATGTAAATGCAAAAGGGGAGGTTGTACAAACGCTAGATTTGTTCAACAATCGAACGTATGTAACAGATACAATTGTAGAAAATGGAGATACGAGATACTACTCTTACCCTGGTACGAATGACTATACAAAGAAAGAGCTTCGGTTTAATTACCAACTAAAAGCGCCTGTTGCTTATAACGTAGTGGGATGGACTAAGGGGAAAGACCTGCGCAAAGAAAAAAATATAGAAGAGCAAATCAAGCAGTTTTATGCCGCTTATGCCGCTTTGATTTTGGATAAAAATCTCAATCGAATTACCGAGCTTTTATATGAGTCTTTCCTAGAAAAATATACCTATAACTACAATCGTACGGAACTAAAATCACACCATGAATATGACAATTTGGAATACATGCTCGAAAAGTCTTTCAAAGTGATAACGGCAAAGAAAACCAAACTTCATATCAGTAATAACGGACAATTAGCTTACCTAGAGGCGTTAGACAAAACGGCTTATTTAAAAGCGGTCGGCTTAGATTACATCAAGAATATATCTTTTTTGTTTTATATAGATAAAAATACAAACGAACTAAAAATCATCCGATGAAAACGTACTTGCCTATACTTTTGTTTTTTTTAATTAGCCCATTCGCATTAGCGCAAGTTGAGCTAGAAAAGTATAACAACGCCGCTACCAACGAAGAATACATTGACTTACTTACAGATGATCTGCAATCCTTGAATCGTTTTGTCCGTTTATTTAGTAAAGACGAGGAGGAACCCAGAACACCTTCGGAAGTAGCACCTTTAAAACTGACTTTTAATCAACGGGACTATGAGGCTCATATTGAGGAAATCACGAAAGTTAATATTCAGTTTTCTGATTTTATGACGGATGGTTTTATTACACTAAACCTAGTAAAGGATCCTGCGATCTATAGTTCACTAGAGGATATCAAAGCACCCATTTATGTAAAAAAAGTGTATTATCACGATGGCACAACACAAACAATAACGGATAAAACGAATATCAATACTTATTTTTCGGCTGAACTTGCATTGACCAAAGCCGTAGATAAAATAGACGTTGAGCTGGCTTTTTCGACGGTTAAACAAGTAGACAGTATCGTACTACCTGCTAAAGTACACCAAAAAGTAACCTACCGCGGAGTCGCTATTGAAGTAGTTGAGGTATCTGATAAAAGCGTGTTACTTAAAATAGCATCAAACGAACTGGAATTTGATGAGATTCAAGCGCTTTTAAAAAATAAAAAAAGGGTGAGTAGTTATCGATCCCAACGATCGGGTATGCACCCAGATAAGTTTGACCTTTTTTTAAGGGAATACTTGAAAGAGATCGAAGCCGTTTTGACTTTTTCGAAGGCTAATATGGAGATGGACCATGCTGAATTCAAGAGGCTTGTAGAGGTTAAACTAAGCAAATTAGAGTCGCAATGGTCAGGTCAATTGGATCAATCAACAGGAGCTAGTTATTTGTATTATGAGTTTGGGGAGCCTATAGATCAAATCGTTATGTATAGCAATCGAGAAACCTTTGAGAAAAATGTAACGAAGACATTACTGAATCAAACGCCTAAATCTCGTTTTGTTACCCACCAAGACAATAAAACCCTGATATACAACTCAGATTTAAAGTTAATCAAAGAATTTCCAGACCGATATAGTCCCATAAATGACTACTACTTTGAAACAGATTTACAATACTTTTATTTGAATGATAAACTCGAGATGCAACCACTTACCTATTACAACGTAAGTAACGTATTGAATAACTATGTAATCATACAAGAAGATGATGAATCACCTCTGGAATTGGTTGATGCAACGAATACTAAACTAATGAAGGTAGATAGTTTCGAAATATGCAGTGCGTATAATTGCGCTTTGATTGCATCGGGGGATTCCTATTACCTATTAAACAACACTAGTCTTGCACCACAAAAAATCGCCAATGTAGATCAGGTTTTAGTCGCAGAAAAAGGATATTTTGTCGTAAAGAAAAAAGAAAAATACGGTTTTATGAATGCGGAAGGAAAGATTGTGGTTCCAATTCAGTATGATGAAGTGAACACTTTTTCTGATATGATTGATTTCTTGCCCACCGATTTACTATTTGCCGTAAAACAGAACGATAAATGGGGGTTTGTCGATCTGAACAATAAAACGGTAATTCCTTTTATGTATAGCGATGTTAGTGGACCTTTTTCGTACGGACTTGCTCCTGTATATTTAGATGATGCTTTAGGTTTAATCAACTTGAAAAACGAAAAAGTATCTAAATTCGTAAATAGAAATTATGCACAATCAAGTAATTTCGGAAAGAGAACGATGAGCTTAAGCGATGGAACTTATAATTATAAGGGAGAAAAAGAAAAGGAGGATTAAAGGGGGGAAATAAAAGTATAAGGGATGGATGGCCGAAATACTCATTTTGTAGGTAAAAAAGGTCTATAACTACTTTGTGAAGTTAGTTGGAATTGCAAACAAAATTCGCACAAAATATACTTTAGATGACTCATTAACGACAGTATACACTGGAATGTTTGTATAGTTGTAGGCTCTAGCTGACTATGCTTCGCTTTGGTTATCCATTTAACTTTTTCTATACAAGGACCTTTTCTACTTATTTCAGCTAAGACTCCGAAAAGCATTGAAACTATTTTTTCTGAAACATCCCGTCCTAAGATAATACTGTTTCTTTCAAAATGGGATTTACCTAGTTACGACCTGACTTATGAATTACTTCAGGTAGCTTATACGTGTTGTTTTAATAATCTTTTAACTTAACAAATAATCTTAAATCGAGCGTTAGTTTGTAATTTGTAAGAAACATTAAAAAAAACCCAATGAAAGCAGTTCGTTATTTTGGACATAAAGATGTCAGAGTTGTCACTGATATGGAAAAACCTATCCCAAAAGGTGAAGAGGTTTTATTAAAAATAGGAGGAGCAGGTGTTTGTCATTCAGACCTTCATATTATTGATGAAGGAACAATAGAAGGTACGGTTTTTACCTTAGGACATGAAAATGCAGGCTGGATTGAGGAAGTAGGTGAAAGTGTGAAAGACTATAAAATTGGAGATGCTGTTTTAGTTTATGGGCCATGGGGATGTGGTCATTGTAAACCGTGTCAAGAATCAAAAGAAAACTATTGTGATCATCAATCTGAAAACGCCTATGGTGGCGGACTAGGGCTGGATGGTGGAATGGCAGAATATATGTTAGTGCCTTCTGCTAGACTTCTAGTGCCGATTTACGATCTTGATCCTATTATTGCAGCTCCCTTAACAGATGCTGCCTTAACGCCTTACTCTGCAATTAAGCGATCGCTACCTAAATTAATGGCAGATGAATATGTTGTTGTTATTGGGGTAGGAGGTTTAGGACATGTTGCTTTACAAATTTTAAGAGAGATAAGTGGAGCTACTATTATTGCTTGTGATGTAACAGCTGAAAAATTAGCTTTTGCTAAAGAATTAGGGGCTACTTATGTTGTTAATTCTAAAGATGTTGATGCTGCTGAGCAGATTAAAAAAATTACAGGTATCAAGAAAGCTAAGGTTGTTCTTGACTTTGTGGGGGCAACGTCAACCCTTGATTTAGGAACAAAAGTTGTTAGTTTGGATGGCGACTTAACAATTATTGGACTTGGTGGTGGTCACTATCAATATAGTATGAACGGTCTTCCTTTTGGTGTTAGTATGACTAATCCTTATTGGGGATCAAGAACAGAACTTATGGAAGTTGTAGGTTTAGCAAGACAGAATAAAATTCACATTGAAATAGAACAGCATAAGCTAGACGATGTCAACGAAGTTTACGAGCGAATGAGACAGGGGAAAATAAAAGGTAGAGCGGTATTGATTCCTTAATTCAAACCAATATTGTTTTAAACTTCCTAGTTTTATGAATATGCAGAAACAAGATGTAACAATATAAAAAACAGATTCTATGGTATTTTATAGAATCTGTTTTAAAAAATAATTCATTTTACAACAGTTCTCATGTTCTACTGTTAAGCTTTCAAATAGTCCTTTTTCTATAAAATATAGATAGCGTTCAGATTCTCCTTCTTGAATTAGAAACTGATGTTTTTTGTACTTTTTAAAAATAAAACAAATAGGAAATCAGACTCTTTCTCTGTTAAGGTTATTACTTGTTCTATTTGTGCTCTAAGGTTATTATTCATATGATTTTACTGCTATTAAAAAAGAGTAAGCGATACAATTTATAAAGGAAATCAATAAAGACATTAATATGGAAGATTTTCACAGGCAGATAGAGGAGGAGTACCACATAGATAACAACGGATCTTTTATCCATTAAATCAAGTAAGGAAGCAAATCATCTATCGTGTCTTAAGTGCAAACAAAACACGCTCCAACTAAGGGAAAAGGTGGTTAAATGTTTAGATACAGATTGTAATTGGATTTTGTTTAAGGAGGTTTGTGGAACTAAACTCTTAATGGATGATATAGCGGACTTAATTCAGAAGGAAGAACTAAGTTATTCAAAGGTTTAGTTAGAAAATTGAGGAAAGGTTTGATGCTTATATCGTTTTAAAAGAAGACTTTACCACGTTGGAAATTTTACCTGTTACATACGACAATAATAAAGCATTCAATCAGGGATGATGAAAGTACAAGACAAATATTGGGAGCAATGAGCGATGAAAAAAGGATGCTAAATTAAAGCAATTAGTTGCTTGAGATGAGCGTGATGTTGCGAAGGAATAGAAGAGCATTGAAATTGCTGTACAATAGAAAGGCGCAATCATAAAAAAGGTAAATGGGTTTAGCCTTTTTTTGCTTAATTTTACAAAAAAAGAGAAAACAAAAGACGAGATATCTTGTCTTTTTTTACTTAATGTTATGAAACAAGAAGAAGAAATAAACCTCTGTATTCAATTAATCAATTGGATGCAAGATAGTACATTGCCAAATGAAGAAATAATATCGCGTATTCACACCCAAGGTTTTCTAGCTAAAGCCCTTATTCTCGACCAACAAAGAAAAGGAAAAATAGTAGGAAAATCCCTACAACAGCTCGTTGAACATGTACTTCAAGTACTTGAACGGGCTGACCCAACACTGGAAGTACACAATCAGCGGTATCCATATTCCTTTCTTGATGTTGTCTATCGCTTGCTGCAGTGCTGTGAAAATGAAGCTGTATCTACCACTGCTTTACAAGCGTATGTGGAAGCAGCAGAAGATGAAATTTTGCAGAGTCGATTGGCAAATTTCACCATTGAAAAACTACTGTTGGACGGAGAGGTAAGAACAAGCCTAGCCATAATCTCTAAAATAAAGGACAAAGCTTATCACTACAGCAGTTATCGATTAATTGCACACTATTATGCCGAACGTGGTGATAAAGTGAATTTTCTCCAGGTTTTGAAAAAATGTGATGCACGAAAAGATATCTACGACTTGGAGGAAATCAAAGAAATTTTTATTCAAACGTACGCAATTGAACATCCACTAGAAAAGGTAGTAGCTCTTGTTCAAAACAAACCCTTTGGAAATCAGTATTATGTAGCCGCTTTCTTGCCTTTAGTGAAAATAAAATCGTTTAGCGATATTCAAACTCTTTTAACTGCTCCACAGTTTCAAGTTTCTAAATTGTACCTGCAAGAGATTATTTTGACAAATGCTTTTCGCTATAACGAAGCTAATCAAACGCTTGAGAATTTCAGCATTTTACAACAAATGTTGGATAAAATTCCTGCTAGAGTGAGATGGGCTCCTTCGGACTTTAGTTTGAAAGATAACCTGTGGTCCTTTACTGCTGATGCTTTACTTGCGAACCAACAGGTTGATTTTACAGCTGAAGTAATTTATTGCAGCAAGAAAATTAGCGCCAAAATAATCAAAGACAACCTCAAGAAACAACTAAAAACCTACCGTAAATAAGAAGAAGATGAATTATTTATCGAATTTAGAGGTGTCCTAAAAAGGGGAAGTCTACAAACCTTATTACTATTTTAATACTAAAAGCGCTGCGTGCACAGTCTAAATTCAATAGGCATTTATCAAATTTAGTGGCTTTTATTAGACTAAACCTTTTGTGAAAATTGAACTAAGAAAATGGTTGGATAATTCGCTGAATGGGGTAGAAAAACCGCCAACAAAACTAAACAGGGGATTCTATTTTAAATTTTATCAAAAATATACACGTATTCTACCACGATGGGAGGATAATGCTGTGTCTAAAATTTATTTAGGACGCTATGGGTAGTAAAATTAAGAATCTAATTCTTTATTTGAATCATATAAATTTTGTTTTTTTGTGTTGTGAATAGGAGAGCTTAGAAACGTTAACTGTTATTTTATCCAAATGCTATGAATATGTACTTATATCTAAAAAAGATTTTGTTTGTAAAGAAAACTATTGGAACCTCATTACTTATTTTTAGTGTTTTATTACTACTAATTTCAATTAATCCATTGACTTTTGTGCTTGGTTTTTTTTCTTTTTTTGTGGGGCTTTATTTAGCTTCAACAGATGGAATAGAGATTAGATTTGATACAAAATAGTTTAGAATCATCTTCTCGATATTTGGCTTAAATATTGGTATTTGGGAATCTTATCCAACCATTGCCTACATTTCTGTAGTAAGAGCAAAAGTTACACATACAATTGGGAATAAATATCAGCCACTAGGAGCTTCAGCCACTCTAAAAGGCGAACGAATCTGCATAAACGTGTTTAGCGAAACGAACAGTAATAAAACGTTGTTTAGGACTATCGATAAAAACGAAGCGTTAGAAATTGCTGAAATTGTTGCTTCTTTTTATAAAGTTGATATTAAAAACAAACTGTAATACAACGACTAATAATGGTTTTTCGCTATTCCTCCATGATGCTCCTTCACTAGTAAGCAATACTTCTTTTCATGAATAAGGGGGATGGGTTAAGGTTCCAACCTTTAAATCTTTTGGATTAATACAAAATGATTTTTGCGTAGCTGTATATCCACCCGAGTAGTACACCTTGTTTGATATAAAAAACAAATAGAATCAAGTGATAGTTGAATCACTCGAAATAAGGTTCGAGCTTGCAAAATGACTTGTTCTTGCAGCGGTCTGGATAACCACTCCGAAGTCGATAGTTTTTTTGAAATAGTTGGTAAACTTTAAATATTGGGGGGTTTACGGATTTTTTCAATAGAATTAATAGAAAAATTTAATATATTTGAAGAGAAAATAATATTGTTTAATTGTTTCGCCATTTGTAATAAATGTCTTTTTTACAAAAAACAAACTATCTTAGTAGTGTGTTATGCGAAATACCGATATAGGTATAATATTATGAGACTACGCTATGTTTTGTTTCATAACAATGTTATAGGCAATGCGCAAACCAACATTATTAAAATGAATTATTTGATTATGAAAAAATATATTTTACTTATTTTATTAATATTATTTTCTAATCTTATTCTCTCTCAAAACATAAGTATTAAAGTTAAATCAGAAAAACTGACCGAGGAATTTGTTGGAGAATTTAAAGAAGGATTGGCTAGAGTCAAAAAGAATAACAAATGGGGTTTTATTAATGAAAAAGATGAAATTGTAATTCAATGTATTTATGATTTCGCAGATGACTTTTCGGAAAATTTAGCTCCAGTCAAACAAAATGGCAAATATGGTTATATTGATAAGACTGGACAAATAGTCATACCAATAAATCTAAATTACTTGTCTATGGGTCGTTTTTTTGAAGGACGTGCTTATTACTTAGATTATTCAAATGAGAAATTTGGCTTTATTGATAAACACGGTAATATTGTAATCAAAGCAAATTATAGTTCTATTAGCAATGGTTTTAACAATGGTTTTAGTTTAGTTTCAATAGACAGTTTATGGGGTGCTATAGATTTGGAAGGAAACATAATAATACCCATAAATTATATTTATATGGAAAATTTTTCAGAGGGTTTAGCTCTAGCTGTAAATCGAAATGGAAAATATGGTTTTATAGATAAAGAAGGAAAAATAGCAATTCCTTTTGAATTTGAGAATGCTAAAAGTTTTAAAAACGGACAAAGCAAAGTTACACGAGATAAGAAAGAATTTTGTATTAACAAGAAAGGGAAAAAAATTAAAATTCATTAATCTGCAGTGCCTAAAACAAAGGTTTGCCACAAGCGGGGCTGAAGTGTTAGTAGAAATTAAAGAACAAATTATTAATCCTAGAAGCAAGGTTTTCAGTATTTTGAAGTTTTTCCAATCTGATCATCCATTCTTTGAATTTGTCTACATCAGCTTTAACACCATTACCTGTTAAGTAGCAGTTAACACCATTCCACATATAAGTTGCATCATTGTTATTTGCACATTTTAGGGCATATTCAAATGCTTTTTCAAAATTTTGCTCAATACCTTGACCGTTTCCATAAGCCATAATCATGGGTAATGTCCATCATTAAAACCGTTTTTAGCCATACTAGTAAACACATCTTCTGCTAAAACTATCTCTTTTCCAAATCCGTCAATAAAGTCGTTTCAAGTAATATAGGTGTTAGATATTTTATTTTGACCGTAAGTGACTAACGATAGAAGTAATAAGGTAAATAGGACTAGTTTTTTTTCATTTAAAGATTAGATTTTAAATTGCGTTTAACATTAGATGGATCATCTAAGTGCAGGTTTGGATTGAACAGATGTTCTCTTCAGCCTGAAACGAAGTCAAAGCTGTTTTTTTTTAGTTGTAAACGTATAAAAAATACACGTAATAATGAACGAATAGAAGACAGTTGAGTTTGTTATCATTAAAGGTTAATTTAAAGTAGATATTTACGAGAAAAGGAATTACATTAGGTCCTGTTTTTTATTCAATTATGGCTACATTTTTTATGTTAACTTTTGAATGTTGCTAGAAAACAAGGTTAGTTTTTCATCCCTATATAAAAACAGGAAACTATGGACCAAATAGAGTTTAACGATACTACGTTAGTGCTGAAAGTTAAAAAGAGTAATCTTTTTGTTCGAACAATTTTGTATGTAATTACGTTTCTTGCAGCTGCTTTACCTTTAGGTGGTTTTGTAGTAAATTTTGTAAATGAAGGAGCATTCAAGTTTTTTAATTTAATTTTTCTACTTCTCTTTGGTCTTGTCTTTTTTTATATGTTGAGAATTTCCCTGTGGAATACTTGCGGAAAAGAGGTCATCAAAATAATGGATAAAAAACTACAATACACGGCTGATTACCATTGGTTTAAGAACAGAGTAAAGGAGTTCTCTTTTAAAGAAATTCAGTTCACTTTACGTCAAGTTGGCTATGAAGAAGACAATAAAGGCGTATTAGTTATCAACTTCGATAATGAAGCTACTTTAGAAACAGTTACTAAACTAGATCTTGTACAGCTCAATACGCTTATATCTCAATTAAGTAGAAACAGCAATTCCAATTAAAAATATGACAACACGTACTATTCTTTTTTTTATCTTCACGATTGTACTTCTAGGTTGTCGTCAGATTACTGAGCAACAAAAGGCAGATAACAAAGTAAGAGAAAAGCTGGTCGGTGATTGGGAATTAATCATTGAAGAAGGAGATGTAAGAGTTGATTTTCCCTTGAGCTCATGGATTAAGCCAGAAGGCATGACTATTTTTCACGATAGCATCGATTTTTATTTGAGATTTTACAAAGCTGATATAGACAGTATAACCGGTAAGAGAACTCGACTTTTTTTAGGAAATAAAGTTCCTTATCAAGTTAATAAAGATAGTATTCATATTAAAAGTCTGATGACCCATAATTGGGAGTTTGAATGGAAGTTTGTCAATAGAACTAATGAAACTTTACAACTAGCACTGAATGATAGTACGATTATTCGATACAAGAAACTTACCTATAACTTAGATACTTTACCCGATTTTGATCAAATTATATATTCTAGCTCCGGTTGTTATGGTTCATGTCCAATACTCGATATTTCAATCACCAAAGAAGGACATGTTTTATATCAAGGCGAAGGTTATGTGAAATCGCTTGGTTTTTATACTGGGCATCTTGACCGGCAAACAACGCAAACTATTTTTGACAAGTTCAGAAAAGCAAATCCCTTAGCACTTGAGAATAGCTATGCCGTTGATCATACGGATGATGAAACACTGACAACCACCTTTATTCAAGATGGAAAAATCGTTAAGACAATCGACGATTATGGAATGGCAGGAACCAAGGAGTTGATATGGGCCTATATGTTGCTTTCGCATATTCATGATGTGATGAACCTTGATCCTTTGCCTTATGATGAACCTTTCTATCCTAAGTTGCATTCGTTCACCTTTAAAAGAGATAATTTCGTATTTCCACTTGCCAAATCAGAAAGTTTTTACCTTTGGACAGAACTCAAAAAAGCAAAACAGGTAGATGAAGCATTTACCTCGAAGTACAGGCTTGTCTTTGCGGATAATTTTGACTATTGGGGACCTGATCCAAATGAAGCAAGAACACATAAAAATGAAATAAAATCAGTGGTAACTGATGGACAGTTTTACAAATTTGAATTTAAAGATAGAGAAGCTATAACTTATGATTTGGGGTATAATTTCCTGGAGCGAAATTTCAAGACGGCGAATTTTATAAAAGACCTTGAAAGATGAGAATAGAAGAAGAAGAGGGATTACCTCAAAAAACAAAAGTAGTTTAACCCTTAGGCAAAGATCATGTTAGAATCAATCGAAAAAGTATTGCATATCAATCATTTGGATCAAATTCCTTCAGATTCCTATATTGAAAACCTATCACGTAATATAAATCTCATTATGGAGTTCGCAGCTAATATCGAACCTGAAAGACAAAGGGTAGGCGAAGCACTCAAAGTAAAGTTCCCACACCATGCTGTGGGAGTATATTGGAATGAACCAAAAATTGGTATTCAAAAATTGATCACAGATGAGGAAATCGACTTGAATCAAACGGTATTGGAACAATATGCTTTGGATTATCGAGAACTTGCAACAAAACTGATTTATGGATTGTCCGAACAATTGAATATCGATTTAAACAAGGAGGTACCTTATATTGCTTTTCTCAATTATTGGCAAACAAAAGGTCAGAGTGGAAGGTATAAGGAATGGAAGTTTTTTTTTCATGGCTTACATGGTCATTTTTATAATACTAAAACCAAGCAAGAGATTGAAGTTCCTATAGCTTTCGGATTGGAATTTGGAGCTTTAGATCCCTACTTTTTTTCTAAATACATAAAATCAACACCACAATATTACCCTTTACCTGTTGATATTTACGATGACTATTCAGAGGGATGGAGAATAATTGAACGGTTAACTACAAAGGGGATTTTTGAAAAAATCAATTCTACTGTTCCTCAACTTTTAGGTACAGTTCCAAAAAATAGAGCCAATAAAGTCCCCGTTGAAACCGTTGAAGATATAAGGCATGTAATTAAACCAAAACCAAAATTTAACTTGCTTAAATTCCTAAAGCTAAAAAAGTAAAAAAATTAGATAGTATAGAAAACGAAGGAATACTATTACCATATAATCAATGAAGGCTACTATGCAATTGAATAAACAACTATATACCAAGTATCTTCTTACTATTGTTCGTTATGGTGATTTTTATTGTGCTATCTAATATAACAGCTCAGCTTTGTCAAAAGACAAGAAACAGATTCATTGGATTACTTAAAAGTATTAGGAAGTTTAAAACTTCTTTAAAAAACACAGGGTGAAATTTTTTACAATTTTACCCTGTGTTTGTCATTCAAAAGATCTTTATTGTCTATTTAGACTACTATTTTTGAAGTTTGATTAAAAGACAATTTCTTGATATTCAATTTGACTTTTATAATACTTGATGGTATCGTTGTTTTTTAATTGGATTAAAACAGGAGCGTAAAGTAGGTTATCGAAGGATACGGCTTTTCTAATTTTCTGCTTTTTTAAGACACTATTTTTTTTCTTTATTAAGTGTAAAGCGAAAATAGCCTAGATGTTCTTCGTCTTTTTTTGCAAGCGCCAGGATAACATAATCACCTTGTTTATCGTGAATTATATGGTCTTGTTGCGTCAAATCAATAATTAAATCAGTACCTGTGGTACGATATAAATCAAAATTATATGCTTCGCCCTTTTGACTAAAGCAGTGAATACTTAAAAAACTAAATATTAAAATAAAATGTATTTTTTTCATAAATAGTATTAACACCCCATTTTAGGAGCTGTAGATTTTAATTCTCTCCTCTTGTTTCTTTTTACCTAGTCTATTCCAAGAAGTAGTACCTTGTAAACCTAGCCAAGTTAATGCATCATAGTATTTCTCGTCAAAAGTATTGTCATATGCTTTTAATGCATTTTTTACAATTTTAATGTAATGAGCAGCCATTTGTTCATGTTGTGCTCTAGCAGTTCCATCATTTGCATATCTTAATACATAATCAAAAACTCCTAGAAAAGCCATCTCTAATTCACTTGAAAAGATTTTATTTGGATCATATTCATATCTAACTTTAAACAAATAGGCATGTATTATCGTTGAAGCCATAACAAGTTTTGGATTATCTCTAAATTTATCACTGTTGAGTACTATTTTTAAATTATTGTTAAATGGAGTGAATGGAGTGGTATATCCATTTGTATCAGGATTATCTCTCAAAAAATTATCAGAATTTGAGTTTTTTATCATCCACACTAAATCAAATCTACTGTTATTTAGATCAAAAACATTTTTTATGAATTTTTCACCAAAGTTAGTATTCATCACGGTATTATATATCAAATACAAACAAGGATTGTCATTTAATTTTTTCTGGAGCAGGAGGTCTTGAACCGCCAGAGGTTCCACCGCCAGGTATAACTCCAATGCCTTACTCAGAACCAAAACCACTATCCCATCCGCCGCCAGATCCAGGTACTTGTATGACAACGTCATCTAAAGTTCTATGACAAAGATTACAAACGCTATTGAATTGATTGTGACTCGATTTTGTGCTATACTTGTTTGTTTTAGAAATAATTAATACAAATGATAAAAACAACAAAGCTCCAATGAAGGAGCTTTTTGTACTAATACGAGGTTGTTATATAATTGAAGTCAACCTTATACACTTTTTCAATGTTATCTAATTTTAGTTTTATAAAGAGATTTTTAAAATTAAAATTCCCAAAATACATTCTACCAAGGTTTAAGTAGTTTTCCTTATACATCTTATTGTAGTAATAATCTAACATAAATGTGTCAAAATCATTTACTGATAATACAGCAGTACATTTATTAGGTGTTACTTCTTCAAGCAAAGTAAATCTATACTCATGTAAGCGAGTCCCTGCTTTACCAGTCTCTGAAAAAATACAAGAAATATTTTTTTCAGTCTGTATTAAATCATATTTTGGGTTTTTAGTAACCTGAATCACGATGGAGTCGAGAATAGTTACTTGGGCCATAGTAAGATTCGTAAGAAAACATAGGAGAATTAATATAATACTTTTGTTCATGCTATATACATTCTATTGGTTGATTGTTAGTTCTAAAATCAGAAAGTGATTGAGCTAAATTGATTTCTTTTTATCACTTAAATTTGAATAGGCATCGGTTCCCTTTAACCCATTCCATGCTATTGCTTCATATACGTCATCACTGTAAGAATCGTCATAATCTTTTAGTGCAGCTATAATGGTGTTAATGTATTTATTTGCCATATGTTGGTGTTCATAATCACTTCTGTCGTATTTCATATAAGCATTGTAAATATCGGGAAAAGATTTTAATAGTTTTTCTCCATTACTGCCAAATGTATCAACAAGGCACTTAAGAAGAGCATAATATTAGTTGTGTCTTGTACTCTTTTTTTTCTTTTTAGATAGAGGAAACAAATGTTAATTATAGGCGTCTTTCATCTTCTTTTATTTCTAGATCATTTATACTTGCATATCTTTTAGCCATGAAACCATTTTCGTCAAATTCCCAATTTTCATTGCCATAAGCCCTGAACCATTTCCCATCTTTATCTTGGTATTCATATTCAAATCTGACTGCTATTCTGTTGTCTGTGTGGGCCCAATATTCTTTCTTAAGTTTGTAGTTTAACTCTTTTTCCCATTTTTTAGTTAGTAATACTACAATTGCTTCTCTTCCCTGAATAAAGATATCGCGATTTCGCCATTCGCTATCAAGGGTATAGGCCATTGAAACCTTTGCTGGGTCTTTACTATTCCAAGCATCTTCCGCCATCTGAATTTTTTGCTTTGCTATTTCCATAGTAAATGGAGGTAAAGGATGTTTTTGTTCCATAATTTTTTTAAGTTTAAAGTAGGTTATTTGCTATAGCTCTTGATTTTTCAATGAGCTCATTGGACTGAAAGAGTTGACTTTCTATAATTGAACTTTCAAATAATAAATAGATATGATCAGCGAGTAATCCTTCTCCAAGCTCCTTTTTAAATAAGAGTCTAAGATCGCTTTTATGAGATTGTATGATCGATAAAATAATATCTTGATCTTTTGATATTTCAGACAAAATATTTAGAAAGCTACATCCTCTAAAGTTTTCTTTTCTGTTCATATAGATAAGAAAATCAAAGGTGCTTAGTATTCTTTTTTTTCTTTCTTTAAATTTTGATAAGTAGAGGGTTAATTCCGAAAACCAATACAGATGTCTTTCATTTAAATAGGCTACACATAAGTCATCTTTGGATCTAAAGTGTTGGTAAAAACTAGCTTTAGCTACTTTAGCTTCAATAATAATCTGATTGATTCCTGTGCTATTATAGCCTTGTTGATGAAACAAGATTGTGGCGGTCTCGATAATTCGTTGTTTAGGCTTAGTCATTGTTTTATAATTTACGAATGTAAAGGTATTGAATTAAAAACAAACAGACAAGTCTGTATATTTTTGAGTGACTTACTTTAACAAATGAGCCAATTCAGGATCGTTTTCAATGCGTTTTAGCTCTTATTCGAATTGACTCAATATCAAGTTTAACTTGTCTGTAATTGGCTTGAATCGTTTTATCCAGGGTATTATGATCATGAGCATCTAAGAAAGAAGTTAGCTGAGGTATCTTTTGATAGGCTTTCATTTCCTGACTGACCTTTTCGTTATCAACTACAATCTCAGCGTGAAATATCTTTTGCTCTATACGTTCACCAAAATTATCCGAGACTGCCCCTACAAACATTCCTTGAGTAAGGGTTGCTATTTTAGAAGCTGGGATAAGGGTATCAAGCTGGGCAGAGAAGGAGGTAGAGCGGTCATTGCTATTAATGGATATACTTTGTCGTTTTTGTAGGATTTTACCAAAGTGTTCTGAGAGCGATTTAGCAGTATCGCCAACAACTTGACCTGAGAAGATATTTCCAACTGTGTTTTGAATTACTTTACTTTCTTTATCTCCGTAAGCTCTATTAAGCTGAGAAAAATCTTGAAACCCTAAACATACCACTACTTTATTACTACGGCTGTCGCGATAAGATTATCAAGTCCTCTAAAGTAAAGGGTAGGTAACTCATCTATGATGACAGAACTTTTAAGTTGTCCTTTTTTATTGATGAGTTTTACAATGCGTGAGTTATAAAGCCCAAGAGCGGCAGAGTAGATGTTTTGACGATCGGGATTATTACCTACACATAGTATTTTAGCAGAAGCTATTTGTCCTTGTAATTGATCTTGTGCTCTGCTGTTATTCCAAGATTTAAAAAGAAAAAATAACAGTACCTGTATACGTGCATCAGCATACTAAGCATGCTTACGGCTCGCATAAATGCTAGGATTTTAGCAAGGGCTTTTAAATCGTCTTCTGAGTGCATATTGTTTGTATTAGTTTTAAACCAACAAAGTAATATGCGTTTTGTTTTTTTTATAGGATAGAACTTTTTGGATTCATTTGTCTTTCAAATGCTCCAAAATCAAAAAATAATGAACTAAAAAGGCTTGAAAATCTATATTGTTTCAAGCCTTTTTTTAAAATTATAGGTATTGATCTTTTAAAGAGCAATTATTATTTACTTTATATTGAATGATAGCAGGTTTTGTCCTACTATATAGAAAGATGTCAGAGTTTTAAAAAGTGTTTTCTATTTTAGATATTATTCTCTTTACTATTACCTCTGCATCTTCTTTAACACCAAATACCAATCCTGATTTTTTCTTTCTCAGCCCTGGAAAACCGATACAATATAAATTTTCAAGTGATGTTTTTCCATCATAATGTTTAGGTATTCCTTTATCATCGAGCAAAGAACTTTCTAAATAAGAAAAATCATATCCGAAACCCGTTGCCCATATAATCGAAGTAAAACCGGATTCTAATGCGTTAATTTTATTGTGTTTTGAAGCAGATATACAATCTATATCTGACAAATCAGCAAAATCTTCTTCTTCAATTCCCGTTTCCAATTCAGGATGTTTTTTAAGATAGGTATCTATGTTTTGTTTAATTGTCCGTGAAGTATCATCGGCAAAGCGAATATTTTCCTTTGCATTATCCGCGAAATAAAATATTCCGTCAACAATGTTTTTGAATGTTCCAAAAATAGTAGCTCCTAATTTGTTTAAAGATTGATAACTAACGGTATGTCCTAGAATTCCAACACCCGAACTTTGGGGTTGAGTAGCATTAAGGTTAGGGTTTTCTCGAAGCTGTTGTGTCGATATGTCCTGAATTCCCATTAAATTCAACCATTCCATTATATCTCTCCCTTTATAACGTCTTGGTGCACGGGAAACTTTACTGCTTGCTAAATAAACTTTTCTGCCTGCAAGTGCCAATTCCTCGGCTATCTGACAACCAGATTGTCCACCACCAACTATAAGAATATTTCCCTTGAGCAGTTGATTGGGGTTTTTGTATTGCGAAGCGTGAAGTTGTACTATATTATCTGGTATTTTTTCAGCTATTGTAGGAAACTTTATTTTGTTCATTATACCTGAAGCGATAACAACTGTGTCAGCGTGTATCTCCTGTGTTTTTCCATTATTCTCTGTAATTATTACAAAAAGACTTCCCTGCTTTTTAATATTAACCACCTTATATTTTTCCAATATTGGCAATTCAAACTGTTGAGAATAATTAGTGAGATATTCCACAAACTCATCTTTGTCCATAAAATTTTCTCTTATTGTTTGGGATAATGGCATTCCTGGAAGTTCTGTCATCCAATTTGGTGTATTCATTTTAAATGAATCCCAACGCTGTGAAATCCACGAATGCCCAATTATATTTTCCTCCAGCACAATATGTTTTATACCCGCCTTTTGAAGAAAATAGCTTGTTGCTAATCCTGCCTGTCCTGCACCTATGACAGCAACTTTGTATGTGTTATTTGTGTCTTTAATCATCTTATTATTTAAATTTGTACAAAGGTTCTTATTTAGACAATTAGCCCGATAACGTAATCGTGATTAAAAACTACGCAATGATGCAAATTCAGGAAAATACAATCATTCAAAGACATAACCTTCAAAGCAATTTTTTTGTGGATTATGTAGAAAAGGAAAATAAGCTTCGAAGTAAATCGGGTGGAATGCTCTACTTTCGTGAAACAAGTTTTGATGGTTTGCAATTTATTCGCTGTGATTATAATCTGGCTGAAAAAGAACTTTTTTATATAGATATTGAAAACGAAGTATTAGAAATGCACTTTAGGTTTAATGGTACAAGTAATGTAAATTCATCCCGTTATTCAATGGATATTCATAAGGGAAATAATATGCTTACTTACGCTACAGACAGTCGCCAAGAAGTATTGATGCACCCGACAACTTGTGGCGGATTTCTAGAAATCAGAATAGGTTTATCCCATTTTGAAAAATTAATGGACAACTTTGATAAGGTTACATTAGGTGAATTTGTTAAAGGTTATCCGTTAACAACCAGTCCTGAAATGTTTGCTATAATAGCTCAAATAGATAATACATACTACTCCGGCAAAATGAAAGCTTTGTTTTTAGAAGCAAAAATGACTGAACTCTTTCTTTTGCAACTGCAAGAGAAACAGCAATTAAGCATAGCAAGACTTTTTTCTTATAAAACGACTGACAAAGAGAAAATATATGAAGCTAAATTTCTCATTGATGAACATATAAATGAATTTATAACGATTTCATACCTTGCCCAGAGTATTGGTATCAATAAAAGAAAATTAATGCAAGGTTTTAAGGAACTATTCGGAACTACGATTTTTGTCTATATAACTAATCTGAAGATGGAGAAAGCGAAGCACTATTTATTGAATGAAAATAAATTTGTTTATGAAGTAGCTGATCTAATAGGTTATAAGAATCCTCAACATTTCATATCCGCATTTAAAAAGAAATTTGGGATTTCCCCAAGTAAATTAAAAGAATAATTGTACGTGAATTTATGAAGTATGTTTACCTAAAGTTTTTTAAGTCTTGTCAACCAAGTGGTACTATTAGGCTTTCATAAACATTAGTCTTAGTTATTAAAACTTGCCAATTGCATTATAATTTCTATTTTTAAAAACCAATATTAATTAGTATGAACCATTTAAAAGTGAAAGACTATCTAAAAAGCAAGGGTTTTGAAGATCGTTTTATTGAGTTTGAACAGCGTACAGCTACCGTAGATGAAGCTGCAATTGCGATTGGTTGTGAAAGTGACCAAATAGCAAAGAGTATAACGCTTTATGCCTCAGAAAAGGGAACAGCTATTCTTGTCGTCGCTTCAGGAAATAGTAAAATAGATAATAAGAATTTCAAAGATACTTTTGGTATCAAAGCCAAGATGCTTAAATATGAAGATGTAGAAGAACTAGTAGGTCATCGAGTAGGAGGAGTCTGTCCTTTTAAGGTAAAAGAATCAACTAAGATCTATTTTGATGAATCTTTAAAAAAACATCAAGAGCTTTATCCTGCTGGAGGAAGTGCTAATACCGTAGTTAGACTAAAACAAGAAGAGTTAATCGGTTTATGCGATTTTATTGATTGGGTAGCTGTGACAAAGTAGATTCAAATTATGGTTTGCTATAAAGTTCTAAATACAACCACTTAGAGCCATTAGAAGTTTAGTAATACATGTATTGCTTATTTTGACAACAATCAAGATAAGAACTAGGCAAATCCGATTGGTGGAACTTTTACTTAGATAGGATATATTTTAGTAAAATAAAAAAATTAGGGTGTGATCTTTTAAGAGCACACCCTATTATCTTAAATCAAAAGACCTTTATTGGTTATTTTAATATTTTTGAATTTTGATTTAGATTAAAAGCTAATTTCTGACACTGTACCAAAAACTGTGTAAGTATAAAATTCCGCTCGAAAAAGTTCCATACGACTTTCTGTTCTCTGTCCCCGGCACCCCCATTTCCCCAGTTCCATACTTCCTGTTCCCCCATCCCCTAATCCGTCCAAAATTCATAATACAAACCTAACAATTCAATAACTTTAAATTCTAGGGATAAAACCAATTATTTCACTCCTTTACTAAACCAAATACTACATTAGTTTTGAGTGAACAAGACCCTAAGAAGCAGCGATGTATTAAGTATCTCGCTAAAGAATACTCCGAAGAAGAGTGCATTACATTTGAGATCGATTTACTTTTTGATGAAGAGTTAAAAAGTACCTACCAAACTTATCGATTACTGTGGAGATCCTATCCGACCAATAGTGAGGTATGGCAAAAAGCCCAAGAAAAGCCCAAAAAGAGATTCCGTTTTCTTTCGTCCTATTATGGGCAAGTCGCCTGTACCTTTTTTATGTTAGTTGCCAGTTTTTGCATTGCCTATCAAGTGAATCAACCTGGAAAAGAGCAGTCCCATTCCGATTACGCGATCTATACCAACACAGCGGGTATCCGCAAAAAAGTCACCCTCGAAGATGGGAGTGTTGTTACCTTAAATGGAAAGACACGCTTGCAATATACCCAAAATGACTCCATGCGTTTAGCTTGGTTAGAAGGAGAAGCCTTTTTTGATGTCGTAAAAAACACCCATAAAAAATTTATCGTCAAACACGAAGACCTCGAAATTGAAGTTGTAGGGACTCAATTTAGTGTGAATACCCTAAGTAATGAAAAGAAAGTAGCCTTACTCTCAGGAAAAATACTGGCAAAAATGGGCAATGGCGAACAATTGTACCTCAAACCCAATGAGCAATTGCTGTGGAATACAACCCTTGGCGAGGTAAAGCGACTCAAAGCCGATGTAGATCAGCAGACCAGTTGGAGAGAGAATAAGCTTGTTTTTAACAACGAGCCCTTAGCTCAAGCCTTGATTGAAATTAATCACTTTTATGGTGTTTCCTTTTATATCCAAGATAAGTTCTTGGCTGAAAAATGCATTACGGGTGTTTTTGACAATCAGTCTTTAGCAGAATTTATTCAAGCTTTTGCTTTTATTACCAATAGCACCATCACTTTACAAAATAACCGTTATTTAATCGACTCCCATGCAAAACACCCTTTATCAAAAAAGCAACAATAAACAAGAAGATGACCAAGAAGATGACCGAGAATTGTTTCGAGAAATAGCTCAGGGAAATAAACTTGCTTTTGAACAATTCTACGTTAAATATTACCAATACCTGTGTCGTTTTGCCCTGACGTATGAAAAAGATGTTTACCTCGTAGAAGAAAATGTATCCGATGTATTTTACTATATCTGGCAAAGGAGAGAAGAATTGGGGAAAATTATGAACCCCAAAGTATATGTATTTACGATGACAAAAAATAGGCTCTTCCAACATAAAAAAGCGACCCAAAAGAACCGAATGGAATTGCAGTTTGATGCCGTAGAACACAAGCATTACGTTCCCGCGATTGAAGAAGATATCATTCGATCCGAACAAGAAGATGACTTGCGAAAAGCACTGTTGCAAATCATTGATAAGATACCACCCAAATCGAGACGCATTTTTGAGATGAGTAGAATCGATGGACTCAAGTACCATCAAATAGCAGACATTTTAAATCTTTCTGTCAAAACCATTGAAAGTCATATGCATATAGCCCTAAAAACGATTGCCCTCACTTTAGCCAAAACCAATAAAATTAAATAACTACACCCATGAAAAAAAGCGTATTGTTTGCCACACTTGCTTTTACAAGTATAGCAACACAGGCCTCCCCACGGTATCCAATTCAGATTGAGCAGATACAAGGCCAAGTCAAAAAAACGTCCAAATTGAAGTTAACCCAAAGTCAAGCAACCCTAAAACAAGTGTTTGACCAAGTAGAGGAAATGACCCAACAACATTTCGTATACATTACCGAAGATATTCCTGTGAATACCGCCTATGGAATTGTAGGAGAGTATGATTCCTTAGAAGCGCTGTTACGCGTTATTACATCCAAAGCCAATGTCTCTTTTCAGGCACAAGGCAATCAAATCTTAGTAAAGAGCAATGCTTCCGTTCAAAATCAAATAATAGAACTCAAAGGTAGAGTAGTTGATGAACACGGACTTCCCATTCTTGGTGTAGATGTACGAGACAACAAAAATGAGTTTATTGCCGTTACCGATTTAGAGGGGCACTTTGCACTCACGGTTACAAAATCACCTATAACCCTTTCCTTTTCCTATATGGGGTTTAAAACCAAAGAGTTGAGTTTTGCTAAAAACAACCAAAATATTTTGGTCAAGCTCGAAGAAGACAACCAAATGCTAAATGAAATTGTTGTAACAGGACAGGGTGCAGATGTACAAAAAAAGCGCTTAGCCAATAATGTTACCGTTATTAAAGCCAGTGAATTAGAGAAAATACCAGCCCAACGTATCGATCAATTGCTAGCAACTAAATTACCCAATGCACAGATTAATATTACAGGTGGACAAGCGGGGGCAACCTCATTAATTCGCTCTCGTGGAGTTAATTCTGCCTTTTTGAGTAGTACCCCAATTATCTATATCGATGGTGTGCGTTTGGACAATAACAATACCAGAACCACCTTAGGAGGAAGTGCACAAGGCGCTTCTATGAGTTCCATTGCCGATATTCCAATGGATAACATCGAAAAAATAGAATTTATCAATGGAGGAGCAGCAACTACTTTATACGGGTCAGATGCTGCCAATGGGGTGATTCAAATCTTTACCAAGAAAAGAGGAATGCCAGGAACCTATGTCAATGTGTTTACCGAAATGGGAGTTGAAACCCCAACTACTGATTTCTTGTATTTTGATCGTACCAAAGATTTGCTATTCGAAAATGGATTCTATCAAAAATACCGCTTGAATTTAAACGGAGAATCTGATAGCGGGTTTGGCTATAATTTTGGTACAAGCTATCAGAATTCATCAGGCGTACAAATTCACAAACAAAATGAAAATCAAAAGTTTGATTTAAGTTCTGGGTTTCATGCCAAACTTTCCGAAACGGTTACCTATGAAAGTTCCTTTTTATATGTGTATAACCAATACAAACGCAATAGAAACGGAAACCAAGGCGGCTATACGGGCTTATGGTTTGCCGAAGATGGTGCTTCTAAAGTAACCGGACCAGGTTTTAAAAATCGCTTAAATGAACTTACGGAGGAAGAGTTTGTCGTGATGAAAACCTTTGTTGATAATGCCGAGCGTTTACAAGATAACAATATCACCGTAAATCGTTTTACAACGTCCCAACAGTTTAAGTACAATCCCTTGGAGAACTTATCTTTTAAATTAGTTGGGGGATTGGACTATAGAATTCAAGATCAAGAAAATATAGAAACCAATGAATATCTAACCGCTACAAAAGGACAACCGATTAAAGATCAGGGAAGTATTCAGAAAATACAACGCAAATATTTAGGATTGACGGTAGAATTTAATGGGCAACACAATTTTAAACAGGGCAATTTTTCTTTTATTACTACGCTTGGTGGGCAATTGTTTAGAAATTCTGACAATCAAACCCTTATTGAAGGACGCAATATTCGCGATGGTGCTTATTCAATCTCAGAAGCAGCTATTAGAACCAGTGAAGAATATATTAGTGAAGTATTAAACTACGGTTTCTATCTTTCTGAGAATATAGGATATAAAGATAAATTATTCTTGGACTTAGGTGTTCGCGGGGATCGAAATCCGTCTTTTGGAAAAAATATTGGGGTACAATACTACCCAAAAGTAGGGGTATCCTATGTGATGTCAGAAGAAAGCTGGTTTGCCAATGCGTTAGTTAATTCCTTGCGCTTACGCGGAAGTTATGGTGTAGCTGGAAATCTTCCTCCTGCTTATGCCAATGAAAAAACGGTTTCCTTTGATGGTTATTTAGGCGATCAAGCCACGCGTTTTAGTCAACCTGGGAATGATGATTTAAAACCAGAAAAAACCCATACGTGGGAAACGGGTGTAGATGCTTCTTTTTGGAAAAACCGCTTATCACTTTCTGTAGGCTATTACTATTCAAAAACGAAAGATGCCTTATTCTACGTACCACCAGCACCTTCGAGTGGCTATACAAAAAGTCAGTTGTACAACATAGGTGAAATTGAGAATAAAGGTTTTGAAATGAACTTTTCCTTAGAAGCAATTGATTTACAAGATTGGGGTTTGACGTTAACAGGATCTGTAAATACATTAAAAAACAAAGTATTAAGTACGGGTGGGGCACCTGCTTTTAATATCAATGGGTTTAGTTCTAGAACCCTACAAACCGTTGTTGAAGAAGGAAGACCTATCGGATACATTCGAGGAAATTACGGAGTTATAGGTGAAGATGGAACCTTGCAAGAAACGATTCCGCAATCGTATTTAGGAAGTACCATACCTGAAGTATTTGGCAATTTGGGTTTTAATCTCCGCTATAAAAACTGGAGTCTTTTTGCCAATGCCAATTATCAAACGGGTGGCTATGCGGCCAATTGGGATGCCCAGTTTAGATACAATTACGGCGCATCAGATGATTTCGTACCGAAAGAAGAAATTGACAAAAATGGCAGAACGAATTGGCTCAATCTAACCAACCGATTTGTTGAAAAAACAGATTACCTAAAAATTAGAACGATTGGGTTAACGTATTATTTACGTCCATCGAAACCAAGTTTTTATCAATCCATCAACTTTGGACTTACGGTTGTAAATCCATTGAACTTTACCGCGTCTTCTTTTGATCCTGAGGCAACGATTAGTGGGGCTTCCCAAGGACAAGGTGGTGCATCAACAGGGGGAATTGCCTATGCAACCTATTCCGCACCAAGACAATTTTTAGCATCTATTAAAATTAACTTTTAAGCCGTAAACGCAATACCCATGAAAAAAATAAGTATCACCTTAAGTTTGGTTTTCACCCTAGCCTTAACAGCCGTTAGTTGTGTAGATAATCCCTATGTTACAGAAGATAACTATATAAGCAAACCCAATGCGGGAAATAGCTGGGTGGTTGGCTTACAAAAGCAAGTGGCGCTAACAACAAATAGTGTCGTAATCAATACCGAAATTACCTCAGACAATTACTTTAATAATTATACCCAATATACCAAAGTATTCGATCAACCACAGATTGACTATTTTGATCCCGATGTAAATAGCTTACAAGCGAGCATCCAAACTTTACGCGAAATGGCTACCTATGGTCTAGAGGTTATTTTACCCAAAGACAATACCCTGACTCAAGCTAATATTGCCTATATGCACTTCTGTAAAGGTTATGCCAATTTATTGGGAGGAGAATTGTTTTTGGGGCTTCCAGAGTCTAATTTAGGAAAAGTCATCACAGCCAAACAAATGTTGGCTAATGCAGTAGCTAGTTTTACACTCGCCTATGAATTAGAACAAAAAGCAGAAATTAAAAATGCCTATGCAATGTTTATTGCAAGAGCTTATTACAAGGCAGGGAATAGAGAACAAGCTCAAAAATATGCAGAAGTAGCTATTACTACTCCAGGACTTTTGTACACGATTCAATTTGACGGTAAAAATAGCGTACCCAATGAAATGCAAAATGCAACCTATGATGCTTTGCCAAATCGTTTGGCTCCCTTACCGCGATTGGATTATTTAGATCCTAAATTCTTTTCGGTTGGAACACCTCAAAATGATCAAAAACCATTAGCCCTTGCCAAAGAAGAAGAAGGCTATTTGATTTTAGCAGAAGTTGCACTGGCAGCGAATAATTTAGCACAGACTAAACAGTATTTATATTCGCTATTAGATGTAGTTGCTTTACGTCCAACGGAGTTAGTAGATGATAAACGCGAAACGAGAAATGGCGGTATTCGCTCGGGTTACCCGGTACAAGAAGTCGCCGTTCGTTTTGATGCTACTTCTCCTGAAAAACAAGGTTATGTATTAGATCGTCAAAAAGGAAAGGTTCTGGTGTATAAAGTATCAGGAACTAAGGTGACAAAAACAGAAATAGAACAAAGTACCACGATAGATCAGTTGCTGTATACCCTTTATTTACTGCGTCAAGAAATATTTATGAGTGAAGGCCGTCGTTTGAGTGATTTGGGAATTAAATATCCTATTTCTCAAATTGAAGCAGGCAATAATTCACACGTAACGGCGGAATATATTAAGGCTTTGATTCCTGATTTTATTCCGCTTAAAGCGGGTATGGACGATTTTACAACGGATCCTGTGACTAAAACAGTGACAATGAAGTACGATATGAATAAAGTGTTGGTAGCTCATAAAACGAGCCCTTATATTATGCCTTTACTAAAATAGAAAATGACCATGAGAAAAATAATTTTTACCCTAGTATTGACGGGTTTTTTTGCCTTACCTTCGGGAGCACAAGAAGTAAAACACGTGATATTGGTTAGCGTTGATGGATTTAGACCTGAATTTTATCAACAAGAAAAATGGGGGACTCCTAATTTGAAACAAATGGCGAAGCAAGGGGTGTCCGCTCTGGGCGTTCGCACCATATTTCCATCCGTCACGTATCCGTCTCATACAACCCTAGCAACGGGAACTTTGCCACATAAACATGGCGTATATTACAATACAACAGTAGGTGCAGATGGTCAACCTGGACAATGGATCTATGATAGTAAAGATATTAAGGTACCTACACTATGGCAAATGGCAAAAGAAAAAGGATTGACAACAGCTTCAGTCTCCTGGCCCATTACCTTAAACAATGCATTCATTGATTATAATCTACCTGAAATTTGGGATTTTGAACGTCCAATGGATCGCATTACTCCAACCAAATTGTATGCAACGCCTAAAGGATTGTTTGATGAAATTCTAACACAAGCTTTAGGTCAAATTCAAGTAAATCAATTGAATTTGAGTAGTTTGGCTATGGATGAGAATTTAGGTCGGAGCGCCGCTTATATCCTAAAAACGTACAAACCCAATCTTTTGACCCTTCATTTACCCAATACGGATGGAGCGCAACATAGTGAAGGTAGAGAAGGAGCAGAAGTGGAACGCGCGATTGCAGGAGCAGATAAAGCCATTGGAAATATTTGGGATGCCGTTGTTCAGGCAGGTATAGAAGATCATACCGTAATTATCATTACTGGAGATCACGGGTTTGTTTCTACCCATTTTAGCCTAGCGCCTAATATCTGGCTTAAAAAAGAAGGATTATTAGATAAAGCCTTTTTCTTCTCTACAGGAGGAAGTGCTGTATTGCAACTCAAAGATCCCAAAAATCAAAAGGTGGTTGATGAAGTACTAAAAGTTCTCCAACGCCTACCTGAACCATACAAAAATAAGTTTGAAATTATTACCGAGCCAATGATTAAAGCGAGAGGGGGAGAAGAAACAGCCAAATTAGCTTTATCAGGAAAATTGGGTTACGCTTTTTCGAATCAATCAGAGGGAGAAGTTATAACCCCTACAAAAGGTGGCAAACATGGCTATTATCCCAATTTTCATCAAATCTATACGGGATTTGTTGCCTATGGTAAAATGGTAAAACCAGGTTTGGTTATTGATGAATTAAATTTAGAAGATATTCCGGTGATTATTAGTGAACTTTTGGATTTTGATATGAAAGAAGCTGAAGGAGTTCGTTTGCCAATACTCGATAAAAAAACGAAATAAAGTAAAGTGTAAAATTTTAACTAGAAAGAGAGTGAAACGAAAAGTGTTCACTCTTTTTTTTGGGTGTAGATGGAGTATATTAGCTCGCAGTTGCACGTATACTAGGGCAACAAAGGTAGAATTGAAAATAAAATAGTATGGACAAAATGAAGGTTTACTTTTAATTAAAAGGATTAATCGAGAACAAATAGAGGTATTTTGTTTTTTATTCTCATTTATTGGTTTTTTATTAAATTATATTTCCTTAAAGTGTTTCATTTTTGTGTTTTTTTAAAGAAATAAAGTATATTTTTATTTTTAATCGAATGATGACTGTGATATATTAAAATTTATTCAGTATTTTAATAATAAATTGTTATTATTTGTTATTCTTTTGTTTATTTGATTGATTTTTAGGCTGTAATGTTTGTGTTTTTTAGTAAAATTGCGTTATTATTAGTATATTTGTAACGAAAAACCACTTTACTAAAGATAAATGAAATGTTAGATTCAATCGTTTTACAATTAGAATCATTACAGCAGAATGATTACTTTAATGCATTTTTAGTTTTGTTTGATAAAGAAAAAAAGAAAGGACATAATTTCATCATCTTGTCGCAGATTCCTGTGACTCTACATTATAGATTAATACAAGAGAATTACAGTATTAAGAAAAGAGAAAAAACGCTAACGCGTTTCCTGTTTTTTAAAAAAACTATTTCTTATTATATTGTTCAGTCCTTAAACCAATGAATTAACGTTTGTTTACACCAAGGATAAGTAAATAAAAGAATAACAAGAAAAATTGTCTATAATCGCTTACTACAATAAGCTTATTCTTTTATCTAATTTTATTAGAATCAAGGAGTTACTACTACTGAGTGCTTCTGTTCCTACTTATCACCATATTCCTGTTCTATCTATTTATAGACTAGAACAGGAATTTTTTTATAAAAATAAAGATCGGATTGATAGTATTAAGTGCTATTGTTAAGCGTTCCTTTTGAACGCATCTATTGTTATTTGCTTAGATTAAGTTTATTCAATTGGCTCATTGTGAGATTTTTATCCACTTTTGTGCTTTTGACTTAATATTAAGTATTTCTTACTATAAATGCAGGTTTTTTTTATAAGTTAAATAAAGTACAACTAAATTTTTGTTAAATTTAATTTTTAAGAGCACATTGTGTTTTTATTTATTTTAGATTGGTTTTTATTGCTAAAAACTATTGTTTTTGTGGTTTTAATTGTTATATTTACAATATCTTACTAAAACGAAATTATAATAAAATGTTAGAATCAGCGTTTCGACAATTGAAATTATCAGGAGCTACTGATGGTTTTGAGAATTTTTTACTCTTGTTAGAAAGAGAAAGAAAACAAGGACAAAATTATGTTGTGATGTCAACAATACCCAAAGTATTGCACTATCGTTTGATACAAGAAGATTTTGTTATCAAAAGAGAAGAGCGTACAATAAAAAGATTTTTGTTCTTTAAGAAGAATGTATTGTATTATATTATAAGACCTGAAAAATAGTATTTGTTTTTGTTTACACCCAGATGAATTAGGTAGGAACGAGGTTCAATGTATGGCTAACATATTGAAGGTCAAAAACTTTATTACTACAATCCTTACTCGATCCTGAAAAAAATTATACGGGAAATCTTGTTTTTATCGTATTTATCGCAAAATTCCTGTTTGAGTTTACTTTCCTTAAACAGGAAATTTTGTTTACTAGCATTTTTGTTTGATAGTCTAAGAAAATTTAGTGCTCATAAAGGAATCTTTTTTTTATTTTGGTCGTGACTTGAACCTAGTTTCTGTATTTTCAAGGGCTCATTGAAGTAATAAAACATAATATTCACTTAAATCATTTGGATTTTACGTTAAAAACCTTGTATTTTTGTCACTTATATCAAGAGTTTAATTGTATTGCATCTTACAAGATAAGCAGTATTAGAAACTTTTAACCCAATAAGCTATGACAACAAAGAAAATTGGTATTACATTTAGCGCTTTTGATTTACTCCATGCGGGGCATATTAAAATGCTAGAGGATGCAAAACGTCAATGTGATTATTTAATTGTAGGATTACAAACAGATCCTACTATAGATAGACCTGAGAAGAATAAACCAACACAAACGGTTGTAGAACGTTATATTCAACTTAAAGGTTGTAAATTCGTAGATGAAATTGTGCCTTATACTACAGAACAAGATTTAGAAGATATTTTGCGTGCATTTCATATTCATGTGAGAATTTTAGGTGATGAATATGCAGATAAAAACTTTACAGGAAGAAAATACTGTGAAGAAAAAGGAATTGAATTTTATTTTAATTCAAGAGATCACCGCTTTTCAAGTAGTTCGCTTCGACAAGAAGTAGCAAAGAAAGAAAATGGGAAGGTAATTGCGATTTAAAATGATTTGCAGTTACTGGTATAATCGATTTATAGTTTACAGTTAACAGCAAGAAAAAAAACGTACTACTAACAGATAAAAAAAGGGTTGGAAACTAGTTTCCAACCCTTTTTTAGTTTTTTATACAGATTTAATCATCACAACTCGTCCCACTATAGTAGCATTTTCTAGCTTCTAGGAAGAGGTAATATTGAACTCCAAATAGGATTGAAGCCAGCACTAAGTGTGCGGTTTGCGATCCGAATGGGAAATGGGCATATTGCATTAAAATACCCGTTAGAATTTCTAAAATTAATAGAATAGCTACCCATTTTACTTTTGTAAAACCTAAATTCAATTTTTTATTCAAGAAGAATAAATAAAAGTTTAGAACAAATACTAAAATAGAAAAGCTACGGTGAATATAAAATTCAACCGTTGGGTTATTTAACCATAAATATTCATTCGTGATACCGGCTTTTACTTGTTCGTCAACAAATTCGCGTACTTGTGTTCCAAATACCACTTGTATTAGGGTAAGTAATAAGGTAATAACGGTTAAAACGCGAAAGGTTGCATTGTATTTTTTAATTTCGGTTTTGTGTTTAGCCACTTTTATGATGTTAATCAATAGGGCAACAATTACCAAGGCCATTACCATGTGAACTGTAATTTTAATCGGATTCAAAAGAGAATACACGACCGTAGCTCCCAACCAGGCTTGAAATACCATTAGGCATACAACCAACCAAGAAGCAAAAAATAAGCTTTTTCTTGTTTTCCAATAGCTAAAAGAGCTAATGGCTAAGGCTAAACAGGCTAATCCTGCCACAGCTCCACATAAGCGGTTGATGTATTCCGTCCAGGTGTGTTTGGGATTGAACTTAGCATAGTCATGCTTGGTGTATTTTTCCCAGTGCTCCTGTTCGTAGGTTGAGGGGGTAGTAAAAGTTTCTTTTGCTTTCCATAAAGCCTCATCGTGAATGATCATCTGTCCCTTTTGGTATTCTCGATTAGGTTGCCAAGTTACTACTTCTTCATCTGTTGGAGGAATGTAATAACCAAAGCATTTGGGCCAATCAGGACATCCCATTCCAGAACCGGTCATACGAACAGCTGCTCCTGCAAAAATCACCATATACACAAGTATCAGTGAAATTTTAGCTAAAGGTAAAAAAGAGCTTTTCATAGTATTATTTATTTACAATTGTTAGTCCAATTTTAGCTGCTTTTTCAAGCATAAAAGCATACGCAGCATCATATTCATTGGGTATAACCCCTTCCAAAATGGCCTCTTTAATCGCTTCTTTTAAAGTGCCTATTTCTCGACAAGGTTGTAGGTTGAATAGTGTCATAATTTCTTCTCCTGTAATTGGCGGTTGGAAATTGCGTACGTGATCTCGTTCTTCCACTTCAACAATCTTCTGGCGTACTAGCTGAAAGTTGTTGTGGTATTTTTTAAATTTAGTTGGATTTTTGGTGGTGATATCCGCTTCACATAAAAGCATTAAATCCTCAACATCTTCTCCGGCATCAAAAACTAAACGACGAACAGCCGAATCAGTTACTTCTTTTTGAGATAAAACAATGGGTCTAGAACTCATCATAACCATCTTTTGCACATATTTCATCTTTTGATTCAAAGGCATATGTAAACGAGTAAAGATAGTCTTTACCATTTTACCACCCAAAAATTCGTGTCCATGAAAGGTCCAACCTTGTTTTTTAGAAAAACGCTTTGTTGGTGCTTTTCCAATATCGTGAAGTAAGGCTGCCCAACGCAACCATACATCCTGTGTATTTTTCGAAATATTATCCACTACTTCTAAGGTGTGGTAAAAATTGTTTTTATGAGTATGTCCTTCAATTTCTTCTACTTGATTTAAGGCAATCAGCTCTGGAAGAATAAGAGGTAACAAGCCCGTTTCATACAATAGTAAAAAACCTTTGGAAGGTTGCTCTGCTAGTAATATTTTATTCAACTCATCTATAATACGCTCTCCCGATATAATCTTGAGGCGTTCGCTATTTTTGGTTATCGAGAGGAGAGAATTTTCTTCAATCGTAAAGTTCAGCTGTGTAGCAAAGCGAATTCCACGCATCATACGCAGCGGATCATCAGAATAGGTGATGTCTGGATCTAAAGGTGTGCGAATTAACTTGTTTTTGAGGTCTTCACTGCCATTAAAAGGATCAATGAGCTGACCGTAGGTATCGCGATTAAGAGAAAGTGCTAAGGCGTTAATAGTAAAATCTCTTCTGTTTTGATCGTCTTCTAAAGTTCCGTCTTCTACAACCGGTTTGCGACTGTCAAAGTGATAGGACTCTTTTCTTGCGCCCACAAATTCAATATCGATATCATCATAGTGCAACATAGCTGTGCCATAGGTTTTAAAAACCTGCACTTTAGGACGATTGGGCAACAAATTAGATACTTCTAAAGCTAAGGCAATACCACTGCCTATAGCAACAATATCAATGTCCTTTTTTGAATCTCTTTGTAGTAAAAAATCACGTACAAAACCACCAATAACATAAGAGTCTACTTTCAAGTTTGCTGCTGCTTGGGTAATGATCTCAAAAATAGGATGTTGTAGTGCTTCTTTATAAGTTGGGTTATCTTGGGTCATAATATTCAATAGTAACGTTTACTTTCTAATGATAGTTACTTGGGCGTTTTCTTTTAATTTAATGATGGTAGAAGGTTGAATTTTCTTTGTTTCATCTTGTCGCAAATTCACAACATAATCAACTCCTTCAATAATGCGTAAATCAATATCGATAAAGGTTTCAGGTGAGGGATAACCACTCAAGTTGGCAGACGTAGAAACAAGAGGAACTTTCAGGCGTTCAATCAAGTTAAAACAAAAAGGATCTTTAACAAGACGTACACCCAAGGATTGGTCTTCGGATATAATTTCTTTGGCAACCAGTTGCGGATTATCCAAAATTAGGGTTGTAGGTTTGGTACTAAATTCCATGATTTCCCAAGCTACTTCGGGTATATTGTTAAAAACGCGATGTAATAAACGATCTCCATTAACCAATACAATCATGCTTTTGCTTTCCGCACGTTGTTTTAATTGATATATTTTTTTGATGGCTTCTGGGTTCGTAGCATCACAACCGATACCCCAAATTGTGTCCGTAGGATACAAAATTATACCCCCATTTTTAATTACTTCAAAAGCTTTGTGAACTTCTTTTTGGATGTCTTCCATTCTCAGTTTCCTTACAATAAAATTGGTTCTTTATTTCAAGGGCTTAAAAATACAAAAAAAAGAGGATACACCTTAGTATTGGAGCAGAAGAAATACATTCTCACTTTCAAAAAAGAAAGAATTATCATATTTTTAAGAGGAGTACATCTTTTTTGGCTTACTTTTAAGACGCCTAAAATTAGTTATATTATGCATGTGAAACGAAGAAAGGATTTTAATAAAGAAGAGGTATTGGCAATGTACGCTAAGGTGTGTAAAAACACATTAATGGAAACCTTGCAAATTGAATATATTGATGCAGGCCCGGAGTTTTTAGTGGCCAAAATGCCCGTAAATGAACGGGTGCATCAACCTGCAGGTTTACTTCATGGGGGGGCTATGGTTGCTTTAGCCGAAAGCCTGGGAAGTGGAGCTTCTTTAATGCTTATCGATCCTACTCAACAAGAAATTAGAGGTATTGAAATTTCAGCAAATCACGTGCGAAGTAAAAGAGCTGGATACGTTATCGGAACAGCTCGATTAGTACATCGCGGTCGAACGTTGCATTTATGGGAAATACGCATAACCGATGAAAATGAGGTGTTATTGTCCTTGTGTAAGATAACCAATATGGTAATTGATAGAAGTAAGGAATAATGGGCGTATACGAAATATGGGAAAAGCATATAAAAGAAGATAAGCCCTTTGTTTTGTATAAAAAACCAACCCAAACGAAGTTAATCGGTTTATTTCAACAGAATACAACGTTGTATGTTGTTGAAGATTTTAAAGAACAAGGATTTGTAATGGCTCCTTTTTATGAAGGGGCACGCTTTTATATTCCTTTGGCTCAATCAACAAGCGTAGAGGAGGAGTTTACACCAACAGCTTGTGATTTTGGTATCTTTACTTTGGATTATGAAGCTCAACCTGCGAAAACAGATTTTGAAGATTTGGTAAAACGCTGTGTAAATGCAATTAAGCAAAAGACTTTTGGTAAGGTTGTCCCTTCGCGAAAAGAAGCATTGACTTTGAAGGTCGAAGATATACAAGTCTTGTTTACAAAACTGGTAATGGCCTATCAAGAAGCTTTTTGTTATGTGATGTATCATCCTCAAATAGGGTTGTGGATGGGGGCAACACCTGAAACGCTAGTAGAGCAGGAAGGACAGTTTTTGACGACAATGGCTTTGGCAGGAACACAAGTGAATTACAACCAACCGGATGTAGTATGGGGCGAAAAAGAAAAAGAAGAACAGCGCTATGTGACAGATTTTATTGTGAATCAATTACAGCCCTTGAGTGAATCTATACAAGTGTCTCTTCCTTTTACAAAAAGAGCAGCTAAAGTGATGCATATTTGTACCAGCATAGAGGCTAAGCTAAGCCAGGTTGATCTGAAGACGGTTGTTGATGCTTTACATCCAACGCCTGCGGTATGTGGAATGCCAAAAGCGATAGCACGTGACTTTCTTCTGGAAGAAGAAAGATATTCTCGCAAGTACTACGCAGGGTATTTGGGTGAATTGAATTATGCTCATGCATCAGGAGTATTGACGAGTCGTTTATTCGTCAATTTGAGATGCATGGAAATTGAAAAGGAAAAAGTTAATTTATACATAGGGTGTGGTGTTACTGAAGATAGTGATCCAACCAGTGAGTTTATTGAAACGGTCAATAAATCTACAACTATGAAAAAAGTTTTATTTTAAGCGTATGAAATTAGATATATTAGCCTTTGGTGCACATCCTGATGATGTAGAATTAGGATGTGGAGCAACTTTAGCAAAGGAAATTCACTTTGGAAAAAAAGTGGGTATTGTTGATCTTACTCGTGGTGAATTGGGAACGAGAGGAAATGCAGAAATTAGAGCGCAAGAAGCAGTCGCTGCAGCCCAAATTCTTGGTGTTCAAGTAAGAGAAAATTTAGGTTTTCGCGATGGATTTTTTACAAATGATGAAGCACATCAAGTAGAAATCATCAAAATGATTCGAAAGTATAAACCTGAAATTGTGTTGTGTAATGCAATTGAGGATCGTCATATTGATCACGGAAAAGGGAGTAAGTTGGTGTCTGATGCTTGTTTTTTAGCTGGATTAAGACGCATTGAAACCCACTTGAATGGAGAAGAACAAGAAGCATATCGTCCTAAATTAGTTTATCACTATATTCAATGGAAAAACATTGAACCTGATTTTGTGGTTGATGTAACGGGGTTTATTGATCAAAAAGTAAAAGCTGTATTGGCGTATGGTACCCAATTTTTTGATGTCAATTCCAAAGAACCTTCAACGCCAATTACTTCCAAAAACTTCTTGGATAGTATTGCTTATCGTGCACAAGACTTAGGGCGATTGATAAATAAAGAGCACGCAGAGGGATTTACTGTAGAAAGATATTTGGCAGTCAATCGGTTAGATGATTTGATGTAATTTTTTTTTAAAAATGCTTGCAAAATAAGTAAATATAGCTACCTTTGCAAGCGTCAAAATATGACAAAGACGGTGGTTATAGCTCAGTTGGTTAGAGCGTCGGATTGTGGTTCCGAAGGTCGTGGGTTCGAAACCCATTAATCACCCAAAATACAACAAAAAAATACACGGTGGTTATAGCTCAGTTGGTTAGAGCGTCGGATTGTGGTTCCGAAGGTCGTGGGTTCGAAACCCATTAATCACCCAAAATACAACAAAAAAATACATGGTGGTTATAGCTCAGTTGGTTAGAGCGTCGGATTGTGGTTCCGAAGGTCGTGGGTTCGAAACCCATTAATCACCCCAAAAGAGAACGAGTAATCGTTCTCTTTTTTTGTTTAAGGAATTTTCTTTTTTGTGGAATAAGCTAAGGAGTTAGATATAGAAAAAGGGTTAGCTTTCAACTGAAAGCTAACCCTTTTTTATTTTGGTTTACATCGCTATAGGATAATTGATATCGCTTGCGTGCCTATCAAACTTAGCGGTAAACTAAAACTTATATCCTACAGAAAGTTGGAATACTCTATTTTTAGTAGAATCACCTTCTTTATGAATTTTTGTAAAACCTAGATTATAACGTGCATCAAAGAATAAACCGATTGGCAATTCATAACCCGCGCCAAAATTTAATCCAAAATCAACGGTATTAATTTCGTCTTTGATATCTTTGGTTTCCTTTTCACCTAGAAGTTTCCTTTCCATTTCTGCTTTAACATTAAAACCAATTTGTGGTCCTGCTTGAACACTTAAGCCATCCATGACATAGTATTTTGCCATAATAGGAATATTTAAATAATCTAAAGTAAGTTTATAACTTAATCCTCCAAGGTTAGATGATTTTGCACCTTGTGTTGAATAGAGAATCTCAGGTTGAACAGAGAATTTTTCATTGATGAAAATTTCTGCTAATGCACCTACGTGAAAACCAGTTCTACTTTTTGAGTCATCTAAATCGGATACAGTAGAAATGTTTAAACCAGCTTTAGCTCCTAATTTAATATCGGGAGTTTGAGCAAATGTAACCCCGCTAAAAGCGAAAATAGCCAAAAGGCTTAAAGTAATTTTTTTCATATCTTTAAGATAAAGTTAAAATAACACTAAATATAAGATAATATTTGCACTAAAACCAAATAATAGAGCAGGTAAATAGAAATTTCGGATATGGATACTAACTTTATAACATATTTTAAGTCATGCTTTCCTGAAATTTAGTTTGTTTTATCCTCAGTATATTCTCTTACATATGGTATAATTATAGTCATAGTAAATAAGATAAGGGATGTGAATTTTTTTCTATTTTTTCAAAGTGGAATGCTTCTACTTTCTATATTCTGAATCCGAAACGATAGGGTTAGCTAGTAAGAGAGAAGTATTTTAGCACGAAAGGTGTGATGAATTTCTAAGATTCTTTCGTACTTTGCAAGGAGGTAGTTTACCAGTTGATTAAAGTGTCTTTTTTTTGATAACGCTCATTAAGATAAACTTTTTCAAGCTTCAATAGGTAATGCAACGGTGATTTTAAAACCGAAATAGGTATGGACAAACAAGTAATTAGGGACAAAATATGTCCTTTAGAATATGCTGTAAAAGCAATTAGTGGAAAGTGGAAAATCCCCATTATATGGCGAATGAATGAAGGTGAAAAAAGGCCTAGTGAGTTTTTAAGAGGCATTGCTACAGTGGATCGTAGAGTTTTGAATCAACAATTGAAGGAGCTAGAAGAAGTAGGCATTTTGAGCAAAGCACGTTTTGATGAAGTTCCTCCAAGAGTGGAATATACATTAACTCCTTTAGGAATGCAATTAGTGGAGGTTTTGAAGCAATTAAATGCCTGGGGAGAAATTCTGCTTGAAGGACAGTCCAAGGAGTAATAAAAAGAAAAATAAAAGCAGTGATTGTCAGGGAAGAATATTCCTTTTTTCAACCTAACGAGGCCTGCTAATGATGCTATTTATTTATGTTGAGGAAAAATAAATGCACGAAAATTAGTTAATAGATTAACGAGTATTTAGTGTGTAAACTGCAATTGGTACTAAGAAAGGAAAAACTAAATACAGTAGAGGATGGGTATTTAATGTTAAATAAGTAGGGTGTTTTATTTTTTTTTCGCATATAGGCTAAAAAAAGTAGGTAATTGATTGTTTGTTTTAACAATTATTTTATAGTGTTAAATTAAAATTAAAAAAACATTTCAATTCATTTTTTTCTTGTTTATTAGAAGGATTGTTATTTCCTTTGTTAGGGAATTAAATAAATAGTTGAGGTTCTTTATTTTATTTTAAAAATCTCTTTTTTTAGTAAGATAACAATAGGAGGTGAAGATTTTAAACCTAAAGAATTTCAATTTTTAATTTGAAAAATTAGAATAGTTCTGTTTAATTGTTTGTTGTTTCGAAATAGTACCTTAATTTTTCAAATTAAAAAAAACACAACAAACAATTTTGTTTTGGGTGTAAAAATGGGTTAAAAGAAAAAGCAGGAGCATGAAAGTGTCCTGCTTTTTCTTTTTATATTAGCCGGTTTAAGGCTATATAAATATTCTTCAATCATGACTAGAGACCGTTTAAAATTGCGTATAATACAAGCAACGCTGCAAGATACTCAAGTAGTACAAGATACTATGAAGCAAGGAATATCTTATAATAATCAGCCTTTTAGTACGCAAGAGCCTATTAAAAATAGTTTAGAGGGTATGAATCAGAACGAGGTATATATCGCTTATTTAGAGGAGCAATTACTTGGAATTTTTTCTATCTATTCCCAAGATTCTTTTGGTATTTTGACGAGTTTTTACCTTTTACCCGATTATTGTAAGGAAGAATGGGAGGAGAAACTGTTAGTTGAAATAAAGAAAGTAGCCTTGCATGCGGGATTGAGTTATTTGACCGTATTAGCTGATGAAAAAACAGCAGATTTTTATAAAAAAGTTGGGGGTAGAGTCTCGTTAACTAAGCAACTAGGCACAGCAGAACCTTGTTTCATCGAATACTATTTAACTGTAGTCGATGAACCGTGGATGGATCTTTCAACAGTAGGGCTAGTTTGTGTAGAAGGCAATACATTGCTTTTAGCCTATAGCAATAACAAAAAAGCATGGTATTTACCAGGAGGGAAAATAGATACAGAAGAAGAGAGCCATGACGCCTTAATTCGAGAGATTGAAGAAGAATTATCTGTCGTATTAAACCCTGAACGACTGTCTTATCTGACTCATATTGTTGCGCCTGCTTATGGAGAAAAGAAGAATGTTTTAATGCAGCAAGTTTGTTATAAATATGAATTAACCGATGAAAAGATTGCCATAGCCAATGAAATTGGAGGTATACACTATTTTACCAAAGAAGAATACCTTCAGCATGAGATACCTGTGCCTGGTGTTCTCAAAGTTTTTGAGTATTTAGAAAGTAAAAGCAATTTTTAAACAAACAATTGCCAACAAAATTTAAAAAATAAGCACGTATTATTTATAGTAAAATTAACACCCCAGATTATTATATCTTTCGAAAAAAAAATACTTTTGCTTCTATGAGATACTTATCCTTAGTCGTATTGTTTTTCTTTGTCAATTTTATTGCTACGCCAACTATTGCGGTGTTAGCAGGCATTGAGTTGGACATACCTATGATTACCATCTCTGAAGAAAATAAAAAACCAATTACGAATGCGGAAGAGGAAGAGAAAGGGCATTTCTACGACTTTCATGCTTTTCAAGATGACCTTCTTTTTCAAGATAGAGAAGAATCTGGCTTTCATTTCGCTCAGTTAAAAATGGTATACGAATCGCAAGAATTCGACGTCTTATCACCCCCTCCTGAATTTTTTGTTTCTTAAAGAAAAATAGTTAGAACTCATCTACCTGTTAATCTGTTTCGGTGTGTTTTCATACAGCCGAAGGGTTCCTTGTATTTGTATTCTTACTCGATTTATAGTCCTAGGCCTAAATGGCAAGTAGCGACGTATAAAGTCATCTTTTCATTTGAATCTCCCTTCTTTATCGCCAAAATTAAAACTTTGTTGTGAATAAATTCATTTATTCCATGCCTTTTTAATGGTGTTCATTTGATGGGGAGTTCAAGTAAAATTAATTCTTTAGTAAACAAAAAAATGAAATATAATATGAATATAGCAACACTTAAAAAAAGTGTAGCTCCAGGCCTTGTGGTCTTTTTAGTTGCACTTCCGCTTTGTTTGGGAATTGCATTAGCCTCCGGTGCTCCCCCTATTTCTGGAATTATTTCGGGAGTGATTGGAGGAATTATCGTTGGTTTTTTGAGTAATTCCAATGTGAGTGTTAGTGGTCCAGCCGCTGGTTTAGCCGCCATTATATTAGCCGCTATTAGCGAATTAGGATCTTTTCAACTTCTTTTAACTGCGGGAATTATTGCCGGAGTTATCCAGTTAATCTTAGGTCTTTTGCGTCTAGGAGCTATTGCTAATTTTTTCCCTTCTAGCGTTATTGAAGGTATGTTAGCAGGAATCGGATTGGTAATTTTGATGAAGCAATTGCCTTTAGCCTTTGGTGTTGATGCACTAAGTGATATTTCGGGTATAGCTTCTATTCACAAGGGAACTTTACTGATTACTTTACTCTCTTTGCTTATTCTAATAGGATGGAGTAAAATCAAAGTACTTAAAAAAATAACATTCCTGCCTGCTGCATTAGTAGTGGTGGTACTTGGTATCCTAATTAATCAATTTTGGATTAATTCGGGTAGCTCATGGGCGATAAATACCTCTCAGTTGGTGTCTATCCCTTTATTAAATGGTTTGTCGGATATTAGTTCAATTTTTATTCTACCTGATTGGTCTGGTTTTACAAACCCTACAGTATGGGTTGTAGCAGGAACTATTGCCATTGTTGCTTCCATCGAAACGCTATTGTGTATTGAGGCTACAGATCGTTTAGATCCCTTAAAACGCCATACAAATACCAATAGAGAGTTAAAAGTACAAGGAATTGGAAATATTATTAGTTCTTTTTTAGGAGGTTTACCCATGACTTCGGTTGTAGTGCGCTCTTCTGCGAATGTCAATGCAGGTGGTTTGTATAAGGCATCAGCCATTATACACGGGGTATTTTTATTTTTAGCTGTAATCCTATTGCCTTTGGTATTGAATATGATTCCTTTGGCCTCTTTAGCTGCGGTGCTTATTTTAGTTGGTTATAACTTAGCTAAACCTACTGTACTCCTCCATTTTTGGCATAAAGGCTATACGCAGTTTACTCCTTTTATAGTCACTTTTGTTATGGTGGTTGTTACAGATCTATTAATGGGTGTACTAGCCGGAATGGCCGTGAGTATTGTCTTTTTATTGCTTGGAAATGTGCGTAAGGCTTTTTCAATGCAACATAGCGTAAAGGACGAACAACTAGTCTATACCTTGACACTTGCACAGGAAGTATCGTTTTTAAATAAAACAGCGATTAAAAACAAACTACATCAGTTACCCGATAATTGTCATTTAGCTATCAATGCGAAACAGATGGGGTATATCCATATCGATGTCATTGAGTTGATACAGACCTTTATCAATGAAAAAGCTAAAGAAAAAAATATATTAATCACAACTACTGGATTTCACAAATCGGTATATATAGCAGAAGGACAACACAACATTATTTTATCACATAGAAAAACAATATAACCATGAATTCATTTACAAAAGAAATATTAGCCAATACAACACCAGCACAAAGTTTAGATTTATTATTAGAAGGAAATAACCGCTTTGTTAACAATTTAAAGTTTAATCGAAATTTCTTACACCAATTGCAAGAAACGAAAGACGGACAGCATCCACATGCTGTAATCTTGAGTTGTATGGATAGTAGGGCTCCATTAGAACACGTTTTAGATCAAGGAATTGGAGATATTTTTAGCTTGCGAATTGCAGGAAATGTATTGACAGATGAGGTGATTGGAAGCATGGAATATGCGTGTAATGTGGTGGGAAGTAAATTGATTTTAGTACTAGGGCATAGCCGTTGTGGCGCGGTAACAGGAGCTTGTAATCATACAAGTTTAGGAAAATTAGATACCATTTTAGAACGCATTCACCCTATTGTAGATATAGTACGTGAGCAAAATAAAGAGGTCAATTTAAGTCAAGCTGAATTGGTGGAATTAGTTACGATGGAGAATGTACGTTCAATTGTCGCACAACTCCAGCACATAAGCCCCTCTTTGACTAAGTTGATTGCTGAAGAACAAATAGGCGTTGTAGGCGGATACTACGATGTTGTAAGCGGTAAAGTGGAGTTGATCTGTTAAGGTTGAGGAACCTTTGTTAACGTGAAGAGGCCCCAGTATTTGGGGCTTTTTTTTGTTTTACAAAGAATCGGTTTACATCCGTAAAAGTATAAGATACTTATAATGAGATTTTTATTATAATCATAAATCAATATTTGCGATTAATTTGTATATTTAGGGAAAAGTATTATTTGTTAATAAATTGAAGTAATACTAAGTAAAGGTTGTTTTTTATACGGTTACAAGAATAAATTATTTTATAGTATTGGTTTTTGTCTTTAAAGCTTAGTTTGGATTGTTTATCGATAAAGTGTTTAACAATCTGTTCTAGTGGAGGAATGTAAAAACAGGAAATTACTTAAAAAACGAAACTATGTTAGAAACAAATGACATTATCAAAAGACTGAAGCAATTGTTAGGTCTTAAAACAGATTTGGAACTCGCAAATTTATTGGAAATAAAACCCAATACCTTATCCTCTTGGAAAATAAGAGAGACGTTGCGTTATGATAAAATTATTGAGGTTTGTAAGCAATATAAAATAGACTTAAATGAAGTTTTTTTAGTGCATCCAAATTCGGTGTATAATATCGATCTAGAACATAGAGTAGTAAAAATGATTTCAGTGAATAATCACATTGAATATTTTATTAATCCCGAAAAATGCTTAGCAACTTCGTCAACTTGTGTATTTCCGACAGAGGAGGAAGTTCATATAGGCTTTCAAATTGGGGTAGAGAATATGTTTCCTACTATTAAATTGAGTTCTTATGTCTTAGCCATGAAGATTGATATGGAAGAAATGAAACCCTGGCATATTTATATACTAGTTGTGGAAAATAAAGGTATTTTGTTTTATCGCTTTAAACGCAAATTGGAAAATAAGGAATTAGTATTTGTAAGTGATAATGATACCTTTGAGGGATTAACAGTGAAACCAGAAGAGATTAGAGAAGTATTTTGTATTCGTGGCATATTCTTGCCCAATATAAAAAACCTCGTCGTTTAGTAATAGAAAAACAGCATAGACTGTCCTCTAGTTTCTAAGAAGCGAAGCTATATAGGGTAGTAGTAGAATAAGCCCTCGTAAGTTATTTTCTTAAGGATCATTTGGTATGAAGTAGAGAACGAGTTCTTTTATTTATAGAGTGAACTTGGAGAAATACCGTACTTTTTCTTGAAAGCGGTAGAAAAATGACGTTGATTTTTATACCCTATACAATCCGAAACTTCGCTTATATGTAGCATTTGTGTCGTTAATAATTGCTTGGCATATTCCATTTTTTCATGGGCCCAGAAATTGAAAACGGTAGTTCCAAATAACTCTTTAAAGCCTTTTTTAAGGATAAATTCATTCGTTCCTACTTGATGAGCCAAATCAGCTAGAGAAGAGGTACTATCTAAATTTTGAATCATAAAATCCTTAACGGCATATATTTTGTCGATATCTTGTTTTTTTAAAGACCCTTGATAGGGTAGTTCTTCATAAAACTGTTCTAATTGCAAAAGCAATAACTCAATGACTTTTGCTTCTAAGAATAAACGCTTAAAAATTCCCTTTTTATCACAGGTGATGATTTGCTCAATGAGTTGATACATCTGATGATTAATCCGATAATGTTGGGGTTGTAATAAACTAGATTGTCCCTTCTCAATAGCATTTCTGAATTTGTCAAAGAATTGATTGTCAGAAGGCAAGAAACGAGTGAAAAACGAAGGGCTTAAATTAATTTCACAGAGTTGAAAGGGCTCATTCTCCCATTGCATTTGACCCCCTATGCCATTCGTGTACAAAATATTGTGGGAATGGGCATGAAAACTAATAGACTTGTCAAATTGACTCGTATGTGCGGTGGATCTCCCTTTCATTGTAAAGTGCATTTCAATGGTTTCAAAATCACTTTCAAATCCCAAGACTAGCTTATTTGCCAATCGAACATCACCAAACCCTATATGAACACCATCAAAATAGATTTCTTTATAAGTACCTTGACCAATAAACGAATTTAAATAGGTAGTAGATTCTTTTACTACATCTTTTTTGGTTTCAAACAAGTCGGTAGGGTATTCCTTTTCTACCAAGAGATACTTGTGCTTACTATCGTATAATCGTACGGTCATAGCTGTGAATTTTGATTTTTTTTTGACGGACTTTTTAATCCGTATTTGGGACATCAGGAAACAATGGAGCTCCTATCTTTGCGCAAATATATTAATTATTTAGAATGAATCTTAATAGATGCTGTCTTTTTTTGGTAAAGCAGCCGTCTTTAAAAAAGTGAAAAGGAGTAGGTAAGAGACTCTATTCTATCTAAATCAAAGCGAAAAGATATGGATAAACAAACACAATTAATTTTAGAAGGCAAGCTGCCGAAAGTTATGTGGCATTTGGCTTGGCCAGCTGTTGTTGCAATGGTTTTATATGGTTTGAACAATTTTTTAGATGGAATTTTTGTCGGTCATCTTATTAGTAATACAGCTTTAGCGGCCGTAGGTATTGCGTATCCTTTAGCGCAATTTGCGCAAGGTTTCGGCACATTAATTGGTACGGGAATTGGTTCTGCTATTAGTATTTGGATTGGTTCAAAGGATACGGACAAACTTAAAAAGTCTATGGGTACGGTCAATTATTTAACACTTGTTTTTTCTCTTGTATTAACCTTTCCTTGTTACTTTTTTGCGGAAGAATTAGTGTATATGATGGGCGGACGTGGAGAGATTTTAACCTTAGGCGTAGAATATTTTCAGGTCACGATTTTGGGAAGTTTTTTTTGGATTCACGGTTTGGCGTTGAATATGATTATCCGAGCAGAGGGTCGAATGAAAACGGCAGCTTGGATGATTGCTGTAGGATTACTCGTAGATTTAATCTTAAAACCCGTGTTTATTGATGTATTTGGATGGGGAGTAGCTGGTGCCGCTTGGGCAACCAATGCTTCCATGCTTATTTATACCTTGCTTGGGATAAGATATTACGCCAAGGGTAAATCTTCGTTTCAAACAAAATTTTGGTCTCTAAAACGAGACACAGCTATTGTAAAAGAGGCTTTATCTCTTGGAATGCCCGGATTCGTTATGATGGTCATGATTGTTATTCAAAATATTGTAGTTTTCAATGCCTTGGCTAAATATGGTACGGATGGAGATATCACCTTTTTTACTGCAGTTAACCGTTTCTATATCTTATTGAATACCCCTTTATGGGGACTAATGCGCGCTTTACAACCTGTGGCTGGGATGAATTATGGTGCTCAAAATTATGCCAGAAGCATCAAATCCTATCGTTTATTCTCGCTGGTAGGCTTGGCTATATTACTTCCATTCTGGTTGTTTGTTATGCTTTTTCCTTCTGGTGTATTGTCTGTGATGATTCCTCATGTGGAATTTCTTACCCATCAACTTGCAGACTTTCGCATTTATATGAGTGTATTGCTGGTATTGCCTTTTGTATTTATGGCTATGGTTTGGTTTCCCGCAATCGAAGATGCTAAACCCGCAACGATCATCAGTATCCTTCGACAAGTAGTCTTTTATATTCCAATTATGCTTTTTATACCTGGAATATATGGAATAAGCAGCATTTATTGGGCTAGCGCAGCGATTGATTGGTTTGTATTTGCTATGGTAATCTATGCCATTGTTAAGAGCGCAAAGAAATTGAAAATAAAAACAAAACAGGTGAAGTTGTAAGTGAAAGAAAATAAAAAATCGAATTATAAACATTTTAAAACTAATCGAATTAAACATGAATTATTCAACAAAAATTAAGTGGTCCTTTGTTTCAAGTATTATTGCTTCCATCCTTTGGGTAATTGGCGATATTTTAATTGTAGGTTTTCAGGTAGACCCCTCTAAATATCCCTTATTTACACAAACGTATGCGGAAGAACTCGACACAACGCTAGCGCTTTTAATGATAGAAGGGTCTTCTCAACGCCTTATGTTTGGGGCACTAATTGCTTCTATGTCTGCTTTTTTGTTTTTGCCTGCCGTGTGGTTGGCGTATCAATATTTTAAAGATAAAGCGAAATCGTATGCTTGGATTACGTATTTTATATTAATCCTTAGTGTTGTGTTGATGCCCTTAGGCCATGCTGTTTTTTATTATAATGGCGAAATATTTAAAGCGATATATCATACGGATCCTATTGCACATCCTTATTTATTAGAAGTAGCCACAGGTTTTACGCGCGTACTTTATATTGCGTGGGGAACAGCAATTGCCGTTCTGCTATTGGGCTGGTTGTTATTTTCAATAGGTGTATTTTGTGGTAAAACAATTCTACCTAAATGGGCAGGTTTGATTTCTCCTGTGTTTATTACACTGTATCTACAACCGATAAAGATTCTTTTGCCTGATTCTCTTCTAAAGGCCTGGATAAGTGCCGCTGGATTTAATATTGCTTATCTGATCTTTTTTGTTATACTCGCTATTCGCTTTAGAAAACTTGTTTTAAAAGAAGAAGGTGTTAAGTGAACGGGTAACGATTAACTGAACACCTCTCTATTCCCTGTTTACAATTCTAAACAGGGAATAAAACGAACCAATCCAATATTATTTAGAATTATTCTTGTTAATGTGATTTTTTACTATACTTTTGTTTTTATTTAAACTAAATATAAATAACGAAGTGGTAAGCAAATCCCTATTCATTGGTTTTCTTCTTACAGCGAGCAGTCTCTTCGCTCAAAATACCGTTTTTTTTAATTTTGAGAATCAGGAAAAACAAGTGCTTCGGCAAGCAGTATTGTATTTAGATCAAGAAGCTTATCCCGCTGACTCCTTAGGGCATTTGAACTTGGAGTTAAAAAGAGAGGGAACCTATGAAGTTCTTGTTTTAGCAGAAGGTTATCAAACGCTACAACAAGTGCTAAATTTGTCGAAAGGGGATACGCATTTATTAACACTGAATAAAAATCTTACGATACTAGCGGATATCAAAATAACCAAAAACTCAGAAGCCTCAGAAGTCCATCGAGGAATTATTCGGGCCGTAAACATAGATACGAAAAGTCAAGTTGTGCGTCCAACGTCTTTAAGTGATTTAATGAATCGCACAACAGGTATACGCGTGAGGCAAAGCGGAGGGTTAGGTGGTGAAACGAATGTTAGTCTAAATGGTTTTCAAGGTCATGCGATTCGCTATTTCAAAGATGGTATTCCCTTAAATTATTTAGGTAATGCCTATAGTATTTCCACTATTCCTATGGATCTTTTGAGTAAGGTTGAGGTCTACAAAGGGGTTATACCCGTTCACTTAGCGAGTGATGTTTTGGGCGGAGCTGTTAATTTTGTTTCGAATACTACACAAACAAATACCTTGAGAGCTTCTTTAGAATATGGCTCTTTCAATACCTTTCGAAGTGCAGTACGAGGTCATTATAACCTCAATACTAATTTTTATATAGGCGGAGAATTCTTCTCTAATTATTCGGATAATGATTACAAAATTAAAACACCGGATTTAGCATTAGCTTCTACTGAAGCTAAAGTTCGCCTTTTTCACAATAGATACCGACAGTATTACTCTACTATTTATTTGGGTGTAACCAATTTGAAGGCAGCTGATTTACTTCAATTGGATTTTAGTTATTACACCCTAGACAAACAAATTCAACACAGTCCTACCACAATGGCAACCCCGTATGGAGGAATTGAAGATCAACAACACAGCTTAATCCCTTCCTTACGATATAAGAAAAAGCTTTTTCAAGATCGATGGTCTATGGATCAATTTTTAGCTTATAATGTAGTCAAATCAAATGCAATCGATACCCTACAAGGGCGGTACAATTGGCTGGGTGAATTTTCGCCTCGAGGGTATAGAGGAGAAGGAGATCATCCCATGGATGCAGCTATTGATATGACCTTCTTTACAAGCCGAACACTACTTGGATTCCAATGGAGTAATACCCAACAGGTATGGCTTAATTCGACCTACAACTATACCAAAAGAGTAGGAACAGATACGTATGGTAAAAAAATCGAAGATACCCAGCAGCTAAGTATTGAAATCCCCTCTTATTACAAAAAAAATACGATAGCTTTAGGATTAACAAGTCAGTGGTTTTCCAATAAATTAGAAACGAATTTACTTGTAAAAAACTACATTTATTCAAGTGAAGGATTAAACACAGCGTATAATGTAGATTTGAGAACAGCGGATTTGCATACAACTTCAAATACTGCTTGGGGCTGGGCAATGGCGACTAAATATCAAGTCAATGAAAAAATAAACTTGCGTTTTTCTGTCGAGAATGCTCGACGTTTACCAGGATATAGTGAATTGTTTGGTGATAATTTATTTATTGCCTCTAATTTTGATTTGAAACCCGAACAAAGCGTGAATTTTAATTTGGGATTCGATAAACAAGAAGGGCGATTTGAATACAGCTTTAATACTTTCTATCGTCGCACGAAAGATATTATCGTCCTTGCCGCAGGAAATCCTCCTTTGTCACTTTTTATTAATAAAGAACGTGCTGTAGGTTACGGTTTTGAAGGAGATTTCAATTTTAAACTCTTCAATCAAATTAAATTATACAACAATTTTACCTGGCAAAGCATACGCTATGGTCGTTTTGAAAATATAGCCGATCAGTGGTTGAAAGGAAATCGCGTACCTAATACTCCTTATTTCTTTGCCAATATAGGTGCAGAAAGCCAATGGAAGAAAATCTTTACGACCCAAGATGTTTTGACTTTGTATACTCACCTCAATTTTGTTAGAGAATTTTACATACAACCCATTGATAAATCTATGGAACCAAGTGGATTTCTAGGGCTTTTTGGAAGTAGTAAAGGAGATGTAAAGAATATCGTTCCTGATCAAACCTCATTGACGTTAGGTACGGTTTATGAATGGCCTGAAAAAGGCTGGTCTTTAGGGATTGAAATAAGAAATGTATTGAACCAAGACGTATATGATTATTATAAAATTCAAAAAGCAGGTAGAAGTTGCTATCTGAAGTTCAATTATAAACTCAATTAATCTATGAAAACAATGAAACGAATTTTATCCTTGGCTTTTATTCTGCCTTTAGTTATAACAGGATGCTCTTCGGACGATAATACAAAAGGCAAGGACCCAGAACCGCCAATTGGTGCGGAAAGTATGTACTTTGTGATGACTTTGTCAGAAGGAAAAGGGCCTATTAAAAATGGTTTTTTAAAAGGATATCAAGAATTCCCAACAGGATTGATTGATAATGCTACAGGAAATACAACGGCTTCAGGTGGCATGGGGGGTTATCGCCAATATGGAAATCGAGTTTATCGCATGTTTGATGATAATAATGCAAGAAGTTTAGGCCAATTTGTATTTGATAATCAGGGATTCTATTCAACAAAAGCGATTGCAGTAGAACCGAAAATTGCTGGATCAGGAAACTTTACACTAACTGAGGACGGAAATACGGGGTACTACTTTGAAGGAGCTACGCCAATGGAAATTCAAATTTTTGACCCTATTAATATGGTGAAAAAAGGCAAATTAGGTGACTATACTGCGGCGATCCAACAAGTAGAAGAAGAATTGCAACTAACAGGAGTGAATTTTAGAGCCCTAGGACAGCATTTATTAGTGGTTACTGGTGATAAACTATATGCGGATATCACATTTGGAAAAAATCAGGGGGCACAAGGAGGTATGTTTGATGGCGTTTCAACAGATGTTCATTTAGCCGTTATTGATTTGAAATCTGGTGAATGGCTCGCTCATACTGCTGTAAAAAATACAGGAAATATTGCTTTTGTAGATGAAAATCCACTGTATTATTTCGATGAAAATAGGGATTTATACTTTATTACTCAAGGGGTTAAAACTGGAGGATTAGGTGATAAATCTAAAATATCGAGAATTAAGAACGGATCAAATCTGGTAGATGCTTCTTGGGAATTGGACTTTAATACCTTATTTAGTACTGTCTCATCCGGTAAGTTCTCAACGATTTATGTGGAAAAGGGAAAAATAGTTACGTTAGTGAATGAGGTCGCTTTAACAGATCCTCAAACCATTAATTTAACACCAATTTGGAAATATGTAGTTATCGATATTCAAAACAAAGCGATAACGCCAATTCAAATAGAAGGGGTAACCCTAGTAGAAACCCCTGCGGCGGCTTTAGGGGTATCTAAAATTGATGGCAAGCGATTTATTCGCGTTGTAAGTGAAAGTAAACTTGGGTTTTACGAATTGTCAAGCGACTTGTTGCGTGCAAAACCGGCAATTTCAATTGGAAAAGGAGGAAAACCGCAAGGATTATTTAAAGTGAACAGAAAGTAAATGAAGATTATTAAGGTAATAGGAATGTTACTAATAGGATTAATTACGATGAATGTAGAGGCACAAAAAGGCAATACGGTAGTAATCAACGTGCAAGTTGATACCCCAGCTTATCTAAAAGAAGCTATTTATATTACAGGGAATTTCAATGCATGGAATCCCCAAGATGCTCAATATATACTGAGACCTAATTCTCAAGAAGAAGGGAAATATAGTATACAATTAGAAAATATTCCAACGGGAGTTTTAGAATACAAATTTACAAGAGGATCTTGGCAAACCTTGGAATGTTCAACGAAGGGACGTTTAATTAACTTACATGATTACAGCGTTAATAAAGAGGCTACTATTGAGAATACGATTCAAGCGTGGCGCGATCAATATCCTGCTTCTACAGCTCCTGTAGACTTAATTGTATTAGAGAATTTTGTTATTCCTGAACTCAATAGAACACGAGCTATTCGAATTTATTTACCCAAAAATTATGCTACTTCTCAACGTCAATATCCAGTTTGGTATATGCACGATGGGCAAGATCTATTTGATGAAGCCATATCAGAAGGCCGATTAGGACCTGTAGAATGGGAGGTGGATGAAACCATTGAACGTTTAGGAGATAACTATATTATCGTGGGAATTGATCATGAATACGAGAAAAATAGAAGAGAAAAAGAGTATTCCTTTTTTCCAACCAGTCAAACACCTATCGTGGAGGGAAAACAATATATGGCCTTTATTGTCAATACACTAAAGCCGTATATAGATGCGAACTATCGGACTTCAAGTGATAAGGAAAATACGGGGATAGCAGGAGGCTCTTTGGGAGGATTAATCTCGTTATATGGTGGATTAACTTATCCGGAGGTATTCGGGAAAATAGGCGTTTTTTCACCTTCTTTGTGGCAAGACAACCAAAATGTACAAGCGTATTTGGCTTCTTTTTCACTTCAGCAGATCGAACAAATTCAAGAACAACATTATTTCTTTTACGCGGGCGGTAGAGAAAATAGAAAGATTGGTGGGGGACAAGTGGTTCATATGGATCAAGATGTTTTGGCTTTTGTCAAGCAGGTCGAGGCGCAATTTCAAATAAATAATAAAGTAAAAATTGATCCCATGGGGAAACATGGAGCATGGTATTGGCAACAAGCTTTCTCTTGGATGATCGAATTAGATAGTAATCATTAAATACCAATTAATTATGAAATACACAAAACAAATTACCTTAGCAGGAGCCTGTTTATTGGCTGTATCAACCACAACTTATGCACAAACCATTGATAAAAGTGAAAAAGTTGGAAAAGGTCTGTATGAATTAACCTACAACAGTGGAGATAATGGCGTATATGTAGCTTCTGTAGTGGATTTTAAAAATAAAGAAGGAATTATCTACAAATTGAATGGAAATACATTAGCTGTTGAAAAAGAAATCAATGTACAAGGAAATCCTGTTTTCGGCATTGCAATCAACGAAAAAACACAAAAATTGTACGGAACAAATACCATTACCAATGCCATTACAGTAGTTGATTTAAAATCAGGTCAGGTAAAAGTTATTCCTGGAACACTTGAGAATGGACATAATAGAGAAATTGCCATCGATGAAAAAACCAATACAATTTATGCATCAGATACGCAAGAAGAAGGTAGAATCTGGATTATTAATGGCGATAACGATGTCTTAGAAGGTTATATCGAAAATACGGGAATCTTCACAGCAGGCTTAGTGTTTGATACAAAAACAAATAAGTTATACGCAACAAATATGGGTACGAATGAAGTAGCTATTATCGATCCAAAAACAAAAAAAGTAATTAAAAAATTTGCATCTGGAGGTGAAAGCCCAATTAATGTAGCTCTTGATGCATCAGGAAGAAGATTATTTGTTACCAATTCATCTACGGGATTAACAATCCTTAATGCAGATTCAGGAGAACTTCTAAAAGTTGTGAAATTTAAAGGAGGCTCTTTAGGTGTAAAATATGCACCGACAGCAAATAAAATTGTTTTAGCAAATAGAGAGAGTGGTAAAACAGCAATTGTAGATGGGAAAAGTTATGAAGTAGTAACCGAATTGGAAACAGGATCTCATCCGAATACAGTGGCTGTAAACACAAAATTAGGTATTGCTTATGTAACGAATAAAACCAAGCGCATGCCTAAAGAAGAAGGCAAAGAACCACAGGTGGATACCAATGGGGATATAGTTAGTAAAATTCAATTGTAAGTTGAAATGTTAGTTTTAAATTGTAAAAAAGGCTGTTGTAAAGACAGCCTTTTTTTATTGAAATACGAACCGTAAAAACGTTGGGAATCTTTAAGCTATCATTTGAAAGGAAACAGAAGTTTGATGTCCAAATTTTTTGCAAGTTTGAAAAGAAATAAAGCGGAAAACTTTTACTTCAAAAAGAAGTACCCTAACTTAGTAAAGTATTATTTTTTAGCTCATTATTGATGAAACCTATTTATTATAGTATTCCATTTGCCAATTTTTTGATTGCAGCTTTATTAGGTGTATTACTGCGAAGTTTTTATGTGTTTCCAATAGAAGGAATGACCTTTTTGTACGTTTTGCATGCGCATTCTCATCTTGCTTTATTGGGATGGTTGTATATGTTGGTTTATGTGTTATTGGTAGAGAAATTTGCAGTTAAAAATCCAAAAGAAGAAAAGTTTTATCAACGGTTATTTTGGGTGACGCAAGTCTCGGTTATGGGGATGGCTGTAACTTTTCCTTTTCAAGGCTATGCCGCGCCTTCTATTTTCTTTTCAACACTTCATATTATTTGCTCTTATCTCTTTGTTTACCGGATTTGGAGATATAATACGTTGGTAAATAAGCAATTGGCACTTTTGGTAAAAACAGCTTTGTTTTTTATGTTGCTTTCTACAATTGGGGTTTGGTTTTTAGGACCAGCTGTTGGGATGATGGGAAAAACTAGTCCTTTTTATCAATTGTGTATTCAATTTTTCTTGCATTTCCAGTTTGATGGATGGTTTCTTACTGTCTTTCTTGCACTTTTATATACGCAAGTGTTTCGAGAGGCGATGAATAAACAGCACTTCCAGCATTTTTATATGCTTTGGATAGTTTCTGTTTTGCTAAGCTATGCACTGCCTGTCAGTTGGTATATACAAGCTCCCTTTTTGTACTATATCAATAGCTTAGCCGTGGTATTACAAGGAGTAGCAGTTTTATATTGGATTAAACCTTTACTATACAGATTTAATACATTAAAACAAGAATCTAGCCCTTTTACGACCCTATTATTGCTTTTGGCAGGCAGTTGTATGCTTTTGCGAATAGGGACGCAATTCATAGTCCTATCAGAACAAATAACCATAGATTTAAAAGGGTTGAGAAGTTGGATTGTAGGATTTATTCATTTAAATATGTTGGGAATCCTTACTGCATTTGGTTTGTGGTTGCTGATACATCAAGGGAAGATGAGAATGAATTCACTTGTTAAAGCAGGAATTATTAGCTTAGTTATTGGGTTTCTATTCACAGAAGGACTATTATTTGTACAGGGCGTACAATTGTTAGTTGGCTTTACGGCAATAGAAAGTACGACTACTTGGACTCTTTTATTTTGGTTTTCAGTATTTTTACCCCTAAGTATTAGTTGTTTTTTTGGCAGTTATCTACAAAAAGATAAACGTTGAGGTTATACGATAAAGCACAAAAAAAAAGCTGGTAGGATACCAGCTTTTCTATATTTATGAATCTAAACTTCTAATTTGTTGTAGTTTGTCTTTCCAAATTTTTAATTCATCTTTGTATTTTTCAATGCTTTTATGCACTTCTTTTACTAATGGATTATCTTTTGTAGCATTAGAAACATAGGCTAAGTTATTCTCTAACTGTAAAACCCCGCTTGAAATCTCTTCGATTTTACGTTGAATAAAAAGAGCTTCTTGTTGTAGTTTTCTCTTATCATTCGATCCTAATAAATCGTCCAATTTATTTGAGAATTTCATCGCTTCCGTTTCTCTTTTACTCAAACTTAATTTATCAAATAGAACATCTAATATTTTATTGAATTTGCCTTCAATGAAACGCTTATTATGCGGAACATTTCCAAGGTTTTTCCACGTATTGATTTTCTCTTTAATGGCTTCTAAGTCCGTTTTATGATCACCAACAAGTGTGAAAGATTTTAGTTCTTCTAAGAAATCTTTTTTCTTGGTGTAATTTTCATTACCCTCTTGGTTTTCAGTATTTCTAACGGCATGTAAACGATCAAAATAATGGTTACAAGCATCTTTGAAGTCTTTCCAAAGTTGATCAGAATATTTTCTTGGTACGTGTCCAATCTTTTTCCAATCTTCTTGAATTTGCTTCATGATAGGTGTTACATTATCGTAATCCTCACTGTCTTTATACTGTAAAGCTTTTTCAATTAAAGCAAGCTTGTCGTTGTAATTCTTTTGTTGAATACGCTTCAAATCTTTGTAGAATCTATTCTTATTTGCATTGAAGTTTCTCGTTGCTAATTTGAATAAAGCCCATACTTCTTCGTTATTGTCTTGGGGTACTTTACCAATCGAGAAGAAGTGATTGCGAAGTTCTTCTACTTTTTTGATCTCTTTCTGCCATTGGGTATGTGAAGTAATCTCTTGTCTTGATAACAAATCAATTTGACTGATAACATGCACTTTTAATCCCAGATTCTCTTTTTCCCCAACTCTTAAATTTTCAAATAAAAGCTCGCGTTTATCATGCAGTTGCTTGGTTAAATCACTGAATTTTTCCCAAATCTCCTCGCGGATTTCACGATCAACAGGACCTATTTCTTCTCTCCAGATACGGTGTAACGTCTGAAGTTCTCTAAAAGCTTTGATTACATCATTTTCTTGTTGTAATTCTTCAGCTCGTAAAATTATTTTTTGTTTTTGATCTAGATTGTATTTGAAGTCTAAGTCTCTAGATTCTCTGTCTAAATGCAATTGATCATAGAAACGTTCAAGGTGAAAGTGATAGTTATTCCAAACGTGATTGTATTTGTCTTTCGGAATAGCTCCAGCATTTTTCCATTCATCCCTTAAGTCTCCTAATGTTTTAAGTGCATCTGATTTATTTTCACTTGCATCTACTAAATCTTTGATTTGCTCAATAATGTGTAAACGCTTATTTAGGTTAGCGGTTAAATTATTTTGTAATTCTTTGAAATACGCATTTTTTTTCGCTCTGAATTCATTGTAAGATTCATCAAAGGCTGCTTTTACAGGCAGAATATACTCAAAATCATTTGCATTTGCATCTGGATTTTCTTCTAAGAAAGTTTCTCTCTTCTCATCGATAAAATCCGTATACTGTCTGTAGAATTCTTTTTTGATGTCTTCTACTAAATCTTTGATGTTGGTAATCTTATAGCCCTGAATAAGTTTCTGTAACTCATTCGCAAGCTGTTCCATATCTAGCTTCTCATAGTCAAGGATTGTGATGTCATTTTTTTCATGTAAAGCATTGTCTTCACTTTCCTCAGCATTGGATGCAGTAATAGAATCTAGAGCTTTTTCTCTTTCAGCAAGATGTGCAGAATTAGGTGTATTTGATTCCGGGTTTTGTCCATCTGCTAGCTCGTGCAGGTTTTCATTCTTTTCTTCTAACATAGGTATAAAAATCTTATAATTAACAACAATAATCCTTGATTAAGAGGATTCTAATATTCTCAAATTTAGTAAAAAATATCTAAAGTAAAAGCAATTATGCGGATTAATACGCAATAAAGTACCTGGATTTTATAATTTTAATCTTGTTGAAATCGCTTAGACCATATTCTATATGCTTTTTCAGCTTGAAGAACTAGCATTTCATGCCCGTTTTTAATTGTGGCTTGATTTTGCTCAGCCAAGCGCAAAAATTCGGTTTTTTCTGGATTGTAAATTAAATCATATACAAGGTGCTGATTGCTAATGTATTGGTAGGGAATGTGTGGTTTTTCTTCCACATTTGGAAAAGTCCCTAAAGGGGTTGTATTGATGATCAGTGTATACTGTGTAATGATTTCTTGATTCAGGTCTTCATATGTCAATTCATTATCGAGTTTCGTTCGACTAACAAATTTATAGGCGATTCCCAATTTTTGAAGAACATATTCGATCGCTTTACTTGCCCCTCCTGTTCCTAAGATTAGAGCATGCGTATGCTGCTTCTTTAAAAGAGGTTTTAAAGAATGATAAAAACCATACCAATCCGTGTTATACCCTTTTAATTTATTCTTCTTTGTAATGCGAATGGTGTTAACTGCACCAATTTGAGTAGCTTTCTTAGATAGACTATCTAAATAGGGGATAACAGCCTGTTTGTATGGAATAGTAACGTTCAGGCCTTTTAGGTTATCAAAACGCTCTAAAATGTCACTAAACTCGCTTATTTTATCGATATCAAAGTTGCTATAACTACTATCGGTGAGATGGAGTTGTTTGAATTTCTGCGTAAAGTAATTTTGTGAGAAAGAATAAGTGATGTCTTTTCCAATTAACCCATATTGTTTCTTAATCATAGCGCAAGGTGTTAAAATGAAACAGCTATTCAGGGTAGTGAATAGCTATTCTTTTATTTTGTGTAATTTTTAAGGGCATTTTGTAAAATCGGATTTTCCCATTGAGCCTGAAACAAATTCTCAATGATTGATACTTTGTTAACGTCTGTTTTAAATCCTTTGTCAAGCCAAAATAAGGCTTTTTCATTTTGATCTGAAGCTAAATAATACACCGCTAAGCGGTAATAAATCTCTACCGCATGAGGATGTGTTTCTTCAATCTGCACGAGCTTTTCTATTGCACTTTCATATTCCTCCAACAAGTATAAAATATCAGCCCAATCAATCCAGTAATCTAAAATATATTCACCCAATTCAGTTGCTTTTCGGTAACCGACTTCGGCTTCTTTAAATTGAAGTAGATTGCGATTTAAAACGGCGTATCTAATCCAATATCTTTCGTTTAATTCATCAATATGAATGGCTTTTTGAAGGGTAACTAAGGCTTTATCAAATTGATTTTCTTTGATGTAAATATCGGTTAAGGCAATCCATCCTTTGTCTAACATAGGATCCTCATGCACTGTTTTTTTGTAATACTGGATGGCAAGAGGAAAATTATTGAGCGCCTCGTAGCAGATACCAATTCGAAGCAGAACATAAGAAGAAGGTGCATCAAGCTCCAGTGTAATCATATAATTGTCAATCGCCTCTTGGTATTGTTTTAATTTTTCAAGTGATTTCCCCTTTTCTAAATAAGCTCCTAAGAACTGTTCATCAATTAAGGTCGCAAAGTTGAAGGCCCAAACTGCTTTTTCATAGTTCTTTAAGGCAAAATATTGCCTTCCTAACTGATGCCAAGCAATTTCACTATATGGATTTTTATCAATAAATGAATCTAAGTAGCTAATAGCTTCTTCTATTTCATTTAAGAAATCAAAACAATAAATGATATTGTAGAGGGTGGATTGATCTTCATCGTCGTTTTCTAAACATTGAATAAAACTTTGTTTTGCTTTTTCAATTTCATCAATAAACAAATACTCCATACCCAAAAGGGAATAGATATCTGCTAAATCTTCCGTAATAACCAAGGCTTTTTCTAACGCTTTTATAGCTTCTACGTGATTGCCTTTTTTGGAGTAAATACTCGCTCTGTGAATATAAACCTCGTCATTATGAGGTTCTACATGTTCTATCTCATCTAACAGTCGATCGGCTGCTTCTAATTTATTTTGAAAAATTAATATTTCTACTTCAACTAGTTTTAAACCAATAGAAGTAGGATGTTGGTCCAAAGCTAATTTTAATGCTTTTTTGGCCAAATTGATTTTACCTGAATCTAGGTAATGAAGTATGATATTTTCAAACTCTTCCGAATCAAAAAACAAAACCTTATTCGTTTTGAGCATTGACTCAAAACGAGCAAGTGATAAATTGTTTTCTTCTTCTTCGTTTTTATTGAAATCCATTGCTTTTTATTAGTGTGTTAATTAAAAGTTATAAACCTAACTCTTTTTGAACCTCATTTAAGGCTTCTATAAGGATAGCACACCCTTCTTTAATTTCTGTTTCGCTAATGGTTAGCGGTGGCGTAATACGGATTGCTTTTCCTTCAAATAAAAGCCAGAACAAAATTAATCCTTTTTCTTGACATTTTAATATAACGCGGTTAGTAATATCGCTATTTGGAGTCATAGGGGCAATCATAAGTCCTCTTCCTCTAATTTCTGTAATTAAGGGGTGAACCAGTAAACTTCTAAACAAGGTTTCTTTCTCCAAAGTTTGTGCCATAATATCCGTTTCAACCAATTCTTTTAGTGTAGCTAAACTAGCTGCTGCAATAACGGGATGTCCACCAAATGTGGTTATATGACCAAATTTAGGATTGTCATATAACTGATCCATATGTTCCTCACTTGCAGTAAATGCGCCTACGGGCATTCCACCGCCCATGCCTTTACCCATAACAATGACATCTGGCACGACATCGTAATTTTGAAAGCCAAATAATTTCCCTGTACGACCAAATCCAGGTTGAATTTCATCGACAATCAGTAAAGCACCTACTTCATCACAGCGCTTTCTTACTTTGGTTAAGAAACCATCGAAAGGCTCAACAAATCCAGCACCACCTTGAATGGTTTCCAAGATAATACCTGCGGTTTTGGTGGTGATTTTTTCTAAATCTTCTACGTTGTTAAAGTGAATAAAATCGACATCTGGTAGAAGCGGACGGAAGGCTCTTTTTCGATCTTCAAACCCCATGACACTCATAGATCCCATCGTATTGCCGTGGTAGGCATTAAAACAAGATATAAGTTGACTCCTACCCGTTACGCGTCTTGCTAATTTTAAAGCCCCTTCGGTTGCTTCTGTCCCTGAATTTACTAAATAGGTTTTAGATAGGGGGGCAGGAATATTTTCTGCTAAAATTTTACAAAATTCTACCGCAGGATCTTGAATGTATTCTCCATATACCATAACGTGAGAGTATTTGTCCAATTGGTCTTTGATTGCCTGGTTTACTTTAGGGTTTTGATGACCTAATGTACAAGCAGAAACACCCGCTACGAAGTCTAAATAGGCTTTTCCGTTTTTGTCGTATATGTAAGAGCCTTTCGCGTGGGATATTTCCATCGCTAATGGATTAGGTGATGTTTGAGCTTGGTATTTAAAAAAATCTTCTTTCATTTCTATTTAGAGGTCTTTTTCGCTTTTGTATTTGGTTGAGGGGCCGTATGAGCATTTAAAGTTTCTTTTTGAATCTCTATCGGTTCTTCAGCCTCTTTTTGTTTTTGAGCGCGTTCTTCACTTTTGTCTTTTTCATCTTGAATCTCTTCGTCACTGAAGATTTCTTCGAGGGAATTTATTTTTTCATCTCCCCGCCAAATAAAATCTTTTAAGTATCTCGCATTTTCAGGTAGCATCTGATCGGGATAGAGTTGACTTTCTGGCGAAACAAATAGGGTTACCGTACTAATTTCATTGGCACTAAAACCTACGTTAATATGACTGCATATCCCTTTGTCAATTCCTATAAATTCATTTTTTTCGTTGTAGGCATAATAAATCATCTCTGCATTCTTGACTAAATCGAGTTCACTGAGTTTATTTTCTTGAAATTTCCCATACAGATTCACTCCTTTGACTTGATTATATCCAGTACCTAAGGTGTCTTTTTCAATGATAAAGGCATTGTTCAGTACTTTGATTGAATCCATTTGACCCGTTTTTAAGTCGCTGAGTAGATGCATAAGGTCACCTGTAACTTGACTGTCTCCATTCCACAATACAGGACGGCGAATCATCTGGGTTAAACCTAGTTTTTCACTCCAATGGATGGAATCTGCTTTTCCGCTCATGCTATCTCTAAAGATGCGAGCGTCATAGTAACCTCGAATAACCCGATCTTTTTCAGGGCCTGTCAAGAGGATACGCTTGGCGTGAAAGTAGGCGGAATCCCCTTCTTCTGTCAGCATACTAACTAATGCCTTTTGCGTAACAAACATGGAGTCTTTCAACTTATAAAGCTCGGCATAATGTCCCGTAATTCTCGACTTATTAATCGTATCCGTGATGCGAACATGATTGGTAGCTGAGGCAAATTCATTGCGTTTATTATAGTAAATAGAATCGCCTTCTATTTTGCGCTTGTCATACCAGATATAGGAATTTTTGACCATTTTACCCAAGTCTTGCTTGACGTCGTAATAGCCATTTTCAGTATAAATATAATCGTCTTCATTGGTAATGGTAGAAGGTCCAAAAACATAGGCATGTTCGGGAACTTCATAAAAATCTAAGTGATTGGATTTTACAATTGTTCCTTGTGTTGTTGTAATGGTAACGGCTGTAAAGAATTGAAATTTCTTTTCAGCCATGAAGTATTTGCCTGATTTACTTTTTAAAATATTACCCTTGTTTACAATGGTACCTGGTGTATTGTAATAGATTAAATTTTCGTTGCGGTTAAAGCGCAAAGTATCTGTTTCTATAGTGGAATCGGGAGAGCGCACCAATACATCACCTTCTGCATAGGCGAAGCCGTTTATCGCGTTGTATTCGGCATATTTGCTATTTAAAAATAAAGTATCCCCTTGATTCATGCGTACATCACCCAAAAGTTTGATGTAATTTTCTTTCTCAAAGTAATAGGCTTTATTACAGTTAAGGATAATTCCGTTGTGTTCTGCGGTAATATTCCCTCTCAATAGCGTTGCATCTGGTAATTCAGCTTGATTTCGATCGGATAAATCAGCATGATGAATGATAATCTTGTTTTTATCTTGGCTAAAACTAGACGTACTAAATAAGGAAAATAGGATAAAGAAATAGAGTGTTCTCAAGTCTATATTTTTTTTCAAATTTAAACAAAATATGCGAAGTTCGATTTGAGTTAAGAAGAAATTATAGGGAATAAAAGGGGAGGAGGGTGATTTTATTTTTTTATCTCCCTGTTTGGTGTTGGGTACTTAGCGATGTAACGAAGTGACTGTGAATTTTAGTACCTCGTTATTTGTGATTCAGTTTGTTTGAGCTAAAAATTCAATGAATTTTTCAAATATAAAAGAGGAAAGGATGTAGGTTTTCAATAGTTAATATAAAAAAGGAAGGAATTTTGCGGTATTATTTTTAGGTGCAATCAATGTATTGATTTAGTTCACTAGGTACTGGAAGTGGCGAAAGAAGCACAGGAATTTTTAAGCTTGATGTTAGAATAAGAAACTGTACTCCAGTTTGGTATGGATGGATTGAATGTGATTTTACTACAAACAAGGAAAGCAACGTTTTTATATTTTAGAAGAGATTGTTCTTTTTAAAACAAACCTGTTAACGTGCACAGTTGGGGGGGCTTGTTTAGATGACGATGATTCAAATTGAAGTGGAGTAAAATCGAATTGCTTTAAGGTAATCAAGACACAAAAATAATAAAGTATGAAGAATCCCATGGGCTAGCTCAGCAAATGAAATTTAAAGCCTGTATGCGAAAGATACTCTAGTGTACTAGTCGTTAGTTTATCCTTCTGGTTTTGATTTTTTTTCTGCTCACGTCCTTGGAAAGGTGAATATCTTTCACCAATAGTTATTCCTATATTTAATATAGTTCTCGGTAGAATTATTTTGACTAATAATTTCTTCTCCACCTAGATTATAGTATAAAAATTGTCTGTGACTATTTGTGAAGATATGGTGTTCTAAGGCAATAGTTGCTTTAGTATCAGTTATTTAAATTATATTATTATGAAAACGGAACAAACAAATGAAACGAGTATTGCTTTATTTTTCGATGGCACGGGAAATAATATGACGAATTCCCAAAAGGATCCAGTAAAATATGGAAATCTAACAAACATCGCTCAATTATTTGATGCTTGCACTCTGACAGATAAAGTATATATCGAAGGCGTGGGTACACGAGATCAGATGGAAGATTCAGTATATGCAAAAGCGACGGGTAATAATCCACTAGGATATAGTGGTTATTCGTATCTTGATAAGCTGGATAAAGGGATAAGTTTTTTAAAGACGTATAGTGAACAGCACCCAAATGAAACCCTAAATATATTGATATATGGTTTTAGCAGAGGGGCTACTTTAGCGCGTAATTTTGCCAAAAATGCATTGAATTTTCCCAAGGTTAGAATAAAGTATTTAGGTGTTTTTGATACCGTTGTTTCTTTGTTAACGGTCACACCAATCATTCACTTTACGGCAGAGGAACTGGAAAAAATAGATCAAATTACGCATATCTGTGCCGTTAATGAAACTCGTGACTATTTTCCTTTAACGAGTATTCAAAATAAAAACGGGAGTAAAGATTTAGTAAATCTAGAAAATTATTATACGGCTAAGGTGAAAGAAATTTTTGTACCAGGTGCCCATGCTGATGTGGGAGGGGGGTATACGGTTGGTGCAGAAAAGGTATATCTAAACCAGGTAAGAGGCTCACATGATTCTTTAGTAAAGGATCTTTCAGTAATCAGAAGTACGGTAAAAGATAATTTTTCATGTGCTAATCCCCAACTGATTTGGTTCTGCCTATTGGATGAGAATGTCAGTTTTCAGCCCCTTAACGTCGGTTATAATCTAGTTTCAGAGCGAGCAAAAGTTAGCATTGAGATGTGTAGAGCCTATTTCGAAGTGATGGCCTCTGTTTCAAATACATTCTGTAAAACGAATATTTTTGAATACAAAGCTGCAATCGGGGTTAGTGTTCTCGTGAAATTAAGAGATGATTTAATACAATACTTAAATTCAAATGTTCCTCTAAAAGGAGCTTGTTATGGTTATCGTGATTTTGCAGACTATACGCATATTTCTGCTAATTATGGCACGGTTGATAAAGCGGATACCAATGCAACATTGAATACATTTGATCCTGTCCTTTTATTACTTGAAATGCAAAAGATAAAAGAAGAAAACCCTGGGAGCAATCTAGAAATGGAACGAGAGAATGCTATATTTGAAACGTTTGATATGGGGACGAGCCTTGTCAATATACCGAGTAATGGACAATGGCATCGCAAGGTTATTTATGGATAAATAAGGTTTTAAAAGAAGAAAGTCGTTTTTTTAAACGGTTGATTATACAAAAAAACCACTTCCTAGGAAGTGGTTTTTCATTTCTTTATTTTACAATGGTTTGTTTTCTATCTGGACCTACAGAAACAATTTTAACTGGAACCTCAAGGTAGTTTTCAATAAATTGAATATAATCTTGTAGTTCTGTTGGCAATTGATCGTAGGCAGTCATTCCTGTTAAGTCAGCGTTCCAACCTTTCATTTCTTCATAGATTGGTTCCACATTTTCAGGTTCAATATTGTACGGAAGATAATCGATTGTTTCTCCTTTATACGTGTATTTCGTACAAACTTTTAAAGTTTGAAAACCAGATAATACATCGGCTTTCATCATATAAAGTTCTGTAACTCCATTTACTTCTACAGCGTATTTTAAGGCAACTAAATCTAACCATCCACATCGTCTAGCACGACCTGTTACTGAACCAAATTCTTTACCAACACTAGCCATCGTAGCTCCTGCTTCATCGTGTAACTCCGTTGGGAAAGGCCCACTTCCAACGCGTGTTGTATACGCTTTGAAAATACCAAAAACTTGTTTAACGCGGTTCGGAGCAATACCTAAACCAGTACAAGCACCTGCTGCCGTTGTGTTTGAAGACGTAACAAAAGGATACGTACCAAAATCAATATCTAATAAAGATCCTTGTGCTCCTTCTGCAAGAATAGTTTTCCCGTCTTTTAAAGCGCGGTTCAAGTATTCTTCACTATCAATGAATTTTAATTTTTGTAATTCGTTAACTGCTTGGAAGAATTCTTCTTCTAATTCAGTCAAGTTATATTGCATGTCTACATCGTGAAATTTAATCATCGATTCATGCTTGTCCGCTAATGCGCGATATCTTTGCTCAAAATCTACTAATTCAATATCACCAACACGAAGTCCATTTCTACCTGTTTTGTCCATATACGTTGGACCGATTCCCTTTAAAGTAGAACCAATTTTTGCTTTGCCCTTTGCAGTTTCAGAAGCAGCATCAAGTAAACGGTGCGTAGGAAGAATTAAATGTGCTTTTCTAGAAATCAATAAACGATTTACAAAATCGATTTTGAATTGCTCTAGACCTTCAATTTCTTTCATAAAAACTACAGGATCAATTACCACACCATTACCAATGATGTTGATTGCATTTTTATGAAAAATACCTGAAGGGATTGTTCGAAGTACATGTTTAATTCCGTCAAATTCTAAGGTGTGTCCTGCATTTGGACCTCCTTGAAAGCGTGCAATAATGTCGTATTTTGAAGTAAGGACATCCACGATTTTTCCTTTACCTTCATCACCCCATTGCAAGCCAAGTAGTAAATCTACTGCCATTCTTTGTGTTGTTAAAGTTTTAAATTAGTGTGTTAGGATTCAGATTCTTCTTCATTGGTCTTTCTCGTTCCATAGAAATACAACGAGTGATTGTGAATCTCAATATTAAAAATATCTTCTATTGTTTTTTTTATGATTTGAATACGAGGATCACAGAATTCGATTACTTCACCCGTATCAGTTAAAATGATGTGATCGTGTTGTTTGTCAAAATATGATTTCTCGTAATGGGCTTGGTTTTGTCCAAATTGGTGTCTTCGAACTAAGCCACACTCTAATAAAATTTCAATCGTATTGTACAGTGTTGCTCTACTTACTCTATAGTTTTTATTTTTCATTTTGATATATAAAGATTCAATATCAAAATGCTCTTCACTATCGTAAATTTCTTGTAAAATAGCGTATCGTTCCGGTGTTTTTCGATGCCCTCTGTCTTCTAAAAATTTAGTAAAAACGTTTTTTACTATCTCTTGATTATTCTCGCTTCCCATAACTAAATACTAAAATGCAAATATAGATGTATTTTCTCGAGTGAGAAAATTAATTGATTGTTTATGTTTTATAAATTAAAGGTACAATAAATTAACCAGGATTAATTGGTATTTACCCGAGTAACTTTATCTACGCCTTCAATTTTTTTAATGTTGGTAATCATTTTTTTCAAAATATCATTGTTTGGTACGATTACGGTAATAGATCCTTTAAATAAACCAGCATTTTCACTTAGAGAAATACTTCGGATATTCACCGCTTTACTTTCCATGATAATCTTGGTAATTTCGGTTGTCAATCCTGCAGAATCCAACCCAGTGATATTGATTGTCGCTTCAAAATTAAAGGAAGTAGAAGAAGCTACCCAATGCGCTTGCATAACGCGATACGCGTAATTAGAACGCATACTGATTGCATTAGGACAGTCCATCTTATGTACTTTTATCCCTTCATTAATCGTAACAAATCCAAATACATTATCTCCCGGAATAGGATTGCAGCAAGTCGCTAGTTTGTAATCTAGTTTTTCTTTGTCTTTTCCAAAAACGAGCAAATCCAAGGCATTCTTGTCTTCTGCTTCTTGGTGTACAGGCGTAGAAGGGGCGCGTTTGATGCTTTTCTTAAAGAAATTAAAGAGGGTATTGTTGCGTTTTGAAGCGTAATCTTTTAATTGTGTATTGTCAATTAAACCTGCACCCACGCGATAAAATAAATCTTGACTGGTTTTTAGCTTGAAATGGTTAACCATTTCATTAATTGTATTTTCATCCAGATTTATTTTTAAGTGTTTCAGCTTGCGTTGTAATTGTTCTTTCCCCTCATCCGCAATTTTCTTGGTGTTTTCATTTAAGGAGCTTTTAATCTTATTGCGTGCTCTACTGGTTGTTACATAATCCAGCCAGTTTACGTTGGGTTTCTTATTTTCAGAAGTTATGATTTCTACTTGATCACCACTAGCCAAAACGTGATTTAAGGGCACTAATCGCCCATTTACACGAGTGCCTCTTGTTTTTAATCCAATTTCAGAGTGAATGGAAAAAGCAAAGTCTAAAGCAGTTGCTCCTTTAGGCAGGGATTTAATTTCTCCTTTAGGAGTAAAGACATAAATTTCTTTGGCATATAAACTTAGTTTGAAGTCTTCTACAAAATCAACGGCATTTGTTTCCGCATTTTCTAGGGCTTCTTTTAATTGATTTAACCAAAGATCGAGGCTATTTTCTTCTGTAACCCCTTGTTTGTATTTGTAATGCGCTGCATACCCTTGTTCTGCAATTTCGTCCATGCGTTCACTGCGGATTTGGATTTCTACCCAACGGCCTTTTGGACCCATCACGGTGATGTGCAAGGCTTCGTAGCCTGTAGATTTAGGAGAAGAAATCCAATCTCTTAATCGACTAGGGCTAGGACGGAAGTGATCCGTAACAATGGAATAAATCTTCCAAGCAATGAATTTTTCTTCATGTGGCGTTGATTTGTAAATAATTCGCAAAGCAAATTTGTCATATACTTCATCAAAGGTCACATTCTGAGCCTTCATTTTGCGTCGGATGGAATAAATAGATTTAGGACGACCTTTCATCGAATACTGGATATGTTCCTCGTCTAAAGATTGGCGTAAAATGTCGGAAACAGATTTAATATAAACCGCTTGTTCTTCTTTTGTTTCCTTCATTTTATTGACAATGTCTTGGTATACTTCAGGTTCAGTATACTTCAGACCTAAGTCTTCCAATTTTGTCTTTATGTTGAAGAGCCCCAAGCGATGAGCCAATGGCGCATAAATGTATAGTGTTTCCGAAGCGATTTTGGCTTGCTTGTAATCCGCCATACTTTCCATGGTTTGCATATTGTGCAAACGATCGGCAATTTTAATGAGAATTACACGTACATCGTCATTGAGGGTAAGCAACATTTTGCGGTAATTCTCCGCCTGCATAGAAATATGAGAATCGGGTTCTAGCAAGGCCATTTTGGTTAAACCTTCGACAATTTTAGCTATTTTAGGATTAAACCACTCTTCTATTTGTTGAACTGTAATAGCGGTATCTTCAACGATATCATGCATTAAGGCCGCTGCAATTGAAGTAGCACCTAATCCAATTTCAGAAGCGACAATTTTGGCTACAGCAATCGGGTGAAAAATATAAGCTTCCCCGGATTTTCTGCGTTGATCTTTGTGAGCATCAACGGCAACATCAAATGCTTTTCTAATTAATTTTTTGTCTGCATCAGATAAAGTTTGATAACTGATTTTCAGTAACTCTTTATACTCTTTTGCTATTGCTTTATTTTCTAATTCAATTTCTGCTTCTGTCATACTACTATTGGTCAAATAAGGATAGATTAAAGTTACTAAAAAAAGCCTTTAGATACAAGTGTTAGGCTCTTTGTATTAGTTGAAATAAAGAGGTTTTTAGTGGATTTGTGTAAGTGAGATAAAAGGGCAAGGGCGAATAGTATGTCCACTATTCGCCCTTGTATGTTTTGGTTTGTTTTATTAGAATACAAAGAATACACCTCCATTGATTTGAAGATTGCTTCCAGGTCCGCCACTTAGATTCTTTTTACCTAGAATTTCTAAATTAAGACCAAAGCGGTTCAATAATAAATCTCGGTTGAATTGTCCCGTTTTAAAAAGATTCGTATCCGATAACCAGATGTTGACTCCTCCACCAAGGTTAAACATGGCTTTGTCATCTTTATTGAAATGGGTATAACCCAATCCAGTTTCAACATAAGGGTCCACAATTGGAATATTCAATAAACCACCTAAGCTATATACAAGAGTAGCATCAACTGCAAGTACACTAAATTTATCATTTGCCACTCTTCCATTAACAATATCTTTTGCTTTTACTTCGCTAGATACAAGTCCTAACTTAAAGCTTACGTTTTTACCTGCATAGTATTCAATAGACAATTTAGGTAAAGAAGCGGCTTTTAATTCATCAAAATTAGCTGGATCATCCCATTCAAAATTATTGTTAATCATACTCATTTGAATATTTACTTTCCACGGATAATTGTAATGAAGACGTTCATCGTAGTTGTATTTTGGCTTGAATTGAGCCAAGGCACCGTTAGAAAAGGAAAGAAGTAGAGTAAGGGCTAATAATTTGAATAATGGGTTGCTTCTTTTCATATCTCTTATTTTGTTTAAGTTTAAATGTTAAGGAAAAATTAATGAAATTCAAATATAAATAAAAAATGTGTTCTACAAGCGAGATTAACATTTTAATTATTCCTATAAAACTCTTGTTAACCTGTAATTATTGTATCAAAATCAAATAAAATTTAGCTATGAATCTGTAAATGATTAAAGAATACGCTAAAATTGAGCCAGGAAAACAAAAGTAGAGCGGAATCGTTTCTACTCAAATGGATGTTCTTTCGGATATCCTTTTCTTGTTCTGTCATACCCTTGGAATGCGAGGTAACCTTTTAAATCGTTAGTCAGATTGGTCTAATTTAAAAGTGAATTCCTAGATGCAAAAGAAATCAAAAGAACTACATTTTATTTGTTATTTAAAATCACGCTGTCTCTTTGCTTCAAATAATAAAATAGAAGCAGCTACAGAAACATTGATGGAGTCTATAGTTCCACTCATGGGAATAATAATATTTTGTGTACTACCTAGTCGCCAGGCTTCAGTTAATCCTGTAGATTCTGTTCCAACAATAAAAGCGGTTGGGGTAGTGTAATCTTGGGTGTGGTAACTGCAAGAATTTTGTAGTGTAGCCGCATAGGTATGAATGTTTTTTTGCTGTAAAAAAGCAATTGTCTCTTCGGTTGTGGCTATTGCAATCTGATTGGTAAACAAGCAGCCTACACTAGATCGTATGATATTGGGGTTGTATAAATCTGTTTTGGGATTAGCGATGATGACTGCATCAATATGTGCTGCATCAGCGGTGCGTAACATAGCCCCTATATTGCCTGGTTTTTCTGTAGCTTCGGCTACTAAAATAAGGGGATTAGCAGGTAGTTGAAGTTGATCCAAGTGATGCGTCTTCATTTGAGCTAAAGCGATAACACCTTCTGTTGAATCGCGATAGGCCAGTTTTTGATAGATCTCTCGGGTAATTTCAATGCATTGGGTTTGTGAACCTATATAGGAAACTACGTTTTCGAAGGGGAGTATATCCGAACAAAATAACAGGGTTTCTAATTGATATCCCCCTGCATGAGCGAGTTCAATTTCACGTAACCCTTCAATGAGAAATAAGCCCTCTTTTTTTCGAGCTCGTGCTTTATCTTGTAATTGAAGAACTGATTTTATAAGTGGATTTTGTGTGCTTTCTATTTTTTTTATATTCATAGTTTAGAAACCTTTTGCCTTGATTTTTAAATACATATTAATCGTGTCAATCGATAAATTTTGTGGGGTAGTAAGAATACTTTGTATCCCGTATTTCGTTAATTCACTAGCGATTAAACGCTTTTCAAAGTTAAATTTTTCCGCAATAATTTTATCTATAATAGCATCAGTATTTTTTACTTGCTTTTGTGTCAGTTGTTTGAGTTCAGTATTTTCAAAGAAGATGACTACTAAAACGTGATTTTTCGCTAATGCACGTAAATAAGGGAGTTGTCGATGTAAACTTGAAAGCGACTCAAAATTGGTGTATACTAACAATAAACTACGATGAGTGATGGTTTGTTTTACAGCACTATACAGATGACCAAAGTCACTTTCACTAAAATTAGTTTGTAGCTTATAAAGCGTAGAGACTATTTTTTGCAAATGGGTTCTTTTATTAGAAGCAGCTACTACATTTTCTACTTTTTTTGAAAAAGAAAGCATGCCGACACGGTCATTTTTCTTTAGAACGACATTTGAAATAGCCAAGGATGAATTGATAGCATAATCGAGTAAAGTCATCCCTTCAAAAGGCATTTGCATTAAGCGACCTTTGTCGAGAATAGCATAGACTGTTTCTGTATTTTCATCGAGAAATTGATTGACCATTACTTGATTCTTTTTGGCTGTAGCCTTCCAATTGATCGTGCGTATATCATCTCCAGAAACGTACTCCTTGATTTGTTCAAACTCTGTTGTATTGCCAATCTTGCGTAATTTCTTTAAGCCAAAAGCATATTTGTTTTTAGCAAAGGCAATCAAGTCATAGTTTCTCATTTGCATGAAAGAAGGATAACAAGGGAGCATTTGTCCTTCCGAAAAAACATAGCGTTTGGCTACTAACCCTAAAGGAGAATTTACATATACATTGAGTTTACCAAAACTGTATTCGCCTCTTTTTTTTGGGGTGAGTGCATAACTTAAGTGAACTTCTTCTTCAGCCTTTAGTTGTTTTTGAAGTGAAAAATCGCGTTTCTGAAATTGAAAAGGAATTTCGTCAATGATTTCACAGGTTAGGACAAAAGGATAGTTGTTTTTGAGTTGAATTTCAATGTTGTTCGCATCTCCATTGGATAATTTTTCAGGTAAATGTCGTTGTGCTACCAGTTTGTTTTTGCCCCAAAATAAAACGAAAAAATCGGTAAGGAATAGGATAAGTCCAAATCCTACAATCGCCCAAGTAATCAAGTACAAACTAGGGAATAAGAAGGACAGGATAAACAGTACAATCACTATACCGAATCCATAATATACGCGTTGGAGTAGAAAAAGAGGTCTCATCATAATCTTTTTTATCTCGGAATATCTATCGTTTCTACGATTTGTTGAATAATATCTTTGGCAGTAACCCCTTCCATTTCACGTTCTGGAGCTACAATAACTCGGTGGATTAATACAGGATAGATGGCTTCTTTAATATCTTCGGGTGTAACGAAATCGCGATTGTTAAGCGCTGCATATCCTTTAGCTGCATTTAAAATCGCAATGGACGCACGTGGAGAAGCTCCTAAATAAAGCAACGGATTTGTACGGGTATTGTGAACAATTTTTGCGATGTATTCCATCACTTTTTCCTCTACAACAATTTGTTTGATCAATTTTTGAAAAGCGACAATCTCACTAGGTGTAATCACTTTTTCAATCTGTTCGGTTTTTTTCTGCCCTAAAAAGGTATGTTCTTTTTCCAAAATATGAATTTCTTCTTCTAGTGTAGGATATTCCACTTCAATTTTGAATAAAAAACGATCTAATTGAGCTTCAGGCAAACGATAGGTACCCTCTTGTTCAATTGGATTTTGAGTAGCAATAACCAAAAAAGGGAAATCCATTTGAAACTGTAGGTTATCAATAGTAATTTGTCTTTCTTCCATCACTTCAAACAAAGCTGCTTGGGTTTTTGCAGGTGCTCGATTGATTTCATCTATGAGAACGAGATTGGCAAAAATAGGTCCTTTCTTAAATTCAAAAGCCGAAGTCTGACTATTTAAAATGGAAGTCCCCAATATATCAGAAGGCATTAAATCAGGTGTGAATTGAATGCGACTATAGGTCGTATCAATCGTTTGAGATAAAACTTTTGCCGTTAGTGTTTTAGCAACACCAGGAACCCCTTCTAAGAGGATATGTCCATTGGCTAAAAGTGCAACTAGTAATTGATCAATGGTTTTGTGTTGTCCTACAATTACTTTGTTTATTTCTTGCTTTATAGCAGCTATTTTTTCGATTAAAGGAGCTAAATCCAATCTAGATTCAAAAGCTAAATTATCCGTAGACAAAGGTGTGTTTTCTGTTGTATTTTCCATCGTATTTTAATCTAATATTTTCTGTGTTACTTGGTGTAGTTTGACCAAGTCTTCCTGTGTTGCTAAAAAGGTTGATTTTCTAAACGCATTGACCATGTTGACAAAAGCGAGAATATCTTCTTTGTTTTTATGGGTTTTTACATGATAGTTATGCACAAAGTTTTCATCTAATACTGCAGTATCTATATGATATTCTCTTCTCATTTTTTCTAAGGTATAAATAATACTCTTATGCATTAAATCGTTATAATCTTTGGTTTGAATATATAAGTTAGCTACCGTTTTCGTAAATTGTACTGTCGTATTTTTTAGGGGTTTAATCAAGGGAATGATGCGTTGTTTTCGTTTTGCAGTAAATAAAGCAAATATCAACAAACCTAGTAAAAAGAAATACCAAGCCCAGGTTAAGGCAGCATGGCTAAAAACAAAACGCAAGATAGAATTGCTTTCTTTGCTGGGGTTTAAAGAGGCGACATGTAGATACGTTTGTTGTTTTTCGGGTAAATAGGAAAAAACACTCTCCGCATACAAGTGATTGTTGCTTTTTAGCAAATAGTAATTGGTAAAAATAATAGGGGTAGTACCATATATTAATTGACCTTTGCCTTGTTTTACTCGAACTAAATTTACTTGTTTTAACGTATCTTCAACTGTTTTATAACCTAATATCTCAAGGTTGTTTTTTAAACTATCTATAATTTCAAGCCCTGTAGGATAAGGTTCATTTTTTATCCTAAATTTCTGCTTCGTCAACTTTGGGTTTGTGAGTTCTAAAACGGTATTTGGTTCAGGAGTAAAGGCAAAATCAAAAAGATAAGGTTCATTTTTTAAACCAAAAACCTCTAAAAATGGATCAGTTGAACTGGCAGTTAAGATTAGAGCCGTATTTCCTGCTTCCAAATACACTTTGAGATAATCAGCCGTATACTGATCCAAATCTGCATAATCTGCAGTTAGTAAAATAAGTGTACTCGGTTGAAGAGTATCATAGTTTTTATTCGATAAAAAATTGTACAGCGAATTGGAGAAACGCGTAATCGTATCCGTGCCTATTACTGGGCCTATTTCTTGATCTAGAATGTATAGACCGTATGGATTCTTGTCTTTGTTATTATAGCTTTCATACCAACTGACAGGTTTTTCCTTTCCACTTTCATATATGAAAACGAACGTTACTAAAACCAATAAGGCAAGGCCAAACTTTTTGAAAGAATTGTTCATGATTTACTTGGTTTTAGTTTTAAATCGAAAGCGTTTTTCGCTTTAAAAAAATCGACTTCGGTTAGCTCATATTCGCCATACCAAATGTTGTTATATAGATAAGAAAGATAGGAAAAGTCTTCCTTTTCATTTTTCTCTTTGAGCTCATAACTATAATCTGCATTTGTTTTTTCAGGTGTCCAGAGTATTTTATCCTGTTCGTGAAGGCGTTGTAACAACCATAAATAATACATGCGAATGGCAAGGCGATATTGTTTTTGAGCAATTGAATTGTTTATAATTGATTCAAAGTCAGTTGTTTTAAAATCTTCAACAGTAAGTTCTTCAAAAGCTTGGATTTTTTTTCCTTTCTTTTTGACAAGCCAATAGATGTCTTTTTGGATAAAAGCTTTAATCAGATAAAAAGCAATAAACCCAAACAAAAGAAATCCAAGTACACGCAAAAGGATCACATAATAAAAATGATCTAATTCTTCGCCTATTTTCTGCGTAAAGTTGCGCCGGAACCATTCATTTATGGCTTGTTTAATGTTTTGAAAAAGGCCTGTTTTTTGTTGAACTTCTTCATAGACAAAGCCTTCTTTTCCTTTGTATTTATCTTTAAATTTTGTTTCGAATTTTCTATTGTGAACTTCACTTTCAGTATCTTGTAAAAGATACAGCGCATCTGCTGCAACAACTTTTACAGCTGTTTCAGATGAACTTACTTCTATTTCGAGCGTATCATCGTCTTCTTCTGTTGCTTCTTGTGCTTGTAGGTTTGACGTGATAATGAACAGTAATAGGAAGTACACAAAAGTGCGGTGTTTATTCATTATTTGACCCAATACTGTCAATTTTGCTTTTAGTAAAACGGTTTTCAACTTTTTCTCTTTCGCTATAATAGATAATTCCTTGGTTGATAAACATGATGTTTTGAGCAAATGTGGCCAATAGAATATACACAAAGTAGAGTAAAACAACCCCCCAAGTAATTGCAGAAACCATCATCGAATTTTCTAGGTTTTCAGTATCAAATAAAACACTTCCACCTAGAATAACGAATTGAATAAGCATAGAAGGAATTAAAGTGATAAGGGTAGTAACCATATAAAAGATAAAAGTATTTCCAATGATAGACCAAAAATTATAGCGTACAAAGCGGATTGCAGTCCCATAGGCTTGAAAGAAACCTACATTTTTTGTCAGATATTCATAGTAAGCCAAAGTTAATACAGCATACATAGTTGGTATCATTAATAGTAAAATAGGGATCCCTATCAGTATAAAGACTAAGAGAGTTGATACGAAGGCCAAAATTAGAATAAGAGGTAAAATCAAAAAGGTTGTGCCTAACCCAAATACGATGATAGCTCCTAATTTTTCCATGATTTGTTTGCCTATTGTACTCTGATCTGCCTGACCAGGTTCAGTCTCTGCCATATTCTTCAAGTAGAGGGCAGGAAAGGAATAACAGACGATTCCCAGGATTATACCCACTACAAAAATACCCAATAGGGCTAGTATAGCTAGGCCTAAATGCTCTTCAAATAGTGTTTTAAAGATTAGATCAGGATCAGTTACTCTTTGATAATTCGCAGATACAGCGGTTGAAATCCCCATATCTGCAAGGAGATAAATAAAAATAAGCACTAAAAATAGGGGAATTCCACACAACTTAAAGAAGTGTTTGAAATAGTTCTTCCCTTCTAATTTTAAGAAGGTAAAGGTGTCACTAACTAGTGAACTAAAGTCGCGTTTTTGAAATAATAAAAACATAGCAATTGTTTAGGTAAGATTTAATTTTTTAGCAAGTCGCTTCGGATAGATGAAGAAATAAAAAAAGATAAGACTGAAGGTGCTTAAGATAATCAGGTAATTCACGACATCGGGCATTTCTTTGGCATATCTAGTAATATATCCTTCTATAAATCCGGCAAAAATAGTAAAGGGTATGGTTGCAATAAATATGGTTAAAGCATCTTTAAAACCAATTTTAAGCGAATTCATACGAGAAAGTGTTTGTGGGAAGAGTAAACTTGCGCCTAAGATAAATCCGGCAAAAGCCTCTACGATCATCGCTGTTATTTCTAGCGCACCGTGTAACCAAATACCTCTCACACTATCCATAAAAGCATTTTCATTGACGAAGAGGTACTGAAAGGTACCCAACATAATTCCATTGTACAAAAGAAAGAGCAAGGTTCCCAAGCCAGCTGTTAAACCAAATAAAAAGAAACGCAAACCAACGTAGAGGTTATTCGCAGTAATGCCAATAAAACTTCCCCAATTGCTTCCCGATTTATAAATAGCCATAGCATCGTCATTTTTAATGTTGGTAAGCGTTGAGTTGACATAGTGATCTCCCAGTACATTACGCGTAAAATCAGGGTCATAATGCGTGGAAAGAATGCCAATAGCCACGAAGATAAAAAAGACGAGGAGTGTAAAATTTAATTTGCGTTTATGCCGGTGAACGGTCAAAGGAACATCCCAGAGAAAAAAGCGTTTGATTTTGCTTTCTTCAATTCGTTTTGTTTTATATATTTTTTGGTACGTTTGAATCGCCAAACTGTTTAAATATTGTGTAATTTTGCTGTTTGGATAAAAAGTTTTGGCATATGCTAAATCGTTCATAATTTGCATATACAATTCAGCAAGATAATCTGGTTTTTGCATTTGAGAAGCATAAAGGGCCTTTTCGTAAGAAAGCCAGAGCGCTTTGTTTTTTTTGATAAATGCAACTTCTCTCATTATGTGATTAGTTAATAAATATAGATATGGCTAAATTAACAATAAATACGACACAAAACATAGAAATAGAATTTAAAGCGGCCTCTTTGGGTGAGCGTATTTTAGCTTTTGGCTTAGATATGATATTTAAAATTCTCTATCTCCTTGTATTTTATTATATAGATAGCATACTTCATATCGCTAAACATTTTACGAGTGATTTGTGGTCTATCAATGCCTTTTGGATTTTAGTTTTTATCCCAATTATCTTTTATAGCTTATTTTTTGAAATTGTTTTGCAAGGATCATCTCCTGGGAAAAAAATCTTGGGAATTAAGGTGATTAAAATTGATGGGTACCAAGCCACAGTGGTGGATTATTTTGTACGTTGGATTCTCCGTGTTCTCGATATTATGGTTGGCAGTGGAATCATTGCGGTGTTTAGTATCATTTTTACCCAAAATAGCCAGCGATTAGGCGATATTTTTGCTGGAACGACCGTTATTTCCACAAAGAATAAAATGAGCTTATCTACCACTATCTTTCAAGAAGTGGAACAAGAATATATTCCCTTATTGCCTCAAGTTATTCGCTTATCAGATGCTGATATAGGTGTTGTAAAAGAGGTTTACTTAAGATACAGAGGGAGTAAAGACTTTTCTTTGATCAAAGCGTTAGCGCATAAATTAGAAACCGAAATGGGAATAGACCGAAGGAATCTAGCGTTGAACAATCAAGAATTTGTTGAATTAGTTTTAAAGGATTACAGCCATTATACAGGCAAAGAATAATTTAGTTTTTTTTCATGTTTAGTTTTTTTGAGATTTTAGATTTGCTCGGAACCTTGGCCTTTGCCATTTCCGGAGCATTAGCAGGGCGCGAACGCAAGTTAGATTTATTTGGGATGGTTATCTTGGCATTTGCTACAGCTATCGGAGGTGGTACTATACGCGATGTCATGATTGGCATCAGTCCGGTCACTTGGTTGACAAATCTCAATTATTTTTATGTCACTTTTTTAGGCGTTATTCTGGCTCTTGTATTTTATAAACGCTTCAATTTTTTGCGCTATTCCTTATTTCTATTTGATACCATTGGTATTGCTGTGTTTACTTTAATCGGTATAGAGAAGGGGATGGCTGTAGGCCTACACCCTGTATTTTGCGTTACCTTGGGTACAATTACGGCTTGTTTTGGTGGGGTTATTCGCGATATTTTAGCAAACCAAATACCGATTATCTTCAAGAAGGAAATCTATGCAACGGCGTGTATTTTTGGAGGAAGTGTTTATTATGTCTTGCATCATTTCCAGGTGAATAAAGAAGTGATGTACATCACTACAGCGGGAATCATTATTGTTATTCGTTTGTTTGCTGTACGATACAAATGGAGTTTGCCTTTTGCCCATGACGGTGAAGGTAAAGAATAGAAAATAATATGGCTATTTAATGTATCTGTTGTGGTACAGTATTTCTAACTAAAAAGAGGAAGTTTTCAACCTATTGAAAACTTCCTCTTTTCCTTATTCTTGTAGTGTATTTTTAGTATGAGTATCAAAGTGATCGGGACTGAGAATAACGATTCCCTTTTGCAAGAGAAGGTTATTGGGATAGGAAATCTGCTCGCCATCCTTCGTACTTAATAAAATATAAAAAGCTTTGATATCCATAATCCTTGCTTCTGTAGGAAAATCTTTATCTTGAATGCGAATGATGTCTCCAATTCTAAAAGGAAAAGAGAAGAAGAGGAGGATGCCTGCTGTAATATTACTCAGCAAAGACCACTGCGCAAACATAGCTACACCGATAACTGTAAAAACTGAAGTTAACGTCAGCAATACATTGTCTTTTTCAACCCCCCATATGGTGAAGATGATTACCAATAAAAGGATAATTAAAAGTAAATTGAACAAGCGTATGACTACAGCTTCTCGTCCTTCTTTCATTTCTGATTTCTTAGAAAAAGAATGGATGATACTGGTCGTAATCTTGCGTGCTATAAAATAAATAAGTACTGCAATAACTGTAATTGCAACTTGTAACAAATATCCTTCAGGCATTTTCATTCGTTAATAAACTGTATTAATTCTTCCATTAATTCGGTAGTTGGTAAGCCAACAATATTGGTATACGATCCGTTGATCTTTTTAATTCCCACAAGGCCAATCCATTCTTGAATTCCATACGCACCTGCTTTGTCGTAGGGTTTATAAGTATCGATGTAATAACTAATCTCTTCTGTAGTTAATACGTTGAAATGCACTTCGGTTATCGCGTGAAAAACATGCTCTTTTTGTGTTGTTTTAAGGCAAATAGAAGTAATAACTTCGTGCATCTTGCCCGATAAGCTTTGAAGCATTTCTATCGCTTCTTGTCTATCTGCAGGCTTGCCTAGTGATTTTCCTTCGTTCCAAACTGTGGTATCACTAGTGATTAAAATTTCTTTATCGTGTGTTAACACAATAGAAGACGCTTTTAGTTTAGCAATGTAATCTGTGATTTGTTCTCTTTGGAGTTCACTTGGATAGATTTCTTCAATATCAGAAGCTCTAACCACAAAAGATAGACCTAAATCAGTCAAAAATTGCTTTCTTCGAGGAGAATTAGAACCTAATATGAGGTCGTATTCGTTTAATACTGGATAGGGCATAGTTTCTCTCTTAGTCGAATTTAGCATCAAAATGTTGAAACCATTTTTGTTGGGTTTTCATCACTTGTTCAATTACTTCTCTAACTGCACCTTCACCGCCATTTTTATGGGAGATATATCTTGAAATACCCTTAATTTCTGGTGACGCATCTTGAGGAGCCGTAGGAAGACCTACTTGTTGCATCACGTGATAGTCCGGAATATCATCCCCCATGTATAGAATTTCGTCTGCTTGAAGCTGGTGATCCGCACAGTATTTTTTAAATATCTCCACTTTATTAGAAACGCTCAAATAAATATCTTTTACCCCTAGATTCATTAATCGGGTTTTGACTCCTTCATTACTTCCTCCAGAAATGATACATACTCGATATCCGTTTTCTAAAGCAGCTTTGATAGCATATCCATCTTTAATGCTCATGATTCTTAATAAATCTCCGTTATTGGTAACATGAACTTTCCCATCGGTTAACACACCATCTACATCAAAAATAAATGTAGTGATATCGTTCATTATTTCTTTAAAGTGTTTAGACATTATCTATTTTGTATTGATTGTGTAATAAGTTGATAGATTTCTTTTTTAGTTGAATCGGTTAACATATCCAGATGTTGCTGGATTGTATTTTGATCTCCACGTGATGCAGGTCCTGTTTGGGCATCTAAGGGAGATAAATGCATGATTTTATTAGCCGTTTCCAGAATTAAGGGTTTTAAAATCTCAAAAGGCACTTGGTATTCTTTGCAAATATCTTCTCCAAGGGTAAACAGGTGATTGGAAAAATTATTGACAAATACAGCGGCTAAATGAATTGCTTTTCGTTGTTCTGATGAAATTTTGTAAACGCGTTCAGAGAAACCAATGGCAAATTTTTCTAGCAGTTGAAAGTCATCCCAATTATTCGCTTCAATACAGAAGGGAATAGAGGAGAAGTCCACCTCTTTATCTTTAGAAAAAGATTGTAGCATATACATTACACCACGTCGCTGTAGGTTAATAGCAGACATGGGTAGGGTTCCAGACGTGTGCACAACAAATTGATTGGGAATTTGAATGGCCTTTGAAACTTCTTCAATAGCAAGGTCACTTACTGCAATAATAAAAATATCCGCGGGTTGTAATTTTTTGATATCATTTACAACCATACTATCCGGAACCACGTCTAGAACTGAATTGGTATTTCTTGCGTATATTTGCTGTAGTTTTAACTGGTCACTCTCTAATATGTTTAATATCAGATGATGGGCAACCTTTCCTGAGCCTAAAATTGTTATTGTAACCATAAGGTAAAGATAAAGATTTTAGCGGTAAAGCCTTGGGATTTAAAAAGAAATAATTACCATGAGTAAAGATATAGAGCATTTAGAAGATATTCAATTATTGGTCAATACGTTTTATGGAAGAGTACAACAGGATGATTTAATAGGTCCCCTATTTAACGAGCGCTTAGAAGGCAAATGGGACATGCACCTAGAGAAAATGTATGCCTTTTGGCAAACGGTTTTATTGGAAGAACATACGTATTCAGGAAGGCCTTTTCCTCCCCATGCCCAACTTCCAGTTGATGCGAGTCATTTTGAACGTTGGAAAAGTATTTTTAATCAAACGGTTGATGAGCTATTTGAAGGAAAAATAGCAGCGGATGCCAAATGGCGTGCGGAGCGAATGGCTACTCTTTTTTTAAGTAAAATCGAGTATTTTAGAGGTGAGAGGTGAGAAGTGACTTCTCACCATTCACTTCTCACCATTCTCTACTTTTTCTTTCCGTTGTTAAACTTGACATTCCCAAGTATGTTCTTAGGTTTGTCACTTTTAGAAAAGGGTTTTTTACTAGCACCAGATCCTGCTGGTTTTGGTTTGCTTGTATATTTTTTTTGCTCTTTGGGTCCGTCAGTTTTGACTTTTGGTACAAAGTTTTCTTTGTTTTTTTGTAAAATATCCATTGGATTTTTAGGCTCTTCTTTGGTTCCTCTAAGATAAATTACGAGTCCATTCAAAAAGTTTCTCAAAATTTGATCGCCACATTCCATGTATTTAGGGTGGTCTTCAGTTCTAAAAAAGTTGCCCAATTCCCCTTTGGAAATTCTAAAATCTACTAATTCTAGAATCTCTACGATTTGTTCGTCTCTTAGTTGTAAAGCAACTCTCAGTTTCTTTAAAATATCGTTATTTGTCATGTGAAAACTTATAATTTATCTTTTAATATTTTGATTTCATCTCGTAATTGGGCGGCTAACATAAAATTTAAATCCATAGCTGCCTTTTCCATTTCTTTGCGTTTGGTGTTGATTAGCTTTTGAATTTCTTCTTTAGAGCGGTATTTTACTTGCTCTTCAGCTACTTTTTTACCTTGTTCAGCGAGTAGTTCATTATAGGAAGGTTTGACTAGTTCATTGCCTATTTTTTTATTTAATCCTGTAGGTGTAATATGGTGCTTCGTATTGTAACTGATTTGTTTACTGCGTCTGTAATTGGTCTCATCGATGGTTTTTTGCATGCTAGCGGTAATCTTATCTCCATACATAATAGCCTTACCATTAACGTTTCTAGCGGCTCTACCTACCGTTTGGGTAAGGGAACGATGGCTACGTAGAAAACCTTCTTTATCTGCATCTAAAATAGCAACAAGAGAAACTTCAGGTAAATCTAATCCTTCACGTAGAAGATTCACACCAATAAGTACATCGAATAATCCCTTTCTCAAATCTTGCATGATTTCTACGCGTTCAAGTGTATCAACATCCGAGTGAATATAGCGACAACGAATAGCCATTTTAGTGAAATATTTAGCTAGTTCTTCCGCCATTCTTTTGGTTAAGGTAGTCACTAACGTTCGTTCATCGACATCCACACGTTGTTGAATTTCTTCAATTAGATCGTCAATTTGATTTTCAGTAGGACGCACTTCAATGATAGGGTCTAATAAGCCAGTCGGTCGAATTAATTGTTCTACGATAACTCCCTCACTTTTTTGTAACTCATAATCCGCAGGAGTAGCCGATACATAGATAACTTGATTTTGCATGGTTTCAAATTCCTCAAACTTTAACGGACGGTTATCCATGGCAGCGGGAAGTCTAAAGCCGTATTCTACTAAATTTTCCTTTCTCGATCGGTCACCACCATACATGGCATGAACTTGAGAAATAGTAACGTGACTTTCATCTACGATCATTAGGTAATCATCAGCAAAATAATCTAGAAGACAAAAAGGACGGGTTCCTGGAGCTCTACCATCTAAATAACGAGAATAGTTCTCAATTCCAGAACAATAGCCCAATTCTTTCATCATTTCCAAATCAAAATTTGTTCTTTCTTCTAATCGTTTTGCTTCGAGATGTTTGCCGATTTCTTTGAAATAGGTAATTTGCTTCTCTAAATCTTGTTGTATTTCCCAGATTGCATTGTTTAATACATCGGGGGATGTTACAAACATATTAGCGGGGTATATATTTAATCGAGTAAATTTTTCTAGGACTTGTGCTGTTGTTGGATCAAAAACCTCAATAGCTTCAATCTCGTCTCCAAAAAAGTGAATGCGATACGGATTATCAGCATAACTTGGAAAAACTTCAATTGTATCTCCTTTGATTCTAAAAGATCCAGGTGAAAAGTCCGCTTCTGTTCTCGCATACAAACTTTGAACTAAGCGATGGAGTACTTGGGTTCGGCTGATTTGTTGATCAAGCTCAAGCTCAATTACATTCTTTTGAAATTCAACGGGGTTTCCAATCCCGTATAAACAGGAAACGGAAGCGACAACTAAAACATCCCGACGACCCGAAAGTAGTGTAGAAGACGTGCTTAAACGCAGTTTTTCTAGTTCTTCATTAATGGATAAATCTTTTTCAATATATTGTCCTGTAACAGGAATAAAGGCCTCTGGTTGGTAATAATCATAATAAGAAACGAAATATTCTACCGCATTATTAGGAAAAAAACTTTTGAATTCAGAGTATAATTGAGCGGCTAAAGTTTTGTTATGCGCTAGAACTAAAGTAGGTTTTTGCACTTCTTGAATTACATTAGCAACCGTAAATGTTTTACCCGATCCAGTAACTCCTACAAGAGTTTGATATTTCTGATTGTCCAATATACCTTGTGTCAATTGGCTAATTGCCTGGGGTTGATCGCCGGTAGGACTATAATCAGATTTTAAATCAAATTTCATACATACTTATTTAAACACAAAGGTACCTATTTAAACAAAAAAAAGCACAAGCATAAGCTTGTGCTTTTTAATATAATTAGTAAAATCTAATTAGTTTACTTTGAATATTGCTCTTCTAGCAACATTTTTAGCTTGTGATGCATCGATACCATTACCTTTAGCAGTAATTTTACCTGCAGGAATTCCAGCTTTAATTAAAAGATCTCTTACTGCATTTGCACGTTTTTGAGATAATTTTTGGTTATAGTCTTTGTTTCCTGTTGAATCAGCATATCCGCTAACTTCTAATGAAGCTGAAGGGAAGTTTTTCATGTAAGATACGATGAAGTTAACACCTTCTAAAGTTGTAGGTTCTGCTTTATCGAAGTCAAAATTAACAGCTACGTACCCTTTGTTGATTAATTCTTTAACCAATGCAGCGTCGTCAGCAGTCATTTTCTCTGTATTTCCATATTTTTCTTGGAAATAAGCCTCGATGTTATCCGCGATACCATTGTTATTTTTATCAATGTTTCTTCCTCTTGAATCAACTAAAGCTCCAGCAGGTGTATTAGGCTCTAAGTCTAAATAATCTGCTACTCCGTCGTTGTCAGAATCAACTAACATAGATTCGATTTGATCTAATCTGTTAGCTAAAGCATTGATTTCATTTTTAGATTGAGATTCTTCAGAATACCAGTCAGCATGTTGACCGTGTTTCCCTAAATAAATAGAGATACCCATCGATGCATTGAACATTGTTCCTTGGAATACAGCACGGTTTGTTGCAGAAGCACCATCCCATGTTCTATCTTGTTGTGTATTTTGAATTACTGTAAAGTCAGCATTTAAAGCTACTCTAGAGTGTAATTTAACTTGTCCTGTTAAACCAGCCATTAAGTGACCCATTTTGTCAGAACCAGAGAAATTATCTCCGTTTAACCAAGAGTACCCTCCACCTGCGTGAACTTGTAATCCAAAGGTGTTTGTCCAGTTTTCAAAGCTTAGAACTCTACCTAAGTTGATAACTCCTTCTAAACTTGTTCTGTAATAATCACTTTCAGCTTTTAAATTGCTATTTGTCCAGCTATCGATTTTATCATAACCAAACGAAGCTTTAACACCTATTTTGTTGTTGATGCTATATCTAACACCACCATCTAAATGTAAGTTTTCGAATGTTTCAGCACTATATCCTGAACTTAATGTTCTCGCTGGTTTCGCAAGACCTGCATTTAAATCAACTGACCACTTATTGTAAGGTTTGTCTTGAGCACTAGCACAAAAACCTACTGTAAGCGCTAATAAAGATAATGTGATTTTTTTCATAATTTAATTTTTACTTTCACTTGTCAGCTATCGAAATAGCTATTATTGTTTCGTTTACGAGGCAAATATACTATAAAGTTTTTAAATATGCATTTTTTGCACAAAAAATCCAGTATTTTATACTAATACTGAATTGTATAAAATCAATCAGTTCCGTTTAATATTTATATTACTATTGTATTTTTCTGTTAAGATTGCAAAAAATTTATTTTTTGACTCATTTAGTAACTAATTCCTTTTTTTAATTTTTTCTCTATAACAAATGTTCCGAATGGGATTATTGACGCAATACACACAAAAAGCAAGGTTTTGTTCGACCATTTTAAGTCATTTTTAATCAAAAAGGCAATAACGATATAAGCGATGAATAGTATTCCATGTGCCATACCCACTTTTTGAACCAGGAAAGGACTGTCCCAAATATACTTTAGTGGCATTGCAATAAACAATAAGAGAAGTAGTGATACTCCTTCTAAGAAAGCTGTAATCCTAAATAGGTTAACCATAATTTTGAGTCTTAAATTTGAAGGAGCTAAAATAGGGTTAATGTCGATTATTTCAAATAATTAAGGTAGGATTAATGCTAAAATAATCATAAAAAAAGGCCTAGTTCAACTAGGCCTTAAGTGTTACGCTAAAAGTTTAGCGTTATATTCTTTTAAATCTGAAAGATTGTGTTTATTCGTTGGATCTTTGAAAAGAGACAATAAGTATTGTAAACTTTCAATATCATTTTGTACTTGAACAGAAGCATCTTCCGTTGATTCCAATTCTTCAATCGGCTCGTCATTTGGAATAGCAATGAAAAAACCATTGTTATTTTCAATGTGTTCATACGTAAGTCTAATCGCTTTTACTAAAGTAGGAACTTCTTCTAGTAAGGCATATTCTCTTAATTTCTTAAGGTTTGGAACGATTTGATCCACAACAAGACCATTTGTAACTAAATCAGATTGTATTAACTTAATTAGTTTAATTGCGTTTGCGTTTTCCACAGTATTAAATTTTGGGTATTATTAATTGTAGCACAAAAATAAACTTTTTAATAGTTTTCCAAATAGAAAAGTTCATTTAATTTTTTCCCTTTAACGCTTTTTAGCTTGTTCTATCTCTCTTACAAGGAGGTAGAGCGTTTTTTATTTTTTTAAATAGCTATTGAAGTAGGTATTTCGACCTGGGATCTGATACTTAGGAGTAATGAAATAATTAGTAGCAAGTGCAACCTACTTTACTGTTTCTAGTTTTGTCGGCGATTTGCTTTTGTTGCTGAAGATTATAGCCTGATAACCGTAGATTCTTAGTTTGCCTGTAAAAGTTTAAGAGTAGGATAGGATGAGGGAAAGGTCTTTTAGTTTTTGAAAGTAATTTAGGGCAATAACAAGGAGGCTTTTTTTACTTCTGTAACGTAAGAGAATTCATTTGTTTTCTGATGCGGGTTTATTCTTGCTTGAATATTAAATTCAGTGCAAGGAAAAAGAAGATTACTTTTTGTGAACGTATTTTTCGGTTTGATTAAGATCGATTTTAGGTTTCAAATTCTAAATAGCTACTTGTTTTATCCTTTTGGTTTTGTTCCTTATCTTTTAGTAGTGGGGTCTTTCCTGTGAATTGTATGTAAATATTGAAGAATTATAGCTCGGTGTATCTCAGTGTTTTAACCTATTTTTAAAGTGTTTTTTTTTTGAGATTAATGGAAATTAGCAAAATAGTTTTAGTAGCTAACTTTTTAACAAGTAGTCTATATTTTCTTTTTTCAGAAAACTAATTTTTTATATTTTTATTGGGTACGTGTGAAAAGATGGAATAAATAGTTTTTTTCATACTAATGTATTTTAACTTCTTTTTTAGAGTTGTTTTTTTTAGATATTTTCTTTTTTTGGTAAAAAACATATTAAAAATTCAATAAATGTTAATATGTAGTTAAAGACTGTTTCATTAAATTCTTTTGAGCAAGTTATCGGAGTTTTGATACATTAATTAACATTTTGAAAGGTAAATTTGTTTAAATGAATTTTGTGAAAAATGCATTAAAAATACCATAAAATTGATAATTAAGTTTTTTAAGGCCAATGTAAATTTTCTTTCTTTTTGTTATTTATAGAGTCCATAAACTTAGTTAGAAAGGAATAATCAGTAGAAATTTTCTTTATCCTTTATTGTATTTTGTAATAGGATTAGATTCGAGGAGTAAATGTTTGCAAGATGCAAAAAAGGGGTTGATTTTAAAAAGCTTAGAGAATGAAATTGTATTCTTGGAATGTAGGTATTCAAATACAGCGATACTACTATTTGTTTTTTATCGGTTTTGTTTTTCTGTTAGTAGTTAATTGCTATCATGCTTTAATCGTATTTAGAACAAGTAGTATAATCAATTTTTTCGCCATAATTTTTAGTCTAAACTTATTCTATTTCATGGAAAAAGCGGGAGAGGTCACTTTGAAAAAGCACGTTTTTCATTTGTTTAGTTTATCGGTGTTCATCCTTGTTCTCTGCTTTTGTCCGATGCCACTTTGGATTGTTGTCTCTATTAATAATTTTTTTGCTATTCTTTATTTTGGTTTTTTTTACTTGTTTTGGATAAAAAGTGGAAAAGAATACAAGCTTTTTCGGTCTTATATCTTTACAATTCATCTGCTTTTTGTTACTTATCTTTTAACACTTAATTTACAAATTTATTTTGGGAACCATAATTTGAAGGATTTTGTACTATTGCTTTACTATATGCAAGTAGGGGTGCAAGGACTATTACTTATTCTTACTTTATTGAGCTGTTTCCTTTATATCAAAGGAATAAAGGTTAGCGATTTTGAGACTTTTTTTTCTTTTGATAACTATTTAGGTAGAAATATAATGAAATCAGATTTAGAGGTATTTAATCAAAAACAGGAGGGGAAACGTTTTTTACTAAAGTATAAAAATCAAACAATCATAGAGCAAATATTAGATTTTTTCGAAACAGAAAAAGTGTATTTAAAGAGTGAATTTTCTTTAGAAATATTGAGCAAGTATGTTCCAAATAGCAATGAGCAGGTTATTAGTTTAGTGATTAATAAGTATATGAATACAACTTTTTATAAGCTTGTAGCCTATTACCGGATTATGTATGCTTTAGATTTATTAATAGAAAAATCAAGTTGGACACTTGCTGCATAGCAGAGAGTTGCGGTTTTAAATCTGTTAATACATTTAATAAATACTTTAGGTTTTTTATTGGATTAAGCCCAGTTGAGTATCGTATGTTTATTGATAGAAAAAGGCTTTAATTATGTATTGGATATTGCTTGTTTTTGTAGGTTATGGTGTAGTATATAGAATAACTAGAAAGAAGTCTTCGGGGCAAAAAAAAGTGCTTTATTTGAGTAGTTTCCTTGTTTTTCTAACGAGTATCCTTTATTTGTTTGAATGGTTATATGACAAGACAATTTGTTTTAGCTTGGGCGCTTTATTGTTTTTGTTTGGTGGACTTGGCCTAACTCACTTAATACAAGTAAAAGGTAAAAATCAAAACTTTCATTCTTATCCAATCGCTATTTTTACCTTGTTTTATTTAAATTTTATTGTAATTAACAAGGATGCAGTAAGTGTAATTATCTTAAATAATATATTGTTCCTTAGTGTAAGTATACTGTCTTTTTTGTATGCTACCTATGGCTATTGGTGTTTGATAAAAAACGCTATGCATAAAACCTTAAGACCATTTGTTTCTTTTTATATTGTTGTACTTTATTGTATTTCAATCTCTTTTTTAATTGTGCGATTTTCTAGTGTATCTCTTATAGAACATTTAAATTTCATGTTTTTATTACTTAGCTTTGGTTTGTTAATTGGTGCATTTTTCTATGAAATGAGCCTGTTGATCTATTTTAGATATCGGGCTCCAACAAAGATGATTGCTGCTAACCTAGAACAAAATGCGAATCGATTGTTTCAGGAGATTTTACTTGATATTTCTTTGCCACAAAGTGAGAGAGTTAGAAGATTGAGTCGTGAATTTAAAACTATACCTTTTCCTGCGAATCCCTCCGATGCGTTCACCGTTTTTGAGATTGATATGAAGAAGAAGATAACTGAAATAAGCCAGAGTATTACAGAGCAATTGATTGAAACGCGCTTGTTTTTAAATCCTACTTTAAATTTAGAGCAATTAGGAGAAATCTTGCAATTTTCGAAGACGGATCTGATTGCTTTTTTTAAAGCATCACATGCTGCAACCTATAAACAATATATCAATCGATTGAAGGTCGAATATGCGGTCTTGTTGATAAGAGAAAGGGAAGAGAATTATACGGTTGAAGAACTAAGTTTACTTTGTGGATTTAATACGCGTTTGTCCTTTTACAGAGCTTTTGTTAATGTTTTTGGTTTTGCTCCCTCCGAAATTTTGAGTTAACCTTTAACGAAGTTCCCAAAGCTAGCAAGAATAGTGCTGGAGATTTTGCCGGAATACAGGTAGCAGGTTGTGCAAAAATAAAAATAGGAGCCACCTGCTAGCAGATAGCTCCTAAACTTGAAAAACTTGTTTTTGATGCGAATAGGTTAATTATCAAGTTGTAAGAAATTCCCTTCTCGATCAAAAATGAGCGCTACTTCTTGTTGACCTCTTTTTAATTCCACTTCAAACACGCTACTTTTTTTCTCTATACTAACCAATTGATAGCCTTTGTAGTTGGTTTCTATATAAGCGATTAACGGTGTGGGTAAGAGTACAGAAGGAATAATTTGGTTTTGTTTGGTTTCGATTTCTTCCCACTCGCCTAAATGATTGAATTCAATTTTAAATCCATCAGCTAAGTATATTTTATACGTTGTCCCTCCTTTATCTACTTCTTGTTTAATGAATACTATTTCAGAAGTGGCAAAATAAGACGTTAAGAAGGATTGAACTGCTGTAGGTAATTGATCATACCCAATTAACTGCTCTTCTTGATCTACATCAATATCAATACCTACAAACTCTTGACGGGCATTGAAAATTAACTCTTGCTGGTTATTTAATTTGACTTCATATCCTTTGCGATTCTTGTCTATTTCTATGATATATTTTCCTTTAAAGTTTTCTAATACATATGCTTGTATTACTGGGACCTCTTGAGCTAAGAAATTGGCTGGTAATTCAGTATAATCACTAGTTTCAATTTCGGTCCAGTTTCCCTCCTGGTCAAAATCAATTGCTACGTTATTGTTTAATTTAATTTTATAAATGGAACCGTAATAATTAGATTTTGTTAGTTTATTGGCTTGTAACAACGTTGTATTTGGAAAAGTACCCTGTATAAATTGTTGTGTATTTTTAGGTAATTGATTTAGGGATACTTGCTCTAATCCAGTTGACTTAGAATCATCATCATTGCTACATGCAGTTATACCTAACGTTATACTGAGGCATAGGGCTAATGCCATTATTTTCTTTTTCATAGGGATTGTTTTTTTTAGTTGTCAATTCTTTTAAATACACCTGAAGTAGAAAATTCAAGTTCTAATCCATTATTTAATTTAACTTCATAAATTCTACTTTCCTTATCAATTTTTGTAATTGTTGCTCCTTTGTAATTGGTTGATATATAGCTTACAATAGGCTCTAAAATAAACGTTGTCGGTAGTGCATTTCTATTGCCATCTATTTCATCCCAATCTCCAGATTTGTCAAATTCAACTTCTATGTTATCTGTAAACGTTACTTTATAAGATAAAGATAAGAAATCACTGTCTTTTTCAACGGTTAGTATTTGTTTGTTTTTAAAATGATTATCTAAAAAGACAATCGCTTTTTGTGGTAATTCACTTTTGGTAATTAGCACATCTTTTGCATTCACAGATCCACTTGTTAATAAAGCGAATACACTAAAAATTCCTACTAATAGGGCTCTAAATTTTCTCATAGCTTTAATGTTTACTTGTTTATATAGTACAAATGTAAAAGGAGAATCTGGAAAGAATTGGGAATTTGATGAAGGGTGAAAGGTGAAGGAAGTGTGAAGGTGAAGGGGCATCATTCATCACCTACAAAGCAATGCTAATTATTTATTAAGGTTATTCATTAGATAGCAGCTAAGTTAATTATTTGTTGTATCTTGTAATGTATTAAAAAAGAGGTCTATAGTATAAAAAAGAAGAGGATTTGTAGTTCTTGTTTTTGATATTTATAGAGGAATAGCAGAAGAGTAAAAAAAATAAAAAGAAGATGAAAAAAATAATGTTTTTAACCTTGCTTTCGTTTATTTGTGTGGCTTGTAATAAGACTAAAACAACTGATGGAAGTATTGAGGAACAGCAGAACCAAAAGGAACAGACCAAAGCTATAGGAGGGGAAAAAGATGATCACGGTTGTATAAGTGCAACAGGTGAAACATGGAGTGAGTTAAGACAAACTTGTTTGAGGGTATTTGAAGAAGGACTAAGATTAGATCCGATTAACACTGAAGGTGAGGCTATAATTAGTGCATTTGTGGTGTTTAATAAGGATCAATCCAAGGTAGAAGTGTTCTTACCTCAAGAGGAGGTTACTTCTATTATATTGGATAAAAAAGCAGTAGATAGTTATGAGAACGATATTTATAAGTTTGATGCTAAAGAGGTAGTTCTATACATCAATGGAGAAAAACAGTATGCAAAATAAGTTTATTTTTAACTATTTGTTATCAATTTTATGTAATGTTATTTTAAACACCCGCTAGGAAGATTACCTTCCTAGCGGGTGTTTTTTTGGTTTACGGTGGACGGTTTATAGTTTACGGTATACAGTGAAACAGTGTAAGCCATTGAATTCATATCGAATAGATAGGGCATCCGTAACTTTAATAATGGTATGTACGAGAGACAACCCGAGTCCAGTTGATTCCTCATTGGTGGTACTTCTAAAAAAGCGATTGTAAATCATTTTTTCGTTCAGGGCAGCGTTTACAATACTTGTATTGCTAATAGAAAAAGAGTTGGCTTGTAAATCAATTACAATTTTTCCCTGAGGAATATTGTGTACAAGTGCATTTTTTAATAAGTTTTGTACCAGTGTGATTGCGAGACCTTTATCCATCATCACAACAAAAGGATCATCGGTACCCATTAGGGTAATTTCTAGTTTTTTAAAGGCAAATAAATCCTCAAAATCTTCGACTATATCTTTGGTGATTTGATTTAAGTTGACCTCTTGGTATTGACTAAATTGTTTATTTTCAATTTTTGCCAACATTAAAAGTGATTTATTTAACTTGATCAATCGCGTCAAACTGTGGTGTATGGATTGAATTTGATTGATCTGATTTTCATTTAATTCTTCCGCTTCTACTAATAATTCTAGTTTATTATTGATAATAGCCAAAGGAGTTTGAGACTCATGTGCAGCATTAGATACGAACGTTTTTTGCTGTTCAACCATATCTTCAATACGGCCAATCATTTTGTTTATTTCAGTCTGAAGATCTGTAAATTCTTTAATGGGGGTTTGGGTATCAGGAGTTACTATATCTCGACCTAATGTATAGGTCTTTAAATTGTTTAATAAACGGTAGAAAGGATTCCAAACCGCACGGCGCAAGATGATGTGATTAATTAAGTATATGCTCAAAAGGAGAGCGAGATACAAAATGAAAACAGCGAGACCAAAATCCCCAAGTAGGTCATCGGCTTCAATTGTAGAGGTGCGTATTTCCAGTAAATAGTTTGCTCCATCTTGATCTACAAAGGTTGTTGTAAGCATTCGAACCGGTTCATCATTATCATCTACATCCATGTAAATCATTTTGGTTGTAAATACATTTTTCTTGGAATAGTCTCCAGGTTCTAATGGCGTAATGCGAAAACCACTTGTTCCAAAAGATAAGAAACTCTCCACCTTGGGATTCGTATAGGCTTTTTTTACAATTTCTGTTTTACTGTTTTTTAAACCATCGTCAATATTATCATAAACTTCTTCAGTAATAAAGGCATAAAAAAGGCCTACCCATGCGGTTAGAACCACAATAATTCCCACGGACAGATAGCCCAACATATAATTGTGAAGTCTCATCTTATTCTTGTACAAGTTTGTATCCCATGCCGTAAACGGATTGTATATTGACCTCGGCCTGGTGTGTTTTTAATTTTTTTCGCAGGTTTTTTACTTGAGAATAAACGAAGTCATAACTATCTGCTTCATCCATATTGTCTCCCCAAATTTGTTCTACTAGGGACGATTTGGTCACTAAGCGATTGGCATTAACAACAAAATAATAAAGTAGTTCAAATTCTTTGTTATTCAATGCTAGAGGCGTTCCATCAACGATTACTGTACGTTCATCTATAAATATCTCCACATTATTCCATTTAATACTCTGAAAACCATGCTGATTTTTTCGTCTGAGTACAGATTTTATTCTAGCTAAAAGCTCAGATAAATGAAAGGGCTTGGTCAAATAATCATCCGCGCCAAGTTCTAATCCCAATACTTTATCGTCAATAGAATCTTTGGCTGAAATAATAATAACAGAGTCTTCCTTGCCAATCTGTTTAATTTCTCGCAATAAATCAATGCCATTACCATCGGGTAGCATGATATCCAATAAGATACAATCATAGTCATAACCGATTAGCTTTTCAAGGCCCTTTTTAAAGTTTGCTGCAACTTCTACGATATAGCGCTCTTTTTCTAGCGACTCTTTCATGATAGCCTGCAGTTCTTTTTCATCTTCAATGACTAAAATCTTCATTTTATTTTTATTTAACCGAATTGTGCCTCTTTACAAGTTAAGAAAGAAATAGGAATCCCCCTTTCTTCATGTAAATTTAGCTAAAATAAAGGAAAAGAAGAAATGGGAGATAAAGGAAAAGAAGAAGCGGTGCTTTGTGAGGGTTTGCCTTTAATCTGTCCCGCTTGTAATTAAAAAAAATAAATTCTTTTGTAAATAGTTCATCTCCCTATAAAAATCTGTTTATTTTTACCGTTGAGGATTTTGTATCCTGCTAAAATTAAAAAATAGGATAGCGTTTGAAGAATTAAAAGAAAGAGCAAGTGCTTATGCAAAGGAAATTGAACTCAATCGTTTTATAACCTTTGGCTCTGTAGCAGCTGCTCTTTGAACAGCTAAAGGGAATGTTTAGTTCGGTGTTAGTTTAGGTACTGCCTGTTCCATGGAATTCTGTGCCGAACCTGCTGCCGTTGCAGAGAATTGCTCACCCTGCGGACACCAGCTAATTACAATACACAAGTGATGGGTTATTCTCATACCGTTTTAACACTTAAGGATTTGTGTCCTTATGATTGGAAGCCTACACTGCAAAATACTAAATAATAATACATAATAATGAGACAAGTTATACTATATATTGCGATGAGCTTGGATGGCTATATTGCTACACCAGATGGGAGTGTTTCTTTTTTAGATGACTTTCACGATGAGACAGTAGGCGATTATGGTTATCAAGATTTTATTTCGACTATTGATACCTGTTTGATGGGGAGTAATACCTATAAAGCGATCCTTGGATTTGGTATTCCGTGGCCGTATGAGGATCAAGAAACGTATGTGATTACTTCAAATCCGCAGTTGACTATAGAAAGTCCCAAAACGAAAGTTCTAACAGATAATAGCATTGAGACGATTAAGCAGCTAAAGGAAGAAGCTAGTGGAAGTGATATTTGGTTAGTAGGAGGAGGTCAACTCGTGCATACTGTCTTAAATGAGGATTTATTAGATCAAATGATTGTGTCAATTACACCAAAACTATTAGGAGAGGGAATTCGATTATTTCCTGAGACAAGTTTACCTTCTGCTTGGGAGCTTGTTGATCAAAAAACGTTTAAAACAGGAATAATTGTTTTGACTTATACGAAAAGAAAAGAGAAAAAATAGCTTGAACAACTAGGTGATGTTGTATTTTTTTAAAGGTCGAATTAAATTAGTATTGCGATACTATCTAATCCTTCAAGTGGCACAAGATTTTCAAATCGAGTAGCGGTTTGTATTTCGGTATGATACGAGCTTTACATGGAAAAATAAAAGAGAAAAGCCCTTGCAAACTGTGCAAGGGCTTTTCTCTTTTATTTTTCAAGTTGTCGTACCTGTTTTATGCTCAATACGAGTATTGCACAGCAGCAGAGGGCAATTCCAGCAACGACATATACATTTTGTACCCCTAATTGATCGGCTAATTCTGCTGTAAATAGCAAGCCAATAATAGCGGGTATTTGGCAGATGCTTCCAATTAATCCAAATATTCGACCGAGGTATTGGGTGTCAAATTGCGTTTGAATAAGCGCGGTGATCGAACCTTCGTATAAAGGGACAGCAATCCCTTGAACCAAGGCTAATGTCGCGTATAAGGCAAATAAATGCGGGGCTAATAAACCACAAATAAGCAGGGCAAGTCCAAGTGTAATATACCCAACACAAGCGAGTGATATTTTTCTAAATCGGTGATTTAAAACTACGAGTAGCCCACCACCGAGTAATAATCCAATGCCAAAAAGAATCTCCACCAAGCTTACCATATATGCGGTTCCCTTATAATAGTTGAGTGTAAGTAAGGGGGTTACTGCTATAACGGGGAAGATAAAGAAACGCGCAATAATTTCTGACAAAAGCAACCAAGTCGTCGGTTTGTTCTTTAAAATTATCGCCCCACCTTCTAGCATATCCTTATAGATTGATTTCGTTGTTTCGCCGTTCTTTTTTGTTTTGGGAATATGTACAAAAAGAAGGGTTGTACAAGCGATAGAAGCGCCTGCCACATCTAATAGCATGATAATACTCATGTTGTAATTTAGCAACAAGAAAGCACCTAAAGCAGGTCCACTAATTAAGGAGACAGATTGAATCACTTCATTTATCCCGGCGATGCGCACCAGCTGATCTTTAGGAGCTAATGCAGGAACGGTTGATTTCATGGCCGGAGAATGAAAGGCTCCGCCAATAGAACGCAAGGCTAAAAGCAAATAAATAGACCAAAGGGCTAGTAGATCCAAATAGAAAAGTAAGGCAATAACAGCAGAACAGAGTGCTACAAAGCTATCTGAGGCAATCATGGTTCGCTTTTTGTTCCAACGATCAACCAATACACCCGCAAAAGGGCCCAATAAAATTTGAGGTAATAGCCCTGCTATTGTCGCGTAAGCCAATACTTTAGCAGATCCTGTTTCTAAACCAATCCACAACACAAATGCAAATTGCGCGATGTAACTAGTTAAGATAGAAAAGGTTTGTCCTATCCAAATTAAAGTAAATTTCTTCTTCCAATCTTGTAATTCATTGACCTGAGTCATGCTTATTTTTTTTGCAAGAATAAACGTTTCCCAAGGGAGAGACGTTACCAAATGGTAATTTCGGTTATTTCTTGCTAATTTTTCTTCGAAGACGACTTAAAGATTGAGGGGTTAAGCCCAAAAAAGAAGCAATGTGTTTTTGCGGAACTAATTGAAAGAGTTCTGGATCTTTTTCCAACATGGAAAGATAACGTTCTTTGGCTAATTGATGAGAAAAATCAACAGAGATACGCGTAATATCAAAATAGAATCGTTCAATTAAAAGGCGAATTAAGTTAGAGATTTCATGGGACGTTAAACAAAGTTCGTCGAGTTCCTTTTTATCGATACAATATGCTTCACTTTCTCCTATTGATTCAATACTATAATTGGGAGTAATTTCACTGTACATGATATCGCCATATCGCTCAAACCAAAGGGTGATTTCATTGCCTTCTATCAACTTATAAGCTCTCCAAATCCCTTTGGTGATGATGTAATAGTTAGATTTAGAATAGGTTTGATCCAAGACAAGTTGTCGATTTTCAAAAGTCACAAGAGTCATTTTTGAAAGCAAAAGCACAAGTGCTGATTCTTCAATCGTGTATTTTTGACAGAATAAAGAAATAAAAGTATGCATGTAAAAATGGATTGATTATGGAATCTAACTTGGTTTTGAGGAACGGTTTCCCTTTCAAGGGATACGCTTCCTTGAACTTGCTTTGCTTGAATGCTTCTTCTCGTACCGCTAAGTTCTAAGTTGTTGTTGATCTATTTAATTCATATTCTGTGTTTTGTTGAGGTATAGCCTGTGTTTTGAAAAAAGAGTAGTAAATATATAGATTTTAGGTTGTTTTATCACGTTGGAACAAGGTAAAGAGAAATAAATTTTGAATAAGCAGGGCTATGAAAAGAGAGGAAGTAAGAGACTAGCTTTTCCTTCCTCTCTTCGAATGGTTTTATTTTTTATATCGCATGCGGATTAGGACAAAAAGGGCTAGTAAAGGAGCTAGTGCAAAACAAGAATATAAGTAAATAGAAGCATTGGTAACACCTTCTAAGGTTGTTGTGTCTGTAATACCTCCTAAGTTGGCAACTAGACCAGCTAAAGCGGCACCAAAAGATGTGGCTATTAGTTGTATGGTAGTTACTGAAGAAGCCGTTAAGTCTTCCTCTCCTTTTGGTGCGAGGGAGAATACTTGGGTTAGCAGATGGGGCCATCCCATTCCAATTCCAGCGCCAATCGCAAAAAGAAAAAGGCAAGTTAACAGCAAATGCACGAGGGAAGAGAGGGAAGTCACCTGATTTATATAGCCCAATCCCACTAAACTAAACAGCATTAGACAGGTGCCTATTGTGCTGATTTTATAGACAGCATCCCTTTTATAACCTGAAAATACCAAAGAGGATAGCGTCCAACCGATAGCGATTAAAACGGTGAGGTAACCAGCTTCTAGCGGAGTGAAATTATGTATCATTTGAGCAAAATAAGGAACGTAAATTTCAATGGATGTTGCAAGGGTAAGCAAAGCCATGATAGCATAAGTAGAACCCAGAGTAGAGGAGATTTTATACGCACCCGTTGGCAACAAGCGAGTTGAACTGTTTTTTTCTGAAGCAACGAGCAACAACAAAAAGAAAAAGGCTATTGCAAGTCCAATAAAATTGGCTACTATTTCTTTTTGTGTACTGCCAATAGATACGGCAAATATTGCGAAGCTGAGTAATACTAACTTTAAATAAGGGATTGGCATTGCGACAGCGCTATTTTTTTGCTTTGGAAGTACCACAGAGGCAACAATAAAAATAAAAAGACAGAAGAAGAGTAAACTACCGAAAGACCATCTCCAATGCCCATAGGTGGCAAATACACCTCCGATAAACGGACCCGAAAAGGCAGCAATTCCCCACATTCCCGAAATTAAAGCCATGGCTCTAGACCATAATTTGGGTGCAAAAACGAGGCGAATCATCGCATAAGATAAGGCAAAGAGCAATCCACCTCCATACCCTTGAATAAATCGACCGAGTAGGAGTAGGTACATCGTTGGTGCGAGCGTGCATAATAAAGTACCCAAAGAAAAAAGCACAATACCAATTTGATAGGCTCTTCTAGGGCCAAATAAAGCCATTTGATGCGTTGAAATAACAGAACCTATAACAGAGGCCACTACGAATAGAGTGGTATTCCAAGCGTAATATTCCAGGCCACCGATTTCTTTGACAATAGAAGGCATTATCGTGGTTGCTAAATAAACATTGGTGGCGTGAAGCATAACACCTAGCGCTAATACAAGGGCTTTTAAGGCATTGGGTTTAGAAAAAAGAGCTTGCCAAGTTGCGTGACTCGTATCCATAAGGAGTGAATTTAAATTAAAGGACAAAGTTCCATCAGAACACAACGTGTAGCAATAGAGAATCTTCGGCAAAAAATTCACTTTTTACGGATGTATAGGCCGTATGAATAAGAGGAGGGTTGAGATAAAACCGTTGAATTGTCAATTCGTAGAACAAAGTTTAGCCTTTGCAAAGGAAGAGGAAATGGAAGGATACAGCTTGAATAGCAAGCAAACCAATGTTCTTATTTATTAGTTTATATTAACCTATTTGTTTACCTATTCAGGGCGTTTTCGAAAATCAAGTGGAGCCATGTGGAGGTGACTTTTAAAGAACCTAGAGAAATAAGAAGCAGAGTCAAATCCCAATATAGCAGCACATTCTTTAATAGAATGTGGTGTGTGTTTTAAGAGGTACTGACTCTCTAATAGTAGGCGATCGTGAATCAGTTGTAACGCTGTATAACCCGTTTCTTCTTTTACTACTTCTGTTAGGTGTTTGGCTGATATACTGAGATGAGAAGCATAAATACCAAGGGATTTCCACGTAGCGAAATGTTCTTCTACCAATTTTTTAAATGCATAGGTTACTTGATAGTTTCGGTTCATATTTTTTTCAAAACCCAACAAGCAATATTCACAGGCTCGATTGTATTCGTATAGGATTTCCAATAGAATGAGCCGAATGACATCCAGGTGATAGGCTTGTTGTGATTCAATCTCTCTGGCTATAGCGATAAAGCGATCTTCGACGAATTGAAAGCGGCCGAAGAGCTCATAAAAAGGGGGATAGTTGCTATTTAATAACAAGAGTTCCTCTATAATTTCTTCCTTAAAAAACAGTTTTTGAAGGAAGTTTTTGTGAAAGTAAATTTGCTTTACGGCTAAGTCAATGGAAGAATGATCCGTTGAAAATAACGTATTAGGCGGGATAATAGCGATGGTTTCTGCTTGCAATTCAAAATGGTGAAACCCCACTTTAATAGCCGCTGATCCGCTAAGACAAACTAAAACGGTATAGTACGGGTTTTTAATAGGAATAGTTTTCTTGAAGTTTTCTATGCCTTCATCGTATTGGATGTCCCTTTGTGTCATGGAATTTGTTGTATTTATACCGTTTTATGAGTCATAGGATCAATATACTTTAATATACATGAGATGTATAGATTTGCTATTGCATCAATCAAGGTGCAACAGCATATTCCGTTTTCAATAAGGAATAAACGACTGAATCTTCCAATTCATCATTTGTAAAATAGTGTTTTCTCAAATGTCCTTCTCGTTGGAAATTAAATTTCTCCACTAAGTTTAAGGAAGCTTGATTTTCAGGACCAATAAAAGCTTCTATTCTTTCGAGTCCCATTTCATTAAACCCATACGCCATAACGCTAGCAATAACTTCAGACATGACCCCTTTACCCTTGTATTGGTCACAGTATAGTCCATAGCCTATTTCAGCTCTGTTATGCTCTAGATACCAGACGTGAAAACCACAAAATCCAATGGTTTTCGCAGTCTTTGGATCTACAATGAGAAAGACAAGATAGGATTTATTATGTGTTCGAAAGCCAAATTCTCCTTTTTTTCTTTCGTTTGCCATTTGATCTTCCGAAAGCCCTATTAAGTTCATTATCTCTTGATTACTTGCTACTTTTAAAAAAGCTTGGTAGTTTTCAGCAGTTAACTGAAGTAAAGTATAATTTTTCGTGTTGTGTGTTTCAAAGGTAGGTAATGAATCCATCATGGGCGTATTTCAGTTGTAACAAATGTAGAAGATAGAATTTAGAATTTCCCTATTAGTCTATTTTTTTTACGGCCAATTTGATTTGTCCTACTTCTATTTCCTCTTTTTGGAAGTGCGCTTAGTAATTTTCGCTATAATTCAAGTGGTAGATTTATATATTCAATTAAAGTGTTTACTTTTGATTGATTAAGTCTACCTTTATGTTGGATACACACCTCAGAGAATTAGGAATTAGTGTTTTACAAGCAAATCAAGATAATACATATGTCATCGATGAGATTTTGAATTATTTAGATTCGAGTATGGATACCTATTCAGTGTGTATTTTGCAAAAAGGAAGGATTTCTATTCTGTATGATGATGAAACGCATGATTTTGAAGAAAATTCTGTATTCATTGTCAATTCTTTCATCCCTTTGGCAGTTTATCCCCGCTATTCAAAAAACTTTGAGCTAACGATGCTAACTTTTGCATCAAATATGCCTATTCCCTTAGATTTTAGCAATGAATTTACTCCGTTAATCACCTATTATTTTGCGAGGAAGTTTTACCCTATAAAGAATTTGCCTGAAGAAGAACTTGCCCGCATCAAAGAGGTAATCCAATTGATGGAAAATTATTTAAAACTCGATAGCAGTTATGCCTATCGTTCGGAGAGTGTACAAGCGCTATTTAAAGTATTCTTTTATGAATTGGTTCGCATGGTTTCTAGATATGCACAGCTGATTGATGAGAAACCCACGGTGAAGAAAAAGTTGTTTATTGACTTCTTTATGCTCGTTAAAAAACACTTTAAAGATAACCGAGACTTGTCGTTTTACAGTGAACAACTCTTTGTTACCCCTAAGTATTTGTCGGAAGTAGTAAAAGGATACTATGGTACTTCTGCCAAAAAGTTAATTGAAGATCTTGTCATTCACGAAGCTAAATTCTTATTAGCTGATCGAACAGTTCCCATTTATGAAGTTTCAAGTGAGCTAAACTTTAATGACCAATCTATGTTTGGTAAATATTTTAAAAATGCTACGGGTTTATCTCCAAAAGCATATAGAGATGAACTTCAAAAAAGGATAATTCAACCAATATAAAGCTGTTATTTCTGTTGTATCTTATTTAAAACAGAAATTTATACCAAATTACAAGCATTTTTCCCCTTCTATAGACTTGATGTTTCCATGACCTTTGCTAAGGAATCAATAATCAAGTACTATGCAAAAGAATGTATTAAGAGGCACGGTTTTATCTGCCTTACTACTAACGTTGGTTAGTTGTGCAAAAAAAGAATCTAATTTTAGAGAACCCTCATCTGTCATTCAAGTAAAAAGTCAGGTAATCCAAAAAGTGAGGGTTGTCAATTCTAAATCCTACGCTGCAACTTTAGAGCCGCAACAAATAGCCACAATTGGATTTTCTGTTCCTGGTAGGGTAACAGGCGTCTATGTAAAAGAAGGGCAGTACGTACTAGCGGGTCAGCAATTGGCAAAGCTAGATAATCAAGAATTTGCTAATGCATATCAGATTGCTGCTGCGAGTTATGCACAAGTAGAGGATTTGTACCATCGATTGCATACCCTTTATGAAAAGGGGAGCTTACCAGAAAGAGATTATTTGGATATAAAAACCAAATTAGCCCAGGCAAATGCAAGTAAAAATATCAGTGCGAAACAACTTCAAGATACCCATTTGAAAGCTTCTTTTCACGGTGTTATTACAATGAAATCGTTGGAAAAGGGGATGGTCATTGCTCCAGGCCAGCCTTTACTTACCGTGGCTAATTTAGATGAGGTATTGGCTAATATAAACGTTCCAGAAAGTGAAATTAATCAGTTTAAAAAGGGCCAATTAGCTAGTCTTTATATTTCTTCTTTACAAAAAGAATACCAAGGGAGTATTGATTTAGTCAATCCACAAGCAGACCCAATAACCAGAGCTTATAGGGTCAAAGCTCGCATCAAAAATACTGACCACGAGATATTGGGGGGAATGCTAGGTGATGTATGGTTAAAAGAAGAGCAAAGAGAGGAAATTATCATTCCTGCAAGTGCGATCCACAAAGGAGAGAATGGCGTAACCCATGTGTATGTACTCGATGGGAGTTCCGCTGGTGTAGTAAAGAAAAGAGTAAAAGTATCAAATGTACGTGGGGCTACCGATTTAGTGATTGAAAGTGGCTTAGAAGTAGGCGATCGCCTTGTGATTACTTCTAGTGCTAAGTTATATGAAGGAGCTGTAGTAGCACAATAAAAGTAGATAATTATGTCAAAAAAGAAAAAGATAAATTTAATAGAAGCTGCGATGAAATATCGTCAAGTGACGTTAGCATTTGCAACTATACTTTTAGGATTGGGAATTTATGCAGTTAAGACCATGCCTAGAGCTGAAAATCCTACTATTGAGATGCCCATCGCTATGATTGTTTCCTTTTATCCAGGAGCGGATGTGTATCAAACGGAACAACAAATTACCAAAAAAATTGAAAAATACCTATTCACTTTTGAGGAAATTGACAAGAAGAAGACCACATCAGAAACGAAAGCAGGCCAGACTTTTATAACGGTGCGTTTGCGTACAGAAGTAAAAGATAGGAAGCGCTTTTGGGCAACACTACAACATGGAATGAACACGGAAGTTATGCCAACTTTACCCAAAGGAAGTATCGGCCCAATCGTCAATAGTAGTTTTGGTGATGTAACGGCTTTAATTTTATCGTTATCCTCTCCAACTAGAGACTATAGTGAATTAGAAGGTTATTTGGATCAGGTAGAGGATGAATTGAAAACCATTCCAACGGTTGCAAAAATTAATCGTTCAGGATTGCAACAAGCCCAGATTAGTGTTGAAATTAACAACCAAAAGCTTCTTGATTATGGCATTACATCCTCACATATTGTATCAGTACTCCAAGCTCAGAACTTAACGATGTATTCTGGAGAAGTTAATATGCCTAATACTACGATTCCTATTTTTGCAAATAGTGAATTAACAAATCAACAAGACCTAGAGAACTTGATTGTGTATACGAATCCTTCAGGTGAGGTTGTCCGATTAAATGAGGTTGCTAAAATACAGCGAACTTATACAGATAAAACCTCTTTTATTCGAATGGGTGAGGATAAAGTTTTGATGTTGGCGATTGAAATGCAAAGTGGAAATAACCTCGTAGAGTTTGGAAATTTGATTCAAAAAAAGTTAGCTGAAATAGGTAAAACACTACCTCAAGATGTAAAAATAGATACGATTGTCAGCCAACCGGATGCGGTTGATTTGAGTGTATCTCATTTTATGAAGGAATTTGTGATGGCCATTGGCGCTTGTGTACTTGTGGTTGTCTTATTACTTCCCTTTCGAGTAGCAGCTGTAGCCTCTGTTGCAGCCCCGATTTCTTTTATCATTACGTTTGGTGTGATGAATCTATTTGGCATTGAATTGCATCAAGTATCGTTGGCAGCCTTGGTAATTGTTCTGGGCATGGTGATTGATAATGCCATTGTTATAGTAGATAATTATGTAGAAAAGCTCGATGAAGGCATTAAACCGTGGACAGCTGCTTGGCAATCCGCTCAACAGTTGACCCTTCCTGTTTTATCTGCTACAACAGCAATTATCTGTGCTTTTGCTCCCATACCGTTTTTTATGGATGGAATAGCCAGAGACTTTTTAATGGCTTTGCCTATGACGATAGCCTTAGCGCTAATTTCCTCGCTTTTTGTATCGTTTTTTATTACCCCTTTGACTTGTTATGTCTTTATTAAGAAAGGATTACATTCCGCTCAAGAACAAAAGAATAAAAAGAAAAAGAGGAATCTTTTGGATTACCTACAACATTATTTTAATAAGGGAATTGCCCTCGCTTTTAGGTATCCTAAATATACCTATATTCTTGCTATTGGTTCGGTTATCTTAGCTTTAGGTATTGCTACTCAAGTAGAACAGGAGTTTTATCCCCTTAGTGAGACCAAGCAGTTTAATGTAGAGTTGTGGTTGCCGACAGGAACCTCTTTAGAAGAAACAGATCGCGTAGCAAAAGAAGTAGAAGCCCTCTTTAGAAAAGATAAAAGAGTTGTGGAAATAGCCAGTTTTATAGGAATGAGTTCACCGCGATTTAATGTGACCTATTCTCCAGAAATACCCCGAGAAAATTACGCCCAAATTTTTATTACTACACATGATGCAAAAGAGGCCAATCAAGTGGTAGAAGATTATTTGCCTCAATTTGACACGTATTTGGAACAAGGCTATGTCCGTTTGAGACAATTGAGTTTGCAAGAGGGAGCACCTATTTCTATTCGGGTAATTGGGGATGACATTGAAGATCAAAAACGAGTGGCCGATCAGATCGAACAAATATTGAAGCGCCATAAAGGAACCAATTGGGTGCGCAACAGCTATCAAGAGGATCTGTTTTCTATTGGCATTACCCCTATAGAAGATAAAGCAGAGCGATATGGCGTTCTAAACTCTTCTCTGGTACAAACATTGGGAACCGGTACAAAAGGCGCGCCTATCACCCGATTTTATGAAGGGGATAAAGCCGTAGATGTACAGTTGCGATTTGTACAAGAAAATAGAAGCGATTTAGCTGATATAGCGCAAATATATGTGCCATCCATCTTTGGTAGTTCAGTGCCTTTAAGTGAAGTAGCTCAAATAGAACCACAATGGACACCGGGTGTAATTACACACCGCAATGGGCTGCGTACCTTAGAAGTGAATAGTGAAACCCAAAAAGGGATGAAGGCTGCTTCTATTATGGCAGAGGTCAAAGGAGAAATCGATCAAATCAAACGACCTAAGGGGATAAGAATTCAGTATGGTGGAGATAGGGAAACCTCGCAAGAAAATGGCCCTGCCATGATGAAAGCTTTAGGCGTGAGTCTTGTTTTGATTTTCTTAATCTTAATGTTAGAATTTAAAACAATTGGTAAATCGCTATTTGTTTTAGCCACTTTTCCTTTGAGTTTATTAGGTGCCTTTTTCGGTCTATGGGTAACTGGAAATCCCATGAGTATGACCGCTTTTATGGGGATTATTAGTCTAATAGGCATTGTGGTGCGCAATGGGATTATTATCGTGGATTATGCCGATGAACTAGTACACAATCACGGATACAGTCGTCGTGGAGCTGCTTTAGCTGCTGCAAAGCGAAGAATGAGACCTATCTTCTTAACCTCAGCTGCTGCCGCTGTAGCTGTATTACCCATGATTATTGGTAAATCACCCATGTGGGCGCCTTTAGGTAGTGTATTGGCTTTCGGATTAATTGTATCTATGGTACTCACTTTGTTTGTTGTACCGGTATTGTATTACAGATTTACGAAGTATGTACCTCGATAGGAACGTGAAATGAATTTGATTTTTAAAAATGAAAAAGTATGAAAATAAATAGTAGATATAGCTTAGGTCTGGGCTTTCTGTTTACCCTAACTTCTTTTGCTCAAAATTCTATAGTACTTGAATTGGCAACATGTAAGCAGTTAGCCCTAGATCATAATAAGAGAATAACAAAAGTAAAACGACAGTTGGAAGCTTCAGATCAAGAGGTAAAAGCTGCTAAATTAGGAGCATATCCGATGTTCGATGCCTCCCTATCAGGAGCTTATTTAGGCGATCCTTTGGGAGGTGCTATGAAGGGATTAATTCCTGTAAAAATGGTTAATGCAAGCGTATCTGCAAGTGTCCCTTTGTATGCAGGAGGCAAGATAAGAAATGGAGTAAAAGCCAGTCAATCTCAACAAAATATTGCACAACAAACCGTTACAATGACAGAAAGAGAAGTGCTTTTTGAAACAGAAAAAACCTATTATGAAGTTGTGAAATTACAGGAAAAAGAAAAGTTGGCACAGGAATACATCCTCTTGTTAGAAGCTCTGGAGAAAGATGTGAAAAATAGTTATGAAGTTGGGTTAATCTATAAGAATGATTTACTAAAAGTACAGGTCGAATTGACTCATGCGAGATTTGGATTAAAAAAAGTGCAAGATGGGAAGGCTATGACGGTACTGGCTTTAAAACAGCTAATAGGAATGGAGGAAGCTCAAACCCTAGAAGTAAATCAAAAATTACAAGGATTTGATGGCATGAGCGTTATTTCATCCCAACAAAGAGAAGCGTCTATTTTGGAGCGTCCAGAAGTACAGATTTTAGAGGAAGTGACTCATTTAGAGGACATACAAGCTAAAATGTTGAAATCAGATTACTATCCAACGGTTGGCCTTCGTATGATTGGCCTATCGGGTTTCGGTGAAGGAATTAATTTTGCGAATGGCAAAGATAATTTGACTTCTTATGTGGGCCTTGTAAGTATAGAAATTCCCTTGTTTGACTGGGGTAAAAGAGGAGCAAAGGCAAAAGAACAACGGTTAAAAGCCTTAGCTGCTCAAGAAGAGCTAGAACAAACAAAAGAACTCCTGGATCTTGAAATTAGAAACGCTGAAATAATCGTGAATCAAGCCTCACAAGATGTTCAATCTTCGGAATTAGCTTTAGATCAAAGTGCCGAAAACAGGCGAATTGTGCAAGATCGATTTGAAGCAGGGACGATTGTAAGTAAAGATGTCTTAGAAGCTAATGCCCTTTGGCAAGAAGCCTATAGTAAAGTCATAGAGGCCAAAATAGTGTATTTGGTTAATCGAGCTAATTTGAATCGAGTATTAGGTAATTTATAATTGTTTTTTATAGTATTTTGATTTTTAAGCAAAAGGCATGGCTAGGGTATAGTTGTGCCTTTTGTTGTATTTGAATGCAATTTTTGGATTTATTCTTTGCCATCTAAACGCATACGCATAGAGAAACTAAAGGTACTTAAACCTTCTCGAAGGTAAAGTTCAATCGCTCGTTTGTTCTGTGCTAAAACATTCAATTCGAAATAATCGACCTGCTTTTCCATGCCCCATTCTTTTACGCATTGAATTAATGCTTTTCCATATCCTTTATCGCGGGCTATAGGATGAACTACTAAATCCATAAGATAAACACAGCGTTGTTGTACAAAGGCATGATACGGCGGACTGTTTTGCAATTGGGCAATGGCAAATCCTTGTATGCTTCCGTTGTCTTCTACCACAAAAACAACAAAGTCATTTTCCTCTCGAATGGCACTTTGAACAAAAGCTTCTTCTTGTCTAGCTTCTTTCATATAGTTGGGCTCTAAAGCTGCTATATTTTGAAAGAGAATTTCATACAAATTTTGTAAGGCTGGGAAGTCGTTGATCTGGGCTTTTCTAAGCATACTAAGAAATAATAGGATAATGCTCAAAGTTAAAGGAATTGCTTTTATATTTGACACTTAGCCTATTCTATTCTACCTAAAATAGAAACGAATACTACTTTTACATCAAAAAACACAAAAAATGAAGGTATTTATAGAAACAAAACGCTTGATTATTAGAGAATTATTGCCCACGGATCTTGAGGGAATGTTTGACTTGGATTCTGATGCTGAGGTTCACCTATACCTAGGAAATCATCCGGTGCAAACCAAAGAACAAAGCGTCGAGGTGATTAATTTCATCAGACAACAGTATGTAGATAATGGGATTGGACGCTGGGCCATTATTGATAAGGAAACCCAAGATTTTATTGGCTGGACCGGGTTTAAATTTGAAACAGAAGTAACGAATAACCATCAAAACTATTATGATTTAGGGTATCGCTTGCGAAAAAAATATTGGGGCAAAGGCATTGCAACAGAAAGTGCAATTGCTTGCTTGGATTACTGGTTTGATCAACTGGGTTTTAAGGATGTTTTTGCTACGGCTGATTGTGCTAACGAAGGCTCAAATAAGATTTTGACCAAGTTGGGATTTACACGTAAAGAAACCTTTGATTTAGAGGGGACTCCTCACAATTGGTATCACATGGATAAAAAGGATTTCGAGAACAAAAAGTAGCAGAATGTAGTCGATTATTCGTTGGATTTTATCCCTATTCCTAAAATAAGTTGTAAATTTAGTTTAGAAAAAAGTAATATGACTTTTCTATGATTGATCCCAAACTCTTGCTGCATTACAATGGATTTATCAAAGAATTTGATAAAAATGAAACCCTTATTTCCCAAGGTGACGAACCTCGTTATTATTATCAGATTATCAGTGGTAAAGTAAAAATGAACAATTACAATGAAGATGGGAAAGAGTTCATTCAGGGCCTATTTGGCGAGGGAGAGAGCTTTGGTGAACCTCCTTTATTTTGTGAAGTAAATTACCCCGCTAATGCGCTTACTTTAGCTCCAAGTCGTATTATCTTGATCCCTAAAAGCGATTTTTTTACTTTATTGGAAAACGAAAAGAAAAGCTGTTTTAAGCTATTAAAAGCTTTATCTACTCGTTTGTATTATAAATCCATTATGGCGCCAGATATTTCATCCAATGATTCTGAGAAGCGAATTTTAACGCTTCTAAACTATCTGAAAGCCCAACAAAATAAGAGCCAAAAAGAGTTTCAAATTGATTTGACTCGACAACAAATTGCAGATATGACCGGACTCCGTGTAGAAACAGTGATTCGCACCATTAAAGAAATAGAAGCAAAACAACAAATCCGAATAGAAAAAGGAAAGTTATTTATCTAGTAGAGAAGGTATTGTGTTTTAGGGCTAATTTAGGATTATCCTAAATGCCCCGTTTTGCTACACTTTAATCGTTAGTTACAAGGCTTTTGATCGCACTATTTGTGCTTAGTGGATGGTGCAAAACGGGAATTTAGATTAAAAGTTTTTCTTCTTTGCTGTCTTATAGATAAGTAGAATAGGGAGTAGGGTCCATAAGGCTAATAGTACAAAGGAAAAGATACTACCTGAACTACTGCCAAAGAATTTTTTAAATACCGCCCCAGTATACCCTAAAAGAGCTGAAATATCCAGTTTGAGTAGAATTAGAATGCGCGATAAATCGATCGGATTGAAAAGGGTACCTATCAATGCGATATTTTCGAGGGGATAGTCGCCAAAAATCATTAGAATACTCAAGAAGATTCCATCGTATATAACGGCTAAAAACAACCAAAGTAAAATGGCAAACCCAAAGCCCTTGATCTTGTTTTCATTTCTCAATCCGATATAATAAGCTAAAGCACTGAATATAAAGGTTAGAAATGTACCAATACCCAACAGTAAAAAAAATTCAAGCTGAATGTCCGATTCAAATAAGCCATAACAAATAAAGGGGATACCCAAACCGAGTAATAAGCTCATGGATAAGGATAAGGCTACCCCTAAGTATTGGCCAATAAAAATAGAAGATCGCTTGATAGGCAAGGCCAATAAGAGCTCTGTAAATTCCTTAGAATCATAATAATACATAATACCAAAAATCGTACTGATTAGAGGAACGAGAACAATAATGATATTCATTAAAGTTAGGATGGCCTTTCCAATATCGTGATTTAAGAATAGCAAGACGAATCCTAAAGCAAGATAAAAGAAGAAGTAGCAATAGCTCCATCTACTTCGCATCAAATCATAAAAGCTATATTTTAGAATTTTAAACATATTAATCGATTAAAAGATTAGCAATTGCACTTTCAAAATTCGTCTGTTGGGTGGTTTCCTTGAGTTGCTCAATGGTTCCTTTGAAGTATATTTTTCCTTCGAGGATAAAGATAATCTCATCGGATATCTCTTCTACAAAACTCATGATGTGTGAGGTTACCAAAATAGTTTTTCCCTTTTGTTTTTCTTTAAAAATTAATTGCTTCAAGGTAATCATCGCTGCGGGATCTAATCCTGTGGTTGGCTCATCGAGAATTAAGATGGGGTTATCAAACAGGAATGTCAGTAGTAAGTTGACTTTTTGTTTAGTTCCTCCAGATAGTTTGTTGAGTTTTTTATGGAGAAATGGCGTCAGTTTGAAAAGCGCAAGTAAATCGCTAGGATCTCTGTGTTTCTCCTTTCGCAAATCTTTAATCATCAGAATTAATTCACTAACCGTTATCGTATTTGGAAAATTGGCAATTTGAGGTAAATAGTCAATATTTTTTCTGTATTCCCATTGGTTTTCAATGTTTTGATTGTTGATTTCAATGGTTCCTTTATCAGGATATACCATGGATAGGATGCATTTATTCAAGGTGGTTTTACCACTTCCATTAGGCCCTAAGATAGCCATTACCCCTTGGTTAATGGTCAAATCAATTCCTTTTAGAACCTCGTTTTCAGCAAACTTCTTATGTAAATTAGTTATCGTAATCATGTTTTATTTGTTTTATAAAGGGTTTGGAATCCACGAGATAATCAGGGGTGAAAATAGGAGATACTTTCTCAGAAAAATCGATTATATCTACAAATAAACTGCGTAAAAAAAGGATAGATTCAGGTGTTTTATTGACAATGTAAGAAAAGAGTTTTATGGGTCTGTACGGAACATCACCTATGCCATCTTTGTCTAAATCATAGCCCGAATAATTACTCCAATAGTTGGAGTCAAAATTATTTTGATTGATTTGCCCGTGATAGAGTAAATCAAAAGCGTTGTTTAAAAAATTATTGTGATTCACTATATTCTGATAATTAGCACCTCTCGAATTAATGGCCCATCCATTGCTGATAAAATCATTGTGGAAGTAGTTGACGCGATTTGAACCTTCAATATTGATAGCTGTTGTATTATTTTTAAAAATATTGTGGGTTATTTCGGTATCATTAACCTCTTTTAAAAGAATACCATACGCTGCTGATCCCCAATTATCGCTGAAAATATTGTATTTCATCGTCATGAATTTCGAAAACATAATAGCCACACCAGCCCCGTTCTTTGTATAGGAGCAATTCGTTACCACATCGTGATTGGAAAACATAAAATGCAACCCATAACGCACATTGTGTTGACTGATATTGTTGTGAATCGTACAATAGTTTGAAAACTCTAAATAAATCCCATCTCTGACTCTTTCCACATAATTGTCTTTGATTTCGATGTTGTTGCAATACCACAATTGAATGCCATTACCTGAATTAAATTCACTTTTTGCTTTGCCATAAATCTTGTTGGATAACACTTTACCCTCTTTCGATTTCTCGAGGTAAATACCAAAAAATAAGTCTTTGATGGTGTTGTTTTCAATGATGAAATGCTTGCTTTCACGAACGCGTATCGCTGCATAATCCTTGATGTAACTCGTTCCTACATGGATAATAGTAAAGTCTTTGATCGTTACATAGTCGGATTGAACAATGAAAATCTCCCCTTTATTTTCCCCATCAACAATAGCCTCCTTGCCTAGTAGCGTTAACGGCTTGTTGATGTGTATATCCGTTTCTTTATAGGTGCCTGCTTCAACTACAATAAGGTCATAGTCATCCGCAAGTTCAATAGCCTTTTTTATGCTGTTAATCGCCGATTTTGGATGAACGGTAATGGTTTTTGCTAGGATACCCCATCCTTGTAAAAGTAAAAGAAGAAAGCATACTATTTGAAGTGGTTTTTTCATAACAAGTAAGGGTGTAAAGAAGGAGCTTTTAGTGGTTACTTAATTTCTGACGCAGGGTAGAGAAAGTATATCGCTCACCCGTATATTCTGTAAGGAGTTTATCCGCTTTTTCTTGGGTTTGGGTGGCAGATAGAAAAGCACCCATCGGACTTGGAATTTGCTTGGAGATTATAAAACTCGCTTGTTCTGCGGGAAGAAGTACGCCTGGATTTAGAAAATCAGCAACGAGAATATGTTGATATGCGGTGAGGGAGGTATCGGTTTGATCCAGGTAATGCACCATGCATTCAATGGCATCAAATTTGTAATTTTTGCCTTTAGTCGTAACCAGTTGAGAAGCGTGTTTCGTATCTACAATCCCCATCTGACAGAAATCACAGGAATCTGTACCATATTCGATGGGTTGAATTTTTACCGTACAAGAGGTAAAGAGCAGAAGAAAGATAAAAGGAGCGAATAGTTTCATGTTAGTTCTTTTTGGATTTAATTCCTACTAGATAAGCAATGAAGGTCAGTAATAGACCTAAAGTCATTAGATAAGCCCCAATATGGGGGTAGGAGTAGGCGTCAAAGTTTAATATTTTTCGATGGCCAAATAACGGAGGTTCATAGGTAAGGGGATTTCCGTTGGCATCTACCATTTTCATGATGGCATGCGGATCTAAATCACTGCCATATTCAATTAACCACAGATTAAAATCATACATACCAGCAACACCAAGGACAACCATGACGATTAACCATGCTAGATAAACCGAAGGCTTTACTTTGTTGAAATAGCCGGCAATGCCCAAGGCAATTCCCAAAAAAGCCATCGTAGCAATGACGATTGGAAAAACGGTAAATTCCCACATTTGATCTGCTTGAGGAATTGTTTTCATTCCAATGTAATGGTTCAAACCATCTATATTTTGAATATCAAATTCTTCTACTCCTTGTATTCCATCAATATAGATATTCATGCCCAGTGGAATAGGGTATTGTGGAGCTCCTAATTCAATATTCCAAAGCGGAAAATAGAATAAGGATAAGAGTAAACTAGCGCCCACTATTATTAGAATAGAGGATTTTTTCATAGGTATACTTTTATAAAGGACAGTTTCTTTAGCAAAAACTGTCCTTTAATGAATTAAAATTTAAAAAGCGAATACGTTGATATAACTAGTAATTTAGCGGTTACTCATCATCTAAAGACCACGAAAGTGGTAAGGTAGAATCTGCGGGAGATACTCTAACATACCCTTGCATTTCTTGATGCAGAGCGGAACAGAAATCCGTACAATAGAAAGGCCATACCCCCACTTGTTTCGGCTCCCAAACAAAGGTTTCCGTTTTTCCAGGTGTAACTAACAATTCGGTTGTATTAGCACCTAACATACTAATTCCGTGAGGAACGTCGAAGTCTTGTTCTAAGTTCGTAACGTGGAAATACACTTTATCCCCCACTTTGATTCCTTCGATATTATCAGGGGTGAAGTGACTGCGGATCATGGTCATGTAAATATGAACTTCTTTTCCATTGCGGGTCACTTTGGTTTCTGCAGGTGATTTGGCTGCATACGGGTGTTTGTTCTCGTTGAGCTTATAAATCTGTCTAGACTTATCTTTGATCTTATCTGCCTTTATGGCCGCCGCATAATGGGGTTCTCCAATGGTTGGAAAATCGAGTAATAACTCCATCTTATCCCCAGAAATATCATACAGTTGCGCCGAGTGATTCATATCTGGTCCAACTGGAAGATATCGATCTTTGGTAATTTTATTCATCGCCACCAAGTATTTGCCATCCGGTTTTCTTGAGTTTCCTCCAGGGATCATTAAGTGTCCAACTGAATAATACGTCGGTTTGCGATCGATAATTTCCCAAGTGCCCAATTTCCATTTAACTACTTCGGATGAAATAAAGAAAGTCGTATACGCATTTCCTTGTCCATCAAACTCGGTATGTAAAGGTCCTAATCCCGGTTGTTCAACTACTCCTGCTAATACATCTTCAAATTTTAAGATAGGTAAACCATAGGCTTCCCCATCAAATTTTTTCTTTTCAATGGCATCTAGCATTTTAGTAAAGGAGTGTACGGTTAAATTAGCCGATAGTTTTCCGTTGCCAATAATATATTCGCCTGAGGGATCCACATCACAGCCGTGAGGCGATTTAGGCGTGGGTAATAAGTACACTAAATCAGGAAACTCACTGGCATCTAAGATTAACACTTCCTCTTTTAAGGTGTGTGTAGCCATGTGTGTATTGGTATCGAATTTATTATGCGCATATTTGACAGGCATCTTTTTTCCTTTACCTGCTTTGATGTATTCTTCTGCTTTTTTCCAGTTCACCGCAGCGATAAAGTCTTTGTCATTTTGGGAAGCATTTACTTCTAGTAAACTATGTGCTTCTTCCGTATTATACGTGGTAAAGAAAAACCAACCATGGGATTTGCCTCGTCCAGGGTGAGATAAATCATAGTTGAATCCCGGCATCTGAATTTGGAAGGCTAAATCCATCTCTCCGGATTTGTCATCCACCTTAATGAAAGAAAGGGTTCCTTTGAAATTGCCCTTGTATTCTTTAATTGGAATATCCCGTTGGGGAATAGGCACAGAAAAACGCGTTCCTGCTACTACATATTCCGTATTTTCAGTTACAAAAGAAGAACTGTGGTTTCCGGCACTATTTGGGATTTCTATGATTTCAGCGGTACTAAAATCTTCTAAATCAATTCGAGCAATACGCGGGGTATTATTTCCATTGATGAAAATCCAACGACCATCTAATTCTCCATTGGTCTGTGAAATATCAGGGTGATGCGAATCATCCCAAGGAATAAAACCATAAGAGGTCATTAACATTGGTTTTGTTTCTTCACTGTATCCATATCCTTTTTCAGGATCTTGAGAGAAGACAGGAATTACTTTTAGAAGCCTTCCCGATGGTAAACCATAAACGGATAATTGACCACTAAATCCCCCTGAGAAAAAGCCGTAATACTCATCATATTCTCCAGGAGCAACATATACTTTTTCGGCAGCATTCGACGAGAGTGCACCTTTGTTGCTTTGTTTTGCTTTGCCACAACTCAGCATGGCAAAACCAGCCAGGCAACTGACTAAACTAAGCTTGATATACTTTTTCATACGATGTGTTTTAAAGGTTATAAGGTTCTGAAATATTCTAATACAGCGCGAGCTTCTTCTTCCGTTAGATTTTGATTGGCCATAGGAGCACCGTTGAATTCTTTGATAAGTTCTTGGGCTAGGGGATCATTTTCAATCATGTTTTCTGGATTTAGAATCATATTCATCACCCATTCAGGTGTACGGCGTTCTAAGATTCCTTTTGGAGCTGGCCCGATAAAGCGCTTGTCCGTTTTATGGCAAGCCGTGCACATGGTTTTAAATACTTCTTGTCCTTTTGCAGCCATCGCTTGATCAATAGTTCCAAGGACTACAGTTTTGATTGGTCCTTTTCCTTTATTGATGAGGTCAATGCGTTCTGATGGGGGGGCATCAGCAGTTGAACCTGTCGCAGAATTAGCTGTTGACGCTGCAGAAGTTTCTATTTTTCTTTCATTTGTTATTACACTTTCTTCTGAAGTAGGTTTAGCTGATTTATCCCCACAGGATAGGAGGGTTAAACAGCCTGCAAGGAGCATAAATGATAGTGATTTTGATTTCATCTTGATTTTATTTAGGTGTTATTTTATCCCAAAGTTACCGCTAGAGAAAGGTTTATTTTATGATTTAAATCACAAAACTAGATATAAAGGACAAAAACATCTTTTATCCAGTAGTACATCTTCTAAAAGAATTAAAATGACAAAGAAGCATAGCGTAAGTACTCACTTAAAGGAGGGTTTTAGGATGAAAAACGCAAAAAGCGCTTGAAGATAACTAGAGAGTAACTTAAAGTTTCTTGTAGATTAATCTATAAAAAAGGAAGAGTAAGTTGGGGTTGTTTTTGTTTCTGTGTAAAGGGAAAATAGAGGGGATTAGCGCATTTCTACCAGCTCAATTAATTTGAGGCAGGTTTTATAGTTTCGGGTGGTAGCGGAAACTTTAAGTTGGTTTTCAAGAAAAGTATTGGAAAGTTTAGTTTTTCCATAGCCTAAAGCAGCCACTAAGTATAGGGCTGAATCGGAATAGTGCAGCAGTTCTTCCGCCGCTTTTTTTGCTTGGATGGCTTCGAGGTTGGGAGAATGAGGTATAGCCTCAAAAAAAGTAAGATACAGTTGTTCCTGTTCTTCCGTTTTTGCAAACGGATTTTGATGGAGTATGGTTTTAAACGAGTCTACTGTAAAAGTTAGAATAGGAATAGTTAAACCCAGTTCCAGAAAAATAGCTTGGTGTATTTGCTGAGAGAGCAAAGTCGGGTCTAGTTCCTCCGATTGAAAAATAAGATTGCCACTTTGAATATAAGTTTGCACGTTGACTAGGTTTAAATCAGTGGCCAATTGTTTTAAAACAGCCATTTTAAGGCTATTTTTACCACTTACATTTATTCCTCTAAGCAAAGCAATATAGTTTTTCATAGGATGTGTATTGAAGTAGGCCTTACTGCAACTTAAAGTAAGAAGTAACCCCAGCGAAGATAGCGATTTGTGGGTTATTTCGGAGAGAATTCGACTTGTTTTACTGTTTTTAGCATGCTGAGTGTGTCATTCATCAATGGAAATGGTCCAATGGTCAAATTGATTCGTTAGAACGGGTGATTTGCACTTGATTTGCATCAAAATTAAAGAAATGAAAGTACGTGTATTTTTAGTTTGTTGTTCGATGTTATGGGGTACACTCACCCTTTGGTCTCAAGAAAAGTTTCAAAGTGAGTTTAAAGTTGATTATGTTCCTTTTTCAAATTATGTCAGACCAATTGACAGTGTAAAAACGCCTGCAAAAACGGATTTTAGAAGGGTAGAGGCAACGATTGAAATCCCTTTATCTGTTACTACAGACAAGAGAAATAAACCTCGTATATGGTCTATTATTGCCCAAGGTGCTTATGCCAAAATGCAACATAAATTATATGAGGAAGATTTGTTTCCAACCGAATTGTTAAATGCACAGATAGGAATCAAGCATTTTCGCTCTATTAGCGATTCATGGTCTCTTTTATTTATGGGGACAGTTGGGATATATACCGATATGGAATTGATTAATAAAGAGGCAATTTTAGCGCAAGGAGGGGTGTTTTTTATCAAGCATTTTAACAAAAAAGTGTCTTTGGGGGTTGGCCCAGTACTGACGAATAGTTTTGGTGTGCCTATGGTCTTACCTGGTATTTACTTCAATTGGGAAACCTATGGCGATTTTTATGTTCGAGTGGCTTTCCCACAAGGGGCAGAACTCGGCTATAAGTTAAATGAAAAAGTAGATCTAAAACTTGCGGCAGATATGCAAGGGATGACCGCCGTAATTAAAAAGGATGATAAAAATATGTTGTTGGGATTTCAACAAATTGTCGCCGGATTTAGACCTGAATTTAAATTCAATGACAACCTTACGCTGTCTTTGACCGCAGGAAGTTCGTTGGTGCGTTCTTTTTCGTATAATGAACGCAAGATTAAAAATATATTTAAAGAAAAAAAAGAAGCAGATCCTCGATTTACGAGTACTTTTTATGGTGCCGTAAAGATTAAATGGAGCTTGTAAGTATCGCCTTTAAGCTAGCATAAATCTAGTAAAAACCAAAGGGATTATTACTCAAAAGTGAAAGTACATCGTTTTATCTTTTGAGTAATAATCCTTTTTTTTTCTCGTTTAATAGAGTTTAAAAGGGGACTATTTTACCACGTATCCGCTTACTTCTTCGGGTTACATTGCTGCTAAATCGAGTGGTGCATGATATAAACTCGTACTGTGCATCGTTTTATCTGCGGTTGACCACACACTCCAAAAGTGAATTTTTCCATACTCCCAGTGTTGGGGAATAACAAGGGTACTGTATTTATCTTCTCTTTTTCCAATTGTTTCACTTTGCTCGAATTGGTTGAGGTTTTCGTTATACATTAACACAGTTAAGGTATCGTCAGAAGAGTTGAGTCCACTAAAAATAAGAGGGTCCCATTGAATTTTTATTTTTCTGTTTTTTAGAAAGGCGATTTTTTTAATCGCTGCTGGGGGTAAAGATCCCATCGACACTACCACCTTTTCTATTTGGATATATAGTAAATCATTGCCCCATACCCCCCCTTCTTTCATTAAGGTAGAGCGAATTTGATCATATCCTACTTTACTAGAACCGTTGATTATTTGGTTGGGATAATGCGCATTGATAAAAGTGCGGATGTCTTTTAAGAATTGTACCACCAAAATCAGTTTGTTGCGTTGTTGAATTTGTTTGGGCGATGCCTGCTTTGTACTTTTTTTGGGTGCTGCTCGTAGGATATTCTTACCTCTGTATTGTAGCCCTACTACAGGGCCTACCTTTCCAGTAATAGGACCTAAAAGCCCTTTTTTAATTTCTGCCATAGTATCTCGTATTTAAATGATTGGAAGTAATTCACTAAAATACAAAACGAAAAATGTTCAATAAGTAAAGTGGGGCGTGTATAGGTGTAAAAGGGTGTAAAAGGGAGTAAAAGGGGGTGAATGGGAGTGAATGGGGAGTAGGGAGTAGGGAGTAGATAGTAGGGAGCGGTTTGAACCCATAACCCATAACCCTTAACCCATAACCCATCACTTTCACCATTATCCACCAACATTACGTCAACATTCCTTCAGTAAAAGGATGTTTAACAAACGTATTTTGGGGCTAATGTTGAAGAATTGTTGAACAAAACGACGTGAAGTCTTGGATTTATGGGGTTTAAATAAATTTTAATGTATACAATTTAAAAAAGTTTCGATGTTTAAAGTGTTTTAAATCAGGGTATTGTTTTATTGTATGTTATAAAAAAAGAATGTGCTTTTTTGGGTTTGAATCTATTTTTAAATGCGCTTTAACTTGATACAAAAAAAATTGTTTAAGGGAGAAGAGAAGATAGCGTGTAGGAAGGGAAAGACTTCCTAAAGACAGGTATAGACTAAATGATAGTTCTTTATTTATTTAATAAATTTTTGTAAATAATAGTATTGAGTAAGGCTTCTTTGCGCAAGCGAGCTAGGGGTAATTGAGTGTTGTTAATTACTATTTTATTACTTGATATGGAAGAAATATGGTTGACATTAATCAAGTAGGATTTGTGGATTCGAAAGAAGTGTTCTTTGGATAGTAATTCTTCGAGTGCAACCATGGTTTGATGAATGACATAACTCTTTTGATCTAGGTGAATTCTCACATAGTTTTGCATGGCTTCAATGTATAAGATATTCGTCCACTGAATTTTGACAAAACTATCGTCTTGTTTAATATACATGGAACAATCAGACACACCAATTTCTTCTTTGGGTTGGTTTTTGAGTAGATAGAGCTCTTTGGCTTTGAGAGTAGCTTGGTAAAAGCGCTTAAACGCAATGGGTTTAAGTAGATAATCAACAATTTGCAAGCGATACCCCTCTAAAGCGTGTTCAGAATAAGCGGTTGTAAAAATAACCATCGGAGGGTTACTGATTGATTCTAAGAAATCAATACCTGATAAATAAGGCATATTGATATCTAAGAAGAGCAGATCATAGCTGTCTTTACTGAGTAGTTCTTGTGCTTCTAAGGCAGATGCACAGGAAGCGGTGGCTACTAGAAAGTCAATTTTAGCGATATAATCGACAATCGCTCTTCTTGCTAGAGGCTCATCGTCTATCACTAAACATTTTAGCTGAATTGGATGTTTATCTGCTGCCATGGGTATTTGTTAATGTTATTTCAAGCAATACCGTGAATTTACCATCTATTTGCTCAATGTGCAAGGTATGGGTATCGGGATATTGTATTTTTAATCGTTCCGTTACATTGAGAATACCAATTCCTCCTTGTTGTTGCTTTTTTTTGTATTTATCACTGTAGGAATTTTCAATGTATAACCGCAGTGTATTGTGTTTTTCAACACATTGTATCGAAACATAACCTTGATGATGAGGTAATCGAGATACGTGTTTAAAGGCATTTTCAATTAAAGGAACCAGTAATAGAGGAGCAATCTGAAGTTGTTTGTTTTCAATTTCCCAGGTGCATTGTACCGTTAATTCCTCTTGCCAGCGTATCTGTTCTATCGCGACTAAATCTTGTAGGTATTGCACTTCTTGTTGTAAGAATACGGTGTTTTGATTACACTCATACAGCTGATAGCGCAAGATATCAGAAAATTTCAATAATACCGTTGAGGCGAGTTCCACATTGTTTTGCATGAGGATGTGGATGTGATTGAGAATATTAAACATCAAATGCGGGTTGATTTGATCTTGTAATAATTTGATCTGTGCTTCTAAATGTTCTTGTTTTAAACGAGCATTTACTTGTTCAATCTTATGGTGTTCTTCGTAAAAGCGAATCCCACAGGTAGTAGTAACAATGGCCATCGCAGAAGGAAGAGAACTAAATAGCTTATGGATGTAAAATTCTCTCCAGGTAGTAGCGTGAACTTCAACTAGGGCTTTAGTATCATTGATTAAATACGGAAATAACATAAAAAAGAAGGATACTAAAGCATTGAGAAAAAGAATACCCAAAAAGAAAAACAAGAAAAAGCGCTTCATTTTCCCCTCTTTTAAAGCCTTAGGTAGCTCAATATCACTTAAATAATGAGCAATTGTAATAAAGCACAGCATGACCACTAAGGCCTGGGTAAGCCAATAAAGGGGGTGATTATCTCGGTGGATATAAGGCCATACCGAAAAGGCAAGTATGGACCAAAAAATAATAAAAAAGAAGCGTTTGTGTTTGAGTATATTGGTCTTCATAGCCGGTGTATTGATCTTACAAAGGTAAATAAAGCATAATCATTTGACATATAGTAGTTGTATTTGATAAGGGGTAGGTATTATTTGATGAATGGATTATTTGTACAGCAAGCAAATTGAAACAAAAAAAAGCATAGAAGATTTTATTCTTCTATGCTAAACGTTATTGGGTATTATAAAAACAGATAACTAAGTCCTACTTGTACGTTGTTTGACTTTGATTTGAAATCTTTAGAAAGGTTGTTTAAACTGCGGGAGTAAGTTAATTCAACCGCAAATTTGCCCAAAGTTACACCGGCGCCAATTTTTGCTTTGATGTTGTTTTTATTGAAGTCACTTTGTACAGCCCTTGCGTTTTCATTCCAACTTAATTGGTCATCAATAATTTGTGAATAAATTCCCCCTGCTAATACATGAACTTGGATTGCGTCAAAGGATATAAGAGTATAACCAAGAGAAATGGGAAGGTCTATACTTTTCCATTTTACTTGATGAACTACCCCGTTATCTACCTCCGATTTGGATTCACTATATAAGAGTTCTGTTTGAATAAAAAGACGGTCGAAGTTGTATTTTGTAGTGATTCCTGCTGAAAAACCGAAAGACGTTGATTTACTCAAATTGGCTAAGTTTCCTGCAATATTGGCATGATTAGAAGTTACTTTTACTCCTAGTTGAAATGGATTTTGGGCTTGCATATCTCCGCTAAACAGAGCAAGAGTACATACACCTAAACAAACGATAGTTGCTTTCATATTAAAATTTTAAATTAATGAAGCAAATAACTCGCAGTTTTGTAAATGAATCAATTTTCTTTGACCAAGGGATAGTATTTCATGATTACTAGCATCCAGCAGTAGAATCGCAATGATCTGGTTTACGCCCATTATTCATAAATATTCATCTCTTCATCATAAATAGGACTTTCGATGGCTAAAAAATTTAAAACACTGTGAAAGACGTGATGTTGAGATAGTACTTTATTGGGTTTTAGCCGTCTGCTATTTTCTGATATCCATACAATAAAGGGGATTTCGTATTGTTCTTTAGGTGCAATTTGCAGGGGTAAACCATGCATATATACCCCATGTTCACCTAGGGATTCGCCATGATCCGAAACAAAGAGAAGGGTACTTTTAAAGTTCGGTACTTCTTTTAACTCTTCAATAACACGATGCAGGATATAATCAGTATAGACAATTGTATTATCATAGGCATTGATCAATTCTTCTGAGGTACATTGCGCTAATTCTACACTCGTACACACGGGACTAAAATGCTCAAATTGTGGTGGATATTTCGTATGGTAGGTTGGCCCGTGACTTGTACTCATATGCAGAACAAGGAAGATTTTATTTTTGGTACTAACCAATATTTCATCTTTGATTCCTGTTAGTAAAACCTCGTCATAGTTGCAATCGCCGCTTGTGCAGTTTTGCCTTAGTATTTCTTTACTTTGGTAGTTTTGGATATGGACAGGAGGTTCCCCCCAATTCGTGGTTTTCCAAATAACATCTACCTGATTGCGATACAGGTAATTAGGTAAGATCTCATATAAATTATTAGATTCTTTATGTTCGAGTATACTTTTTACACCTGCTGTGGTATAGGTTGCGGTTGAGTTTGCATCGAAGTGAAATACATTGGCTGTTTGGGAAAGAAAGGGATTGGTGTTTTTTTTATACCCGTATAGGGAGAAGTTTTGTCTTCGTGCGGATTCACCGATAACTAATACAACGATTGTTTTTTCTTGGTCTTTGATCGCAGCATCAGGTAATGCAATTTCTTTCTTGTTTTTTCGAGCTTGATGCGTATAGAAAAGAGCCGTGTTTACGGTATAAGACCAAGGCATAGCTAGTCCTCCCAATTGCTTGGAATTATCATCTAGCCAAAGTACATGACGTGCATTGCTAACTACAAGAACAAGTATCACTCCCAAAGCGAGGCTACTTTTACCGATAAATGTTTTCAATGCTTCTTTTTGTAATTTGGTTTTTAAAAGGACTATACTCGGCAGTAGTCCCAAAAAAAGAAGGTATAACACCAACTTAAAGGAAAAAAAACTACTTGATTCCTCGTACTTGGTATTCAATATATTGCCAATCATACTTTCATCGATAATGACTTGGTAGGTATGGATAAAATAAACAGAAAGAGCATTGAGCATAAAAAATAAAAACAACAGAAATTTCCCCAAAGGACGGGAAATCGACAGCAAGAGATAAAAGGTAAAAAAATTAGCTAATATCATGATTAGTAGTAAACTAAATACTAAAAATAAGCGACTAAAATCAGAAGAGTTCGTGTTTTTAAATACGAAAGTAAAAAAGGGGATATGATATAAAAATACGCTTATAACACTGATCAAAAGAGCGACATAACTTGTTTTACGATTATTTTTGAACATAAACCTTTGTGATTTTATAAAGTGAGAGAAATAAACTTAGTAGGGCACAATAATATATGAATAGATTTTCATTTATTATTTTAACAATCAGAAGAATACTGCAGTTTATAAATAAAATAATGAATATGGGGTAATATTTTTTATTGTAAATCCAAGGCCATAAAGGGTAGTGCCGACTAATAAACGTACCAAGAAGTCCCGAAATATACCCCAATAAGCAACCAACCACTACATCTAAGGGATAATGTGCACCAACGGCCACTCGAGTAAAAGCGAATAACAGTCCCAAGGTAACTACAGCAAAGAAATAGGGAATTTTATAGTTTTTGTTTTGAGGCATAAAGGCAAACATCAAAATAGTAAGTACCGTAAAAACGGTTATGGAATGTCCCGAAGGAAAGCTAGTTGAGCCCGTTAATTTTTCGCCGATGATAGTAAACGTTGTATAATCAAAAGCTTTTGCTGGTCTTGGTATGGAGAAGAACGCTTTGATGGATACAGCAAATAAAAAAGAAATAAGTGAACCCGTAAGCAGGGCTTCCCATATTTTCGGTGCATAAAGGATTAAGAGGGTAAGTAGGGATAAGCAAATAAGCGCATCACCAAATTGAGTGAGGTTAAATAGAATTTCGGGGTATTGTTTTAAATAGAAGTTGATAAAAAAGAAGCTGTCTTTTTGGATCTGAATATAGCCCTGTACAGAGAGGCAATCTAGGCTATATAAGATAATTGCAATTTTGAGTAAAAGTACAATCGGCCATACAAAAAGCAAAAAATTGAGTTTCGAATAATTGGAGAGAATGTTTTTGTTCATAGGAGTAGCTTAACGAGTGCGTGCAAGTTTGATAGGTAAATGTGTTTTGTTTTTACTTGTCGAATTAGCGGTGCAAAGTAGTTGGCTTGTACGCTTTTATAAAAAAAAGAGGATGAATCGAAGAGCAGGCGTGATATACTATTTTGGTCAGGGTGGGGTAGTCGCATACGGTTATAAAAAAAGAGGAACCTTTTGGGTTCCCCTTGGATCAAATACGCATAAGCTGTAGCTGGTACACTAAGAAATGAACTACCGCTTTGTTTTCTTTGATCCGTTTAAACATAGTTAATCGTTATTTGATAACCTTTATAGTAGGATGCACTTTATTTTGCAGTGGGTCATCCTCATGTATCGTTGTTTTTTTGTTTTTTCCTCCAAAATTGTAGGTAATACCCAATTTGAAGACTCTCATATCATTTTTAGCCGTAAAATTTGTTTGTTGATTCGGTTGTTCAAGGATTGTGGTTCTTAGACCTCCTGTTTTAAACACATCACTAACTGCAAACGTTGCAGTGAATTTATCTTCGAAGAATTTTCTGCTTATTCCCAAACTTACTTCTCCCAATGAACGATACTTAAAGTTAGAGTCGATTCCTCCATTTTGGTACCAAGCGGTTAATTCTAAACTGAAATCCTGCGGTAATTTAAAGTTGTTGTAGGTAAAGACTCCGATACTATTTTTGTTTTTTTTGATTCGGTTATTGTCAAATTTTGTATTGTAAAAATAAACACCGTGGTAATTTTCCCACCAATTAAATCCAGGAATTGGCATAGCAAGAGATGCCTGCCATTCGCTTCTACTTTTGCCATTGATACTTGTAAAATAGGATTTGTTTATTCCTTCGTTGAAATAGCTGTATAACATTGGATCTTTGATTCGGCTATACCCTAATGTCAAGTCAATAAAACCCAAAAACTGCTGTGAAACCTCTATATTAGTAGAAAATTCAGGTTGCAAATTGGGATTCCCCATGGTGCGGGTTGTGCTATTCAAATAACGTACTGCGGGATTGAGTTTATCAAATTCTGGACGATCTATTCTTTTCGCATACGAGGCCATTAAGGCATAGTTCTCATTAGGAGTATAGGTTATTTGTACCGTAGGAAATAAAGAGAAATAATCCTGTTTTACTAATTTTTTATGCCCCAAAGTATCTCCTTTTATATGCGTGTATTCTCCTCGTAGACCTGCTGTAAGAGCCCATTTGTCATAGCTTATGTCCAAAGATCCATAGAAGGCATGTACGCCTGTTTGATATTCAAATTGACTTTGATTTACGCTAGTTGAAGCGAATGTTTGTATGCGCTCATTGGTTTGTAGACTCGCATACTGACTCTTCACACCAAATTCAATCTTGGCCGTTGTCTGATCTTCTTCCCACAGTGTTTTTTGATAATCGGATTTAAAGTTAAATTCCTTTCGATCTGCGGGGTATACATTGTGTTGTTTGGTTAACCAAGCCTGAGGATCAAGTACAGGAATGCTATGGCCTACAAGCCAGTCACTTGCTTCTGATTTGACGTATTGCATGCCTATGGATGTGGTCCAGCTTTCTTTTTCTGCTAGTTTTAGGGTGTACTGTAAATCTGCCTTAAAGGTTGTCAATTTGCTTTTGCTATCCTTTTTCTGTAGGGATTGCCAAGGAGCGACTTGAAGAGATCCTTCCGTTGTTGTAGTATAGATTGTACTTGGTGTATCGTTGTAATCCAATGAAGTAGCCAGGCGCAAAACATTGCCTTTTTCAAAGGTTCTGGCGATATCGAATTTAACCAAATGCGATCGACTAGTTAAAAAAGCGCGTTCCACTTGATCTAACCAGGCTTTGTCTGGGGAGGTTAATTCTCTTTTTTCATAGTTTTCTTTCAATCGATCAGGTGTGTAGTTATACGAATAGAGGAAATTGTAGTTCCAATGGTCATTGCCATAGCCCAGATTTAGTGCGTGATCGGTACTTATTTGATGACTCATACCCAAGGTAGAGTTAACGGTTCCATAAAAACCTTGAACCAATTTCTTTTTAGAGATGATATTAATTACGCCGCCGGTACCCGATGCATCTATATTCGCTGGGGGAAGGTTCATAATTTCAATGGATTGCAAGGTAGAGCCAGGCGTTCCTTTGAGGATGGTTTTTAATTGTTCAGCAGATAATTGAGTGGGTTGACCATCCATTAAAACCGTAACTCCTGATTTTCCTTTAATTTTTACTTCTCCCTTTTGACTAATCGTTACGCCGGGTAATGTTTTTAATACCTCATAGGCAGTTTGAGTTTGGGCTAAATTGCTTTGTTCAATGTTTAAGGTGGCCTTTCCAGGCGTAACTTTTAGTGCTTTTCTATGGCTTATAATCTGTACTTCATCTAAGACATTCTCATCGAGGTCCATGCGTAAAGTTAGGGGACTGTTTGGATTAGAAACCGCAATAATTAGTTCTGTATTTTTATATCCAATAAAACTTGCTGTAAGTTTATAGCTTCCTGTATTTGTAAGGGTGTTGAAACTGAAGTTACCCGCTTCGTCACTCATCGCAACAAATTCTTCTTTTGGAGTTGTTGTGGCTTGTAAAACTAAGGTTGCCCATCCAATAGGAGCATTTTGTTGATCTTTAATTGTGCCTTTTAGTTCTATTTGGGCGCAAAGTGGGATACTCATCATACTTAGGAGTAGGAGTAGTATGGTATGGATTGATTTCATTTTTTTGTTTGAATAGAGAAAAAATAGGGTGTTGTACTTACTTTACTAAGGCTTGAGCCATAGCCTGACTAATTTCGACTGCATCTATATTCGCACTATTGCTGAGTACGGCTATCGTTACTTTTTTACTGGGAATGCGAATAAAATTACAGTTATAACTCATCCATCCCCCTGAGTGTTCGAGGACATCCAAGCCATTTATTTGGTTTACCGCAATACCATAGGCATAGGGTGAATAATGAAGAATTTCTTTTCCCTTGGGGGTATGGGAAGGAAAAGCAGTTGCAAATTTTTGAACTAAAGCCAATCCACCCACTTTTCCTGTATGCATATTCTCCCCCCATAGCATTAAATCGCCAACAGTACTGTGTACTTGACCATCTCCAGTATGGGTCCAGAATACTTCATCTGGTTGATCCATTTCATTATAGGATAAGACGTAAGCCGTTTCAATAGGGTATTGATCTGCAATAAAGGTATGAGACATACCAAGTGGATCAAAGATATATTGCTTACTAAAAGTTTTGAGGGGCATTCCACTTATTTTTTCAATAATTTGAGCCAATAGGAAATACCCAGTATTGCTATAGTCTTGTTGGGTACCCACTTCAAAATTAGTTTGCGTTACTTCACTTAAATGCTGTAAACTCTCCTCGCGGCTCAAAGGATATTGACCATCGATTCCCTTTTGATTGGCGAGTTCCATATAATCGGCTAATCCACTAGAATGACTAAGTAGATGAGCGATTGTAATAGGCTTTACATATTCCCCTAATTCTGGCATGTATTTATAAAGAGAATCATCAATAGATAATTTACCTTGTTGTTCTAGTAAGAGTATTGCAAAGGCTGTAAACTGTTTGGATACAGAGGCTATATTGAAAACATCTTCAACCCCTAGTTTTCGAACGGGATCTACTGAGGCTAAACCAACTGCACCTTCATAGTGAATGCCATTTTCAAAGTGAACCCTATACGCAAAGCCTGGTTTATTAGCTTGTCCATATTTTTGTACGATTTGTTCTATTTTAGCAGCCATAGTTTTCTCTTTTTTAGCAGGTGCATCGGATTTATCTGAGCAGCTATTTAGGGAGATTATTCCCAAAAAAAAGACGCTTAAAAGAGGAAGGAGTATTCGTTTCTTTTTCATATTTCAGTTAGTTTAAAATCAAATGAGCTATTTTTTTATAGCGCAAAGGTCTACTACTGCTAGAGTAAGAACAAAAAAAAAGGATGAAACGGTCTTTGTTAATGACCAAATAGGGTAGTCATGCTTTGTATTAGCCTAAAATTAGTCTTTTTGAAAATCGGGTCTATTTAAAAGCGTCGAGGAGCTCTCGTTTATACGTAGAACCTATGGGTAGGATGATCCCCGATTCTAATTCTACTTGCCCCCCAGAAATCTTTTTAATTTGACTTAAAGCGATGATGTGGGATTTATGGATGCGCAAAAATAGCTTTCGGTCTAGTTTTTTTTCAATTTCGCTCGTTGTAATAGCACTTAAATAGGTTTTGTCTGCGGTAAAAACTTTGATGTAATTCCCCCAACTTTGAATATGTGTAATCTCGCTGTATTGAAATTTCACAACATCTCCATCTACGCGAAGTACAATAGAAGAAGGTTCTTCTATCTGGGCGACGGGGGCTATGGGAAGTATGGAGTCCGTGTGTGGCGTTTTAGCAGTAGTTTCAATAGGTGTAAATCGAGAAAAAACATGATCTATAGCTACCATAAAACGCGCTAAATCAAAAGGTTTTACCAAATAATCCACCACGCGATATTCATAGCTTTCGAGGGCATATTCTTTGTAGGCGGTTGTTAGAATCACAAGCGGAGGATTCTTTAAAGCTTTGAGCATTTGTAGACCTGTAATTCCAGGCATATTGATATCTAAGAAAATTAAATCTACGGGCGTATGGTACATATAGTCCATGGCTTCAATAGGATTGTAAAACGACTTTTGTAGGTCGAGTTGTTTTAATTCGTGGATGTAATGACGAAGTACTAAATGTGCTCCCTCTTCGTCATCTATAATAATGCATTTGAGAATTTTACGCATAAACGGCTTATTTTAGCTGTAAAACTAAGGTTGTACAATAGGTTTCTTCTTGTTTTTGATTCGTTAAAGAATACCGACGGGGATAGAGTAATTCCAAGCGTTGCTTGCTATTAGTTAAACCAATGCCCGTTGAGTTGGTTTTTAAAATTTCATCAGGAAGTGAGTTTTGAACCTGCATTTGTAATTTGCCTTTTTCAATTTGAACGTGTATTTGTATAAACCAAGGACGATTAATTGTTAAACTGTGTTTGAAGGCATTTTCTACCAAAGTAATGAGTAATAAGGGCGCAATGGAATATTGAGTAGCCCACTGTTCCGCATCTTCGATGTGGTATTCGATAGCACAACGCTGACCAACACGTTCTTTTTCGACGGCGATGTAATTGTTTATAAAAGCCAATTCTTCTTGTAGGGTTACGGTATCTTTATTGACATTCTCTAATTGATAACGCATTAAATTAGAGAGTTTTAAAATTAGCTCGGGTGTTCTTGTAGGGTCCGTTAAACTCACTCCGTATAAGTTGTTGAACATATTGAAAAAGAAATGCGGATTCAATTGAGCATGAAGGTATTTGATGTTAATTTCACTGAGCATTAATTGGGCTTCATTGCGTTTTTGAACTTCAGTGGAATATTTGCGTATCAAAAAAATAGAGAGAATAGCGGAGGTACTAATAACACTCAAAACCAGATGAGAAATATAATGATCTAGAAGTGTATCCTCCTCTGTTTTATAATAGGAGGGATCAAGCCAAAAATAATCTGCCACTAATAAAACAGCCGTTCCCAAAAGCATAAAAACGACAGTTTCAATACCATAGAGGAGATAGCGCTTGGCAATAAATAAAGAAAATATAAAATAACGATACAATAGGGCTTGTCCATATAAAATAGCAAAGAAGAAAAAAGTTTTTAGCAAATCCGTTGGGTTGATGGATTTCATCAATTCGGGAAGCATGATAAGCACAAACAGAGAACAGAAGAAAAGCACTTCTTCTATGTACGGTTTTGTGTACCATTTTGGTGTTTGAGTCATCCTATTTCGTTTTTACGGACAAACATAGTCGTATTGCTAATCAAGTTACAAAAAAATATGACGAACGGAGTTGGTCAGGACTAAAAAAGGAGTATATGGCAAGGCTATAGCTGTATAAAATGGATCTATCGGTTAATTCTATGGTTGTATGCGTTCTATTTGATGTGAGGGAGAAGCTGTTTTTATTCGGTGTAAAGACGATAAAGTTGATATGAAGCAGAAAGAATCCGTTAATTTTGATGTAGCGTTTATGAATTGCATAAGAACTAAAAGGACAATTATTTAGGTATTTGAGGTATAAGGATGAGAATTTGGTAAGTAATGAATAGATAAAACAAAAGCTACCGTTAGATAGCTTTTGTTTTATTTATTCAGAGGGATTGAATATAGGCGATGGAAACTAGGTTATTTGGATTAAAAAGTCATTTTAGCTGTTCTACGCCATCACATATTTCTTGTAGACTCTGTAATAATTTGGCTACATGCAAACCATCACAAGTGGCATGATGTACTTGTATGGACAAAGGCATTAGAATCTCATTTCCTTGTACGATGTATTTTCCCAAAGTAAAAATAGGTGCGAAATAATCGCCAAAACCAGGTACATTGAGGTTAAAACCATCAAAACTCACCCACGGAATCATTGAGATATTAAAGATGTTTTCTATCCCTTGTTGAGGAGATAGGGAATAATCATCTTTATAGCTTTCATGTACGCGATTATATTCCTGTAAAAAAACAGGGAAATCTTCCGTATAAATTGTGCATAGTTCCGAGAAAGTCTCCGTATCGGGATGCATTACTGTATAGGCAGGATTCACTGTATCCCACTGAATTAACTCACCTTCTTTCATTGCGAATTTGAATTCGGAATGTTTATTTACGGCTTTTGAAATTAGGTAAATAATCGTAGGGTAAAATTTGTACTCGTGTTCTTTAATAAAAGGAATAACTTTACTAATATCGATTTTGGTAGTTAAACTAAATCCACATCGAAGTTGGTCTTTGAAATGATAGAAATGCTCTTTTCGATTCCACGTTTCTATATCAAATTTTTGATAGTTCATGATTTATTCTTTTCCTGTGAAGGAACAAAATTAGGAATAAATTTGTATTTACGAAGTAAATAGATGCGTGACACCTAGTTAGTAAAAAGTACTTTTTAAATTAGTTACCCCATTGTTCCACTAAGTGATACCAGTAAGCTCGATGTTCTCGAATGACAAATACGGCAGAAGCATGTCTGGTATTTTGAAGACCCTCGGTGTATTGAATTTCCGTATAAGTAAGTAAAATATGCTGTGAAGTAGCATAACCTTCAAGCTGTTGGATAGCTACTTTTCGCGTTGGGAACTGACCATATACTTTTTCTAACCATTGGGACAATTGGTTGAAATCAATCGTATCTCCATCTCCATTAACTAGGGTAAAAGCAGGATCAAAACGATGTAAGATCGCTTGATATAGTAATTTAGGATCTGACGCTGTACCGTTGAACCATATTTCGATGTTTTTGCAGAAATCGAGTACCTGTTGTTTGCCTAGTTCTACGTTGTTTGATGTTTTCATATCGTGTAAATTAGTTGTTTTTTAAAGAAAGTTTATAAAAGCTAAATCCCAACACTTGAGCTCCTCCAATAGCGGCAAAACCTAAAGCTAATGCTGGAGGGAAACCAATTGTTTCACTGAGACTGAAAAATAAGGTTCCGATAAGCGCACCCCCCAATACGCTACCTACTTGTATACTGGTACTGACGATTCCCGAAGCTTGTCCTGCTTGTGAAGGAGCAATGGTTCGAATACTCTCTCTCATCAGGACGGGTAGGAGTATACCATGCCCTAAGCCCGCGAAGAAAAACAAGAGATGCGTGGCAAAATTAGGGGTGTGTAGCCAATAAAAAAGGAGTCCCAGTACTACAAAAGAGAAGAACAATAAGCCTAAGGCCAAGTGAATCCAAAACGAAGGGCTTTGTTTGACTTGGGCAAAGACAATAGGACCTAAAAAAAAGCCAATCCCATAGGGTAATATAGCCAATCCCGCAGCCAAAACGCCCCAGTGTAAATGCAGCTGTAAATAGTAGGGATAGCAAATAAAAAGCCCCGCAGTGAAATTGTAAAATAAAATAAGGGGTAGACAACCTGCAAACGTTTTATTCTGAAATAGACGCATGGATAGTATGCCGTTTTTATGTTGTTTTTCTCTGTACTTTTCATACGTTATAAAGAGAGCGAGTAGTAGAAAACTCAAGCCAATAAGCGCAAAAATCCACCAAGGCCAACCCAAGGTTCTACCGTAGATGAGAGGCGTTATGAAACAAAGTAAGGTACTGATAATCAGGAGTACCCCTAAGTAGTCTAAGCTTTGTTTTTGCTTGGGTTCTGCTGGCATATACGCATAAATTCCACCCAGACAAATAGCTGCTACAGGAACATTGACCAAAAATATAATCTCCCAAGTTAGCCCCCAAAGCTGCAAATCCAATAAGATTCCACCTGCTAATTGACCCAAAATAGCGGCCAAACCAAATACAGACCCAAAAATACCCAAGGCTTTGGCGCGTTCCGTTTCATCAAAATATATTTTTATTGAAGCCAATACTTGTGGAGCTAATAGGGATGCACCAATACCTTGTATAAATCGTGCAAAGATGAGCCAGTTAATAGTAGGGGCTAAGCCGCAGGCAAGAGAAGCAAAGAGGAAAATCCACAAGCCTAAGGTAAAAATAGTCTTTCGTCCGTAGCTATCCCCCAGTTTACCACTGCATACAACCAAAGAGGCATAGGTTAATCCATAGATGGCAATGACCATTTGCAGTTGATTGTCTGTGGCTTGCAAAGAGGCTTTTATCGCAGGTAAAGCCATATTGACAATAAAGTAATCCAAGGGTGATAAAAAGGCACCTGCAACTAAATAGCGCAAAATGACCCATCTATTTTTATATGCATTCATGTTTTTTTTTATTTCTTTGCAAAGGAAACACTATGGATACAAAATAAATTGTATCCTAAAAGGTTTTTACTGCTCCATACATGCGAAATACGAACTTAGATCCTTTGTTGGTGAGACAAATAGAAGCAACCGAAGAAGCTTTACACCTTCACTCTAAAGCTGAACTAACCTTGGTATATATCCAACAAGGCAAAGGCATGACTCGTTTTGATGGGCAAGAAATCCCCTTTGAAAAGGGAAAACTCTTTTTGATTCCCTTTGGTATCTCTTATCACTTTCAAAGCGAAAAAACCAGTTGCCTTTTAATTATCGAATGCCCACAGCGTTTTATCACGCAAATTCGCATGGAATCTGATCGGATTGAAACCTGTGATAACCTGTATAAGTTGACGTACATCACGCATAATTATCAGGCGAAGTCGGGTTGTGTTTTTCGCGTAAAGGAAGATGAGGTATTTGCAGAGCAACTGTTACAAGCTATTGCAAGAGAGTATGCTGCTTTAACGCCGGATTATCTCCTTATTCGACAAAGTATTGCCATTGTTCTCAATCTGGTTGCACGTAATTTAATTCACAGCGATTACCAACAGCTGGAAGAAAATAAAAAGGAACAAGATGTCATGAAGTTGATAACGTATGTGCAACAGCATAGTACGGATCGAAAGCAACTAACGATAGAAGCTCTTTCGGCAGAATTTGGAATTGCCAAAAGTTATATAGGTGAATATTTCAAAAAACAAGTTGGGGTGTCTTTGCAGGAGTATATTTTAGATTATAAACTAAAATTAGTAGAAATCCGCTTGAAGTACAGTGCGATGCGTTTGAAGGAAATTGCCTTTGAATTGGATTTTAACGATGAAAGTCACCTGTCTAAATTATTTAAAAAATACAAAGGCTTAACCCCCTCTCAGTATCGAACGTTGCACAGAGAATAATTTTAGGTTGCTAACAGCAAAAGTGCAGTCGGTATTTCCTAAGCAGAAGTAGGGAGAAAAGCAGGAAAAATCAAGGCAGAAGATAGAAGCCTAACTTTTATTTAGAAAGAAGTAAAAATACCGTTTATTTGTTCTTTAGGGGGGTGAATGCAAGGGATAATTCACTATTTTAGTAAAGAATCACCACTAATAAATAGATTGTATGCGGAAAATTTTGTTGTATTGCTTGTTATTGCTGTGCAGTTTGAATGTCATGGCTAGTACTAGAGTTATCAAAGGCGTTGTTTCAAGTGCGAGTGATCACCTTCCTTTGCCTGGTGCAACAGTACTAGAAGTTGGTACACGCAATGGCGTATCTACCAATTTTGATGGGGAATTTGAGCTTACCGTAAGCACAAAGAAGGATACTTATTTGGAGATTTCCTTTATAGGAATGGAAACCAAGCGTATAAAACTTGAAAAAAACAAAGATTATTATTTGATTGAATTAGAAGACGATCAAAGTGAACTACAAGAAGTAATAATTACTAGTACAGGCTATGAAAGGAATGAGAGGAGAAGAGAAACAGGAGCTGTAAGTCGCATTGAAATTAGCGAAATGAGAGGGGACGCTGATAGAGGTACGATATCAGTAATACAAGACGTTTATGGAAAAAGCAATAAAAAGACACCTGAAGGTTCTACGGAAACTTGGAAGAAGTCTACGTTAAAAGACAATGCCATGCGTCTTGAAATTGGCGATAATGAATTTTTGCCTTTAGAAGATGCACAAATTGCCCTGCAAATAGAGGGTAACCGCATACGCGTTTTAATTGATGCGTATTTCTACAACGACAAATCGCAGAGTGGTTTAGAGGGAACCTTTAAACTAAAACTTCCCGTTGATGCCTCTCCGTATTACTTTGCCTTTGGAGGAACTGCGTTATTTGATCAAGATAAAAAAGGGAAAAATACAATTCCAGTCGCGCAATTGCATGATTATAGCAAAGACAATTTTGATTTATCCGCCGTGGGTATTCAACAAAGAAACGACCAAAAAGCAACGAAACAGGCGAAGATCACAGAGAAAGAAACGGCTGCGGATGCTTATTTTACTACAATTGCACGTAAAATAGATCCCGCTTTGATGGAGTGGTCGGGAGCTGATATGTTTAGCTGTCGCGTTTTTCCAATTCAAGCCAATCAACTGCATCACATCGTTATTGGGTATGATGTGGATATGATTGAGGGGATGGATTTTAGAACCTTTACCTTAGGTTTGCCTGATGCAAAAAACAAATTGCGGGTGGATCTTGTTGTGGCGGATGATAATGCGTATGTAATTACACCCAAGCAAGAGGCGATTAGCCAAAAAAACAAAGAAAAACAATACCTGACGTATTTCAATCCAACGGCAAAAGAAATCAATGTAAAATGGAATAGCGCAAAGCCTTTGGCTTTACTTCAACAAGACAAAGAAGGAGACTATTTTGCGGGAACAATGCGCATTCAATTGCCGCGTGAAGTAGATGCAACGATGGCCAAAGAGGCGGTTTTTATGCTGGATACTTCTCTGAGTTCAAATCCTGTTTTATTTGGGGTTTGGGTGAATTTAGTGCAAGAAATATTAGCGCAAAATGAAGGGGTCATTGAGCGATTTGCCCTTTTGAACTTCAATATGGGAACGCAGTGGTACCAAGAAAAATGGATGAGCAATACCGCTAAAAACAGGGATGATTTAGTGCGCTATATGAATACTTTGGCTTTGGAAGGGGCAACCGATTTAGGAAGAGCCTTGCAAGAGGCCTCTCATCCTACGTGGCTCAAGCCTCAGGTGGCGAAGAGTTTATTTTTATTGAGTGATGGCGATTTGAATTGGGGGGTTAACCACCGTGAGCTATTAGCCAATTACCTCTATAAAGGGGATAAGGTATATACCTATAAAACGGGAATGTCTGGTACCAATACGGATTTGCTTGACTATTTAAGCACCTTAACTGGTGGAAGTTCGTTTACCGCAAATAGTGAGGCTCAATTGATTGAAAGTGCCAAAGCCTTGCGCTATAAAACGTGGAAGTTAGCCAGCGTTTTTGGCGAAACAGCAACGGATATTTTATTAGCAGGAGGGGTTACTCAACTCTATGATGGACAAATTTTACAATTGGCAGCAAGGGGTAATTTAGATAAACCGATTCAACTGAAAGTAACTGCGGGTTCTGAAGCGAAAACAATTGAATTTAAGCCCGTACATCAGGTAAACTCAGCCTTAGCTTCGCGCATGTATGGAAAGATTGCTTTAACGCAATTGGATCAGATTGGATCAGATTTAAAATCAGCGAGTGTAGATTACTCCATTTACTACCAGGTATTGAGTGCGTATACTTCTTTTTTAATGCTAGAAACACAAGCCGACTACGATAGGTACCAAGTAAAAAGCCTGGATGTAGCGGAAAAATTTGTCAAAGCATTTACAGTAACGGAGTTGTTGAAAGCATTTATACAAACCGAGGCTTTAACGGCTAAAAAGAGCTTTGAACAGTGGATTACGCTGTTGCAAAAACAACAGATTCTCCAAAGTGGGGACGCTGTATTGGCGAATTTTATCAGTGAAATGACGGATGCAGATTTTGTGATTCAGCCACAATCGCTATTCCAGGTTTGGGAGAAGAAAAAACAAACCAAAGAAGAACTTGATTTGCTTGCTAAGGAAGAAATGACCTTGGATGCTTTACAGGTTTTAGCAGCAAAACGCGCTAAAACGCATGCTGAAGCAGATGCTTTAAAATTATTGAGCTCTATCATAGAAAGAAATGGAAGTGATGTGGATGTTTTACGTGATTTGCTAACCAATACCTTGAATCTCAACTATGGCTATGACAGTTATTATTTAGGACAAAAGATACTGGATACGCGAATTAACGATTGCTTGGTTTATTTCAATATGGCACGCGCTTTAGAGCAAAGCAATCCAAAATTAGCGGCCATTTTTTATTATATCAGTAGTTCGGCTGTATTTAAAACAACAAACTACGGCAGTATTCGCGCAATTAACGGCTTGTTTGCAAACCGATTTCTCCAAGAGATGGCCAAGACAAATAAACGCGAATCGGTCAAGGAAAAGATGTTTTTCCAGCAGCTGCAAGCCCAAGCGCAAAAGGATTATGCTTCGTACTATGAGGCAAATTATACCAGCGACCTCGTTGTTTTGGTGTACTGGAATTTGGATAGTACGGATATTGATTTGCACATCAAAGAGGCTTCGAATGAGGAGTGTTCCTATAACAATAAACGAACCAAATTAGGTGGGATACTATCTGAAGATGTGACCCGTGGATTTGGTCCTGAAATGTATATTTTACCTCAAGCGAAAGCAGGAAAATATGAAATTTCACTGAATTATTTTGCAGAAAGTGATCGACGTACGAAATCGGCAGCCAAAGCGTATATAGAAGTGTATAAATACTTTGGAACGGATAAGCAAGAAGTAAGCAAAAAAACAGTGCTCTTAAAGGAGCGAAAAAGCAAAGAGGTAATCGAGACGGTTGTATTTCGTTAAAACAAAAAAGCTACCCAATAGTCTTTTTTTTAATATAGATGATCTAGTTTGTTTTTTGGCTAAAATTCGGATTTTAAGACTTTTAAACGTTTAGCATAATTATTTTGAATGGATTATATACTTGTGAAAATAACGTTGCTATTCTTTTTCCTAATTTCTTAAAGGTATAAGGTTGTGTTTTATAATCTTTTGATTCGCTCTTTTGGTGTTTCTAATTTAGATATATACCGTTTGAAACAGATTTACTTGAGATAAGTAACCTCTGTCTGCACAATGAGTTGAGTTAACCTATATTTTCCCTCATTTATACACAAAAATAGGATGTGTCTTTTGCGATAATGACGATGGTATTTTTGCAGGGCAATTGTTACAGGTGATGGCTAGAGAATACAAGATGAGGAATTGCGAAAAATGCAATTTTTAGATCAATATGCGTTTGATTTAAATAGCAATTAAAATTCCAATTAAGTGAATTTATTTAGAAATTAAAGTACTTAAATCTCAAATTTTGGAATAAATGAAATTGTTTAGCTACAGTATGAGGCTTGTAGACTTTCGTTTTAAAATTTCTATATATTTTAAAAGTGAATATAAGTATTGTTTTCTTTTATATTGTGTTAAATGTAGTAAATTTATTGAATAATAGTATTATTAGTAGGTATTTTACTGAGTTTTTTTTAATATGGATAAGTTCTTTTACTACTTTTGTTTTATAATTAATAGTAAAAAAGGAAATCATGATTAAAAAAATTGCAATTTATTCTTTCGTATTAATGGGTAGCCTGTTAATAGGAACAAGCTGTAGTAGTAGTGATGACAATAATGGTGGTGGAGGTATAAAAAAGGGATCTGCATCTGCTACAGTGGCGGGATCTTATATGGGAGCCTATGATTCAAGTGAATTTAATAAGCTTTTACTTGTTGAAGATTTAGGAAACAACAAGATTCGAATGAGTGGTAATGATAGAACACCAATAGAAATGAACGTTCAATTTGTATCTGAATATACAGACCATCAGGATGTAATGCATCAAACAGGAGAATTAGCGGGTGTGTTGGTTTATTCAGCCGATTCGAAAACGCTTAAATTTTCTGGAAAAAAAATAATGGAAAATCAAAAACGCATTTTCTTTGAAGGAAAAAAACAATAAGGTATTTTTGATGAGGGTTGTTTTTTGACAACCCTCATTTTTTGCCTTTTGGCAATTGCTCTTGAAACGCAACCAACTAGTTTTAGGGTTTATCTCTTTTAAATTTTGAGGGATATGTATGTTTATGGAAATTTTAGTTGGACTCTAAAGGGAGACAGGGGCAAGGGAAAATTTATTGATTACAATATGATCTAATAGTTTTTTTAAAGAGAGAGAGAGAGAGAGAGAGAGAAAGCAGTTGAGGAAATTATTTTTATTCAGTATTGAATCATTAAAAAAATAGTTTCTTTTCAACACTTTATAAAAATTCAGGATCCCAATTCCAATTGATTTTTAACAAGGTTATAGTATTCTCCTTTTAAGCTAACTAATTCTTTGTGTGTTCCTTGTTCAACTATTTGACCAAGTTTTAGAACCACTATTTGATCTGCATGTTTTACTGTAGAAAGGCGATGAGCTATTATCATTACAGTTTTTCCGCTGAAAAAGGACTGTAGGTTGTCGTGAATTGTTTTTTCGTTTTCGGCATCGAGTGCAGAAGTCGCTTCATCAAAAAAAATGTAATGAGGATTTTTATATACTGCGCGAGCAATTAAGATACGTTGTTTTTGTCCGCCTGAAATCCCATTTCCTGCTACCCCTATTTTGGTATTAAAACCCAAAGGTAATTCTTTGATTAAAGATTCAATATTAGCTATTTTAATTGCATGATTTAATTTTTTTTGATCTATGTATTCATCACCAGTGGTAATATTACGTTCAATAGTATCAGAAAAGATATAACCATCTTGCATAACCACACCACAATTTTCTCTGATACTTTTTGGTGATAAGCTTGTTATATCATCTTCATTATATAGAATACTACCAGTACTGGGGTCATAAAATCTTAAAAGTAACTTCATAAGTGTTGTTTTTCCACTTCCGCTAGCTCCTACAATTGCCGTAATCTTACCTTCTGGTATAGCAAAATGGATATTTTTTAATACAAATGATGATTTAGGACCTCCATATTGGAATGAGAGGTTTTTGAAATAAATTCCGCTTTTTCTTCCATTAGTTAAATTGTCATCGTTTTTTAGTTGCAACTGCTTCTGATCTACTTGTTCTTCTTCCTGATGTTGTTTTATTTCATTCAACCTGGATAAACTCAGTCTAGCATCTTGAAGTGAGCGAAAAAAAGAGATTAATTGATTAATTGGGGAGTTAAGCTGCCCTATAATGTAGGATATCGCTAAAAGCTCTCCTAAGGTAAGTGCATTTTTCACCACCAAAGTAGCAGCAAGAAAAGTTACCAAGATGTTTTTTGTTTGGTTAATGAATTCGAATCCAGACATTTGAATTTGGTTAATTTTTAAAATCTGAATATTCGTCTTAAATAATTTTTGTTGAATTCTTTCCCACTCATTACGCTTAACCTCTTCGAATTGGTTTAGTTTTAACTCTGAAACACCATTTATAATTTCATAGATTGCTTCCTGGTTCTCACTGCGTCTTAGAAATCTATAATAATCTAAAGATTTTCTTCTCTTCATCCAAAAAAAAGTCCAAAGAATAGAGATAAAAGTCAATACAAAATATACTACGAGTATAGTGTAATCGTAATAAAGAAGGACTCCAAAAAAAATACTCGATGTAATAATTGAGAATAAAGTGATAAGACTTTGAGAGGTCAAGAATTGTTCGATTCTCTCATTATCTTGAATTCTTTGAGTAAAATCCCCTATAAGTTTAGTGTCAAAGTATTTTATAGGTAGCTTTAACAAGGTTTTAAAAAAATCAGAGATAATATTTATATTTAGTTTCGTTCCGACGACTAGAACCGTCCAGTTTCTAAAAAGTTCAACGACTAGACTTCCAACAAATAGAGCTAATTGTGCTACTAAAATTAGAGTGATAAAATTTAGATTCTTTTCAACAACACCTTTATCTATTAAATTTTGCGTTATAAAAGGAGAAACAAGTGATAAGCAAGTTCCAATAATTAGAAGAATAAACATCCATAGCATTGATTTTTTATGGGGAACCAAATACGCTAGTAAATAACTAAGTGAAGGAGTATTTTTTTTTGGAATCTCTTTATTAAAAAAATCCGAAGTTGGTTGTAGAAATAATGCAACTCCACGTTTATTATCCGTAGTTATCCAATGCTTAGTTAAATTCTCATAGCTTAAATTCAAAATACCATGTGCAGGATCAGCAATTTTAAAGTTAATTTTTTTATTCATTCCGCCTTTAGATATTTTAAAAAGTACTACAAAATGATTTTGGTTCCAATGTAGTATAGCAGGTAATGTATCAACATTTTCTATTAAATCATCAATAGAAAGTTTCCCAGGAAATTTAGTAAAGCCAATTTGTTCAGCTGCATGACCTATAGATTGCAGAGAAACTCCCTCACGAGAAATAAAGGATAAATCACGTAAATATTGAAGGCTATACTTTTTCCCATAACTAGCTGAAACCATTGCTAAGCAAGCAGGACCACAATCCATTTGATCATGTTGACGGATGAGTTTAAACATATTCTAAACGTTTAGAATGAAACATCTCTAAGACAATTTCTTTTTTGCGGCTTTCATCGAAGTCGTTTACACAATAATCTCTATTTCTATTTTCCCATGCCACTTGAGTACAACCTCCTCCACATATGGGCATAATCGTACAATCTAGGCATGGTTTATTTTTTAACTTTATATTTAGTCTGTTTTGTATATTTTTTCCCCAGCTTATCGAGCCGTTATCAGCAAGGTAACCGTCTCTATTCTCACTTTTAAAATCACGAGCATTGCATTTATATACATCTCCATTATAATTAATCACTGCTTCATTTATCTTATCAGCATAACAAGAATTTCTAACTGTATCACCTGCCAAAGCATCTGTTGAATGAAGTCCATATTGCTCTGCTTTTTGATAAAATTCTTTGACTGATCCCCAGAGATTTCTGTTCTCTTCCTGCCAAACCTTATTCATAGAAATAACAATTCGATCTTTTTCTACTTGTTTTAGCTCATCCAAGTCAATGAGAATACCACTAAGTTCAGGCAAATTTTTAGCGGTATAATTAATTCTTAAGGTGACAGACATACCGTTTCTAACAATTAGTTTAACATTAGCCATGATTTCATCATACGATCCTCTGCTTTTGGAAACGAAACGAGTCTGATCGTGATGTTCCTTATTACCATCAAATGATATTTGGAATCCACTAATTTTATATTTCGACAGTGCTTTTATTATTCTTTCATTAATAAGAAGCCCATTTGTGGTAAATCCAACTTGTAAGGTTGCTCCATATTTTTGAACTGTTCGACTTGTGTTTTCAATTACAGGAATGATTGCATCATCAAAAAATAATAAAGGTTCACCTCCAAAAAATGAAAGCGTAAACAATTTGAGATTGGACTTTTCTGCAAAAGTAATTTCTACGAACTTTTTTATTTTGTTGATATTTATTTTGTCAAGCTTAGAATTTTTAATATGAGATTCATAACAGTACCAACAGCTGAAATTGCAATTCATGGTGGTGTTGACGATTAAATAAAAAGAATCATCTCTTCCATCTATTTTTTGCATCATATTTTGAACTTTCTGAATTTCATCTTGCTCTTTAGGTACAAGGAATCCATTTTCTATTAAAGAGTTAAATAAATCAGGATGTATTATTTTTAGCTCCTCAATATTGTTTTCAGACTTAGAAGCTTCAATTAAATCAATCAATAAAGGTTTAAGCAATAAAAAACGTTGTGTAAAGGAGTTGTGGTATACAAAATTATCTTCAAACGGGACAATAGTATTAAATTTACTGTATTTCATAATTCAAAAAAATATTGTTAATATTAAAAAGAAGGGAGAGTGGAATACTCTCCCTTCACTAGGTTTCCCTTTGAGCTAATTATTAGTTTCTCACTTCACATGAGCATCCGCAGTTTCCAGAAACGGTAACAGAAACTGAACCTTCGTGTTCTAGCTCTTTTCTTTTTTGAGTTCCAAATGCAGCAAATCCACCTTTTAATTGATTTTGCTCCATGTCATTTAACAATTCCATTTTCTTTGCTAATTGATCAAGATTTTTTTTTGAATGATTCATAATTGAAAAGTTATTGAATTAAACCTACTCTTTTAAGGATTTTCGGCTTGCTCCTGTAATTGTGGCCAACAATATATTATAGTCTATTTCTGCTTTGATTATCAGATTTGACATTGGAGTATTTAGTTTTGCTTTGATTTTTAAAGGTATATTGGATAGAAAGTGAGAAGCCTCTGGTTAAGCGTTTTTGATAAAAGTTAAATGTGAAATCCGTATAAGCAGATACGTTTTTATCTCTACGTGTATTCAACAAATCTGTTACAGAAAATTTGGCAATTAGCTGTTCTATTAACATTGTCTTTTGAACAGTTAGATCTAATCCATATTGATATGCTCCAAGCGTGTTTCTATACTGGGATTTATAATCATAATTGTTAAATAGTTCGAGTATGAAATTTTCAGGAAGCTTTGCTTGTAAATAGACGTAGTTATAAAAGGTTGGACGAGATTCTTGTAATTTATCCGATCTAAAACTATAGTAATAAATGCCTGACGAAACATTGGTATAAAGCCACTTGTTGATGTTCCCAGAATAGGTATAGTCAATTCCAGTATTACTTTCTTTACCAAAATTCAGTGGTTGCACATAGTTAATATTGTTTTCTACAAAGTAAATTTGTTGGATAATATCTTTAGAAAACCTTGTAAATAGAGAAAATTCATTTTTGTTAACCCCATAGGTAAAATCGATTCGTTGGTTATATTGTGGGTTTAGATTCGGATTTCCCTTTTGATACAAAAAATCACTTTGTTTTATAATAAAAGGGTTTAAATCTCTGAATGACGGTCGATTAATACTACGCCGGTAGGATAACGAGAAAAAATGTTTGCTATCCGTGCTATACTTATAGAAAAGGGAAGGGAATAAGTTAAAGTAATTCCTTGTAACATCTTCACTATTTAATTTATTTAGCCCTGTTATTGATGTAAATTCTCCTCTTAGTCCTACTTTTAGATAGTTATTTTCATTAAACGATTTCTCTACGGATGAGAAAATGGCAAAAATATTCTCAGTATTTTTAAAATCTTGAATATCCTTCTGTATCAATTGCCAATCTTGGTTGAATTTTTCAAAACTATCTAATTTATTATTGCGATCTATGCGGTTAAGTTTAACTCCTGAGAATAGTTGCCAATTTGACTTCAGATTTTGTAACCAGTCGACTTGCCCTGTATAATAGATGGACGGAGCAGTAGTATCAAATAAAAAAGTGCTATTTTCTATCTGTCCCAATTCATAGTTAATGCTTCCTGTATTATTGCGATTCAATTTATTGTTACCATAATCTCCAATAAACTTAAGATAGCTACCTAACGTATCTAGTGTATACTTGTAATTGATTGTAAAGTACCAAATACTTGTCTTATCATTAGTTAGTGAATTGGTTTGCCCTTCTATATCTAAAGAGGGGTTATAAATTTCAAGTAATTGATTATCTGTAAACTTATCTTTTCCATGCCCTAAGAAGAACTCAACGCCAAACTCATGTTCTGCATTAGGGTAAAACATGGCTCCAGTTCTTAGATTATAGGATTTACTTTTTTGAAAAAAGGTTCCATTCTGTTGTTGCCGACGTGACTCACTATAATAATCGAATTGATTCTTATAGCTCCCCTTAGAGTTACTTTTACTAATTCCTGAGATGAAATAAGTATTCCATTTATCGTGCCCATAGGTTAGATTTATATCTCCAGAAAAAATATTATATTTTGAGTCATAATGGTTAGTGCCCGCTTTTACAATCCCTCTGAAGCCATAGATTCTTTTTTTGAGCACTATATTCACTATCCCGCCGCTATTAGAGGCTTCTGCATCCGCACCTCCCACATCTTGAATCTCAATACTTTTAATATCCTCGGAGCTTAAACTTCCCAAATAGCTATTCAAATCTTCTTGAGTCATATTAATTTTGTGGCCATTTACAAGAACCTGTACTTCCTTTTTCTTCAATTGAATGGAACCATCAGTACTGATTTGAAGTTTAGGGCTTCTCCGAAGAACTTCTAATCCATTATATCCCTTAGCAAGAGGGCTGTTTTCTATAGTGAAAATTAGCTTATCTCTTTCGTGGTTGACAAAATTTCTAACGGTGTTTATAGTTACTTCTTCTAACAGTATAGATTTATCAATTTTTAAAATACCTAGATCAATATTTTTAGTTAGATCAATATTTTTAGTAAACAATTCCTGCCCAAACTGTTCTATTTTGAGCTTGTAAAGCCCTGCTTCAGCGATTAAATTAAAAATTCCGAGACTATCTGTATAAGTCTGTTGAACTAAAATTGAATCATTCTTTACTAAATAAGTATAAGCAAATTCATTAGGTAGATGCATATCGTTGATTAATTTTCCTTTTAAATTATACTGCTGTGCATGTGTAACCTTGCTTAAGAAAAACACCGAGATAAATAAGAGAAGATATGTTTTGCAGCTACTCATTTTTAATTATTATTTGTCTTTATAAATACCTAATTTTTTTTTACTGATTTACAGTGTATTAAGTTCTGAAAAATCAAATATAATTATAATAAATTGAGTTAAAATATTTTAATTATTTGATATTTATATATTAATATTATTTAATATTAAAAATAAAAACCATAAATTATGTTAAAATATTTAATTATAATATTTTATTTTTTATTTTAGTTTTTTGTTTTAGGAAATGAAATGTTAAAAGTGTTTTTTAAGTTTATTTTAGTTATTCTTTATATTTAGTTGTTTTTTTTATAAATTAACACTAGGTTTTATATGTTATTTTAGAATTCTTATACCTAAATACGTAGATTATGGAGTTACTCCATATGAACGCTCGTATTTAATTAAGTAAGTAAAAAACATTAAGTTGTAAAATGAGGGCACTGAAAAAGTCTTTTTTGGAAGAAAATATAATACTATTTTGAATTAACTAGAATTCATATTGTTGATTTTCAATGAGATGATAAAAATAGAAAAGAGCATTTTTACTGTAAAAATGCTCTTTTCTTGTAATTAATATAGTTTTCAGTACCCTCTTGTAAAACTATAAAGCGTCTTAATCTTGCAGTTAAAGTATATCAACTGGACTTTCAGAGGCAAAATATAGGGTATTCATGGAGATTATGCTATTCGTAAACGGTTGTAAAATAGGGTAGTGTTGTTTGGCATAACAAACAACACTACTACTAACAAAATGTAAAAAAGTAATCTGTAAATCAGGTGTATCGCGAAGTTTTTAAAAATAGGGACGTACTTTTTAAAGATGAACATTTTAATTTATTTATTTTAAATGCGAGCCAATTGTGTAGTAATGAAGTTAACCTCTTCCGCAGAAAGATGAATCTCCATGGCTTTGGCATTCGTTATGGCTTGTTCTGCATTTCTAGCACCTGCTAGAACAAGGGTAATAGCCGGTTGCAAACTCGTCCATCGCAAGACGAGTTGAGCTAAAGTAGCTCCTTTAGCCTCTGCGATCGGTTGGAGGGTATGTAAGAAGGCCTCTACTTTTTTCAAGTCAAATTGTTGAAAATAACCGTTTCGGTGGTCGTTCTCTTTCAGACGCCCATCGGTAAAGTATTTGCCTGTTAGCAAGCCTCTTTCCATGGGACTGTATACAATAAGCCCCAAGTTGTTTTCTAAGGCATAGGGAACCAAATCCTGTTCTATTCCTCTATTTAACATGCTATATCCAACTTGGTTACTCGCGATATTTAAGGTGTTTCGGGCTTCTTTGACTTGATCAACGCTGTAATTACTTACTCCTGCAGTGCGTATTTTACCTTGCTGTAATAAAAGTTCTAAGGCTTCCATGGTTTCTGCAATTGGCGTTGTGCTATCGGGCCAGTGAATTTGCAATAGATCGATATAATCCGTTTGCAGGCGTTTTAAACTTTCTTCGACCTCTTTGATAACATTCGCTTTGGAGGCATATTTGTAAATGGGCATTTTCTTGCCTGCTTCTTCTGCGTCGAAGAAATAATCCCCTTTGCCTTGGTTACTACCGTCCCAGACCAAACCAAATTTACTCAAAAGCTGTATTTTACTTCTGTCATAGCCTTGAATGGCTTGTCCGATTAGGGTTTCACTCAGTCCAAAACCGTAAAAAGGAGCGGTGTCTAGGGTAGTAACCCCATATTCGATCGAGGCTTTTACGGATGCAATAGAATCTTTTTGTTCATTGCCCCCCCACATCGTTCCTCCAATGGCGAAAGCGCCATAGGTGATGGTGGATAGTTCTAAATCTGTATTTCCTAATTTTCTGTATTCCATTGTATTAAATTTTACGTGTGATATAAAGGTTGGGTTTTTGTTGCAATTGACGTTCTACTAAGGCACCAAATTCTTGGATATAGACTTGTTGATTATGCACGTCTAATCCTTGTTGATTTTCCCATATTTCATAGAAAATAAAAGTGTTTTTATCGGTGAGATCTTGGTGTAAATCATAGCGCAAACACGCGTCTTCTTTGCGGGTTTCCTCAACCATATGCAGAAGGAAGGCTTGCACTTCTTTTTGATACTCTGGTTTAGCTTGAACGATAGCGGTTATATAGATATTCATTACGCATGAGTTAAGTTAGTAAATTGATTTTTTAGGTGCAGCACATAGTCGCGGTGATAGGCATTTAATCGCTCTTCGGTGCAGTTCTTTTCTAAATCGTGGAAGTGAAACCCCTCAATTTTAGTCAAACCTGCAAATTGATTCATTTTGTGAAACCCAAAGAGAACCCCTTCATCTTCCGAATGTTCATCAAAAAATTCATTGGCTAAGGTAAAAGCTGTTTTGGGTGCATTCCATGAACTTGTAACCATATAGTGTTTCCCGTGCATTAATCCACCCGTACCATAATTGAGGTCTGGGGTTTTTCTACTTCTGCCATCACTGGCATAAATACCGTTATTGTGACCTACCGTAAATACCTCATCGATGTATTGCTTGAGTCTGTTTGGTACCTGAAACCACCAGATTGGCGTGTGATAAATGATAAGGTCCGCCCATTTAAAATGCTCTACTTCAGTGACGGGATCATAGGTATTATTGATATTAGTTTGACGAACTTCATACCCGAGTTCCAGCAAAGTCTCTTGGGTCCACTGGGCTAAGGTTGTATTGAATAAACCACCAGAATGGGCAAAGGTCTGCCCACCGTTTAGGATGAATATCTTTTTCATTTGTATTATTTTAATTATTGATAGGGCAAAGTTCTATTATTTATTTCTATTATTTAAATAACTTATCTAATAGGTGTGTATTAGAATACTTATAGTAATAAACTCATTTTTATTTAATTTAATCTTATTTTTGTAGGAATAAAAGAATAGAATATGCGTTGGAACTTAGAATGGATTAGAACATTTAAAGCGATATATGAAACGGGTACCTTATCTGCGGCTGCTCAAGAATTGTTTATCTCACAACCGGGTGTAAGTTTGCATCTTAATTCTCTAGAAGCCTATACCGGATACAAACTCTTTGATCGTTCAGCAAGAAAGATGGTACCTACAGAAAAAGGCAAGATCTTATACAATTGTGTACTAGAGCCTTTGACTAAAATGGAAGTAGCAGAACAGCATTTTCACAAGCGTTCTCAAGTAGACCGCACGACAATTAGTGTAGGAATGTGTTTTGAAACCTTTCAATATACACTAGAGGAACACATTGCCAAGTTGCCTTTTAATCTAATTATTAAGTTTGGTGAATATCCACAGATGCAACAGGATTTGGATCATGGCTTGTTAGACTTAATCGTTACCCCACAAAAAGGAAATCAACCCAACCTTGAATATAAAGCTTTTTCAAAAGAAAAACTGGTGCTAATTGCAGGTAGTGAAACAGATACCCAGGTCATTGAAGATTTACTTGCCGAAAATAAAATCAAAGAAGTTGTTGAAGCACTAAAACAACAGTTGTGGTATAGTACAGCCGCGGATATGGAGCATTTAAAGAATTTTTGGCTCACTCATTTTGGTGTACATCCTGATTTTAGTCCGAATTATATTGTGCCTAATATTAGTTCCATTGTGCGTTGTTTGAGTTGTGGTTCAGGATTTGCTATTGTACCTGATTTTTTGTGTATGGATGTGCATGCTCAAAATAAAATAAAGATAGTCTGGGAGGGAACGACTCCTTTAGAAAATATACTGTACTTCGGAACCCGAAAAAAAACAATGTATGCAGAAGAGATTGCGCAACTTCAAACGTTGCTAAAAGAGAAATGGAAAGTATAAGAATCGCTTGAATTACCCTTTTATACTGCTAGTTTCCAATACAATGAACTTTCGACGTATACCTGTACCAGCGCTCAGAGGGGTTAGTTTTTTCTAAAGGCAGTAAGAGAAACCCCCGTTTCTCTTTTAAAAAACCGACCCATATACGAAGGATCTTCAAAATGGAGTTGAGTTGCAATCTCTCCAATGCTTAAATTCGTTGTTTTCAATACGGTTTTTAATTGGAGAATAACTTGTCTGTGAATTAAATCCTTAGGTGAATCATTTAAGAAATCCTTTGAAATTTGCGATAAATAAAAAGGGGTAATATGAAGTTTTTCCGCATAAAAAGCTACTGTGCGATATTGATTGGAGTATTGACCAATTAAGTCCCAAAATTTCCAGCATAACTCTTCTTTTCTACTGAATTGTCTTTTCTTAAAAGTGGTGTTTTTATCCATGTACGCAGCGATAGCTAAAAAAAGATTTTGAAAGTGATTGCAAATCATCTTTTGAAGATATGGAGTTGCCTGTGTGAGCATATAGCGTGTCTGTGCATCCCATAGGGTAATTTGATGTTGCTTTGCCTGCGTTAATTCTTGTAGAGGATAGTCATGCAAGTACCCAAACAAGGCATGCGGCAAATCAAAAGCTATTTCACTAGCTAAGGATCTTTCAATGCTGTAAACTTGCATCTTAAAATTAGGTGTTTTGCTTTTGAGTATAACTAAATCATCTTGATATAAAACCAAGAGCGTCTGTGGATGAAGCGCATATTCTTTAAAATTAAGGGTTAGGGTTGCTTCGCCTTCTAGACCCAAAAGTACAACGAGGTAAGAAAGTTGTAAAGGATATCCCAATTGATGATCAAAGCTCGTTATTCCATACGACAGACCCAATGAAGTAGTTGTAAAAAGGGAGATATCCATGTTGAATTATTTTTGAATTTGAATCAAAAATAGAGATAATTCTCCTTTTCTATCTAAAATACTTTTCAAAAGTACCCAAAGTGCTCTAATTTGTGTAGAGGAAAAACGTAGAAGACGCTTTACTTTTGTCTCAAGAAATAAATAAAAAAGCAAGCACATGAAATTTATAACTAATAGATTGATTTTAAGACCATGGGACGTATCAGACGCAGCAGATTTATTTAAATACGCGCAAGACGAAAGAATTGGCCCAGTAGCGGGTTGGCCTGCTCATACAAGCGTAGAAGAAAGTAAAGCTATTATTGAAAGTGTTTTCTCTAAACCAGAGGTTTATGCGGTAGCATTACAAGAGAATAACCAAGCTATTGGTTGTATAGGATTGTTACTAGGGAAGGACAGTAATTTTTCAATTCCTGAAGATCAAGGAGAAGTAGCGTATTGGATCGGTGTACCCTTTTGGGGGAAAGGATTAATTCCAGAGGCACTCGAGGTTATTCTCGCCCATGCTTTTGAAAATTTAAAGCTTACAACGCTTTGGTGTGGCTATTTAGAAGGCAATGAGAAATCGAAAAAAGTACAAGAGAAAAGAGGATTTATACATTCGCATGTTGTTGAAAATGAATTCAATTCACTTATGAATGATTATCGTACAACCTACGTTAGTCGCTTGTCAAAAGAAGATTGGCTAGCGAATGACTAATCTAAGTCCAATATAGTAAAGAAGAAACCCTACTGCTATAGCAGTAGGGTTTCTTTATTTTATTAGGGTTATAACGTATAAAATTCGAGAAACTTTTTATGCGTTGGCAGAAGCCTACCTCGCTCAAGGTCCCTTTCTGTCGTTTTTACTCTGCGTCTCGAGGTAAAAATGAGCTTCTCAGTAAATAAAAATGAGCCTTACAGTAAAATTATAACCCCACGATTATGTATCTTTATAAATATCAAATACATAATTCGAAAATGAAACCCAAAAAAACTTTAAAGACCCTCAATTATTCGGGAATTTTCCTTTCTTGTTATTCCGATTATAGTGAGAAATGTTTTCATGCTACCCCTGAACATGTATTGGTGTATGTCTATTCCGGAGAGCAAATTATTGAAGACCGAAATAAACGTACGGTAGTAAAAGCGGGACAATGTGTATTTATTCGACGCAACCATCAATTAACGATGCATAAAAACAGTTGTGGTGAGGAACATTACAAGGGAATTTCTCTCACCTTTAATCGCAATGTACTCCGAGAATTTTACAGTAAATTGAATAAAACAAAGCTACCTAAAGCCGTAATGGTTTCTGATAAAAGTGTATTTCCAATTGAACAAAAGGTAGATATTACCAGTTTATTTGAATCGCTTACGCCTTATTTTGACCAAAATATTCAGCCTAGTGAGGCGGTGATTCAGCTCAAACTATTAGAGGGGATTTATGCTTTATTAAACAATTCCGCTAGTTTTTATCCTTTGCTTTTCGATTTTACGGAACCGTGGAAAGTCGATATTTTCGATTTTCTAAATGAGCATTACAAAGATGATTTAACCCTTGAACAAATCGCTACTTATACAGGTCGAAGTCTGGCCACATTTAAAAGAGATTTCAAAAAAATAAGCAACCTAACGCCTCAAAAGTGGATTATTAAAAAGCGTTTAGAAGCGGCCTATACGCGCTTAAAAGAAGAAAAAGCAAAAGTACAAGATGTGTATTGGGAAGTTGGTTTTAAAAACCCCTCTCATTTTTCTACAGCCTTTAAAAAGCAGTATGGATTACCCCCTACAGCAATCTAAAGTATTTGAGCTTTAGAGTAAAGAAAGTTGAACGTTGGAGTAAAGCAACTACTTGGTGTAAGGCTTAATTTTACAAAACGTAAGAAAAGGAGAATGCAAGAGGAAAAAGAAGTTCTTGATGAGGTAACTAACAAGGGATAGCTAGCAGAAATAAGCATAGAGATTGAATAGAGTACAAATATAAAAAAGGATGAAAATGAATACAACAAGTGTAAAAGCATTTGGTACAGAAGCACCAGAAGCAGATTTAAAACAGATGCACATTGAGCGTAGAGCGTTAACAGCAAAAGATGTAGCCATTGATATTTTGTATTGTGGCGTATGTCACTCCGATTTACATACTGCTAGAAACGAGTGGGGGGGAACATCCTATCCCAATGTTCCAGGACATGAAATTGTGGGACGTGTAACCCAAGTAGGCGATCAAGTGACCAAGTACAAAGTTGGGGATTTAGTAGGTGTAGGCTGTATGGTTGATAGCTGTCGCGAGTGTGAAAGCTGTAAAGAAGGCGTAGAACAATATTGCGAAAAAGGCAACATTCAAACCTATAACAGTTTCGATATTCACTTAAATAAACAAACCTTCGGGGGCTATTCTGAAGCCGTTGTTGTGGATGAAGATTTTGTATTGCGTGTTCCAGAAAACTTAGATTTAGCAGCAACGGCACCTTTATTATGTGCAGGTGTAACGACGTATTCTCCTTTGCGCCATGCCAATGTAGGACCTGGTAAAAAAGTGGGTATCGTTGGAATTGGAGGTTTAGGGCATATGGCTGTAAAAATTTCAAAAGCCATGGGAGCTCATGTAGTGGTAATTACGACTTCTCAGTCTAAAGTAGAGGATGCAAAACGACTAGGAGCGGATGAGGTTATTTTATCCACGGATGCTGAACAAATGAAAGCGAATGCAAGCACTTTGCATTTTATTTTAGATTGTGTTTCTGCTCAACATGATATTAACGCTTACCTAGGCCTATTAAAAAGAGATGGATCACTTACCCTTGTAGGTGCACCCGAACATCCTTTACCTGTAGCTGCCTTTAGTTTGATTATGAATCGCAAAAGCTTTTCAGGTTCTCTAATTGGCGGAATAGCGGAAACGCAAGAAATGTTGGATTTTTGTGGTAAACACAACCTTACTTCTGATATAGAGCTTATTCAAATGCAAGATATCAATAAAGCCTATGATCGCTTATTGAAAGGGGATGTGAAATATCGTTTTGTAATTGATATGGCTTCTCTTAAAAACAAGTAAAGCAAAAAATAAATCCAAAATGCCCCAAAAAGTTTCTGTCTTTTTGGGGCATTTTTTGTAGTAGAAAATAGCCGTAAAATTTAGCCATTCGCTAAGAAGGAGACTCCCTTTAAACTCCCCGATTCTTTTTTGTCCCTAAGGAATGCTCTATCGTTAAAATTCCTCTCTCACAAATCAATTAACTAACGATTCCACTTTGTTAAAGTTTGAATTCAATCCAAGTAAAGGTATAGAATTTGATTCTTAGGTTGCTAGTACTTTCGAATAACTAATTTTTACAATAATTACCCTGATTGGCGCAATTCTATAAGGTTTGAATGTAAGTATTTTTGTTTGATAGAAATTAAAAATAAACTAAATATGTTAAATTTTGACGAAAGTAAAAAGCAGAATCAAATCTCTTTATGAGTTATGTGAATACTTAGGGCTTTCTAATTACAATATGTTAAGCACTGAGGTTTTTACCATACTTAGTCTTAAAGAATTGGGATTTACTGTACCCTACACTTCGCCGGTTTTTCATCCTGATTATTTCTCTTTTGCCTTAATTCGCAAAGGGGCAGGGAGTTATGTGGTTGATGGACATCGTTTTGAAGTATTTTCTAAATCCATTTATTTTACCATTCCTTGTAAAAACAGCATGTTTAGTTGGACAGATTTCGAAGATATATGCTTGATTGCGTTTGATGAAAAATTCTTATTGAAGTATGTAGGAGAAAATGTATATGACTCTTTTCCATTTTTACTAACCGAAATTATTGCACCACAAAAATTAAATAAAAATACCTATCCGATAATTAACACTCTTTTTCTGGCTATTCAAGAGGAGTATGCAAGTGATTCTAAAGATAAATTAAAAGTGATTGGCCATTTGTTTGCCCTTTTATTATATCGCATTAAGCATTCATTTTTAGAAGATTATGATTTTCTATACACCAAAGATAGAAGCTCACAGATAGTAAAGAATTTTAAACAAACTTTAGATAGACATTACCGCCAATTGGTTTCAGGGAAGGTAAATACGGTCTTTCGGGTATTGGATTATGCCTTAGAACAGAATCTTACCGCTAATCATTTGAATAGTGTTATTAAAGAGCGAACAGGGAAGACTGTGTCTATTTGGATTCGCGATAAAACCATTGCTGAAGCCAAATTTTTACTGGATAATTCGAATCGAAGCATTAAAGAAATTAGTTACTGCTTGGGGTTTTCTGAAACAGCACATTTCAGTAATTTTTTTAAAAGACATGTTTCTATCCCGCCTTTGAAATATAGAAAACAGCTTTGATGTATCAAGTTTACTGCAGATACTTCGCGCAAACGCAAGCTTAGCAGCGTATTTTACCCTTATTGTGGAAAATTGTAGCACCCTAATCTGTTAAAATTGCAATTAATTCCTTTACTTACGTAATATTTAAACAAGAAGATACGTTATTTTTGTTTTAATTCTATTTCACTCTTCTTAGGTAGAGATAGAAATAAGATATTTTTTTTCGATCCCTGTTGTAGGAGTTTAAATAATGCAACACCCAAGTAAAAGAGGATCTAGTTAGCCCAAGATCCTCTTTTATATTTTTAGGGGTTAGGTAAAAGGTTAAAAGTGAAGGTTAAAAGTTATGGGATGCTCCTATTTCCTGTTTCCTATTTCCTATTTCCCTCTTTCTCCGTTTCTGTTTCCCATCCCATAAAATTAAATACTTCGTTTTGCTATAAAGGCTAAGAGTTCCTATTTTTACAATGATTCAAATGAGTACGTATGTTTACAGAAAAGGACAATACCTATTGGAGTGCATTTGGTGCAGTGATTAAAGGCGATTTTGTTGAAAGAAAGTATTGGCATTCTCCCAAAGTTAGGTATGAATACAAGGGATTGGAAGTAGTATTCGATACTTATTATTTCACGAGTACGGTGGGGGCTAAAAGTCATGAGTCCTTTATAACTAGGGTATATGCTAAGTTTACCTATCGTGAACCTCTAAAGGCTAAAATAGAAAAAGCCAGTTTATTCAATCGTTTAGTCAATTTATTCAATGGGCAATTGTATAAAACGAAGGATCGTAAGTTTGATCGTTGCTTTCATATCCATGCAACCCATCCTAAGATTCTAGGTTTATTCCATTCTACGCTTAGACAAAAGCTAATTGATTTATCCATAGAAGGGATGTTTATTGATACGTATGATGGAATCTGGGGGGATCCCTTGCCCAAAAATCAATATGAAATTTCGATCTATCTAGATCAATCTAGGTTAACACTAGAAGAACTTGTAGCATTGAAAGCTTTATTCGAGCAAATTTTAGATGCCTTATACGTTCAATTCGATACTATAGCTGCTATAAAGCCTTTGTAGAGCTAGTTTAGGCAATGATTTGTAAGAGTAGGTTCTCAATTTCAATGGATTTATTAACCGTCATAAAATGACCGCCTTGATTAATACGATAGGAGGGTTTTGTATTTCGTATGGGAAGAATCTTATCTTTAGTACCATGAATATGAATAATGGCATCCGAATAAGAAGTACGCTTCCATTTAACGATTTGGTCAATAGCCCAAGCTAGAAAGAGCGGATCTGTATCGTGTAGTATTGTTTTTAATAGCGCTTTTTCTGCTTTTGTAGTTACTCCAAAAAGATAGGCGGCTAAAGGATTTGAACTTTTTAGTATTCTAGGTGGAATTAGCTTGTGCATGTTTAGTTTTCCCGCTATTCGATAGTAAATAGGGAGCTCATATTTATTTTGAGCTGAAGCAATTAAAATGACCTTTTTAGTTGGTATATATTGTGCGATTTCAACCGCAACCATTCCTCCAAAAGAAAGACCAATTAGTATAGGTAAATCATCTTTTATCTGCAAAGCAAGACGTTTAGCATACGCAGCTATAGATTCTTTAGATAATGGAGTAATCCAGGTAATGAATTGGACATCCATCCCTTCAAAAGAAAAAGAGTCAAAAACGCTTTCATCAACTCCTAAACCACTAAAAATATATATTTTACCCATCAAAAAGATAAAGATTAGTAGTGATTCTCATTAATAATACCATACAAAACATGATCAATATACTGTCCCTCTTTTAGTGTATGAGCACGTAAATCCCCTTCTTTTTGCATGCCTATTTTCTGCATAATTCTTCCTGATGCTTCATTAAAACTAAAATAAGAAGCAAATATCTTATGAAGTTTAAGGGTTGCAAAGCCAAATTGGATAACGGTATGTGCGGCTTCGGTTATCAAGCCTTGATTCCAATAAGGTTCAGCTAGCCAATACCCAAGTTCAGCTTTATTGTTTGTGCGATCAACTCCTAAGCCAATTCCACCAATAAGGGTTGGGTCATCTTTCAAGCGAATCGCAAAAACATAAGCGTTTTGACTGGCTAATCCTTGTTCAGCTAAATCTATCCAAAAAAGACCACTGTCTTCTGTATAAGGGTACGGAATATTCGTTGTATGCTTACTGTATATGGGATTCTTCATGATTTCGAGAAGTTGAGATATATCCTTAACCGTGGGTTGATTTAAAAGTAAGCGATTGGTTTCTAACTGCAAGGTGCTCATGGTTGATTTTTATATAAAGGTAAGTAAAAGTAAGAAATAGATGCTTTGTACCCGTAAGTAATGTCAAGTAATAAGAAATGTAAAACTTATCTTTGTAAGCTGATATTCCAGTGCATGGGCTATCTGTAATTGAAAATGTAACTTAGTAATGAAGTATACCTGCGAACACTGTGGTCAAGTACATGAAGATTGGCCCGCTTTAGTCTATAAAGCACCCGATCCTTATTTGGCTTTATCAGAAGAAGAAAAAGAAAAAGCAGATTTAACCAGTGAAATTTGTAGTATTGACGACGAAGAGCAAACGCATTGGTATCTAAGAGGCGTATTGACCCAATATGTATATGACGCTTGTCAGTATTTGGATTATGGGGTTTGGGTTAGTTTGAGTAAAGAAAGCATGAAGGACTACTATGCGAATTATGAAGATAAAACCTATAAAACCACCTACTTTGGCTGGTTAGTAACTAATTTACCCAATTATCCACCCCAGACTACTTTTGGTTTACCTACGAATGTTGAGGTTGATAATAGCAAGGGAATACCCACCATTTTACCCCATCAGAATAAGGATTCTCTTTTTGTTCAGGAATTCTATCAAGGAATTTCTACAGAAGAAGCGCTACGTAGAATAGAGGCAACCTTAAAACCCTAACAGTTAAGAGTTGGAAGTACAAACGTTACAACTAAAAATAGATATTTTAGTAAAATGAGAAAAGAAGTGTAAGCAATTACACTTCTTTTTTTTTGGAAACGCTTTACTTTATTTCTATTTCAAGGGTTGGGTTGTATTGTTTTAGATTTTCAAGAAACTGGGGAATGTCTGGTATCATCTGATGAATGTGTTGAACCCCCGAAACAGTATTATTTTGCAAGACATGCAGTGCCATTTCAATCGCTACATAGGCCGTTATTTTTCCTTCATCTTCCCCTGTAAGGCTACAGTGATAGGTTTGTTTGGCCTCGTTTTCAACCGTTACTTTTACAGCAAAAACAGCACTTCCCCAAGGCATTTTTTTAAATAAGGCGATAAAGAGATTTTGTATCTTAGGGTTAGTAAAGATTCGGGTTAGTCCCAGTTTTCGCGATAAAGCAATTAGCAGCGTTAAAAACCTAGAATCAAAAGCCATTCTCGTGCGGATTTCGGAGGTATTTAGTGTCTTGCTAAGGGTGTGTTGATCCGAAAAATTAAACGTATAAAAGGTCCTCTTTCCGAGTAGATGCGTTGTTTTGGGTTGAGAAAAACTCTTTATATGAACTGCTTTTTCTTTGTCCTGAATTTCATAAGTGGAATGGATATTATCAAAGGTCCAGCGATACGCCGCATCTCCGTGTTTTTCGCCAATTCCCAATAGAATAAAAATATCCGCTAAAGGAGCCTTTGGCAATTGATTGATTGCATGCTGTGTGAGTAGATTCGTTATACCTGGAGCAAGCCCAACGCTTAAGGCTACCGTTGTATTCGCTTGTTGGGCCTGTTCATCTAAAGCTTCCACTTGCGTAATAAAATCCATACTGGCTGTAATGTCCATGTAATGCACCTTATTTTTTATACATAGCGCAACAAAATCTGTATCCTTTTGATCGATGCACATAAGCACCAATTTTGTATTGGCCAAAATGGAATCCTCTGCAAGGGAATTAATATCCAGGGCATAGGGGATAACGGTGTGATTTAATTTTTTCGCTAAGGCTTCTGCTTTTTTTAGATTCCTTCCCGCTACTATTACTTTATGAGGAAAGCGTACGGCTAGTTGTTCACTGATGATGCGACCTACTTTTCCATACCCTCCAATAATCAGAATCTTGTTTTTCATGCTTTACTCAATTACGAAGGCAAAAGTCAGACATACTAAACAAAGAAGTGTTATAGTATTTAGAGAAAAAGTTATACTATTTTAAGAAATGGGATGAGTCAACTGTGCCAAAGCAACAGCCAAACAAAGTGTGTTTACTTCGGGCTTTTTTGCGTTAGTATTATTCGCTTAAAACAGCAAGTTCAACAATTAATAATCCATCCATACTTTGAACAGCGGATTCTTTTCTCGGCTAATCAGTACTTCTTCGTTAGGGTTGTTTTTGAGCTCTATTTTGAGTTTCCCATTGAAGTAGTTGTGCACTTTGTGAATCGAGTGGATATGGATAATATACTTGCGATTAGTTCGGAAAAATACTTTGGGATTGAGTTGAGCTTCCAGTTTTTCTAAGGTTTGTGGAATGATTTCTTTTTCTCCCGAATATAATTTGGCATAGGTAATTGTAAGTTCAGAAAAGAAAAAAGCCACTTCTTCAATCAGCACGGTTTTATAACCATCTCTATAGGGAAGCAAAAAGCGACTGCGATATTCTTTCGGTTGAATGTATTGCAAAAGATCCTCTATAAAAGGATTCGCGATTTGTGGAGCTTGAACCTGAGATTCAAATTTGAGTAACGCATTTTCAAGTTCTTCTTTTTCAACTGGTTTTAATAAATAGTCAATGCTATTATACTTAAATGCTTTGACGGCATACTCATCATAAGCCGTTGTAAAAACAACGGGACACTCTATTTTTATTTGATTAAAAATCTCAAAACTAAGACCATCCGCTAGGCGTACATCCATCATGACCAAGTCAGGGGCAATGTTAGTTTGCGTAAACCAAAGAACAGCTTCCTTGACACTGTCCAAAACGGCTAGTATTTCTACCTCAGGTCGGAGTTCAACCAATAAGCGTTTTAGTCGGTCGCTATTGGGTTTCTCATCTTCTATAATTACAATTTTTTTTACTTTCATACAAGCATTGGTATTTTTACAGTAAAAGAATAGTCGTCTTTTTTAATACTCGGTTTTCGATCAGATACTAAAGCATAGCGACTGTTGATGTTGTTTAAGCCAATGGTTGCCGACTGGGGTTTGGTAACCAAAGGCAATAAATCATTGACCACAATAAGTTCGTCTTGATCTGTAGTATAGACTTTTATCTTTAAGGGATTGTCTTTTAATGTTCGATTGTGTTTTAAGGCATTTTCAATAAGCAGTTGTAAAGACAGGGGAGGTAATCGCTTTTGCAAGTTCTCTTGAGCGATCTCTATTTCAAATACCACGCCTTCACCGATGCGTTTTTTGATTAAAAAGAGATAGGAGTTTAAAAACTTAAGTTCTTCTTCCAAGGTAATAAGGTTCTTCTTTGAGTTGACTAGTAGATAGCGATATACTTTGGTGAAATTCTCCGCATATTGATACCCCAGCTGTTGATCTTCCAGAATTAATTCAGAAAGGACACTTAAATTATTGAATACAAAATGCGTGTCGAGTTGTAATTTTAAAGCTTGTAACTCCGCTTCTGCGGCTACCTGTTTATGTTGAGCTGCATTTAATTCATACTCTGTCGCTTTCAATTGGTGTTCTGCTGCCTCAATTGCTGTGGCTTTCCAGTTTTGCAGTAAAAAATTTCCGGTACTAATCGCGCTGATCATCAAGACGATTAATACCGTTGCGATAATCCACTGCATAAATTCGCGTTGTTCATTTTCGGTTGGAGCCGACATATCCAACACCAAATTCAATAGTAGATCTAAAATAGCAACTACAACCAAAACTCCAATAATTTGAAGAATAGTTTGTACAATTAATCGCTTAAGAGGTTTCGCAGTCCACGGCATTTTATTATTTAATCTGCGGTCTAGATAAAGGCTCAATTCGGTAATAATAGCACAAAATACAAGAATGGATATCCATTCAATGGCTAGTTCAGAATAGGGTCTTTCAAAATACCCTATATGGTGGATTGAATTGGGATTTAATAAAAATGAAAAGATATAAGAACCTACAAAAGCAAATAGGATTAATATACCTCTAATTCCTTTATTTGTTATCATGAAGCGAGCAGTTTTTGTGTAAGTAAAGATAAGCAAATATAGATTTGCAGTTTTTGTGAGAACGGTATTAATTCTTAGAGCATCTACTTCGGATTCTCCTTTCCGTTAGGTCCTACTACTTAAGTGCGACAAGCTACTTAATCCTTGTTGTTTTAGGAGTCTCAATTCTATTGGAACGGATAAAATAGGGAGTGAATAGTCAAAATACAGGAGGTGAAATGAAAGTATACACCCCTGTAAAATAAATCTAGTGAATAGCTTGCTATTTCAAGTAAAGTAAGGCTTTGTGGCATGATTCAGAAAGGACAAGGCAAACTAAAATCAGTTGACCTACCGCTATTAACGGTTCACTTGTCCATTTTTACGTTTCACCAAATTTCAGCTCCAAAAAATGAGGTGACTTTTCTTTCTTTGTTCTCGATTATAAAACAAATTTTCAAAAAGAAATGATAACGTATTCTAGTAAAAAAAGGATAATTCAACAGGTACTATCAACGTTAGTTTTAACGCTAATTCTAGCGGCTTGTGGTTCAAAAAATGAAGAATCAGCAGGCTTTGATATGCCTGCTCTCGAGACTAATTTTGTTGCATTAAAACAAGGAGATGCAACAGTAACCACCACCTATCCGGGTATGATAGAAGGTGCAGTTAATGTGGATATTAAGGCGCAAGTAAGTGGGTATTTAGAAGAAATTTATGTCAAAGAAGGCGACTATGTTCAAAAAGGACAGGCGTTATTTCGCATCAAAGGAGAGATATACAACGAACAAGTGAATAACAGTGATGCCGCTTTAAAATCAGCTTTGGCGAATTTGGCCACTTCAACCTTAGAAGTAGATAAATTAAAACCTCTAGTAGAAGGAAAAGTGATTAGTGCCATACAGCTCAATGAAGCCAAAGCGCGTTACGATGCCGCTTTAGCCCAAGTAGCACAGGCCAAAGCTGGTTTAGGCTCTTCAAAATTGAATGCTGAATTTGCTTTAATCAAAGCTCCCGTGAGTGGTTATATCGGACGTATTCCCAATCGAATCGGAAACTTGGTTACGCCAAATGATGCCGTATCTCTAACTACATTATCTGATATTCAGGCTGTTTTTGTTTATTTTTCATTTAGTGAGGCTGATTTTATTGCTTATAAAAAAGCCAATCACATGGGAGAAACGATTGAGTTGATTCTCGCAGATGGATCTAAATACCCTTACCAAGGGAAATTGGAGTTTGCCAGTGGAAATATTGATCGAAATACAGGGAGTATGACGTTGAAAGCCATCTTTGAAAACCCAGATAAAGTATTGCGTTCAGGGGGATCAGGTCGAGTGGTACTCAATAAAATACAACCTAACGTATTAAAAGTATCAAAACTAAGTGTCAAAGACATTCAAGATAAGTTCTTTGTATTTAAACTTTTGGAGAATAATACCGTAACAATGACGCCAATTGAAATAGCTGGAAGCTCCGGCGATGACTATTTAGTTGAATCAGGTGTTCAGGCAGGCGATAAAATCGCCAGCAATAGAATGGATGCCCTGATGGAAGGGATGGCGGTAATTCCCGTTGTATCCAAAGTAGAGTCTTCAAAATAAAGTTAAGAATAAAATATACTTTTTATGTTAAGAAAAATAATAGATAGACCTGTTCTAGCTACTGTTATATCTGTAATTATCGTGATATTGGGTTTAATTGGATTGTCTCGACTTTCCGTTACCCGCTTTCCCGATATTTCACCCCCCACAGTAACCGTAACGGGATCCTATCCAGGTGGAAATAGCGAAACGGTAATTCGCTCCGTAGTAACCCCTTTAGAAGAACAAATTAATGGGGTAGAGGATATGCAATATATCAAATCTACCGCTAGTAATGATGGTACTTTTTCCATTTCCATCATCTTTAAACAAGGGGTGAATGCCGATCAAGCTGCCGTAAATGTGCAAAACCGCATTCAACAAGCAACCCCGATATTACCTACTGAAGTAATTCGAATGGGACTTACTACATCCAAACAGCAGAACAGTATGATTATGGTATTTAATCTATACACGGATGACAATGCGAAATACGATGAGAAGTTCATTCAAAACTATGCTAATATTAACCTTATTCCCCAAATTAAGCGTATACCAGGTGTAGGTCAAGCGCAGATTTTTGGAAGTAAAGATTATGCGATGCGCGTTTGGTTGGACCCAGGTAAAATGGCGCGCTATGGATTAGTTCCAGCGGATATTACAGCGGCTATTGCCGACCAGAGTTTGGAGGCTGCACCCGGTAAATTTGGCGAAGATTCAGATGCGGTATTGCAGTATGTCATGCGCTATAAAGGAAAAAAGAATGTACCGGAAGACTATGGGCAGATTGTCGTAAAAAACGAGGGTATTAATAGCATTCGATTGGATGATGTCGGTAGAGTAGAATTTGGATCGGTGTCTTATGGAAATGAGAATAAGAGCAACCGCAGAAATGCTGTTACTATAGCAATTATGCAAACCACAGGATCCAATGCCAATGAAATTGAAATAGGCATTGACCAAGAAGTAGCGCGTTTATCGAAATCCTTTCCACCAGGTATTCACTTTAGCAAAGTAATGAGTACCAAAGAAAAGTTAGATGAAGCAACGGGACAGGTAACTACGACGTTAATCGAAGCTTTTATTTTGGTTTTTATTGTGGTATTCATCTTCTTGCAAGATTTGAGATCTACCATTATTCCTGCTATTGCCGTACCGGTTGCTATTGTAGGTACTTTCTTCTTTCTCTTGGTTTTTGGGTTTACCATTAACGTATTAACGCTATTTGCCTTGGTACTCGCCATTGGTATTGTCGTCGATGATGCCATTGTTGTGGTCGAGGCGGTACATACGAAGATGGAAGGGAGCTCCATGACAGGGAAAGAAGCAACTAAAAGTGCGATGAGTGAAATTACAGGTGCTGTTATTTCAATTACACTAGTGATGTCAGCGGTATTTATTCCCATTGGTTTTATGGAAGGATCTGCGGGTATTTTCTACAAACAGTTTGCTTATACCTTAGCCATTGCTATTATTATTTCAGCCGTAAATGCCTTAACGCTGACGCCAGCTTTATGTGCCCTATTGTTGAAAAATAACCACAGTCACGATACCGGAAACTACGGCTTCAAAAAACGCTTCTTTTCTGCTTTTAATGAAGGATTCAATACCTTGACCAATCGCTATGTCAGCACTGTTCGCTTTTTAGCGATGCGCAAGTGGTTAGCCGCAGGTTTAGTTGTTGGCATTATTGGCCTAGCAGGATGGACGATGTTGAGTACACCGAAGAGTTTTGTGCCTATGGAAGATGATAGCATGTTTATTTATTCTTTAGAAATGCCTCCGGGAACCAATGCTGGACCAACGGCAAAGGTGATGAAGGAAATCGATGAATTACTCAGCGAAATAGAGGCGATTGATGAAAATACAGCCATTACGGGTTTTAACCTTTTGAGCAACAGTAGTGGACCTAGCTATGGTTTGGGCTTTGTTAAGTTTAAGCCGAAAAAAGAGCGTGGCGAAGTTCAGGATATTGATGCGTTAATGGGAATTGTAAACGAAAAATTAGCCCATATTAAAGACGGTACGGTCATGGCGTTGCGCATGCCACCCGTAGATGGATATGGGGTTTCTGGAGGAGCCGAATTAGTACTGCAAGATCGTATGGCGCGTAATCCTGCGATGCTAAAAGCCAAAACTGATGAGGTAATTGGTCAGATTATGGCTATACCAGGAGTTCAAGTTGCTTTTACCATGTTTAGAACCGATTATCCCCAATATGAGATTGAAGTAGATGAAGATAAGGCCAAACAAATGGGGGTTAGCGTTAGCGGTCTCTTACATGTTATGCAAACCTTTTTTGCTGGAGACCAGTCGTTAGACTTCTCTCGTTTCGGTAAGTTTTATCGCGTTCATATCAAAGCAGATGGCATTTATCGCCAGGATACCGAATCGCTAAATGAAATATTTGTAAAGAGCAATGCAGGAGAAATGGTTCCGATCAAATCCTTAGTAACCCTGAAAAAAGTGTATGGACCTGAATCGGTAAGTCGTTATAATTTATACAATGCCGTAACGATTAACGTTATCCCAACGCCAGGTATGAGCAATGGAGAGTTAATGGGCAAAATAGAACAAGTGCTCGATCAATTGCCTTCGGACTACAGTTACGAGTGGACAGGTTTGAGTTTGGAAGAGCAATCCGCAGGCAATCAAACCGTGCTAATTTTAGCCTTGTGTTTGTTGTTTGTGTATTTGTTACTTGCCGCACAATATGAGAGTTTTCTATTGCCACTTGCTGTATTACTTTCAATACCAACGGGTGTGTTAGGTGCTTATGTAGGCATAAAAACCGTAGGCTTAGACAATAATATTTACGTGCAGATTGGACTCATTATGTTAGTCGGCTTACTCGCTAAAAATGCGATTTTGATTGTAGAGTTCGCGGTGCAAAGACGTCAAGCAGGCTACTCCATTACTGAGGCCGCTTTTGAAGGAGCTAAATCGAGATTGCGTCCCATTGTAATGACCTCTTTGGCCTTTATTGTAGGGATGATGCCCTTGATGCTTTCCTCAGGAGGAACAGCCACAGGTAATCGCTCTATCAGTGTGAGTGCCGCAGCAGGGATGCTTAGTGGCGTAGTACTGGGAATTTTTGTTATTCCGTTGTTGTATATCTTTTTCCAACAGCTGCAAGAGCGAATTTCGGGTGTAAAAGAAAAGGAAGTTGAAACCGATCACAAATAAAAATAAGAAATGAAATTAAGATACAGCGCATTAGCTATACCCACTCTGATGGTCGTGTTTGCCTCTTGTGTGGGTACGAAGAAATATCAACAGGAAGACCTAAATCTTCCTGTTCAATTTCGCCAAGAATTACAGGTAACGAGTGATAGTGTACAGTTGCCGTGGAAGCGCTTTTTCCGCGATGAACAACTGATTGGATTAATTGAAAAAGCCTTAGAAAAAAACAACGATATTCACGTAGCTCTAAAAAACATGGAACAGCTGGATTTAGCTTTTAAACAAGCTAAATTGGCACTCCTACCAACCTTGGATGTAGCAGCAGGAGCCAGTAGAAATTACAATTCCAAAAACAATTTGAATGCGCAGATGGCTCAGCAATTTTCAGGTACTTCTTATAGCGATGATTTTAATTCATCCCTTCGATTAACCTGGGAAGTAGATATCTGGGGCAAAGCGAGGCTCCAAAAACAGGCCGCTCAAGCGGAGTATTTTGCACAAGGCGAGAACCTAACGGTCTTAAAAACGCGAATTATCGTTCAAGTGGCCCAAGCGTATTACAATTTAGTAAGCCTAGATGAGCAACTAGCTATTGCCCAAGCGAACATAGCGTTAAGCAAAACCACGTTAGAGATGATGCAATTGCAGTATGAAGCGGGTCAAATTACTTCCTTGGCGGTTGATCAAACCGAAGCACAGCTCAAAACAGCTGAGCTTTTGGTACCACTTATCACACAAAATATAGCCATTCAAGAAACAGCATTAAGTCTGCTTTGTGGGGCGTATTCCACAAAAATAGAACGCACGGCAGCCTTGAAAGACATCCTTCAAGAAGAGGTATGGACCACGGGAGTTCCCGCTCAATTAATCAGTCGAAGACCCGATGTCAAAGCAGCAGAATATGCGGTGGTTGCCAATCATGCAAAAATGGGCTTGGCTAAAGTAGCGATGTACCCAAGCATTAGTATCAGTCCCCAAATAGGTACTAATGCAGTTAAGTTTGAGGATTGGTTTGATTTATCCAATTCACTGACGAAAACCTTAATTGGCAACTTAGCTGCGCCTATTTTTCAGAAAAAGGCACTGCGAACGGCTTATCAAACGGCGCTTTTAGAAGAAGAGAAAACCAGTATTCAATTTAAGCAAACGGTACTCACGGCAGTAGGCGAAGTATCGGATGAATTAGCTAAATACAAGGCGGCTACGGAACGATTAGTACTGATGCAGCAAAAGACAGCTTCTTTAGAGAAAGCTTCTTTAGATGCGCTAAAACTATACCAAAGCGGTATGGCTACCTATTTGGAAGTTATACTCGCCCAAAACAATAGTTTGCAAAATGCGTTAGATCAATCCACAACAGAAATGGAAAAGCTAAATGCGTCTGTTGGCTTATACCGCGCTTTAGGCGGTGGTGTTGAATAGTACCCCTAAAAGACTGGCTTAGCAACAAGGTTAGCAAAGGAGTTAAGAGGATAGTAAAGGAGTTAGCAACAAGGTTAATTGTGGTAGTAAAACAAGCTAAGAAGCCCCCTAGAAAGGAAGATAAGAATTATGAGAGAAAAAATTAGTCAAATCGCTTTAGGCCTTTTTATTCGCGATGGTTTAAAAAGGACCACGATGGATCAGTTGGCTTTGGAATTAGGGATATCCAAAAAGACCATTTACCAGTTCTTTGCTTCTAAAGAAGCGTTGATTGAAGCCTGTGTAACGGAAGTAAATACCTTGGTTCTCTTGCATCTTGATTTTATTAAAGAACGCAATTTCTCAGCCATTAAAGAACTGTTTGAACTTAAATATTACATCGAGATACTGATTAAGTTTAGCTTTTCTTCTGTGGTCACTGAATATTCAAGATTTTATACCAAAATAGAAGCCAAACAAAAGAAGTTTTTACTGAAAAAGATTGGTCCCTATATTGAAGGGAATATACAGAAGGGAATGAATGAAGGGGTATATAAAAGCGATAGTGATAGTGAATTTTGTACCTGGTCTTTTCTATCCCTAATATCGTCCAAATTTTCTTTCGTTTATGAGGCGGATTACGAGACCTTACGTGAACATACGATGGAATTTTATTTACAAGCTATAGCTACTGAAAAGGGAAATCAAGAATTTAAAGTTTGTCGCGATAACTATTTCAACGAAAATAGCTTGGGTGATTTAGTGCGGGTGATTTAAATTTTAAAACAAAATATAGAGACACCACGAGCCAACGGTCAGAACTTCTGAAAATGAGCCCCAAAGAATAGAGCTTTTTTTATTTAAGTGGTTGAAAACATAAACAGCTAGAATATTGTGTACTAAAAAAGGTTTATTAAAGTAATACTTTAATAAACCTTTTTTATTTTTCTGTTTAATTATTTAGAGCAATCAAGTATAGAAAGTCTTCCAATTTGGATTTAAATTTGTTTAAATCAATTTCAGCAAAAGGGGCGGGTTACTTCTTTATGAAGCATGCAAAGAACTCTGCAAAACTTTCAGTATCGTATTACGATACTAGTTCTTGTAGTTTATTAATTTTGTTTTCAATGTAGTCCATCATTTATTTCTCAATAATTCTTGCAAGTGATTTTGAGGGAATCCTACATTAGTACCTATTTTATTCAGGATTTAGATTTGTTTGGTATTTGTATTTAATCTTGATGCCCATATCCAAGTTCTTCGTTCTTATCCCAAAAAGACATAAAAAGTTCTGCTGGTGTTCCTTTTCTACTGGTCCATTCAGCAACAATCTTTATAGCTTCTTCCAAATCTTCGGTATAAGCCATTCTACCATCACTTCCTCTAATTCCCTTTTCATCTTTTTTCGCACCTCTATTAATCAGTACGTTTTTTTCATCATATACTATTCTACGAACATCTTCAAACTCTTTACCTTTTGGCAAATTATCCTTTAATAATTTGGTAAGACCGTGATAGTACAATTGAAATTTTTGAACCGGATCATCAATCTTTTGTCCAAGCAATTGCTCTGCTTCATTCTCTATAACTACCTCTGAATCGTAATTTATAAATAGTTGTTCGCCTTTTACTTCTTCCGATTTTTGTAGAATTTCTAATCTTTCTAGATCTTCTTTCGAGAGATTACGTTCTACTTTGTTTTTGTTTAAATTATTATCGCTCATCTTGTCGCTTTATACAGTTAATAATTCTCTTATTTTTAATGATGCTTCTTTGATTGATTCCACATCCCAATTAGCAACATTCAATTTTTTGGTTATATTTTTGATGTTTGGAAAAGCATCTTTAAATGCTGCCCAATAATCGTTTCCTAATTTAGATTGCCTCCATTGATATTGAGAATAAATAATACAAGGATGTATCTGACACTCTTTAGCAAATTTCTCTACCATAAACTTATTATGAATCAATTTCTCAATGTATCTCATTTTTTCTGAAGACAACAAGTATTCAGAGGCAAATTCATTTGCTTTGTCCTCCTGAATCAAAAACAAATCCGGCTCTCCTGATAAATGGTAACTTGTTTTTTGTATTGTTTCTACATCAAATAATACGTGATGTAATTCGTGGATTAAAGCAAACCAAATGGTAGCATAGTTCTTATTGAAATCAGTGATTACGATACACGGTTTATCATTTATGAAAAAAGTTGCGCCTCTAATCTGTGTTTTAGGTAATAATGGCTGAAAAACTACTGTAACGCCTATATTATATAATGCTTGAAAAACGGTTAGCAGTCCATTTTCTATATTTTGAGTATAAGGTTTGATTTTAGGAATCAGTTCCACTAATTCCTTCCTACTATATTCATTTGGATTGTCAATAAGCTCAAAATATTTATAGCTGGATTTTATCCAAAAGTCCTTCATTTTGTCACTGAAAGATTTTTTAGTTCTACTATAAAGAGCGTCACTTAACTCTCTATCGTAATTGTAAATAGTATCTAAGTCAAAAAAGCTACAAATGCGGTTTTTCAGAGTTTCTAAAGAATCATTCTTTTGAATGAATCCTAATCCTGCTAATGTTTTTAAATCAAAATATTTGTTGATGAATGTAATATCCATTGATGATTGAAGCTCTCTGATTTCTTCAACAGGTCTATCTTTGAAATGAATAATGAGTAATTCACTTAAATCAACTTCTAAAAACTCAGCGAGCTTTAATAGTTTAATAATATCAGTTTGCTTAGAAGTCTTATCTAAAATAGCATCCAAGCTTCTTCTCTCCATTCCAGATAGCTTCTCAAATTGAGTTTTTGTTAAGCCTGACTGCTCTAATTTCTCTGTAAACAAGTCTTCAATAGAAGGCCCGTTATATTCAAAACTTTTATGTAATAAATTATCTATCATTCCTGCTAAAGGTAAATTTACCTCAAAAATAATAAAATATTTTGAATAAAAAAACAAAACAGAGGTAAAATTACCTCTGTTTTTCTTGTGAGTCATGATTTAGAAACAAAAGACAGTTCTATATTTTTAAATTTAGGTGAAACCTTTTGCATATCCCTTCCGACTTTTTCGTTGGGTATTTTGGCATAAATCTGTGTAGTGGCAATGTTTTTATGACTATCATTTTACTCAAACTTTCAAGCGGAAAACCATTGCTAAAAATAATGTAGCAAACATATGGCTTGTCAAACAAAAGGTTACTTTCTTGTCTTTAATACAGTCGATAAGTTGAGATATTCGTTTTAAACTCTCATTTCAGACGGTGTTTGAGGGAATAGAAAACACCTTATCGTCCTTTGACCGTCTTACATACCTTTCGTTAATCAAAACAAAAAAATGAAGAAAATATTGCTTTATTCATAGTGCCAGAAACTAATATAAAGGCTTATACAGAGGGGAATATATATAAAAGCGCAGGTTTTTTAGAAAGTCCATGGTGTATTTTTAGTTCAAAAAGATTAATTGCATCTATTTTGCCGAAATATGATTTAAAACATACACCTGTACCCTATGTGTTTATAAAATATAATAATAAAATCGTTTATAAGGAATTAGGTCTTTCTATTGATAAAATTAAAGAAGTAATAAAGGACAACTAAAAAACACATAAATAGTAAGTATTCTATAGTGTTGAAGAGTGTCAAAAATGCTTGCTATAGTTACAGTAAAAGCATCTGAAGCAGCATGAGAATACTTACTACTAAAATGGTGTATACTTATAGTTTACTCTAAATAAAAAGTATTATTTTAATGAGTCTTTTTATACAAAGTCTTCGGATATAAAGGAAATCAAACGTATATTCACTAGTGTGGATTCTTTCGTCAATTACGAGTCGCTATAAATAGCTGCTAAAAGGCACAAAAAAGGAGATGCACAATTTAGTTCTCCAAGAACTTCTAGATTCTATTGGATATGCAATATATTTGCCATCCGATAGAATATAGGATATGTCAATAAAGAAAAACACGGTGTACCGCAAGACTCGATACTTGCTGTATAAAGAGACCTTGGTAGATTTTAAAGAACACTTTTGGGCTTTTGTAGGCTCATTTGTAGGTTTGGGAACCATTAGCTACTTTCATTTTGAAACCTTTTCAAAGCAGGATTTTGCTTTTTTAATCGGTTCATTTGGGGCGAGTTGTGTGCTGATATATGGCGCCATTGGCAGTCCGTTAGCCCAACCTAAGAACCTGTTTTTAGGTCACATTATCTCAGCGATTATCGGAGTGACTATTTATAAACTCATCGGTGAGTATATTTGGGTTGCAGCCCCTTTGGCGGTGTCCCTATCCATTATTGGTATGCAAATGGCAAAAGCCCTTCATCCTCCAGGTGGAGCAACTGCTTTGATTGCCGTTACAGGCGGAGAGAGTATTACCCGTTTAGGGTATGGCTATGTATTTTCACCTGTATTGACTGGCGTGACTATTTTGTTTATCGCCGCCCTTATTTTTAATAACATTCCACACAAAAGACAATATCCCGTTAAATCGTTCATCCGTTTTCACAAACTGAGAAAAAGGAAACGGCGCTAACTAAGCAGGCTTATTTTTTTCTAAATAAAAATCATAGGTGTACACATTATAAGGCAGGATGAGCTGTGCCGAGTACTTGGCTGTAAAACTACCCAATAACAAAGGGATAAACAATTGATAGCCATTAGGAACCAGATTACACACTAAAATTAAAGCCGTTAGCGGGGCATAAATAGACGCTGATAAAGTAGCAGCGGCACCTACTAAAGCAAAGTTTAAAGGAATAACCTGAAACGAAAGATGTGCATTACACACTTGAGCAAACAGTAGTCCTAGAAAAGCACCCACTACAATACTCGGGGCAAATACGCCACCATCGCCACCCGCACCAAGGGTTAGGGAAGCGGCTAGGGGTTTGAGTAAAATCAAAAGGCCTAAACCCATCCAAGTCACACTTTCTTTATGCGCTAAAATATTGTGTAAACCGTGGTAGCTATCTCCATAAAGTACAGGAAACAAGAAAATTAGCCCCCCAACCGAAAGAGCGCCGAGATTGACGCGAATGAAATTATTATTGATGTTTCCAAATAGTTTTTTCATTCGGGTAACCAATAGCGTAAAATAAACCGACACCAGTCCACCCAGTAAACTTACGAGTAAAAACAGAGGAATTGCCTGTACATACCAACCTTCTATGCGAAAAGGAAGTAGAGGTTGATAATGAAACAAAAAGATAAATACATAGGCCAGTAGCGCAGAAGTACCACAACTGATGAAGAGCGATTTACTTCTTTTTCTGGCAATTACCTCTATCGCAAAAAGAAAACCCGCTAAGGGACTAGCAAATAGCAAAGAAACCGCGGCGGTAACCCCCGCACAAATCAATTCTTTTTTATAGCTATTGGCAGAAAAATGTTTGGTGTGTACAAGGTTGCCAACGGTTGCTGTGGCCACTACAGAGGATACTTCTATACCCGTAGAACCTCCCGTTACTACCGTTAAAAAACCATTGAGTAAATGAGAAGGTATTTTAAAAGCAGGCAGGTGGTCTTTGCGCTGATCCAGTGTTTTGTAAATCTCTGTAATCCCCTTGTTTTTACGCCCTTTAAAAACCAGTTTACGCAAAAAATAGATCGCGGTAATTCCAACAGTAGGCAGAATGATAAAAAGGGCCTTTTGCGTAGTCGATACCGTTTCAAAAATGAAATGCTCTACGTGTTCCGTCAATTGTTGCGTCGCAAAAACTAAAAGCAAACTGCATATACTCACAAGCGCTGAAGCGATAACAAGTTTGAATAAATGGTGATAGGTAACTTTTTTTCTTTCCATTGATACAAGGTACATATTGATGTCGACACGCTTTTTTGAGTGGTCGAAGGTGTAAAATTCAGTGACTATTCCACACTAAAGAAGTAAAATAGGCGACAAAAGTATAAAAATAGAAAAAGCAATAGGAATTTTAACTATTTTTATTTGTAGCTACTTAAATGTTCCGTTATAAAACTAGCCGTTTACTCAGCATGAGATAAGAGTCCCCCATGTCCTGCACCTTCAACAGTTTGTAAGTGTATAGCAGGTAAGATTTCTTTTAATTCCTTTGCTACAGCAGGATAAGCGAGGATGGAATTGCTCCCCATGAGAAGCGTTATGTTGCCTTTGAAGGAAGTTAATTTTCTAGGTTTTATATTCAGTCGTTCTGGGTCATTCGATTGATCTAACCAAGTTGCCTAACTCGCGGTCATTGTACTTCTCGCTCTTTCATCGAAAACAGTCGACCAACTCCCTTTGCCAAAAGCTACATTTTCAATAATGTTAAATGTACCTTTGGATAAGTAAGTGTTATTTGGGTATACTACAGGTAGGTAAGCAATACGCCCTGCTCAAGACTTTATCTTTGCATAGTATTATGCCTAGACAAACAACTCCAGAGGAGAAGTTCCTCTGGAGTTGTTACAACTGGAACTTACTTTAGAACTAATTCTTGTTGTTTTGATTAATCATTAAAAAAAATATTCCACCTAGTAAAGGAAACAATAGAATTATAAAGCAAAATATTAGTTTTTTATTTAAGGTATAATTTGATTTACTGACTCTATATAAAGCATATATTGTAAATAAAAATAGGCTTATAAGAAATAATTGCCAAATATAAATTTTCATGATTTGTTATAATATTTTTGTGAAAGCTTGGAAAAAAGACACATTATTTGAATACTTACTATCAGGTAATCTAAATTTGATTCCTGTTAAAACAGGGCTTCTGTAAATGGTTCCTATGTCTTCTATAAATAAGTTATAATTCATAACTCCATGTATTCTTAATTCATGTAATTCAGACATCTGTGGGCCATTCATGTATAAATCCTCCTGAGCATATTGTTGTTGATATGAAACACCTAGAACAAATCCAGTAATAAAACTTGAAATATCTTTATACCCATCACGGTCCTTGTATCTTAAATTCACTGGAGAATAAGAAAAATTATATTGTAAATTCATATTGAATAAAGCTCCATAAACCGGTGTAGTATTATATACAGAGTAATACTCTATAAAGTTTTTAGTAGTCTTGTCAAAATTAGTACTTGTAAAGGCATGATTTTCCACAGGATTTTTTTCTGTCGTATAAAATGTTTTACTTTCTAAATTGCCTTTATCAGAAAATCCTTTGAAAACTACATCCAAGTCTTTTATAGAGTTTACAATTATCTTATCATCATTTATATATTCATCTGTGAAACTAACTCGTTTAGGATCTAAACCTAATTCTTTAATTTTTTCAAGGATTAATTCTTTTTTGTTTTTTATTGCATATTCTGATTGTTTCTCTGTTTTATTAGTGATAATTTCTTCCTTGTCAGATGAACAAGAGCTCAATAGAGCTATAGAAAAAAGAGTAATTAAGAATTGTTTTATAATGCGATATTGTTAAATTATGTTATATTGAATGCAAATATAAAAAAATATATAAAATCTTAAAAATCAAATTATTTAATTACATCCAACGGGTTAAATTGTAACTAAAAGTATAATTCACTTTAGTTTATTGTATGGAATTCGTGGTTTTGTTGGACTTGCTTTTCAAATCCTGTATGAAAAGTAACGCTGTTAAATAAAAGGCGTGTTTTATTGACTTTTTGTAGCACTAAATTTCTTATTTGACAGACAAAGAACGATAACGAATATCAGGATTAGTATTGCCCATGGAAAGGATTTCGAGCCAAATTTATCTAACAAGATACCACCGAGAATACCTCCAATTGCAACAGCTAGATTGAATACAGTAACGAACATCGATTGAGCCACATCAGCATTTTCAGCAGCTCTATCAGCCAAATTCTTTTGAAGTAAGGTAGAAATTCCTCCAAAAGAAATTCCCCACAAAAACACGCCAAGATAGAGTAAGGAAGGTATATAATTGGCAATAAGTAAAGAAAAGATTCCAAGAGCAAACACGAAGAGACTTCCTTTTGTCAAAGGAATCAGCCATTTGTCAATAAAAATTCCAATTATACCAATTCCTAATAGACAGGATACTCCAAAAATCAACAAGATCAAATCTACATTATCAGTAAGACCAAAATTGGAAAGATATGGAGCGATATAAGTGTAGAGAATATTATGTGCCAATATCCATAAAAATAGAACCAATAATAAACTTTTTATACCGTTAAGTGTAAAAACACGAGATACACTTAATTGATTTTGAAGTTTTATTCCTTTAAAATCGGGTAAGACAAGTATCATCCAAATCAGTAATAAAAAGGACAACACGGACATAGCCCAAAATGCTCCATCCCATCCAAAAACTTTCCCTAACCATACTGCTAGAGGAACACCAAATGCTAAGGCTATGGGTTGACCAACACCGACCAAAGCTATGGCCCGACCTTCCATATGGGGTTGTACAATACGTTTTGCATAGCCTATAAGTAGTCCCCATGTAATACCAGCTGCCATACCTGCCAAAAATCGTGCAACTAAGGTCAATATATAATGAGTCGATACCGCAGTTAGGGCATTAAATATAAAAAAACCTACTGTAGCTAGTAATAATAACCGTTTTCTTGGCCAGTGTAGGGTTGCTGCTATAACTGGAATGGCTGCCAGTACAGAACCAAGTGCGTAAAGTGTGATAAGCTGTCCGGCTAAGGATTCTTTTATACTTAAACTTTTTCCTATTTGCGATAATAAACCTGCAGGCATAGTTTCAGTCATAATGGCAATAAAACCAGCTAGGGCTAATGGAATTAATTTTAAGACAGGTAATCGGTTGGTTATTTTTGAATCTTGATTGGCTATTGTATCTGTAGTCATGTTCATTAAATTATTTTTATTCATACAACAAAAGTAGACTGATAAAAGGATTATATTTAGGTACTATTGTGTTGTAATGAAGTACATTTGTACCATGATAAAAAAAAGTTTGCATCAACAGGTAGAAATACTCTATAATAAAACAGATGAATGTCCGATGACGGATAGCTCATTCAATTTTTTTCAATTTGTTTACGTTATTTCTGGGAGTGGCTCTCATGGAGTAAATGGAAATCACATTGCCTATAAGACTGGAACATTTTTATTGCTTACGCCAAATGATTATCATATTTTTTCTGTAGAAGCAACAACGGAGTTTTTACTCATTCGATTTAATAAGGAATATATCAAAGACTATAAATGGAAGAGTATTGACCATATTGAATGTTTATTGCATAACGCATCACATGTATCTGGATGTATCATAGAGAATGAAAATGACAAGCCCCTTGTCAAGTCAATTATTGAATCCATCCTCTATACTATCAGAAACAAAGATCTGTACAATACCGATTTGAATTTGCATTTTATCAATGCCTTGATTGTAATTGCAGCAAGAAACATTTCAAAATTTAAACCCCGTGATATAAAAGCACAAGCCGATAAGAAAATTCTTGAAATTATAAATTATATCCAATCTAATATTTATCTGCCTAAACAATTGAAAGTTGCTATTCTATGTGATAAATTTGGAATATCACCGAATTATTTAAGTGTGTATTTTAAAGAACAATGTGGTGAAACTCTTTCGAACTTTATAGCTAATTACCGCCTTAGATTGATTGAATATCGGTTAAGTTTTAGCGATGCTCGTATTAATGAACTTGTGGAAGAATTTGGTTTTGCAGATGAAAGCCATATGAATAAGTTTTTTAAAAGGCACAAAGGAATGAGTTTGAGCGTTTATAGACGTAATTATACGTCGCTTCTTTGATAGTCTATAAGTAATAAATTAGCATGAAAGTAGTAGAAATTAAAGTTATTGATTTTTTCCATACAATAAGCAGTAGGTCAGGCAATAGCTCACGGAGTAAGTCAGGGAGTAAGTCAGGGAGCAATATCGGCGATTCAAGGGGGTAATTACAGAGTATATAAATTTAATGGCGTAATAGGAATAAATGTAAATTTGAGAGTTGGTATTACTGGTGAAGCAACAAATATTTTTTAATAAAAGGTTCAACAAGTCCAAGTGTTGATGTTAGGTATGCACCCGAGCAACCCCATATTTTGTAGCTTGATGTAAGGTAGTAAGTTTGCTTCAAATAATAAAGAGATGAGCAAACAAGACATCATGTACTCTCATGTAGAGGATTGGAAAACAAGTGGATTAACCCAAGCAACTTATTGTGAAGAACAAGGATTAAAGTTAGCGACCTTTAGTTACTGGATTCAAAAATATTATAAACAGTCCGATCAAGATGACACGAGCAGTTTTATAGCAATTAGCAAAGAAGAACCCTTTACAAAAAAGGAGTATGAGATTATCTATCCTAATGGGGTTAAACTTCGAGTACACACAGAAAATCTGAGTGAGTTGTATTCTTTATTACAGCTTGGATAATGTTTAGTTTAAGTAGTTCCCATCAATTCTATTTGTATAAATCAGCCTGTGATATGCGCAAGAGTTTTGATAGTCTGTGTGGCCTTGTTCAAAACGAATTGAATCAAGTCGCTCATAATGGCAGTGTATATGTATTTATTAATCGCCGAGGTAATCAAATGAAGCTTTTACACTGGGAAACAGGAGGTTTTGTATTATACCACAAACGCTTAGAGCAAGGAACTTTTGCCTTTCCTGCTCATAATCGGACTCAAATTAGTTGGAGTGATTTAGTACTTATGATAGAGGGAATCCAGGTTATAAAAAGCAGTCAAAAAAGGCGATTTTCTATGGAGTAAAACATGTTAATTCCTTGTGTAAATAAGGGTTTTGATGTATATTTACTTCATGGAAATAGACTTAGAAAACTTATCGAAAGAACGCTGAATTAGAACGTTTAGTTAAACTACTTCAACGCATGAAGTTTGGTCAAAGCAGAGAACGATTTGAAGATCCTAATCAAACAGAGTTACCCCTAGATGTAGAACCTGAGGTTGTACAAGAGCAAGAAGAGGTAATCAAACAAGAGATTACTTATTCACGCGAAAAAAAGCAACACCCAGGACGAGCTAAACTACCAGATCATTTACCAGTTGAAGAGATAGAAATACACCCAAAGGGAGATTTATCCAATCAGATTTGTATAGGAAAAGAAGTTACTGATGTGTTAGACTATGTTCCAAGATATTTTAAAATCAAACGTTACATCCGATATAAATACGCTACTAAATACAATACGCAAATTAGTATTGGATTACTTCCAGAGCGAATCATCGATAAAGGAATACCCTCTGAAGGATTATTAGCTACGATACTTGTAGATAAATAGGTAGATCACCTTCCACTATATCGTCAAAAGCAACGCTTTTCAAGAGAAAACATTGATATAGCTTGCTCTACAATAGAGGGTTGGGCAGCTCAAAGTATGGATGCTTTAAAACCACTATATGAAAAGCTTGTCATAGACATCAAAAACGAAGGATATCTTCAAGTAGATGAAACCACCATCAAAGTTTTGGATCAGAAAAAGAAAGACAAATCTCATCTTGGTTACTACTGGGTGTATCACGCACCCATATCTAAGCTCGTGATGTTTAATTACAGTCACACACGTAGTGGTAGTGCTGCGCTACCTGTATTAGAAAACTTCAAAGGATACCTACAAACCCTTATCAATTTATTCCTAAAAATAAAATTTAGATAACGTTAGCATGTCGTATAATGGTTATATAGATTTTCTAAAATCAATTGTTTTACATTTAATCAAAAAACAGAGATCCTGTAATGCACAAATCTCTCCATTTAGTTCAAACTCTTTTAGAGCATTTGCCCTCCCGAAACTTCAATGCGTTGCGCATTAATCCAACTTGCTTCTGGTGTACATAGAAAAGCAACCACACTGCCAATGTCTGTAGGTAATCCCGTTCTTCCGAGTGCTGTTAAGCCTGTATCTTTTTTGAGCACTCGATTGAGGTAATTGACGTGAATAGCCAATTGATCGGCATAGGCTTTGGCGGTTCGCAACCCAAGGGTTTGATGGATGGATTCAATGGGAAATTGACGTTCCAGAAGTTCGATAAACAAAGCCGAAATACAGGTAGGCCTAGCGGGATGAATGGGTAGATTTTCTGTGGGTTGTAATTTTTGTCCCAGGTGAAAAAGTTCAAGGATATACGTTCGAATCAACTCATACTTATAGGCATACTCCGAATTTACCTCCTTTTTTATCTTGTTGAAAATTAGCTGTATTTCCTCCGCTTGCTCGTCTGAAATTTCGAAGAGTGGATACCCCTTGGGTTGGTGAATCGGAAGTTCATCGATAGCAATACCGACTTGGGATTTCGCCATAAACTCAGGCGTAAATACAAGAAAACACCCCGATTGATCTTCATCTAAAGGGGTCCATCGATATGGAATCCGAGGCGTAGCAAATAGTAAAGCATTGTGTTTAATTTCGATGGTTTTATCGGCGTATTCCGCTTGATTTCTGCCGCGTATTAAACTGATTTTGTAATACTCCCGCCGATTGTAGGGCATGTCTTTGGTTTTCTTTACCTGCTGAATCGTTTCGCCAAGGTCAAATATAGTAAAGTGCCCTATGTTTTTCTTGCTATCTAACGGTAAAAGGGAAGCCACGTCCGTTCCCATGTGGTCGGCTATTTTTTGGTAAAAATCAAGCAGAGTCATGCGTTTTAAATCAGCCATAGGGAGGTATATTAGTTACGAAATTCAAATATATTAAAGAAGAGGATACGTTTTTTATTTTGATGGTTTTAATTCTGTTTTTTACTTTATTTTTGTATAAATGCCGTATTTAGTAGTATTTAGTATGTATTTATGTATTTTTATTATTGAATAATTAAAAATTACATATATTTGTGATTCTGTTTTTTAATAAAAATACTATTTAAAAAGTATTATTTTTTCTTAATTTAATATTTCAAAAAATATGAATGTAATCAAATTATTTAGAGTGTATCTCATTCTTTTTTTAATAGGTTTATTACCGCTATTTGGACATGCACAAGTGACTATAGGTTCTGGTAATGCACCAGAAGAAGGGGCATTATTACAACTAAAGAATCTAGAACCAACACTTAATTCTTCTATTAATTCAAATAAGGGACTACTCATGCCTAGAGTATGGCTTACAAGTATAGATAATTTATTTCCGATGTTTCCTTCAAATTATTCCAAGATTGAGGAAGATACTAAACATTCCGGACTTCTTGTTTTCAATATAAATGAGATGTTACCTGGGGGCAATGGGATTGGAATGTATGTTTGGGATGGAGTAAAATGGATTCGTGTAGGGAAAGCAGACAGGATAATAACGGTTACTCCTACTAAAGTTTATGTTTCTCCAATTAATCAGACTGCAACAGCCCAAATGACTATAGAACCTGCCGATTCGCAATTGGATGTTGGTATGGGAGTTGGTAATTCAAGTTCTATATCAGTTAATGAAACTACAGGACTTATTAGCATTACGCGCAGTGCAACTGAATTTGGCAATAAAGAATATACTTTTACCTTGAGAGATACTAATAATTTGGGTGCGACTCTTGAAGTTTGCAACTTGGAGTTGAAATTGGCCAAAGAGATGCTCAAAACAGGAGAGAATACTGAAATGACATCCTCTGTTATTGAGGCCTATGGTGGAGATGCCGATTGGACTGTTGTTGATTATAGTAGAGATGTATTTACTTGGAATACTGCACCTCAAAATAGAAATGGAAAGCTGTATTTTGAAATGGGGCCTGCCTCGAGAATTGGCAATATAGATGGATTTATTAAAGTTGCTCATATAAATGACCCTACTTTTACTAAAATATTGAAAATTCGATTAAATAAAAATTTTGTTATTTTGCCACCCTTTGATTATTTAGTTGTTCAGTATGTTTATCAGGGTGGAGGTTCTAATTATGATCTAGATACCGCTACAGAGATTAATAATACGGGTATTATAACAATCGATAAAAAAGCAGTTGGTTATGGTTTAATAGACTCGTTTGATCCTATCTTGTATATATATCCTAATACAGTACCTAAACAAAAAGAAGCTTTAGTTTGGGGAGGTGATAATGTAAGATCAGGTTATGAAACTACCTATATCAATATGCCGAATGTTAAAAGTGAAATTCCAGCAAATAGTACAAGAAGAGAATTTAATATTGATATGTATGCTATTTGGTATAATGGTTCTGGTAAAGACGTGCCTTCTGCTGATAAACTAATGATTGATGTTATAATAACAGCTTATAGAGGAGGAAAGATGGTTAAAGTTAATACGTATGACTTTAAAAATGTTGATGGTGGAGAACAAGTTGGTCCTGTATTGAGCAATAGAGGAATGCGTGTAGCGCACGCAGGTACAGTGCCTCAGAGATACAGAACGCTTTTTGAAAAATTGCTGCGTTTGGAATATGATAGGGTTGATAATACTGGTTTTTTGACTTTACTTACTCAGGAGATGGTCGACGCAACAAGAAATATGTCAATAGACGAAATATTCTATAACGACCATGCAGAAGAAATAAATGCATTTCAAGAGCTACTAAACGAATCGAAAGAAGCGTATTTAGTTCGTTTCAATCAATTTATTGAAGCTCTAAAAATAGAAAAAGCAAATAAATAATACAGAATTACTAATTGAAAAGCGACACTCTCTTTGGGGTTGTCGCTTTTTTGTTTTATCGATATATTCCGCTTGATTTCTGCTGCGTATTAAACTGATTTTGTAATACTCCTGCCGATTGTAGGGCATGTCTTTGGTTTTTTTACCTGCTGAATCGTTTCGCCAATATCAAAAATAGTAAAGTGTCCAATGTTCTTCTTGCTATCTGAAGGCAAAAGAGAAGCCACATCGGTGCCCTTTGCTCGACTATTTTTTGCTAAAAATCAAGGAGAGACGTGCGTTTTAAATCAGCCATAGGGTGGAGTAGTATTTGCGAAATTCAAATATACGAAAGAAGGGGGAAGGATTGTTTATTTTGAGATTAGTAATTTTTAAAACAGTCTGTATGCACCTAACTCAATAACTAGTTTTGAATTTTTCAGGAAGAAATATATCTGTTTATGTGAGAGTGTTAGAATAATATTTTAGCATAGAATAAAAGAATGAAATTTTCTTTTTGAATACCAAAACCGATAATGAAAGTTGTCGGTTTTTGTTATTTCTATTTTCTTCTCAAGTTGGTAATTAATGTTTTTGATCCGATAGCGTGTTTTATTTAAGTACTTATAAGGGGGGATGGTATCTATAGGCAATCAATGAATTTGTAAAATTGTAAATCAGAAGCGTTTAAAAAGAGTTTTCGGTTTAGTGAAAAGCGCTATATTTAGAACAGTACGTGGAGCGGTTAGTTTTGGTACAACAAACTGTATATTCAAGGGGGTAAATTTGGGTCTTCCTTTTTCTGCTGCTGCAATAAGTAGTGTACTGTCCGCTGGATTTTTTAAATACGGCGGTAGCTTAAAAGAGAATAGCGCTGCAATAGTTGCTTTTTAAACCGTTACTAGAATAATAGTTATAGAATAGAGAGTAAGAGTTAAACTTTCTTTCTGGAAAGCAACCCCGATAACGATTGTTATCGGGGTTGTTTTTTATTTACTTCTGCAAGCAATAGTTGGAGATTGAACGCAAATTCTCCGATTAAAATCAAACGCAAAGTCTTTGAAGAGCATTAGAATGGAAATTAGGGTATAGTTTGTCTAAGCTTTTTCCTTTTAGTACACTTCTAAATACGATAAATAATTTTCTAGCTTTTAGCCTGTATTTAGTAAGGTAAATCTATTCCTTTTTTGTTAATTAGTTGATTTTTATTATTTTGCATTTTTATAAATGTATAAAATTACAATCGTAAATAATTAAAAAAATAGATTTGTGGTTGTTGTTTGTCGATTTTTACACTTTGTGCTTTTAATTTTTTCATTTCGTATTCTCTTTGCCTTGTAAAACTTTTGTTGCATCAAGGTTTTTAAATGTAAGTGTGATTTAGGCGAATTTCTATTTAAGCAAAAGGGATTTCCCTATGGACTACTTATAGTTTAAGCAAACTTGAAAGGTGACAATCAATTTTGAAATTATAAATAGAAAGAAGTATGAATAAGCAAGTTAAAAAGTGGGCAATTTTGTGTTTAGTTATGGGTTTTGTAACGGTATTGAAAAGTTGCAGTACAGAGGAGAATAGTAGAAACCAAGAGAGTATAGAACAAAAAGAAATAAATGCTACTGCGATTTCGAAGAAATGGATTGTAACTTATTTTCTATTTACAAAAGAATGTACTAGTGCAAATAGATTAAAGTATCAAGTGTCTTCTATTCATTTAGATTTAAACCAGGGAAGGTATACGGCTTTGGATCACTATTCTTTACTTGAAGAAGCAGGAAATTGGAGCATGAAAGGGGATACCGTAGAATTAAGCACAGACAAAGGGTTGAATACGTTGAAAATCAAAATAAATAAGCTTTCAGAGCATGCAATGGAGGCTCAGGTTTTAGATCATCAAGATATAATTGGGGTTGAATTAATTAAAAAGAGATAGGGGTAATGCTCAATCCGTTTATAGCAGCATTACTTGCAAAAATTGGTGCTGTTTTTTGTAAAATTAAGAAACATCGAAGTTCTTACGAAGGGTCGCATCCTATACATCACGTTTTATCAATTCCTACCTAACTTTTGCGCATGATCCGATTTAATACCGTTTTTATAGAATTTAAGGATAGGGCAAAAAAAAGAAATCTCCTCATTCCTTAAGGGGAGATGAAGAGATAAAATGAGTTTGAATAGAGAGCTAAAAGCCGTATTGTATACCCTTATTTAGTAGGTAAAGGTCTTGCGATTAACGCAAGTTTATCTCTTCTAATTTTTTGATAATGGGTGGGGGTAAACCCCGTATGTTTTTTAAGTTGACTAGAGAGATAGGCTGAACTGCTATAGCCTATTGCAAATGCGATATCGGATACTGATAAATCGGTATAGACAAGAAACTCTTGAACCTTTTCAATTTTCTTAGCAATAATAAATTGTTCTAGGGTATATCCTTCTAAGGATGAAAAAAGAGAACTTAAAGAGTCATAGTCTTTGTGTAATTCTTTACTTAGTAGTGTTGAGAATTTAGCAGGCTCTCCTGTATCAATTCGCTTTTGAATGCTTCGTAATACGATAGATTTAATTGCTAGTATTGTTTTTTGCTCTTTATTGTATAGGAGCTCGAATCCATTTTTATCTAGCATTGCTTTAACTGCTTTTTCGTCGAAAACAACTTTTTTATTCATATGTAAGGTTACTTCTCCTAGGCGGATATCAGCAACTTCTAGATTCAATTTAGAAAATTCCTCGGACAGAACGTAAATACACCTATCGCAAACCATTCCTTTAATTAGTAGTTTCATTGGCTTATGGATACTTCGTGTTAAATTATAAAAAGCAAAGATAGCTCTGAGCTAAGTTGCACATATTAGCTTATTTCCGAATTGATTTATGAAATTATATGTTTTTATACTTCCTTTTTTCAAGGGGCCTAAAACTAAAAATCACAGGCTGTATCATGTATAAAAGAGAAGGAGTGAGGTATCATTTCAACAAGAAACTCCACCCATTCTTTTTTTATTCTAACAAGCTAATTGTTACATCGTCATCTAAAGGATAACTTTGACATAGCAATATTACGCCTTCCGCTATATTTGATTCCGTTAGTACCCGATTGTTTCTCATTTTTACTTCCCCCTCTGTTTTAATGGCCCAACAAGAGCCACAAGTTCCGTTTTTACAAGAACTAGGTACGCGTATGTTATACGCTTTAATAGCCTCTAGTAACGATTGATTTGCCTTAACTTCTAGTAGGACCGTGCATTGATACGTTTGGAGATCATCATTGACAAGCGTATCTTCAAAATAATGTACAAAAATATCTCTAGACTCACTCGTGTTTGTAATAACTGTATTTTGATCTTCTTCAAGATCAAAATACTCCATGTGAATTTGCTCTTTCGGTATATGTAAGCTTTTTAGCGCTTCTTCATAGAGGTTCATAAGTCCGATAGGCCCACAAATATAATAGTGTGCTAAAGTGTATACGTATGTTTGTTCCTTGAGTATGGCCTGTATTTTCTCTATAGAAAACCTACCTAGGGTATACTTGGATTGCACAATACCTCGATCTTGGTCTGCTTGGGGGTTTTGATTTTGAGCTGTAAAAGAATAGGATGCATTTACCAGTCCTTGTTTTTCCATCTGAAGGAGCCTCTCGCCAAAGATCGTTTCATCGGTTGACCTATTACTGTAGATAAGTAGAGGTTTATTTGTAGGCGTATTCAGGCTATTTAGCATTGAAAAAAGAGGAGAAATGCCACTTCCACCTCCTAAAAAAATAAGAGGGTAATCTTGTGAAAGGTGAGACTCTAAAATAAAATTTCCAAAGGGACCTTGTATCGTCCATGCAGTGATTGACTTGGCCTCATCTACAAGGTAGTTACTCATTATACCTCCGTGCACCCGTTTTACGGTTATGCATGGGAATTGATCTGTGGGTGTCGAACTTAAAGAATAAGATCGAATGATTTGTTTTCCGTCAATTTGGCAACTAATATTGATAAATTGGCCAGGTAAAAACGAGAATGCTTCCTGGTTGGTATCAAAGTATATACTGACGGTATCTTTTGTTTCTTGTACTATTTTATAGGTACTCCAATCGTGTTTTTTCATTTGTTCTTATTAAAACCCAACGTGTGTTTTATGATGTATTACAAAAAATAAAAGGGATAAAATACCTCAAATACATGCTGTACTATCCCTGTTATTTTATTAGTTTAGTTTCCACAGCAGCCTGTAGAAGAAGCAGCTGGTTCATCTACGTTGTAACCTGCCTTCTCAATAGCTTCTATTGCTTTTTCCTTTACTTCTTCATTCTCAATAGAAAAGGAGATTGTTCCAGCTTCTATTTTAGTTAGCTCTAAGCCTTTGATTGCTTTAAGGGTTTCATTCACCCTTGTTTGGCAATGTGCACTTTGCATGGTCGGGATACGCAATTCAATATTTTTCATCTGTTTTTATTTTTTATCGTTTAAATTTTAGTTTTAGTAAGTTTTTATTAAGATTTATCGACTGGCGGGTTATAATCCGGCAGATTTGTCACTCTTACGGTATCAATACCTTGTAAAGACCAAGTGATTGGCAACATTTCCATATAATCACACTTCGAACATTTATCTCCTTTTACACCAATCATCTCTTTGTGTATGGGACAGCCCATTAGTAAGGTTCCATGGGCGTCTAAGGCTTGGCCTAATTCGTTTTCGAACTTATTTACTTTCTCCTGAGAGGTTGTGTTTTCACTAGCCACAATATGATCTTTATGATCCTTGTGATCGTGTACTTCTTTGGGTGCTGGGGTAGTATTTCCACAGGATATGGCAAGTACGCTTACTATAGCAAGTAGAGCTACTTTGAATTTGTTTACTTTCATCTTGATTACTTTTTGTTTTAGAGTTTCTTTATTGTTTGTTATTTTTTCCATTTCAAGCGCAAACTATTACTTACAACACTTACGCTACTTAAAGCCATGGCAGCTCCTGCAATCATTGGATTTAATAAGAATCCATTGATAGGATATAAGATACCAGCAGCTAAAGGAATACCGATTAAGTTGTAGATAAAGGCCCAGAATAGATTCTGTTTAATTGTCGTCACGGTTTGTTTGGATAATCGGATGGCCTGTGGTATTTTGGTCAGGTCAGAGGAGATGATAGTCATTTTTGCAACATCCATAGCAATGTCACTGCCTTTGCCCATCGCAATGCTTACATCTGCTGTAGCTAAGGCTGTACTGTCATTTATACCATCGCCGACCATCGCCACAATTTTACCTTGTTTTTGTAACTCTTTGACAAAATCTGCTTTATGTTGAGGTAGTACTTCTGCTTTATAATGTAAGATACCTGTCTGCTCGGCAATAGCTTTAGCCGTTGCTTCATTATCACCCGTAAGCATATATAATTCGATACCCATATCTTGCATCTCTTTAATGGCTTGAACGGAGGTTTCTTTAATTTTATCAGAAATAGCAATTACTGCAAGTGCTTGTTGACTATCTGCAAACCAAATAACTGTTTTGGATTCTTTACCCCATTGATTTGCATATTCTTGTAATTGCTTCGCAATTGTAATTTCGTTTTCTAAGAGTAGCTTTTTGTTGCCAACATAATAGGTTTCTGTCTTGTAATCTGCTTTAGCACCTTTACCTGTAATGCTATCAAATTGGGCTATTGAAGTAATAGCTACCCCTTTTAAATGTTTGACTACTGCTTCTGCAAGGGGATGTTCAGATTGTTTTTCGATACTCACTAAAACATCTTTTCTTACATCTTCATTGTTCAACCATTTTATGCCTGTTACTTGCGGTCTTCCTTCTGTTATTGTTCCTGTTTTATCTAAGACAATGGCTGTAACTTTTTTAGCTAATTCAAGACTTTCAGCATCCTTAATTAATATGCCATTCTCGGCACCTTTTCCAACACCAACCATAATAGCTGTTGGAGTAGCTAATCCTAACGCACATGGACAAGCAATAACGAGTACAGTGACCGCTGCTAATAAACCTTGTACAATGCCATGGTCTCCACCAAGAATCAACCACAAAACAAAAGTAAAAAGGGCAATAGTAATTACTACTGGAACAAATATACCTGCAATTTTATCTACTAATTTTTGGACCGGTGCTTTACTACCTTGTGCATCTTGTACCATTTTAATTATCTGCGCAAGCATGGTTTCTTTCCCTACTTTGATCGCTTTAAACTGGAAGCTTCCTTTCTGGTTGATGGTTCCTGCAAATACCTTTTCATCTTCTTTTTTTAATACAGGAACAGGTTCTCCACTTAACATACTCTCGTCTACATACGAATTACCAGAAACAACAATTCCATCTACAGCAATTTTTTCACCGGGTTTCACTAAAATAATAGCGCCTACAGTTACCTCTTCAATAGGGATTTGTTTTTCCGTACCATCTGCTTCGATAACGATAACAGTTTTGGGTTGTAACCCCATCAATTTCTTAATGGCTGAGGACGTATTGCCTTTTGCTTTTTCTTCTAGTAGTTTTCCTAAAAGGATAAAAGCAATAATAACGGCTGCTGCTTCAAAGTAAACATGCGCATGTAATCCTCGTTGGTGCCAGAAATCCATAAACAGCATATTAAACACACTGAATAGGTACGCAATACCTGTACTCAAAGCGACTAAGGTATCCATATTAGCAGAACGATTTTTGGTCTGCTTCCAAGCATTGATAAAGAAATCTTTACCAAACCATAGAACAACAGGGGTTGAAAACAACCACATAATTTCATTGCCATACGGCATATCCATGAAGAACATCCCTATCGCTACGACAGGCAATGATAATAGGACTGCCCAAATCGTTTTATTCTTAAGTTTTTTAAATTTTTCAGTATGAATGGCTTCTAGGGATTCTTGTTGAAGTTGCTCATCAACAAGCAACAAATCATAACCTACAGCCTGAACTGCTTTTTGAAGTTTTGTAGCATCTGTGATAGTAGGGAGATACTCGACGGTCAAATTTCCTGTTGCAAAGTTAACAGAGGCATCAACAACCCCTGCTTCGTATTTGACAATACTCTCAGCACTCCCTGCACAAGAAGCACACGTCATTCCTAAAACAGGGAAGGTGTTTTTGACCGTTGGAACGCCATAGCCCAAATCTTTAATGGTCTTAACGGCTTGTCCAACTGTTTCAGCATTAGCAACCTCAAGGGATGCTCTGCGGTTGTTTATTTCTACTTTGGGGTTTTCAATTCCTTTTACTTGAGCCAATCCTTTTTCAACGATCAAAGCGCAGTGCTCACTATCTACATCCTCAAGCGGGATATAAACGAGTTCTCTTTTGTTATTTGTTGTCATATTTCTACTGCTAGTATTACCCTACAAATGTGGCAACAAAATCAAGGAGAACTATTACGGAATTATGGAATTGATTTGTAAGATTTACTTACACTTTATCTAAAGGCTTTCTTTTATCTTCTCTAATTTTTTTGAAATAGCTCGGGGTTAAACCAGTAACTTTCTTAAACTGATTACTAAGATAGGCCACACTAGAATAGTTTAACCGAATGGCAATCTCACTTAAGGATAGTTCATCATACACTAAAAGCTCTTTGATCTTTTCTATTTTTTGAGCGATAAAATATTTCTCTATGGTAGTGCCTTCTATTTCTGAAAAGAGATTGGAAAGGTAATTATAATCGTGATTTAATTTTTCACTTAATAAATGGGATAAATTGTTTTTTGATTCATTGTCTTGATAATGTACCAACTCAACAATCACATTCTTGATTCGTTCTATAAGTCTACTTTTTTTGTCATCAATTACTTCAAAACCCAAAGAAATTAAAACGGTTTCTACCGCTTCTCTATCTTCTGAACTTAGTTCCTTTTCAAGCGTAACCTCTCCTAGCGCAATACTTTCTATGGCGATGTTTAGCTTAGAAAATTCATTTTGAATAACCAGTATACAGCGATTGCATACCATGTTTTTTATAAATAGTGTACTCATTTCTTTAGATCGGATTCATATTATAAACACAAAGTTAGTCTTTATATTTTTTAATTTAAAGTATTCTCTGAGGTTTGCTTCTCAAGCGAACTAAAAATTAGAGGTGTGAATTGAAAATAATCGGACAAACCGAGTTTGACATAAAAATACGGTAAATAGGTGGTGTTGTCTTTTATTTGTTCTCGTAATAGAATAGATTCTGATTAGTAGGTATGAAAGTTAAAAGACATGTAAAAGCAGATAAATGCGCGGAAGCAGCTCGTATTTTTAAAGAGGCTTTTAGTTTAAAATTGAAAGGCATCTTGGGTACGGATAAACAAATTGAGGAAGTTATTTTACAAGCTTTAAATAGGAGGGAAGTACTTGTTGTTTATGCTGCAGATAAAAGAGTTATAGGGGTTGCCGCTTATCAATATAACAAGCGTATTAGCCTTGCTATTTCTTTAAAAGTTTTACTTAACGTATATGGTTTTTTTCAAGGGACATATAAAATGTTCTTATTAGCGAAGTATTTTCCCAATAAAGCTAGGGCTGGCATGCTCTATTTAGATGCGGTGGCTGTAGATCAAGCATATAGGGGACAGGGTGTTGGAAAATTATTGCTTGCTGAGTTAGAAAACTTAGCCAAAGAGAAGCAACTTTCTTGTTTAGGGCTTGATGTAATAGAGGAGAATCATCAGGCAAAGAAACTATATGAATTAGAGGGATATAGAGAAGATTATTATAAAGAATTAGGCCAAGGTGCACGTAAAATTCTTGGGTTTAAAGGGTACTATCACATGATTAAAAGGTTTTAAGGGTACTTATTTTTGAACTGCGCATCGAATATCTTGTCAGCCAAAGAAACTATGACAAAGGGATACATCTAACGCAAGGGGAAAAGGAAAGATAGACTAAAACCTAGCAACGGGATTAGTGGAAAATAATCCCGTTGAGTGGTTTGATTAATCAATAGGTTTATGTGTGCTAACGGCTACTCTATTCCATGCATTTATAGTTAGAATGGCCATAATAATAAGACCTATGTATTCTTCACTAAATAAGGTGGTAGCCTTTTCATACGTTTCTTCCGTTAATCCCTGTTCGCTAATTAAGGTAATTTCTTCTGTCATAGCTAAGATTGTGCATTCTTCTGTAGAGAATAATTCAGTCTCTCTCCAAGCATTTAATAAGAAAATTCGCTGTGCCGTTTCTCCCTGATTCATAGCATCACGCGTATGTAAATTGAGACAATACGCACACCCATTTATTTGTGATGCTCTAATTTTTATGAGTTCAAGATGAGTCTTGTTTAAATCTGAATTTTGAACAAAACTATCAAGTGCAATAATTCTTTTATAACCACTTGAAACTACTGTCGATAAATCAATACGTTTTTTCATTTGTCAATTTTTTAAAGCATTGTATGTGTAAAAGTTACGAATAAAAATATAAACTTGATAGCCTATTTTAAATAAGCATGAAGATGAACTGCAGATAGTTCAAAGCCCTTCGCAAAGTATAATTTTTGTGCGGTGTGATTGTCAAAACCCGTGTCTAACACTACAGCATCCAGATGCTCAGACTCAGCGATAGTTTTTACACAAGCTAATAGTTTACCCCCAAGGCCTTTACCTCTATGGCTCTCTACGGTACATAAATCATCAATATAAATAATACACCCGCTATGTAAGGTTGTCATTTTTCTATACCCTATAAAGGCAACAATTTGGTCTTTGTCATAGATCCCCTTTAATGCATACTTCTCATTTTTACGCATTTCATTTATCGTAGTTAACCAAGTATCTTTGTTTAAATGAGGTCTTAGTACTAAAGCCACATCTAGACATTGTTGAATCTCTAAAGTGCTTTCAAGCGCTTTAATTTCAAATGTATCCATGTTTATTATTTTTGGGTAAAATTAAAACACGGTTACAAGAACCGCACATGCCAGATTATTAATAGTAGGTAGCCCAACCTCTTAGTGGATTACTTTTTTTAAAATCGCGCAGGCTTCTGTCATTTCTTTTTCATCTAAAGAGGCAAATCCCATGCGAATCCCGTTGGTGGAAAATACCTCATTCTTGTAAAATAAGCCATTATCCATATATACACCTTGTTTTAATGCCTTTTCGGCTAATTGAATCAGATCTAGGTTTGGATCAAAAATAGCCCAAATAGCTAATCCACCTTCTGGAACTTTAAAGGTAATTTCATTGGCGAAGTTAGCCTTTAGTAGACCACAGAACAGGTCTCGTCTTTCTTTGTAAATTTTCAGTGCTTTTCTGTAGTATCGATTCATTTCCCCTTGATTAAACAGTAAGGCAAATGCTTCTTCTAAAGGGGTATCTCCCTGTCTATCGATTAGCTCTCTTAGGGCAGTAGCAGCATGTATAAAGCTTGGAGGGCCTGACATAAAACCAATTCTTAAAGCAGGAGCAAAGGTCTTTGTAATCGACCCAATATAAATTACATTTTGATTGTGATCAATACTTGCTAAAGGTAAATAAGGTTTATTCGCATAGTGAAAATCAAAGTCATAATCATCTTCTATAATAGCAAATTGATATTCTTTCGCGAGTTGTAAGAACTTTAATCTGCGCTCCATACTTAAGGTGACCGTCGTGGGACTGTGATGATGGGGGATTATATAAACCGCTTTTATAGTTTGTTTTTTTAATTTATTTTCTAGGAAGTCTACATCCATCCCATATTGATCGATAGGTATTCTCAAAAGTCTGGCTCCTGCTTGTTTAAAAGTCTCATCGGCCGTAGGATAGTTAGATACACCTACTGCAATAGTGTCACCTGGTTCTAAAAGTAATTGAGCGGCTAGGTATATTCCCATTTGACTTCCTTTTGTGATTAGTAAGTCATCGACAGAGGCATTTAATCCTCTTGTAGTAGAGAGATACTTAGATAGCGCATCTCTTAAATGTTCAGAACCTTTGGGACTCCCATATTTTAAGTAATTACGGCCGTAGAATTTTTTTGAAATACTTCTGTATTCGCGCATTAGCTCATCTATTGGAGCAAGGCGAACATCAGGAAATCCATCGTCAATAGCAAGGTTTGTCTTTTGAAAGTTTTTTCCTAACGGAACGTTTTTAAATTTGTTGTTCCACTTAAATGCTTCTTGATTGCTTGCTTTTACTGTTATAGAATTGGTATTTTTTTTAGACAGTGAGGGTAGGGTAGACAGTACATATACGCCCTTGCGGGCTATGGATTCTGTCCACCCTTGACTAATTAATTCTTCATAGGCAAGTTTAACTGTATTGCGATTTATGCCCAGGAGTAGGGCTAGATTACGCGTACTAGGCAAGAGGTCAGAAGGCTTTAAGGTACCAGCTGTAATTAGGGCTATAAAAGCATTACACACTTGGATATACAAGGGGACAGAAGAAGCTCTGTCCACGTTAATTAAAGTTGTATAGGGTAACATCTGGGCTGTATGATTTGTATTAATTGGGATGTAAATATAATCCAATAAGCCCTTACTTTTGTACAAAATAGTAAAAGATGAACGTAAAAAAAGAGATAGGAAACAAGGTTTTGATTGTCAATTCTAGTGCAAGAACAACCCGTTCACAAAGTAGAAAATTAGCAGAAACTTTTCAAGAGCAATGGCAAATTAGCTATCCTGATGCTGTAATTGCGTGCAGAGAGATCGGTTTGCAGCCTGTACCACATATAACCGAAACGTGGATTAGTGCGGCATTCAAGCCCTTAGAAGATAGAACTCTAGAAGAAGTGGATGCGCTAAAACTAAGTGATGATTATATTGCCGAATTAAAAGAAGCGGATATAATAGTTATAGCTACACCCATGTATAACTGGTCAATACCTAGTAGCCTAAAAGCGTATATCGATCAGGTGGTTCGCGTTGACCAAACGTGGAGATATAACTCAGAAAATAGACAAGATCCCTATATCGGATTACTAGTGAATAAAGCGGTTGTTTTATTGTTGACCCGAGGATCTCAGGGATATGAAATAGGTAATTATAATGAGCCTATCGATTTTCAAACGAAGTACTTAAAGCGGGTTTTTAATGTAATGGGAATAACTGATATTACGGTTATTACACTTGATGGGGAGGCAAATGATAAAGAGCAATACAGGGCGAATATTGCCACAACTCACGAACAAGTAAGCGCATTTATAACAACAACCATTTCTTAATTCTTTCGGCTTTCCGATAAACAACAAAAATTAGTATAGGGTTTAAAAGTATCTCCAAGTTTCTATTTAAATTGTGGAGTTTGCACTTGATCCATGCTGTATCTTGGCATGAGACGGAGCGTTTTTGCGTGAGAATAAAAAAAATCCGTAAATACGAGGTATTTACGGATTTTTGAATGTATTGATCTGGGGGTTAGGATGTTATATCCTACTCTCATAAATACCAATAAAATTAAAGGATTGTCTTGTTTTTTTAAACCCAACTCACCTAATAGCTCACGCTTGTGAAAAATGATTGGTATTCTATCTGAATTGAAGGTATTTTTTATTCAACGATTAAACGCTTAACTATCTTTTTTAGTTAGAAATAGATTCTAAATAAAATCTTATTGGAAAGCCTAAAGATGTACTAGAACCATTGTCCAAATCTTTTAATATAAAATCTTTTCATGCCTTGTGTAACTATACAATACGATAGTAGGGTAACTACTAACCAGGGAAAATAAGACCAAGGTAGCGGAACTAGCCCAACATAAGTGCCTAAGGAAGAAAACGGAATGTAAAGTCCGAATACCATAATTGTAGCAGTAAGTAGTAAAACGGGTAAGGTAGCTGTACTTTGTATAAAAGGAATTTTTTGTGTTCTTAACATATGTACTACTAATGTTTGTGATAAGAGACCTTCTACAAACCATCCGGATTGAAATAGAGCTTGAAGTTCTATGCTATTTGCTCCTATAATGAACCACATGATAGCAAAGGTCGTGATATCAAATAGGGAAGAGGTAGGGCCAATCCAAAGCATGAATCTACCAATATTTTTAGCATCCCATTTACGGGGTTTTCTTAGAAACTCTTCATCCATTTTATCCCAAGGTAATGATAACTGAGAGATATCATATAGCAAATTTTGTAGTAATAAGTGAATGGCTAACATCGGTAAAAAAGGAATGAATGCACTGGCAATTAAAACCGAAAAAACATTTCCAAAATTAGAACTAGCCGTCATGTTTAGATATTTAATAATATTTCCAAAGGTTTCGCGGCCTTTTATGACTCCTTTTTCTAGAACCATTAAATCTTTTTCAAGTAGAATCATATCGGCTGATTCTTTGGCAATATCAGTGCCTGAGTCAACTGAAATACCCACATCAGCATCTCGTAGAGCCGGTGCATCATTGATTCCATCTCCTAGAAATCCAACAGTATGCCCATTAGCTTGTAATGCCTTTAATATTCGGTTTTTTTGCATGGGGCTTAACTTAGCAAATATGGAAACGTCTTCTACTTGAATTCTTAATTCACTATCTGACATTGCTTCAATCGCTGCTCCCAACAGAATAGAAGAAGTTGATAAACCTACGTCTTTACATATTTTTTTTGTAATTACAGGATTATCTCCTGTTAGTACTTTTACGCTGATCCCCTTATTTTTTAATGCATGTAGCGCTTCAGCAGTAGAATCTTTAGGCGGATCTATAAAAGTTAAAAACCCTTGAATGATAATTTTTTTCTCGTCTACTACTGTATAGTGATTTTTTTTGTCATCATGCACAAGCACCCGAGTACCTAGCAATAAAACGCGATAGCCATCCTTATTAAAATTAGCCGCTATTTGGATTAATTTCTCCTGCCACTCATTGGTTAGAGGGAGTATTTCAAATCCAGTGTCGATATAACTCGCTACTTCTAGCATTTCTTCTACAGCACCTTTACAAATTAAAGTGTGAACTCCTTTTTCATTACTAACTATCACAGAAAGACGACGTCGCTCAAAATCAAAAGGGATTTCATCTATTCTTTTTTGACATTCAAATGGAGCTAACTCTTTTTCTTGGTTTGAATCAAAGTAGCGTATTATGGCCCGATCCATTAGGTTTTTAACTCCACTTTGATGAAAACTATTTAACCATGCCCAGTATAATACGTTCGGATTGTTCTCTAAATTAATATCGTAGTAATTGCTTAGTGTTATTTTATCTTGTGTAAGGGTACCTGTTTTATCAGTACACAATACGTCCATGGCCCCTAAATTTTGGATAGCATTCAATCGTTTTACTACCACTTTTTGTTTCGCCATGGCAATAGCTCCTTTGGCTAGATTCGCATTTACAATCATGGGAAGCATTTCAGGCGTTAAACCAACCGCAATGGCTAAGGCAAACAATAAAGCTTGTAACCAATCTCCTTTTGTAAGTCCATTTATTAAAAATACAATGGGAACCATAATGGCCATAAAGCGGATCAATAGCCAGCTTACGCTATTAACCCCTCGATCAAATGAGGTTAGAGAACGTGTTCCAATAATTGATTTTGCTAAATTACCAAAGTAGGTTTTTGAACCCGTGGCAATAACAATACCACTTGCATAACCACTTGAGATGTTAGTTCCCATTAAACAGATATTGTCAAAACTTAATAAATCATCACTCACATCCTCTTTTCTTTGAGCACCACTATTTTTTGATGAAATAGCACTTAGAATATCATATTTTTCAACAGGTAAGGATTCTCCCGATAGGGCAGCCTGGCTTACAAATAAGTCTTTGGAATAAAAGATGCGTATATCAGCAGGAACTAAATCTCCTGCTGATAAATGTATAATATCTCCCGGAACAAGGGTTTCTAAATTAACCTCTCTTCTACTTGTTTCTCCTGTTTGAGTATGGCGTCTTTGTACATTTACGGTCGTTCTTACCAGAGATCTTAAAGCTAAGGCCGCTTTATTGGTTCGCAATTCTTGCCAAAATCTCAATAGCCCACTAAGTAACATCATCGTTACTATTATGATAACCCCTGCTAATTCTGTTTCTTCTCCTTGCGATTTTGGTAACCAACAATCCGTAAAGAAACTAATGATAGCCAATACAAACAATACAAGAATAAAAGGATTCTTAAAAGCTTGTACCAATTGTATTAGAAGAGATGGTACTTTTTCTAGGGCTACTGAATTGAGACCGTAGGTTTGTAGGCGTATTGTAGCATCACTCTCCAAAAGTCCATCTACTTGTGTGTTCCATTCTATCAAGCATTCCTCTTCTGATTTTTTAGAAGCTATAGCAATTAGAAATTCATTTTGTTGTTCTTTTTTAATATATCTAACCTTTTTTTTCATATCCTTATTATTAGGTTGTTATACTTTTTGATCTAAATGTTATTGAAGTATTCTGTATTTAGAATAACCAAGAGATTTAAGTGTAAAATATAATTTTACAGCTTAGTTGTAAATTTTGTCTGTGTAAAAATAGAGGTTAATAGGGGGTGATAACCTTAGAATTCTATTAGAATAAAATTAGAAATACATTAGATAAATACTTTATAAAAGGGATTATTGCCAAGCATCAGCAAAAGAGGACAAGTAAGATACTTTATTACTTAGCATTACTATTATATAGAGGGGTAATAAGGAATTTCTCCCCTAGTTGAGATTAGGAAAGGGCTTGATTTGTAGCAATATTTAAAAACAGTTTAATCTGAAAAGTGTTTTTAAAGCATTTAGTGAAACTAAAGAAATGTCACTGAAGCATTGTCGAAATTCCAGGATTTGAAGCCTTATTTCACCACCCTAAACGGCAGACGATACAACAAGCAGACGCACGCTTTGTGCATACAGGAAGAGAGGGCAATATCTATAACCACAAATTAATTTTTCACTTGGGATTTTTTCCAAAAAAATGTTGAAAGTCTACACCATAATCACTTCCAAATGCGGTGTCTTTCCATTTTTCTGTAAACATAAATTCTTTTTATTTTAGTTAGTGTTTGTGCCACCAAATCCTTGTTACCTGAAGTACATGTTATCAGGTTATAATTCTTTTAACAACGGTAATTCACTCAAAAGTCTTTCTCTTTGACCGTTTTCCAAATATCTTGGAAGAAGATATAGTTTTTGTAATTTTTTAAGCGTGAGCAATGGTGTGATATCGTAATTTTTCTTTTCTATATTTAAGATAAAAGCCAGATATTTTAGATTGGTTAGTTTTGATAATGGTTCCATATCTTTTACTGCTTGTCCTGTAGTGGTCATTTTTCCGTGATCTAAAAAAAGTTCTTCTAAGTTTTTCAAAGAAGATAGTGGTTCTAAATCGTACATATTGTTTATCTCGTGCATATACAAAGTTTTTAGATTTGTTAAGCCTTTAATAAAGTTAATATTATCTACTTTCTTAATACTCGAAAGAATTAACACTTCGAGATTTTTCAAAGAAGATAAGTTCGGTATTTCATTTTGTTTATTTATGCTTAAATGAAGATATTTTAAATTCGGTAATGTAGAAAATACAGCAAGACGTTCGTCATTAATCTCCCCCAAACATATTGCTTCTATATTTTTGTTTCCCTTTAACGAAGTAAGGTTCGTATAGCTCAACTTAAACTTCTTCAAAGGGGTAGACATTTCCAAAATCTTGGTGTCAGTTGGAATGGTAGATAAGTCAAAAATTCCCCTAACAGCTCCTTCAAAAACACCCAAATGTGCGTAATCGCCATGAGGGCTTTTCTTCTCTAATAAATAATTATTCCAGTTCATTTTTGTTTTCGTTGTCTGTGGTTTCCATATTGCTGGTAACTCTCAAATATACGCAATCCTCCTTTGTTGTTAAATTGCAAATTTGAAAAGTTTGATACTCCAAATTTCCAAAGTTTGTTGTAGTCATCGGTCTGTCTTATTTACTGCGTTTTAAATGCTAGCTAACGTCTGAACTGCAACAATACAATAAACATTCGCTTAAGCTGTAATATTTTGTTTAAGTTTCTACCCAAAAGATTATTAAACAGGAGCTGTTTGAGATCGTACAATTAACAAAATGAATATAAAATAGGACAAGCTCACAAAGGCATCTTTTTTTTATGTATTTTCGACCTAATTTATAAGAAAATTAAAATAAACGCATTGAGTAAAACGTTATTTGATCTTATCTATGTTAAAAAACATTGCTAATCGACCTATTATTAAGTTGATTTGATTGTGAATACGTGCTTAAGAGAATGCCATCGAAGCGTTAAGTGAAATTTATAGATCTATTTTTCTAATTAAATGAATAGACAAATTACAAACGAGGATTTAAGAGATAATTCATTTTTCTGGTATGCTTATATCAGTTGGTTTCGTGGCTACGATGACAGTAAAGAAATTAATATTGATGAAGCACTTGAAGTGATTGATATCGATAGAGACAAATTTCAGGAGTGGGCAAAGTTTTTTTTTGCTGACAACAAAGACAATAAAGCTAGCCGGTTTATTGAAAGGAAATTAACAGGTGAAATTTCAATCTACATTGAATTTAATAACGATGAAATAGTGTTTTTTATAAATGATCTATACATTGGGAATTTAGGGGGACATTTTGAAGCTTACTTCCTTACTTGGGACGAACTTTTAGCTTTTAAAAAATTTGACAATCTTTTTTTTCTGCTATTACCCATGACTGGCGTTGAAGAACATCAAGTCAATGAAGCTCTAGCATTAATAACGAAACAACTGAGGGCAATTCTTAAATTTGAAAATCAGGCTCATTATATTGCTACTTGTATATTAAACGGAATTAAAGTAGAGGGGCAGTATTATAATCAAAATCAAATAGGAATTACAAATGACCAAAATCACTGTATTAGAAATAGTAAAAAATATCCGAGATATAAAGAAGACGTAATTAAATTGAATAACATTCTGAGTGCATTTTTATGCAATCAGTAAGCATAACTAACAATGGTTTAGAGTTAAACGAAGCACTTAACTTTTGGACATAATGTAAAACAAAAATCATAAAACATAGAATAACAATTAATTACAATGAAAAAAAGCCTTTTATTTTTTCTACTCTTTACTTTATTATTTTCAAATTATTGTGAGGCACAAACTCAAATCGACACTGAGTTTTTAATTCCTATTGAAAAAACCAATCTCTATGCAAGAGTTGTTGGAAATCCTGATAAACCTATCATTATAACACTTCACGGTGGTCCCGGTGCTTTCAATGTTGATCACGAATTTTATAGAGATGTTTTTGAAAAAGATTATTTGATGGTTTATTTTGATCAAAGAGGATGCGGTAAATCGGATGAATTCATAGATAAAACAATGCTTACAACAGATCAATTTGTGAAAGATTTGGACCTTGTTGTAGATTATATAAAAAGTAAATATCCAAACAAAAAAATCAATCTTTTAGGCTCCTCTTGGGGTGGAATGTATGGTTTTTTGTATTTGATCAAACATCAAGAAAAAATTAATTCATTTATTAGCAATTCGGGCACTGCAAATATTCAACATAATACGCTTGCTTTAATTGAGCATGAAAAAAAATTAGCGAATAAACTCCTCAAGAAAACCAAGGATTCTACAAAAAAAGGTAGATATAATGAAATTCTCAAAAAATTAGACACGATAGAAAAAAGTGGGTTTAAAGAAACTTTCTTTGCAGACATGAATACGATAAGATATGAATTTCCAAAAGAACTGGGATTTGATGTTTATTGGGCTCAACCCGAAAAGAAAGCAAAAATAGATGCACTCTTGAAAGATCCAGGTTTCTATATCAGGAATAAATATACACCCGAACTTTTAGAAAAAGTAATGGCAAAGTTTGAGTACGTCAACGAAGTTTTTCATGGGCAGGAAGCTTACAACAATCTGAATATTTTAAATCAACTTGCTGGTATTAAAACGCCAATATTAGTTATACAAGGAGAATTCGACTATGCAATTGGAGTGGAATCTGGAAAAATGATTTTTAAAGCATTAAAAAATGTTCCTAAGAATGATAAAGAATTAATCTACATCAAAAATGCCTCTCATAATATACCCAGTGAGGAACCTGAACAATTGTATCATTCATTAGCAGCTTTTTTTAAGAAGCATAATTAAAATAAACGGAGAGTCAAGAGCTAAGTTTTCTTTCAGCGGGTCATTTTAGAACACACACCCAAATTGACAATTGACACTAAAAAATAATAAAATGGCAGAATATACATTACCCTATTTCGGAAAATTACAAACAGAAAATTTAGAAGAATATTACAATGTTGATATTGAGTTCAGTGGAAAAGAAATTCAGATTGACCTAAATTTTGAAAACAAAACAATTGACATAGTAACATTCGATAAGCTAAAAAATTTCGTTGAAAATATAACGATATTTGATAAACAAAACCAAGGCTATATTAAAAGTGACTTTGACGATGAACATGGAGATACCGTAAAAGAATATGTGACATTTCACATTGACGAATTAGGAGACGATTTTTTGGGACAAATCGATATTTCAAGTGACAACACTAACAAAGAACAGGCGTTTTTGACAAAACTACACTTGACAAGAGTTGGACTTTATCCAGACGGAAAATACGGTACTTCTTATTTTGCAGTTTTCGATTATTCCGTTAACAAAGACTTGACTGACCAACTAATCGTAGTAAAAACCGACGAGAACGGAAATTTAGACCATTTAAGTTGGGAAAGCTAATAAATTGAGAGAAGTCTATGTTTGTCATCTCGTAGCTAGAATAACAACGGAAACAGGAATTAATTTAGAATGCTATGCGGATGAGGTCGGTCGATTTTTATTGTGAAATTAATGGGGATGAAGCATGGGAAAACGTATTTTAAACTAAACAATAGAATTTTATATGCACAATCTGAAAGTGGGCGTGTTGCTTCAGCTTAAGGGAAAGTTATAAATCGTAAACACACAAAACAATAAGTATGGAAAAATATTTGCAACCAATTATCAACTTTCTTGATCATCCTAATTGGAGTGACAATGAAGAAGAGTTTGCGCTTATTCAATATGATATTGTAGATATAATGGAACAAAATCAAATGGGTATGGAGGCTGTTCAACCTATTATAGAATTGATGGAAAAATATCCATTAGTAGAATTCGGAAGCCCCGGAGCATTGACACATTTCATGGAGAAATTTTATCAAGAAAATAGTCGATTCTATGAAGAATTATTGCTGCAATCCATTTTAAAACAACCTACAGTGCATACGGTTTGGCTACTTAATCGTGTAATAAATGGTACAAAAACTGAAAATGATAAAGAATTAATTCAAGCACTAAAATCCGTGAGCATGAACAAATCAATACATCAGGAAATACAAAAAGTTGCTGTAAATTTTTTAAAACACCAATAGAACCTTTTAAAACCTAGCAGTCAGAGGGAGTTAAACTTGTTTTGTGCAACACCTTTTTCAAAGGAATTCAAAGGAAAATCAACTAAAAAGTTTTGACAGATTAATGGGAGGGAATAGGGGGTGGTGAGAAAATCATACTTTCAAAGTGTTACTATTTTGATCGAAAAGTGGGAGCATGTACGTGTCTTTTTGGGTTGAGATATTTTAAAAGAAGTGGATCAGAAACAATTTTTTGCCTTTCTACCTGTCAAGAATAATTACAAGTGATGTACAAGAAGAAATAAACAGCCACTTAACTATATTCATTGTTAAATGGCTGTTTAATAAAAATTGTGATGCTTATTTTGAAAATTTACAATATTATTTAAATTTATCTTGCAGAGCTGCATGTCGAGCAGCAATATAACCAAATACTAATCCTTGACCGATAGTTGCACCAGCACCAGGATAAACTTGCCCAAAAATATTAGCTGCCGTATTTCCAATAGCGTATAATCCAGAAATTGGTTGATTATTTTCTTGCAAGACAAGGCCATTTTCATCTGTTAGAATACCACCACATGTCCCTAAATCAGAGAGGACCACCTTAATTGCGTATAATTTGCCTTTTAAAGGACGTAAACAAGGATTAGGTTTTACAGTTGGATCACCATAATATTGGTCATATGCACTCTGACCACGTTTATAATCAGTATCCTCTCCTTTACTTGCCAATGTATTAAAGCGATCAAAAGTTGCGCTAAAAACTTCTCTAGGAAGGCCTATTTGGCCAGCAAGTTCACTAGGATTTTTAGCTGTATAAGCGATTTTTGATTCATACCACGATTTTGGGAGAGCCATTCCTGGAAATACTGATCCTGCTAACATATATTGATTACGATATTTTTGATCGAATATAAGCCACATTTCACCAACTGGCTGTTTTTCTTTTTCTAATTTAAGAAGAGTTTGACCAAATGACATATAATCAATAGATTCATTAATGAAACGTTGACCTTTAGTATTCACCATAAAACTTCCAGGCAATGAACGCTCAGCAAGCAAAACTTGCGGGTCACTTCCTTTTTGTAAAGGAGCAACTGCTGGAAACCACCAAGATTCCTTCATGTTTGCAATAACTGCTCCAAGGTTTTCTGCAATATTAATAGCATCACCTGTATTACCCTCGGCACCAAAACTTAAGTTATCTTGGAGACTTGGTGATTGATATTTTTGACGCATAAACATATTATGATCAAACCCACCTGCAGCTAATATCACTCCTCGATTAGTATAAATAGTAATCTGTTTTCCGTGTTGATCCACAAGTGCACCAGTAACACGATTGTCTTTATAAATTAAGGAAATTAATTTCGAATTTGTATATACAGGAATCTTAGCTTTAATTACACCATCGAACATCCCTGCAGCAATAGCTTGTCCTCCAGCTATCATTTTTTTTCCTAGAATCAAACCTCCAATACCTTGAAATAAACGTTTAAAAATAATTGGAAAAGCCTTAAAAGGTTTTTTTATCATCAGGTTAATCCATTTGTAATCATATCCCGTAACAGGCATAGGAAGAGGTGCTTCCATTTTTCCTTGTCTAAATCTATCCTTTTCTTTCCCTAAACGGTTTAAATTAAATGGTCTTGATTCACAGGTCCTACCAATAGCAGATCCTCCCAGAGTTTCAGGATGGTAATCTGAATAACCTTTTGCCCAAAAAAAATGTAAAGATGTTTGACGATAAAGCATATCGATTGTCGCTTCTCCATATTTTAAAAAAGCTTGCCATCTGGCTTTAGGATAGTCTTTTTTTACTAATGCATTTAGGTATTTCTCACCTTCAGCAACTTTATCTTTCGAACCGTCAGCACGAAGTACCTGATTCCCTGGAATCCAAAAAGCCCCACCTGAAAGCGCGGTCGAACCACCAACATAGGGGGTTTTCTCGATGATTATAGTTGATAGCCCATTCTCATGACCAGTAAGTGCCGCAGCCAATCCTGTTCCAGCCCCAACAATTAGTAAATCTACAGTTTGTTCTTTTAAGACAGGACCGAAGTCCATATTTATTTTTTTCATATATTTATTTTTTTGTTTTTTATACAACAAGCAAGGTAATACACCTATAAAAACCCTTATATTAAAGGAAAGGACTTCACACTAATATACTAATTAAATGTTACATGGTGTAACATTTGTTTGTTTTTAATTTAATTATGGAAAGAACTACTAAGAATTTAACTAATGATACTGATTCTTTAAGGAAAGATGCTAAAGAAAATAAAAGGGCTTTAATTCAAGCTGCTCTGAAGCTTTTTAAAACAGAAGGACCGGATGTAACTTTAAGTGAAATTGCTAAAATTGCTAAAGTATCCAGAATGACTTGTTATCGTAATTTTCCAGATAAAAAAGCAATTATAGAAGCAGTTTTTAATCATAATCTAGATAAATTAGCAGATTATGCCCTGTTGTTAAAAAATGATGCTCAAGCTTTTTTTAAGTTATTGTATGCTGTATTAGAACTACGTATAGATTACAATTTATTACTACCATATATGAGCGAAGAACAGAGCATTGAAGCAACTAAGCGCTTATTTGAAATTTTTAAAAATCCAATTGGAAAAGCAAAAAAAACGAAACAGTTACGACATGATTTCAGTATTAAAGAGGATTTAATTCTTGTAATAGTTATGCTAGGCGGAGCTATATCTCATGTTTCATTGAATTCAAATAAAATCGAGGTTAATCGAGCAATTCAATTCATTTTAAAAGGAATTACACCCCCTAGTTCTATTAGTCCTCTTGAAAACAATTGATATTGTTTTGATTTTTTGAAATAGCAAAGGAATTGCATAAAAATTAAATAGCAGTTTACGTACTGTAGAAGTGGACTGTTTGGTTTGAATTAGAAATACATATAACGAAGTGTATTCCAAATGTGTTTTTTGTTTTCTTGATCAATCTAATCGCAGTCAGTCAATGTACTCTATAATATATAAATTAAAAAAGGGAATAAAACACAACATCATAATCTTGCTTTTAATCATTTTATAACGGATTGGCTATTGCAAAGACAGGAAGCAAAAAGGTATTAGCGGATTAGTAATTGGATGATTTAGAAACATCCGACCTATACATTAGTAATAAAACGACAAAATGCTATTAAGTGTCTAGATTTAGTCTATCAATGATGTCATGTCACTAATAAACCTATACTTCAAATCAATTTTCATTACTTTGCGGGTAAGATTTCATTATGGTTTCGGTGAGCAACATCTGATATTTCCAATACGGATTGCTCGTTATCAGGCAGGGCTTCGTTATACTGAACATTGGTAACAGGCTTGAACCAAATCGTGGCATTTGTATCTGACGGAACGATTGCAATGTGGCTCATTCCCATATCGTGAGATGCGCCGTGCCAGTGTTCCACATTTGCCGGTATCTTGACTACGTCATCTTTGCGGATGAGCTGGACAGGCTTGCCTTTTTCCTGGTAATAACCTTTTCCCCGAGTAACGATCAAAATTTGCCCATATGGATGGGTATGCCAATTAGTGCGGGCCTTTGCATCAAAAGTCACTTTACCGATCCCTGTATTTAATTTATCTTCAGGGGTTACGGCCATATTTATGTACACGGTGCCAGTAAAGTATTCTTCGGGAGCTGCGCTCCCTTGTTGTGCTATTGATTTCATTTTATATTTTTTTGTGTTATTTGTTGCTTGTCCTTTACTCTGCGTTGCAAAAATAAGCATTGCAGTTATTAAGCAAAACGGGACAAGATTTGTACTTATTTTCATGTCAGTATTTTTTATTTCATCGTATGCATATTGATTACATAACGGTATTTTACCTTTCCATCTAGCACATTTTAGTAAGCGTTATCGATAGCAGGTGTGATATCGCCCGACGTAATTGTTATGGCTTACTGATTCCAAGATTCTTGTTTTTATGCAATTCAGGATCCTGGACAATTGTTGCCACAAAAGCAGCGATGCTTTTTCGTGAAATCGCAGAACCTTTTTCAGGCGTGCCTTTTTCGGTAATGGCATAATTGACTTCGTTAGCACTGGTAAACCATTCCGGACGCAGTATAGTGTAATCCAATCCTGAACTCTCTATAACATCTGCCAACTTTCGGTAAGGAACTAAAACAGGCTTCAATGGCATTTGGTAAATACCAATGGAACTGATGGCAATGACTCTTTTTACGCCAGTCTCCTGCATGGCTTTTACAATATTATTCGCCATTGCTTCTAAATTTCCAGTAAGATTGATGTAGACAATATCCTGTCCTGCAACCGCGCTTTTCAATTTGTCGTAATCCATCACATCGGCTTGCACAACAGTACAGCTTGTGGTGTCATTTGCAATATTTTTTTTATTTCTTGCCATTAAGGTAAGATGTACATCAGCTACATTTTCCAAAGTGTCAATTACAAATTTGGCAAGGCTTCCGCTTGCGCCTATTACTAATACTTTTTTCATGTTTTTATATTTAATTGTCATCCACTGGAACATTTTTCATGTTGCAGGTAATTATTGTATGGTTTGAAATGGTTTGCTTTTTCGCAGTGCATAGGATCCTAAAATTCCTGAAACCGCCAATAACAAAATTCTGGCGGTGAGAATAGATTCAAATTCAATAAAATCTGCCAAATATCCCCAAATACCACCCATTAAAGCGCTTCCCGCTGCTAAATCAGGTATGATTATTTGCCTACCCTTTTTTGTAAATAAACGGGATAACGGTCGCCGTGAATGGTAGTTTTAGCAAAAGAATCATCAATAGCCTTCACCTCTTCGTTAGATAGATTGACTGATGCTCCACCTATATTTTCAGTTAAACGGTTTGATTTAGTTGTGCCCGGAATTGGAACTATCCAGGGCTTTTGAGCCAGCAGCCAACCCAGCGCAATTTGCGCAGACGTTGCTTGTTTTTGCTTTGCGATTTCGCCTAATAACGATAGTAAACCTTGATTGGCTTTTCTGTTTTCTTCACTGAAACGAGGTACTACATTTCTAAAATCAGTAGCATCAAATTTTGTTTTTTCGTTGATGGCACCGGTTAAAAATCCTTTTCCCAATGGACTGAAAGGAACGAACCCAATTCCGAGTTCCTCCAAAGTTGGCAAAATTTCTAATTCAGGTTCTCTCCACCAAATGGAGTATTCGCTTTGCAAGGCAGTCACAGGTTGTACCGAATGCGCTTTGCGAATCGATTCTACACCGGCTTCCGAAAGTCCAAAATACTTTACTTTTCCCTCCGCAATCAACTCTTTTACCGCGCCGGCAACGTCTTCCATAGGTACATTGGGATCAACACGGTGTTGGTAAAACAAATCAATGTAGTCTGTTTGTAATCTTTGTAAAGATTCTTCAACCACCTGCCTGATACGTTTTGGTCGGCTGTCCAGTCCTTTATGCGAATCGCCATCCTGGAATCCGAATTTGGTAGCAATGACCACCTCTTTTCGAAAAGGTGCTAAAGCTTCACCCACCAATTCTTCATTTGCTTTTCCGTAAGCCTCAGCCGTATCAAAAAAAGTAATGCCCTGTTCATAAGCTTCCCTTATTAATTTTATACCTTGGGATTTATCTGTTGCCGGTCCGTAGCCGAAACTCAACCCCATACAACCTAATCCCAATGCGGATACTTCTAATCCGCTATTACCTAATTTTCTTGTTTGCATAACTTAATATTATTTATTGTTGTAAACTGAACTATTTATCAATAACACTTGCTTTCATTGCTAGGACTTTCCACTCTTTTTTATTGTTTTCTCTGGTAAACACCTCTATGTGAGAAAGATGGAACTGAACCTTATTTCCAGAAATGGTAACCGAAACAACAGTTGAATTACCTGAAATGACAGCGTTATTTTCTTCTATACCTATACGGTTATGGACAAAGGCACCGCTTTTTAACTTGCTGATGTATTGATTTTTCAACTGGACGTTTCCATCGGAACCAATCACAAGAAATTTTTCATGAAAGGCTGTTTGTACGGAATCGATCTTATTATCCACTTCCCATTTAAAGATAGCATCAGATAACTGGCGTAATTCTTTTTCAGGAGCGGATTGTGGAAAAGATTGAAAGTCGGTAAAAAATAAAATAGTCAAAAGATATATTTTATTGCATTTTTTGGTTTAAGTTCGAAATCAATTTTTAAAAGGTTGTCGCTACAGATTTCAGGATAGTCCATTTCCCGTTTTGTTTTTCAAGATCCATTTTCTGTTGCAAACGCCATTTATTCCGTGTTCCCCAAATTTGGGCATCGAGAAGGTTCTGATCCACGAAAGTAGCTTTGTCTCCATTAATTTTTACAGCTGTTTTTACTTCCGCATAAGAATAATATTTCATCCTCTCACTTTCAATTTCGGAGAACCATTCGGCTTTTGACTGCACATATCCCGTGATATGCGTGAGTGTAAAATGTGAATCAACAATGCGGTTGCTGCTATAACAAGTCCGGATGATTTTAATAAGTCTCTACAATTCATAAGAATTGGTTTTAATTAGATGTCGAGCTTTCTTTCACTCAACCATTTGACCATTGCCGGATCGCGATGGTCAAAAAACAAACTCTGGCGGGTATCGAGTGTTGCGATTCTGGCCATATCATCGTCGGAAAGCCTGAAATCAAAAATGTGGAAGTTCTCGACCATTCTTTCTTTTTTAACCGATTTCGGGATTACTATGATACCGCGTTGCGTCAGCCATCTCAGAATAACCTGAGCGATGCTTTTGTTGTATTTTGTTCCTATCGAAGCCAGTAGTTCATTTTTGAAAATATCATTTTTACCTTCTGCAAACGGACCCTAAGATTCGATCTGTACATTATTGTCAGTAAGGAATTTTTGAGTTTCAATTTGTTGATGAAATGGATGCGTTTCGATTTGGTTTACCGCAGGAACAATTTTGTTGTGCAGGATTAAATCGATTAAACGATCGGGATGAAAATTGGCAACACCAATGGCTTTTACTTTTCCTTCGGCATATAATTCCTCCATAGCTTTCCAGGAACTATAAACATCCCCATAAGGCTGATGGATAAGGTATAAATCCACGTAATCCAATTGCAACCGGTCTAATGATTTTTGGAAGGCTTTTTTGGTGTTTTCATAACCAGCATCCTGAATCCAAAGTTTGGTGGTAATAAACAGTTCTTCTCTTGCAACACCACTTTTTTTGATGGCATTGCCCACTGATACCTCATTGAGGTACGAAGCTGCGGTATCCAAGGAGCGGTAACCTACGCTAAGAGCGTCAACGACACTTTGTTCGCATTCTTGAGGGTCTGTAATCTGGAATACCCCAAACCCAAGGATGGGCATTTCTACACCATTGTTTAATTTTCTATTTTCCATTTTTTTTTCGTTAAAAAACGCTTACCTTTTTTTACAGGGTAGCTTTATCTGTTTTTATTATTCTGATAATCCAAGTAATCCTGCATCCAGTCTTGCTCCCAGAAATCTAATGTTTGCCAAGCCATTTTCAATTTCCTGCAAGTCGGATCCAGTAAGTTCCAGTGCCACCGATTTTATATTATCGCCGAGGTACTCTATTTTATCCATGCCCGGAATAGGAACGATAAACGGTTTTTGGGCCAGTAACCATGCTAAGGCAACTTGTACCGGTGTGGCATTTTTCCTGTGGGCAATTTTCGTTAGCAATTCCACGACAGGCATGTTTGCCCTGATGGCTTCGGGAGTAAAACGGGGGAAGGCTGCACGAAGATCAGTGTCGCTGTCAAATTTTGTATCCGGAGTAATTTTCCCGGTTAAAAATCCTGTTCCGATTGGCGCCCAAGGCACAAAACCTATTCCCAGTTTTTCACAAAGAGGTAACACTTTCGCTTCTGGTTCTCTTGTCCATAAAGAATACTGATTTTGTACCGCAGAAACCGGCTGTATCGAATGCGCCCGCAGGATTGTTTCCGATCCAGCTTCTGAAAGGCCGAAATATTTCACTTTTCCTTCCTGGATCAAATCTCTTACCGTGCCAGCCACATCTTCAATAGGAACGTTTGGATCTACGCGGTGTTGGTACAACAAATCAATGTAATCGGTTTGCAGTCTTTTCAGTGAATCTTCAACAACTTTTCTGATATGTTCGGGTTTGCTGTTAACTCCGGTATCGGAGATCATTCCAAATTTTGTTGCAATAATTACATCTTTTCGCAAAGGCTTTAAAGCTACACCTACCAATTCTTCGTTTGTAAAAGGGCCGTACGCTTCGGCTGTGTCGAAAAAGTTTATCCCTTTCTCGTAAGCTGTACGAATCACTTTTATACCCTCATTAATATCGGCAGCTTTGCCCGTTCCAAAACTCAGGTTCATACATCCCATTCCCATTGCGGAAACTTCCAATCCACTGTTTCCTAAAGCTCTTGTTTTCATATCATTGTATATTACAAATGGCACTTTATTTTGCCATTTTATTTTCTAATACAAATTTCCGAATTAGATATGAGGCAGTTTGTATACAGATTACTGTTTGTCTTACCATTATTACTGAAATAGCTATATACATGATAATTACATGACAGGATTGATTAAATTTGTATCAGAAAATCAATAAAATATGGAAGAGATAGTGAAAGTGGATAGCGTATCGGTGTATAATAAATTACGCGGCGTACCGACATTGCATCCGTTAGTCACAGTTATTGACCTGTCAAAAGCAGCACCGATGACCGCCAAGACGTTTAATTTTGGCGTATATGCGATATACTTAAAAGAGTTGAATTGTGGCGAATTAAAATACGGGCGCAATAATTACGATTACCAGGAAGGCACTTTGGTATTTACAGCTCCTGGACAAGTGATAGGTGTTCAGCCAAACGTCAAGTCATTTGAACCTAAAGGGTGGGCACTGTTATTTGATTCGGAGTTAGTAAAAGGAACAGCCTTGGGTAGACACATACAGGATTACACCTTTTTTTCGTATGACGTTAATGAGGCACTGCACCTTTCAGAAAAAGAAAAGCAATTGGTCTTGGATTGCTTCGCTAAAATCCAGTATGAATTGCAACAGTCTATCGACAAGCACAGCAAAACTTTGATAGCAGCGAATATAGAATTGTTGCTGAATTATTGCACACGCTTTTACGACCGTCAATTTATAACCAGGGATAATGCCCATCAGGGAATGTTAGAGAAATTTGAAGAGTTGCTCAACCAGTATTATTCTTCGGATAAACCACAAAGTATTGGATTACCCTCGGTTGCATATTGCGCTGATGAACTAAATCTATCGGCTAATTATTTTGGAGACCTGATAAAAAAGGAAACTGGAAAATCTGCACAGGAATACATACAGGAAAAGGTAATTGACGTTGCCAAGGAACGTATTTTTGATATTAATAAATCGATAAGTGAAGTCGCCTATGAACTCGGGTTCAAATATCCACAGCACTTCACAAGAGCCTTTAAGCAAAGGGTAGGCGTTGCTCCGAATGAATATAGGAGAATGAATTAAAATTTTATTTACTATGTGTAGGAAGTGTTATTAATTTGATTAGAAATAGCTATAATATACAACGTTAATGATTTTTCGATAACCATTCATGTTGTTTTTTCTTTTTACTAAGTATTTCTAAGTTTGGTTTTTATAGTAGAATACGATGATGTAACGCGTTATTTATCTTCAATATATCTTTTTAAATAACTCCCTGTTATAGAATTATTGTCTTTTAATATATCAGATGCAGTGCCTGTAAATACAATATTACCACCATATTTTCCTGCACCTGGACCTATGTCAATAATCCAATCTGCTTTTGCAATAATGTCTAAGTTGTGTTCAATTACAATTAGCGTATTACCCTGTTCAACTAGATTATTTATATAATCAAGTAGTATTTGAGTATCACTTGGATGTAAACCTGTACTAGGTTCATCTAAAATAATAATTTTGTTGGTTTGATTCAATTCTTTGCTAAGTTTAAGCCGTTGTCTTTCGCCACCAGAAAAAGTATTAAGTCTTTGTCCTAGGGTTAGGTATCCCAGACCAAGTTTGATTAAAATAGTTAATGCTGAAATGTAAATAGGAGATTTATCAAAAAAAACAAGTGCCTCTTTTATAGTCATAGCTAATATATCAACAATAGTTTTGTTGTTGTATTTGTACTGCAATACTTCAGTTTTAAACCCAGTACCTTTACACACTTCACAAGGTTGCTGAATATTTTCTAAAAAGGCTAAGTCAATTTTTTCCATTCCTAATCCTTTACAATTCTCACAAGCTCCTTGACTATTTGTGCTAAAGAGTTTATCAGATACAGTATTGGTTTTAGCCATTTTCTTTCTAAGATCATCAGACAGGTTTAAAAACGTTAAAATAGTAGAGCGAACATTGGTAGTAAATGGCGATTGATCAACAAGTGTAACCTGTGGATATAGCTGAGGAAATACTTTATTTATTAATGTACTTTTTCCAGATCCAGCTACTCCTGTAACAACAGTTAATACATTCTTGGGTATTTTAAGGCTTATATTTTTAAGGTTATATAAAGAAGCATTTTCGACATAAAGATATTCACTAGCTATTCTAGGGGTTAAATTAATTGTTGGTATTGTAGCAAAATATTGCCCTGTTTTCCCTGTTGAAATGTTTAGTTTTTCAAAAGTTCCTTCATAAATAATCTGCCCGCCATCTTTACCTGATTTAGGTCCCATATCAACAATCCAATCAGCTATTTTTATTAAATCAGGATCGTGTTCTACTACTAAAACTGTATTTCCTTTATCTCTTATTTGTTTTAGTATAGTTGCAATATTCTGTAAGTCTTTTGGGTGTAATCCTACACTTGGTTCGTCAAAGATGTAGAGTAAGTCTGTTAAACTATTACCTAAATTGCGAACCATTTTTATTCTTTGACTTTCTCCTCCTGAGAGGGTTTGAGTTCTTCGGTCTAAGGTTAGGTATTGTAATCCAATATCTACTAAATTTTGTAGTTTCTCTTTTAGATCATGAAGTATAACTTCAAATTTATCTGACTTAATAGCTTTTATAAAATCCAATAATTCATCAATAGATAGAGCAGATGTATCGGCAATGTTTAAGTTATTGATTTTACAAGTTAAGATTGTGTCGTTTAATCTTTTTCCTTTACAAGAGGGGCAATCTGTTGTTGTTGTGATTTGATCTAAAGCATCTTTTCGAATACTATTCTCTTTTGAGTTTTTCTTTAAGAAAGTTCGCTCAATCCTTGAAATTAACCCTTCATATCTAACTGTTTTACCCCATTGTTTATTTGGGTTTTTAGGTCTGTGTTCTTTGGCATATAAAAAAATATCCCATTCTTTAGAGGTGTAATCAATTAGTTTTTTATCATTATCAAAATAACCAGATAGGGTGTAGCGAGTTAATCTCCATCCACCAGGTTGGAAAGTAGGAAATAGAATAGCACCTTCATTTAAAGATTTGTTTTTATCTATCAGAGCGTCTAGGTTTACAGCTTGAATAAAACCAAGTCCTTGGCATTCAAGACACATTCCAAGAGGATTGTTAAAAGAAAAAGAGTTGGAATAACCAACAAAAGGAGACCCCATTCTTGAGTATAGCAATCGAAGGGAGGCATAGATATCTGTAGCTGTACCTACTGTAGATCTTGCATTACCACCTAGTTTTTTCTGGTTGATAATAATAGGTACGTTTAGGTTTTCTATTTTATCGACATCTGCTATCCCCATATGTTTTAATCTATTGCGAGAGAAACTATCTTGGGTCTCATTAAATTGACGTTGCGCTTCCGCTGCGATTGTTTCAAACACTAAGGAAGATTTACCTGATCCTGAAACTCCTGTAAAAACAGTTATTTTGTTTTTAGGAATTTCTAAAGAGATATTCTTTAAATTGTTTTGTCTAGCATTTGTGATGATTATATTTTTCATTGTGCTTAACCTTATTAATACTTAACGAAGTTAAGTATTAATTAATAAGGTTAAATAATATGAGTAATTCAACAGAAAAAGAGTTTTATAGTCTGTTTACAGAATTACAATGTTCTGTTTTGGCAAATGCAAATAAGAGTAGTGCAAGCGGTATTACAGCTACGCATTATAATATAATT
>NZ_CBCPHW010000003.1:0-269269 GCF_965118575.1 Myroides odoratus | reverse complement strand
CGTCTTCCGCTCCAATAAAAAAGCCTGCATATAGCAGGCTTTTTTATTTTAAGGTATTCAGATCTGTATTAGGTGTGACTTCATAAGCCGGTTTGTTTTGCTCAAAAATGCGAGCATTCAGTGTTCCTCTTAAATAAAGATGTGTATCCGAAACTTCTAACCAACTTCCTTCTCTTAAACCAACAACAGGCTGAGAATTTATCGTGTGAAATTCATTAATTCTCGTCTCTCTCGTTTCACCCATATGTATTGAGCCTTCAGTCGGATCTAAATAATGGGGATTGATATTAAAAGGAACTAATCCAAGCGTTTTAAAGGAGGGTGGATAGGTAATTGGCATATCATTGGTTGTCTCCATAGTTAAGCCACAAATATTACTTCCAGCACTACAACCTAAATAAGGCGTTCCATTATTTACAACTTCAGTAATAGCTTGTACTAAATCATGGGCATATAATTGCTTTACTAGTAAAAAGGTGTTGCCCCCGCCTGTGAAAATCCCTTCTGCTTGTAGAATCGCTTCTTTCGGATTATCAAATTCGTGAATCCCTTTTACTTTTACATTAATCGCTTCAAACGCCAGGCGAATTTTTGCAGTATATTCATCATGACTTATACCACTTGGTCGCGCATAAGGAATAAATAGGACTGTAGAATCTGCTTTAAAGTGAGTTTGTAAAGTAGGTAAAAGATACGCCAAATACGTCTGATCGTATAGGGTAGAAGTACTCGCTATGATTATGTTTCTCATGGTTGATTTTTTAAAGAAGTAAAAATACATTTTATTTAGGAAATGAGTATGGGGTATGCGAAATGTGCGAAATGTGTGAAGAGTGCGTGGTGGAGTGGGACGTACAAGAGGATAGGAATAAAGAATGTTGTTCTGGGTTTACTCCTGTTTTGGTCAAGTTTGAATCAGTTTCGTAAAAAAGGCCTTTTTCCCAACCCGTATAAAGCTTGTATTGGAAGTGTGTCGAAGGAGAACCCAAAGATTCCTTTGTATGGTTGGTATTTGTTGTTGGGCAAGGAGAAAACTTACCGTGATTACACCACAAGAAAAGAGGAGATTGGAAGGTTGTTTTAGCGAAGAGGGAGGGTTTGTTTATCTCATCACGGCTTAACGGGAGGGCTACTATTTTATATTTAACATAACTTTACACGATTAAAATTTTACATTCTGCATTTATAAGATATTTTTACAGACTTCATTAATATATTAGTAGATGAAACTAGTTTTAACCTTTTTGTTATTGATAATAGGTATAGGAATATATGCTCAAGAAAGAGTTGCTTTGCATGGGAAAATTGTCTCGCGAAGCAAGGATCTAAAGGGAATATATGTGTCCAATATTAATACAGGAGATGCTTTGGTAACGGAACTGGGTGGGTATTTTACTATTCAAGCACAGGAAAATGATACACTGATGTTTTCAGGACCCTTATTTGTGGGTTATCGCTATGTTTTGGATGATATAGACTTTAAAAGAGACATTATTTTAATTCCTCTTGAACCGAATGATTTAAATCAACAGTTGAATGAAATTGTCATCACCCATATTTCGTCTTCCTCTTTGGGGCTAGTTCCAGAAAATGTAAGGCGCTATACGCCCGCAGAAAGGCGTTTGTATACCGCTACTTCGGGATCGGGAATTATACCAGTTAGTGCAATTGTCAATTGGATTAGTGGACGTACGGCTATGCTGAAAAAAGCATTGAAGTATGAAAAGCAAGAAATGCGAAAAGACAAGTACTTAAATATAATGGATGAGTATGTTTTAATTAAAGACTATAGTATCCCTAAAGATTACATTGTTGGGTTTGCCTATTTTGTTTCGGATGATGATATTATGTCAGGATATTTAACTGCGAGTAGTGTTGAGAAAGATAAAATTTCTTCACGAACAGGTGTCTTAGCCTTGGAATTTATAGATTTATTAAGAGATAGATTACAAACACCAAAGAAGACCAATACTTTAACAATAGAGTAGAAAAATTTAAACCCTTAGAAAGCGGATAACAAATAATAAACGTTGTAAATTTGTATCTTAACTAAAAATAAAGTTATGTTTGGAATAGGAGGAGGAGAACTGTTTTTTATCATACTTGTTATTCTGATGCTGTTTGGTTCAGATAAAGTACCGGAAATGGCCAGAGCATTTGGTAAATTTATGGCGCAAGTAAAAAATGCAACAAACGATATCAAGCACGAAATTAATAAAAGTGCAGAAGACTCTGGTATAAAAAAGGATATAGAACAAGTGTTGGACTTAGATAGTAATATCAACCCAATTAAAGATATTCAACAAGAAATTGAAAAACAAAAAGAGGATATTGAGAATATTACAGGGCCAATTAAAAGACAAAATTGATGATAGAGCGTCTTGTACAATTAGATAAAGAGTTACTTGTTTTTTTAAATGGATTAGGCAGTGAAACCTATGATCCTTTTTGGTTATTCATTACCAAACAACTCAGTTGGATTCCCTTTTTTGTATTCTTACTTTATTTGACTTATCGAAAAGTATCGCTAAAGAAATTAGGCGTTATTCTTCTGTTGTTAGCTGCATTAATTGCTTTTACAGATCAAATGACTAATCTGGTGAAGTACACAGTAGCTCGACCTCGACCTTGTAACACAGAAGATATTCAGGGGTTGATTCGCATAGTGAAATGCAGCCCCAGTTTGAGTTTCTTTTCAGGACATGCTTCAAATTCATTAGCCAATATGTTGTTTCTGTTTCTGATTTTAAAACGCTATTATAAACACACCTATTTAATTTTTATTTTTCCTTTGCTATTTGCGTATAGTCGAATTTACCTCACAATGCATTTTCCATTGGATATTTTAGTTGGGTATTGTTTTGGCTTGGTATCTGGTACTTTGTTCTATCAGCTCTTTTTGTGGATTGAAAGAAAATACGAAGATAAATTACTATAATAGAAAAGGGATTGGTTTAAACCAATCCCTTTTCTATTATAGCTTATCGTACTCTTGACACCGTTAGTCCGTCTCGTATGGGAAGTAGAATCGTTTCAATACGTGGATCTCCTTTTAAAAGTTTATTGTATTGATCCAAGGCAATTGTACTTTTATCATTGTCCTTTATTTCTTCAATGACCTTTCCTGACCATAACACATTGTCGGATAAAATGATTCCCCCAGGGTTCATTTTATCGATGATTAGTTCAAAATAACGGCTGTAGTTCTTTTTATCTGCATCAATAAAAACTAAATCGTAGGTTTTGGTTAATTGAGGGATGATAGTTAAGGCGCTACCTATGTGTTGGGTGATTTGCTTGCCATAAGGTGATAAATCAAAGTACTTGCGTTGGAAATCATAAAGCTCTTCGTTCACATCAATCGTGTCTAAGGTCCCGGTTGTTTTTAATCCTTCCGCTAAACTCAAAGTAGCATAACCCGTAAAAGTTCCAATCTCCAAAATATGAGTTGGATGAACTAATTTAGAAATCATACTTAAAAAACGCCCTTGAAAATGCCCACTGAGCATTCGCGGTTGCAAAATCTTTTGGTGCGTTTCTCTATCAAGTTGAGCTAATAATTCAGGTTCATTTTCACTGTGATTAGCCGCATAATCTTCTAGTTCTTTCGATATAAAGTGCATATAAGAAACAAATTTAAATGGAGATAATTCGATTGCAAAGATAAAACGCTTTTCAGAATACAAAGCATTTTTGTTGATTTTGTAAGAAGGAGAAGGATAATCCATGAGATAAGGAAAAAAAAGGGTAAATTTAACTACCAACCAGAATGAAATGTTATGAAATTACTTTGGAAAATCCTGAAAGGATTGCTTATTACTTGTGTAGGTATTGTCATCTTAGCGTATGTATTTCAAGTTGATTATTTGTTTACTGCGGTTCGGACCATTTATTTTAATGGTCATAAAACAGCATTCTTAGATGATTACCCCTATTTTCCAACCCGCGAGATTAAAGCTGGAGAGGCTCAGCCCTGGCCTGTGACTCAAGATTATAATTCGGTTGAACCTACGGCATTGCTAGAAAGAACGAATAAAGAACTACAGACAATAGCCTTTTTAATTATCAAAAATGACAGTGTTTGGTATGAAAAATATTACGATTCGTATACCCAAAATAGTAAAACGAATTCTTTTTCTATGGCCAAAAGTGTTGTTTCTGCTGCTTTGGGAAAAGCCATACAGCGTGGAGAAATTAAGAGCTTAGACGATAAAGTAATTCACTATCTCCCTGAATTAAAAGGAAAGTACAAAGATGACGTAACGGTTGGGGACTTGTCTTCCATGGCTTCTGGCCTTGATTGGGATGAAGGGTATTACAGTCCGTTTTCAATCGTTACGCGTGCTTATTTCGATACAGATTTACGCCGTGTTATGCTGGATTTGGATATCAAAGATAAACCTGGACAATCGTTTATTTACAAAAGTGGAGATACGCAATTATTGACGATGGTATTAGAAAAAGCGACGGGTAAAACACTCGCTGACTATGTATCGGAATACTTTTGGAAACCCATGGGAGCCGATAATGATGCGTTATGGCAGCTCGATCACAAAGGAGGTGGAATTGAAAAAGCGTATTGTTGTTTCACAAGTGGGGCTAGAGATTTTGCTCGATTTGGAAAATTGTATAAAGATTTTGGCAAATGGAAGGGAGAGCAAATTCTCGACAGTACTTTTGTTGCAAAATCAATTACTCCTCGATTCGAAGTTAGCCCAGAATATGGCTATGGATGGTGGTTAAAACAGTACAAAGGACAGGATTTCTTCTATATGAGAGGGCATTTGGGGCAATTTACAATTGTATCACCAAAGGATAATGTTATTATTGTGCGTTTAGGTCATACGAAAGGAGTACAAACTGAAGAAGATCCGCATAGCAACGATTTGTATACTTATATTGATGCGGCTTATGAAATGTTAGCACAACGAAAAAAATAAGCATGTTAGATCAAATACATTTATCACATATTCTTTTTTTAGATATTGAAACGGTACCTCAAGAAGCTGATTTTGGTCAGCTGGAAGATGGCGTGCAGGTACTCTATGAAGAAAAAACCCGTTATCAACGCAAAGGAGAAATTTCTGCAGAGGAGTTTTACACCCAGGCGGGTATATGGGCGGAATTCGGAAAAATAGTGTGTATTTCTGTGGGGTATTTCACCTATAAAATGGGCGAACGCCAGTTTAGAACAACTTCTTTTATTGGAGAGGAAAGTCAAATACTCCGAGATTTTTCCAATCTTTTAAATACACATTTTAACCGAACGGAACACTTGCTTTGTGGGCATAATGCCAAAGAATTTGACTTTCCCTATATCGCACGGAGAATGATTATTCATGGATTAAAAGTACCTGCTAAGCTGAACTTAATGGGAAAAAAGCCATGGGAAGTACCTCATTTGGATACGATGGAAATGTGGAAGTTTGGCGATTATAAACACTATACTTCCTTAAAGCTATTAGCGCATATTCTTCAAATACCTTCTCCTAAAGATGATATTAACGGAGCGGATGTAGCTAAGGTGTATTATGAGGATAAGAATATAGACCGCATTGCGCGTTATTGTGAAAAAGATGTAATAACGGTAGCCCAGATTCTATTGCGTTTAAGAGGGGAAAATAAATTGGAAGAGGGAGAGCTGAAGTCGGTTTAAAAATAAAAAAGTTAAAAATATTGAAAAACTTGCTTTTTATAAAAAAATAATTTCTAGCTTTGTAAGCAGTAAAAAATAGAGAAAAATACAGTATGTTAACAATTCAGTCTTATTTTCATAGATCAATGTGGTGTTCAGCGCAAGAGGTGAGTGGATTTTGAATTGTTATTTTTAAAAAAGATACTAATAATTTGATATACAAAAGCCTCTGTCTACAAAACAGAGGCTTTTTTTATAAATATATATAATACGCAATGATACAACAAGTGCAGTTTAGATCGAATACCTTATGTTATATGTGGATGTTTATTAAACATTCGCCTATTCGCCTGTTACCAGAACTGAAGCAAAAATCATCGCGTTTTTAAAAAATAAAAATGATTAAGTGTAATATTTCAAGTCCTTTTGGTAACGTACGACGACCAAAAGGACTTTTTTTTTGAGGTAAAATGTCGTGTTTTTAAAAAAAAAGAAAAAATGAGTAAAAGAGTAGTAAAAGTCTTGGGGTTTTCTGTCAGAGAAAGCCAGTTAGCAATCAAAACAGCCAACTTTTCATTTACAGTGAAAGACGGTAAAGAATTAGTTAGAGATGCACAGGTAGATTCAGAAGAATTGATTCTAGCAAAATTGGCTGGAAGTATTCACGCAGTTGGCAATTTAATAGGTTCAACATTGAATGTTGACCTCAAGTCAATTCAAATAGAGGTAAGTGGTATAGTAAATGATGATTTACAAAAACAAGGGATGGATGCAGGTGCTTTCAAGCAAATCGATGTAATCGTTAAACCTACATCAACCGCTTCTATTCTTGTATTGAAAGAATGGATAGATGCCGTGAAATTAGCGTGCCCGGTGTTTGCTAATTTTAAACAACAAACAGCAACCATCATTACATTGGTAAAAGAATATGATCATGTAAAAGTAGCGTAATATGTCCGACTCGTATTTTTTAATTGTGATTTAGTGTAGTTTGTTGGCTTAATCGCTACAAATCGAGCATTAAATCACAATTAATTAGCTTATTTTTGTTTGAAGACACCTTACCTCATTTTTATGTCAGAACAAAAACCATTGCTTAGCGTTGAGAATCTACAAATTAGCTTTAAACACAACAAAGAGTGGAAAGCGCTTGTGCAAGGAGTTTCCTTTGATTTAGGTGCAAATCAAATTTTGGGAATCGTTGGAGAATCAGGATCGGGTAAATCGGTGAGTTCTTTAGCGATTATGCGATTGCTCCCAGATCAACAAAGTAAGATTGAGGGAAAGATTCACTTTGCTGGAGCTGAGTTAACTGCTTTGAATGAAGGTGAATATCGTCAAATCAGAGGCAACAAAATCGCTATGATTTTTCAAGAGCCAATGAGTGCTCTAAACCCTTCAATGCGCTGTGGATATCAGGTGGAAGAAATGCTGCGCTTGCATACGGATTTGCGTGGGCATGCCCTTAAAAATAAGGTGGTTGAATTATTTGAGCAAGTAAAACTGCCCTTTCCAGAAGAAGTCTATAAAAAATACCCCCATCAATTATCAGGAGGTCAGAAACAACGGGTAGTTATTGCGATGGCTATTTCTTGTAAACCTACCTTGTTAATCGCAGATGAACCGACTACCGCTTTGGATGTAACGGTTCAAAAAGAAATTATACTATTGCTAAAAGAACTGCAAGCGCAGACGCAGATGGCGATGATTTTTATTTCCCACGATTTAGGTCTAGTTTCTAGTATTGCAGATAAAGTTATGGTAATGTATCAGGGAAGAGTCGTTGAAAAAGGACCGACACAGGCGGTTTTTAACGCCCCAAAAGAAATCTATACCCAAGCTTTACTTGCAGCGCGACCTACAAATGAGGTTCGACTGAAACGCTTGCCAACCATTCAGGATTTTGTTGAAGACCGCGTTTCTTCGGAAGTTCTTTCTCCAGAAGAACGTCAATTGGAACACAAAAAATTATATGCGCAAGTTCCCTTATTAGAAGTAAAAGACGTTGGTAAAGATTATATCTCTAGCGTTGGTCTATTTGGGAAAAAGACGTTTCGAGCCTTAGATCAAATTAATTTTGAGGTCTATGAAGGAGAAACCTTGGGATTAGTTGGTGAAAGTGGTTGTGGAAAATCTACATTAGGCAATGCTATTTTGCAGTTAGATCCAGCTTCTAGTGGAACAATTTACTATAAAGGGAAAGAAATTACCCAACTCAAAGGCGCCACACTTCGTGCCCTTCGAAAAGATATTCAGATTATTTTTCAAGATCCTTTCTCGTCCTTAAATCCTAAGTTAACCGTAGGCCAAGCTATTATGGAACCGATGATTGTTCACGGTTTGTTTGGTACTAAAAAGCAGAAAAAAGAAAAAGTAAAGGAGCTACTACAACAAGTAGGTTTGTCAGAAGAAGCCTTTGATCGCTATCCACATGAATTCTCTGGCGGACAAAGGCAGCGTATTGGTATTGCACGTACAATTGCCGTTCATCCTAAACTAATTATTTGCGATGAATCGGTCTCTGCATTGGATATTTCGGTTCAAGCTCAGGTATTGAACTTGTTAAATGACCTCAAACACGAATATCAATTTACCTATATTTTTATCTCCCATGATTTAGCAGTCGTTAAATATATGTCTGATCAAGTATTGGTGATGAACAAAGGAAAAGTGGAGGAAATAGGAGATGCAGATGCTTTGTATGCCCATCCAAAAACAGCGTATACGCAAAAGTTAATTGCTTCTATTTTGGAGTAGGTTTTTGTATTATACTAAGTTGAAGATTTATGTCTTTTCATATTATAGCTATTTATTAACTTCAATTTTACTAGTATGAGGTTGGTTTATTGCTATATACTTGTTTTTAAATCAATATTTTTAAAACAATTTAGTTTTTTTATATATGTTTGTAATAGAATTTTAATTAATTTTAGTTAATTGTAAAATAATATTATGAAAAAAAATTATTTTCTAGCTTTGATGTTTTTTGCGTCAACAATTTCTTGGGCACAAATTGTTGTACCCGTATCCACAGATAATAGATTACCTGTTTATGGGAAAGTAGGTGTTGGGATTAGTGCTCCTAAAAAATCCTTACATGTTAAAAAGCCCGCTGTTTATGAATTTGGTAAAGAAATTCTGGATGGTGATGTTTGGATAGATGGAGGACGACTTTTTATCGGAAATGTAGATAAGGATGCCTTAGGAGAATTTGGGGAGATAAAATACAAATCTGATGGTTCTTCCATGATTGAATCACCTTATCCTTTTTATAGATTGGTTTTAAATACACCTAATTTTGATCGAAATGTATTGGATCTTGCTATAGCCTATAATAATTTATCTTTTTCTGATTTAGCAAAAAAAGGGGACGTTGTTTATCGCTATATTGGTAAAGGAAGCGTCATTTTTGGCAATGAAAATAAGAACAGTACTAATAACTTCAAGTTTACTACTAAAACGATAAATGAAACCTATGCCTCTACTAAACTCTTTATTGGCAACAATGGAAATGTAGGAATCGGCACTGAAATACCTGATGCTAAATTAGCTGTAAATGGGGATATTCACGCGAAAGAAGTGCGAATTGACTTAACAGGATGGCCTGATTATGTTTTTGAAAACACCTATGTGTTGCCAACGATAGAAGAGGTAGAACAACACATCAATGAAAAAGGACATTTAATCAATATCCCTTCTGCTTATGAGGTTGAAACTTCAGGATTACATGTAAGTGAGATGATTAAAAAGCAACAAGAGAAAATAGAAGAACTGACGTTGTATATCATTGAATTGAATAAACAACTACAAGAAGTTAAGGCAACAGTTAACCAAAAAAACTAGATTCAGATGAAAAAAATATTCATACTTTTTGTATGGTGTTTGGGATTATCTGCTCTAGGTCAGGAGAACTTGATTTACCAACAAATACAAAATGAAAGGTTGAACGGCGAGAAATTTGCTCCTGTTCAAGGGGTATTTAAAGCCGATAAATTAGATCCGATTTTAGCAAAGGAGTTTAAAAGTAGTAAAGAGGTTCATTTTTTACAATTTGATGCGAAAGCTATTTCACATAAAGAACGCTCGTTTAGTTTGGATTTGCCCTTAAATAATAAGACGATAACGCTAGAATTAGTTGCAGTGGATGATAGTTTTTATGATTATGTAGTAACAACGGATAAAGGAGAAACTTTTTCGGCTAATCGTGAAATTAAGCATTATAGAGGAATTGTTAAGGGCGATAAAAATAGTTTAGTGGCAATAAGTTTTTTTGAAGACGAGGTAGGTGGAATTATAGCTAATGATGAAGGGAATTTTAACCTTGAAGTATTCAATAAACAAAAAGGAATTATCTTTTATAAAGATACTAACTTAGTGAAGCAGACAGCGTTTGAGTGTAGTGCAGAACAAAATACTAAAAGTGTACAATATAATCCTAAGGCTTTACAACAGAAATCAAAATTAGATATAGTTGGTGCTGGTACAAAGTGCGTGCGTGTATATTTTGAAACAAAATATGATATGTACCAAACGAAAGGAAGCGTATTGCGCGTAGAGCATTTTGTATCTACAGTTTTTAATCAAGTTTCTCTTCTATATAAGAATGAAAATATCAATACATTATTATCTACGATAAAAGTTTGGACAACAGAAGATCCTTTTACAGGTGGGACAACCTCAATTTTGTTAGATCAATTTAGAGATTATTCATCTAGTTATAATGGCGATTTAGCGCAGCTATTAACTTTCAAGAGTGTTGGTGGTGGTATAGCTTATTACAACGGGCTTTGTGGTACTCCAAATTGGTCTACTTCTGTGTCAGGATTGTATACCACAGAAGTTATTAATCAAAATTATTCTTGGAATGTAATGGTAATAACTCATGAGTTAGGACATTCATTAAGTGCAAATCATACACATGATTGCGTATGGAATGGAAATAATACAGCTATTGATGGCTGTGGTCCAACTGCGGGTTATCCAACAGATTGTGACGTGGCACCTTTACCTGTACAAGGCACAATAATGAGTTACTGTCATGCGGTTTCTTCTGTCGGGATTAATTTAAATTTAGGTTTTGGTATTCAACCAGGAAATGCTATGCGAGATTATGTTGCCAATGCGACTTGTTTAACAGAATGCGGAGTACTTTGTTATACAAATATGACACTTAATGGTATCGTGCCTAATGCTGTTTATGATTCAAGACAAGTGTCAAATAAAATTACAGCTAAAAACACAATTCAATCTGGTGGGAAAGCCCTTTATCTAGGAAAATCTATTGTGTTAGCAAATGGATTTAAGGCAAGCGAAGGTGCTGTGTTTTTAGGAAAAGTACTTCCGTGTTCTGCAAGTAATAGTGCATTAAGTACTGCTATCAATCCTATTGAAGTAGAAAGTACAAATCAAGAGACTCAATCTATTATACAAGTATACCCTAATCCTACATCAGACAATATTACCATCACATCCGACAAGGAGATTGTATATTGGGAATTGTTCAATGAAGTGGGCTATTTAAGTGCGAGTAGTAAAGTAGCTCATCAAAAGGAATTTCAAGTGGATTTAACTCATCTGAAAAAAGGGTTGTATTTAATTCGATTTACGAAAGCTGATGGAACAACAAAGGCACAAAAAATAATTAAAAAATAAAAGGATGAACAAATTATTCTCTTACTTTCTATTTTTGTTTCTCGTACTGTTTGCAGCCTGTAACACAGATGATACGGTAATCCCTTCGTATACGCAAATAACAAAAGAACAAAAAGCCCTATTGCTTGGCGATTGGCAATTGAGTACCTATTCAAATTCGGAAGGCGAAGCGATCGATTTGATGAAAAAAGGAATTTGGGTCAATTATAAGTTCACCTCAGAAGGAAGGGTAGAGATACGTAATCACTCGTCCAAGCCTATTCAATTGACAAATAATTCTTTCTACCTAACCTCAGATGGAACCTTGGATTATACGTTTGAATATATCAAGCAATGGGACAAGACAATTCCGAAGAAAGAACACTTATATTTTCAAACACTTTCTGATGCAAACCTGCAGTTTGATCTTGAAGTGACGAAAGACAAATTAATCTTAACGCATTATGCTGGAGAAACACTTGTATTCAAAAAAATACAACAAGGCGTAACCTATCCTAAAATTCCAGTAGAGAACAAAAAATTACTCTTGGGTACGTGGCGTTTAAAAGAAGTTTCTGATTTTTCTGGACGAAGAAGAATATTTAGTGGGGAGGAGAATGTGTTATACGAATTTGGTTATGGTGAGAAACTATTTGTTCAGAATAATTCAACTCCAAGAGATGGGAGATTTGATATTTTTATACAATCGAGAGTCTCAGATTACGATTATCAATATGATTTTGAATGGGAAGAACAAGAAATACTAATAATAGAAGACTTAGGTGGTTATGTAATGGGAATTACCCAAGAAAGTTTAGTACTTTTCATCTCTGATGGCTTTAAACTCAAACTAGAACGTGTAAACTAAAAAAAAACGTCAAAAGCATTGCTTTTGACGTTTTTGTATATTAAAACCCTTGATATTCTACTTCTTTTTCATCGAAAACGATGCCATTTTCTTCGAGTTCTTTTAGAATAGGAGCATATACCTCCTCTTCAATTGGCATTTGTACCCCTGGTGTACTAATAATGCCTTTTAGTATTTTTAAAGCAGCAATGGCTAAAGGTAAACCAACGGTTTTGGCCATAGCGGTATACGTTTGATCATCACCAATGCAAATCATCGTTGAATCGATTTGTTTTTTCTCTCCGTTTAATTCGTATCCAATCTTGTGATACATAACGATCATGTCTTTGTCATCGGGTGCTAAAGTCCAGCTATTTGCTAATATCTTTTCTAGTATTTGTGCAGGTGTAGCATCTTTCAAACCAATAATTTTGTCAGGGTTGAAAAGATCTAACTCTAGTAATTTCTCCCAAACAATATCATCTTGATCGATATTTAAAGCCAGTTTCAATTTTGTTTCAACCGTATCTGTTGGATGGTAAGGGAGATATAAATTGATGAATTCGCGATAAGACATCGTCTCTGAATGGTCAATGATATAACTGTCATCTGTAATACCCAATTCAACAAATAAGTTCCACGCTCTTGAATACCCTACACGGCGAATGGTTCCTCTAAAAATGGTTTTGGCATCGTCTAAACCGTAAACACTTTGGTATTTTAAAGAATCTCTGTTGGCATACGCTTCAAATTTGCCATAGCCTTCAACGTTTAAGAATTCAGTTCTTCTGAAGACTTTGTTGTATGGGATGTATTTGTATTGCCCTTCTTGAATAAATTTAGCCGCTCCACCTTGTCCTGCTAAAACCACATTACGCGGATTCCAGGTAAATTTATAGTTCCATAAGTTAGTGTCTGACTCAGGTGCCATTAATCCACCGCAAAAAGATTCGAAAGAAATTATTTTTCCTCCTTTTTCTTTTACTTCATGAATGATTTTCATTGCACTCATATGATCAATGCCCGGATCTAACCCTATTTCATTCATGAAAACGAGGTTATTTGCTTTTACTTCTTCATCCAAAGCAGCCATAGCGGGGCTAATGTAAGAAGCAGTCGCTAGATGTTTTTTAAAGTGAACACAGTCTTTTGCTAATTCAATATGCAAAGCAGCAGGGAGCATGGAAATTACAATATCTGATTGTTGTACTAATTCTTGTCTTTGTTCGGTATTGAATAAATCAAATTCCTTTGGCGTAGCATTAGGGTGCCCCATTGCTTTTTTCTGCGCAAGTTCTAAAGATAAATCACAAATGGTTAAATGAAGATTTTCTGTCGTAGATTTTTCAAGTAAATACTTAATAAGTGAAGAGGCAGAACGGCCAGCGCCTACTATTAATATTTCTTTCATTATTTTGTTTTTGGATGTTTTATGAGATACGAAAGTAATGAAATATATAATTGGAGAGCTAAATTTTAGCTAAAAATTTTTGACTATAAGGGACTAAGACCAAGCGAGTTCTTGAAGGTGTTTTCCCGAAGAAGAAAGAGCGATTTGAAGTACATAAAACTTCCGTAGACGAAATTAGCAAGCGATTTAGGTAAGAAAAAGAGATTAATCTATGGTATAGATGTACAAAGGGAGTTGGGATGAGAAGATTTTGGTATAAAGAATCGCTATTTAGTTCCATTTAATTCAAGGATTCACTTAGAGAATTTGAAGGATAATTTGTATCTTCGAAATAAAAATAAATGGGACGAAAAATTATTATAACGGCAACATTATTAGGGGCTTTAGGTATAGTGCTTGGAGCTTTTGGAGCGCATGGATTGAAAAAAATAGTCAGTGAAGCTGCAGTAGCTTCTTATGAAGTAGGGGTTCGCTATCAAATGTATCATGTGTTTTTCCTTTTGTTTGTTGGCCTTTCTAGCTTTTTCTCAGATACCGTAAAAAAGAGACTATTTATCTTAACCTTGATAGGTGTTTTGTTCTTTTCAGGATCCATTTACTTGTTAACATTTAATGGTTTGTCTGGTTTCAATGTGAAATTTTTAGGACCAATTACACCAATTGGTGGTGTTTTTATGATTTCAGCATGGGTCTATGCTGCAATTCAGACCCTTAAAAATGGAAAAAATGCGAAATTCTAGTTTTGTGTATCGTTATATTAAATTTATTTCTAAGTTTGCATATTAATTAAAAAGACAACATAACATAATGAAAATGGCTAATACGCAATCAATTTCACTTGAAAAATATGGTATTAAAGATGTTGTAGAGATTGTATATAATCCCTCCTACGATCTTTTGTATAAGGAAGAAATTAAGTCTGACCTACAGGGTTTTGAAAAAGGACAAGTAACTGAATTAGGAGCTGTAAATGTTATGACAGGTGAGTTCACTGGTCGTTCTCCGAAGGATAAATATATCGTAAAGGATTCGGTTACAGAGCATACAGTTTGGTGGAATTCACCAGAATCTCCGAATGACAACAAGCCTATTGATCAAAAAACATGGGATGCTTTAAAAGCAACTACAGCAACTGAGTTATCAGGAAAAAAACTGTATGTTGTGGATGCTTTCTGTGGAGCAAATGAAAATACGCGTTTGAAAGTTAGATTCATTATGGAAGTAGCGTGGCAAGCACATTTTGTAAAAAATATGTTTATCCGCCCTTCGGAAGAGGAATTAGCTGCTTTTGGCGAACCTGATTTCGTTGTAATGAATGGGTCTAAAACAACATTTAAAGACTATAAAGCATACGGACTAAACTCTGAGGTATATATTGCCTTCAATTTAACGGAGAAAGTTCAAATTATTGGCGGTACATGGTACGGTGGTGAAATGAAAAAAGGATTGTTCTCAATGATGAACTATTACTTACCGCTTCAAGGAATGGCATCGATGCATTGTTCAGCTAATAAAGGAAAAGACGGAGATGTGGCTGTATTTTTCGGATTATCAGGAACAGGAAAAACAACGTTGTCAACAGATCCAAAACGCGAATTAATCGGCGATGATGAGCATGGATGGGATGATCAAGGCGTGTTCAACTTCGAAGGAGGTTGTTATGCCAAAACGATCAACTTAAGCAAAGAAAACGAACCAGATATCTTCGGTGCAATTCGCAAAGATGCTTTACTGGAAAACGTAACTGTAGATGCAAACGGAGTAATCGATTTTAACGATGGATCAGTAACGCAAAATACACGTGTTTCTTACCCAATTGATCACATTGAAAATATTGTAAAACCAGTGTCTAAAGCTGGACATGCAACAAAAGTTATCTTCTTAACAGCAGATGCCTTTGGAGTTATGCCTCCTGTTTCTAAGTTGACACCAGAGCAAACAAAATATTACTTCTTATCTGGATTTACAGCTAAATTAGCTGGAACAGAAAGAGGAGTTACGCAACCAGAACCTACATTTTCTGCTTGTTTTGGTAAAGCATTCTTGTCTTTACATCCAACAAAATATGGAGAAGAATTAGTGAAGAAAATGGAAGAGCACAACGCTACAGCTTATATGGTAAATACAGGCTGGAACGGAACTGGAAAGCGTATTTCTATTAAAGATACCCGTGCAATTATTGACCGAATTTTAGATGGTTCTATCGAGAATGCAGAAACGGCTATTGTGCCAATCTATAATTTTGCAGTGCCTACTGCTTTAGAAGGTGTTGATACAGCTATTTTGGATCCTCGTAACACATATGCAGATGCTAAAGAATGGGAAGATAAAGCAACTAATTTAGCTGGATTATTCATCAAAAACTTTAGTTTGTATACGAATAATGACGCTGGAAAAGCTTTAGTTGAAGCAGGACCTCAATTGTAAGAGAAAAGCAATCCCCTTGAAGGGATTTAAAAAAATACCAAAAAGCAGTAATAAATGATACGTTTATTGCTGCTTTTTTTATTGGTTATGTGTGAAGTGGTATGAGAAATGTGTGAAGTGGTATGAGAAATGTGTGAAGTGGTATGAGAAATGGGTGAAGAGTTATGAGAGCCTTCACTCATTTCCCATCACCCATAACTAAAAAAAAGCCTTCTATTGGAAGACTTTTTTTGCAATTATTTATTTACTTTCTGTATGTATTTTTCAAGAGCCATGGTCATGGATGGAGCTTCTGGCGAAGGAGCCATTATATCCACACGTATACCGTGATCTAAGGCTTCTTTTTGTGTAGTTGTGCCAAATACAGCAATTCGCGTATTATCTTGGGAGAAATCAGGAAAATTCATGAATAATGATTTGATTCCTGTTGGACTAAAAAAGGCCAAAATATCGTATTTTACATCTGCTAAATCGGATAAATCACTCATCACGGTTCTGTAAAAAGTTCCCGCAGTCCAATCTACTTTTAACTCTCCTAAAATAGTTGGTACTTCTGCATTTAATTGATCAGAGGCTGATAATAAGAATTTCTCATCTTTGTACTTTTTAATCAAAGGAGCTAAATCAGCAAAATCTTTTTGACCTACATAGATTTTTCTTTTGCGGTACACTACATATTTTTGTAGATAATAGGCAACCGCTTCAGATTGACAGAAATATTTTAGTGTTTCAGGTACTTTATAGCGCATTTCCTCTGCAACGCGAAAGAAGTGATCTACCGAGTTTCTACTAGTTAAAATTACAGCTGTAAAGTTGTTTAAATCGATTTTCTGTTGTCTTACGTCCTTAGCTGGTACACCTTCAACGTGTATAAAAGGCCTAAAGTCAATTTTTACTTTATACTTTTGTTCGATCTCAAAGTATGGAGAGTTTTCTACTTTAGGTTCTGGTTGAGAAACCAAAATTGTTTTCACTTTCATAGTTTAATTCTTATTTAGGCTCTAAAGTTTTTAAATGCAAAGTATATTATAAAATAAGGAGCTATTTCAAGGGTGCAAAGATACAAAATAAAATAGAACAACTTATTTAATATCGTTTTTCGATGATTTTTTATAAAAATAACGTATAAACTAAGATTTGTTAATATTAACGTAATTCCAAAGAGACTAATTACCATTTGATTGACTATATCGTTATAAAATAAGAGCAAATCAACGCCTAAAAGATACATGCCAATGTAATTTCGATAGGTTGCTTTTTGTAAATTAAAATGATCTACAAAATCTTCTATGTCAAAGGTAATCCCTATAATCTTGTCAATTAAATATTTTCCAATGACAAAAAAACAAGTGAAATTTAGAATTTGTATGAAGGATAAAAAACTGTATTGTTCGATAAAACCAAAAGATCTTGCTACAATTTGAAAAAAGAAAGTAATAGACAGTAACTGAATCGCTAGAAATGAAAGTGTAAAACTATTGCGAAGGTTGGTGTTGTCTTTATAAATTTTAATATACTTATCTGATATTGCTAAACGAGTAAACTCAGAAAAGCGAATACTAAAAATAGTTCTATTAATAGCAATAATAGAAAAGCCCACAAAAAATAGTAGGGTAGCCCAATCCTTATTGGTAACAATTCTTTCCGTTAATAGTAAATTGTCCATATCATTTGCAAAATTAGTAAAAAAATGTATTTGTGTGACTTTGTTACTTATTTAAGGGTTAACTTTCTATAAAAAGGTTATTTTTGTAACCAAAGTAAAGACAATGAACGCAGGACTAGTTATTATTCCTACATACAATGAAATTGAAAATATAACGCAAATCATTGAGGCAGTACTCGAATTACCCGAGTGTTTTCACGTACTCATTGTAGATGATAATTCTCCTGATGGGACAGCTAAAGTTGTGGAAGAACTTCAAAAGAAGTTCGAAACTTTACATCTATTGAAACGAGAAGGTAAAAATGGTTTAGGTACCGCTTATGTTGATGGTTTTAAATGGGCTTTGCAACGAGAGTATGCTTATATTTTTGAAATGGATGCTGATTTTTCACATAATCCATTAGACTTAAGTCGTCTCTTAACACGTTGTAAGGAGCAAGGAGGTATGGTCGTTGGCTCAAGGTATGTCACGGGAGTAAATGTAGTAAACTGGCCTCTAAACCGTGTTTTATTGTCTTATGGGGCTTCTATTTATGTGCGATGGATTACACGCATGCCTATTAAGGATACCACGGCTGGATTTGTTTGCTATACCAAACAAGTATTGGAAAGTATTGATTTGGATAAAATACGATTTGTAGGATATGCCTTTCAAATTGAAATGAAGTATAGGGTTTATGTGAAACAATTTCCTATTTCGGAAGTACCTATTATTTTTACAGATCGAACAAGAGGTGAATCGAAAATGTCTAAAGGCATTATTAAAGAAGCTATTTTTGGTGTAATGAATCTGAAGATTAGAAAACTACTAAACAAACTATAATGAGCAACTATTTAATTAAAAATGGAAACCTTGTTAATGAGGGAATCATCGCAAAAGGAGATATTCACATACAAAATGGAAAAATTATCCGTATAGCGACTTCCATTGATGCAACCACTGATATGCAATTGATTGATGCTCGTGGAAAATACGTTATACCTGGGATGATTGATGATCAAGTTCATTTTCGTGAACCTGGATTAACTCATAAAGGAGATATCGCATCTGAGTCAAGAGCGGCTGTTGCTGGGGGGATTACATCCTTTATAGAACAACCTAATACCGTACCCAATGCAGTTACCCAAGAATTGTTAGAACAGAAATATGAAATTGCCGCTTCCAATTCGTATGCGAATTATTCATTTATGATGGGAGGCACCAATGATAATTTAGAAGAATTACTTCAAACAAATCCTAGGAATGTCGCAGGAATTAAATTGTTTTTAGGCTCTTCTACAGGAAATATGTTAGTGGACCGTCAAGATGTTTTAGAGAAGATATTTTCGAATATATCGATGTTAATTGCGGTTCACGCAGAAGATGAAGAAACAATTCAAGCAAATTTAAAAAAATACAAGGAGCAATATGGAGAGGCTATTCCTGTTCAATGTCACCCTTTGATTCGAAGTGAAGAGGCGTGTTATATTTCATCTTCTAAAGCGATAGAATTAGCGAAGAAAACGGGAGCTAGATTGCATGTGTTTCACGTGTCAACAGGAAAAGAAACGGCATTATTTCGCAATGATATTCCATTAAAAGATAAAAAAATTACTGCCGAAGTTTGCGTGCATCATTTGTGGTTTACAGATAAAGATTACGAAACGAAAGGCAATCTTATTAAATGGAACCCAGCAGTTAAAACAGCGGAAGATAAAGAAAAACTTTGGGAAGCTTTATTAGATGGTCGTATTGACGTTATTGCAACAGATCATGCGCCTCATACAAAAGAAGAAAAGGCTAAGTCTTATGCGCAAGCTCCTTCAGGAGGGCCTTTAGTTCAGCATGCTTTAGTCTCTTTATTTGAAGCAAGTAAACAAGGGAAAATTTCGATAGAAAAAATTGTAGAAAAAACAGCACATAATCCAGCTATCCTTTTCCAAGTTGAAAAGAGAGGTTTTTTAAAAGAAGGATACCATGCGGATCTTGTTTTAATTGATCCAAATAGTAGTTGGGAAGTTAAGCAAGAGAATATTTTATACAAATGTGGTTGGTCGCCCTTTGAAGGAGAAACATTTTCATCTAAAGTAACGCATACATTCGTAAATGGGTGTTTGGTTTATGAAAATGATGAGGTAAAAGAGATTCGTTGTGGACAGAGATTACTTTTTGAACGTTAGAATTACACAAAAATGAAGCATGTATTCGTTACTTTTCTACTCACTTTATTGCTGTTTTCTTGTCAAAAACAGGATAAACCTAATCCATTTATTGAAGCCAATAAAATGGAAGATATCTTGTATGATGTAGCTGTTTTATCTGGGGTACAAAGTACAAATTCTTTTGCTATTGATACAATCAAAGCAATTGGATTAAAGGATATCTTTAAGAAATATCAGATTGATAGCTTGGCATTTATGGAAAATAACCGCTATTATATCGCTCAAAAAAAGAGTGTATATTACAATATGCAAATGCGAGTTATGGATCGATTGAAAAAAGAAAAAGAAAAGATAGATTCTTTAGTACCTGAAAAAAGCATTGAATTATCTCCTTTAACTAATGGTGAAAATACTGTAAATGATTCAATTGAACGTGTATCTGCACATGAAATTGAGGATAAAAAGATAGCTGTATCCAAAGAGGAAGTTAATTTGAAAGAGTGAAAAATAGACGAAGTGAGCCCCAAAATGAAAAAGAAACTCTTGCAACAAATAAAAATGAATGAGGTCGCGAAAGAAAATGAATAAAGTTTAGTTCAAACGTTTGCTTACTTCTAGTAAAAAATCGGTGTAAGAAGAAAATGTAAAATTGAGCGTTTGCTTAATTTTTGAGGCATCATAAATATATTGACTAAGAGAAGCTTTCGCGATTGCACGTGTAAAGCTTCTTTTCTTCCCGGTTAGTATAGACACAAATGCATCAAGTCGCCATCCAATTGAAAGACCTAGGCGATTAATTTTAATAGATGCTGGTTTGGTTTGAAGTAAGGAGGCAATGAAGTGTAAAATCTCGCGATTAGTCAGGTTATCAGAAACGAGAATAAAGCGTTCATTTTTACTTGTACTTTGCATCAACTTTCTCATACAATAAACAACATCTTGTACAGCAACAACAGCTGTCGTTCCTGTTGTGTAGAAGGGAAAACCACGGCTAACTTTATATAGTAACTCACTACTGCCTTCTCTGTAAAAACCTGCACCGAAAATGACACCAGGATTGACAATCACGACATCTAATCCTTCTTGGGTGCCACGCCAAACTTCCATTTCAGCACCAAATTTACTCAAAGCATAATCACTGTGATATAGTTCTGGATTCCATTCTGTTTGTTCTGTAATGGGAATAGCGGGATTTAGAGATTCACCTAGTGCGGCAATTGAACTGACATGACACAGTTTTTTAATGTGGTTAGCAAGACAGAGATTAACGATATTAGCTGTGCCTTCAATATTGGTTTTACGCAATTTTTTTTCCTCTTTTGGATCAAAAGAAACGAAGGCTGCACAGTGATACACATAGTCCACGTCCACAAAAGCCGCTTCTAAAGCAGGCACGTCTAAAATATCAGCGTATTGCCAATCAATCAAATCGAATAAATGTTGCGCTTGATTTAGTTCAAATAAATGTTTGGTTTTAGCAATACGCTCCGTATGGCGGTAAATTGCCCTAATAGTTTGCTCGCCTTCTTGAAGAAGGTGTAAAAGTAAATGGCTTCCTACTAAGCCTGTTGCACCAGTGACCAATATCATAATAAACAAATGTAAAGGTTATGTTCTAGAAAGTGAAAGAATTGAAGTAAAAGTTTTAAAGTAACGCCCGTATTTTCAGTGTATCGTTTTGAACCATTTGAAAGCCATAAAAATGAAGAGGTATCTAAAAAAAGTTCAGATAGCGTAAGGTTTTGAGCTATATTTGTCTAAAATATAAGTAAATGAAAAATTTTATTGAAGAAGTGACTTGGAGAGGAATGCTCCACGACGTTATGCCAGGCACTGAAGAACATTTGTTGGAGCAGATGCGTGTGGCGTATGTGGGAATTGACCCAACAGCGGATTCATTGCATATTGGACATTTAGTAGGTGTAATGCTTTTAAAGCATTTTCAAATGGCAGGACACAAACCAATTGCTTTAATTGGAGGTGCTACTGGAATGGTTGGTGACCCTTCTGGAAAGTCTAATGAGAGAAATCTATTATCAGAGGAGGCTTTGCGTCACAATCAAAATGCAATCAAAGCCCAATTAGAACGTTTTTTAGATTTTAATTCGGGAACTGAAAATGCAGCGGAATTAGCGAATAACTACGATTGGATGAAAGATTTCTCCTTCTTAGAATTCATTAGAACGATTGGAAAGCATATTACAGTGAATTATATGATGGCCAAAGATTCTGTAAAAAAACGCTTAAATGGAGAATTTCAAGATGGGATGTCTTTTACAGAGTTTTGTTATCAATTGATGCAAGGCTATGACTTTTTGCATTTGTTCCAAGCGAAGAAGGTTACTTTACAAATGGGAGGTTCTGATCAATGGGGTAATATTACAACGGGAACAGAATTAATTCGCCGTACCATCAGCGAAAAAGCCTATGCGTTAACTTGTCCGTTAATCACTAAAGCGGATGGAACAAAGTTTGGAAAATCAGAAGGGGGAAATATTTGGTTAGCATCGGAATATACCTCACCTTATAAATTCTACCAATACTGGGTGAATGTATCGGATGCGGATGCAGAAAAATACATTAAGATTTTTACTTTTATTGGTCGCGAAGAAATCGAATCTTTAATTAAAGAACATCAAGAGGCGCCGCATTTGCGCATTTTACAAAAGCGATTAGCAGAAGAAGTGACGACAATGGTTCACGGAACTGAAAATCTAGAAAATGCCATCAAAGCTTCAGGAATTTTATTTGGTAATTCTTCTGCGGATGATTTAAAACAGTTGGATGCAAAGACGTTTTTAGAAGTGTTTGATGGCGTACCCCAAGCGGAAATAGCCCAAGCGGATATCGAAGCAGGATTACCTATTATTGAGGCTTTAGCTGGTAAAAGCGGGTTTATGCCTTCTAATGGAGAAGCACGTCGATCCTTACAAGCGAATTCGATTGCTGTAAATAGAGAAAAAGTAACGGAAGACTATGTGATTCAAACCTCAGATTTGATTAACAACCAATTTATTCTATTGCAAAAAGGGAAAAAGAATTACTTTATTTTAGATGTAAAGTAAGGACATCAAATCATATACCGTTCAAAGGGTTATCTCAGTTTCATTGAGATAACCCTTTTTTTATATAAATCTACCATATACATGGTATTTACACCTGTTAGTTGAGTTCCTATATTTGTCCTATCAAAATAAAACGATAGTTGCTTTGAATTCTGCATCTAGTAGAACGAAAAGCATATCATCTAAAAAGTAGTAGTATGCAGTCAATAGTTTTTTTACCAAAAATGACTTCTTTCTTTTTTTATAGTCAACAGGAAGTATCTTCTTCAACGTCTATGGAGTGCTGCATGAATATGTGTTGTAGCTAGCACATCTTCTTATTTTCTTAAGGGACATCATACTCTGCATGTCCAAATTAGTTTACTTATATCACTTTTTATTAATGCATTAACGGATTGTATCTGTTAATCAAAGGAACAATTTATGCAAAAAATTTTACAAATTGTTTTTGTACTGATCGGAGTTTATCAGCTACAAGCACAAGAGATTACACTAAAAGGGACGGTTTCTGATGTTGGAGGAAGCTTACCAGGGGTTAGTGTAACGATACTTGAAACAGGTAAAGGAGTAGCAACAGATTTGGATGGGAAGTATACCTTACAGGTTCAGCCTAATCAAGCCGTAGCTTTTTCTTTTATTGGTTATACAACCAAAAAAGTTAATATTTCCAATCAAACGGAAGTAAATATTTTTCTAGAGGCTCAAGCAGAAAACCTAGAAGAAGTTATTATTCAAATACCGTATGGTACAGCAAATAAAAAGACCTATACAGGATCAGTAGGATTAGTTAGCGCTAAAACGATTGGACAATCTCAAGTGAGTAATGTCTCAAGAGTTTTAGAAGGTTCGGTAGCAGGGGTACAATCGTTTGCACAAAGTGGACAACCCGGATCGGAGGCAGAAATACGCATTCGTGGGGTGGGTTCTATCAATGCAGGAAGTAAACCTTTATACGTAGTAGATGGGGTTCCTTATGAAGGAGGTCTGTCTGCTATTGCGCCGGCAGATATTGAATCTATTTCGGTATTAAAAGATGCTACATCGGCTGTTTTATATGGTTCGAGAGCAGGAAATGGAGTTATTATGATTACCACCAAAAAAGGGTTGAAAAATCAAGAACCTCAAGTTGAAATCTCGGCAAAATATGGAACTTCAAGCAGAGCGCAAAGGGATTATAAGACCATGAATACCAACCAATATGCAGAGATGAGTTGGGAGGCTATACGCAATGGTCGTATGGATATGGCGGGTGAAGATTGGGCAACCGCTTCTCAATATGCAACGGCAAATTTAGTTAGCACTTTGGGAATCAATCCTTATGGAACTAATAATCCAGAACCTGTTGGGACAGATGGTAAATTACGCGCTGGTTTACAGCCGTTGTGGAATGATAACTGGGTAGATGCCTTGTCTCAAAATGCCAATTATACAGATTTAACGGTCCGCGTTTCTGGTGGTGGAGCAAAATCGAGATACGCTGTGTCTGGAGGGTTTCTAAATCAAGAAGGATATGTAAAAGAATCTGGATTTAAACGCTTTAACTTCCGTTCTAATATTATTATTGACGCAAAAGATTGGTTGGAATTGGGATTAAATGCGGCAGCCTCTCATTCTATTCAGGACTATCCCAAACAAGATGATAGCGCGATTAATAATGTGATTGGTTTTGGTCGTAATATGCCATCCTTTTACCCAATTTATGAACGTGATTTAACCACTGGAGCTTATCTGTTAGACCCAGAATCGGGCAATCGCCTTTACGACTTTGGAGCTTATAGAGCGAGTTCATATGCTCGTTATAATTTAGTAGCTACTTTGCCATTAGACAAAGCAGAAAACAAGGCAGATGTGGCAACGGTTCGTGCGTATACTCAAATTAAGTTTTTAGATAATTTGAAGTTGAAAACTTCAGTAAACGTAGATTACAAAAGTTTGTACAATCACAATGTAGCTAACCCAGAGGTTGGTCCCTCAAGTGCAACAGGCGGAAGTGTAAGTATGGAAAATACACGTACTACCAGCATGACCTTTAATAATGTGTTAAACTATGATTTGGATTTAGATGATAAAAATAGCTTGTCCTTTATGGCAGGACAAGAATACTATGAGTACAAATCCAATAACTTTGGTGGGGTAAGAGAACAGTTAATTATGTTGGGGTATGAGCAACCAGATGCGGCTTCTCGTTTGGTTGATTTTTATGGAAAAGCGGATGAATATACTATGCTTAGTTTCTTTGGAACTACACAGTATGCGTATGATAAAAAATATTACTTATCGGCCTCTTACCGAGCAGATGGTTCTTCTCGTTTTCACAAAGACAGTCGATGGGGTAAATTTTGGTCAATCGGAGCTTCTTGGCGAACAATTGACGAGGATTTTATGCAACAATTTAGAGAGGCAGGGCTAAATGAATTGATGTTTCGCGCGAGTTATGGATCACAAGGGAATGATAATTTACCAACCTATTATGCCTATCAAGCTTTATATGATATTTATAATAACTTAGGAGATCCTGGTTTAGTTGCTAAGCGGTTGGAAACACCCAAATTGGGCTGGGAATCAAATATGAACCTTAATCTAGGGATGGACTTTGGTTTGTTTAACAACAGATTAAGGGGAACGGTAGAATATTTCGATCGAAGTTCTAAGGATTTGCTGTTTGATCGAGAGCTTGCGCCATCAACGGGTTTTTCTTCTATTCAGCAAAATATCGGAAAAATTAAAAACTACGGATGGGAATTTACGGTAGAAGGCTATCCAATTAAGACCGAAGATTGGGCGTGGAAATTAGGAGTAAATATTACAACCTATAAGAATAAGATTGTAAACTTACCTACAGCAGAGATGTATTCAGGAACAAAAAAATGGATAAAAGGGGGATCTGTATATGATTTTTACTTACAAGAATGGGCGGGTGTAAATCCTGAAACAGGAAAACCGAGATGGTTTGGAACAGATGCGAATGGCAATCGCTATATGACAGAAAATTACAGTGATTTGAAAGACAAAGATCGCGTGAAGAGTGGAAATTCACTGCCAAAAGTTTCTGGGGGATTTCAAACGGAATTGACGTACAAAAACTGGCAATTGATGGCTAATTTTTCGTATGGAATTGGCGGGAAAATCTACAATAGCGATAAGTTGAGCTTGATGAAACAAAATGGAGGAGGGACGTCTTGGAGTACAGATATGTTAGATCGTTGGACTCCTGAAAATACAGATTCTGATGTAGCGCGTTTAACTACATCAACTGCTAATAGTTGGACCAATAGCTCAACGCATTTCTTGGTTGATCGCTCGTATTTAAAATTGAAAACACTAACAGTATCTTATAACTTCCCGAAAGCGTGGATGCAAAAAGTGAAGCTAGGAGATGCTTCTGTTTATTTTCAAGCGGAAAACTTATTTACAGTAACCAAACAACAAGGGTTAGATCCTGAACAAACTTTTGATGGAACAACCTATTACCGTTATCCTGCAATGAAGACTATTTCGGTGGGATTAAATTTAAAATTATAAGAACATGAAAAATTATATAAAATATACGAAAGCCCTGTTGTTGATGTTGTCTGTTGCTTTTGTTTCTTGTGACTTAGATACTTCACCAACAAATGCCATTGATGAAAAAGAAGTATTCAAAACGGTTTCAGGAAGTGAAAAAGTATTGAATGGGAGCTGGGGACAGTTGATGGAGACGTTTAGTACATATGCAAACCCTGGTTTTGGTTCGTTTTTACGTGCCAGTGATGCGATGGGATCAGATGTTGTGTTGCAAACCGGTAAATACGGATTTGGTGCACATTATCAATTCAGTGCAATCTTCGGAAGAGGGGGAACAAATAACCACAGTTGGAATTTGTCTTATAAGACAATTAACAACATGAATAATATCTTGGCGTACATCGATGCATCACAAGGTGATGCTGGAGAACGTAGAAGAATTAAAGGACAAGCGTATGCCTTGAGAGGATTCATGTATTTACACTTAGCGTCTTCGTATACTTATGCTATTGATAAGGATCCAAATGCACTTTCAGTGCCGATTTATTTGGAACCAACCAAAGCTGACACACAACCGCAAAAAAGAGCAACGGTTACAGAGGTGTATAATCAGGCAATTAAGGATTTAGAGGAAGCTTTAGTGCTGATTCCTGAAGGATATCAAAGAGCTCAAAAATTCCAAATCGATCACACGGTCGTTTTAGGTCTTTTGTCACGTGCAAATTTGTATGCTAGAAATTGGGAAAAAGCCAAAGACTATTCGGATCGTGTATTGGCGTTAAATGATTATTTAATGACGGAGGCGGAATATAAAGGAGGATTTAATGATGTTAACAATCGCGAATGGATTTGGGGACATCCTCAAACTTCTGAGCAAAGTAACGCATCGTATCAGTTCCACTTCTTAGATGTTACTTCGAAAGAGAGTTACTATTACAGCTTTAATGCAGATCCACACTTTAAAGATTTATTTGAAAATAGTGATTATAGAAAGTCGATGATTAATTGGGCGCCAGATCCTAGTGCAGATATCGCAGTAGCTTCTGTAGTTTGGATGCGCTACGCTAAATTCAAATTCAAAGCAGGGCAAATTGCGGATATCGTATTAATGAGAACGTCAGAAATATATCTGATTAATGCAGAAGCAAAAGCTCGCTTAAATGATGGAGATGCAATCAATAAGTTAAACGAGCTAAAAAGAGCAAGACAAGCTGCTGAGGTAACGAACTTAACAGGTAATGATTTGTTGGAGGCCATCTGGTTAGAAAGACGAAAAGAATTATTTGGCGAAGGATTTAGCTTGGTCGATATCGTTAGAAATCAAAAAGCGGTTGTGCGTAAAAAATACGAATTGAACAAGGTTACCTATAGCTATATCGTACGTGATGCAGAGGGTAATGAAACAACAAAAACCAAAGAAATGACTGCAAACGGACATTATGCATTAAATTTTCCAGATCAAAGTCAATTTGTTGCGAATAGTCCTTATTATTTATACCAAATACCAACGGTAGAAGAAAGAGAGAATCCAAATCTTTAAAATAGAATTAGTAGTAGTGATTCATTAGTTGTTTATTTTATTCAATCAGTAATGGTGCAAAAGGCGGTCTAACTAGATCGCCTTTTGTTGCTTATTCCTATGTATTATTTCCTTAATTTTGTACGATAAATGTTAGATATGTTGCACATTGCTATTTTAGAAGAAAAAGAATTAGTTCGCTTAGGAATAAAAACAATAGCAGAGCAGGTTTGCTACGAAGCTATCGTTTGGCATGACTTGAGTACGGTGCAAGAAATTCAGACCTTCCTAAAAACAAATAGCTCAGGCCAAGTCATTTTTAATCCAACCGGCTATCAACTGTTACAACACGTAGACGAGATTTGCGAATTGAAAGGCAAATACGAACAAAGTGTATGGGTGATGTGGTTGGAGGAACTACCTGAAGTGTGGTTGAAAAAAATGATACACATGAAGTCGGTACATGGATTCAACATCCTGTTGCAAAGTGAGTCTTTAGAAGAATTAAAAAAAGCCTTGAAAACGGTTTGTAAAAAAGAAAAGTACATAGCACCTTGTGTGCAGGAAGTTTTGAATTCTTATAAAACAACCGCGTTTAAAGTGGAGCAAATCTTAACGAATTCAGAAAGAGAAATTTTAAAAGAAATTGCAACAGGTAAAATGACCAAAGAAATTGCAGCCGAAAGAAATATCAGTATTCATACTGTTATTACTCATCGAAAAAATATATTTAAAAAATTAGAGGTTAACAGCGTCCATGATGCAACGCGATATGCGATACGTGCAGGAATTATAACGGTAAATGACTATTATATATAAAAAAAACTGCCTAGGCAGTTTTTTTTATTTTATATCGGTAAAGGATTTTTAAATATATCTTGATTGATTTCATCAATATACGCTAATACCTCTTCTCTTCCTGTTTTTTCTTCTGCGGAAGTAATAAAATAAGGAGGCATTTCTTCCCAAAGCCCATTGAGAAGCTGTTTTTCATATGCAGCTATCAATTGAGGTACTTTCGTTTTGCCTACTTTATCTGCTTTGGTGAAGATAATAGCAAATGGAATCGCGGATACACCTAAATATTCCATGAATTCTAAATCAATCTTCTGTGCATCATGTCTGATATCTATCAGTACAAAGGCACAAACTAATTGTCTGCGTTTTTCAAAGTATTCAGTTATGAATTTTTGAAATACACTTTTGGTTTTTTTAGATACTTTTGCATAACCATAACCAGGTAAATCAACTAAAAACCAATTTGAGTTTATCTTAAAATGGTTGATTAATTGCGTTTTTCCAGGTCTAGAAGAAGTTTTTGCTAGGTTTTTTGAATTTGTCAACATGTTGATTAAGGAAGATTTTCCAACATTGGATCTTCCAATAAAGGCATACTCTGGCAAAGGCTCATTTGGGCATTTACTTACATCGGAGTTGCTGATTACAAATTCTGAGGTGTTTATTTTCATGTTTTTATATGTTGCGCTCTTTGAACCATTGGCTTAATAGCTCATTGAATTCATCGGGATGTTCCATCATAGCTGCATGCCCACATTTATCTATCCAATATAAATTTGAATCAGGGAGTAATTCATTAAATTCAACAGCAACTTCCGGAGGAGTTACTTTGTCATTTTTTCCCCAAATTAAACAAGTTGGAATGTGGATTTTTGGTAAATCCTTAGACATATTATGTCGAATTGCACTTTTAGCAACCGTCAGGGTTTTTATCAATTTCATGCGATCATTGACTGTAGCAAAAACATCATCTACGATTTGTTTGGTTGCTACAGCAGGATCATAAAATACATCCTCTGCTTTTTTTCTAATATATTCGTAATCTCCACGTTTTGGATAACTATCCCCCATAGCACTTTCATACAGCCCTGAACTTCCAGTCAGTACCATAGCCTTTAAGTATTGAGGATACATTTTAGCAAAATACAAAGCAATATGACCTCCTAGTGAATTACCTAATAAGATAACATCTTTATAACCAAGGCGCTCAATAAAGTCTTTGACAAACTTAGCAAAGGCTTTTACATTCGTTTTTAAAATGCTATTGGTATATAAAGGCAATTCAGGAATAATCACTTTGTAGCCTTTTTGAGGAAAGAAGTTTGCAACTCCATCAAAATTACTAAGCCCACCCATTAATCCATGTAAGATGATAATTGGTGTTCCTTCACCAACTTCCACATATCGGAATTTACCGTCTTCTTTTAAAGTTCGCTCCATTAGCTCTTACTTGCGATTTTTAAATTCTTACAAATATACATTTTTAATAGAGACATTTATTGTAATAAAAGGATAAAATAAAGAGTAATATGAAAAAGTAAACCCCAAAAAGGCGTTTGTAGTATTAATTTAAATTTTTAATGGTTAGGAAGTACTCCTATTGGCTTTAGATTGGAAGGAAAAACGATGAATTAAAGTACATAAGTGGTTGTTTAGTATGTGGTTAGGTGCTGAGCGGATTTGTTAGTAAGAGAAGCAGAAAAAAAATCTGTTAATTTTTTAGCGGTAGGTTGGAATTTGGCTTGTTTAGTTTATTCAAATAAATACTTTCTAAAATCGTAAAAAGATGTTTTAAAATTAAAATAGCAACAACTAGTAGGTATTTTTTTTTACTTAAATAAATCTTTTTTGAAGCAATTTTCTTCTCAAAACCAACCCCTCAAAGAGCTAAATAGGTGTCGATGGTATTAATAGGTAAAAGTGATTTTAGTTATTTTAAAAATGCTATTTAAGTTAAAAGTGTGTAAATAAATGAAATTTAAATGAAGGGAGGAAAATGAACCCGAATTCGGAGGATAAGTGAGTTCAAATCAAGGAGTTTAAGGTTAAAAAAGAGAAAAATATGAGGATGATTCATGAATTGAAGTCAGTAAATACGGTATATATAGAAAACTTATCAACAAAGTGGGTAAAAGTGGGTAAAAGTGGTAAAAAAATAATTACATTTGCTAAGTATACATATATTTAAAATTTGACATCAATTATCGGTACATATGAATGTAAGGTCGATACCAAAGGAAGGGTATTGGTGCCTGCTTCTTTAAAGAAGCAGTTGCCTGCTATTGCCGATGGTTTTGTACTGAAAAGATCGGTATTTGAAACCTGTTTGGAATTATGGCCAATGGCTGAATGGGAAAAAATGATGTTGAAAATCAATAAACTAAATCCTTTTGATAAAAAAGTAGATCGGTTTATTCGCACATTTATGGCAGGGGTTAAAAAAGTAGATATTGATGATGCAGGTCGTTTGCTTATTGCAAAGGATCTGTTACAATTTGGAACCATTACAAAAGAAATTGTAATGGCTTCTAAGGTTAATATTCTTGAGATATGGGATAAAGATTTGTATGAAGCTACGCTGGATACAGATGATTTCGATTTCGGCGTATTGGCACAAGAAGTAATGAGTAATATAAGTTTCGATGACTAAGGATTTATACGCATATCATAGACCTGTTTTGTTAACAGAAAGTGTAGATGGATTGAATATCCATCCAAACGGGGTTTATGTGGATGTAACTTTTGGCGGAGGAGGACACTCAAGAGAAATCTTGAGTCGCTTAGGTGAGAATGGGAAATTGTTTGCGTTTGATCAGGATGATGATGCACAGAAAAATGCAATTGACGATCCTCGTTTTATATTGATTAATCAAAATTTTAGATACTTACAACGTTATTTAAGGTTTTATGGTGTTCGCGAAGTAGACGGTATTTTAGGGGATTTAGGTGTTTCATCTCATCAATTTGATGTGGCTGAACGTGGATTTTCTACTCGTTTTGATGGAGAACTCGATATGCGAATGAATCAAAAAGGTGAATTATCTGCTTACCACGTCGTGAATGATTACGCAGAAAAAGAGTTGAAATACGTACTTAGCCTTTATGGAGAACTGACCAATGCTGGGGCTATGGCGCATGCAATCGTAGAGGCACGACAAGAAGGAGAAATAAAAAATACAGATCAGTTGAAGCAAGTTTTAGCGCGCTTTTTACCGGCGCATAAAAGTGCTAAAATATTAGCTCAAGTATATCAAGCAATTCGCATTGAAGTAAATCAAGAAATTGAAGTATTGAAAGAATTGTTAGAACAAAGTTTAGAGGTATTAAAACCAGAAGGTAGATTAAGTGTAATTTCTTATCACTCTTTGGAGGATCGACTCGTAAAACGCTTTATGAAAAACGGCATGTTTGAAGGAGAACCAGAGCGCGATATGTTTGGAAGGTTTGAAGTTCCATTGAAACAGTTAGGTAAATTAATTATTCCAACGGATGAAGAATTAGCAGTAAATAATCGAGCTCGATCAGCGAAGTTGAGAATTGCAGAGAAAAAATGAAAAAGACAATAGCAAGTCCAGTAGATATAATAAAAGCAAAAATTCTTGTCAATGAGAATTCGGCGAAAACTTGGGCCTTTATTATCTACGTGATTGTGTTAGGAATGATTCTGATTGGCAACACCCAACGATATGAATCCAAAGTGTTTAAAATTGGAAAATTAACGCACGAAGTAAAAATGCTACGTGCAGAGTTTGTCGCTACAAGATCCGAATTAATGGAGCTAAAAATGGAGTCGACAATTACGCGAAAATTAGAAGAAGAAGGAATATATCCTTCAGAGACACCTCCACAAAAAATTAAGGTGTTGAAAGAGGAAAATAATAAAACAGTGTGGAATAAACTATGGCCTTAGGTAACAAAAATATTTATATCAATATTTATGTCGTCACTGCGATAGTGTTATTACTAGCAGGAGGGGTAGTCTATCGGTTGCTGTTAATTCAAGGTGTAGAGGGAAGTGAACTTCGACAAAAAGCGCGAAGTGAAAATAGAGTAAAAGAAGAAATAATAGAAGCCAATAGAGGAAATGTGTACTCCGCAGATGGAAGCTTATTAGCTACATCCGTACCGGTCTTTGAAATACGTTTTGACGGGGTTGCTCCTAAACCAGAAGTTTTTGAAAAGGAAGTAAAACCACTAGCGGATTCTTTAGCTGTGATGTTTAGAAAACCAAGCACATATTACGAAAATATGTTGCGCAAAGGTAGAGCATCCAAAAGTAGATACATTCTAATCGCTCGCAATTTGAGTTATGTAGAATATGTTCGCATTAAGAATTTTCCTCTTTTTAATAAAGGAGGGAATGGCGGGGGATTTATTTCTTCTCAGCGGACGGTTAGACAGCACCCAATTGGAAGAATTGCAAAGAGAACCATTGGTTATGAACGCAAAAATGAAGATGGAACTTTTGGTAGAGTGGGGATTGAAGGTGCTTTTACGGACTATCTAAGTGGATTTGATGGCAAACGGAAAATGCAAAGCTTAGCCAAAAATCAGTGGAAGCCTATTAATGATGAGAATGAAATTGAACCTATTGATGGAAAAGATATCATCTCTACCATTGATGTATATATTCAAGATATTGCACATCACGCCTTATTGCAGTCGTTAGAAAAATACGAAGCAGATCACGGATGTGTGATTGTAATGGAAACGAAAACAGGTGCTATTCGCGCGATTTCAAATTTAGGAAGAGAAGAGCTGACAGGAGCATATTATGAAACAGTCAATTACGCAGTAGGTGAGAAACATGAACCAGGTTCAACGTTTAAGTTGGCTTCACTTTTAGCGCTACTCGAGAAAAAGCAAATAGATACTGCTCGTATCTATGATACGAACAATGGAATTGTACGTTTTTACAACGCTAGAGTACGCGATTCCAAACATGGAGGATATGGTCAGGTTTCTCTAGCAAGAGGAATTGAACTATCATCCAACACAGTGATAACACAAGCGGTTGATGAAGCGTTTAAAAATAATCCCAAAGAATTTACGGATTATTTGAGTACCCTTTGGATGGATAAACCCCTAGGAGTAAAAATTAAAGGAGAGGCCATTCCGTATGTTCCAAAACCGGGAAAAAAAGGTTGGAGTGGATTGGCATTACCTTGGATGGCTTTTGGATACGGATTATCAGTAACACCTTTGCAAACGTTGACCTTATATAATGCTGTTGCGAATGATGGTGAAATGGTTAAACCTTATTTTGTTTCAGAAATTAAAGAATTTGACCAAACGATAGAGAAGTTTGACAAGGTTGTTTTGAACCCACAAATAGCTTCACCTGATGTGATTGCGAAAGCACAAGCTATTTTGGCTAATACAGTAAAGAAAGGAACAGGTAGGAAATTGTACTCCCCGAACTTTTCGATGGCAGGAAAAACAGGAACTGCTCAGGTAAATTATGGCAAAGGGAAAGGATATGATTCAGATATGTATTACGCCTCCTCTTTTGCAGGATATTTTCCAGCAGATAACCCAAAATACTCCTGTATTGTTGTAATTCATAAACCCAATCGGTCAAAGAGTTATTATGGAGCCGATGTAGCTGGACCAGTATTTAAACGAATTGCGCAAAAAATTTATACAGATGTTCCTACTACTAAAGAAATGAAGGAATCGAATGAGGTACCTGCTCGTATAGCAGAAAACTATCGCTCTTTTTCAGCTCAAAATCAGGTAGGAGAGTTGCTAATGCCTGAGGTAAGAGGAATGCAAGCGATGGATGCTTTGCCTTTATTGGAAAACTTAGGGTTGAAAGTGCAAGTAAAAGGAGTCGGAAAAGTCAAAACACAATCCATATTAGTTGGAGAAAAGATAAATAAAAATCAAAAAGTAGTTTTAGAACTATCGTGAAAAAGATAAAAGACATAATATACAAAGTAGAGATACAGTCTATCGTTGGATCAACAGATACAACCATAGACCATTTGGCTTTTGACTCACGTCAGGTAAGTCCAAAAACTTTGTTTATAGCAATAGTAGGTGAAGTAGTTGATGGACATGCTTATATCAAGCAAGCGATTGATAAAGGAGCAAGTGCTATTTTATGTCAAACACGCCCAACTGATTTGGTAGAGGGAGTTACTTATATTGTGGTCGAAGACACCAATAGAGCCTTAGCTGTAATGGCTGCTAATTTGTATGATAATCCATCGAGTAAACTGAAATTAGTAGGTGTAACAGGTACCAATGGTAAAACAACTGTTGCAACGTTATTATATGAGATGTTTACTAGTTTAGGCTATAAAGTAGGTCTGTTGTCAACGGTAAATATACGAGTAGGATCTACACGATATGAAACGTCCCATACGACACCAGATTCAATAAAAATAAATGCGTATTTGAATCAGATGGCAGAAGAAGGATGTGAGTATTGTTTCATGGAAGTAAGTTCACATGGGGTTGTACAACACCGAACCTTTGGTCTTCAATTCGCAGGTGGGATTTTTACGAATTTAACGCATGATCATTTAGATTATCACAAGACATTTGCGTCCTATCGGGATGCAAAGAAAATGTTCTTTGATCAGTTGAAGAAAACAAGTTTTGCTTTGACCAATATTGATGATAAGAATGGATCTATTATGGTGCAAAATACACAAGCCAAGGTTTGTAGTTATGCCCTAAAAAATATGGCCGATTACAAAGGTCAAGTATTAGAAAGCCAGTTTTCAGGCATGTTGATGAAAATAAATCAACAAGAACTATGGGTACAGTTAATAGGTGCATTTAATGCCTATAATTTATTGGCTGTATTAGGAACAACTGTAGAATTAGGTATACCACTTGATGAGGCCTTGGTGCATTTGAGTAAATTAACGAGTGTCGAAGGTCGTTTTCAATACCTTGTTTCTTCTAAAAATGTGACGGCAATTGTCGATTATGCGCATACACCTGATGCGTTGGCTAATGTGATTGAAACAATTAATACCATCCGAACAAATAATGAACAGTTGATTACTGTTGTTGGATGTGGCGGAAATAGAGATAAAACAAAACGCCCAGAAATGGGGAAAATAGCGTCTGACTTAAGTAATAAAGTAATTTTTACATCAGATAACCCACGTTTTGAAGAACCAGCTGTTATTTTAGAAGAAATAGAAGCAGGGGTACAACCACAACATAAAATGAAAACAATTGTGGTAGAAGATAGAAAACAAGCGATTAAGTTAGCTTGTCAACAAGCTTCAGCAGGCGATATTATATTAATCGCGGGTAAGGGGCATGAAACGTATCAAGAGATAAAAGGAGTAAGAAATCACTTTAGTGATTTAGAAATAGTAAAGGAGTTTTTAGAACTATAGAAAAGGAAAGTAGTTATGTTGTATTACGTATTTCAATACTTAGAAAGTTTATTCAAAATACCTGGAGCGGGTGTGTTTCAGTATATTACGTTTCGTTCAGGTATGGCGATGATCTTCTCTTTGCTGATCTCGATTATTTATGGAAAGAGAATTATTGCTCGTTTAAGTAGAATGCAAATCGGAGAAACAGTTAGAGAACTAGGTTTAGAAGGACAAAAAGAAAAAGCGGGTACACCTACCATGGGTGGTATTATCATAATTGTAGCAACTTTAATCCCTGTATTATTGTTCGCTAAACTAGATAATATCTATGTGCTACTGCTTATTCTAACAACAATTTGGATGGGAAGCATCGGCTTCTTAGACGATTATATAAAAGTATTTAAAAAAGATAAAGAAGGATTAAAAGGGCGATTTAAAGTAATTGGTCAGGTAGGGTTAGGGCTTATTGTTGGTTCAGTATTGTATTTCAGTCCAGCTGTTACCGTTCGAGAAGTACCCGCTAAACATATGTTAAGTGAAGTTTCATCTAGTCAATACGACGTGAAGTCTACAGCAACGACAATTCCTTTCTTTAAAGATAATGAATTTGATTACAGCATGTTAATCAGTTGGATGGGTGAAGGAGCTAAAGACTATGCGTGGTTGATTTTTATTCCAATTGTAATCTTTATTGTAACTGCCGTATCAAATGGAGCTAATTTAACGGATGGAATCGATGGTTTAGCCGCAGGTACATCGGCCATATCTACCTTTGTATTGGGGATTTTTGCTTTTATATCGGGTAACGTGGTATTTGCCAATTACTTGGATATAATGTATATCCCTCACTCCGGAGAAATGACCGTCTTTGTCTCCGCATTTATAGGAGCATTAATCGGTTTCTTGTGGTATAATACATTCCCTGCTCAAGTATTTATGGGAGATACAGGAAGTTTGACGATTGGAGGAATTATAGCTGTATTGGCTATTGCTGTTCGAAAGGAGTTATTGATTCCTGTTTTATGTGCCGTATTTTTTGCAGAAACACTTTCCGTTGTTGTACAGGTAAGTTACTTTAAATACACGAAGAATAAATATGGCGAAGGAAGACGGATATTTTTAATGTCCCCCTTGCATCACCACTTTCAAAAGAAGGGATATCACGAAAGTAAAATCGTCACTCGTTTTTGGATTATAGCTATTCTTTTGGGTGTGTTTTGTGTGATTTCATTAAAACTGAGATAAGATGAAGCGGGTTGTTATTTTAGGTGGAGGAGAAAGTGGAGTTGGAACTGCTTTATTGGCAGTGGAGAAAGGCTATGAGGCCTTTGTTTCTGATTATGGAGAAATCCAAGAAAAATATAAAAATGTTCTTATAAATAATGCAATTGATTGGGAAGAAAAACAACATACAGAAGCAAAAATATTAAATGCAGATGTTGTTGTAAAAAGTCCTGGAATACCAGATAAAGCCCCAATTGTAAAAAAAATTGTAGCCAAAGGAATCCAAGTAATCTCAGAAATTGAGTTTGCTTATCCTTTTAATGATGCGCTGTCGGTGGCCATTACAGGCAGTAATGGAAAAACGACAACTACGATGTTAACCTACCATATTTTACACCAAGGAGGACTTGATGTTGGCCTAGGCGGAAATATTGGACAAAGTTATGCGGAGCAAGTGAAGATGGATCCTGCAAAATGTTATGTTTTGGAGTTGAGTAGTTTCCAATTAGATGGTATTGAAACGTACAGACCCCATATTGCAGTAATCACTAATATTAGTCCAGATCATTTAGATCGGTATGACTATAAGTATGAAAATTATATCGCTTCGAAATTTCGAATTACAATGAATCAAACGGAAGATGATTTTTTGATTTATGATTACGATGATGTCGAAATTCAGAAATGGTTGAGCGAGCATGAAATAAAAGCACATAAACTACCTTTTTCAATTCAACATAAATTAGAAGAAGGAGCCTATGTCGAGGATGATAAAATTATAGTGAATATGAGTGATGAAAAATTTGTATTACCTATTAAGGATGTAGCTCTAGAAGGAAAGCACAACTTAAAAAATGTTATGGCAGCAACAACAATAGCGCAATTAAAGCAAATTAGAAAGAATGTAATACGTGAAAGTTTGTCTGATTTTCAGGGCGTTGAGCATCGTTTGGAAAAAGTACAAAAGATAGAAAATGTTCAATATATCAACGATTCTAAGGCAACAAACGTAAATGCTACTTTTTTTGCTTTAGATAGCATGAAAGCTCCTACAATTTGGATTGTTGGTGGCGTGGATAAAGGGAATGATTATGATGAGTTAATGCCTCTGGTACGAGAAAAAGTTAAAGCAATTATTTGTTTGGGAATTGATAACCAAAAGATAAAAGCAGCTTATGAAAAGGTTGTCGATGATTTAGTTGAAGTGCAATCGATGCATGATGCAGTTAGTCAAGCAAAAGCATTAGCCGAAGGAGGAGATACTGTTTTACTATCACCAGCCTGTGCAAGTTTTGATTTGTTTACAAGCTATGAAGATCGCGGAAAACAGTTCAAAAACGAAGTAATGAAATTATAAAAATAAAGAAAAGGTAGATGATGAAAAAATTACTTTCATTATTACACGGTGATAAGATTATATGGGCATTAGCAATTTTATTGGCCATGCTTTCCTTTTTACCTGTTTATAGTGCAAGTACTAACTTAGTTTATACTATCGGAACAGGGAAAGCAACAACAGATTACCTATTTCGACATTTCGTTCATTTATTTATTGGAATTTGCATAATGTGGTATTTTCACAAAAGAGATTATGTACTCTTTCGGAAAATAGCCATAATAGGTATGCCGATCATAGCATTAGTCTTATTTTATACCTTGTTAAAAGGAAATACAATTGGAGGCGCTAATGCGAGTCGATGGTTGAAAATTCCTTTGCTAGGACAATTTCAGCCTTCTTCTACAGCAGCAATTATTTTGTTGATGTATGTCGCACAATACTTAACAGGTATTAAAGATGAAGTAGTTTCCTTTAAAAAGTCTTTTTGGCAATTATGGGTTCCCGTATTGGTCATTATAGGCTTGATTTTACCGGCTAACTTTTCTACAGCAGCTTTAATCTTTTGTATGGTATGTGTCTTAGTGTTTATTGGGAAATATCCGTTTAAATACTTAATGACTATTGTAGGAATTGGCGCTTGTGGTATTCTATTATTTGTATTAGTAGCTAAAGCTTTTCCAGGCGCTTTTCCAAATCGGGTCGATACTTGGATTAGTCGAATAGATCGCTTTACGGGACCAGATGACGGAACCCGCGACTTGTACCAGGTAGAAAACGCTAAAATGGCAATTGCAAATGGGGGGGTATTCGGAGTAGGCCCTGGTAAAAGTGTATTGAAAAACTTTTTACCTCAGTCGTCTTCGGATTTTATCTTTGCTATTATTGTAGAAGAATGGGGATTATTCGGCGGAATTACTATCTTAGGGATATACCTTTTGCTCTTTTATCGCTTTCTTATTGCAGTACATAAAGCCCCTACGCTCTTTGGAAAATTATTGGTGGCAGGATTGGGTTTCTACCTGATTTTTCAGGCCTTGATTAATATGGGAGTTGCCGTTTCGCTTTTACCAACAACCGGACAGGCTTTGCCTTTGGTGAGTAGTGGTGGAACAGCCATTTGGATGACGTGTTTTGCTATTGCAGTCATATTGAGTGTAACCAAAAAAGAAGCAGAAATACAAGCAGAAGAACAAAAGAAAAAAGAAGAAGCGCTGTTGGAACAAGAAATGTTACACGACCTTCATATCGATCGATTAGAAAAAAATAGTACAGAAGAATAAAAGGCAAATGGAACACAAACCTAAGTTTATACTAAGTGGAGGCGGAACAGGAGGACATATTTTTCCTGCATTGGCAATTGCTGATGAATTGAAAGTTAGATTTCCAGAAGCAGAAATTCTTTTTGTCGGTGCAGAAGGAAAAATGGAAATGCAAAGAGTGCCTGAGGCAGGTTATCCCATAGAAGGATTATGGATTTCAGGTATTCAAAGAAAACTGACCTTCGACAATTTGATGTTTCCTTTTAAGCTATTAAGTAGTTTAAGGAGGTCGAGAAAGATTGTCAAGGCTTTCAAACCAGATGTAGTGATAGGTACAGGTGGATTTGCAAGTGGTGCTGTGGTTAAAGTTGCAGCAGGAAAAGGAATTCCTACCGTTGTACAAGAACAAAATTCATTCCCAGGTATAACCAATAAGTTATTGGGAAAAGAAGTAGATAAAATTTGTGTGGCTTATGATGGATTGGAGCAATTCTTTCCTCAACATAAAATAGTAAAGACAGGAAATCCTATTCGTCAAGGATTACTCGATGTAACTATAAAAAGAGAAGAAGCTATAACCTATTTTGAATTAGATCAATCCAAAAATACGGTAGTAGTGCTTGGAGGAAGTTTAGGTGCACGTAGAATTAATCAGTTGATAGAAGAGCAACTGCCCTTGTTTAAAGAGATGGGAATTCAGTTAATCTGGCAATGTGGTAAATTCTACTATGAAGAATACAAAAAATACGCATCTAAAGAGGTAATCGTGCGTGCATTTTTAGATCGTATGGATTTAGCTTATGCAGCAGCTGATACAATTATCTCCCGAGCAGGTGCATCATCTGTATCAGAACTTGCATTAGTTGGAAAGGCAGTCATATTTATTCCTTCCCCTAATGTAGCCGAAGATCACCAAACCAAAAATGCAAAAAGTGTGGTAGAACACCAAGCAGCTATTTTGGTTAAAGAAAAAGAGTTGAATGAAAAGTTTATACCAATTTTTCAAGACTTGTTTGCGGATAAAGAAAAACAAATTAAGTTGGGACAAAACTTTAGAAAATTAGCTTTGCCCAATGCAACAAAAGATATAGTAGATCAGATCGTAAAATTAATGAAGAAGTAAAATGGATATGAATAGCATTAAGAGCGTATATTTTATTGGAATTGGAGGCATTGGAATGAGTGCCTTAGCTCGTTATTTTAAATTCATTGGAAAAGAAGTTGGAGGATATGATAAAGTAGCTACTCAATTGACAGAAGAATTAGAAACAGCGGGAATTGAAATTCACTATGAAGATAACGTAGATTTAATTCACGCCAAGTATAAAGAGGTAGCATCAACCTTGGTTATTGTTACACCTGCTGTACCCCAAGAGCATTCGGAATGGAAGTATTTCAAAACAAACCAATTTGAAATCAAAAAGCGTTCAGAGGTTCTGGGAATTATTACAAAAGACACCTATTGTTTCGCAGTAGCTGGTACACATGGTAAAACAACAACAACAAGTATTTTAGGACACTTGTTGTTTCAAGCAGGCTTAGATGTAACTGCTTTTGTGGGCGGTGTAGTTGAAAACTATCAAACGAATTTGATAGGAAGTGGAAAAACCATTACCGTGGTTGAAGCAGATGAATTTGATCGTTCTTTTTTACGACTATTTCCCAATGTCGCCTGTATTACTTCTACGGAAGCAGACCATTTGGATATATTTGGAACAGCAGAGGAAATGGTAGTCGCTTTTAAAGATTTTGCCAATCGTTTACCTGATGCAAATAAGTTATTTGTAACAGAAGCAGTAGATCTGGATGGAATTCAAGTTGGATTCGGTTCCAATTGTATTTATCAGGCAACCGATATAAAAGTAGTGGATGGTTGGTATATATTCAATATAGTAACTCCAAAAGAAACAATCAAAAATGTTTATTTTGGTTTACCAGGTCGACATAATTTATCGAATGCTTTGATGGCTTTCGCTATGGCAAGTGATTATGGTGTTGATACACAAAAATTGATAGAAGGATTAAAAAGTTTTCGGGGTGTACGCCGAAGATTCTCTTATAAAATAAGAAGAGATGATTTAATTTACATTGATGATTATGCGCATCATCCAACAGAGATTAAAGCAGCAAGTCAAGCGGTACATGAAATGCATGGAGATAGAAAAATAGTAGCCGTATTTCAACCTCACTTATATAGTAGAACGAAAGATTTTATGAGTGAATTTGCACAAGCTTTATCAACTTTTGATCATGTAGTAGTATTAGATATTTATCCTGCTCGAGAATTGCCAATAGAGGGCATAACTTCTTCTAAATTGTTAGAGCAAATATCATCAAACGTAAAGCGTTTAGTTGCGAAAGAGAATTTAATAGAATATCTAAAAGCGTCGGATGCGGAAATCATCTTGACAATTGGAGCCGGTGATATTGGAGAAATGGTACAGGATATAAAAATAGCTTTAGAAAAAAAATAGAAATGAAAAAATTGTTAAAGAAAATAAAATGGTCGGATTTACGCATCTTGATGGTGCTAGGGGTCGTCTTGTTTTTATATTCTTTTAGCAATGACAGAAACACACACCGAACTTTAAAAGGAATTGAAATTGTTTTTAAAGGGGAAGAACGACATTTTGTAACGTCTACGGATGTGAAAGATATTGTAGAAAATAAAAGTGCAACGGTAACAACGATCAATCGATTAGCTTTAGATTTAAATACTTTGGAAAAAAAGGTTTTGCTAAATAAATTAATCAAAGAGGCCGAGGTTTTTGTTACTATCGATGGAGTACTAAAAGTAGAAGTAAATCAAAAAAAAGCAATAGGAAGAGTAGTTGGAGAACAAGAATCTTTTTATTTGGATGAGAATGGAGCTCCCATGCCTTTGTCGGAGAACTATGCTGAACGTGTCGTTTTAGTAGAGGGAGAGGTGAAAAAGGAGACACAAAATTCTTTAAAACAAATGTTAGAGATTATTAATGCCGATGAATTTTTAAAACAAGAAATTACAGGTATTAGCATCCAACCGAATGAAGTGATTTATTTGAAAAGCCGAGTAAATCAGCTGGAAATTTTAGTAGGAAGTTATAATGAAATGGAGCGAAAACTCATGAATTATAAAGCTTTTATGCAATATGCAAGTAATGAAAACATAGAAATAGATAGTTATAAAAAGATCAATCTGAAATTTACCCAACAAGTGGTGTGTTCAAAATAAAATTGAGTATGGAAAAAGAAAATATAGCTGTTGGTTTGGACATTGGAACAACAAAGATTGTTGCAATGATTGGTAAAAAAAATGAATACGGTAAGCTCGAAATCTTAGGTTTGGGAAAAGCGAAGAGTTTGGGTGTGAAAAGAGGTGTAGTAAATAATATTACACAAACAATTCAATCGATTCAACATGCCGTTGCAGATGCGGAGACTCAAGCAGGTTACAAAATAAAAAATGTTGTAGTAGGTATTGCGGGTCAACACATCAGAAGTATACAGCATAGTGATTATATTAGTCGTCCAAATCCAGATGAAGTTATTGGAGATAAAGATATTGAACAATTAATTAACCAAGTACAGAAATTGAGTATGTTACCGGGGGAAGAAATTATTCACGTATTGCCTCAGGAATTTAAAATTGATGGAGAACCCGGTATTAAGGAGCCCGTGGGGATGTATGGTAGCCGATTAGAAGCTACCTTTCACGTGGTCGTAGGACAGGCAGCTTTAATTAAAAATGCAGGACGTTGTATCAAAGATGCCGGTCTGGAATTAGCTGGAATTACCTTAGAACCTTTAGCTTCTGCTGAAGCAGTATTAAGCCAAGAAGAAAAAGAAGCAGGTGTTGCTTTAATTGATATTGGTGGTGGAACGACGGATTTAGCTATTTTTAAAGATGGAATTATTCGCCATACAGCAGTAGTTCCTTTTGGAGGGAATGTTATTACAGAAGATATCAAAGAAGGATGCTCAATTATTGAGCGTCAAGCGGAGATTTTAAAAGTAAAATTTGGTTCGGCTTGGCCTGGGGAAAATAAAGACAATGAGATTGTCTCTATTCCAGGATTAAGAGGAAAAGAACCGAAAGAAATTTCTTTAAAAAATCTTTCTAAAATTATAAATGCTCGTGTTGAAGAAATTGTACAATTGGTTTTTTCAGAGATTAAAAGTTATGGGTATGAAAATCCCCAGAAAAAATTAATCGCGGGAATTGTTTTAACAGGAGGAGGTTCAGAACTCAAACATATTAAACAATTAGTAGAATATATTACAGGTATAGATACCCGTATTGGATATCCAAATGAGCATTTAGCTGGAGATTCAAGCTTAGAAGTTTCAAGCCCTTTATTTGCAACGGGGGTGGGATTAGTTATGGAAAGTGAAAGACACCGAAAACGAGGTGCTATTTCAATCGAAGAACTAAGATCAAGTGAAACGAAAGTAGAATCAAAACCAGAGGAAAGAAAGGTAGTTTATGCTTCATCTCCAGTAGAAGAAGAAATGAACACGAAAAAAGAACCTGTTGAGACGGTAAGTCAACCTCGTGTAGAAGTACGCCGCTCAACACAACCTAATGAAGAACGAAAAGAAGCGCAACCTAGTACGGCAGACCGCTTTGAAAGTAGTTTCATAGGAAACTTTTTTAGAAAGATTAAAGAATTTATTGAAAAGCAAGAATAATAAAACGATACGTATATGGAGAATACAGATTTCGGAGGAATAAAGTTTGACATGCCTAAAAACCAATCAAACGTTATTAAAGTAATTGGTGTAGGTGGCGGAGGAAGTAACGCGATCAATCACATGTTTAAGCAAGGTATTAAAGGAGTGGATTTCATCGTTTGTAATACGGATTCACAAGCCTTAGAAAATAGTTCTGTTCCTAATAAAATTCAGTTAGGGGTTAACCTTACAGAAGGGTTAGGAGCGGGAGCAAATCCTGAAGTAGGTCAACAATCTGCTTTAGAGAGTATTGAAGAAATTGAAAAAATGCTAGATACCAATACCAAAATGGTGTTTATCACTGCTGGTATGGGTGGAGGTACGGGAACAGGTGCTGCTCCAGTTATTGCTCAATTATCAAAAGAACGCGATATTTTAACGGTTGGAATCGTAACTATTCCTTTTCAATTTGAAGGAAAAGTACGCCAAGAACAAGCGTTAAAAGGAGTGGATCGATTGAGAAAACAAGTAGATTCACTTATCGTAATCAATAATAATAAATTACGTGAAGTATATGGTAACTTAGGCTTTAAGGCTGGCTTCTCCAAAGCAGATGAAGTATTATCAACTGCTGCCCGTGGTATCGCTGAAGTTATTACTCATCACTATACGCAAAATATTGACTTAAAAGATGCAAAGACTGTATTGTCTGATAGCGGTACTGCTATTATGGGATCAGGTACAGCATCTGGTGATAATAGAGCCAAAGATGCTATTATTGATGCATTAGATTCTCCATTGCTCAATGATAATAAAATTGCAGGTGCTAAAAATGTATTGTTGTTAATCGTTTCAGGCACAAATGAAATTACAATTGATGAAATAGGTGAAATTAATGATCATATCCAAACCGAGGCGGGCCATAATGCAAATATCATTATGGGAGTTGGTGAAGATGAATCCTTAGGAGATGCGATTTCAGTGACTATTATTGCTACTGGTTTTAACTATGAGCAACAAAGGAATATTGTAAATTCTTCAGAGCCGAAAGTAATTATTCATACGTTAGAAGAAGAACAAAAAGTAGTGCGTGATTTAACGCAAGCTACTGCAATTTCTTCTTATGGTTTTACAACACCTGATCAACCCCTGCGTATTTCTACTCCAGAGAATAATGAACTTGTTATAGCAAATGAAGATGTAACAAATGAACTTGAAATCAGAAAAGTATTTACCCTAGAGGATGACGATGAAGAGGATAATGACGATGACGATTTTGGCGGATCTGATTTTCCAACACAACCCTTTGGTGAAGTAGAAGTTGAAAGAAAAGCAGTAGAAGCTTCAAATTTGGACGTTTTTTTTGAAATTGTAACACCAAAAACAGAAGAGAAAACCAACGAGCAAAACCAAAATGACCCAACGGCATCTAAACAAAAGGATATCAGAGATATTTATGTGGTAGAGCCTGAATTTATTGTGGTTTCTCCTAAAATTAGGGAAACTAATACGCCAATTATTCATCACTTTGATGAAGAATTAGCGGAAATCGAAGTGGCTGCTGAGGTATTGAGTTATGCGAATGAGGTAAATGCACAAGCATCTGCTAAGAAAGAAGAAGTTATTCGCTTTTCTTTAGAGGATTATATGGATAAAGAAGAAGAATTAGCTGCTGCTAAACCTATAATCAACCACAAAGAAGAAATTGCCGAAGAATTTAAATTTTCTGTTCGATCAGAAGATGCGCCTACTGTGAATAAAGTTGAGGTTGAAACTTCATCGGATGATTATGATGAGATGAACCCAACGGAAATGAGCATTGAAGAATTTACACTTAGAAGCAGAGCAGCGGAACGCAGAAGAAAAATGAAAGACTTCAATTATAAATTCAATAATTCAACCGCGCATTATTCAGATTTAGAAAAAGAACCTGCATACAAGCGTTTAGGCGTTGATTTAGAGGAGATAAATGACGAGAGTAATAAATCTAGACTGTCATTTGGTGTAGATGGAAATAACGATCCTAAATTGAGATCTAATAATTCCTTTTTACATGATAATGTAGACTAGAGACTAGTCTTAGTGCTAAAGGATTTAAATTTAAAATACAAAACAGTAGTAAACCTTGGTTTGCTACTGTTTTTTTTGCTTTAGATTGTTTTTTTTTGGCGAACCACCTAGTTTGTTTTAAGTGAGGGAATTGTGGATATTTTAGTTAATTAATCGAATATTTTTACATAATTTTTAATATATACGTTTATTTGTTTGATTATGTTTAGTTTTTTTATTTTTTGACATTTGCATTTAGGTTAAATTAGTTTAATGCTATTATTTAATCTATTTATATATGCAGAAATTTTATTTAATCCTTTCTGTTTTACTGTTTTTTTCTTGTTCTAAAGAAGATTATCCTTTAGGTAGAAATGAGGTAGAACAGGATTCAAACAAAACATCAAGCGATTGCTTTAAGGAAGATGAGTATGGCAACTGTATTGATGGTGGACCACCCATCAATTTGCCCGAAATAATCATTGTTCCCCCAGGAGCTGGTGGTGGTACAGGTATTAATGACCTGTGGTTAGAAATGTTAGCCTCAATGAGCACATTTCCTAATTCTACGGATGGAGGTTCTTCAGGTAATGCTAATTTAAATAACGGGGTTGATGTTGATCAAAATTCACCTCACTATTTAAATGTGCAAAAAATCTTAAATGACCCTATAGTAGTTGCTGAATTAAAGGAGATTTTTATCGATGCTACGCATTCAGCATCTGAAGAAAACGGAAGACGTGAAGCAGGAGCCTATGTTTTTTATGATGAAGTTAGTGATATGCTTTATCTTGGAAACGTTAAATACGGGGAATACACACAAGGTGGAGCCGGTACGAATGGATCTGTCGGTTTAGGTAGTGGCAGTGTACAATCTAATTCAGACGAAAATAATGTAATCCCTTTAACTGCACTACCAATAGCAGCTTTTCATACCCATACGCCATTGACCTATTTGCCTGAGGATGATTCTAGAAAAGTTGGTTTTTCTTCGGCTGATATTCGCTTTGCCAATAACAACCATGTGCCCATGATTCTATTAGATTATGTTGGAATGGAAGGAACGGATGGAAATTTTTATATACGCGGTGGTCATTCGATTGATGATCCTTCGAATTTTATTATTTATTACCCTAATCAGCATTAATTATGAAAAGAATAGAACTATTGATTTTATCCCTATTGGTATCGGTTGCCTCTTTTTCCCAACCCAATAGTATCCATGTAAAAGCGAAGTATTTAGCCGATGAAGTGATCAAAAAGTTAGCATTTACACAACCTTATGACGTGACGGATAGCACGCCTGTCTCCTTTGTAGAAAAAGGGTCGATAAAAGATTTTACAGGAAATGAGTATGCTAAAACACCCTGGTATGGGGCTACAGAAGGAAAGGAGTTTATTGTGGTAGAATATTCAGATCCCAATCAAGAAACCGACTGGGGATACTTATATCAGGTGTATTTATGGAAGGATCATACCCTGCCTTTTTTTGTTAATCGAGGGGATGGCATGGGGTTAAATTTGAAATATAATGGGAATTCACAGCCGTATTATCGCGTTCATTATTCTACGGATTTGCAAATATTCAAATACCCCTCTTTGGTGGATCCGAACCAAATACTTGAATTATCTTACATCGAAAGCGAATGGGTAGATAGCAGTGATTGGGTTACGGTTACTTCCTATGTATTCAGAGCAAACGAAAGTAGAGGGGTTGAATTGATTTCCAAAACAGAAGAACCTTTTAGAGGTAATATCTTGATTACGTATAAGATCAAAGTAATAGCCGATGATGCGTGGGTCATTATCGATAAGACGGCTGATGGTTACGACCTAAATCCACTGTAATTTACTATTACTTTATTGTTATTTTAGGACGGGACATAGTGACAAAAAAAGACTTTCTATTGGGAAGTCTTTTTTTTGTCTAGTAGGTATTAGAAAGAAATAGATTTAAATTTTTTAACCTGAACTTCTTTATCCTTCACTTTAAGGATAAAATTAATTTGTTTAGGTTGCTGTATCTCCGTGTTGATTGTGATTGAATTTTCAGGTACTTCTATAACATTTTTATTTTCAGGATATACGGTAATCGTGTATTCTCCTTTGGGCAAGTAGAAGGCGTATCGACCATCATCAGCTGTATAAGTTGTATGAATCTCTCCCAAATTACTTTGGGCCGTTATGCGTTGACCTGAAAGGTTTTTACTTACAGCAAAGGCATTTTCTGAATATTCATATTGAATAATACCAGTAATAGTCGTGGTTTGTTTTAAATAAATAATGGAAGTACTGGATGAGGTTAGCTCAATTTTAGTGGGAGTTGCAAACCAATTTTTATCGTTTTGAACCTGTAGGGTATACGTATTTTCGGGTAATTTTTTATATTCAATCATCCCTTCGTTGGTGGTTACAAAGGATTTGTTGTTTATAATTACAATTCGGTTACTCGCAGGCACTATTTGTTGATCTTCATCTTGATAATAAACATAGACTTTTAAATTATATGCTTTTTCATACACTTTGTAAGGCAGTAATTGTTTAATTACGCCAATTTGTATATAGTTCGTTTTATTTGCGGAAGAAAAACCACCATACGTATTGTAATTGCTAACATAAAGGTCAAAGTCTTTTTTGAGCTTGTATTCTATGCGCGTATTGAACTGCCATAAATCCCCACTTGTTGAAGTATTGCTGTAATATGCATTCATAACAACGCCCAATTGATTATTGAAAAAACGTCGTTTGAAATTCCCCATTAACATTAAATTCGTGTAGGTATTTACCTCTTGTAGATTAAAATAAGAAACATTGATGAGCTCACTTAAATTACTATAATTATATTGATAGCTCAAACCCAAATCAATGCTTTTATAGTTTAAGCCCACATTAATTCTATAATGTAGATTTTCATTGAGCTCCGTCTGTGTGATGTAATTCCCTAAATCAACCGAAAGATTATACCCAAAATTCTTAATGAAGTTACTTTTAGTAAATAAACTCGTTAAGCGAATAGCATTTAGGTTATCCATCGTAAACGTGTGATAGTTGTAGCGCTGTTCATTGACAAATTGGGGGCTAATCGATAAACTACTTGATTGCATTCGATATGAGTAGCTTAAGCCAATTGTATTGCTTTGTTGTTTGGAGTTGTAATAGTTGGTATAACTGTATTTGGGTGCATAGTGAATAAAGTTTTGTACGATTCCTAGGGTGTGTTTGTTGAAATTTCGCCTTACATTGGTAGAAACCTGAGATACACCTTGTCGGATACCTGCATAATAAGGACTGCTATAAAAGCTGCTGTGCTGTATTTGATACTTTTGTAATGTAGCATAAGCATTTATGCCCAAAAAAGCCCCAAAATGATTCGTTTCGTCTGTATGTAATAGAGAAGCCCCCTGATTTAAATCAAGCTGAAAAGAAGGTTTATTCCATAAAGAAAAAGAATTATACCATAAATTTTTCTTTTCCTTGTATCGATGGTTTAAATCATAATAAAATTGGGATTGCTTCCAATGGTGTTTGTTCGACTGAAAACCAATCCACGTATTGTAACCAATAGAGCGATCATTAGCATCCGTAATAAGGTAGGTTTTATCTAAATATCCCGCTTGTAAAAAAAGGGAATCTTGAATTTTAATTGTTGTTTGAATACCCCTTCCTTGCAATGAGAATTCGCCAGATTGGAAAATATTTCCTGCTTGGATTTGCATATTTTCTGTTTGAAAATCGGCTAGAAAATGACGCAAGTTTACCTTTTTCTCATTGTCCCAATAAATTAAATCCCCCGTTAGCCCTAATTTAGTGTTTTCGGAAAATTGGATGGTCGTAGAACCAATTAATTGCGTTGCTTCTAGTACATTATTACCCATTATTCTATTCAGTTCAACGGTATTGTTGTGATAGTAAGCATCAGTAAGCGCATGTTCGGATCTATATTTGCGTTTTGATTTTAAGGAACTGACTGTATAATTGGTACGCGCAATAAAATCTCCATTTTCATAGAGTAAAGTTGCGCTAATGTCAAAATCTTCTAATTTGAAGGCTTCTTTTGTAATAAACTGTTTAATTGATACTAACGTATCTTTTTGAGGTTGAATAGGAAGATGTAAGGTTAAAGTACGTTGTTTATTTAGTTGATTAGGAAAGGTGATCACATAATGCAAATTTTCGGCTGTATTGCCTTTATTCTGAATTAAGGCTCTTAAAAATATACTATCTCCAACTTGTTGAAATTGAATTTGATTTTCTAAATTTAAAAGGAAGACTTTTCTGTTTTTTTGAATGAAAATAGCTTGTTCAGCCACTTGAACAGATTGATCCGTTTTTTCTGTCAATAGGGCTTTTAAGGCAAATTCCATGTCTATGGCACTTGTTTGATCTACATTTGCAATAACTGGAACATATGTTTTTTGCCCGGGACTTAATCGAATCAACTTGGTTGTTGAACTAGAGATGCGAATCGCTTTGTTGTTCCCTTCAATAGCTAATTTCCCCGTCCATTCGGATTGACTAAGATTGGATATTTCAATAGTTGAAGAGAAATAACCCATCTCATCTGCTTGAACATCACTGGTTGTAAATTTTAAAAAAATAGGTGAACCTTGTGCAAATAGTGCTAACTGCGAACAAAAGAAAAGAAAGAGGAAAATTTTTTTGATCATTAATTAGGAACAATTATAAAATATAAATAAGTTTCATATCTTCCGCTGGCTTGTTGCAACTCTCGTTGATTAGGTAGAATAGTGAGTTCAAGGTTATATGACATGGATTGACTCCATCTCGGAAAAGAAGCCAATGCCTGCTCTTGCGCTGACAAAGCTAAGGGGCCAAATAAGCTGACATCTGTGGCATTGCCCCCTTCAATTTGATGTAGAGTTGCTTTTAATTTTAGGATTGAAACAGGAAGACTATGAGACAGGGTTGAATTGTACATCATATTATCCGCCGTTCTAACTAGTACCTGATGTCCTTGATAACTGCGTATGTACAAGGCGTTATTAATTGTAATTGTTTTACCTCTAAGTAGCTCTTCAGGAGAGTCAAAGTTAAAGATAAATTCATTAGCCCCATTGCGCAATTCAGCCAATTGATCTCCGTGATTTCCTACATAATTGAGCTGAAATCTTGCCGCACCAGGTGCTGATGTTTTTCGGGCTAACAAAGTTTCTCTTCCTGAAGAAGTGTCGTAAAGTGAAAATTCGTAGGTATTGCGGTAGATATTATTGGGAATGGTTAATAGGTGCACACCTCCGCGAATAGTTAAATCGAAGGCTAAGGTGTAATAATTGCCTTCAGGTAATGGAGTCGTACTTTCGACAATTGTGTTTTCTTGAAATTTACTCAATGGTAAATCCCTTCCTGTATTACTAAGAGCTAATTGATTAAAATTCCCACTTTGTCTGTTGATACTCAACGCAGATGTTTCCGCTGGGACCCTATAGTTCTCTGCATAATAATCATCCAACAAACGAACCGTAATTTTCCACTTGGCCGGGGATGACGTCCCATGATTTCTTCTGAATTGAACTGAAATTTGTCGTTCTTCTGTTTTTCCAGCTTTTAGCTCGTTGTACGAATTAAAAACAGATTGCCCGCCTTCATATACATTTAAGTCGTATTGCGCATAAATAGTATGTGAGACTAAAAGTACAAAAATCAAAAGTAGTCTAAGTGTCAATTTCATAGCGTAAAATCAAGTTCGGCTACTTTTATTGTATTATCCTTACCATAGGATAATTGTACAATAAAAGTATAAGTGCCTGGTTTTAGGTCTTGAGGTAAAGGAAAAGAATGTTTTCTCAGGTCGTTGGGCAAACTGTAAAAATCAAGTGTATGTAATGTTTTTTTATTGCCTGTTTGTTGATCAAATAAGGTAGCTGTGATTTTTCCATCACTCCACAATAACCCATTATTTTGAAAAGATACATCAATCGCTCGGTTTCCTTCTGCCGATTTACCTGGTTCTAGGTCTACAATTTCGACAGATTCGGTGTTGCTTGGATTAGCGTGATATATTTTTAATCCCATTCGAACGGTTACTTTTATAGCGGCTCCATTTTCATCTACTGCATTGCCCGGATTTAATTGGGTAAAGAAAATCATAGAAGTATGTACGGGAACGTCTTCTGAAAGATTGTGTGGTACATTTAAGATTACTTCTACTTCTTTGACTTCATTGGATTCAATCACAAAATATGAATTAGGTAATACTTGAATCCAGGTCGCTGCTGAATTGGATAAAGTATTCATTTCTGCAATAGCATTACTTCCTTTGTTGTCGTAATTCCAATCTCCCAAGGAAACGCCTACTTCTACTGCTTTGTCATTTGGATTTGCTATACGTACTTTTTGAGAAGCTACTGTACCTGCTGTATTTTGGAAATACATTTTCCCAGGAGAAATCGATAGTCCTGCTTGTGCAAATGAAGCTAATGAAATAAATAAGAAGAATAGAATCAGTGTTTTTTTCATTGTAAATAAGGGGGTTAATTAATGGGGTAGTAAGGTATAAACCACAGTTGTTTGATAATTTCCAGCTTTTTGATTCAATATATAATTGATATTCTCAATGGGAATGGTATAATTAATGTCCACATATTGACTGTTTCCTTTATTATTAGATTGAAGAATAATTTGTGGGTTTACAGTTAGATCGACAGTCTGTAATTGCAACGGGAAATCCAACGAAGTGGAAGTTGCAATACTTGGTCTAACGCGAATAATCGATACGGGCAAAGTCGATAGCGCTGCTTCATATTGGAAATAGGCATTGATTGTTCGCACCGACAATTCATAAGGTGTTGAGCACTGAATCACAAGATGATTTTTTAAAATACCTGTCTCTTTACCTCTGGCATATTCTGTCCCTCTGTTGAGACTCAATTCAACAGAAGGGTGATTGATAACTAACGACTGCTGTTCTCTAAAATTTAAAACAATTTTGGCTTTCGTCGAGCCAATTTGTGCAAAGAGTGAATAAGACGATAGTAACAAAATAAGTATAAATAGTGTTTTTTTAAGCACGTTTATTTTTACAAAGATAGGATTGTATATGTTATGATGGTACTATAAGTACCTGCAGGTTTATTTAATAGTTCCTCAGATGTATTCATCTTGTAGGACACATTATAAGTTCTTTTGACATCACCTACACTGGAGCGAATCATGTTTTTTTCGCGCATGGAAAGTGAAACAGGGAGTAAGGCAATGTTTTCTCTATATTCTCCAATACGCCCTAAACTAGGATTTAGCGCAATATTTTCTACTTTAATTTGATCCGATTGATGCGTTAGAGGAGCATTAGCTACAACGCGAACCTCATAGGTTCCACTGCTCATAATTTCGATGTGATCTGCTTGATCACTAATTTTACCTTTTGTATAGTCGTCAACCGTTTCAAATGATAAATTAATTTGTTGTTGCTGATCATTAATTTTTATCGATTGAATCGGCTTCAAAATAACATTAAGATTACTTTGAGCTGTATTTTGTGCAGCCAGGACAAAACTAAACAATAGCAAAATAAGGGGTAGTAATTTTCGCATTTTTTCAATTTATCTAGGTTAAATTTACGCAAAAAAAGCGAATGATTTGCGACAAATCAACTGTTTTTTAGTAGTGGAGGTGCTAAAAAAATGCATTTGCATCCCTTTTTTATTTATTTAAGTAAAGACAATAACAAAAAAATCTACTATTATAGGCAAACAACAGTAGATTTGGGATGAATGCGTTTTTGGTATTATAAAGCGTATAGATTGTAAGTTACTGTAGTTGTATACGTTCCTTCTTTTTTATCTGTATAAGCTGCAGTTTGACTTGCCGGAATAGCATACTCAACGGCGTATCCCATTTTTGCAGTTCCTGTAGAAGTTGTAATTAAAGGAGAACTTTCAGTTGTTGCTAATTGTGCTACATTGTGAGAAGCTGTAAAATTAGTTGGTGCTGCTCCTTCTGCTAAATTAGTATTGCCTTTAATTCTTACCTCTACGGTGTTTACCGGGATAGAAACTCCACTGTTGTTTAGATCACTACTAGCGATCACTTTGATTTCATATTTTTGAGTAGCTGTAACTTCTAAGTGATTTTTTAATTCACCTGTACTACTTCCTTTTTGGAATTGTTCAACGGTATTCATTGGAATCGTTACAGTTGCATTTGTAACGTTCAATTCATAGATGTCTGACAAATTAACGTTTAAATTGGTAGTGCTTGAACCTTTTTTATTTACTTCTTGAGCAAATGATGTTATACTGATAAAAGATAATGCGGCTACTACTGCTAATTTGAAGGTTGTTTTCATTTTTGGGTTATTTTTTAAAGTTTATAGTTACTTATTTTGACAGGACAAATGTATAGTAGCAGAACTTCTAGGAAAAGGTCAATTCTCATCAAAGAGTTGTCATTTTTAGTGTAAAAATAGATAAATAGTAAGAAAAATCGAATTTTGAGAAGTTTAAACCTTGTATATGTTGCAATATATTCACAAAACAAGATTTAATAAGGTTGTTGCTTTTATATTTCTTCCTTGATTTTTGCATGGGACTACCCAAGAACTAGAATACGATGGTTCTAAGTCAGTCGTTCGAGGATAATGGTTCGAAGGTTCTTCGAAGAAATCGCGATTTTCCGGCTGTCTATCGAAGAATCTTTGAAGAATCTTTGAAGAATCTTTGAAGAATCCTAGTAGAAATGATCCATAAAGGGTATCCAAATACGGAATATGGTCGAATGTTAAGCATCAAAAGGGATGGATAACAAAAAAACGTTATAAAAAAAAGATGAAAAGAAGGATAAACAAAAATCTACTGTTGTAAAAAGAACAACAGTAGATTAAATTAGGTATGCTTTTTTATAGTATTATAGTGCGTATAGATTGTAAGTTACTGTAGTTGTATACGTTCCTTCTTTTTTATCTGTATAAGCTGCAGTTTGACTTGCCGGAATAGCATACTCAACGGCGTATCCCATTTTTGCAGTTCCTGTAGAAGTTGTAATTAAAGGAGAACTTTCAGTTGTTGCTAATTGTGCTACATTGTGAGAAGCTGTAAAATTAGTTGGTGCTGCTCCTTCTGCTAAATTAGTATTGCCTTTAATTCTTACCTCTACGGTGTTTACCGGGATAGAAACTCCACTGTTGTTTAGATCACTACTAGCGATCACTTTAATCTCATATTTTTGAGTAGCTGTAACTTCTAAGTGATTTTTTAATTCACCTGTGCTACTTCCTTTTTGGAATTGTTCAACGGTATTCATTGGAATCGTTACAGTTGCATTTGTAACGTTCAATTCATAGACGTCTGACAAATTAACGTTTAAATTGGTAGTGCTTGAACTTTTTTTATTTACTTCTTGAGCAAATGATGTTATACTGATAAAAGATAAAGCGGCTACTACTGCTAATTTGAAGGTTGTTTTCATTTTTGGGTTATTTTTTTAAGTTTTTTCGTTACTTATTTTGGTGGGACAAAAGTATAGTAGCTGAGCTTCTAAATAAAGGTCAATTCTCAGGAATAAATTGTCATTTTGCGAGTAAAAAGCTAAAAAAACTATAAAAAAACGATTTTAACAAGTTTAAAAAGGGTATATGTTGCTTTATGTGTACAAAAAAAGGATTTAGCGGAAAGGAAAAGGGCTAAATCCCTTGTTTTATGTTTTTATGTTGCTATTAGGTGATTGTTTGTGAATAAAATAAACGATAAGGTTTACAAATGCTCCCGATATTCTTTAGGACTTAAGCCTGTTGCAGCAATAAAAAAGCGAGTAAAGTTACTGGTATCTTCAAAATTTAACTCATACGCAATTTCCTTTATTGTTAAAGAGGTATGTTTTAAGAGTAGCTTTATTTCATTCACTACAGCACTTGCAATGATTTTTTTTGGTGTTGTCCCATAAATCTCTTTGCTAATTTCAGTAAGCTTTGAAATAGTAACTTGCATGTGATCGGCATAAAATTGTACATTCCGTTCTTTGCGAATGTGAATTCGAATAAGTTCATTAAATTTGATTACATTTTTCAGTTGAGAAGGCGTCAGTTTTTCTTTATTAAACTCTACATAGGTATTAATATGACAAGCCATGATAAAGAGTAATATGCGCTCTACGACATTATGAGCTGTCATATAGTTTAGATTATTATATGGCTTCGCTTTCATTTTGAATAAAGAAACAAAGTAATATTTAGCAAAAGTTATTTGTTCGGGTTTTAAGGTAATTGAATTGATACCATTCGTGTTGTCAAAAAAGAAGCATTTGTCTAAAAAATGACGGTCCACTTCCGTGCGGCAATAAAAGTTATCTGTAAATTGGATAAAACACAAAGAATAGCTTTCGTCTGCGGTTAATCTGAATAGTTCGTTTTTGCCCAGAAATAAACAGTCACCTTCTGTGAGGACTTTTTTTGTTGTTGACCGAATAACGGTTACTTTTCCTTTTTGTAACCAGAGGATTTGATAGACATCTTTGTGTTGTTCAAAAAGACTGTCATTTTGAGTTAGATAAGTTGCTGTGCCAGCATCAAATCCATAGACTGATTTTAGTTCGATAGATGATAACATAAAGGGGAAAATTGGGTTTATAAATAGATTTAGGGTGTAAAGACTGAAAAATCTGTTTTAAAAGCAGCTAACGCACTTGTTTTTTTTGGGTATTTCGAATTCATGTTACGGAGAATTAGTTTATAAGTATAAGTATTTATAAAAAATATACCAATTATAGAAGTAAATATAAAAAGATATGGCTAAAAACAGAAGCTATTAGTGATGAATATCACGGAAATTTCACTTTTTTTTTATAAAAGTAAAAGAGGGGAAAGTGCCTTGTGTTTATCGCTTTTTTATATCTTTGCAAAACCAAATTAAAAAGAGATGAGTTTACAAGTTAAAATAATGGATGCGATGAAAAGCGCCATGAAATCAAAAGATAGTATAGCTTTAGAAGCATTAAGAGCAATTAAAGCTGAATTGTTATTAGCACAAACTCAATCAGGTTCTAAGGAAGAGATTAATGAGGAGGAAGAAATTAAAATTTTGCAAAAATTAGTTAAACAACGCAAAGACAGTGCTGCTATTTTTGCAGAACAAAATAGAATGGATTTAGTTGAGCCTGAATTGGCACAAGTTGCAGTTATTGAGCAATTTTTGCCAGAGCAATTATCTACTGAAGAAGTTGAAGCGATTATTGCTAAAATTATTGCAGATGGAAACCATGCAGGAATGGCTGCTATGGGACAAGTAATGGGAATTGCTTCAAAAGAATTAGCTGGAAAAGCAGATGGAAAAACAATTTCAACAGTTGTGAAAACACTATTGACAAAATAAATTTTAGGAGGTCCGCGTAGTTCAATTGGATAGAATATCAGATTTCGGCTCTGAGGGTTGGGGGTTCGAACCCCTCCGCGGACGCAAAAAAGCACGTATGAATTTTCATACGTGCTTTTTTTATGAAAAAAATATTTTTTTACTTCCTTTTTTTAAAAGTGATAAAAATCATATTTTGTGATACTTAGACTCCTTACTTTTGGTATTAAATAAAGAAGGCTATAAAAGACATGTATTCTATTTGTTTTTTCTATAAATGTTTTTTGGTGTTTGATGAAAAGATAGGGAGAAATGCTATGAAAAAGAAAAAGATGTTTTGTAGTTTGTGAGTTTGGCTACAAAATAGCATATTGTTGTTTGAAAAAAAAAGCACTAATCGCTAGTTAGTGCTTTTTTTGTATACTTATCTTTCGTATTTGCAGCAGCTGTGTAAACCATTATAAGCTGTATCAGTTGCTTTGATAGCTTCTGTATCATGACCTGCTTTTGCAACGGCTTCTTGAACTTCTTTCCCTGTTGTTTTTTTAGGATTTAAATAAACAGTCATCTGCTTATCCGCTATAGACCAATCCACAGAGCGAACTCCTTTTACTTCTAAAGCTGCTTTTTCGATTCGCTTTTTACACATTTCACATTGGCCTTTTACATCAATTACCTGTTTAGGTTGTTCTTTTTCTTGTGCAAAAAGAGAAGCTGTTGTCAATAGGGTAATCCCTAGGCTAAAAAATATTTTTTTCATACTTGTAAGAGTTTGAGTTAATTAATCAATTTTAAATCGCAATCCAGCATAATACATCGCTCCCGCAATAGGGGCATAAACCATAGACGTATCAAAATCTGCATCAAAAGGATTGTTTGCGCTAACAATTGGATGGCGTTGTTTGTAATTTCCAATATTTTCTCCACCTAAATAAAACTCAAAACGCGGAGAAAAAACCTTTGTAATCTGAAAATTCATCAACGCATACGGATTGGATGAAGCTTTCATTTGATGGTCAACCGCATACTGTTGCGTAGAAGTAATACGTTGTTTACTCAACCAATTGTAGGTGAAGTCAAATTTCCAATGCGCACCATTCTCTTGCTCATTGGTTGTATATTCTAAATTCGCAAATAAGCGGTGTTTCGGTTGATATGCTTTTTCAAATTTACCAGTTTTTTGCTCTGTGGCAATATCATAGTATTTATAAGCAGAACGCAAGTTTAGATTTCGCGCTAAGTTATAGTTGACTTCCACTTGAAAACTATTGGCGTATGATTTGCCATCTAAGTTGTAGAATACTAATTGATGCGCGTCGTAATCTGCATCAACAACAATTTGATTTTCAAAGTCGGTTCGATAGAAATCAAAGGTAACATCCCCTTTTCTTCCAATAAAGTGAAAGTTTTGAGTAAAACTTAAGCCATAGTTCCAGGCAATCTCTGGATCAAGATTGTAGGTTTTTCCGTTGTTACCCTCAATTTGGAAAAAGCGATTCGTTGCAAAGAAAATTTGATTTTCTGCAAAGATATTAGCAATGCGTTTTCCTCTGCCAACAGAAGCACGTAAAACCCCATTCTCCCATGGATTGTAACGCAAATGTAAACGCGGTGTTGCAAAGGCTCCCATGCGATTGTGGTAATCAATACGCATACCCGCTACGATGCTAAAGTCTGTGGTATTGTCATAGGTGTACTCATAGAAGGCACCCAAAGCATTGTCCGTTCGGTTGAAGTTTCCATCAATACCAGGAACAAAAACTTGTTCGGTATATTGATCCATCGTGAAACTAATTCCCGTTGTGAATTTGTGAAGTGTATTATTTATAATCGAGTTGAAAACAAGATTAGAGTACAAACTATTTTGCTTGATATCGTATAGATTTAAGCCAAAGTAAGAGTCTTGTTTATGGTAATTATAGGCTACTTGTAAGCCTGCGCTTTGAAACGGTAAGTCCGGAAATACATAGCCTAACTTAGTAGATAGATCTACCTTTTCTGTATTGATTTCAGAACCCCAAATCACAGGTGAACCTTTGTCTTTCTTTTTGTCAAAATCAACCTGTCCGGCTACTTTGTTATCTTTCATGTAGCGCGCCGTAAGAAAGCTAATTATGCCCGTTTCAGGATTGATATATTGCCAGCGGTTCATGACGTTGATTTGCTCTCCTTTAGGCATATCCAAAAAACCATCGTGATTTTTATCGTGATCACCTGTTCTCAAGTTTCCATGAATAAAAAGAGAGGAACTCCATTTGTCGTTGACGCGGTAGTTTCCGTGTACATTCGCTTCAAAACGCTCGTCTGAAGAACCATATAGATTTAAGAAAAAGGGACGATCTGATGCGGGTTTAATTAATTCTGTATTTAATTGGCCTGAAATACTTTCATACCCATTGATTACGGTTCCTGCTCCTTTGGTTACCTGAATACTTTCTACCCAAGTGCCTGGTGTAAAAGTCAACCCATATATTTGAGAAGCACCACGAACAGCAGGTATATTTTCTTCAGCAATTAAAATATAAGGACTCGTTAATCCCAACATTTTAATTTGTTTGGTTCCCGTTATGGCATCGGTATAATTAACGTCAATCGATGGGTTGGTTTCAAAAGCCTCTGAGATATTACAACAAGCAGCCTTTAATAACTCTCCACTATTCATCGTAAAACTATTCGTTGTTCCCTTTAGAGAACGCGTAGTATTGCGTTGCTTGGTATTGATGATTACCTCATTTAAGGAATCCTCCGGTTGTAGAACAAGGTGATAGGATTGATTCGCTTGCGGATTTAAATATTGGGTTTTATACCCAAGGTAAGAGAGGGTAAGTGGTTCGTTTTCGATAAATGGCAAGGTAAAGTTACCTTGTAGGTCTGTGGTAACACCTATTGACTGATTGGCATAAAAGACGGAGGCTCCAACGATTGGTGAATGCGTTTCGTCAACAATTTGCCCCGTAACATTGTGTTGCGCGTAGCTAGAAGTACCCCATGCAAAAATGGCAAGGGTGACTATATTTTTAATCATTTTTTACGTGTAATAGTTAATACAAAATTGGTATACATAGATCTACAGTACATAGATCCAATCAACAAGGTATAAACAAAAATTACGCGTAAAGGACAAGTCGGCAATACAATTGATAGAGTGGAGGAGCATTCGCCTCCATGTAGTACGCTAAAATTTCCTGTTTGCGAATAGGGAAATCTAGGATATAAGTTGAGAAGTCTGTCCAGTTATAATCTGGAAGGATGAATTCGAAATGTTGGGCATAAACAGGTTGAATATTGTGGTCCGAAGGATTGGACTTAATCAATTCATTTTGACAACATTTCTTATCTTCGAATTTCTTGTTTTTGAATTTCTCGATTGGTTTTTCAACAGCCGTTTTTGTAGAACAACAAGCTTTCTCCTCCTGTTGTGCTTCCTGCTCCATTTCGAGTTCCTTTTCTTGCTCCATTGTGCATCCCGTATCTTTCGTATCTTGATGGGTATGTGCATAACGCAATGGACTGTAATGGGCCTCGCCTTGACAGTAATGTACGCTCATTGACCATCCTATGTTTGAAAATAGAAAGATCAAAAGAAACCCAATACTGACGAGTCGTTTGTTTAGCATGGAACAAAAATAAGAAAAAAAGCACTATTTAGAGATAGCCTAAAGTTTTTTGTTCAAAATAAACGAGCAAAAAAAGAAAAAATGCCTACAAGTGAAAGTGTACCTTTGGTTGACTAAAATAACGAGACATGCAGACTTCATATTCAATACTTTTAGAAGAAGCAAAGTACATACTAGCTGGAGAAGCGAGTGTAACAGAAAAATTACAGGCCATTTGCAACCTATTAGAAGAGCGAGTAGCTCATTACGATTGGGTTGGATTTTATTTTGCAGATGCCGAAAAACGCCTTTTGCATTTAGGCCCTTATAAAGGAGAAGTGACAGATCATACGATTATTCCATTTGGAAAGGGAATTTGTGGGCAAGTAGCCGAAAGCAATCAAACGTTTTTGGTAGAAGATGTAAGAGCGCAAACTAATTATATTGCTTGTAGCCTAACTGTAAAAGCTGAAATTGTAGTACCTTTATTTGTTGACGGAAAGAATATAGGACAAATTGATATTGATTCACATACCCTAAATGCTTTCTCCAAAGAAGATCAAAAATTCTTAGAAACATTGAATGAAGCAATTGCTTCCTTGTGTTTTTAAAAGGTTGTTGGTTAGAAGGTTGTTATTTTTTTAAAAAAAAGATAAAACTGTGATGGAGATGTCAAAAATAAAGGTAACTTTGCAATTGAATTTTAGAACACTAGAATTCGTACATAAAAATCATTAAATAATATTGGCATGTATTTGACAAAAGAAAAAAAAGCTGAGATCTTCGAACAACATGGAGGACAAGCTGCAAACACAGGATCTGCTGAAGGACAAATTGCTTTGTTTACTTACAGAATCTCTCACTTAACTGAGCACTTGAAAAAAAATCGTAAAGATTATAACACGGAGCGTTCATTAGTTCTTTTAGTAGGTAAAAGAAGAAGACTTCTTGACTACTTAAAGAAAACTGAGATTAACAGATATCGTGAGATCATTAAAGTATTGGGTATTAGAAAATAATCAATATAGGAAAGAGGTGCCTGCGCGCCTCTTTTTGTTTTTTTGCCTTTAGCAGAGTTAAATCTGGTTTTTCATTGGGTTTCATATACTACACAACACACAACACAACACACACAACACATTTTACGTCTCTCTTCGGAGAGACAGAAACCCTAAAGTATTAAATATTATGATTCCTAAGGTAACCAAAGAAATTATCGATCTAGGAGATGGAAGAAGTATCTCGATCGAAACAGGAAAATTGGCCAAACAAGCAGATGGATCTGTAGTTGTTCGCATGGGAGATTGTATGCTATTAGCTACAGCTGTTTCTGCGAGAACTGCCAATGCTGGTATCGATTTCCTTCCTTTAACTGTAGATTACAGAGAAAAATTCGCTGCTGCTGGACGTTTTCCAGGAGGCTTTTTTAAACGTGAGGCTCGTCCTAGTGATCAAGAAGTGTTGACAATGCGTCTTGTAGACCGTTGTTTGCGCCCTTTATTTCCAGATGATTATCACGCAGAAACACAAGTGATGATTCAGTTAATGTCTCATGACGAAAACGTAATGCCTGATGCTTTAGCTGGTTTAGCAGCTTCTGCAGCATTAGCCGTATCAGATATCCCTTTTTATAATTCGATTTCTGAGGTAAGAGTTGCTCGTGTGGATGGACAGTTTATTATCAACCCTTCTAAAGTACAGTTAGATGCTTCTGATCTTGATATGATGATCGGTGCTTCTAAAGACTCTGTATGTATGGTTGAAGGAGAGATGAAAGAAATTTCTGAGCAAGAAATGATTGATGCAATCAAGTTTGCACACGAAGCTATTAAATTACAAGTTGAAGCACAAGAAAGAATGCGCGCTGCACTTGGACTTACTTTCCGTGAGTACGAGTCAGAACCAACTGATGCTGAGATTGAAAAAATAGTTTACGATGCAGCTTATGCTAAATTGTATGATATTGCTTCTCATGCGAGTGCAAAAGGGGAGCGTGGTGAGAAATTTGCTGAAGTGTATGACGAGGTAAAAGCATTATTCTCTGAAGAAGATTTAGCTGTAAAAGCAGAATTAATCAGCACGTATTTCAAAAAGACGCAAAAAGAAGCGGTAAGAAATCTTATTTTAGATCAAAATATTCGTTTAGATGGTCGTAAAACTACTGAAATCCGCCCAATTTGGAGTGAAGTAGATTACTTGCCTTCTGTTCATGGATCAGCTATTTTTACACGTGGTGAAACGCAAGCGTTAGCAACGGTAACTTTAGGTACTTCTAGAGATGCAAATATTATTGATTTACCAAGTGAACAAGGAGAATATAAATTCTATTTACATTATAATTTCCCTCCATTCTCAACAGGTGAAGCAAAACCATTAAGAGGTACTTCACGTAGAGAGGTAGGACATGGTAACTTAGCACAACGTGCGTTGAAAAACATGATTCCTGCGGATTGTCCGTATACCATTCGTTTAGTGTCTGAGGTATTAGAATCAAACGGTTCGTCTTCTATGGCAACAGTTTGTGCTGGTACATTAGCCTTGATGGATGCAGGTATTCAACTTGAAAAACCAGTTTCTGGTATTGCCATGGGATTAATCTCTGATGCAAAAACGGGACGTTGGGCTGTATTGTCTGATATCTTAGGTGATGAAGATCATTTAGGAGATATGGACTTTAAAGTTACGGGTACAAGAGATGGTATCACGGCATGTCAAATGGATATTAAAATCGAAGGGTTGTCATACGAAATCATGGAGCAAGCTTTAAAACAAGCGCTTGATGGTCGTTTGCATATTCTTGGATTATTAGAAGAAACAATTGCTGTTCCAAATGTAACAGTGAAACCAAAAGCACCAAAAATTGTTACCGTTACAATTCCTAAAGAGTTTATCGGTGCAGTTATCGGACCAGGTGGGAAAAATATTCAAGCACTTCAAGCTGAAACAGGTACTACTATCGTTATTAACGAAGAAGGGAACTTTGGTATCATCGAAGTATTGGGTACAGACCCTGCAGGTATGGATAAAGCTTTAGCTTCTATTAGCAATACAATCTTCTCTCCAGTAGAAGGAGAAGTTTATAACGTGAAAGTTGTAAAAATGCTAGATTTTGGAGCGGTTGTAGAATTTGTTCCAGGTAAAGAAACTTTACTTCACGTATCAGAATTTGATTGGAAACGCATTGAAAACCCTGGAGATGTATTGAAAATTGGAGATGAATTAGAAGTGAAATACTTAGGTATTGATCCGAAAACGAAAAAACCAAAAGTTTCTAGAAAGGCACTTTTACCTCGTCCACCGAGAGAGAATAAGCCAGAAGGTACTAAACCAGAAGGAACTCAAGAAACAAAAATAGAAGAGAATAAATAATTCTTTTTGAACGATATAAAACACCTCTAATGAGGTGTTTTTTTTGTTTTGAGCAATTAGTATAGCGGGTTTTAACGGATTTCTCACCAAAGTTGGAATCAATGAAAAAAGCCTGGATAGGCTAGATCGGAAGCAGATAAATCTCTTACTTATCCATCTACACTTCCACATCTCAATTTTAGCATTTTTGAGTATCTTTAAAAATCAATACAAATACGAAATAAATGAATACAATAAATATAGGAATCATTGGTCTAGGAGGAGTAGGCGGTTTTTATGGCGGCTTATTAGCCCATCAGTATGAAAAGGATTCATCGGTAGATATCCATTTTGTAGCGAGAGGGGCACACGGAGAGAAAATAAAAAAGGATGGAATAACCGTTCTCTCTAAAGAGACTGCTATTGTAGGAAAACCAACAACAGTTGTGAATGCAGTATGCGATTTGACAGGCATAGATTTTATACTACTTTGTACGAAAGAATATGATTTGGATCGAGTAATTGCTGATTTAAAGCCTATCGTGTCTAAAAATACGGTTATTATCCCTTTATTGAATGGCGTAGAGGCTTTTGAAAAACTAAATAAAGAATTAGAGGCTGAGGTGTGGCAAGGTTGTACCTATATGGTTTCTCGGTTAAAAGAAGCAGGAGTGATAGATAATCCTAGTGGAAGACAAAAAGTAGTTTTTGGACGGGCAGAGGGAACTACACCTAAGATGTTGCAAGTTGAAAATCTCTTAAAAGCAGCGGGAATCCAGGCCTCTTGTACACCAGAAATAGCAAGAGAAGTTTGGGAAAAGTATATCTTAGTTGCTGCATCAGCGGTCGCGACGACATTCTACAATTGTTCCTTTGGAATAATTAGGAGTGAGTATACGACTGTTATTCGAAGTTTGGTTGCTGAAGCTAGTGCAATTGCAATTGCAAAAAAGGTAGATTTACCACAGGATATCGTTGCGGTAGTAATGCAGCGTTTAGAAGCCATTCCCTTCGATTCAACAACATCCATGCACAGTGATTTTTTAAGTAATAAACCAGAAACTGAACTTGAAGTAATGGCAGGTTACTTAATTCGAGAAGGTATGCGATTGCAACTAGAAGTTCCAACCTACCAAAAGATGTATGCGATTTTAAAGCAAAAACAAGGAAATTATACCGTAGTGTAAAGAAGTAAAGCAGTTGAAAAACTGCTTTTTTTATGGAAAAAACAAAAGAAGATATAACGAAGTACCTAGTAATAAAATAGTTGGTATGCTAAGTTGTTTCCAACTTACCTTTTTCTTATAGACTAACACAAACCAAACAAGAGGTAAGCCAAATAAAGCAACAACTAAAGGAAGCCAGAGTATCTCATACATGGCACCAAGGAGGGTATACGTATATATTCCATTTGCTCCAAAACGCGAAAGAAGCATAAAGCTTAATACAAATAAAACACAGGCAAAAGAAACGCTTTTTAAGGTTAAAAGTAATTTATTCGATGGATTCATAGTTTCTGTTTTGATCCTCTAAAGATAGCTTTTTTTGGTAAGACAGGGGGCTTGTTTATAGGATTTAAATACTGATTTTTAGATAGTTAAAACAGAATGAGTTTGGTTATGTACCCAAAAAGGCGTATATTTGAAGAATAGCCCATAAATTGATTTTCTAGTTTCGATTTAGAACGGGCAGATAGTTTATAAGAAAATATTTTTTCTTTAATTTAGCAAGGACCTTTTGTGGTTCTCCTCTAAAGTAGGTTGTACACGGTATGACCTATCAAATCACTCAAACAAGAGTGTCTGTAAGGCGTCTTTTACAAGAGTCTTTCTTTGATAAAAACCAAAGTATCGTTTATTAATTCGCCCATATCGCAAGAGATTTTGGGCCTAAAAATAGTATCGTATAATGACTAATTTTAAAGTAGGAATTATTGGAGCAGGTCCGAGTGGACTTGCTATGTTAAGAGCTTTCGAATCAGAACAGAAAAAGGGAAATTCCATTCCGGAGATTAAATGTTATGAAAAACAAGAAAATTGGGGTGGAATGTGGAATTACACTTGGCGTACAGGTGTTGGAAAGTACGGAGAACCTTTGCATGGGAGTATGTATAAATATCTTTGGTCAAACGGACCTAAAGAGTGTTTAGAGTTCGCCGATTATACCTTTATGGATCACTTTAAACAACCGCTTTCATCCTATCCACCAAGAGAGGCGCTTTTCGATTATATTGAAGGTCGTATCAAGCAAAGTAATGCGAGAAATTACATCAAGTTTAATACCGTTGCTCGTTGGGTGGATTACTTGGAAGATAAAAAGCAATTTAGAGTTGTTTTTGATGATCTGGTTAAAAATGAAACCTTTGAAGAGTTTTTTGACTATTTAGTGTTGGGTACAGGACACTTCTCTACCCCGAATATGCCCTTTTTTAAAGGGATTGATAACTTTCCAGGAACCGTAATGCACGCCCATGACTTCCGTGGAGCAGACCAGTTTATCGATAAGGATATTTTGTTAATTGGAAGTAGTTATTCCGCAGAAGATATCGGAGTTCAGTGTTTTAAACATGGAAGTAAATCCGTTACTATATCCTATCGAACCAACCCAATTGGCGTAAAATGGCCAAAAGGAGTAGAAGAAAAGACAATTGTTACCCATTTTGAAGAGAATAAAGCCTTTTTTAAAGACGGAACATCAAAGGAATTTGATGCCGTTGTATTGTGTACGGGCTATCAGCATAAATTCCCTTTCTTGCCAGATAATTTGCGTCTAAAAACGAAAAACTGTTTGTATCCAGACAATTTATATAAAGGTGTGGTGTTTAATAAAAATGAACGCTTAATCTTCTTGGGAATGCAAGACCAGTATTATACATTTAATATGTTTGATGCCCAAGCGTGGTTTGCAAGAGATTATATGTTAGGCCGACTTGCACTTCCTACAAAAGCAGATCGTGAAAAGGATATTGCAAAATGGCTAAAAGCAGAAGAAAAAACAACCACAAGTAATGAACAAGTGGATTTTCAGACGGCTTACATTAAAGATTTAATCAATATGACGGATTATCCGACGTTTAATATTGATCAAGTAGGGGAAATGTTCAAAAAGTATTTGGATTCAAAAGAAGTAGATATCCTGACGTATCGAGATCAAGTGTATACTTCGGTGATGACTCAGGTAACTGCAGAAGAACATCATACCGTTTGGATGAAAGAATTGGATGATAGTTTAGAGCGCTATTTAGAAGAAGAGGAAGTAAATGAAAAAGAACTAAGTAAAATCAATTACTATTAATTGATTACCAAAAAGATAAAGTAAAAATACACTTTTTTAAAAGCCTTGAAAACCTTGTTTTTTGAGGCTTTTACCTTTTTTTTAGGCACAAAAAAAAAATATTTGAAAATATTGTAACCTTTTGAGGTTGGAATACGTATAACTAGTATATACCATAGGAACAAAGATAAATAAGGAGTAAAATAATATGAGACAACTTAAAATTACCAAGCAAGTTACGAATCGTGAAACCGCTTCATTAGATAAGTATTTGCAAGAGATTGGTAAAGTAGATTTGATTACTGCAGATGAAGAGGTAGAATTAGCACAGCGAATTAAAGCAGGTGATCAAAGAGCTTTGGAGAAATTAACTAAAGCTAACTTAAGATTCGTGGTTTCAGTAGCTAAACAATACCAAAACCAAGGGTTGACGCTTCCCGATTTAATTAATGAAGGAAATTTAGGTTTAATCAAAGCAGCACAACGTTTTGATGAAACTCGTGGATTTAAATTTATTTCTTACGCAGTTTGGTGGATTAGACAATCTATATTATCTGCTTTGGCTGAACAATCGAGAATTGTGCGTTTACCTTTGAACAAAATTGGTTCAATCAATAAAATTAATAAAATGTACGCTCTTTTAGAACAGTCTAATGAACGTCCACCTTCAGCAGAAGAGATTGCAGTAGAGTTGGATATGACTGTAAATGATGTAAAAGAGAGTATGAAAAACTCTGGACGTCATTTGTCTATGGATGCTCCTTTAGTGGAAGGAGAAGATTCTAACCTATACGACGTATTGCGTTCAGGAGAATCACCAAATCCAGATCGTGAATTAATTCACGAATCCTTGCGTACAGAAATTGAAAGAGCATTGGAAACACTTACGCCTCGTGAGGCTGATGTAGTTCGCTTGTACTTCGGTTTAGGAGATCAACACCCAATGACTTTAGAAGAAATAGGAGAAACTTTTGACCTGACAAGAGAACGTGTCCGTCAAATTAAAGAAAAAGCAATCCGTCGTCTAAAACACACATCAAGAAGTAAAATACTGAAAACGTATTTAGGATAAAAATACAAAGCGCTACTATTTATAGTGGCGCTTTTTGTTTGACCCTTTTTTAGGGGATTGTATTTTGTTGTTGAAGGAAGAATAATCCACTTGTTGTAGTACTAAACTTGAATTCCTCTTAAATCTTGGGGATGAGTTTTTTGTAAAAGAGTATTGTGAATAAGAGCTATATGATTCAAAGGTAGAGCTTTAGAATATAGACAAGAGCGATGAGGTAGAAAAAGTTTATCCTTTGAGATAATTCGGCTTCTGAGGGATTCGTTATTAACTTAATTTGTTATAAGTTTGGCCGAAATTAACCTTATAATGAAACGAACTAACCTATTGAAAAATTATTTTATAATCTGCTTCCTTCTTTTTGGAGGTGTATGTCAAACTTTAGCACAATCGAAAGACGATGTAAAGCTCGGTGTGGGAGTACAGGGGATAGAATTGTCTGTAAACAAGAAAATATACCAGAAATTTTATTTCGAAGCTTATGGAGGTTTAGGAGGAGGATATGATGCTTTAGATGGGTTTTCTTATACCATGGATTTTAAAAATTTAGTTCCTTATACCAAGGGAATTGTAAAGTGGAATTACGTGGACCTCGATCGAAAAAGAAACTTTGTTTCTTTACAAGCTAAATATTCCTTCGGGGATTCTGCTTCTATAGATTTAAACAAAACGCTTTTGACTGAGATTAATTGGGGAATAGAAAGACACTTTACAAAGAATTTTATTTTTGAAGCACACGTTGGACTTGGTCATCTAAAAGATTTTGATGCAGAAAAATCGCTTGTTCTGCCAACGATTGGTTTTAGTTTAAAATATCGATTATTCAGTGTAGATAAGTAACGAAGTATAAGTAGAATAGTTAAAATAAAAAAGGAGAGTGCATTTTTGGTGGTTCTCTCCTTTTCTATTATTTTGAAGTAAGTATTTTTTTCTTGAGTTTACTAAAAAATTCAGGTGTAATTCCCAGGTAAGAAGCAATTTGCTTTTGAGGTAAGCAATACTTGATGTCCGGAAAACGCGCACAGAAGCGTTCATAGCGCTCTTCTGCTGTTAGAGATAGGTTATCCATTAAACGCTGTTGATTTGCAATTAACGACCGCTCTATAAGGATGCGGAAGTAGCGTTCCATTTTGGGAACCTGATCAAAAAGTTTTAATTGTTGTTCTCTTGTCATCGTTAATACCATCGCATCTTCAACTACTTCGATATAGGAGTTTCCCGGCTTCTGAGAAAGAAAACTATACATATCTGCAATCCACCAGCCATTGGTAGCAAAATTAACGGTATGTTCGACAATTTGATCATCGACAAAGTAGTTGCGCAGAATTCCTGAAACAACAAAGGTGGAATTATAACAAACTTCACCTTCGATGAGGAGTTTTTCTTTCGCGCTATACCGATGGGATTCGAAGGAATCTAGTACAACTTTTTCTTCTATTTCAGTAAGGGTAACATGCTTAGCAATGCTTTCTAATAGTATATCCACAACAATCAGTTTATCGAATAAAAATACAATTATTATTTCAGTTATAAAAAAAGCGCTGACCTAGTTTTAGGTATGCAGCGCTTTTGTTTTTTGTATTTTGAATGCTTTATTTCAAAGCTTCTTTCATTCTTCGTAAAGCTTCTATTAGTTGATCTTCGCTTGTTGCATACGAAAGTCGAATGCAGTTTGGATTTCCAAAAGCATCTCCAGTAACTGTGGCTACATACGCTTTATCTAGTAGATACATCGATAAATCATTTGCGTCTTTAATAGTTATACCTTGGAAGGTTTGTCCAAAAAAGGAAGATACATCTGGGAAGAGGTAAAAGGCTCCTTCAGGCACATTTACTTTAATTCCTGGAATATCACGTAGTAATTTAACGACTAAGTCTCTTCTATTTTTAAAGGCTTGTACCATATCTTTCAATACAATTGGATCCGCATTTACAGCTGCAATGGTTGCTCTTTGAGCAATAGTGTTAGCTCCAGAAGTTACTTGCCCTTGCATTTTGATACATGCTTTGGCGATAAATTCTGGGGCGCCAATATATCCGATGCGGTATCCAGTCATCGCAAAAGCTTTTGAAATACCATTTACCGTAATAGTGCGGTCAATTAGATTGCCAATAGATCCTATACTACAAAAGTTTCCAGCGAAATTAATGTGTTCATAAATTTCATCAGACAGAATATAGATTGAAGGGTATTTGTCTAAAATGGCAGCTAAGGCCTCTAATTCAGCTTGGTTATACACAGACCCACTTGGGTTACATGGAGAACTAAACCAAACCATTTTTGTTTGAGGGGTAATAGCGTCTTCTAATTGTTGAGGAGTAATTTTAAAATCAGTATCAATGCTGGTAGGAACTTCTACTGGAATTCCTTCCGCTATTTTTACAATTTCGGCATAACTTACCCAAAATGGAGCGGGAATAATTACTTCATCTCCAGGATTAATCATTGCTTGAGCGACATTGAATAACGATTGTTTGGCTCCTGTAGAAACAACAATTTGATTAGGGTTATACGCTAAGTGATTGTCTCTTTTGAATTTATTGCTAATTGCTTGTCTTAAATCTAAATAGCCTTCAACAGGAGGGTATTTGCTATAGTTATCATGGATTGCCTGAATAGCGGCTTCTTTTAAAAAGTTTGGGGTATTAAAATCTGGTTCTCCAAGACTCAAGCTGATAATGTCTATTCCTTGTTCTTTTAGCTCGCGTGCTTTAGCGGCCATAGCCAAAGTTTGTGAAGTTGTAAGATTGTTTATTCTATCCGATAGAACTTGAGTTTTCATAGGTATTGCGTACATTTAAATAGTGTCAATCAAAGGTAGGTATAATAAATATATATTATAGTTAAGGGTCGGTTATTTACCCATAAAAAAAAGCTATTTTTGTCAAAACTTTTGAAATGGAAGAAATTTTAAAATATTTCCCTGATCTGACTCCAGAACAAATTACGCAATTTGAACAATTGGAAAATGTATATAATGAATGGAATGCAAAAATTAACGTTATTTCTAGAAAAGATATACAAGAATTGTATGTGAAACATGTGTTACACGCTTTGGGAATCGCCAAAGTGATGGAATTTGTTCCAGGTAGTAGTGTGATGGATGTAGGAACTGGAGGGGGCTTTCCAGGTATTCCTTTGGCTATTTTATATCCAGAAACGCAATTTTACTTGATAGACATTCTTGCAAAAAAAATACTTGTAGTTAATGAAGTAGTTCAAGCTTTAGGATTGAAGAATGTTGTGGCAGAACAAAAGAGAGCAGAAAATGTAGAGGAAAAGTTTGATTTTATTGTAAGTCGCGCTGTAACCAATATGCCTGAGTTTGTGAAATGGATTCGCCATAGAACCAAAAAAGAAAACAAAAACGAATTTGAAAATGGTGTTTTGTACTTAAAAGGAGGGGATTTAACGGAGGAGTTACAAGTTTTTCCTAGAGCTGTTCAATTCGATTTGAGTCATATTTTTGATAATGAATTTTTTGAAACTAAAAAAGTAGTTTATCTACCGTTGAAATATAAAGGGTAATTTTTAATGAAGGCTGATGTGTGAAGAGTAATATCTCTGAACATCCTTAAATATGGTTGACCGTTTTTTAAACATTAACTTCATTATTAAATGATAGTAATAATTGGTTTGTAGAAACTACTTTCTACAAACCAATTATTTTTACCCATAACCCATAACCCATAACCCATAACTCATAACTCATAACCCATCAACGCATAGGTTTAACAAAGAGCAAACAAGTATCGGTTGGTCGATGTAGTAAATGATTGGCAACACTTCCCAAAATGATATCTTTGATTCCTGTGGTGCCTTTGACTCCTAAAATTAATAAGTCGGCTTTTTTATTTTTGGCATAAGTGATTAAAGCTGCCGATATGTTTTGATTTTTAGCAGGAATAATGTCGATATCCGTATAATTGGAATATTCTTTATTCCATTTTTCTTCCTTCTCTTTGATGTCTTCCAAGGAGATTTTATCTAATTCTTTCTCTGACATCATAGGCAAATAACTCCAGTAGGATTTTGATATATGAACGGCAGAGTGTTTAATGCGTTGTCCTTTTGAATTGTTTTTAAAACGATCTGCCCAAAGCATTATGGTATTGGTGTAACGCGAAAAATCAATGGCATCAATAACCGTTTCTATCGGAATGTGAAAGGTTTCAGGCACAAGCAAAGTAGCGGAGGGAAGCAAGCGTACGAGTTTATTCGCTAAAGCTCCGTTTCCACTGAGATGCTGTTTATTTCCCAAAACGAGTAAGTCGTAGTTTTTCTGTTTAGCCACATTTAAAAAGGCAATTTCAGAGTAGTTTTCTACAGTAACTAGAATCTCGTAGGTATAGTCTATTTCAGTTTTTTCAATTTGTTCTTCCACTCTTTTTACGATTCTCTTTTGGATAAGCTGTAGTTGATCTGTTTGAATCAATTCTTTGGGAAGCTCTCCTAATTTGAGATTGTGAATGAAAGTAATTTGCTCCACATCTAAGATGTGATTGAGTATTTTGGCATGTTGGATTAAGTAGTTATCCATTTCGGATAAATCTAAGCCAATAAGTAGGTTGAGTGCATTATTTTTCATAGTTAGTTGTTTTGTTGTTCATCAATCAAATCAGAAATAATTTCCTTGTAACTTCTTTCTTGTTTTGATTTCATTTGTTTGGTTCTTTTATTCAATTCTTCTTGTAATCCTTTTTGCAAGCTATAACACAGAAGTAAGAGAATGAAAGCAAAGGGGAGTCCAGTTATAATTACTGCCGTTTGCAGCGCATCTAAGCCTCCTCCCCAAAGGAGTACAATAGCGATTAATCCTTGTAAAAAAGACCAAAACACGCGTTGCCAAACGGGAGAGTTTCCTTCACTTCCGGAGGTAATATTGTCAATAACTAAGGAACCTGAATCGGAAGAGGTAATAAAAAAGGAAAAAATCAGAATAATAGCTACGATAGACAAGAAGTTTGCAAAAGGAAAGTTTTCCAAGAAAACAAACAAAGCGGTGGAAATATCTTCTTTTACGGCGTAAACCAAGGTCATATCGCCTTCTAAAATGGTATGTAAGGCACTTCCACCAAACACATTCATCCATAAAAGCGTAATTAAGCCAGGAACAATGAGTACCCCTAAGATAAATTCTTTAACCGTTCTACCTTTTGAAATTCGAGCAATGAAACTTCCTACAAAAGGCGACCATGCAATCCACCAAGCCCAATAGAAGATGGTCCAAACGTTTTGCCAACCGGAGCCTTTATACGTATCATTCCACGTACTGATATCGATGAAATTAGCTAAGTAGGATCCTGTATTTTGTACATATCCCTTTAAGATAAAGAGGGTCGGGCCTAAAATGAATATTAGTAGCATAAAACCTGCTGCCATATACATATTGACGTTACTCAATAGTTTTACCCCTTTATCTAAACCAGAATAAACCGAGATAGTTGCAATACTAATAATCCCGAGAATAATTCCTGCTTGAAGTAAAGGAGATATTTCCCAACCATAGAGGTATTTTAATCCCGCAGTAATTTGAGTTACTCCTAGTCCCAACGAAGTGGATAAACCAAAAACGGTAGCTAACGTAGAGAGTATATCAATGATATGTCCCCACCATCCGTGTATTTTTTCCTTTAAGAAAGGATAAAGTAAGGAGCGAAAGGTCATGGGTAATTTCTTATTGAAGCTAAAGAAAGCTAAGGCAAGGCCTACGATTGCATAAATTGCCCAAGCATGTAATCCCCAGTGTAAACTGGTAAATTCCATCGCTTGAATAGCTGCGTCAGTATCAGTATTTGTTGGTCTTGGAGGATTAAAAAAGTGTGAAACAGGCTCTCCAATACTAAAGAACATGATTCCAATTCCCATTCCTGTACTGAAAAGCATCGCAAACCAGGACGGTTTTGAAAATTCGGGTTCAGCATCATCTCCACCTAGGCGAATACTACCATATTTACTAAAGGCTAAATACAGCGCAAAAATGAGGATAATATTAACGGTTAGGATAAAAAACCAACCAAAGTTCTCCGTTACAGCCAATTGACCGATGTGAAACCATCCCCCAACTTTAGTGGGGAAAAGAAGACATACAGCAATTAATGCAATAATAAGAAATAAGGAGGTAGTAAAAACAGGTGGGTTAATAACCAGCTGTTTGTTGTCTATTAATTTTTTAAACATGAGTTATATACTATTTGTTAATAATTATAACTCAGTACTTTAAGGATAAAAATGGATCTTTTTCTTCTGAAAAAGAATAAAAGCAAAATATAAAAGTAATTTTTACTTAATTGTTCTAGGGTTATTCCGAGAATAAAGCTAGCTCAATCCCAATAAAAAGCACTGAATTGTGAAAGAAAAAGGCGGTTTGTTAACCGCCTTTGTATGTTTTATCCTAAGAAAGGATATTTGTAATCTTTGGCAGGAATAAATGTTTCCTTAATTGTTCGCGGTGATACCCAACGCAATAGATTCAAGATAGACCCTGCTTTATCGTTAGTACCCGAAGCTCTTGCGCCTCCAAAGGGTTGTTGACCTACAACAGCACCTGTTGGCTTATCATTGATATAGAAGTTACCTGCTGAGTTTACTAAAGCTTCTGTTGCCTCTACAATAGCATAACGACATTGAGAGAAGATAGCTCCTGTTAACGCATAAACAGATGTTTCATCTACTAATTTTAATGTTTCTGACCATTTAGCATCTTCATAAACGTAAATCGTTAAAACAGGACCAAATAATTCAGTCTCCATCGTATCGTATTTAGGATTTGAAGTTAAGATAACTGTCGGTTCAATAAAATAACCCACTGATTTATCATATTTTCCACCTAATACTACGTCTGCGTCTTTAGCTGCTTTAGCTGCTTCAATTGCTTTAGCTAATTTGTCAAAAGAACCTTCAGAGATTACAGAAGAAACAAAGTTAGAAGGATCTTCAGGAGAACCCATTTTGATGGTTGCTAAATCCGCAGCCATATATTCTTGAACTTTAGGCCATAAAGAAGCAGGAATATACGCTCTAGAAGCAGCCGAACATTTTTGTCCTTGGTATTCAAAAGCACCTCTTGTTAAAGCAACAGCTACTTCTTTTGGACAAGAAGATGGATGTGCTATCACATAGTCTTTTCCTCCTGTTTCCCCAACGATTCTTGGGTATGTTTTATAGTTGTTGATGTTTTGTCCAATTTTTGCCCACATGCTGTTGAAAACACCTGTTGATCCTGTAAAGTGGATTCCAGCGAAATCAGGACTAGCTAAAAGGGTATCTGTAATCATGGCAGAATCTCCGTAAACTACGTTGATTACGCCATCAGGTAAACCTGCTAATTTGAATACTTCAACAATTACTCTTGCAGAATAGATTTGTGTAGCTGAAGGTTTCCAAACAACTACATTCCCCATCATTGCAACAGCAGAAGGTAAGTTTCCAGAAATTGCCGTAAAGTTGAATGGTGTAATAGCATATACAAAACCTTCTAAAGGTCTGTGTTCAAGTCTGTTCCAAACTCCGTCTGCAGATAAAGGTTGTTCTGAATAGATTTGAGTCATATATTCTACGTTGAATCTCAAGAAGTCAATAAACTCACAAGCCGCATCAATCTCCGCTTGGTGTAAGGTTTTTGCTTGAGCGATCATCGTAGCAGCATTGATTTTTGCACGGTATGGACCAGCTAATAATTCAGCCGCTTTTAAGAAGATAGCTGCTCTGTGCTCCCAAGGCATTACAGCCCATTTTTTCTTTGCTTCTAAAGCCGTAGAAATTGCTTTCTCTACTAAGGCTTTATCAGCTTGGTGATAAACGCCTAATTTATGTTTGTGATCAAAAGGTGGGAATAAATCTTTTGTATTTCCAGTTCTGATTTCTTCTCCACCAATATATAATGGAATATCAACTAATTGGCTATATTGCTCTTTGAAAGAGTTCAAAGTCAATTCTCTCTCTTGTGTTCCTGGCGCGTATGATTTAACAGGCTCATTAATTGCACTGGGAACTTTGTAGAATCCTTTTGACATAATGTACTTTTTATCGGGTTTATTAAAAATATATAATTACAAAGATAATTAATTTTCATAGAACTATCGGTTTTCGCAAACCAGATAAGTTATTGGGCTTAGTTTAAAATAAACGGAGCGACTAATCTAAAAAAGGGAATTTCAACGGCAATCATCTGTTGATCAATTGTTCGGATTACATTGTAATGCCCTTGCATAGCTCCAGAAGTGGATGTCAATACACAACCACTGCTGTAGGTGTATTTGTCATGGGGTAAAATCAAGGGTTGCTCTCCAACAACACCCAGTCCTTCTACTATTTCTTTGGCTTTGAGTGAATCGTGAATCTCCCAATGGCGAGAGTGAATTTGAATAGGTGAATCACTGTGATTTTCGATGGTAATCTCATAACTAAAAGCATATTGCATGCTATTACTTCGCTGAAAAAAACCTTCATACAGGGTTTCTACGGTTACAATTACTCCCTTGGTTTGTTTAGATACCATACTGATATGCTTTTGGGGTTAGTAGGTTATTTGTTCTGCATTGGCTTCTGCGAAACCGATAACGCGATCATATAAATCGGTATTTCCTCTATAATATACTAAAATTTGATATTTATTGGTTGTCAACGCGTGATTTCCATCTGGATTGTTTTGTGTACTTACTTTGCCGTTTTGTACGGCTGTTAGATTGTAATTGGTAAAACCTTGTTTAATGAGAATTGCTTTTTCGAAGCGCTCGGTTTCCGTGTTGTATTCCATTTGATGTTCGGGTGTTAACTCATAATTGTTAAACATTCCCGTCAGGTAATACACTGTGTTTGTATCTTCTGAAACGGGCAGAAAAGAGAAATAAACCCAGCTGTATTCGGCCTCAATAGTTGCTTTATTGCCATAGATATTTCTCACTTTAAAGGAGCCATTAATATCTGGAAAGTAGGAGTATTTTTTATCTAACCATCCTGTAATCGGATAGAGCGTGGTTTTGTACATATCATTTTCTCTTCCGTTGGCGTAAATCATATTATTAGATTGTCTCAAATCACTATTGTCAAAATAACGAAATTGATTGCCTCCCCAGAAACTTGTTTCCTGATCGTATTTGTAAATTAAATCAGTTCCAATGGTATATTGAGGGGGAACTTTGGTAATATAAGAATCCCAACGGCCATTTTGAAAAAGAGCTACTTTGATATTGGTTGTAGGTGTTTGATAGTTTTGTTCACCCAATTTGAGGGTCAGCTCTAGGGTTTGTTTGGTATCGATATACGTTAAGTCTCGGGCTCTTTTTACTTGAGCACCAACACCAATCGTCGTTTCATACAACACAAATTTGCGGCGAATGACAACTTGATCGTCTTCATCGTAAATTTCTAAAACGTAGTTTCCACTTTTTGTTATGCGGTAGACTGAATTGGGAAGGGTTAGTGTATAATGGGTATACATTTGTAGCGTATTGAATGAATTGCTATAGCTCTGAATACGCTGATTGTCCATCCCTTTTATATATTCAATGGGTCTAAGTTGCGAAGGCGTCCAGTCGTAATTATACGCTTTTACACGATAGTAGTAATTGCCTTCATCTCCATATAAATCATCAAATTCAATAGTAAAACTTTCATTCAAAGGAAAGAAGGGTACTACAGCCCTATCATTTTCCATAAAAGCAGCTGCTTTGATATAGTTAGCGGTATAATCTTGTGTTTTTTGCGCCTGAACGAGGTAGGTGCAAAAAAAGAAGAGGAGCATCCATTTTTTTTTCAACATTAGCAATGCTATTAGAGGGTTTCGTGATTTAAAGCTAAGAAATTTTCTTCAAATTCCAGTAAACTAACTAATTTTCTATCAGCTAAATCAAATTTCGGGTTGGTGTAGAATTCGGGTTCAGGCACAATAAAAACGGTCATTTTCGCCGCTTTACCTGCGGTTGCTCCTGTAAAAGAATCTTCAATCACAAGGCAATTTTCAGGTTGGCTGTGCACGTTTTTCGCCGCTTGTAGATATACATCTGGCGCTGGTTTGCCCTGAGGAACATCCAAGGCAGATACTGTAGTTTGAAAGAAGTTAGCGATATTTAATCGCACTAAAACCGTTTGAATTAATGAAGGGGATGAATTTGTAGCTAAACCAATTTTAAAGTTGTTGGCTTGTAAATAGGTCAAGGTAGTTAAAACCCCTATTTTTATTTCACCTTCTTGGCGAATTAATTCATCCACGCGATCAATAACCGCTTGTTCGACTTCTTCAATGGTTTTACCTTTCCAAGGAAATAAAGCATACCAAAGTTCAGTAACGGCTCTAGTGGTTTGTCCTGTTGTTTGATGGGCTATTGTTTCATTCCATTGACAGCCAACAGAGGTAAAAACCTCTTTTTCTGCTTGTTGCCAAAATTTCTCTGAGTCAATTAAAACGCCATCCATATCAAAAAGTACGGTCGTAATCATAGTCAAAATACGTAAACTAAAAATAGTTGTACGAAGATACACAAAAGCGATAGAATGAGAAAGGAAGACTTAGCTTGGTTTGAAACAAACGGGAATTATCTCTCCTGAAGCTAAACAGTATTGTTCTATTTCTTTTGGGGTAAGTTTTTGGGTATAATCTTCTTCTACAACTGTAAATCCAATTTGTCTAAGCTTGTCAAAATAGTCCAAGCCATAGACACGCACATGATCATACTGACCAAAAAGCAAGGTGCGTTCTTTGGGGTCAGTAATGCTGTCATCTTGGAAAGTCGTTGTTCTTGTTAGCTCTTGGGGCACTTGAAAGATTCCCATTCCACCCGGTTTTAAAATGCGATACAATTCTTGCATGGCTTTGGTATCATCGGGAATGTGTTCCAAAACGTGATTGCATAAAATCACATCAAAAGAGTTATCCGCAAAAGGAAGGTTGCAGATATCTGCCTTAACATCTGCTAACGGAGAGGCTAAGTCTGTGGTTGTATAGGTTAAATTTGCTTGTTTCTTGAATCGTTTGTAAAAGGCTTGTTCTGGAGCGAAGTGCAACACTTGATGTGGAGCAGTGAAAAAATCAGTTTCTCTTTGCAAGTACAACCATAGCAAACGGTGTCTTTCTAAAGACAATGTACTTGGAGAAAGCACATTGTTTCGCTGCTTGGCATAGCCATAGGGTAAAAAACTCTTAAAGCGCTTGCCATCAATAGGATCGATATATTTATCTCCTTTGAGGTACCACGCAAAAATCGGTCGAACAAGATAACTCAACCGAATTAATATCGGTCGAGGTATAACGTTCAGTATGGTTTTAAAAAGTTTTTTCACTAGGGATAATGAATTATAAAACTAAAGGATTAGCTCTAAATTCATCTTCTTCATTACTTTGAATCCCCAAAGCTTGATAAATGTATTGGAAAGTAGATAATAATTCTGGTTTTCCGTTTACTAAAGCAACATCGTGTTCAAAGTGGGCAGAAGGTTTTCCGTCACGGGTAACGATGGTCCATCCATCATTTAATTGCTTGATGTTTCTTGTTCCTAGATTAATCATAGGCTCAATAGCAACTACCAATCCTTCGACGAATTTTTTACCTTTTCCAGGTTTGCCATAATTAGGCATTTCAGGTCCTTCGTGCATTTTAGTTCCCAAGCCGTGTCCTACTAATTCGCGAACTACGGTATATCCCGCTTTTTCACAATAACGTTGAATCGCACTTCCTACATCTTCTACGCGATTTCCTAATCTGAATTCGCGAATCCCAACGTAAAGAGATTCTTTCGTTATTTGTAATAAACGCTTTGTTTCTGGAGCTACTTCACCTATTTCAAATGTATAGGCATGATCCCCATAGTAACCATTCATAATTGTACCACAGTCTACGGAAACAATATCCCCTTCTAGGATGGGCTTATCTGTAGGTAATCCATGTACAATTTGCTCATTTACACTTGTTAAAAGGGTTGATGGGCATCCATATAATCCTTTAAATCCCGGTACTGCACCGTGATCTCTGATGAATTCTTCAGCTTTTTTGTCCAATTCTAAAGTCGTTACTCCTGGCTTTAGCTCTGTTGCAAGCATCCCTAATGTTTTAGAAACTAAAAGGGCACTTTGTCTCATCAACTCAATTTGTTCTAGCGTTTTTGGAATGATCATACTTTATTTATTTAAGAAGAACAAAATTACGGTATTCCATTGAATCAAAAAAATTTGACAAAACGGATTTTTTAGAAATGCTGTTTTTCTTTGGAATTGAAAACAAATCTTTGTTTTAGTCCCAGTCCATCGTTTGAATGGTATGAATATTTCCTTGGGATTCTAATTGTAGGGTCGCGGGACTTTTCTCCGCTAACAATGGAGTGGGATACCAAGTTCTCGTTGGAGCAACAAGCACAAGCAGTCCTTGATCATCACCAATCGCACAAAATTCGGGAAGCGGGGTTGATTTGCTAAAAAATTCCGTTCCTAGTTGTTGGTTGATGGCTTCAGCTGTTTCAATGGGATTATTAGTAACTAAACCTATTTCACTAATATTCAAGATTTCTTTAGGAGAAAAAGCTTTTCCTTTGGCGATTTGAATGTCTTCTCTTGCTATAAACTCTAGTAGGTTGCTATCGAGATCCCAAAAATAGATGGATTGGGCTTTCCAAGTATCAAAATGAGTGATGATTTCGTTTTTAGGCGAAGGAAGTAGGTCTATGTTATTTGCTTGGGCCCAGGCAATCGCTTGTTCTAAGTGATTGGTTGCAATATTGAAGGCAAAGTGATATCGCGCCTTACTCGTATTATTTGCTGTAAAGGAAAGTTGCGTATCTCCCGCTTGAAAACGAACGGTTGTATCTGTTTGCTCTAGCGTCGTTAAACCTAAGGTATGTTGGTAAAAATCTAGGATACGATTTAAGTCACTGGTTTCTAATTGTAGGTCTATTATCTTCATCTCTTTTATCGTTTTTGTTTATAGTAAAGGTAGATGGAATGTAGACTTAACATGAGCTAAGTGTATTGTTTAAAATAATGCAAGCATAAGTAATATCAATGGGTATAACAGTAAAAAACCCTTTTTTTTCGTATTATAAGTTAGTGAATTTAGGCTCTAGTTGGAGTAAGTCACTAGCAACTTGTGTCAGTTTTCCTTTTTCAAAGGCAAATAGTACAGAATCTCCTTTGATGATTTCGTTTGAGTTGGGTTCATTTTGCAATAAATCTAAAAGGAAACGCTTGCGGTATTTCCCTCTCATATTCGAATTGTAAGTCTTGTCATTGATGACATAAAGAGGTATGTTGAGCACCTGGTTTAGTAGTATTAGTAGTCACGAAGATAAAAAATTAAGCAAGGAAAAACGCGCTTTGTACAATTTACAAAGCGCGTTTTTCCTTTTTTCTAATTTTTTACACTAAAGCATGTCTTTTCATTTCTTCAGGTTGAGGTAACCCCATTAATTTTAGAATAGTAGGTGCAATATCACCTAAAACCCCATGATTAATGGTTTTGATGTCTTTATCTACCAAAATAATAGGCACGGGATTGGTTGTATGGGCAGTATTCGGTGATCCATCTTCATTTTGCATGGTTTCGCAATTGCCGTGATCGGCTAATACAATCGTGGTGTAATTGTGGATTAAAGCCGTTTCAATGACTTCTTTTACGCATTGATCTACAGCTTCACAAGCTTTAATAGCTGCTTCCATCACCCCTGTATGACCCACCATATCTCCATTGGCAAAATTCAAACAAACAAAATCTACGTCTTCTTTTTGCAATTCAGGAATCAAGGCATTTTTGAGGTCATAGGCACTCATTTCGGGTTGTAAATCATAAGTAGCTACTTTGGGAGAGGGACATAAGATGCGTTGCTCTCCCTCAAAAGGCAATTCTCTACCCCCAGAAAAGAAGTAAGTTACATGTGGATATTTTTCCGTTTCTGCAATGCGAATTTGTTTCTTACCGTTTTGCGCAATGATTTCTCCCAGGGTATGGTGTAAGTTTTCTTTGTCATATACCACGTGAACATGCCTAAAGGTATCATCGTAATTCGTCAAGGTAACAAAGTATAACGACAAAGCTTTCATTTCAAATTCAGGATAATTATCTTGGGAGAGCACTTGTGTTAATTCTCTACCGCGATCAGTGCGAAAATTGAAGAAAATCACCACATCATCACTTTTGATAGTTCCAACAGGGTGATTTTCTTTATCTACCCTAACAATCGGTTCAATAAATTCATCTGTGATGTTATTGGCATAACTCGCTTCAATACTTTTTACAATATCGGTTGAATGAATGCCTTTTCCTTCAACTAATAAATGATAGGCTTTCGCGATTCTCTCCCAACGTTTGTCGCGATCCATTGCATAATAACGGCCAATAACAGAGGCTACCTTCGCAGGCGAAAAAGCAAGGTGCTCTTCTAATTTAGCCAGGTGTTTTACACCCGATTTAGGATCTACATCGCGTCCATCTGTAAAGGCATGTACATAAATATCTTGTAAGCCAAAGTCAACAGCGGCATCTAGTAAACCATATAAATGCTTTTCGTGTGAATGTACACCTCCATCGGATAATAAACCTAAAAAGTGAACTTTCTTCTTGTTGTCTTTTGCATATTTAAAAGCCTCTTGAAGCACGGGTTCATGGGCAATGGTTTTGTTTTCAACGGCCATGTTGATGCGCACTAAATCTTGGTATACAATTCTACCTGCGCCTAAATTCATATGACCTACTTCAGAATTTCCCATCTGACCTTCAGGTAACCCCACGTTTAATCCATCCGTTAAAACATAGGTATTGGGATATTGGGTATATAAACTATCGATGAAAGGTGTATTCGCTTGCTCAATAGCGGATACTTTTGGATCTTGAGTTTTCCCCCAACCATCTAATATCATCAAAATTACTTTTTTATTCATAGTTGTGTTTTTTTAGTTTGATTCAATCTTTACACAAATTTACAGATTGTATTTTAACGTTCTACTTTTAAATGGCAGATTCGACTATTTTATTTAACCTTGAATATAGGGCAGGGAGGTATTCCTAGAAAAAGGGGAATTCTTAGTGGTATCCGTTGCAATTAAAAATAAAATAAGATTTTGTATCCCTCTCCTTTTGCTGTGATTTGCTCGTTTTTATTTCTGTATGAGTACTTTACTGCGTATTTCGGTTTTTAAAGTAAACGCCTTGTAGAAGATTGGTTTTCGAGATTGAACTAAAACGTAGTTTTTATTCAATTAAAAACCTTCAATACGTAAGATTTCATTAAAAAAAACACAATTATTGCCTTAGTTGGGTGAGAATCATTTGTTTGGTAAGAATATTTTTTTATTTTTACGACTTCGTAAATATAAATAACCCCTTAGCAAAGCGTATAAAATGAATTACAAGCAGTGGATAGTGGCTTCGGCCGCTTTGGTATTAGTTGGTGCAGGGATTGCCAAAAATTCAATACAATATGAGGTTACATCCGTTAAGTTGGATACTGATAAAATAGAAAAAAAAGAATTAAGTGCGGAAGAGCGATTTGAATTGAAAGCGAACACGCTTTTTCAAACGTTGGATTTGAAAGCTTTTAATTCGCCTACTGAAAAGGTATTTACCATGGCTTTGAAGGGGTATTTTAAGATGCAGGAAGAAGGCTTGATTAAGAATGAGAAATTGACCATCGTCGATTTTAGTGTATCTTCTACCCAAAAGCGTTTATGGGTGATTGATATGGCAAATAACAAGGTTTTATTAGAATCTGTTGTCGCACATGGAAAACGAACAGGAGATGAATTTGCGACTGTGTTCTCTAATAAAATTAATTCGCATATGAGTAGTTTAGGTTTCTATAAAACAGGAGAAACGTATCAAGGGAGTAATGGATTTTCAATGCGTTTGGATGGATTAGAAAAGGGAATTAATGACAATGCACGTACCCGTGCTATTGTGGTTCACGGAGCAGATTATGCCTCACCTCTTATGGCTTTAAAGCAAGGAAGATTAGGCAGAAGTTACGGTTGCCCTGCCGTTCCTAATGAAGTGAATAAAGAACTGATTGACCTAATTAAAGACGAATCGTGTTTGTTTATTTATTCTACACAACAAGAATATCTAAATAAATCCAATTTTTTGATTTAAGTGAAGTAAATGCGCAAGCTTTAATTCGCTAAAAGTGTCCAAAATACCCTGGTGTTTTGGACACTTTTCGTTTAGGACGTATTTAAAAAGGACAGGGACAAAGCGATTTTTTATTAAATTTGAATGACTTCTCAATTGGAAATTTGATTGTGCATTAAAAACCAAGAAGTAAAGTCAATCTAACAAAGGGAAATAATTATAGATTCTCCTAATACTAGAAAAAATGAAAAAAATCAGTTTACTACTACTGCTAGCTTCAATAGGCTTGTCCTCCTGTACGCAAACGAAAAAACAGGTGAATGAGCAAATAAATTCGGAAATAAATGAAAAAGACAACAGTGCAATAGGTCGTTCGAATTTCAAAGAAGAAAATCTGGAGTTAATTGAAAAAAAAGCAGTTTTAACTTATCCAGACTTTACCGCATACATGACGTATACTTCAGCTACGAGCTTGCATTGGAAGACGGTTCAAAAGAATGGACAAATAGCGGAAGGCGATGAGGTAATTAGCTATAAAAAAATCAGCAATGGGATCTTTTTTCTCAATTGGATTGAAAAAGACGGCTTTACGGTGAGTCAAATTGTCGATGTTCAAAAGGGCAAAGTAAGTGCGTTTTTAAGCTTTGAAGATGATAAAAGTGAACAGGGTAAACGAAGTTCTATTTTTACAGAAGCAACCTTTCGATTTGACGAATAAATTGATACAAGGATGAAAACAAATACCCCGTTAGTACGTACTAACGGGGTATTTGTTTTCAAGATGGATGATTATTTACTGCGCTAATCGCTTGTATAAATCATCATCGTATTTGTATATATCTTTAAAATACGTGAATTTTCCGTGGTTGTCCACTTGTACCGTCCAATACAACAAGTGTACATCAATTGGCGTTTCACTCACGGAGATGCTTTTTGTTTCTTGTGAAGCAATTATTTTTTCTACTTCTTCTTTCGTTAGGTTTGTTCCAGCTTGTGTAAAAATATAAGACGTTAAATCAAAAGGATCTTGTACGCGAACACAACCAGAACTCAAGTTTCTATCGTTACGGGCAAATCCCCATTTGCTAGGAGTATCATGAAGATATACAGCATGGTTATTTTTGAACATGAATTTTACACGCCCTAAGGTATTGCCTTGTCCTCCTTTTTGAACATAGCGGTAGGAGGTTCCTTTACTAGCATCCCAATTTTCTGGAGAAACTACTTTGCCTTGACTGTTGTAAATTGTGAAATTAAGTCTTGTAAAGTAGGAACGGTCATTGGAAGCTTTGGGTACTAAATCGTTCTTTTTAATCGTTGGTGGTACCGTCCAGGTCGGATTGAGAACAACAGTGGTTAGGGTAGAACTCAAAATAGGCGTTTTTCGCGCCGCTGTTCCCACTACTACTTTGTGTTGTTGAATGGTATCTTGATTTGTAACAGATACTAAGCTATAAGCTGGAATATTAACTAGAATATAGTTCGAAGAAAATTCTCGAGGAAACCATCTCCAACGTTCTAGATTGACAATAATTTTTTCTTTTAGCGCATTTTCTTCCTGTAAAATAGCCTCGATGGTTTTTTTATCTGTAAATCCGGTGGCATTTATCTTCTTACTGGTTTGAAAGGCCTTGATGGATTGTGCCGTTGCTTTATTGTAAATAGCATCAGCCTCAATGCTATCAGCCAATTGATTTAAAAAGATCAAGTGTTTTTTTACCGCTACTAATTCTGGAATAGTATCGTTTAGTTTACCTTGTTTAAACGGTTTTAAACTGTCTTTATCAAGAGTATAATACACCGATAATTTGTCTCTTAAATGCGTGTAAATAGGCTGTTTTGTACGAATACTGTCATACGTAAGTCCAATGCTTTTATGTTCTAAGGCTAAAAGCATCGTTGCACTAGTATTTAAGGGTTTGGGGGTGATTTCCCAATCGCCATAGATGCGTTTTGCTTTGAGCTTTCCATTGTATAAATGGTCTAGGGTATTGACATACATGGTAGAATATAAAAAATCAGCTTGAATCTTTTTGGCTTCATCTAATTGGTCATACCCCGTGTTTAACTCGATGAGGTTTGTAATTTCTTTGGCTGAAATTTTTATCCCATCTAATTTTAGGTTGTCAATGCTTGCTAAGAGTTGTTGTCTATTATCAACATTAGACCAACCCAAATGGTAGTTGTTGTTTTTGTAAAAAAGTTGTACTTCTTCTTTGAGTTCACTCGTTCTCAGGGAATCAAATTGAATATTAGGCACTTCGTTAAGGGCTTCAACTTGTGCATTTTGGTTGTAAACGACTCGCATAGTCTGTTTACTTCTCTCACTACACGCAGAGAGAACACAGGTCAGTAATACGGTCGGGAGCATTATTTTCTTAATCATATAGCTAGATTATAAACCAAAAATAATGAAAATAATTTATATTTAGCGGATAAGTATTATTTGCTTTTTTTACATAAGTCATAAAAAGTGGGGAATTAATTAATTTTTTTGGAGGGAATAAAAACCGGTCTATTGTTTATTTTTAAACTGGACTAGAAACTAAAAATAAACCACCAATACATTTGCAGTACACAAATTAACAACGAAGAAAGAATACCTAATAGTATATGAAACGCAAATTGTATGTAACCTTAATGGTTTGGAGCTTTTTATCAGGGGTAGGATATGCACAAGAGAAAGGCACAACCACCATGGAAGATCAGATAGATGAAATTGTCATTTACAATCAACGCCTACAACTTCCAAGTACATTAAAGAATAGAAATATTTCGATCATCGGACAAGATCAAATTCAGCAATTACCCGTTAGTTCAGTTAATGAATTATTGAGTTTCGTGGCTGGCGTTGATTTAAGACAACGAGGTCCTAATGGAACACAAGCTGACTTGAGTATGGATGGTGGTAGTTTTGAACAAAACCTCCTTTTGTTGAATGGACAGAAAATTTCTGATCCACAAACGGGGCACAATTCACTGAATATTCCCATTCCTTTAGAAGCTGTAGAACGCATTGAAATTGTAAGAGGACCTTCTGCAAGATTATATGGCGTAAATAGCCTGACGGGTGTGGTAAATATTGTTACGAAAAACCCAAAGAAAGACGGGGTATTTGCTTCTGTTTATGGGGGAACTAGCTTTAAAAAGGATAAGGAAGGCGATCATAAAGAAACCTATAACAATCGAGGTATTGAACTAGGAGGTACCTTAGTTAGAGCCAAGGACAATCACTTTTTGTTTGGGAGTCATGATTCAGGTAATGGGTATCGCTATAATACAGCCTATCACAACAATAAGGTTTTTTACCAAGGAAATATTGTACCCAATGAGAATAATACCGTTATGATTCTAGCAGGTCATGCTTCTAATTCTTTTGGAGCTAATGGTTTTTATGCAGCACCAGGTGATAAAGAGTCAAAAGAAATTGTCAGTACAACGATGTTGAATCTTAGTTCGCGTCATTATTTATCTGATCGACTTACTCTAATGCCTAGTGTAGCTTACCGTTATAATTTTGATGATTATCGCTATTATCGCCATCGTTTAGATGTAGCTAGAAGTAGGCATTATACCCATTCAATTACTTCCAATGTCAATGGAGAATATAGTGTAGACTATGGGAAATTTACTTTTGGAGGTGAAATGCGTTATGAAGAAATTAATTCAACGAATATTGGCGATCACAGTAAAAGCAACTATGGGTTTTTTGCTGCTTTTCAAAAAGAGTGGTTTGAAAAGTTAGATGTTAATCTTGGAGCGTATGTCAATTATAATACACAATATGGTTGGGAGTTTTATCCAGGCATAGATGCGAGTTATAATTTTAATCCCCATTGGCAAGCTACCTTTAATGCTGGAACTGCAAGTAGAATCCCTTCTTTTACTGATTTGTATTTGGATCAAAGACCAGGTAATATAGGAAATCCCAATTTAGCACCAGAAAAAGCATATCAAGTGGAAGTAGGAGGGAAATATCGAAAAAATAATTTCCAAATGGAAGCTTTCGTCTTCTATCGTGATATAGATGATTTTATCGATTGGATTCGCGAGGATGCCAATCAACCGTATCAACCGTATAATGCATCAAAAAATAAAACAAAAGGAGTAAATACTGCACTCCGTTATAAAATAGGTGAGGCAGGTAACTTGTGGAACTTAGGTCTTTCGTATACGTATTTATCGCCGATGATTGAAAATAAAACGGACGGAATGCTTTCGAAATACTCCCTAGAAAGTTTAAAACATCAAGTAGTGGGAACCGTAAATTATACCTATGATCAGTTTAGTATAACCTTAGCGAATCGCTTCAATGAACGATTGACTTATAAGAGTTATTGGATTTCGGATATTCGCCTGAATTATACCTTAGATAAGGTAAAATTTTATATCGATGCTCAAAATATATTTGACACAACTTATATTGAGGCTGGTGCAGTGCCAATGCCAGGGCGATGGTTTACGTTAGGAATGAAGTTTAATGGGTTATAACCCATACGAATATTGGTTAGTTTTAAAAACGAGTTGGCAGGATACCAACTCGTTTTTTTATGTAGTGCACAGACGTACTGTTTTCGTTTGCTGTTATTCTTATTTGCTATTTCTTCAGGGTTAGTCTGAAATTTTCATTCCTTTTTTGTTGATGGTAAATGAGCGGAATTTCACCTCTACCTGTGCTTGTCCATTTTCAAAGTTACCCGCATATTCATATTGAAAAGGAATAATCACTTTTCCTTTTTTATTTATATAGCCAAATAAATTATTTTGGGAGGCTAAAGCCAAATCTTCTGAAAAGTTACCTACAAATTCATACGTAGCCGGAATTACTTTCTCTCCTGTTGTGGAGAAAAAGCCCCATAATCCTCCTTCAGAAAAGGCGATTCGCTCTTCACTACTTGTTTGTAATTCTTCATAGATATAGGGAATTACAATTTGACCTGTATCGTTAATAGCACCTTGAAAATCCTCAAAGGTGACAATAGAAGTATGATCTACAAACGATTCAATTTGATGAAACAAAGGTTCGATAAAGAGTTCCCCTGTTTTGTATTTAATGCCAAATAGCGCTAATTCCGGATCTTGAAACCAACGTAAATTATTGGTAAATTTAAAATCAGGATCATTTTTTAAATCGATAAAGACCGTATCTGAAACGGTTTGTAATAATGGGATTAGGTTGTCCTTCCAAGTGGTTTTTGATTCACGTGCTTGAAGAGGTAAACTAAAGGTGCAATGAAGTCCTAAACAAAGACTAATTGCAAAAAAGTGTTTCATAAAGTGATTGATTTTAAATCGGTTACACTATTCTGATTGTCTGTGAATACTAGTTCCACTGGCTTGTGCCTTTGGAAATAGGGTTATATCTGCCAATTGAACATGATCGGGTTGATTGATGGCATACGCAATAGCATTTGCAATGTCTTCCGCCGCTAAGGGTTGATATCCTTTGTAAATTTGATTGGCTTTGTCGGAATCCCCCTTAAAGCGAACCATTGAAAATTCTGTTTCAACAGCACCCGGTGCAACATTCGTAACCTTGATTCCCTTGGAAAGTAAATCAAAACGCAAGCCTTTTGAAATCGATTCAACCGCTGCTTTAGAAGCACAATATACGGTTCCATTGGCATAGGTTTCTTTTCCTGCAATAGAAGAAAGGTTGACAATATGCCCGCCTTTGTTGTGCTGCAACAGCAAAGGTAAAACAGCTTTGGTAACATAAATTAAGCCTTTTACATTGATGTCAATCATCGCTTCTAAGTCTTCGAGTTCCGCCTCCTGAAAAGAAGCTAAACCATGTGCATTTCCAGCATTATTAATTAAAACGTCAATGTTTTTCCAAGATTCAGGTAGAGAAGCAATTGCTTCAAATACCGCCTCTTTGTTGCTAACGTCAAAGGTTAGTATATGGGTTTCCGTTAAGGTAGTCAACTCTTGTGCTAGTTCATCCAATCGATCTTTTCTTCTCCCACATAGTATTAAACGATGATTTGAGGCTAACGCTTTTGCTGTTGCTTGGCCGATACCTGAAGATGCTCCTGTGATTAATACGGTTTTCATATGCGATTGTATTATAAAATAGTTTGTTTTAGACCTTGTAAAATACATAACCAAAGGTAATTGAAAAAAGACTTTTCTTCTATGCGATTTACCTTTTTTATATCGACTTCTTTTAATTGACCTTCCGAATTTTTGTGAATAAACCAATTGCCTACTTGAGAGAGAATTTTTCTTTTCTTTTCTCCATTTTTTCGATATAAAGTTACTTTTAAATCTTTGTAATTCATAGCGAATTGACCCGTTGCTACTTTATTATCTCCTGAGAAATTAAATTTAACCAGATCTAAACTACCTTCTGTTGAGGCTTTTACATAAGGTTGTAGAAAAGATTGCATCGCTGTAGCAGGAAAGTTTTGTATGGTTCCACTAATGCGAAAGGCATCGGTTCGATTTAAAATATTAAAAGACCAATCGACGTGTAAAGGGGCTGCATTCATAAAACTCGCATCCACAACAATTGTCGTAGTGGGTAATTTTTGTTGCTGAAAACCACTATATACATTTTGAATCACGGCATTAAAATTGCCAAAAGTTAGTTTTCCGGGGGCAACTGCTTTTTGATCGTATTCTTCATATTCTAGGGTAGAATTGCTGATAGTCACCTTTTTAATGGCTAAACCAAAAGGAATTTCTCGTAGTTTTTTACTAAACAAGGGTTTAATACTCCTATTAAACTCGGGTGTTTTATCCCTAAAAATATTGGCGTTAATTTGATTGAAACTCAATTGATCTGCCTGAAAGAAAAATACATCTTGTGCATCAAATCCCCAGGTGTAATTGTCTAAAATCAGTGATTTGGTTTTCAGGGTAAAAATATCATCTGCATATTTAAACATACTCACCATTTTTTTGCGGCTATACTTGGGTAATAATTCAAAATTACTGCACGTTAAGTTTGCGTTTTTACCTTGTATTTTCCCAATTTTTAGATCGTAAAATCGACCGGTATTCCACTGAATATTTTCAGTAGAAAAAGAAAGGTTTTTGTAGTGAAACGGAATTTTATTCGTTAGTGTATTGGAATCAATACGGATATGTTCAAGGGTGGCCTCAATGGCTTTGGTTTGGAGAACCAAGGTTTTGTCGGTGCCTTTGGTTGCCGTAAAATTGCCCTTGCTGACGGATAAACTATCAATTTGAACTAAATCATCAAAAGAGATCTTTACTTTCTTTTGTTTGGGTAGTTGTGGTTGTAGGTGTTGATAGATATCAGGGGTATTAATGCGAATAGCGCGAATATGGAGTTCTTCTTTTGCTTTGTTTTCAATTGCAGTTAAATGCACACTCCCTTGTTTAACGAGCCACTGGTCTAGGGAATTGATGTTAATTCCCTCAATATCAATCTGGTTAATACGCATATCAAAAGGCAATAGCTTGGGTGTTGCCGTTGTTTTTTCTTCCTTTTTAAGGGTTGATTGACTATTCTCTTGAACGGTTAATTGTACCGTTGGCGTTTGGATATGATCAATATGTAAGTAAAAATCGGTTTTATTTTTATACCCCCAATCCGTTCCTATAAATTGGAGAGAAGGAACATCTATGGCTAATAAACGATGAGGTAATTCGGTTTTTACTTTGGACTCAAAAAGGGGTTTTAAGGACAAATTAACGATGCTAATTTGATCGGGAGTAATTAAAATATTTCCCGTTTTTAAACGATGATGTGCATTGACTAAACTCGCGATGGAATCACAAGAAATAGTATAATCTTTGTAAGTAAAGGGAATGGGTTTGTCTTTGGTTTCTTCTCCAAAATGAATTCCCTTGAGTTGCGCATTAAAATTATAAATTTCGTGTAAGCGTAGTTTTTGAATCGGATCGTGAATAACAACATGCGCTTGTTTTACTATAATGGCTTTAATATCAATTGATTTTACAAACTGATGCGGGGTATCTTGTACCGTATCTTGAGGCATTGTATATTGGAAAACCTCGATATTAGGTTGAATAATCGCAATTTCTTGGGCAGATAGGTTGTGTCTTTTGAATAAATTCTAAAGGGCAACCTGTTGAATGTCAATTTGTTGTAAAGTTCCCTTGAGGTAGGAAATCGAATCCGTTGGGTTGGTAGTTTTGGGCTTGATTTCAATGCCTTTGACAGTCAATTTTCGCTCTGCTAAAGAATAGTGTACCGATTGATACGTTAAAGCATAAGGGGAATCATTTTTTTCTTCAATAATACCGGGTAAATAGTTGCTTAGTAGTTGGTTAATAATCCATTGACTGGAGCCGTATAAAACAGCTCCCAGCAGGAAAACAAACAGTATTATTTTGTATTTTTTTTTCAAACGCATACTTTAACTTCCAAGGTTAGATACTTAAAGATACGGTTTATTTGATTATTTATTTTAAAATCAATTGGTGTTTTCTCAATAAGCCTTCTAAAGTGTCTTTCGAAAAAATGGCATTTTTTAGTTTGGTTGAGTCGGGATCGATATCAAAATTATAACTGGTATAAAAATCTGCTTTTTCAGCTTTCGCTTTTGTGAAGTTCGCGCGATATAAATTACAATTGTCAAACATCGTTTGCGATAAATCCGCCTCCATAAAATCTGCACTGATCAAACTGCAATTGATAAAGGTTGTTTTTTTAAGATTCAAACTGTAAAATAAAGTAAATTCTAAATTGCAATCTGTAAATGAAAAATCAAAAATAGTTTGATCGATCATCGTGAAATTTACATGCGTAAAATTACACGTTTGAAAATGACAATTTCTTAATCCAACGTAATTAATAGCTGCATTTTTAAAGTTGCAATTTTTAAAATCACAGTCAATAAATACGGTGGATAAAAAAGAACATGCACTAAAATCACAATGAATAAATTTACAGTTTTCATATTCTTTGAAGGAGATACTATTCGGTTCTAAGGTGATATTTTCAAAAATTTTGTCGTAGATAAAATCGGGTGTCATGCGGTATAAATGGATTAAAAAGCCTACTTGTATAAGGCTAATGTATTATTCAATAATATGAGGTACAAATCTACTTTTATCTGTGGTAATACGTCTATCACTTTCTCTAAAAGTAAGGCCACAAGGTTCTTGTCCAATGAGCCAACTACCTAGAATAAAATACCCTTTGCCTAGCTGTGGTAGGTTTGCTAAGACTTGACAAATATACCCTTCTTCTCCGTAATCTCCCTTGGTTGCTTCAACAATTTGGTTATTGAGATATAGGGTAACATTTGCACCTTCTCGAGACAATAAGGGTTTTTTTACGTAATCGCGCATCCCTTTAGGTTCGTCAAAATACGATTCCAATAGGAGCGGATGATTTGGAAATAACTGCCATAAGATCGGTAAAATCGCTTTGTTGGATAAAATCATTTTCCAAGACGGTTCAATCCACTGTGCTTGTGCCATATCAGTTGGAATATGCAAGGCAAAAGGTTCGTACATCAGCCATTCCCAAGGATATAATTTAAAAATATCCGTGATTACTTCATCCTCCAAATCGGTAAAGGTTTCTCCATCCCAACCAATATCATCAATATAAATTAATTTGGTTTGAATACCTGCTTGTATGGCGCAATCCCTTAAATATTCGATATTCGTTAAATCTTCTAAAGTTTCTCGCAAGCATGAAAAATGCAATGTACTCCCTTTTAGATGTTCTTTGGCTTTTTTCCACGTTTCAATTAAGCGATCGTGAACCGAATTGAATTGGTCTTTAGAGTTTCCAAAATAGGTATTCATCCATTGCCATTGTACCACGCCTGTCTCATAGAGAGAAGTAGGGGTATCGGCATTAAATTCTAATACTTTTAATTGGTTGTGTACGGTGTCATACACAAAATCAAATCGACCATATATACTTAATTCGTCATTTTCCCAAGAACGTTCAATGTGTTCGTGAAAGAAAAGAGGAATTTGAAATTGATCGTAAAGCTTATGTGTAATGACATGATCTACGGCTTTCAAGCACATATCCCATAAATCGGAAGTGGCTGCATATACTTCATCCGCAAAGGATTCGGATATGCTATAATAGTAACCTTCAACCCAATAGGGGATGTTGTTTTCATCTGTATGATAGCCAAAACCATGCTGTTCTAATCGGTTTTTCCAATTAGAATCGGCTGTTAGGTGTTTTATCTGCATGTTGTACGATTAAGAGGAAGCTGTATTGGCTTTGGCTGTTTTACCAAAACCACCGCGTGCGGTTTGCTTTTTATAGGCCTCAGATTTAGCTGCATTAGTTCCTACATTCGATTGGGGTGAGATACCTGGACTGGTATAGCCCATACCACCGCCCATCATTGGTCGGAAAGCCATATACCACAAGAAAGCACTTCCCATACCCATGCCACCACCGCTACTGCGTTGTTGCTGGTATTGATCAGTTACTTCTGTATAAGGTGCACTGCTATCTGCCCGCATAAATACGCGCTGTTGTTCTTCTTTGGTTTCAGTAGGTTTAGAACAAGAAGCTAAAGTGGCTGTGATTAAAACTAAGGAAACGGCTTTACTACTTTTTCTCATATTCTATTTATTCTACTGTTACGTAAATGGGCACTTTTTCAAGGGTAGTCGGTTGACTATCTCCCCAGTCATTGAATGTTTTTGCGGTTTTTAGGGTATCTACTTTTTGTTGTATGATTTGCCCATTCACCCAAATGGTTTGTGCGGTTATGTGATAGATACTATCTCCTGCAAGAATCGTTTTTAACGTAACTTCTCTAGCGGATTTTTTATCTAGTGATTCTAAATTTTGGTTTGACGGTTGTTGGGTACAAGCGGTCATTACTAAGGCGATAAAACTTGTTAGTAGGATTGCTTTTTTCATTGGAGCAATTAGTTTTTGAATAAGTAACAAAGTTTGCAAATAAAATTCGCTTATGCAATTCTTATTTTTAAAGTAAAAGTTTGCGTAAGATAGTTAATTTTATTGGGTGCGCTGTATTTCTTTATACTTTTGTGGCAAAAGAGGAGAACATGAGCGAAATAGCGATCTTACAAATCAATGATTTGACGCATAATAATCTGCAAACGGATTTTTATGCCAATACGTTATCTCAGCATTTGATTGATAACCACAGTCATATCGAACGACCTCATAAACACAATTTTTATGTAGGAGTTCTCTTTACCAAAGGCGAAGGAATTCACGAAATAGACTTTCACCGCTATGAGGTAAAACCAGGTGCGGTATTTATGCTTGCACCCGGTCAAACACATAGTTGGGAATTATCCGATGATATTGAAGGGTATATTTTTTTTCACACTCAAAATTTCTTGGATTTATATTTGTTAAAGGAATCTCTGCGCGATTATCCTGTATTTAGATCTGCCTTTTATCCAAATCGCGTTTGTCTAACTGAAGGGGATACACAAGTTTTGGCCTTTGTCTTAAATCGCATGGTGGAGGAAGTACGTCAAGAACAATGGAAACGCAATCAACAATTAGTTAGTTTGACGTTGTTGTTTTACATAGAAACAAATCGCATTTTACTGGAAGGTGAAACTTTTAAAACCATTCATAATAACTTATATGCTACCCATCTTCAGGTATTTGAAGAGTTAATAGAAAAACACTATACGGAAGAAAAATCGGCTGCGGTATATGCAACTTGGATGAATATGACCCAGAAGCATTTAAATAGGATTTGCAAAACAATGGTTAATCAAACCACTACGGATATTATTTTAGATCGCATTGTGTTAGAAGCAAAGCGAATGATGATTTATACCGACTATTCTTTAAATGAGATTGCCTCTATTTTAGGGTATGAGGATTATTCTTATTTCTCAAAATTATTTAAGAAACGTGTAGGGGAAACACCTAAAGAGTTTTTTAAACGCTATCAGTAATAGTGGTTGACGGTTTACAAGAACTGTAAACAGTTAACCGTAAACTAAAAAAAAGTCCCTACGTGAGTAAGGACTTTTTTTTGGCACGGGTGGAGGGATTCGAACCCCCATCAACGGTTTTGGAGACCGCTATTCTACCCTTGAACTACACCCGTTTTTGTTTCAAGTGGTGCAAAGATAATTAACTTTTCGAAAGAAACTATTCTTTTTTATAAAATATGTTTAACCAGATAATGCGGGATAATCGGTAGTTAAATGTCCAACATAAAATCAGTACAACCACAATGGCTATAAAGGTTTGAAGAAGAGTGATATGCACGTCAAATAATGCGTTAATGATTAATCTAAGTACCATGACAGCCATCATTTCCGCAACTGTAAGTCCATAGCTTACATACATACCTCCAAAGTAAAAACCAGTTTCTCTATGGAAATTATAATGACAGTTGGAACATTCCTTTGTCATTTTAGGCATGCGCATCGTAATAGGATTTCCTTTATCGTAGAATAAATCTACTTTGCCACAATTTGGGCATTTTCCACTTATAACTTTTGATAGGTATGACATACGATTTTTTTTTGCAAAGTAAAGTAAAAATACTGAGATCTAAGGGTTTTAAAATGCTGTATTTTGGTATAATTCAGACATTTTAGAAGATGAGCTTATTTTAAGATTCTTTGTGTTTTATTTTTTGTTTCCAAACAATGACCCAATTGTCGTTATAAAATTAACGCTAGCAAAGGACAGTAAATAAAAAAACAGCAGTAAACGAGTGCTTACTGCTGTTTGATAAAAGAACTTTATTCTTCTGTATATTCTTCAACAGGGGGTGTTTCTTCTGTACTTTCAGTCGAAGAATTTTCTCTGATATTTAAGTATTTTAAAGGATTCGCTTGTTTTTCTTCGTTGTAGTAATCGTCAAATTCTTTTACCAGATTTGCGATTTCTTCTAAAGACATTACTTCTTTTTCTCCTTCAGGGATGTTGTAGTATTGTGTTAGATTCAAGCGGTCTTTTTCGTATTTTTTACGTAAGGTATTTTTCTGAGCTGAATAGACGGCTTTGTCCATCCCATATTTTCTATAAATCTCTTTTTGGTCAACTTTATATTGGGTCTCTAACGTTTTTAAATCTGCCTTTAATCCATCATCTTTGATATTGTTGGTATCAAATTCAACTTTCATTTGTGCCCAAGTATCTATCTGATCATTGTTTAAGGTTCGTTGAATGAATAATTGGTAAGACATTTTTACTTTTTTCTCTGCTTCTTTTTTCTCAACAGGGAGCATGTCTGTACGTTCATTTAGCGCCTGTAAATCTCTTTTGATGTATTCGTTCTTAACAATAAAAGCAGCTTCTTGTTTTTTAGTTAATCCCAATTCTTCTTTTTGTTGAAGAATGTTCTCGATATCTTTATAAACAATGACATCACTGCTGTTTGGAATAACGGGCTTCTTCTGCGCATAGGCCATAGAAAAAACCACAAATAGGATGGATAATGAGATAATCTTTTTCATTTTTGTCTTTATTTCTTTTCAATTGCAAATTTAATATAAAATAATCTTTTTCCTTTCGAAGTACAAGCAAAATGAACGGAAAACGAGCTCCTTTTTTTTGCGTTTTGTACTGCATTTTACGTTTTAAAAAACACCTTTTGTATAAGCTAGGATTTTCTTGTTTTTATATCGCTGTAAGAGATTATCACCGCGTACAAAATTAAGCATATCTTTATTAAAATTAGTTAAATTTTTTTTAAAAATGAATCGTAATTCCTAGGTATGTTTGTTTTTATTTGTTTTACAGCCATCCTCTTGGGGTTAAAGCGGATGCTTTCTTGCAAATAAACGAAAATTGAACACTTTTATTTGATTATAAAATTTGATTTGGTGAAAAAATTATTAAAAATAGTAGTTTTCTATATTTTTTTGTTTTTTGTAAACAAAGTGTATTTTTATCATTTTAAGATAATTTTTATATTATTATTACATGCAATATGTATGCCGAATTCTATTTTTAAGGATTAATTGTGATTTTTTAAAGGCGATAGTACTTGGAGCTTTACTTTTAGTCATGATTAGTCCTGTGCAAGCCCAAATACCTGATACACTTAGTAAAGTATTGTATTCAGGCACAACGTTGGATTCTATTCGCGTAAGTGGGGTTGTAAAGGGGAGTCCTTTTTTGGAGGTGAAAAGCTATTTTGAAGAGTTTAGTGTCACAAAGCCTGGAAGTAGTACACAACTGTATTTAGTCAAACAAAATGCCAAGGGGAATTTGGTGGTTCGCTATGTATATGAAAATGTTTTACTCGATTTTCGCATGGAAACAACCTTGGAGTATGCCAACAATGAAATACAAGTATTAGAATTGGATCAGGGTCGTCGGGCTCCTTTGCGGGTTATCTTGCGCTTGCAGTACAACAAAGGGATGCTAAAAGTCGACTTGCTCTAAGTGACTCCCTTTCTTTATAAGGTGTTGTTTCGGAAACGTGTTTAAGTTAATTTTTCGCATTCATTGATTTTATTTTTTGTATTGGTTGGTTTTTTTTCTACTTTGCGTACTCCAAAAGGAATATTGTACAATAAAATCATAAAAACACAATGAAAAAACCAGCTATTCTTACTTTACTTTTGTTAACGATGAGTACTGGTGCATTTGCTCAAATGGCACTAGATCGCATTGATGCAAATCCTAAATGGAAGCAATACGACCATTTTTATGAAAAAGATGCGCAAAGTATCTATCCCAGTGATCGAATTGAATACGAACTTACGGATGGCAAGATTAGTAGCTATCGCTTGTATTACGGGGATGAATTGGGGAAATTAGTTGATGTTTTTTATGACGATAAAGGTCGCGTGTATCAAGAAGTCTTGATGTATGATGCCGATCGGGGTCAAGTTCGCGAAGTGGTATTTGAAAGTACATTTACCTATGATGAAAAAGGGGAGTTAATCGATGATGGCAAGCAAACCTATACTAAATTTGTAAAAGGACGACCGATGTTGGTTACGTCGCGTGAATTTTCGGAAGAGTACCAACGGGGATTTAGTACAGTAAGAGCGTATAATGAAAATGGAACCATCCGCTTGGAAAAAACAACGTTTTTTGAGGAGGGAGAAAAGAAGATTCGCACAACTACATATAAGTACGATTCGTGTGGCAATGCAATAGAAGTGAGTTCGAGAACAACAATCGCACCTAATTACACCCAAGAAAAAAGACGTAAAAAAGATAAAACACCACCTAAACGCCCAGTTATACTCAAAGAAGAATTCGCGTATGACTATGATGGAGATTGTATCTGGACCAAGAAATACAAGGTGGAAAAAGATACGAAAACACTCTTGCGCGAAAGAGAGTTAGTCAACTAGCACAAAAACCAATCAAACTATAGTATGTACGGCTCAGTGAATGTTTTATTTACTGGGCTTTTTTTGTTGGGAGAAATCGTGGGTTGGCGATTTAAGAAATCAAGCGCAAAAGTTGAGGATTGTACAAAAAAAATTTCTTTTTTTGGATTCACTTTTTCGAATCGCTTGTCACCCTGACAAAGAAGAGGTCACATAGATAAGTCGTCATCACTGATTATACGCAACAATTCTCCGTCCTTTTTAAACCTATGGTGTGAAAGGATGTTTAGTACTTAGTAAGAAAGAATTATTTTCGTTGTTTCTGCCCAATTTTATCTTGATTTGTATCGATACTAACTGAAATACGTGGGGAAAGAATGAATTTTGGCTATTTTATCTTTATGGTTTTTAACAGTTTTAAATACTTTATTTATGTAAATAATGGTATATTGTTGTGCTAATTTTTGAAAAACAGCACTTTTGTTTTTTTTGCAATGAATGGATGAAAACCGTCGTGTAATAGCCTTATTAACAGAGTGATAAAAAATAGAAAACATGAAAATTGTATGTTCAAATTGTAAAACTGAAAATGAAAAAACTTCAAAATACTGTTCAGTTTGTGGTTATAAACTTTTAGATGTTGAAATTGAATCAAAAACGGAAGATCAGCCCACTGAAGTAAAGGTTAAACCTAAAAGAAAATATAATATAACAGCGATACTAGGAATTGTTCTGGGCATGTCTATCATATATTTATTCAATTATTATTTAAATTCTTCCATAAGTATTGATAAAAGTTTAGCTAAGTTCTCTTCGGAGATGAATAAAAATTGTCCTTTAGTAGTTGATCAAGATTTAGTTCTTGAGAATACAGTTGCTCTTCCAAATAAAACGTTTCAGTATAATATTTCGATTGTAACGTATGAGAAAGCTGAAATTAATTTGGATACTGTGCAAAAATATTTTTTTAGTGGTATTCTACAGAATATTAAAACTAATCCGGATATGAAAGAATTAAGAGCGGCTAAGGTGACGTTTAATTATTCTTATAAAGACAAAAAAGGTGAATTTGTCACAAAGTATAGTGTAACACCCGAAATGTATGAAGAAAAGTAGAAAATAAGGTATAAGCTATCTTGTGAAATAAGCCCTTTATTCTTGAGAGAATGAAGGGCTTGTTTATTTATACCATTGTGATTGAACGAGAAACTAGTTATTAATAGCAGTTGAGTTTGTTTTTTTTATTTGTATACAAACACGTGTTTGTGGATTATAATTTAGAAAAAGCGGTTGACTATCATTGCGACAATTTTCCTCCAGAAAATATTAATTATTCTCTTTTCATACAGGAGTTGGTAAAAGCTACTGATGCATTAACGCGTTTTGATCAAATGCTAAAAAATTTACCTAACACTGAAATTTTATTAGCTCCTTTGCTAATTATGACGCTTTAATATCTTCAAGAATAGAAGGTACAATTAGTACTATAGATGAGATACTTCAATATCAAGCGGATTTTATTAGGATATTCAACAAAAAGACATAAAAAAATGAATCTATTTTTATTAGATGCTTGATGTAATACTGCGGTCCCACCTGGACGCGAATTGCATTCGTATTGTACATGGCTATATGTACGAAAGGGAATGAAAGTAGCGTCAATGAAGAATCGATGAACAATACGTGAACCTTTCTTCAAGAAAAGGGCCTTTTTACCTCGTATTCTCAAGGAATTGTTGAAGGATTGTTGAAGGAAGGCGGAAGAATATCAGAATGAATTACTTTTAAAAACTCAATTTTAGTTAAGAATCAGGTATCTAAATTTGTGTGTTTGCTAGGACCTTCAAGAAGGTAGGATATCTAGAAGCTTTAAAAAAAGGGTTCCAGAGATACATTTTTTCTGTTGTTTACTTTGCGCTATAAGAGGGTATTATGTGAATTACATATGTGATGTTTCACTGCGTTCCGCCTAACATACGGGGCGTTTAGTATTCTCTTTAAATATTGGCTGAGGAAGGCGTATATCTTACGCAAGTGTGTCAATGAAATAAAAGAGCATAAAAAAAGCACCTATTTTTCAATAGATGCTCGTAGTATGTGGTCCCACCTGGGCTCGAACCAGGGACTTGCTGATTATGAGTCAGCTACTCTAACCAGCTGAGTTATAGGACCGGCCTATTTGACAGTAACATTTACTTGTGGTCCCACCTGGGCTCGAACCAGGGACTTGCTGATTATGAGTCAGCTACTCTAACCAGCTGAGTTATAGGACCGGTCAAATCGACGTTTAACGGTTGCAATATTACAGCGGATTATTGGTTTTTGCAAGAAATAGAAGTAAAAATTATTTATTTTACCCAGAGGAATTTCGTTTTAAATCGAGTCGTTTTGGGTTAACTAATTTGTTTTCAGCTTTTTTTTGAAGTAGATAGGGCTGTGTTTGGGCAGTAATTCATTGTTATAAAATAAGGCAGACACAAGAAAGAGGCGCACTCTTTTCCTTTCTTTTTCTGCTTCTTAGCCATGTAACGGGATAAAAATTGTGTGCTTGAGGTATAGAACGAACGAAATATAAAACTTTCCTATCCAAAAAATTGTATTTTTGCACCATGGAGACAAATAGACAAAAGAAGATGGGAGCGCTTCTACAAAGTGACCTAGTAGATATATTACAAGGGCAAGTGCGCAAGAACGGAATAAGCAATTTGATTATTTCGGTTTCTAAAGTAAATGTGACTACCGATTTATCAATCGCGAAAGTTTTTTTAAGTGTTTTTCCGGCTGAACGCGCGGCAGAATTATTAAAGAGTATTCAATCGAATGCACCACTAATCAAACACGATTTAGCGCAACGCGTAAAAAATCAGTTGAGAAAAGTACCTAATTTAGTATTCTACGTAGATGATAGCTTAGAGTATATCGATCAAATTGATAAAGCCTTAAAAGGAGACGAGAATCCAATTGCCAATCCAGATCTTTTAGTAAAAAGAAAGAAAAAGTAGATTCTTGAAGATTTCATTTTACATAGCCAAACGCTACGCTTTTAGTAAAAGTAAAAGCAAAGCAATTAATGTGATTACTGCTATTGCCTCCATTGGTATTGTGGTGAGTGCAATGGCTATGTTAATTGTATTAGCTGTGTTTAGTGGACTTCGATCCTTCAGCCTATCTTTTACCAATGATTTAGACCCCGAATTAAAAGCGTTTAGCGCACAAGGGAAGAATTTTGTAATAGAAGACGCAGAATACGAAAAATTGAGTCAATCTCCTTTATTTGCAGGCGTGGCTCGTGTGGTAGAGGACCGTTTGCTTTTTACCTTTAATGAAAAGCAAACCGTTGCGATACTAAAAGGGGTAGATGCCGATTATCCGAAAGTAAGCCAATTTCCCGATAAAGTAGAATTAGGAGGATGGATTAATCCCGATTCAGAAGAGGTGGTTGTTGGGTTGGGTATGGCCTATTTACTATCCATGGGCTTATTTGATGTGGAGCACAGCCTACAAGCGCTTTCCATTAAACCAGGAACCGGCGTTGTTACCAATCCCGAAGATGCTTTTTTGCGTACTTACCTGCAACCTGTAGGTATTTATTCGTTGCGCAATGAAGAACTGGATAGTAAATATGTGTTTTGTAGTATGGAATTGGCGCAACACTTATTGAGCCTTTCCGATAAAGAATATACCAACCTTGAATTTGCCTTGAATAAAGGGGTTACTGAAAAGCAAGCCACGGCCTTTATTCACGAAGTATTAGGGGATAAGGTAGTGCTTAAAAATCGCATTCAATTGAATGATAGCTTATATCGCATGTTGAATACCGAAAATGCGGTGGTGTATTTTATCTTTTTATTGGTGGTGATTATCGCCTTATTTAATTTGGTGGGTGCACTGCTGATGATTATTTTAGAGAAAAAAGTAAACATCAAAACACTCAATGACCTTGGGGTTTCTTTGCAACAACTCAAGCGCATCTTTTTGCTACAAGGTATGATTATCAGTGTTGGTGGAGGATTATTGGGTATTTCATTGGGAATACTAGGTGTGCTCATTCAAGAACACTTTGGATTAATTTTGATCCGACCAGGGTTTGCCTATCCCGTTGAGTTTAATATTAGCGATGTTTTTGTTGTGTTTTTCTCTATTTCTATTTTGGGTTTTATCGCTTCTTACATTGCGTCCTCCCGCGTAAATCAAAAATATTTACGCACTTAGTTTGATTCGCTTTTTCTAAATCTTTTATTTTTAACGCAGTATTATCGCCTGTTGTCTTTCAGAAACAGCACCTTAGGGCTATGCCTATACTTTTCCCTACAAATGGGGATTTTTCTTTTTGTAGTTAACACTTTTTAATAATTAACAAATTATGTCGTCCGTGTTTCATAAATTTGTTTTGAATTGAATAAATCCCAATTCAAGGGAAAAAATTGTTTTATTAGAAAAAGAAAAAATTATGGGCGAGTTTAATGTAAAATACTTAAGCTATATCAGTGAGGTTGCCAATGGGCAAGAGAGTTTAAGCAGTGCTGCAACAACGTATTTCCAAGCGAATGATTATGCGGATCCTATTCGATGGTTTAAAGCACATGCACTTTGTATGTTGGCCCTACAAACGGGGAAAGAAGGCGAAATGTTCCAACACGTATACGAACAACTGAACGAAGACTCCAACCGCGAACGCAGTAGTTTTTATTTGAATGATAAAGATTATGCCCTTTGGTTTGATGATGTTGTTTTATTGAATCAGTTGTTTATCGACAAAGGGTATACCAAAGCTTATGCGTTTATGCATGAATTATACATGAATGCACGCTATGGGTTCAAAAATGAAGAGACAGCAACTACTTACTTGAAAAAGGGATACGAAGCAGGAGACAAAACCGCTCAAGCCTTTGTTGGCTATAACACTTACTATGGAAATCTGGAATTTGAACAAGATAAAGAGCAAGGATTTGCTTTGATCGAATCGTCTTATGCCCCAGAGAACAAAGTTGGAAAGTTATTTGCTTTAAATATTGAATTCCACGCTTGTGGATCTGAAGAAGAAGCCAAAGCAGTTTTAGAAAAATACCACGATTTATTACACGTTGAAAAACGCGGCTTATACGTTTTAGCCGATTACTATTTGCGTGAAGGGCAAGATGAAAAAGCATTAGAGACCTATTTAGAGGGAATCAAATACAACAGCGGTTACTGCAATTATATGCTAGGTATGCTGATTAGCAATACGCGTTTTGCTCCTTTTGGATATGAAATTGAACAAGGAGCACCTTATTTGCAAGTGGGATTTGAACATGGAATTGCGTATGCTGGTTTTGTTTTAGGGTATTATTATTTATACCCAGCAGATCAAAGTGAACCTCAATTTGAAAAAGCCATACAAGCCTTAGAAAAAGCAGCTTTATATAGTTCGAATGAGGCCTTATTAGAATTGGCAACGCTGTATTTATACCACAGTGAATATAAAAATATCGAGCAAGCGATGGTGTATTTAGACCGCGCAATAGCGGGAAAATCGACCCGTGCAATGAATGAAAAAGCAGTCGCTTTATTAGAACACCAAGAAATTGAACGTCAGGTGGAGGAAGCACAAGCGCTTTTGACCCAAGCTATGGATTTAGGCGATGATTATGCGCCTTATCGCCTAGGATATGGATATCAAGCCAGAGAGTTTGGTACAGAAGATGAATTTGATACATGCATTGAATACTATGAAATTGCTGCAGAAAGAAACAATGGTTTGGGTATTGAATACGCCGGAAGATATTACCGTTACCACGAAAACCCAGATTTAGCTAAGGCCATTGCCTTTTATGAAAAAGGAGTGGAAATGCACAATTCCAACTATTGTAAAGTGGAATTGGGGATGTTGTTAGAACGCGGCTATGGTCTAGAAGCGAATCCTACACAAGCCGAACAGTATTACCAAGAAGCTTTAGCGAATAATTATCCTTTTGCGGCCATCCGCTTAGGTTATTTATACGAAGATGGTTTACTAGGCGAAGTGGATGCAGAAAAAGCAAGAGCACACTTTGAAATTGGCGCTGATGCAGATTTAGCGGAAGGGATTTATCAATTGGCGCGTTGCAATCGCTATGGAATTGGTGCAGAAGAAGATCGAAAAAAAGCGTTTGAATTATTTGAAAAAGCACTGGAATATGGGTATAATGATGCCAATGTAGATTTGGCATTAGCCTATGAAGAAGGAGCAGGTGGCGTAGAAGAAAGCCCTGAAAAAGCGGTAGAATACATGACCGCTGCTGCTGAAATAGGATTTGGTTATGCCCAATATAAACTAGGTTGTTATTACCTCTATGCTTATGGTTTAGAGAAAGATGTAGAGCTAGCAAAATACTGGTTAGAAAAAGCCAATGAAAATGGATCTGCTTTAGCGATGTTAACCTTAGGTGATTACTATTTATATGGGTATGAAGAAGAGCAACCCTATGAGTTAGCATTCCCTTATTACCAAAAAGCCGAAGAATTGGGCTATGTATCCGAAGGATTGGGAATCTGTTATCAATTTGCGATTGGCGTTGAACGCGACGAACAAAAAGCGTTTCAATTTTATAAAATAGCCGTAGAAAGAGGGTATGATGCCGCTTATTTCCGCTTGGGCTTGTGCTATTACTACGGTATCGGTACAGAAAAAGACTATGTAGAAGCGGTGTACTATTTGAGAGAAGTAGCGGATCGCGGTAATTTGGAAGCGGCTTCTTATGTGGGAATGATGTTGGTAAAAGGAGAAGGCGTTGCCCAAGAATTAACCGAAGGGGTTGTGTATTTAGAAAATGCAGCCAATGGCGGTTTTGAAATGGCACAATATGAATTGGGTAATTGTTATTTAAAAGGAGAAGGTGTAGAGCAAAACGATGAATTAGCGATGCATTGGTACCAACAAGCAGCTGAAAATGGAAATGAAGATGCGCAAAAAATTGTTGGAGGCCCGAGAAAAAGAAGAAGATAATGGACAATAAAAAGGAGTATCAGTTCCAAGTGAATATGAAGGGAATGATTGAACTGTTGAGCGAGCATATTTATAGTTCGCCAACGGTTTTTATTCGCGAATTATTGCAAAACGGCGTCGATGCCGTTACGGTTAGAAAGGGAATTGATGAGGGGTTTCAAGGGAAGATAACCTTGTTTTTTCAGGACAATCAACTGATCTTTCAAGATAATGGGGTAGGCTTATCTTTAGAGGATATGCACCAATTTTTATCGGTAATCGGACAAAGTTCTAAACGCGGTGAATTAGCCGAGAAAGATTTAATCGGTCGCTTTGGCATTGGTTTGCTTTCTTGTTTGGTGGTGTCCGAAGAAATTGTGGTAGAATCGCGCTCTTTGTTTAAGGAAGAATCGGTTCGCTGGATTGGAAAAGCAGACGGGACCTATGATGTAGAAAGTATTGACTTACTTCCTGAGGTGGGAACCCGGGTGATTTTGCGTGCAAAAAAGAATTGGCGCTCCCTCTTTAAAAAAGAAGAAGTAAAGCAAAATGTCCTATTTTATGGCAGTGCTTTGCCTATTGAAATCAAATTAGTAGAAAACGGACAAGAGGAAATCGCATTGGATGGAAACCCCATCTGGCTAAATCCAAAGGCATCGAAAGAAGATTTATTGGCCTATGGAAAAGAAGTCTTTAAAACCAAATTCTTGGATGTATTTCCCATTTCATCAGAAGCAGGAGATATTCAAGGGGTTGCTTTTGTAATTCCCAATAAAGTAAATGCCTCTACGTCTAAAGAACACAAGATTTTCGTAAAGCGCATGTATTTATGTGACCAGGCAACCAACTTATTGCCGGAATGGACTTCTTTTGTGCGTTGTATTATCAATTCCAATGGCTTACAGCCTACGGCTTCTCGGGAATCACTGATGAACAATGCCGTGTTGGTTGAGGCAAAAAAAGAATTGACTACCTGTTTTAAGGATTATTTAAAACTACTCTCTGTTTCGGATTTAAACAAATTAGAACACCTTATTTCCGTCCACCATTTGTTTATCAAATCACTAGCGGCTTCGGATAATGAGATTTTAAAATTGTTTGAAGACTATTTGCCTTTTGAAACCAATCAAGGGATGTTGTTGTTTCGCGATATTCGCGTGAATTACAACCCTATTTTCTATACCCCCTCTTTGGATGATTTTAGACAAATTCGCCGTATTGCAGGTTCACAAAAGAAATTGGTCATCAATGCAGCCTATAGTTATGAGGCCGATTTAATTCAAAAAATAAAGGCAAGTAATCCGACCTTGACGATTGAATTAATCAAGCCCAACGATGTGCTCAATAGTTTTGAAGAAGCTACCATTACCGATGATAGTATTCTTACTTTTTTGGCTAAAGCCAATAAAATACTAAAACAACACTATTGCAAAGCAGAAGTAAAGCGATTTGAACCGCTGGATACTACGGCAATCTATATTGCAAATGAAGAAGCTTTGAACAGCAAGAGCATGCAAAACTTGGCGCAAAGTGCCAATCCATTTGCTGCAGCTTTAGGGCATTTTAAAAAGCAAGAGGAAGTATTGCCTACGTTGTGTTTTAACCAACAAAACGACTTGGTAGCTAAACTGTTGGTAATTAAAGACCCAGAGCTTTTTGAAGCGTTGATTAATGTGCTGTATGTACAAGCGTTGATGTTAGGAGGATATACGATAAACAAACAAGAGATGGATATTTTTAACCATGCGTTGTATCAGTTTGTCATTTTGGGAATGACTAATTTTTTACCAGAATTCTAGGATGCTATACCGTTTAGAAATTCAACGCATATTGTTGCAAATTCAAGAATATGTCACCGATCCAAAGCATTGTATTGCTTTGCTAAAACAAGGGATTTATATAGCAGATAAACACGAGGATTTAGATTGGAGTGTGGATTTGCGCTTGATGCTCATTCGCGAAGAACGCAGTTCTTCTTCCTGTATCGACAGTCCTTTGGCTTTTGCTTGGCTTTTGGAACAATGTCGCTTGCATCCGGAACAACTCTCTGAAGCAGAGTTTTTGGAAGAATACGAATGGATGATCTGTTCGGCCTATAGCAATGTGGCGATTCCCTTGGATCAAGTGTATGCCATAGCTGCAGATTTGGAACAAAAATTAGATCACTTTAAATTATCGAAACGCAGTTATTATTATACCATGGCGGGCTTTGCTCAACATTTAGGTGATTATCAATTGGGGTCTTTGTATGTAGATAAAGCAAAAAACGAAGCTTTGGATGACATTTGCAGTGAAGCTATGGCGTATGACAATGAAATCGAAAATGCCTCGCGTTTAGGGCAATTTGATGCTGCCATTGATTTAATGCTCCAAATGGAATACAAAAAGATACGCGACTTTTCGCTGCCTTTTGAAACCTATATCTCCCTGGGGTATTTTATGGCGCGTTATGGCGATCCCAGAGCAGGTATTTATCTAGATAAAGCCAAAGAGGAGTTTACTAAATTGTCTGAAGTCAACAGCTCTTTGCTCTATGGTTTAACGCGTTTGATTTACGCCTTGCATTTGCTAGAGGATGAGGATCTGTGGGGCTATTACGAAATCATTGCTGATTGGGATAGAGAGGCAGAAGATGACTTAAAACACATGTTGAGCCGCCACCTGATGTTTGTATTGGATCGAGCGGAAAGCAAACAGCTAAGTTTACCGCCTTCGGTTTCTTTTTATCGAGAAGATGGAAAGTATGAGGTGAAAGCGTTGGCAGAGGCTTATCGAAAAGAGGCCTATGCTTGGGCAGAGCGATTTGACCAACGCAATGGCAATGCGTTTGCTTTGGCGGAATTGAACAAAATGGAACTAGAAAATAAAAAAAGAAAATAGAAAAAAATAGCTATGAATTATAATTTAGAAATACAGAAGATTCTTTTAAAAGTAGAGAATCTGAAGAGTTTAGAGGATAAAATAGTTGCTTTAAAAGAAGCGATCCAATTAGCCGATCAACACAACGATATCGATTGGGGGTTTGATTTGCGTTTAGATCTAATTCGCCAAGAGCGAAATACGTCCCGTTGTAAGGAGAGTTTTCCCGCTTTTGCGTGGATTCTACATACCAGTGACGCCAATGCCGATTATTTTGATGAATCTGAATTTTTATGGGAATACAAATGGATGTTTTGTTCCGCCTATAGAAGTGCATTGATTCCCTTAGAAGAAATTGAAAAAATTGGAGAAGACCTAAAAAGGCGCTTGGTTAAAAACGGGTTTAGTACCCGCGCTTACAACAATGTGATGACGGGATTGGCTTTTCATTTGCGCGACTATGCTTCAGCAAAAAAATACATCGATGCTGCCAATAGTGAATTGGTGGATGACATGACCAACTGCCCCGCTTGTGAATTGGATACGGAAGTTGAATTGCTTTTATTCCAAGGGAAATTAGAAGATGCAATTGTCAAAGCACAAGATTTAATTCACAAAAAGCTAACCTGTTATTCCATGCCTTTTCAAACGTTTTGTAGCTTGGCGTATTATTCATGGCAGGCTGGGGATAGTGAAGGCGCAGAGAAGTATTTCAACAAGGCGATTGAAGAATATGAAGCCCATGATCAATACGATAGTTCTGTGGGGTATTCGATGGGGTTATTGATGGCGTATATGCATGATATCAATCACCCAGAAACCTGGACGTTCTTTGAGCGTATTGCCGCTTGGGACATTGAGGCAGAAGATATTCACCGCTATAATTTTGCGCGTTATATGTTGCCTATTATGAAACAAGGAGGAACAAGAGAATTGCAACTCTCACCCCAATTGCCCTACTATAAAGAAAAAGGATTCTACGATTTGAGTGATTTATATACCTACTTCAAACAGCAAGCCCAAGAATTAGCAACGCGTTTTGATGCCCGAAATAAGAATTCAAATTACACCGCAGAAATTGCAACATTATAAAACCCAAGGGTAGCTGAAAAAGCTACCCTTTTTTTAGGGTTTCACTTCGCGTTTAGCGATTTTTTAAATAGAGCTCTAAGTAGATACGAGGCGTATTTCGTTGATTTGTATTCTTTTTATTGAGCTAGAACCCCGTATTTTTTTGGAATATTTTGTACTTATTTTAGTCTATCTGTTTTTTTATTTTATTTAATTCCACGTTTAGTTAGTTGAAGTGTAGTAAAAATGAAAATAATTAAATTTGGTTAAAATATTTGTTTTTTGTAATTAATAAAGAAAAATTGTTTTATAATAATTTATATATTGGGTAAATAAACCAATGATGTAAAATTATGAATGATTCTATTTCCAACACTTTATTTCGATTTGTAAGCCTTCGAAGTGTACAAATCCCCGAAGCATCTGCTCTGGTTAATCGGTTTGTTCAAATTCCAGGGACGATTGCTGGACAAGGTGTTTTCTATGAAGCGATGCAAAAACGCCCAGTTGATGCAACTAAATACGAAACCATGCTCAAAGCAACGGCAAGTTTTAAAGAAGTGATCCCCACTGCTGCGGCTTTGCAACAGGAGTTTGCAACAATTCAACCTTTTTCAACCTGGCTAGCCCAAAACAAAACAACAGCTACGTCTGATGAAATTACTAAAAAAGCAACGGGAATTAAAGCAGTTGATGCTAAGCTTCAAGGTAAACTGTGGAACAATGTTTTTTATCAAGCAACCTTACAAGACAATCTAGTCCTGAAAGATCAAATGGTGGAAATCTTAAAAGCAAATGCGCTAATTGAACAAATTCAACTCAAACCAAGTGCTGTGGTAGTCCAAGAAAAAGCAACGGCTCATTTTGTTTTACCTGCTGACCTCTTCAATGAAGAAGTTGCGAATCACGACAAGGAAGACCCCAAGGTGCCCACTACGCCTAAAGCAATTTTACCCGATCGATTGATGATTCAAAAGCAAAAGGTTTCCAAAGCGCAACTACAGGCCGAACAAATAACGGTGTTGCAACAGGATTTATCTATTTTGGCCGATGAATACCAAAAGGAATATCAGCAGGCCTATACTTTAGCCCAAGCGGCTTATGACAAAACAGTTGCGCCTATCTATACCAAATATTATAAAGAACTAGAAGAGGCGCGAAAAAGCTTTTGTAGTACAGTTCCCATAGACAAGCGAGAATACAATCCTCATGATCCTTGTCAACAAGTGCCTAGCATACCCATGCCAGAGGTTCCAAAATTTGATTTTAAATTCAAAACAGAACTCTCAGCCAAAGAGTTGCAAGAAAAACTGGATCCGATTAGCTACCAAACGCTATTGCAAAGTATAGACTATCAAGAATCCAAAGCGAATGCTGTCGTAAAAAGAGGGTTAAGGGCAGAAACGGCTAGTCCACAAAGACTCCTTACTTCGATTGGTACCTATGGTAACCTTGCTACTTATGTGCGAGCCAATGGGCAAACAACCCAAGCGTTATTAACGGGAAATATTGAAGCCTATAAACCCATTAAAAGTGTAGGGGGTGTTCTTTTTCCAATCAATACGGAGATCAATACAAGGGTATTTGAATATGGAATTTGTGGGAATATGATCAATTTACAGCGTACGGCAACGCTATTTATAAAAGTTCCCGATTCATCTTGGCAGATTTCAACGATTAATGTATCTATCGCTAAAGATAAATTGGCGAGTACCTATTTGTTGACTAATCCCACAATAGAACGCAGTGGCAATCAGCTTACGTTGCACAACATAGAGGGGTATCCTGCAGAGGATGTAACGGATCGTGTCAAATCAACGGTGGCTTTAGAAATTCTATTTACCAATGGATGTGTGAAGCGAATGCCTGCAACAGATATTGCGGCGGAAATGTGCTGGGTTGGCACGTTAACAGGGGATTGTAATACAAGTACAACAACTCCTGCTCCCTATTATCCAAAGAAATTTGGTGTTCGTTTATTGGGAATTGCGGATTATAAAAAAGTAGAACAAACCGTGCATTGCTATATTGAAGGAGAAGTCTCCAATATTGAAAATGTGATGGCAAGGGAATACCGCGAAAAATCAACCCGTCGCTTGAGAAGAACCGAAGAGACAACTACCCAAACGACAGAACAAGAAATAGAGGCATTTACGGATACCATTACAACGGGTCGTTTTGAAATGCAAAGTGAGATTGATTCAATCTTACAAAAAAACAAGAGTACCAATGCCTATGTCAATACAGGGTATTCAGGTAGTGGTTTTCGTATTGATGGAGGCGTTGCCCAAGCGAGTAATACCTCTCAAGAGGATAGTATTCGCCGTTCCGTAACTGAAGCGAAAGAATTGACCTATCAAGCCCAAGATAGAGTTGTCAATCGCATGAAGACGGAGCGCATGCAAAAAATGGTTGAAGAATTTGAAGAGAACAATAAGCATGGTTTTGATAATCGCAAAGGTGATAAACACGTAGTCGGAGTATATCGTTGGGTGGATAAGTTGTATAAAAATCAGGTGTATAACTATGGCAAGCGCATGATGTTTGAATTCATGATTCCTGAGCCTGCGCGTTTACATGTTTTAGCCATGAAGGATGAACAAGAATCAACAACACTTACAATTAAAGAACCAATTGATCCTAGAACGCATAGTAATAATGCTATAGCAACTGCGGATCAAATTAATGAAGCGAAGGCATTGTATTGGGCAGCTCAGTATAATGCGGATATTCCTATTAAAAAAGAGAATGAGATTACACTAACTGCTGCTTTTGCAGATCATGGTAATAGTGGAAATTATATACAAAATGCTGATTTTGTAGGGGCTAAAAGTTTTTCTTTTGAATTGCCAGAGGATTATCAAGCAGATAACATCTCAGGGCGTTTACATTACATTTTAATTCCAGTAAATATTAAAATTTTCTCACATGGAACTTTTTCTATTGGCAATGAAAAAATAGAAGTTAATTATGAGAATAACAATAATAGACAATATAGAGATGCAGTATTTAGTCAGATAAGTTGTTCTGGTATATCAGAAAAGTTAGAATTTACATTATCCGGTGCAGATGTAGGTGCGATTTCTATCAGTCTTCAGATAACATGTAAATTAAAAGAAGAAGCAAAGAAAAAATGGCAGCAAGAATGTTTTCAAGCGATTATGGAAGCGTATCATTTAGAAGTGAAAGCGTACAATGAAATACTTGCAGGGGAACAAAATAAAGCGGCGGAGATCAAGCGAACCAATCCTGGTTTTTACCGTCAAATTGAAAATACCATCTTGCGCAAAAACTGTATTGCCTATTTAACACGCTTTAATGACCTGGGTAAAAATTTTACCAGTGGAGATAAAATTGCAACTTTTGCCGTTCAACAAAACAAGCAATTGGATGAATATGCGAGTTTGGTAAAATTTATGGAACAAGCCTTTGAATGGGAATTGATTTCCTATAATTTTTATCCTTTTTATTGGGGAGATAAAGGGCATTGGAGTGATTTATATACCTATGACGAAAGCGATGATCCTATTTTTAGAAGCTTTATGCAATCGGGTATGGCACGGGTTGTCGCTACGGTTCGCCCAGGATTTGAAGAAGCCGTACAACTTTATATGAGTACAGGTAAAATATGGAGTGGCGGAGAAATACCCGTTATTGGCGATGCCTTATACCTTTCTTTGATTGATGAGGTACGTCAGGTAGAAACAGTAAAAGAAGGCAAAGCGTGGATTACGCGTGTTCCAACGGCATTGACCATTTTACAAGCCAAAAGTGTAGGTCTAGAAGTAGAAAAAGCACTGCCATGCAATTGTGAAGATACCGCAGATTTTGAAGATCCTTCTCAAGTACCTTGTAGTGATAGTTTTGTACTCAATAATAATTTGATTGGAGGGGATACGGGGCCTGAACCTGAGTTATAATTGAATTTTTAAAAGTTTTCACTAATTGTTCAATATAGCATTTAGTGAAAACTGTTTTCGAACAAAAAATAGAAGAAAAATGACAGAAGAAAAATTTCAAGAAATAACCAATAGTTGCCAACCCCAAAAGGGATTTAATTTAAATTGGAGTACATACTATCCACTAGATTTTTCAGATACATTTTTGCCTAAAATTATAGGATATAGATTTACAGCATTAGATTTCTTTGATGGTGCAGATTTATTGACAAATATTAGTAAAATTCGAAGAGAATCGTATAATATAACGAATGAAAAAGAAACATTTTCATTGATTAGTTATACTTATCCAAAAGGTGTTGAAGCAGGAGATAAAAAAAGTAGAGTTGAAGTACAATCTAATGAAATTTGCACTTTTATAGAAGTAACTAAAAATAATGATATAAGTGTCTTTTTTAGATTTGGAAATAAATTTAAAAATAAATTAATAGAGAGGCAATTTGATTTAGAAATAGTTAAAAGTAAGGGTTTTAAAACAACAATTAGTGCTTTTCAATCTTTTTTTAAAGACGGACTCTCTCATCAGAATATGATGTATTTTATATTAAAAACTATAGGAATGGAAGACTATAACGAACAAGAGATAAAGGATCAACAAATAGGAACAAATATTGTAAAGGTAAATGAAGATGGGACTACATTAATGCAAGTTAGACATGAACTTATTAATGTAGGAGAAAGAATTGCACAAACTAAGTATAATACAGCTGCCACCGTTACGAATAGAGGAACCGTAATTGTTACTCAGTTTAAACAAGAAGTTGCTTCGAGAGATAAAGAAGTCTTTTATTTTAAGAATGCTTTGGGTACCTTTGAAGGTACACTATCTGAAGCAAGAGAAGCTTTTCCAGATGTTGATTTCTCAGAATTAATTGTTCCTACTGCTTTTCAAAGGAATGATCTAGAATTAGGAACTAAAGCAATTTGGGCTACGTCAAAACCTCTAGAATGGGAAACTGTAAATGAATACGATGCAGAACAGCATGGAGGTAAACCTATAGATTGGGAAAAATGGGCAGATGCCACGCAAACGGCACTAGATATCATTGGGTTAATTCCAGTAGTAGGCGAAGTAGCAGATTGTTTAAATGGTATTATCTCTTTGGCAAGGGGAGATTATGCCGATGCAGCATTAAGTTTTGCATCAATGATACCTGTTTTGGGAGGTATTGCTACAGGGGTAAAACGCGCTAGAAAAGCTACAAAAAAGACAGCAGGGGTTTATGATTTAATGGTTAAAAATTTAGATGAGATCAATGGATACGTTGGCCAATCAAAAAGTGTATTTAAGCGAATATCTAATCATTTTAAACCTAAAGGAAAATTAAAATACACGATTTTAGAAAATCCTCCTATCACATATAAAATGCCTAATTCCACCAAATTTGAACGCGAAATTTATGAACAATTTGTGATTATTGAAAAGTATGGTAAGGATTGGAAGAATCAAGAATATCTATTAAATAAAGTGAATCCTGTTGGAGGAAAATATAATCTAAATTCTGAAAAAGAAATGAGTTTATTTATGGAAAAAGCAAAAGAGGTAGCGAAAAAGTATAATTTGCCAACTAAGTTTTAATAATAATAAAACAAGTAAATAATGGAACTAATTTATTCACCGAGAGGAGAGATTTATGTAAGAATACAGGCGGATTCTGATCTTACATTTGTAGATGAAAAATATAAAAATGAAAATTATACGATACAAATTTCTGATACACTTAGTAGTGAGCAACTTCAGTTATTTGTACAAGAGTTTAAAGAAGTAAGAAAGTTAAGCCTTATTAATACACAAGAAGGAGAATTAGATTTTCTATATGAGCTTAAGAATTTAAATACTCTTAATATTCATTTTTATTCGGATATAGTAGCCTTTGTTGATTTTAAAAGAATTGCCTTATTGGATTCATTATCGATGAATTGGTATCCTACATATTTTAAAAATATTGAATATCAGAGTAATTCTTTAAAACATTTGAATATTTCTGATTTACTTGTTGCAGATTTAACAATATTAGAGCCTTTAGTTCATTTAGAGACATTTAGAACAGTAGGAGGAAAACTTCGATGTTTGAATGGGATTGAAAGATGGAGTAAACTTAAGAAATTAGAAATTAGTGCACATAGAAGTTTGTCAAATATTGATAGTTTAATTAATCTTCAAAAGTTGAAATTTTTAGAAATTAATACTTGTTGGAAATTGCAAGATTTTAGTCCTATTGGTCAATTAAGTGAACTTGAGGTCTTAAAAATAATAGATTGCAAAAATTTAGCTTCTATTCAGTTCGTCAAAAATATGCCTCAACTGCGACAATTATATACATTAGGAACTACCCTAATTAATGATTATGACACCACTCCTGCAGAACATATTCCCATCTTTTTTGGTAGTTTAGATAAGAAATACACGAAAATGTATCCAGAAAAAGAAATTCGAGAAGAACAAAGAACGTGGTCTTCGTATAGTTGATTGTGTTGTTTTAAGTCTTTATCCTTGAAATGATCAATAGTAAAAGTACACCTTACAGTCACCGAATTTAAAGTAAAGGCTGTAGAATTGAGAAAAAACCTTAAAAAGGCTGATGGTAGCCCGATTGATGAGCTGAATAATATTTCTCTTGAAAAAGTAAAAATAATAGTTGGAGAAATTTTTGATGATATAGATGAAGCTAATAAAATAGAAAGATTGCTAGAAGGGTTAAATAATCCTGTTATATTTAATAAAATATTTGAAATTGTAGATTAACTTATGTATATTTTTTTAGAAAAAATAGAAGATGTTTATTCAAAATATTTTGATTTAGGCGGTAGTCTTATTGCAAATATTGGTAATGGAACTGAAGCTCATATCACTTTTTTTGATGCAAATTTTAACCCAACCTGCCAAATAACAGAAAGTTCATATACATTTCTTGTAACCCACGATAAGTTAATTTTTACCACTCAAGTAATGAGTATTAATGAAGAGAAGATAATACAATCATATTATTATTGTCTTCATTCTAAGGCGTTAAAAAAATTAGATTATACATTAAGTTTAGATGGTCTGATTTACCAAAATAAATTATTATGTAGAGCTGTTACAGGTGATCTTAGTTCTAACAGTCAAAAAAAATGGTTCGAAATTGATTTAAATACTTTAGAAGTATTAAATCAATGGCCTAATCAATTGGGATTTCTGAATAGTTATGGGAATTACACAGGTTGTCAATTTTATTTTGGAAAAGCGTTTATTTCATCTGCAAAATCTGAAGGTAAAATAGGATTGTTTGATTTTAATGATGAGGCTTTTTGGCAATATGACTTTACTGAAGAATGTCGATTTATCAATTACGATAAAATTGACAGAGATGAGAATGAGCACTTACCAGGACAAATACAATTTATCATACCATATGGAGAGGATAAAATTCTTGTTAGTTGTAAATACAGCAAAACATTTTGTATTGAGTTAAGTTCTGGAAGAATCCTTTGGAAAAACTCTTTTACAGGAAATCGGGGGTATATTATTGTCGGAGATATTGGTTTTGTTTACAGTAATGGAGGAAGCATTCATAAAATAGATTTAATAACTGGGGAATCTTTGCATAAAGACAAGCATTTTTATCTTCTGCCTGAAATGCCTTATTATAAGGATTTGCATATCAGTACAGCTACCGATACTATAGTATATCATGATGGTTTACTTTGGGGGCTGATTTATTCCAACGGTTATTCTTTTGTTGTTGCTATTCATCCTGATACCTATCAATATGAATGGATTCATCGGGTAGAAACGTATAATAAAGTGATGGATATACGATTTTATAATAATCGAATGTATTTACATACTAGTAGTTCGGAATTGTATATTTATGAGAAGGAGAATTAAATTTATTTTTTGTTATTAGATGCTTATACTAGTAATGTCTGGTTTTATAGGGATACAATGTGGATAATTAGCGGGAGGTTTAGATGACTTTGAAAACATTTTAAATGCTTATCCAAATCTTTAAAATTTAGCTATTATGAAATACAAGTTTAAAAAAAGTAAAGTTTCTAATTCAATCTTCTATGATATATATATATATCATAGAAGATGAATTTTGGTATCCAATTGAATTACTAAGTAATACTTTTTGGACTCCAAAAGAAGTTCAAAAATTAATTGATGGTATTCTCTCTACTAAAGATTCTGATAAAGATTATAAATATCAAACAGAAGGTGATGGTCTGTATATTTATAGTAATAGCTATGCGGTTCAATTTTTTAGCAGGGACAGTAAAAAAAAGGAATCAGATTTAGACTTATTACATTATGAATTTGTTGCTTTTCTAGAAGATTATAAAGCTTTTATTGAAGCGAATAGCTAAATAAAGGATAAATAAAAGCCACGAACAGTGGCTTTTTGTATTAAATTAGATATATAGGATGTTTTAACGTGTTTTGACCAAAGCGTATTTGTGTTACCTGAAAATTCACCTCCCAAATACATCATAGCAGAAGTAAAGATGAATACGAAGGGGAATCCCAATTGGAAACCCAAAGTAGATATGAAAATTACTTCTTGTGGAGGAAGTCAAATGACGGATGTGTGGATTTCATCTAATTTGGATTTAGAATTAGGATATTTAAAATCAAGAGAAATTCAAAAATTAGGTTACGAAAGTATAGTCATTGGGGTTTCTCAGAACAAACCTACGATAATACAAACATTGAATAAAAATGGGAAAATTATTAAAAATAATATACAGCTACTATGAACCAAATATTAACTTTTATAAGAGAAAGTAATGAGGTAATACCATTGCTTAAAGAAGACGTGAAAGAAAACCTTCCCAATGAAACGATTATTAGGCTAAAACGTATGCTATTTGCTGTTCAATTACAAAGAACAATCGCCTTATATTCTTCCGATGCGAATAAAGAGCTTGTAACGGCTAGCTTACTCGATGGTATTACCGCCTTTGAAGACGGCTTTCATTGGGAGGGCTTTGCTAAAAGTTATGCGATGTACGACCAGATGGTTTGGATGTTGAGTTTGGGTCTTTTGTGTGAGGTGGATGAGGTTGATTTTAAGCGTATCGTAACAGTGATTCATAAAGGAGAAGCCCAAGATGAATTGCTTAAAACGCTGGTCAATTACCGTTTACCTAATGCGATGAGCGGCTCTGCGTATATTCAAAAAAGTCCGTATGCCCATTTAGATGCATTAGTGACAGGGAAGGATAAAAGTATTTCTTTTATAAAGGCGTATTTGGATAAGAAGTGGTATCAAGGGCATAAAGATGCTCCTTGGTATGACAGCCATAAACGCACCAAGGTCAATACGTATTTTGGGTATTGGGCTTGGGAAGTAGCAGCCTTAGTGAAGATATATGCTATCGATGATGCGCTGCTGAAAGATCAACTTTACTATCCGTATCGCGCTGTGCATTGGTAGGGTAAAATGACCTTTTTTGAAGATCATTTTTTGTATATTTAGGTGGCATGTTTTTGAAAATAGGTTAGATACTAAGGCGAAGTTATCGCTAGTGGAGAAGCTAAAGCGGTTCGCAAGCGTTTGGATGAGGTTTGGAATGTGAAAGGGGTGGATCTAGAAAATGCTTTAGATGAATTATACGATATTATATTTTTTGTTAAACAAATTACACCTAAATTAAAAACAGTTCCAAATGAAGCTTTCTTTTGGTCTGGAAAAACTGATGGGATTGGAGGTGAACTAGTAGCTTTGGACATTTCTAAATCTAAAAAAGGAATAACACTTGAAGGATTAATAAAAAGAAATAATATAGCAATCCCTATGTGGGACTTAACTAATGCTAAAACTATTAAAATTTGGGAGTTAGTTTCAAAGGAGTATGCAAGAGAAGTATCAGGAGAAATAAGAGCTGTAGTAGGGAGACAATTAAGAAAAAATAATATTTGGGAGAGTTTTGAATTTCCAGCATTGAAAGAAAAACTCAATGTAACAAAAATTAGTATCATTGATCCAAAAACAAAAATTGAAAGAATAATTTTTATACGCTAAATTAAAGTAATATGAATATAAAGAATATTAAAGGAACTAGAAATTCAATAGAAGTTGAAATAGATAATAAAGTAATTATTATAACTGGTGAACTAACAGCAACTCCAATATTCTATGCTGATATTGATTCTATCATAAAATGGGAGTCGCCTCATGAACAAAAAATTATTACAGAAAATGAGAAAAAAGAAATTAGTAATGCAATAGAAAGCGAATCAAAAAATAAAAAAGTCCCTGTTGTTTTTGATTAATTTTTATACTGATGTCGTCTTGACTTTTGGAAAACAAAGAAGAGGTGTAGACCTTTGCGTCGCTGAACAAACAAAACCCTAACCCTTTGTACGAAGTACTTGACAAAGACAGTAAGAATTTAAAACAAATACAAAAGATGTGGGATGATTTTAGATATAAAGATTTATTAGAAGTACCACCTACTAAAAAGCCTTGTTTTTTGGCTGGTACTTTAGTGAAAACAGCAACTGGAAAAGTAGCAATAGAGGATGTTGTACCAGGTCAACAGGTGTATGCCTATAACTTTGCTTTAGATAAACTAGAAGTAAGAAGCGTAACCGAAATTTATAGAAATCGCACGGAGGTTTATATTTGCATACAGACCAAAAACGGAAAGATAGAAGCCACAGGGAAGCATCTATTTTGGAATCCCGTAGAAAAAAAATGGACTATGGCTAATAGCTTAGAGGTCGGGATGAACTTATTAGATTCCAAAGGGCAGTATATTGTTATACAATCCCTTGAAATTACAGAATGTATCGTACCAACTTATGACTTGGAAATAGAAGAACTTCACAACTACTATGTTGGAGAAGATGAGGTGCTAACCCACAATAAAAATAGAACTTCTACTTTTGCGAGTACAGAATTAATTAATGTTGAATTTTATGAAATTTTAGGGGAAAAGAAAGAAAGTATATACGTAGGACAGACGATTCAGAAGGTTGGTGCACGATATGACCAACACCGAAGAGATCCTAAAAAAGCATTTTGGAGAAAGAAAATGAAAGGGGTATTTGAACTGAGTATCAATGGTGAAAGTGGTCCCTTTAAAATGACCCCTTATGAGGCTGCAGTTGTAGAGATGTATGAAATAAATACAAGAGGGGGTATTCGAAAAAACAACCAAGGGCTTTACAATAAACAGCGTCCAATCGGCAAAAAGAAATTTGAGTTGTTTAAAAAACTAGGAACTTTTAATCCATGTAAATTTTATGTATAATTTAAATAAAGAACAGGAATGGACTATCCAAAATTTATATTAAAAGACATATACTGGTCTTTTTCAGAGGGTCGTATTGACAGCATTGAACTTTTTACAGAGGAAGTGGAGCAGTATTATAGAAGCATCTCTGGTAAAAAATTTCCTTTAAAATGGGATGATATTATTTTTAATTTCCCAGCAATTGAATTACAATATGTCAAGTATATTGATGATGAACCGGAAGAACCTTATGAGCTAGTTCGAGCAGATAATGGCATCAATTTTACAGTTAGAGAATTATTTTATAAAACCCATAAAGTGGGTATTAATTTAGAAGATGATGATAATTGTTATTTTGAAGGGTTGATGCATTCAGGTGATGAAAATGAGGGAGTACCTATTTATTTTCTCATCACAGGGAGTTGATTGTTTTAGGGGTCTCTTATAAGATCAATTTGTATTGTACAAGAGTCCATGGAGCTCTTGCTATCAATGATGAACTGTTACTAAATCAATCGTGTTATCCTTATTGGGCAGCACATGGGTAGATAGAAATGACCTTTTTTATAGGTCATTTTTTGTATATTTAGGTTGCATATTGCTGAACATAGGTTAGACCCCAAGGCGAAGTTATCGCTAGTGGAGAAGCCAAAGCGGTTCGCAAGCGTTTGGATGAGGTTTGGAATGCAAAGGGAACAGTGCTTAATCATAATTTAGAAAATATTTACTTGCGTGTAAATGCTTTGAGAAGATTGGCAGATAAGTTTGATAAGACGTTTTTTAATCATATAAATGGAGAGTTTAATACTAGAATGTTTAAAATTTCTCCAAGATTTAAAACAGAAGCGTTAATTTCAGAAGGAGGACATAGCTCAGAATCAATAGGTAAGACCTTGAGAATTAAAGGTAATCCAATACCCAATCCACCAAGGAATAATCAGCCCTATAGAGCTAAAATCTATGTAAAATATAGAGATGGCTGGTTAGAAAAAGAAGCGGTAAGTTCTATGTTCCCAAAGAACTGGGATCTAGAACGGATTCAACAAGAAGTAGCATTTGTGTATGAAAATACTGTAGCAAAGGACCTGGGAGAAATTCCTAGAAAGCTTGGAGGACGATTGAAGCAATATGCTGGTAAATCAACTAATGGATTTAATATATTAATAGAAATAGATGACTTTGGAAATATTTTAAATGCTTATCCAAATATGTAAAATTAAATAGTATGAAATATAAATTTTCTAAACTTATAATCTCTGATATGATTCTATATGATATAGATTTTGATGAGAGTAAATTTTTCCCTATTACCTTGTTAAGATTTAACAATTGGACTCCAAACGAAGTTCAAAAATTAATTGAAGGCATTCTCTCTACTAAAGATTCCGATAAAGATTATAAATATCAAACAGAAGGTGATGGTCTGTATATTTATAGTAATAGTTATGCGGTACAATTTTTTAGTAGGTACAGTAAAAAAAAGGAATCAGATTTGAAGTTATCGCATGATGAATTTGTTGTTTTTCTAGAAGATTATAAGGCTTTTATTGAAGCGAATAGCTAAATAAGAGTAAATAAAAGCCACGAACAGTGGCTTTTTGTATTAAATTCGGTATAGGATGTTTGAACGTGTTTAAACCAAAAGCATATTTGTGTTACCTGAAAATTTACCTCCCAAATACATCCTTACAGAAGTAAAGATGAATACGAAGGGGAATCCCAATTGGAAACCCAAAGTAGATATGAAAATTACTTCTTGTGGAGGAAGTCAAATGACGGATGTGTGGATTAGAGCGAATCTTGAAAGTGAGTATAGTATTTCAAAGGCATTGTCCATTTACAAAGATTATCAAGGTATTTTGATTGGAGTTTTACAAAAAAATGAGATGATTATTGAAACGTTAAACAAGTCGGCAATAGTAGTAAAGAACATTATAAAAATTGGACAATGAATAATATTCAAAAATTTATAGAAGAGGTTGAAGAAACATTACCTATTTTAAAAAAAGACTTACAAGATAAATCTTTGGATAGAATAACCTATAATGGATTAAGAGCAATGTATTTTTCTTATCAGTTAAAAAGAACAATCGCCTTATATTCTTCCGATGCGAATAAAGAGCTTGTAACGGCTAGCTTACTCGATGGTATTACCGCCTTTGAAGACGGCTTTCATTGGGAGGGCTTTGCTAAAAGTTATGCGATGTACGACCAGATGGTTTGGATGTTGAGTTTGGGTATTTTGTGTGAGGTGGATGAGGTTGATTTTAAGCGTATCGTAACGGTGATTCATAAAGGAGGAGCTCAAGATGAATTGCTTAAAACGTTGGTTAATTATCGCTTACCTCATATGATGAGCGGCTCTTCGTATATTCAAAAAAGTCCATATGCCCATTTAGATGCGTTAGTAACAGGGAAGGATAAAAGTACTTCGTTTATAAAAGCATATTTGGATAAGAAGTGGTATCAAGGGCATAAAGATGCTCCTTGGTATGACAGCCATAAACGCACCAAAGTCAATACGTATTTTGGGTATTGGGCCTGGGAAGTAGCAGCCTTAGTGAAGATATATGCTATCGATGATGCGCTGCTGAAAGATCAACTCTACTATCCCTATCGCGCTGTGCATTGGTAGGGTAAAATGACCTTTTATAACGGTCATTTTTTGTATAGTTACGTTGTATCTCTTTGAACATAAAGAAATTTCAATTCCTGTTATTTTGAATGAAATGAAGGGTAAAGGTTGAGGGCTATACATTCGTTGAGTTTAATGGTAAAAGGGAGTAACTGATGCAATACTTCCTTCATCAGGATGACATCCGGTGTGGGTGTTTAGGGTGAATAGTTGAAGTGGATGTTTAGCGTGGATGCTTGTGTTTTGTTTCCGGTCTGTATGTTCCTGAAAATAAAAAAGTTTATCAAAAAAGCAAAGGTTCATGCTCTGGAAATGGAACAAAACCTTTGCTTATTGATTGACTTGAGTGAATAATGTAAGGCCGTTTGGCGCTACTGACTAGGGCATTATAACTGAAACACACGTGTAGGTTGAATCGCTTCGCGTAAATTCATATCATGAGAAATAAACACAATCGTACCTTGGTATTCTTTTAAGGCTTGGTATAGGCTTTCTAAGCCAAAAATATCGAGATTATTACTTGGTTCATCCAAAACTAATACATCCATGGAGGTTAGCGAAAGATTCAAACAACAGATGGCTAAGCGCAAACATTCACCCCCACTCAATTGACTCACGGGTTTGATCCAAGCCGCGGGTTGAAAGCCATAGTGAAACAACGTGTTTTTTAGAGCAGCTTCCTCAAGCAATTTGTGATTGAATGCTTGTGCTTGTTCAAGCACGGTTTGGTTTGTATTTAAAAGGGTATAAAACTGATCCAGGTAAACCACATAGGGTGTTAAGCGTTCGATATGTCCTTCAGTAGGTTGTAAATGACCCACCAACAAATGCAGTAAAGTTGTTTTACCAGAACCGTTAATCCCTTCAATTAAAAGGCGTTCTCCACTTCGGATTTCTAAACTTTTTGGCGTTGACCAAATGCAAGCTGAAGTTGGTTCATAGCGGTAATTGACCTCTTTCATTCGAAAGACTACTTTATTCGCATGAAGTTCAGCGTTATTAAACGCCAAGTGAAACGGTTTTATCTGTTCCAATTGATCTTTTAAATCCCAAAGTTCTTCTTGTAGTTTGCTGTGTTTGGCTGCTTGTATTTCCGTGTTTTTTGCACTGCTGTTTTCAGCTGCATTTTTTAAGGTATTGATGACGATTTTGGGTAAACCTCCCTTTTGTTCGGCTCTCTTATGTTGTCCAACTGCTTTTTGTTGCTTTTGTACCAATTTTTGTTTTTCCGTTTTTACCTGACGTAAATCTTTGTTCAAATGGTCTATTTTATGTTGAAGGGACTCTAATTCTTCTTGTTTCTGAGTCTTGTAAAAAGCGTAATTTCCCTTATAGGCTTGAATGCTATTTGGACTAATTTCAAAGGTTAGTACTTGTTTGTTGAGGAGCTCCATATCGTGACTTACCAAGAGTACGGTACCTTTGTATTGCGCTAAAAAATTAAAAAAAAGCGCTCTTGTCCCTTGATCAATGTGATTAGTTGGTTCATCTAGTAAGAGAATATCGGGTTGGTGAATGTTGATATACGCAAAGTAAACCCGCATTAGCTGACCTCCACTCAACTGATTCAGGGAAAGCGTCAATGCTTTGTCTTCCAATTGCCAGTACTGTAACGCTTGTGCTATTTTGTCCTCTATTTGCCAATCGTCATTCAAATCAATATAATCTTGTTCGTTGACTGAACCTTGTAAAATGCGATGCAAGGCCTGTACTTTTTTGTCGATCTGCAAAGCTTCTTGAATCGTGGAAGTAGCAATAGCTTGGGAATTAATTTGAGGTAAATAATACGGCAAACCTTCCAGCTGAATAGCAGGCAGTTGATTCGCGGCAATTAACTTTAAAAGTGTGCTTTTCCCCGTACCATTGGCGCCAATTAAATTGGCTTTCACTCCAGCGTTGAGCGTTAAATTAACTTGGTGAAATAAAGGCGTTTTATCCAGATGTTCGTAGGATAAGTTTTTAATAACGATAGACATAATAATCAAATTAAATAGGATGAGTATAATAAACTGTGGCCCGTATACCACTACTCACGGTTTTTAGCGTGAAAATCACATAAATAAATAAGTATAGTGGAATCTCTTTGGATGAGACGCCATTAAAAATTGTTTGCTCCTACACGTTGGGGTCAACGGGTACTACGAAAACGAAATACTTATTTAAATATCCATTTGATTGTTTATTCGTTATTACTACCACAAAGGTAATAAAAAAAAGCTATTCGGTGAGGAATAGCTTGTGTATGTAATTAAAAAAGACTGATTTGCCCTTGTTGGCTTTGGTCTTTGGCGGGTTTCTTTTTTTCTCTTTTTACTTCTTTTTCAACCTTTTCATCTAAAGTTTTGGAAGTTAATTCTTCCGTTTCAAAAAGGTGTAAAGTCTCTTCTTCTACAACTTCGGTAGCTGTATCTCCTAGAGGTTCCACGGTTTCTTGTTCGATACAGATTGATGTTTTTGTTACAATTCCATCAAAAACAGGAGGTGTCAACGGTTGAGTCCAAGTAGGTACAGTGGATTCCTCTTCTATTTGTTCTTGTATGCTTTCTTGTGCTTCCGCAACAGTTTGAAGTTCGGCTTCTTCTTGGCTATATACTTCCTCTACTTGTTGGATTTCTATAGGTTTAGGAGCATTTGTTTCTTGCGTAGTTGCTTCATGTTCCGTAACCTTTTTCTCTTCGCTAGGCGTTTGCTCTGCGTGTGGGGCTTCTACAAATGCTTCAGTTTCTTCGTTTTCTTTTTCTTGTCCTTCCACTTGGGGTACTTCGATAGAATTTTCAACAGCATCTTCTACAGGTAGTTCCACAACTAAAGTTTCTTCCGTTGAGAGGTCCATAGGTTCGTCTTGGGGGTCTTCTATTGCCTCTAGTTGCTCACTAACTTCTACCTCAAGGGCTAAACTCTTGGTTTCATCAATGGCGGATTCTCTACTACTATCTTCTTCTAAAATATCAAAAATAGAATAGTTTTTTACGAGAATTTCATTGATATCTACTGTCGGGTCTAAGATTGGGTTGTTGTCATCCTCATTTTCTTCCGCCGATAACTTCTCTTCACTTTCCCCTTCTAAAATAGTAGCTTCTTCAATAATGATTTCATTAACGCCTAAACGAGGAAAATTCAAAGGAGTAGCAGTTTCTGTTTCCATTGTATTTCCTTGCTTATTTTCAGTGGTAAAACTCTCTACTTTGTTTTCTAAATCAAGTAAAAGACGCTTGATTTTTTTTATATGTGGATGATCAGCAAAGGTTTCTTTTTCGAAAATTAACTCCAAAAGCTTGTACATGGTATACGCTTCATGGTACTTTAAAACGATAGCATGCTTTTTAGTATGGTCTAAGATAGAGACTTGTTTCTGAATAGTCTTGGCTTTGTCTTCCAGTTTAGCAAGTAAATCCTCTTTGATACTCACCAATAAAGCGTCTTTTATGGATAGTACAACATAGTCATCGGTTTTTTCAACCATCTGAATAACAGTAAGTAGGATATCATTACTTAATTTAAATTGAATTTTTGTCGTCATTGTGCGTATTGGAAAGCCAGTTTAATCGTTTCAAAATCTTGATAGTTCTACAAAATAATGAAAAAAATATGACTTTACACTACCTAAGTAAAAACATTTAAAAGGCTTTGTAAGCTAAAAAAGCTTGCTTACTTTTAAGGGAGAAATAAAATTAGCTAGTGAAAAATTTTCCAACCCCCATAGCGTTCAAATATCCATGGCGCATCTATCAAAAAAATGTATTAGATCAATTAACCGCACATTTAAAAGACGACAAGTTACACTTGGTTGCACCACCAGGGTCTGGGAAAACGGTTTTAGGGTTAGAGGTTATCTTGCGCTTGAATAAGCCCACGTTGATTTTAGCACCCACTTTGACTGTTAAGAATCAGTGGATTGATCGTTTTTGTAGTTTATTTTTGCAAGTAGAAGAGATACCTGATTGGATTTCAACGCAATTGACAGATCCTAAATTCCTTACCGTATCCACCTATCAAGGGTTGCATGCGGCTTTTAATTACTTAAAAGAAGAAGAGGGAGAAGAAGAAGAAAATATAAGTGAAGAAAGTACAGTTTATACTAATATTCACGCCAAGGAAGTCATTAAAAAATTAAAAGCGGTTGGTATTCAAACGCTTTTGGTAGATGAGGTACATCATTTGAGAAAAGAGTGGTGGAAAGCACTAGATCTACTAGATAATGAACTAAAAGCAACTGTCGTGGGCTTAACTGCTACACCTCCGTATGGAGCAAGTAACCTTGAATGGCAACGGTATATGGCTTTAGCAGGTCCTGTGGATGAAGAAATTGCCGTTCCTACTTTATTGGAAGTTGGCGATTTGTGTCCACATCAGGACTTTATTTATTACAGTAAGCCTTTGGCAGATGAAAGGGAAAAAATACTATATCACAAGGCGCATGTTTTTGAGGTGTATCAGACATGGAAGTCTCACGCTACTCTGGCTCAGACATTAAAGCAATTGCCTGCAATTCAACAACCTTTGAATCACTTGGATTGGATTTATGAAAATCTGACTCCCTATGTTGCTTGTTTGGTGTATCTAAAAGAATTTTATAGGGAATTAGATAAAATTCATTTGAAAGTACTCGGCTTAAATCAAGATGAGATTCCGCCCTTGGATTTAGTTTGGTTTGAAAAAATGCTCAATTTCTATTGTTTTCAAGGACAAGATTTTTTTACAACGGTGGACGGTTATCTACAGTGCAAAGAAGAACTCAAAGAAGATTTGAAAAAGAAAGGGTTAATTGCGTATCGTCAAGTGCAGTTAGTGCAAGACAATAAAGCGGATGATTTGTTGCTTTCTAGTTTGAGTAAATTGCAAAGTATTGTGGAGATCTTAGATTTTGAATCTACTGTGTTAGGAGATAATTTACATATGGCTATTCTAACCGATTATATCCGAAAAGAATATTACAGTACCACGATGATGCCTCCTCAAGTTTTGTCAAAATTAGGGGTGATGTCTATTTTTGAAACGCTGCGACGACAAAATAAAAACAAGCTTCATTTGGCCGTATTAACGGGATCGATAGTTATTATTCCAACGGCTAGTTTACCCACATTGTTTGAGCTAATAGGGGAGAAAGAAAGCGAATTACTGTCCTATCAGCCCCTTGCCTATGACGAGGATTACGTGGCTTTGCAATTGACGATGAAACAAAAAGCACAGGGTGTACATTGGATTACTCACTTATTTCAAGAAGGGAAAATACAAGTATTGATAGGCACAAAAGCCTTACTCGGAGAGGGATGGGATGCACCTGTGATTAATTCCTTGGTTATGGCAAGTTCAATAGGAGCCTATATTACGTCGAATCAAGTACGTGGACGTGCTTTCCGAATTAATTCCAAAGACCCAGAAAAAACGGCGCATATTTGGCATTTAGCTTGTATAGATACGCATTCAACAGACGGCGGAAAGGATTGGGATATTATTCATCGGCGTTTTCAAACTTTTGTGGGAATATCTAACAATGAAAACCAAGATGAAACAAGTATCTCCAATGGACTTGAACGATTAAATGAAGTAAAAAAGAAAAAGGAGGTGGACCAAGATTATGTGGAACGACAGAATCAAAATACACTTCACTTTGCTAAGCAAAGAAGAGAGTTAAAGGACAAATGGCTAACGGCTATTCAAAAGGGGAGTCATTTAGCAGAAGGGGTTAAAGTTCAATTTACATCTCCTAAAGCACAAAGAAATATAGCTCAAGCTAAACGCTTTTATACCAATAAAACTCTTCTATCTGCTTTGTTTACGCTGGTCTGTTCTGCCATATTTTTTATCGTTTATCAAGTTATTGGCTTGAGTAGTGGGGTCTTATTGCATGGTTTGAGTTTGTGGTCTTTGGGCTATTGGGCCTTTCAAACGTTTGTAGTAGGCTTGGTATTTCGCTTTGGTTGGAAAGGATGGAAGTATTATCGCATGTATCAAAAATTTGGTGATATGCGCAAAGAGGTTCAGCATATAGGGGAAGCATTGGAGCATACTTTATGTCAATTTGATTTAATTAGTACCTCAAGAGATTCGATACGAGTTGTTACTGAATTGGAATTTGGTGGGGGCGTATTTTGTACGTTAGAAGGAGCAACTTTAAGAGAGAGTCACCTCTTTGCTTCTTGTATGAAAGAAATCTTCTCGCCTATTGAAAATCCACGGTATATTCTAGAGCGAAAAACACTTTTGCCCATTCAGGATAGTGAAGCTGATTTTCATGCAGTTCCCGAGTGTTTGGGGGTGAATAGAGAACGAGTGAACTATTTTGCACAACAATGGTCTAAAAAGGTAGGAAAGAACCGCATTATCTATACGCGAACCCCAGAAGGACGAAAAGAAATCTTACACGCGAGAACTTTTGCACTTGTCAATCAATTACAAGAACCTCGTGTGCTACAAGAACACCTCTGGTTATAATCAGAACGTCCCTTGTATGAAAATACAAAGGACGCTCAACTAACTAATCAATTTAAATGGATCATCACTCCACTTATATAAAAGTGTTTAACTTTCGGTTCTCCAGTTAAGAAGAAATTCTAGTAAACAGACTTTCCAAAGAATTAAATTTATTTTTAGCAAAAGGACCTCGTCTTATTTGCTGTTTTGGTGTATTGGTAGCGGTTTGCTACTGTTTGTTACAAAAAAAAATATTCTTTTTTGTTAAATTTATCGTGGACTGAAAAAAGGCTATCTCATCTGCTTTTTTAGACCTACTTTCATTTATTTACTACTTCGGCTTTTGTCTTCAAAATTAGCTTCTTTTACTTGCTTTTTATTGGAGTTATCTCCAAAAGTATAAGTAGCTCCGACGCTTAAACGTCGGCTGTTCCAAGTATTACTAGTGGTTTGTGTATTGTTGTTAAAATAACTGGTCGCTCTATAATCTCCCGTATTGAATACATCGTATAGCGTTAGGTTTAAATTGAGTTTTTTATTCCATACGTTCGCTTTAATTCCCGTTGTTAAAGCTTTATAACCTTCGTATTTTGAATTATCTTCTTTATAAGGGATTTGTTGATACCAGTTTAAAAAGAGATGAAGGGTTTTCGCCGAATTCAAGGTGAATGTATTTTGCGTATAATAACTGAATACAATTCCTTTTTGTGGAATCTGATTGGCTATTTTACTTCTGTAATAAACATTTGCATAATACGCGTCTACGCCTGTGCTCGTTTGCCACCAACCTGTTATTTTTTCACTATAAGAAATACTTAACCCATAGTTGTCACTGTTGAGCATATTGTAATACGTACTCGATACAATATTGTTCTGAACCTCTGTAAACTCATTAAAGTGATCGGTTATGTGGTAATAATTTAAACTAAAAGAAAGCGCTCCTTTATAGAGGTAGTTTAATTCGAAATTATCCGTAAATGAGGGGTCTAACTCTGGATTTCCACTGGTATAGGAATAGCTATTCGTATAATAGCGAAAAGGATTTAATATGTCTGAATAAGGGCGATTGATTCTTTTGGAATAATTGATATTAAACGAGTTATTCTCATTGGGGTTATACGATAAATAAGCGGTCGGAAACCATTTGCCATACGATTTTTTGAAGGTTTCATTGGTCTCTAATAAATGGCCTTTGACTTCTGTTTTTTCATAGCGCATACCCGCTTTTACATTCCAATACTCATTTATTTTTTTGTTTAAACTGATATAACCCGCATAATTATCCTCTTTGTAATTGAAGCGATTACTGCGTGCGTCATCAAAAATGAACTGATTGTCCATTCGGTTGTAATAAAAAACTTTTGATCTATTGTCGTAGTTGGAGTATTTACCGCCCAATTCTAAATCAACCCAAGGGAGTTTATACGATAAGTCAGCCGTTCCACTCCAAACTTGATAATTCAAATCATTGGTAAAAAAAGTAGCATTTCGCATTGCATTTTGGGCATTGTAATCTTGAAGATTTGTAGAGCCTTCGGGTATATTTGAAAAATAGTTTACCCCCAAGGCTAATTTGCTCCCCAATGAGTCTAAATCATAATCATAGAACGCATTGACTGTATGGTAAATATTGTCATTTTTACTTTGGGTTAGCGCATTGATAATAGAATCTGTGTTAGATTGAGGTCGTGTAATATACTTGGATTTATTATTGCTGTCCAAAGTGTTTTTATAGCGAGAAAGATTATACGTCAAGCCAATTAAACTTTTATCTGTCATTTGATAGTTGGTGGTTAGGTTTAAACCCAAAGAATTCCAATTTCCCTTATGATCCGAATGTGAATCAATTATATTTTGGTCTCCCGTATACTTAAAATTACCTTCACTGCCAAATCGAGCGTCATTCGCATTGGCTTTTAGCATTAAACTCCATTTTTTATTTTGGTAGTTTAAACTCCCATTGCCCGATAGCGTATTGTAGTTGTTGTAGGCATATGAACTACCGACAGAACCATACAGCCCTAAAGATTTGTTTTTCTTTAGTACGATATTAATCAAGCCGCTATTTCCACTTGCTTCATATTTTGCAGGCGGATTGGTAATGACCTCAATTTTCTCGATATCATCGGAGCGAAGTGTTTTCAAATAGTTGGTTAAGGCTTCGGCTTGTAGATTGAGGATTTTATCATTAATCATAATCGTAACACTGCTTTTTCCTACAAGGCTAATCTTGTCATTTTGGACTTTGACTAACGGGGTATTGGTAAGGGCTTCTACAGCATCCATTCCTTGTGAAGCAATACTATTAGCGGTGTTGAATACCAGGCGATCTGCTTTGCGTTCAACGAGTTTTTTTTCTGCTTGTACTACAATTTCTTCTAGGGCTGTTGAGGCTTCAGCAACCAAATCCTGTAAGTTGATGTCTTGATTGATGACTAGGTTTTGGGTATATAACAATTGCCCTAAATAATGAATGTTTAATTTGTAGCGTTCGGGGGGAATATTAGTCAGACTAAAATTACCTGTTTCATTGGAAAAACCTTGTTGGACTAATTTCTCACCGTCTTCTTTGAGCAGGTGAATTTCAGCAAAATCAACGGGCTGGTTCTCCGAGTTAAGTATTCTACCTTTTACATTATGCTGTGCATATACCATAGTAATACCACAAAAAAATAGCAGAAACAGCGTAATTTTTTTTCTCATAGTCTTTCTTTTAATCAAGTTATTAACAAGGTTGATAACTTTGTTAACAAAGTAGTTTATTTTGGTTGATAAATAGTCGTTGAGGTATAAGTAGCTCGTTTACTTCATTTGTTACGAACTATTTACTAGTGTTGATAACTTTTATTTTTTAGATTGATTTAACCGTTGTAAACCAGTCCAATGCAATAGTTATAAACAAAGTTGTAAACATTAATTTTAATTTCTGTTGATTACATCCTTATTACTTCCTTGGCGTTCTTGTACTTTAATTTTTGAATTGCCGAAGCTATAGCTTAAGCCTAAGGTAAAGTATCGGTTGTCTTGGTACATATTGTATTTTTGTTTTACACCATCAGAAATGGCTTGGGCGCGTAGATTAGAAGTTCTGAATATGTCATTCACATAGGCAGATAGATTCAGTTTTTTGTCTAGCATAGCATATTTGAAACCTAAGTTCAGTCCATACATGGATTTTAATTTCCAATTTCCATTATTTAATTTTGATTGATACCAGAAGTCTACTTGAGCTTGGAAGGTCTTATCAGCATTCAGATGGAGGGTATTATTCGAACTAAAGTAATACCCCATTCCATTGTTTACAGTCAAATCAATCGCTTGAATCAATTGGGAAGAATTGTAGAAAACATTGAATGAGTTTTGTGAATTTAACCAATGCCAAGTATCAAAAATATGGGTAATACCCAGGCTGTAGTTCTCTGTGTCAAAAATATTACCTTGATTCAGTACTTGCATATTCGTGTTGACATCAATAGTGGAGTATTGAGAAGCTAAATCAGTGAGTTTCGAATACGAAGCATTGAAGAATAGCTTGTTTTTAAGCGTATAATTTAAAGTTATGGCATTGACAAACGTGGGTTTTAGATCTGGATTTCCCGTTACGTAATTGTACTCATTCACGTACCATCTAAAAGGATTTAATTGCCAAAAAGTAGGTCTGCTAATGCGTCGGTTTGCACTAAGCGATAGGTTGTTGTCCTCATTTATTTTATAGCTTACATATAGGGTTGGAAATAGTTTGGTATAGTTTGTTTTTTCTGTTGAAGCGTTGGCCAAGGACTCTCCTGTTGTTTGAGTGCTTTCTAAACGCAAGCCAAGTTGTGCTTCCCATTTTTCAGCAAATGATTTCGTAGCACTGACATAAGCAGCTTGTGTATTTTCTTTGTAAATGAAATGATCCGCTTGTCTGATTTCCGAGGCCTGTGTCAAAGCATCGAAATTAGAAGAGTTGGCATTGTTCGTTGTTTTTACGAAACTCACTTTTGCGCCATACGATAAACTAGCAAAAGATAAAGGTTGTTCCATGTCAATTTTGGCACTGTAATTATCAATATTTTGGTCTCCTGTTGTTTGGGAAATTTCAGGGTTGTTAACAAGGTTATCAACAGGGGTCTTTTTTGTGTTGAAAACGCGCGATTTATCTGCGTTGTAAGTAAAGTAATCGACATCTAAATTTAATTTATTCCCCAGGGTATCAAACTTATGCACTAAATTTAAATTGATCGCGTGATTGTTGGTAACTGGATTCGAAAAACCGTTTGTTTCGATGTTTTTAGTCAAGTTATTAACAAGGTTATAAACATCAATTTGACCTTTATCCTTCGTCTTTTGGTTATTTGCACTTCCTCTATATTGAAGGCCGATTTCCGTTTTTGGTGTTGCTTGGTAATTGAACTGAAAACTACCAGAAAAATTGTTGTTTTTGCTTGTTTCTCTATTTATCGTTTTCCATGTTTCAGTTGGATAAAATTGATCCATTTTACCTATTTCTTGATTGTAACCTGTACTCGCATTGAAAGAAGCAGCAAGCGTTATTTTATTTTTACTATAGTTGAATACATCGCTAATTTTCCAGGTTGCTTTATCAGCCGCATCAAAACCAGTAGTAATTTGATTATTCCAAGCGTCGTGTCGGGCTTGTTTCAAAACAATATTAATTAAACCACTGTTTCCACTGGCCTCATATTTAGCGGGTGGCGTACTGATAATTTCAATTTTTTGTATGGTTTCAGAAGGGATTGTATTTAGATACGCAATTAATTCTTCGCCTGATAAGGGAAGCATCTTGTCGTTAATCATGACTTGCATACTACTTTTGCCAATCAGAGAAATCTGGTCTTTATCTACCTTTAATCCAGGCGTGAGTTTCAATAAATCTTTGGCGTTGCTGTTGTTTGCATGAATGGATTGATCGATGTTAAAAACAGTGCGGTCTACTTTGCGCTCAAATAATTTAGGTTTTGTAGAAACCACAATTTCATCTAACACTTTATCCGATTGAATCACAAAAGGAGCTAAGGTGATATCTTGTTCGATAGTCAAATTTGTTTCGTATTGTTTGATTCCTAAATTAGTTACTTGAAGTGAGTACGTCTGGTTGGCAATATTTTGTAGCGAATAATTTCCTTTTTCATCTGTATAGGTGTGTTGAACTAATTCCTCTTTTTGATTTAATAACAAGATTTCTGCAAAGTCAATAGGCTGTTGGTTGGAATCTACAACTGATCCAGAAATTTTAGATTGAGCTAAGCTCAAAAGTGAAAAAGTAAAGCAAAGGATGGTGATTAGTTTTGTTTTCATCTGTAGTTTTATTTGCTAGATAAAAGACGAAAGTTGTGCCAAGAAATTTAAACAATAGTAATGGATTGAATTAGAGGACTTTGTTTTTGTTCTTTTTGTTTAGGCTGTTCGATAATGAACACTAAAAAAACAAAAGTGAACATAAAAAAAACTGCTTTGGGGAAAGCAGTTTTTCGTTAAGCAGATATGAATTTTTGAATTTCAGTTTTCAGTATATTCATTTTAAGCTCGACATTGATTTTGTTGTTTATGTTATCCAAATGTACGATAAAGTTTAATAAAATAGAACTAAAATATAATAAAGTGTTACCTTTGTGTGAGATAATTTATTAAACTACGAGTTTTTATTATGCAAACAACAACACACAAATGTAAAAGTGAATCGGAAAAAATGCGTACCAGAAGAAAAGAATTAGGATTTTCTCAAGAGTATGTCGCAATGAAGTTGAATATTTCTCAAAAGGCTTATTCAGATATCGAAAGCGGGAAAACGAAATTAAAAAATGATGTGCTCAATGAGATCGCGATTATTTTAGAGATTTCACCCTTTAATATCTGTCCAATTGCTTGTGATTGTACTTCAGATTTGCAAACGAAACACGGACAACTTATTGAATATCTAAAGGATAAAGGGGTTGAATTTCCTGAGGATTTAATTTAAGGAATAGCCATTTTTAGGAAAATTAAGATTTAATTCTTTAGCCTAAAAAAAGAGATCTCTTAGTGAGACCTCTTCGTTTATATGTTCCATTTCAATAAGCTTGCACCCCATGAAAAACCTGCTCCAAAGGCAGTTAATAGTAGTAAATCACCTTTTTTGATTTGGTGTTTAAAATCCCAAATACAAAGGGGGATAGTAGCAGCTATTGTATTACCTGAATAGGTAATGTTATTTAAAGCTTTCTCTTCTTCAATACCTAACTCTTTACCTACAGCATCTATAATTCGCTTATTGGCCTGATGAGCCACAAGCCAAGTAACATCATCAACCGTAAGGTTGTTTCTATCCAACAGGGTTTGACAGGTCGAACTCATAGCATTTACGGCATGTTTAAAAACCACTTTGCCATCTTGCTGTAAATAGCGATGATTGGGATTCCAATCTTCAGCATCCGAAGGATATAAGGTACCTCCACCTTTGATGTTTAGATATTCAATTCCCTTGCCGTCACTGACTAATAATGCATCTTGAATTCCTCCTTCTTGAGTGGGTTCAAGCCAAACGACACCAGCACCATCTCCAAATAAAATATTAGTTGATCGATCTTTGCTATCTACGTATGTACTGATTTTATCTGCTCCTACAACAACGACATTTTTATATCGTCCAGTTTCAATTAAGGCAGCACCCATATCTAAGGCGTATAAAAAACCAGAACAGGCCGCATTCATATCAAAAGCCCATACACGAGTTAAGTTCAATTTGTCGCAAACGATATTAGCTGTAGCAGGCATCGGCATATCAGGGGATGAGGTCGCAATAAGGATGACATCAATGTCTTTCATATCCTTTTGATAAGAAGAACACATCTCTTTGATTGCTTCAACCGCCATATCAGAAGTCGCTAGACCTTCTTCTAAAATTCTACGCTCTTTAATTCCCGTTCGCTTCATAATCCATTCGTCAGAAGTATCTGACAAAAGTTCTAAATCAGCATTGGTTCGCTTGTTTGTAGGCAGATAACCCCCAATGGCTGTGATTTGAGCATATTGTTGTTTGTTGTTCAGCATTTTTGTGAGTTTTGCGTCTTATATGCAAATGGTGATTCATTCTGTTTTAAGACAATTCAATCTGAGTAATGGACTCAAATCTCGCTATTTTTAAAGGAATAGCAGTGGTTAAATAAACGGAACAAGTTGTCAAAAAGACGCATTAACTTATTTAAGAATTAATTTGCTAATTTAAATTCACGTGGTGATACGTTTGTATTGTTTTTGAAGAATTTACTAAATAAAGCGACGTCTTGAAAATTAAGCTCAGTCGAGACTTGCGTAATTGTAGTATTGGGATTTTTTAATAAGATTTTCGCCTCTAAAATAATGGTTTCTACAATAATATCTTTCGGTGCTTTGCCAAAAACATCCGTTATAATTTTAGTTAAATGCTTTCGACTAATAAACATATGATCGGCATAAAACTGTACACTTCTTTCTTTTTTGAAATGAGTAGAAACTAACAAAAGAAAGTTTTTTGTTAATTCTTCTTTTCGAAGGGTCTTATTCTCTGTTTTAGCTAAAACATTTTTGTTGTAAAAATGACCTAACTCATACATTAAAATCGAAAAGTGATGTAAAATCAATTGAGCGGAAAATAGATTGTCTTTCGCAAAAACAAGTTTATTTAATCGCTTGAGATGATAATTGATTTCTCTAATTATAAAAGTATTTAAAGTTAATATCTTAGGGTATTGAGAAGAGAAAAACTGAATCAAATTATTTGATTTAAGATGAAATCCCGCATCTAAAAATAATTCCCCACTAGCAAAAAAGGCTTGAACGCTAAAATCATTTGTGTATTGAATAATCTCAAAAAACTGTTGCGGTAAAACAACTAGAATATCATTTTTTTTTACTTTTGTTGGCTCGAGATTGATTTTAATTTCACATTCACCTGCCGTGATGAGAATCAAACCAAAGGAAGCGAACTTATAAGGTTTTCCAATAACGAAATATTGACTGTGTTTAGGGCCAATTTCTACTACTGCTAATCGTTTATCAACAATAATTTTTTCATATCTGCTTAAGATATCTGCGATAGAGTACGATTGTATATAATTATTTTTCACAAGGAGACGACATAGTTAATGGGTATAAAAATAAGAAGTCTAAAAGATAAAAAAGTTGTTTTAGATTAAGAAAAAAAAATAGAGTAGAAATTTTCGTTCTACTCTATGGTCTTTTGTTTTTATTTACTTCAAAAAAGAATCCTGTTAAGGATGATCCACAAAATTTTCATTGGGTTGATAATCCGCTTGCATTTCCGCTTGATAATCTACCTTTTCTTTTTTGCCAAATCGCTGTCCAATTTTGTCAAAAATAGAATAGATGATGGGTACAATAACCAAGGTTAATAGTAAGGAAGACAATAAACCGCCTATAATAACTACAGCTAACCCGTTGTTCATTTCTGCGCCAGCACCATTTGCTAAGGCGATGGGTACCATTCCGATTACCATGGCAATTGTAGTCATTAAAATAGGGCGTAAACGCGCATGATTGGCTGCAATAAGTGCATCGTGGACACTATCACCTGCTTGAACTCTATGGTTGGCAAAGTCCACCAATAAAATAGCATTTTTACACACCAAACCGATCAACATAATAATACCGAGGATTGTAAAGATATTCAAAGAAATATTGGCAATGGCCAAGGCTAATAGAGCTCCAATAAACGATAAGGGTACAGAGAAAATAACGATAAAAGGTTTAGAAAAACTGTCATATAAGGCTACCATTACCAAATAAACCAAGATAATAGCGGCTAATAAGGCAATTCCCAAGGTACCAAAACCTTCTTCTTGATCTTCCATGGTACCTGTCCATTGGTATTTAACGCCTGGTTTTAGTGTTAATTGATTAAATTTAGGAATCCAATCTTCTGCAATAGCACCTGGTGAACGACCAATTGTTTGGGATTTAATCGTAACGGACGGACTCTTATCTCTGCGTTCTAATATCGAAGGACCAGAACTGTAGTTGACAGCTGCGAATTGCTCCAATTTGATGTCTTTCCCTTGTGCGTTTTTAAAGCTTATTTGCTTCACATCCTCAAGGGAGGTTCTCGCATATTCTTGAAAGCGTATATTGATGTCGTATTCATATTCACCCGCTCTATATTTTCCATCGGTATTTCCGTTAAAAGCCGTTTGCATCGTCATCCCTACCGTGTACATATCCAAGCCCAAGGCAGCCATTTTATCGCGGTCAACTTGAACATTAATCTCTGGACTCCCCGTTTCTGTTGTTAACTTAGTTTCCATTGTACCTGGAATTTGATCTAAGAGGGCTTTGGCCTGAATAGCAAAATCCATGGCATCATCTAAATTAGACCCTGTGATGGTTAAGGCTAAAGGGGCTTCTTCTGCACCAATTAAACCTACAGGAACCGTTTTTATTTTAGCTTCTACCAGTAGAGGAGCTAATTCATTTTTTAATTTAGCCGCGTAAACAAACGAACTTTCTTTGCGTTGTTTTTTGTCAGTAAGTATAACGTGAATTTCCGATTTATACTTGGTAGCCTGACTTCCTCCGTATCCTTCCGACGACTGTCCAACGGTTGTAATCATATCTACAATCTCTGGCTTAGTACGCAAAAAGGCTTCTACTTTTTGAGTAACTAGGTTGGTTTGTTGTACCGATGCATCTTTGTCTAATTCTAATTGAACTAAAAATTCTCCTTTATCCGTCTTTGGGAAAAATTCCCCGCCCACATAACCAAAAATTGGAAGGGCAAGAGAGCCCGCAAAAGATAAAGCTACGATAACTAATACAATGACTGTGTTTCTAGTAGAATTTAAAGCCCATACTAATAAACCCGAGATACTATGTGTAAAAGAAGTTAATCCTTTTTCAAATCCATGTAATATCTTTCCAAAGAAGGAATGGGGTTTAATAACTTCAATCTTGCCGTATCTTGAGAATAACCAAGGTACAATAGTGAAAGATACAAGTAACGAAAGCAAAGTTGCAATAATTACAGTCACACAGAATTGTTTAATAATATTGGGAACCAAGCCTGAAGACATCGCAATGGGTAAGAATACCACTACAATCACTAACGTAATAGCAGTTACGGTAAACCCAATTTCTTTGGCTCCATCATAGGAGGCACGTACTTTGTTTTTACCCATTTCCATATGGCGGTGTATATTCTCAATTACAACAATGGCGTCATCCACTAAAATACCAACAACGAGGGACAAGGCTAGTAAACTCAATAAATTTAGAGAATATCCCAGTAAGTAAATACCAATAAAGGTTGCAACTAAGGATAGGGGAATAGCCACCATTACAATAACTGCATTTCTTAAACTGTGTAAGAAAAAGAGCATAACAAAAGCTACTAAAACAATAGCTAAGAACAAGTCAAACATTACAGCATTAGCCGCTTCCAGGGTGAATTCAGAAGAGTCATTCGCTGTATTTATTTGTAAATCGATATCCGCATAGTTTTTTTCAACTTCAGCAATGGATTTTTGCGTTAATTCACTTACCGATACCGCATTGGCATCCGACTGTTTAATTACCTGCATTAAAATCGTGGATTGTTGATTTAAACGCGCAATTTTTTCAACTTCTTTAATGCCATCCTGCACATCTGCAATATCACTTAAGCGAATATCAATACCCTCTTGAGAAGCGATTACTAGGTTTCTCATCTCCTCAATATCCTTATATTTTCCAGCTAAGCGAATCAGGGTTTGTTTGGCTTCCGATTTTACACTACCGGTTGGGAAATCTAGATTGGAGCTTAAAATAGCTTGTTGAACCATAGGAACACTTAGTCCATAGGCTTCAATTTTTTTAGGATCCAATAAAACCTGAATTTCTCTTTCTTCTCCTCCAATTAAATCCACCTTAGCAACACCCGCTACCCGAGAGAAGATAGGTTGAATCTTTTTGTCTAATAAATCGTACAACTCCTTTTCGGTTAATTTACTAGTCACACTCAAGGTCATAATAGGTAAATCACTCAAGGAATATTTTTGTAAAGAGGGGGGATCTACATCTTTAGGTAAATCTTTTAAGATGGCATTGATTTTTCGTTGCGCATCATTTAAGGATAAGTCGACATTCGCCTCTGAGGTCAAGTAAATCATAACGGTTGATAAACTCTCAAAAGACAGCGCTTCTACTTTTTTTACATTTTCTAGAGAAGCTACAGCATCTTCTATCTTTTTAGTCACCGTGTTTTCAATCTCTGAAGGGGATGCTCCAGGATATACAGTGGCAACTGTGATAACATTAACTTCAAACTTTGGAATAAGTTCATAGTTAAGGTTCTTATAACTAAATATACCTCCAAGTACTAACGCTATAAATAAAACGATAATTATACTTGGACGTTTGATTGATATTTCGGCTATTTTCATACGTCAATCCCTTATTTTAGGAGGTTATTTACTAATGGATACTGGAGCTTGGTCTGTGAGGTTGATTTGTCCAGAAGTGATAACTACATCACCTTCTTTTAATCCTTCTAGGATTTCAACAAAATCACCTAAGTTTCTACCTGCTACAACTGGAGTGGCAACGGCTTTATTATCGATAATTCGATATACTAAATTAGAACTAACACTTCCCACAAAAGCATTGCGGGACACAATTAAAAGAGGAATATCTTGATTTTTATCTGCCTTAAAATAAACAGAACCGTACATACCAGCACGCAACTTATTGTCTTTGTTATTGGTAAGTAATAAATCTACAGGATAGTTTAGTGCGGCGTCCGCTTTGGGAGCAATAAAAGTTACTTTACCTTCAAAGGTATCGTTTGGAAATACACTGGCTTGAATGTTGAGGATATCCCCTTCTTTTAAGTTGGCTACATGGCTTTCATCGATATTTACTCTCAATTTTAGCTGGTTGACATTGACCAAGTCGAAAATAGGCGCTCCAGGGGCTACAAAACTTCCTTGTTCCACGTGTTTTTTGTTGATGATTCCGTCAATAGGCGCTTTTATATGTGCATCTCCAGCGGTAATTTGTGCAGATTTTAGATTTGCTTCTGCATTTTGTACCATCAATTTAACTTGATCGAGTTGTTGTTTAGTTACTCCTCCTGTAGTAAAAGCACTCTCAAAACGAGCAGCATCCGCTTTTGCAGTTGCATAAGCCGCTTCTGCGTTGCGAACCTGTACATTGATTTGATCACTATTAACCAAAGCTAAAATTTGACCTTTTCGTACTTTTGCTCCTTCATCTACCATTAATTTTGCCACGCGACCCGCAGTTTCTGCAGCAATTGTCACCTCTTGATAAGGTACAAAGTTTCCATTGGCTTTGTAACTCGTATCCACTACTTCTACCTTCGCTTGTTCTGCACGTACGGAGATCGTTGCACTTTGTTCGGCTACAATAGCTGTTTCTTCTTCGTTTTTACTTTTGTTTTTATTTAGTATGTAGATAGTCCCTCCTAGTAATACAACAAAGACTAAGGCTGTAATTATTTTTTTCATAATGAGTTTGGATTAGATACGAAAATTAATCGAGTAAGGTTTTTAATTCTCCTTGGGATTTGATGATTTGTATTTCAGCTAGTTTGAAATCTAACATTGAAGTTGTATAGTTATTTTCAGCCTCCGTATACGCGTTTTCAGCATTTAATAAATCAGTCAAAGAAGCTAAACCATGTTTGTAATTGTTTTGCATATTGGTCAATATACTTTTAGCTAAATCGACATTTTCTTTCTGTATGTTGATGGTAATTAAGGCATTTTCAATGGATTTTTGGGCATTGGTAAAGTCTAAATGCAAGGCTTGTTTAGTATCTGTAATCTGAACGTCAAGTTTCTTTAAATCTACTTTTGCTTGTCTTACCTTCGCTTTGGTTTCGAATCCATTAAAGATTGGCACTTTTAAGGAGATGCCAACAGCAGAAGCACTCGTCCAAAATACCCCTTCACTGGGTTTACCACCCCACGGTAATTTATCGCCCATTCCTTGATAGCCAAATGTACCAAATGCCGCAAGCGACGGGTAGTAATCCGCTTGAATCGATTTGAGTTTATAGGCTAACAGTTCTTTTTGCTTTTCTAATAAGTGAATTTCTGTTCGAGCATCAACCTTATTATCTACCAAAAGAACACTTTCATCAATAGCAAAAGTATTGTCAGGTAAAAGGATAGGGGTATTGAGATCCATTCCCATGAAAAACTTTAAAGCATTTTCTTGTAAGTCAATCGCATTGACAACCTGCTGTCTATTTGCTTTTAAATTGCTTACGCTTACTTTAGTTCGGTCTAGATCAATTTGAGTTGCCAATCCATTAGCGTGTAAATCTTCAATGATTTTTTTTATGCGAGTGGTGCTGTTAATGGTTGTTTCCAAAGTCAGTAACATCGCTTTCGCTTGAAATACTTGGTAATACGTAGAGGCTACTTTTTCAATAATTTGCTCATCCGTTAACTCTTTGTTGATGACATAGAATGCTTTAGCTGAACGCGCCGCTTTCAGTCCCATAAAAACCGCTTGGTTAAATAAAACCTGGGAAGCGGTGGCCGTTACCTGAGAGTTCCATTTTAGATTAAAAGGAATCATTTGTGTATGTCCTTCCAAAGTAAGAGGCATCTCTTGGATCTTTATATTATTTGCTAGATTAGCCTCAATATTAAGATGAGGGAGAGCATTTGATTTCACTTCTTGAATTTGATACTCGCTATTTTCAATATCTAATGCGGCTTGTTTAGCTTCGGCTTTGTGTTCAAGTGCATAAGTAAGCGCATCTTTTAGTGTTAGAGGCGCTTGAGCGAACAGGCTTGTGGAAAGTAAAAGACTGCTGAGGGTTACTAAAATCCTATTCATTATTTGCTTTTCTCTTTTAATTCTAAAAATTGTTTGAGCCCTTTTTCGGTGGCAATGCTTCGTATCTGATGATCTAGATGCAAATCGTGTAGTTGATAATGGGTATATTCTTCGGGTTCAAAGTAGTCTTGATCATCAATAAGTATGATTGACGCAATGTGCAAACGCGCGGTAAATTCCACATCTAAGTTTGGGCGATAAACCCCTTCTTTAATTCCTTTTTCAAGATTGCGTTCTAGAATCCCAACAAATTTTTTCTTGTGAAAAATTTTCTGCTTTTGAGATATTTTAGGATAATACTTGTTGAGCTGATACAAACATACCGATGACTCAATGTCAAAAACTTCGTTCATGTTGTTGTGTGCTTGAATAATTTCCGCTAAGGCTGGTTTATTTTGAGCAATGACAGCTTCTATGGATTTTAGGAACTTCTCGTTGATATAGAGTAAGCATTTCTCAATAAGCTCGGGTTTAGAACTATAATGTTGATAAATTGTTTTTTTGGATATAGACAGTTCTGCGGCTATATCGTCCATTGTTATGCTTTTAAATCCTTGAGATAAAAACAAATGAGCTGCTTTTTCTAATATTAAAGTTTCCATGTATCTCCTTTTTGATGCGCAAATATAACAAGGGAACTTATTTAGTTTTAAAGTTTCTGTTTAATTATGAAAACTTTAACTCGATTAAAAGTTTCCTTAAAATTAGTTGGATATCCTACAATTTGTGAATATTTGAGCATTCGCTTGCTTTGAAGTGGAAGGAATAAGAGAAATGGCGCTGTGTTTTTCAAGAAAACGAATGGATAACTGATCTATTTTTAAGATATTTGTGTAGTTAAAAGGTAGAAGTATACAGAGAAACGAAAAATCCTTAAAAAACGCGTATTTTTACCAAAATATTTTTCTGAGCATGCAATCAATAGCAAAATACAAAGAACAGATAGCTGCCTATCTTGGTTCAATTATGTTAGACGGTCAACCGAAAGAACTTTACGATCCAGTAGCGTATATTCTCTCTTTAGGAGGAAAGCAAATTAGGCCGGTTTTAACGTTAATGGCAGCTGATATTTTCAATGAAGATCCCAAAAAAGCAATCTACGCTGCAACAGCTATTGAATTGTTTCACAATTTTTCTTTGATGCATGATGATATTATGGATGATGCGCCATTGCGTAGAGGACATCAAACGGTTCACGAAAAGTGGGATATTAATACAGCTATTCTTTCGGGTGATGCTATGTTGATTTTAGCCTATCAGTATTTTGAAAATTACGAACCTATTATTTTCAGAGATTTGGCGAAGTTGTTTAGTAAAACAGCGATTCAAGTTTGTGAAGGACAGCAATACGATATTTGTTTTGAACAACGTTCCGATGTGAAAATTGAGGAATATGTCAAAATGATTGAGTATAAAACGGCAGTTTTAGTAGCGGCAGCTTTAAAAATGGGTGCTATCGTTGCGCAAACAACAGAAGAAAATGCCAACCAGATTTACAATTTTGGATTAAATCTAGGCATTGCGTTTCAATTGTTAGATGATCATCTAGATGCTTTCGGAGACGAAGCTACTTTTGGAAAGCGAATTGGTGGAGATATCTTAGAAAATAAAAAGACTTTTTTATACCTCAATGCATTAGAAAAAGCAAATCCACTGCAAAAGGAGGAATTGCAAGCTTTTTATGCTACGGTACTTTGTGCCGATGAAGTGCATAAAATAGAACGCGTGAAACAATTATTTATCGAAACAGGTTCGCAACTCGCTTCATTGCAATTAATTGAAAAATATACAGAAGAAGCCTTGGCAATCGTAGCTGTGTTAGCCATAGGTGAAGATAAAAAAGAACTTCTTCGCATTTTTAGTAAAGAATTAATGAATAGACAAATGTAATACGATGGAAACAGCAGTAACTTACCTTGAAGATCAATTAAAAGAACAACAAAACTTGTTTGAACTATTGGTACAACAAGTAGAGCGAGATTTTAGGTTAAGTGTAGATGAGGCTATTGCATTTGATGCTTCAACTCCACTCGAAATTGTTCAACAAATTCAAGGGATATTGGAGCGAATAGCAACGATTAGTCCAGCTAAATTATCTACCTTATTATACCGCATTGATGTGGCAGAAAAGGATATTCGCGCTTTAGAAGAAGGCGATGTCTTTACTTACTTTCAGCAATTGACGTACCTTATAGTTAAACGAGAGTTTCAAAAAGTGTATTTTAGAAGTACACTATAAAGACAGGTCGAAATAAAAAGAGAACTTTTAAATAGTGAAATAAAAGCAAAAAAAGAGCCGATTTGTGTAATCGGCTCTTTTTTTGTACCTTATGAGGTAGCAACTATCTTTTTTAAAAGTATATACGAATAAACGGCATAAAAGCACTGCCATACACCATATCTTTTTCTTTGTAAAGCACATTGTAGCGAATTCCAACCGTAGCAGGTCCGCTACTGTAACCCACTCCTAAAAATAGAGCCGTATTCCAGAAATTAGCATCTAGTTTTTGTAAATTCTCTTTATAGGTATAGGTATTGTTTACGCGCAATTGCTCTAATTCGGCAGAAAGTTGCAACTGAGGAATAGGATTGGAGAGTACGATTAGGCTTCCGCCATAAATCCAAGACTGATATTCTTTGACACTACTATAGTAAAAAGAGCGATTTTTACTGTTGATATAACTCCCTTGAAGCCCAACACCAACATTAAGATATTGATTTACTTCATATAAGGCACTTGGAGCTAGCATAACGTCCGTATAACCGCTGCCAAAGCCCAATCCAAAGCCCCCTCCGAAGCGCCATTTTTTGACAGAATCGTAATTTTTGAGGCTATTTTGGTTTTGTTGTGCAAAAAGTGAAAAATTGGACACTAAAAAAAACGAAAAAATGAATAAAATGCTCATTTCTTTGACATAAAATCTTCTCATGGCTGTTTTGTGAAATTGTTGTGAGATAAAAATAAGAAAAAGTTTATACTTTTGTAATCAAAGAGTTGTATTTTTGTATATATAATATTTAATCAATAGGTCTTTAGACGAAAATTATGGATAGATTTTCCTTTTTAAACGCGGCACACACTGCATTTTTTGCAGATTTGTATGATCAATATTTAGAAAATCCAGATAGCGTAGAACCAAGTTGGAGAGCCTTTTTTCAAGGTTTCGATTTTGCAAATAAATATCATGATAGTTCAGCACAGCAAATTACTTATTCCCCTTCATCAACAAGTAGCTCAAATACTAATAATTCGGTAGATACAAGCCAGATTTCAAAAGAATTAGCTGTACTTAAATTAATTGATGGATATAGAACCTATGGACATTTATTGACTAAAACCAATCCGCTTAGAGAAAGAAGAGTTGTTCATCCAGATTTAAGTATAGAAAAATTCGGTTTATCCGCTGCAGATTTAACTACAAAGTTTGAGGCAGCAAAAACAATTCAATTACCTACTTCGTCTTTAGCACAAATTATTGCGCAATTAGAAAAAATATACTGTGCAACTTTAGGAATTGAATTCAAATATATTACAGACGAAAAAGAAGTGAATTGGATCCAAGATCACTTCGAAATCCCAGAAGCAAAATTCGATTCAGAAGAGAAAAAAGAAATCTTACACAAGTTAATTGAGGCCGTTTCTTTTGAAAACTTTTTGAATACAAAATATGTAGGTCAAAAGCGTTTCTCTTTAGAAGGATTAGAAGCTGCTATTCCTGCGATGGAATTCTTAATTGAATCTGCAGCCGCAAAAGGCGTTGAGGAAATTGTAGTTGGTATGTCACACCGTGGACGTTTGAATGTTTTAGCAAACGTATTCAAAAAACCAACCCAAGAAATTTTCTCCGAATTTGATGGAAAAGATTACGATACAGTAGAAGGATTCGATGGAGATGTAAAATATCACTTAGGATTGAGTTCTATGCGTAAAACGCGCTCAGGAAAAGATATCCATGTAAACTTAGCACCCAACCCTTCTCACTTAGAAACAGTTGGTGCCGTGATTGAAGGTATCGCCAGAGCAAAACAAGATACGGTATTTACAAATAACCCTTCTAAAGTATTGCCGATTGCTTTACACGGAGATGCAGCTATTTCAGGACAAGGAATTGTGTATGAAATCGTACAGATGGCCCAGTTAAGAGGGTATAAAACGGAAGGTACAATCCACGTGGTATTAAACAACCAAGTTGGATTTACAACAAACTTTACCGATGGACGTTCATCTACTTATTCAACGGATATTGCGAAGGTTACAGCATCACCTGTATTGCATGTTAATGCAGATGATACCGAAGCAGCAGTTAGAGCTTTCTTATTCGCTTTAGAATACCGTATGACTTTCGGAAGAGATGTATTTATTGATTTGGTAGGATACCGTAAATATGGACATAATGAAGGGGATGAACCAAAATTCACCCAACCTCTTTTATATAAATTAATTGCAAAGCATCCAAATGCTAGAAATATCTATAATGCAAGATTATTAGATGATAAAATTGTCGATGAAAGTTTTGTAAAAGACTTAGAACAACAATATAAAGATGTATTAGAACAAGATTTACAAATTTCACGTGAAAATGAATTTGCTAAAATCAGAACGTTCATGCAAGAAAACTGGAAAAATTTCAAAACAGTAGATGAACAGGCTATGGTTGTTGACTATGATACTAAAGTATCTAAGCAAGTATTGACTGATATTGCCGAAGTCATCACGCAACTTCCAGAAGATAAAAAATTTATTAGCAAAGTAAAAAGACTTATCGGAGACCGCAAAACCATGTATTTCGAAAGTGATAAGTTGGATTGGGCTATGGGAGAACTATTAGCCTACGGATCTTTACTTTCAGAAGGCTATGATGTTCGTATGTCTGGACAAGATGTTGAACGCGGTACGTTTTCTCACCGTCATGCTGTTGTTAAAACAGAAGATACGGAAGAGTCAATCATCCTATTAAATCAATTGAAAAATCAAAAAGGACAAATGAGAATATTTAATTCTCACTTGTCAGAATATGCCGTGTTAGGCTTTGAGTATGGCTATGCCTTGACGAACCCAAACACCTTGACGATTTGGGAAGCACAGTTTGGAGATTTCTCTAATGGAGCTCAAATCATGATGGATCAATATATCTCTGCGGCAGAAGATAAATGGAACAGCCAAAATGGGTTAGTTATGCTATTGCCTCATGGCTATGAAAACCAAGGAGCAGAGCACTCTTCCGCTCGTTTAGAACGCTATTTACAACTGTGTTCAGAACACAATATGTTTGTAGCAAACTGTACAACACCTGCCAATTTCTTCCATTTAATGCGAAGACAAATGGTAACGGATTTCCGTAAACCATTAATTGTAATGTCGCCGAAGAGTTTGTTGAGACATCCTTTAGCTACTTCTACAATCAGCGATTTAACAGAAGGTAAATTCCAATATGTAATTGACGATGCAAACGTAGACAAGGCAAAAGTGAAATCATTGGTATTTGTTTCTGGTAAATTCTACTACGATTTGATTGCTAAAAGAGAAGAATTAGGTAGAGAGGATATCGCTTTTGTGCGTTTAGAGCAATTGTTTCCTTTGCCAGTAGAACAAATTAAAGCAGTAATCGCTTCTTATCCAAATGCAGAGGATTACGTTTGGGCACAAGAAGAGCCTAAAAACATGGGCGCTTATAGCTATATGTTGATGAACTTTGAAGAAAAACCATTGCGTTATGCTGGAAATAAAGCGTATAGCGCACCAGCTTCTGGAAGTTCAACGCGTTCTAAAAAGCGTTTTGCCTATGCAGTTGATAAAGTTTTTAATAAGAACTTATAATAAAAAAAGAGTATTTTTACATAACAATATTTAATTAAAGAATATACGATGAGCATCTTAGAAATGAAAGTTCCTTCTCCAGGTGAATCAATTACAGAGGTTGAAATTGCTACTTGGTTGGTAAAAGATGGAGACTATGTTGAAAAAGACCAAGCAATTGCTGAGGTTGATTCAGATAAAGCAACATTAGAATTGCCTGCAGAAGCAAGTGGAATTATTACTTTAAAAGCTGAAGAGGGTGACGCAGTGGCTGTAGGTCAAGTAGTTTGTCTAATCGACACAAGTGCTGCAAAACCAGCAGGAGGTTCTTCTACAGAAGCGAAACCAGCAGCTGAGGCTCCAAAAACAGAAGCACCAAAAGCAGAACCAGTACAAGCACCTGCAAAGACTACGTATGCAACAGGTACAGCTTCTCCAGCAGCTAAGAAGATACTTGATGAGAAAAATATTGATGCTGCTACCGTTTCTGGAACAGGAAAAGAAGGCAGAATCACGAAAGAAGATGCTTTAAACGCGAAACATTCAATGGGTACTCCTTCTGGAGGATCAAGAGGAGAAGAACGCAAAAAAATGTCTATGTTACGTCGTAAAGTAGCAGAACGTTTGGTAGAAGCTAAAAATACAACCGCCATGTTAACGACGTTCAACGAAGTAAACTTGACGAATGTAAACAAATTGAGAAGTGAATATAAAGATGCATTCAAGGCAAAACACGGCGTTGGTTTAGGTTTTATGTCTTTCTTTACAAAAGCAGTTACAAGAGCTTTAGAATTGTATCCAGATGTTAACTCAATGATTGATGGACAAGAGCAAATTCAATATGACTTCTGTGATGTTTCTATTGCCGTATCGGGACCAAAAGGACTAATGGTACCGGTTGTTCGCAGCGCTGAATTATTATCGTTCCGTGGAGTTGAAGCTGAAATTAAACGCTTGGCTACAAGAGCACGTGATGGACAAATTACAGTGGATGAGATGACAGGAGGAACTTTTACAATCACCAATGGTGGTGTATTTGGATCGATGTTATCAACACCAATTATCAATCCTCCGCAATCTGGAATTTTAGGAATGCACAATATCATTGAGCGCCCAATTGCAGTAAATGGAAAAGTTGAAATTCACCCAATGATGTACGTGGCTTTGTCTTATGACCACCGTATTATCGATGGACGTGAATCAGTAGGATTCTTAGTCGCAGTAAAAGAGGCTTTAGAAAATCCAACCGAATTATTGATGGACAATAATCCTAAAAAAGCGTTAGAACTTTAGTAGGGGGTCCCTTTAAATATACAAACGACAACTATAATTAGTTGTCGTTTTTTTTTGGAATAACCAAAATGTACAAGAATATGCAAGAAGGAATTGCTAGATATTGGGGCTGCAATAAACCTTGTTTTTGAACGCTAAGATTAATTGTCTTTTAGTTTTTAGAAGAAGAGATAGGAAGCGTGATTTTATTGTATCTTTGTACGTTACAAATAAGAATATACGATGTCGAAAGAAACGAAAAAAGGAATATTTAAAGGGATAATTGAGAAAGATGAACAAGGAAATTATTTTTGCGGTCCATATTTACTCGATTATCAATATACAGAAGCTCAATTTAAATTGGGTGATCTAATTAGTATTAAAACGATAATTGCCAATCCAAGTGGAAAGAGCAATGTTGCTTATCCAATGAAATCAATGAAATTTTTCTTAGCTGGAGAAGAATAGGTTGCATTAAGCAATACGATATTTATAAAGGTATGATGTATATAGTCATACCTTTTTTTATGGAATAAGTAGAAAGAGAAACGGATAAAAAAGAAGGAGGGGGATTTTTTTGTCATTGTACTTATTTGAGTAAATTGCCTTTTTCTTGAAATAGAACTTAGTGAATATTTGAGTTTGTAACAAGAAGAAAGGTTTGTATTTAATTCGCAAGTGTGTATGCGCAGCTATTATGTTATTTTAGAAATCGATAAAACCGCTACTTCTAGCGAAATCAAACAAGCTTTTAGACGGTTGTCTAAGCGCTATCATCCCGATATGAATCAGGGAGATACGACACATCAAAATAAGCTTTTTGAAGTGATTAAAGCCTATGAAATTCTAGGAGATGAAAAGGGGAGAAAAGCCTATGATTTAACTTTATTTCAGTCTACATCTTCTTCTAGTTATACCACTTCCAGTGAAACAAAAACAGCACAGCAAAAACAAGCGGAAGCAACCTATTATAACCCTATTGTTGTGAGTTTTTCATGTAATCAAACCTATTTTTTTGTTGGGGATATCATCGAAATTACATGGGAATGTGAGAATGCGGATGTTATTCGGATTCACCCGCTGGGTTATATGGATGAGTTAAAGGGAAAAATTGTTTATCGCGTAAAAGAGATGCGCGCGGCTCATCTTTTTTTTGAATTAACGGCAACCAATAACTATAGTTCCTATCAAGTAAAGAAAACCATTAAGCTCGATAATGGTGTCAATAAAAAATTTACCGAAGTTAATTTAAAAGATAAAGCGAATTATGCTAGCCCACAGGCATGGCTTGCTGGTTTTTTGGCACCCATTGGCAGAAGCTCGAGAAAGGATTATGCAATTCGACTGGCGATTTTGGGATTTGTATTTTTATGTGCCTATCTCTATCAGCCGCATTTTGAGCTTGAGGGAAATTACTCTTTTATCTGTACCGCACTTATTTATGTAGCTATTATTGCTTCTGCCCGACGATTACACGATGTAAATTGGCATGGACTGTTTTCGCTACTTTTATTGATTCCTATTTTGAATTTGGCGCTGGTAGTGATACTCTTGTGCTTAAGAGGTGCAGAATTACCCAATAAATATGGTCGTAAACCTAAATTTTAGTTTACTGAAATAGGTTTAAATAAGGATTACTATTTCTGGCACTTTTTAATTTGAGTCATGAGAACGCAACGTTTTTTTTAGCTTATATTTGTACTTAATAATGTTCAAATCCTAATTTTGAGATGAGTTCTTTGTATTATATCGATCGATCGAATACTAGCTTAGAAGATGTAATGTTTACTGAAGTAGTAGAACGGGAAATCGAAGCATTCTTGAAGGAATATAAGTATCGCGAGATACTAACTAAATACAACCTTCCTGTCAGTAATAAGATTTTGTTATATGGCAAAACGGGTTGTGGTAAAACGATGACTGCTAAAGCAATTGCCAAACAGTTGGATAAGAAACTTATCATTGTTAATCTGGCTACTATTGTCTCGTCTAAGCTGGGTGAAACGGCCAAAAATATCGAAAGTTTATTTAAGGAAATCCAATACGAAAGTGCGGTTCTCTTTTTTGATGAATTTGATTCTTTGGGTCAAATTCGCGATTATGACAATAAGGACAATAGTGAGATGAAACGGGTTGTTAATGCTATTTTACAGTTAATCGATAATTTTCCTCAAAAATCAATTTTAATAGCTGCAACCAATCAAATTCAGATGATTGATGAGGCTTTGGTTCGCCGGTTTGAGCTAAAGTTAGAATATACAGCACCTGTAAAACAAGCCCTGGATTTGTATTACGATAGAATGCTAGCTGTTTATCCTTCAGAATATGCAGATGTAGAACGATTATATGCTATTTCTTATGCAGAAGCTAAAAATCATATCTATCGTTCTGTTAAGAGTAATATTATAGCAAGTCAAATCAATTCAGAAAAGTAGTAAAGTAATTAAAGAGTATAATATATGATGAAATGGGAAAAGTTGCTGTCTTTAAAAAAGCATGGCGACACCTTTGTTAGAAATCGTTTAGATGAAAGTCAAACAAGAATCGGTTTTGAAGTAGATTATGATCGCATCATTTTTTCATCCCCTTTTCGCAGTTTACAGGATAAAACACAAGTTATCCCTTTATCAAAAACTGATTTTGTTCATACAAGATTAACCCATAGTCTCGAAGTTTCTGTGGTAGGACGTTCTTTAGGACGTAATGTAGGGGAGAAGCTTTTGAAGAAATACACGCATTTAACAGAAGAATACGGATATACTGTAAATGATTTTGGTGCGATTGTCGCTGCAGCATCCTTAGCGCATGATATTGGAAATCCCCCTTTTGGACATTCTGGAGAAAAGGCAATCGGCGATTTTTTTAATCGCGGAAAAGGGCTTGTTTTTAAAGAAAAATTAACCGAAAAAGAATGGCAGGATTTAATTGATTTTGAAGGAAATGCCAATGGATTTTCTATTTTGACGAAATCGCGTCCGGGTATTGAAGGTGGTTTGCGTATTTCGTATGCTACCTTAGGTGCATTTACAAAATATCCCAAAGAGAGTTTGCCTAAAAAACCAACCCGCGATATTTCAGACAAGAAATATGGCTTTTTTCAAGGCGATAAAGAAGCATTTATTGATGTAGCTTCAGAATTGGGTATGATCATGAAAGACGATCGCGTAGAAACCGCCTTTTATCGTCATCCCTTGGCTTATTTAGTAGAAGCGGCGGATGATATATGCTACACAATTACCGATTTTGAAGATGGAATTAATCTCGGTTGGATTCCTGAAGAGCATGCATTGGAATTCTTAATCATGATTGTTCAGAATAGTATCAATACACAAAAATACTCTCAATTAAATTCAAAAGAGGATCGTGTGAGCTATTTAAGAGCCTTGGCGATCGGTAGTTTAATTGATGATGTTACACGTTTGTTTATTGAAAACGAAGAAAAGATTTTAGCAGGTGATTATCCTTTTGCACTAACAGAGAAGTGTTCTTACATTGCGCAGATGAAAGATATTTTAGCAGTGAGTATTAATAACGTTTATCAGAGCAAAGAAGTAATTGAAAAGGAGATCATCGGGTATCAAGTGATTGAAACGCTCTTAGAACGTTTTATTACGGCTACAAATAACCGTTATTATGGTGAAGATAATCACTATGACGGATTGATCATTAAATTATTGCCAGAGCGTTATATTATTGAAACGGATAGTTTGTACGAACGCTTGATGAGTATTTGTCATTTTGTTTCGATGTTGACCGATGGAAAAGCATTAGAATTGTATCATACCATCAAAGTAACCAAATAAAAAAACGGCTTTTGAAACTAGTTCAAAAGCCGTTTTTCATTAGTTAAACAAATGTGGAAATGCCTTATTTTTTTGTTGTAGGAATCCAAACATGCGCGTAAGCCATCATATTTTCTCCCCACATATTCATAGCAGCTGGTGCTGCTAGTGCTTTCGCTTCTTCTAACGTAGTACCAATTACGTTTCCTTTACTCGTTGAGATAGAAGTAACTCCGCCTTTTGTTGCAATTGCAAATGTAGCTTTTGTTCCATCTTGGTAATCTTTTACATATAAAGTTAAGAATTGCCCATTTCTTTCAGCATAGTAGCCTTCAGAGTTTAAAATTTCAAAGATAATTTGCCCTTTTGTTTCATCTGAAAATACTCTTTTTAATTCTAATTTTCCACCTGCCTCAAACGTTCCTGATCCAGCGAAATCTCCCATGAATAAAAAGGCCTCATTGTTTGAACCCATTTTAAATTCATAGTACCCTAAATTATTTCCAATAATAGCAGATACATACGTACCATTTAATCCTTCAAATTCAGGAGAGGCTATTGAACCCTCTTTCGTATACGTAGTGAAGTTAGCTCCTGTTAAGTCTGTCGCTAAAGCAAATTCAGCTTCCGCTTTTGCTTTTGCATCTGCTTCCCCGAATGTTAAACGCGCAACATCTACCGTGTTTTCAGTGATGTTTTTTAACTGAGTTACATAATAAGTACTCGCTTTTTCACCTATACCTTGTAATAAAATTTTATTAGTGTTCTTGTTGTGTTGTAATACTTTCATGTCATAAGAACCGTTGAAATTTATCACTGAATTAGTGAAGCTGTAGTAATAGGTATGTCCTTGACCTGAGAAAATATACTTTCCTTGAACGGGTAAGTTGATTTTTATCGTTTCGTTACCTGTTTTCGTTAATTTTAACCAGCTAAACTTGTTGTTTGTGTGATCTGGTGTTGTATTTCCTGTACTTGGATACGTAGTTTCAATTGCTTCAATTTCTGATTTAAAAGAGTAATCAATATTAATGTCTAAGGATTCATCTTTAATATTTCTGAAGAAAAACGCTTTATATTCGCTTTCAGTTACGTGTTTCGCTACAACTTTTAATACATTATTATCGTCTTTGTATACTTTGATAATGTTATAGTTGTCGTCTTCTTGACCGCTTCCAGCCATACCAGACATTTGCATGCTGATCGTTTTCTTTGTGAATTCAAATGGAATTGGATTCCCAGCGTGTGCATAGGCATAATTTCCTTCAAATGGAAGTTCTGAACCTACTTCTGTCTGTCCGTCTTTTTTGCGGATAACATCGTCATCACTAGAACAGCTTACAGAAAGAAAAGCTAGAATGGCTAAAGCAGATAAAAATTTAGTTACTTTCATCATGTTTGATAGTATGAATTTTAGTTAAAATTAATTTAGACCAAAAATAAATAATGAAAATGAGATACGCAACACTATTTGTATTATTTCTAAATAAAAACTAAAAATAGCAATTTGTCGCTGATTAAAACAAGGAAAATACGGGGAGAATAGGAGATAAATACGGGATAAAGGTGCGCTAATTGCTTTATTTCCTGCTATTTACTGAAATAAAGTTTGCGTTTTAGGGTGACGAAGGGAAATATAAAACAGGGATATAAAAAAAGGTACTGTGAAATTCACAGTACCTTTTTTTATTTTTTTAATCTTTTTATTTGTTACAAACAAATAAAATAGATTCTTAAGCTTCAAATGGTAAGATAGAAACGTAAGACTTGTTGTCTCTTTTCTTTTGGAATTTAACAACACCGTCAACTTTAGCATGTAAAGTATGGTCTTTTCCCATATAAACGTTTTCACCAGGATTATGCTTAGAACCTCTTTGTCTAACAAGGATGTTTCCAGCGATAGCAGCTTGACCACCGTAAATCTTAACACCTAAGCGTTTCGATTCTGATTCTCTACCATTCTTTGAACTTCCGACACCTTTTTTGTGAGCCATGACGTTATAATTTTAAATTGTTAATTACTCAGCTGCTTCAGCTGTTTCTTTTTTAGTCGCTTTTTTCTTTGCTCCACCGAAATTGATTCCTTCAATAACGATTTGAGTTAAAGATTGTCTGTGACCGTTTTTCTTTTTGTAACCTTTTCTTCTTTTCTTTTTGAAAACGATTACTTTATCACCTTTAAGGTGTTGTAAAATTTTCGCTTCCACAGAAGCACCTTCTATAACTGGGGCGCCTATAGTAATGTTGTTGTTATCATCAACTAAAAGAACTTTATCAAAAATGATAGTCGCTCCTTCTTCTGATGCTAAACGGTGAACATAAACTTTAAGGTCTTTGCTAACTTTGAATTGTTGCCCTGCTATCTCTACGATTGCGTACATAACAATAAATTATTAATGTTTAATTAAGTGTGCAAATGTACAATTTTTTTTTAATGAGTCAAATTTTTTTAAAAATAAATAAGGAATTGAATGACAAGGGATAACGCTAAACAAAAGGGTTAAATGTTAAAGTCTAGAAATAAATCCTATTTGGGTGTAACAAAAAACAAAAAAAGCGTCTTATAAGTCTATAAACTAAATTCAAACAACTAAAAAATGAAAAGATCACTCTTGATTTTAGGCGCCTTGTTTTTTGGAATGACTGCGTCAGCTCAAAAAGTGGAATTCGAAGAATACACTTTGGATAATGGGCTTAAAGTTATTTTGCATCAGGATAAATCAGCTCCTGTAGTTATTGCTTCTGTGATGTATCACGTAGGTGCAAAGGATGAAAATCCTGAACGCACAGGATTTGCGCATTTCTTTGAGCATTTATTATTTGAAGGAACAAAAAATATTGAACGCGGAGAATGGTTCAAGTTGGTAACGGCAAATGGCGGTAAAAACAATGCAAATACCTCGGACGATAGAACGTATTACTACGAAGTGTTTCCATCGAATAATTTAGAATTAGCTTTATGGATGGAATCGGAACGTTTGATGCATCCGGTTATTAATCAAATTGGAGTAGATACGCAAAACGAAGTGGTAAAAGAAGAGAAGCGTTTGCGTATGGATAATCAGCCTTATGGTCAACTTTTGCCAGAGGTTAAGAAAAATTTGTTTACTAAACACCCGTACCGTTGGGCTCCTATTGGTTCAATGGAACATTTAGACGCTGCTACTTTAGATGAGTTTTTAGCTTTTAATAAAAAATTCTATATTCCTAATAATGCCGTGTTAGTAGTAGCTGGTGATTTTGAAACTGCACAAGCGAAAAACTGGATTAAACAATACTTTGGTTCGATTGAAAAAGGAACCTCAATTTCACGTGCATCGATTCAAGAAGATCCTATTACAAAAGAAATTAGAGCGGAGTACCAAGACCCGAATATTCAAATTCCAATGTTGATTCAAGCGTATCGTACGCCTTCTATGAAAACGCGTGAAGCACGTGTATTAGATATGATTTCTTCTATTTTATCAAATGGAAAAAGTTCTAGATTGTACAAGAAAATTGTGGATGAGCAGAAAAAAGCACTAGAAATTGGAGCGTTTAACTTAAGTCAAGAAGATTATGGGGCATACTTAATTTACGGTTTGCCAATGCAAGGGTATACAACGGAAGACTTAGTGACTGAGATTGATAAAGAAATTGCAAAACTACAAACGGAATTAATTTCTGAACGCGATTTCCAAAAATTGCAAAACGTTATGGAAAACGAGTATGTTAGTGGAAATGCTGACTTAGAAGGATTGGCTCATAACTTAGCGACATACAGCTTGTTATATGGGGATACTAATTTGATTAACACGAATATTGAGATGTATAGAGCTATTACTCGTGAAGAAATTCGCGATGTAGCTAAGAAATACTTGAATAAAAATCAACGTTTAATCTTAGATTATATTCCAGAGAAAGACGCTAATAACTAATGCTAAACAAGTAGAAGAAAAATGAAAAAAGTATATATATATGCAGCTAGTTTAGTTTTTGCTTTGACAGCTGCTCAATTACAAGCACAGGATAGAAAACAACCTTTATCAGGACCTGTACCGACAGTACATATAGGACAACCAACTTCATTTGTATTGAAAAACGGATTGAAAGTATTAGTTGTTCCCAATCATAAATTACCCCAAGTATCCTATACCTTAACGATTGATAATCCTTTAGTTGCTGAGGGAGATAAAGCCGGAGTTACTTCTATTTTATCTCAAGTATTAGGGAATCAAACGAAAAAAATGTCTAAAGAAAAATTCAATGATGAAATTGATTTTTTAGGGGCAAATGTTCGTTTTTTCTCTAGTGGAGCTTATGCAAGTGGTTTGTCAAAGTACAATGAAACTATTTTAGGTTTGTTGGCAGATGGTGCCTTAAATTCAGTACTAACACAAGACGAATTTGATAAAGCAAAAGCACAGGTAATAGAATCTTTAAAAACAAGTGAAAAAAGTGTATCGGCTGTGGCTAGTCGTGTAGAAGATGCTTTGTTGTATGGAAAAAATTCTGCAGCAGGAGAATTTGAAACCGAAGCTACAGTAAGTAAGGTTACATTGGCAGATGTACAAGAATACTATACCAAGTATTTTACACCTAACAATGCATATTTGGTAGTAGTTGGGGATGTTGAGTACAAAAAAACGGAAAAGATAGTAAAATTGTTATTCAACAGTTGGAAAACGTCAGCTACACAATTTGCTACTTCTGAAACCAATAAAAATGTAGCAACTACACAAATAGATTTCGTAAATATGCCGAATGCGGTGCAATCTGAAATTGCATTAGTGAATGAGGTGAATTTAAAAATGACCGACTCCGATTATTTTGCTGCTCTTTTAGCGAATCAAATCCTTGGTGGAGGTGGTGAAGGACGTTTATTTCTAAATCTTCGTGAAGCACATGGATGGACCTATGGGGCCTATTCATCAATAAGTGTGGCACGTAAATATCCAGGTAAATTTAGAGCTAGTGCTTCTGTTCGTAACGTAGTAACGGATAGTGCAGTAACAGAATTTATCAAAGAGATTGAGTTAATGCGTACTACTTTAGTGAAAGATGAGGAGTTAAAAATGGCGAAGGCTAAGTATATCGGAAACTTTGTGATGGAAATCCAAAAACCAGAAACAGTAGCTCGCTATGCCTTAAACAAAGAATTGCATAAGTTGCCTGCTAATTTTTATGAAAACTATATCAAAGGAATCAATGCAGTAACAGCAGCAGATGTTCAGAAAGCTGCACAAAAGTATTTCTTGAATGATGCTATGCGTATCGTTATCGTTGGAAAAGGAGCAGATGTGGTAACTAGCTTAGAAGGGCTGAAAAAATCGATGTATTTCTACGATAAAGAAGCAAATCCAGTTGAGAAACCCGTATTTAAAAAAGAAGTACCTGCAGGTGTAACAGTTGAAACGGTTTTTGCGGGTTATATTAAAGCAATCGGTGGAACAGATAAAGTAAAAGCTGTTAAATCGCTTTTAGTACTGAGTGAAGCTGAAGTTCAAGGAATGAAGTTGGAGATGGTTAATAAAATAAAAGACGGATACTTATCATCAGAACAAAAAATGATGGGTGCTGTAATGTCTAAACAAATTATTACGCCAAAAGAAGGGTATACGGTTGTACAAGGACAAAAAACAGAGCTTACTGGCGAAGAATTAAAAGCAGCACAAGCGGAGGCAGTTCCATTTGCTGAGTTAAAAGCAAATTCAGCTGCTGTATTAACTGGAATTGAGTCAATCAATGGTGTTGATGCTTATGGCGTTAAAACTGGGGATACAACAAGCTATTACGCGGTAACAACAGGATTAAAAATTGCTGTTGTTCAGGAAGTAGAGCAAATGGGGCAAAAAATGCAACAGGTTGTAAACTATTCAGATTATAAAGAAGTTAAGGGAATCAAATTTCCATTTGTACAAATGATGAATGTCGGTATCGAGATTGAATTGAAAACAAAGGAAATTAAGATTAACGAAGGAGTATCGGATGCAGATTTTAAATAATCTTTTTTAAAATTAATTATAATTCTTTTGAAAAGTCGCGATTCTATTTGAATCGCGACTTTTTTTTGATTCAAGTGTACTGTAAAAATAGGTTTGCGGTTAAGGGTTAACTGTCAACCGAAAGGAGTGATTGTCAAAATAAAAAGAATGAATAACGGAGCAAGGAGCCTTTATTTTTTTTGTATTTTTGCAAGTACAAAAAACATTGTGTCAATCGAATAGTTAATAAAGAACCAAATGAAAATAGTAAAACTAGGATTAGTAGCCTTACTAGGAGGAATCTTTTTAGTAGGATGTAAAAGCGAAACTAAAAAAGAGGAAGGCAAAGTAGAAACTGTAGCGCAAGTAAAAGCAGCAGAAGTAGCTGAATCAAATGAGGTAGCAGGAACTATGGAACAAGCTACTTTTCAAATTGAAGGAATGACGTGTGCCTTAGGGTGCGCGAAGATGATTGAAGGAAAATTGACAGGATTAACAGGAGTAAAAGAAGCAAAAGTTGATTTTGATGCTAAAACAGCTACTGTTATTTTTGATGATGCCAAACAAAGTGGAGAATCCTTAACTCAAACCGTTCAAAAAATTGCGAACGGCAGTTATAAAGTAGAAAATTTAGAGGTTAAGACTCTTTAATTTAGTTATAAGTAAAAAAGCTTTCGTTCTAAACGAAAGCTTTTTTTTTATTTATTTTGTTCCCATTTCAGGGACTCTAACATCTGTCGCATATCTTTTTGGATATAGGCACTGGCAGGGAGAATAGAATCAAAGTTGGGTTTCGCATAAAAATACAAAGAAGCCACTACGAAGTTCTTTACGCTATCTGTTGCGTAGAACTGCACATTGGTTGCTGCATTGCCTCCTACGTGATAAAACATGCCGAAAACACGGTCTTTTTCGTTCATAAAGGGTTGCTCTATAATCTCATCCGCTTTGATGAAATGTTCATAGGTCAGTTTTTGGGCATCTTTTAATAAAGCCTCCAAATTGTTATTGACTGTTTTGTAGTTCATGAAAACCGTAGCTTTCATCTGAGGATAATGTACTTCAAAAGCCGTTGATTTTAGTTCTTTTACCGAGGCATTTTTGTTTAAATCAAAAGTGAAATGATGGAAAGAATTTTCATAGGTTTTGTATTCTTGTTCCGGATAATTGAGTGCTAAATACGCATTAGGTCTTGGCGTTGTTTCTTTTTTACAAGAACTGAGCAGTAGCAGTAAACCTAATAAGGGCGCACCATAGTGAGCCAGGGTTGGTTTGAACATATAGTTTATTTACTTCTCCGTGTTAAAACGGTAAATTATCGTTGTTGTTTTCTCCAGGAACTGAAAAGTTGTCAATCGCCTTTTTTCGTTCTATTTCTTCGGGTGTAAGTGTTTTACTACTTTCTTTTTTGGTGTCTAAAAACATAAATTCCGTCACGATGATTTCTACGGTTTGTTTTTGGATGCCTTCTTCGGTTACCCACTGTCGAGTTCGGATTCGACCTTCTACATAGATTCGATCTCCTTTGGTAAGAAATTTTTCACAAACTTCCGCTTGCTTATTGCGAACGACAACATTGTGCCATTCGGTTGAGGTCATGCGCTCACCAGTCGATTTGTTAATATAAACTTCATTAGTAGCTAAAGGAAAACGCCCAATGCAATTGCCATTTTCAAAATAGTGTGTTTTGACGTTTTCACCTAGGTGACCAATCAGCGTTACTTTGTTCAACGTTCCATTCATAAGTGAAAAAATTATACGTTTATCGACTGAATAAAGTTATGAATTACAATTGGAAAACCAAATTTATTTAATTCATGCCATGGGGTGCTAATTCTAGCATCGCTGTTCGTTTTAATCAACCAAAAATGAATGTGTAGTTTTTGGTGGGATAATTGATGAATAATCACTTCTTCAGTGAGGCGCTCCAACTGAAGAATCTCATAGTCTGCAAACGTTGTTTGTAGGTATTCTTCAAGGTTTGGAGACGTGTTTTCGAATCGATCAATTACGGGAAACTGATATAAGTTTTGCCAGATATCTTTTTGCGTGCGCTGTTCAATCAGGGTATTGTTGGCTGCATCTAAGAAAATTAAGAAATCGAGATAGCGATTTTTAACTTTGACTTTGCTTAGTTTAACTGGTAGTTTGTCTATCTGATTGGTTTGATAGGCAACACAGGTGGTAATAAATGGACAGGGAGTACAATTTACCCCTTTTGGGGTGCATTGTATAGCGCCAAAATCCATAATTGCTTGGTTGAATAAGGCAGGCTCTTTTTGTGAAATAAGGGTTGCAGCTAACTGTTGAAATTCTTTTTTAGTTCTTTGACTTGAGATATCAGATGTAATTCCGTAAATTCGTGCGAGAACTCGAAAGACATTTCCATCCACAACGGGAACAACTTCATCAAATGCAAGAGAGGCAATTGCGGCAGCGGTATATTCACCTACGCCTTTTAAGGTAAGAAGTTCGGTGTAAGTAGTTGGGAATCGACCTTGTAGTTCATAGGCTATTTTTTTGGCGGTACCGTGTAAATTACGTGCCCGACTGTAGTAACCTAAGCCTTGCCAGAGTAATAAAACATCGTTTTCTTGGGCATTTGCGAGATCAAAAATAGTAGGATATGCCTGTTTAAAAGCCTCAAAATAGGGTAATCCTTGTACAACACGCGTCTGTTGTAATATAATTTCTGATAGCCAAATGTGATAAGGATCTTTTGTTTCACGCCAAGGTAAAAAACGTTTGTTGTCTAAATACCAAGCTATTAGTTTGTTAGAGAAATCCATGTCAAAATTATATGAGGGGCAAAAATAAAGATATATAATTAAATTTTAATCGATTAAGATTGAATTATTGGATTATAAATTAATATATTTGCACACTCTAAAAAAAACAGACAACAACAAATATAATTAATATCTAAAATGACTAAAGCGGACATTGTAGCTAAAATTTCAGAGAAATTAGGGCTTGAGAAAGGTGACGTTCAAGCGACAGTAGAATCTTTTATGGATGAAGTAAAAGCGTCGTTAGAAACAGGAGAAAATGTGTATTTAAGAGGTTTTGGAAGTTTTATCATCAAGACAAGAGCTGAAAAAACGGGAAGAAACATTTCTAAAAACACAACAATTAGAATTCCGGCTCATAACATTCCTGCATTTAAACCAGCTAAAGTGTTTGTAGAGGGTGTAAAGTCAAACACAGAAGTAACAGTAAAATAATTTATTAATCTCTAAATTAGACACATTATGCCAAGTGGTAAAAAAAGAAAAAGACATAAGGTAGCAACGCACAAGCGTAAGAAAAGAGCGAGAGCTAACCGTCACAAAAAGAAAAAGTAGTTTAATACTACTTTTTTCTTTTCTAAGAAAGTTCAAGATGCGTTCATTGATAACTATCTTATCAAGTTGAAAAAAGAAGAAAACAAGGGGAAAACTTGTTTTTAAAATAATGTTTAATCCATCTATACAAACTCATTTTGTTTTGAAGGGATTCTCGAAATAACCAAAACAGTGTAATGAATGAGTATGGATAAAAATGTACAGTGTGAATAAAGAGCTAATTATTAGATCGAATTCTGATACAGTAGATTTTGCCTTATTAAAAGATGGAAAACTAATTGAACTGCATAGAGAGCGTGAAGCTGATGAAGGAAATGGTTTTCAAGTAGGGGATATTTTTGTCGCTAAAATTAGAAAACCCGTTCCGGGATTAAATGCCGCTTTCGTGCATGTAGGTTTTGAAAAAGATGCTTTTTTGCATTATCACGACTTAGGTCCGAATTTAAAAACGCTACTAAAGTTCACAAAACTTGTAAGTGGAGGTAAATTAAAAGATTACGCCTTAGAAAATTTTGTCTTTGAAGATGAAATTGATAAAGATGGAGCTATTACAGATGTATTAAGCGCTAATCAATCTTTATTAGTTCAGATTGTAAAAGAACCTATTTCTACAAAAGGACCCCGTATTAGTTCTGAATTATCAATAGCCGGCAGATATGTCGTTCTTGTGCCTTTTTCGAATCGCATTTCAATTTCTCAAAAAATTGAATCCAAAGAAGAAAAAGAGCGATTAAAGAAATTATTACAGTCTATCAAACCAAAAGGTTTTGGAGTAATCGTTCGCACGGTTGCCGAAGGAATGAAAGTCAGTGAAATCGATAAAGATTTAACCAACTTGATGTCCAAATGGAACAACATGTGCAAAAAGTTAACAACCGCACAGCATCCTTCAAAAGTATTAGGTGAAGTCAATAAAGCTTCTTCTATTTTGAGAGATGTTTTTAATGATACTTTTACAGGTATTGTTACGGATGATGAGGATTTGTATTATCAAACTAAAGACTATCTTCAAGAAATTGCACCTTCTAAGGTGTCGATTGTCAAACATTATCAATCGAGAGAAGTTCCTATTTTTGAGAAATACAACATTGAACGCCAAATAAAAACCTCTTTTGGTAAAACGGTTTCTATGAGCAAAGGTGCTTATTTGATCATAGAGCATACAGAGGCGTTACATGTTATTGATGTGAATAGTGGAAATCGTTCAAATAAGGCACAATCACAAGAAGATACAGCCCTTGAAGTTAATTTAATTGCTGCTGCAGAAATTGCACGTCAATTAAGATTAAGAGATATGGGTGGAATTATTGTAGTTGATTTTATTGATATGGGTAATCCAGAGAATAGAAAAACACTCTATGACTTCTTGAAAGAAGAAATGAGCGATGATAAAGCGAAACACAAAATTTTACCACCAAGTAAATTTGGATTGATTCAAATCACTAGACAAAGAGTTCGACCAGAAGTGTCAATTGAAACTAGAGAGGAAGATCCAAATGAACACGGGGAGATTGAGGCGCCTATTTTAGTTATTGAAAAAATTAGAGCCCGAATCGAAAATATTATTGCAAAGGATCCGTCTTGCAAAATAATCTTGAATACACACCCTTTTGTGGCAGCTTATTTAACCAAAGGCTTGCCATCTTTAAGAACAAAGTGGTGGTTTGAATTCAAGAAATGGATCAAAATTGTACCACGTGACGCTTACACGTATTTAGAATACCATTTCTTTGACGAAAAAGGCAAGGAAATATCAGAATAACGAAAAACCCAAAACGCACTGTTTTGGGTTTTTTGTTAGGTTGGTTTTTCAATATAAAATTCAATGGTTTGCGTATGCCCTTCTTCATCGGTAATCGCAAGGTAATTAATCCCTGGATTGCCATAGACGGCCAATTCGTGAAATTGTTTGGTCGTGCCAATGTATTGCTCATTCAAGTACCAAAAGAGCGTTTTATTTGCGCTGCTTGAACTAGCCTTAGCAATGAACGGTTGTAATTCCGAAAAGAAATTCTTGGTTAAATAAATATGATCCCCGTGTTTGGGGTAGATGAATTCAATTTTTTTGAACTGATCCTGGGTAATACAATCTGTGCGAAAGGCCGGTAAATCTTGATATTCACTATGTGATTTTCTATAAAAATACGCCATAGTAGGCGGTAAGATAAACCACGGAGTTGAAAAGATGCGATCAATTGATTCACATTGACTATTGACTTGATACTGCCGATTTGAATCTAAATGAACCAATTTGTGATACGGACATAACACTGTTTTTTTAGCTCTAAAAGGAATTAAGTTTGTTTTTGTTTGCATACAATTCGGTCCTGCTAAATAACCTGAGGTTTGACAAATGGGAACTTCTTCTAGATCATTGAGTGGGGGGGCAATATCCTTTTGTTGAGGTAATAGCTTGAACAAGTCAAATAATATGGGCCCTGCCATGCGAACTCCACTGATAGAAGGACGACCTTCGCCAGTTGCATTTCCCACCCAAACACTTACAATGTATTTTTTATTTACACCAATTGCCCAAGCATCTCGTCCACCAAAACTCGTTCCTGTTTTCCAGGCGATTTTAAGCGCTGAGTCGTAGTATTGCCAGGCCTCATCACCTTCGGGTCTATTTACTTTAGTTAGTGCTTCAAAGGTGTCGTAAATTGCTCCTGCGCCCCAGATTGTCTTTTCTTTCGAAGTTTCTCCATACGATTGAACGTAATCGCTCTTCCAGTTTAATTCTTGGATTTCTTTTGTGCGATATTGATGCTCTTTATTGTAGTAATTCAGCGTTCCCATTAATCCTGCATACGCTCTCGTTAATTGCCATAAACTACTCTCGGCTCCTCCTAAAATTAAGGATAGTCCGTAATGATCGGGATATTTGTTGATAGAAGATAAATTTAATTGCTGCAAATTATCGTAAAATCGATATACGCCATATTGCTGTAGTAGTAAGACAAAAGGAATGTTTAATGAACGTGATAACGCTTCGTTTGCATGGACTGCTCCTTCATAACTATTGGAAAAGTTAGTGGGTTTATAACCCGATATTACAATGGGAATATCAGCTACTAATTGATGCGGTAATAGAGAGGCATCATCTAACATAGCCGCATAGAGAAATGGTTTTAATATACTGCCCGTGCTTCGAGAGGCTTGAATAATATCTACATCTTTTTGATGCGCTGCGGTAGTAGGTGCGTTTCCAATATAGGCTACTATATCTCGGTTTTCTACATCGACAATAAGTGCAGCTATGTTGTAAACTTCCGCTTGTCTATAATGGAGGTAATAGTTTTCAATAATAGCATTTGCTCGTTGTTGAATGGCATAATCTACAGTGGTTACTATGCGTTCTTGCTTATTGGTTTTGGCAATGTATTGCAAGAGGTGTGGGGCAAGTTGAGGTAACTCATGTGGTTTTTGGGGTAAAGGCTCCGTGATAGCTAGCTCATAGGTATTTTGATCGATGCTTTTTTGGTCTAAAAGTTTTTTCAAAAGAGCATTTCTCTTGTTGAAAAGTATTTCTTGATTTTTTCCAGGGTAGATTAATCGAGGCGCATTGGGTAAAACGGCCAATGTAGCACTTTCTGCCCAAGAAAGTTGTTCAGGAGAAGTGCCAAAATACCGCCACGCCGCAACATCCAATCCCACTACATTCCCTCCAAAAGGAGCATGAGAAGCATATAAACTTAAAATAGTGGCTTTACTGTATTTGAATTCTAAACGCGTTGCTTGAATTGCTTCGATTATTTTTTCAAAATACGTTCTTTTTTTGCCATTTCTCGCTAAGCGAATGGTTTGCTGCGTTAAAGTACTACCCCCTCTTTTTACCTTTTTTGCGGAGGTATTAGCCACAAAAGCTTTGACAATTGAAACCGGATTGATTCCCCAATGGTACTTAAAATAGTCATCTTCATAAGCAATAATACATGCTTTAAATTTATCGGGAACTGCTTGCATTTCAGGAAATCGCCATTGCCCATCTGTAGCAATTTGAGCAGCTAAGAGTTGATTGTCTTTACTTTCAATGACAGTAGAATAGGGCTTGTCAAACAAAGTTTGAGGTAAACAAAAGTAGTAGGCAATCATTGCGATACCCACGAGAATTGAAAGCACTTTCTTTTTAAGGCTCCAAGTACGCCATTTTAGATTGATTGTCAATTTCATATAAAGCAATACAGGGATAGTTAATCCCTGTATTTATCTTGTTGATTAGTAAATTAATTTTATTTGACTACTTCTACCCATTGTCCGATCGTGCGGCAACGGTAAGAATTATCGTACATGGCATTGGCTTGAACACCTGGTAAATAGTAGTTTCCTAAATAAGACGCATTTAGCGTTACTTTTAGTGTTTTTGTACTATTGGCATTTAAAGTAAAGTAAAAAAGCGATCGATCATCTCGGATATCGGTATAGTCCACTTGATTTTGTGCTCCACCCGCATCCGTATAACGCAAATTGACAATCTCCCAACCCGATGGAACAATGTGAGTTAAAGCCACGTTTTCAATACTTCGGTTGCTGGTATTTGAAATGGTAAGGTCACAAATAAATTCTGTTCCTTGTTCGATGCTGGCTGGATTTAAAACTACTCCAGTAGTAGAGCGATACGTTGTTTTAATCAGTAAGTTACTTTGATCCGCTTGCTCTTGGCCAACAGGTAAAATACCGCTAGAAGTTAGACGTGCATAGAGAATGGCATCACTTTTATTTTGAATGGCTAATGCATTGCTAGATTTGATATTTTTCAACTCTGCACTAACCATTGCTTTGGTTGTGTTTACTGTAGCTGCTTGTCCATTGTATGTATATTGCGTATGAATACCGTCACTTGGTTTATTGACGTTTACATATTTCGATATAGCATTTAAGGCATAAGCGGTAGTTTGCGTACTCATCCATTGAGAGGATCCTAATTTATTAGCTAATTCAATTGCATATTCATGGGTTTTAATTTTATTCCCACCACTGTTCATTAGCGTTTCCAATACCATAGCTAAATTTCGTTCATACGAACCATAGTAAGAATAACCTGCAATTTCATCTAAGGATAGATTGGCAATTAATTTTTGAGCCGCTTCTTTTTGTCCAGCAAGAGCATAAGCTGCTGCCAAACGGAATTTTGTATTCGTAGAGATACCTTGAGTTTCTCTTAATCGGTTCATTGAAGCTACATCAGGTTGCCCTGCTAATGCTAAGGTATACAGGCGATAGGCTTGTGCAAAATCAGTAGCATAACGCGGATTGTATTTCCATTGACGCGCTATTTTTTGTTGGTATGAAATCCAATTGGCTTTGCTATTTACAGGTAGAGCATATCCTTTTTTCTCTGCTTCAACAAAGAAATGACCCACATAAGAAGTAGCCCAATCATCGGCATAACTATTGCCTGGCCAATACGCAAAACCTCCATCGGAGAATTGTCGTTGAGCTAAGCGTTGAATCCCTTCATTGACGTTGCGTTGGATACTTTGCTTTTTGCTGTCATCCAAAGTAACTAAATCATTGAGGTAAAGCTGTGGGAATACCCCAGATGTAATTTGTTCCGTGCAACCATGTGGGAAAGTAATTAAGTAATTTAAACGCGTAGTTAAGTTGATATTTGGAAAAGTAGAAAGCTCTAAGGTTGCTTTATTACTTCCTGCAATACCAAACGGATTCCAATCTAACGTTTCTTCACTTTGCGCGTCAAGGCTAACTACTTGGGTACGGGTTGTGATTGGATTTGGATTTAAAACATCCAATTCAATGCTATAACTCGCTTTTTCTTTGCCCGAAGTAGCTTCAATTTCAATTTTTGAAATTCCTGTTTTATTAGCTACTTCCAATTCAAAATAAGCCACTTTTTCGTCTGGTTCGCTAAAGGATAATTGTTGAGTTGAAGCACCTGTTAGTTTAAATTTATCATCTGTTTTTACTGAAATTTGAACATTTTTCACGTGTTTTTCCATGGCAAAAACAGTAACAGGTAACGTTATTTTTTCACCAGGTACGGCTCTTCGAGGCAAGGAACCTAAAATCATCAATGGATTATTCACTTTTACCGTTTTATCAGTATGTCCATACGCGCGTTGTTCGGTATTAGAAGCAACAATCATGGTTCGAACAGAACCGATGTATTTAGGCAATTTGATTTCATGCGAAGCCATTTTGCCTTTTTCTACAGTATAAGGTCCTAAGAAAATAACAACGGGTTTAAAGCGATTGGCTTTTTTTACTTGTCCAGCACCTAAATCCTCATCTCCACCAATACTAAATACTTGATTAATCGTACCTCCATAGGCTCCAATAATGAAATCAAAAACATCCCATGTACGAACACCTAGGGCTGATTTGCTGTAGAAGTTTTGCCACGGTGTTGGCGTTTTAAAATGAGTTAAATCCAAGAGACCATCTTCAACAATAGCTATCGTATACGTCATTTTGTGTCCATTTTTTTCTTTCACTTTTAAGGTGAATTTTTCTTCAGGACGCAATTTGTCGGGCATAAGTATTTCGGGCTCAAGCTTTGTTTTTTTATTGTAAACACTAATAGGCGCTATTCCATATAAACGGATAGGCGCATTATTAAGGGTGTAAGCATGCGGTTGAATAAGGGTAATCGAAAGATAAGCATTCGGAGCCATAGCTGCTGTTGCAGGTAATTCAAAAGTCGTTTCTCCTTGTTTGGTTTGTACCCAATGCGTGGCTAAAACACTGCTACCGCTTTCGACAGAAACTAAGGCTCTTCCACCTTCACTCGAAGGGAAAGATAGTTTTATCTTTTCGTCAACGGTATATTCTTTTTTATCCGTAGCAATAGAAAGAGCGATGGCATCTTTGCCCTCTTTGTGTTTCGTTTTTGCTGACCAATAAGGCCAATCTACGTACACCTGTTGAGAAGCAATGTGCCCGCTGTTTAAATTGGTGATTACTACTTCATAGCTCCCCCAATCTTGTTCCGGAATATTTAATTCATATTTGGTTGCCCCATTGGGTGAGGTCGTTAGATTGTCCGTGCGATACAGACTATAATAATCAGAAGCATTGTAATTAGATACACCCGATTCGTTTGAACTCCACCACCAGTATCCTTTTTTTCTATAGACGTCGACTTTTACATTTTGTCCCAATGTCTTGCCATTGCTATCTACAGTTACCACAGAGAAAGCTAAAGGCTTGTCGGTTTCATAATACCCGTATTTATTGGCTTCGGGTGCTTTAATTCCTACATAACTTGCAAAGGGAGAGTAGGTCAAGGTCGACACATCTGTCGACACATCTCCACCATTTTCATACACTTTGGTTGTCAGAATTGCTTTTAACATCGCTGAGTTTTCTACGGTATTTTTTAAATTTAGGGCAAACGAAAAAGCACCATTTTCATTCGTTCTACCGGAATAAACATTGATGTCTTCCGTTGCATACGTAGATAAACTGTTGTTGAATCGATATTGAGGATAGGTCTTAAAAGTAGTCTGTTCAGGAATTAATTTAATTTGAACATCAGCTTTTAAATTTTTAGCTGTACTTCCTTGTAACCATTCGATGGTATAGTCAATTTGCTTGTTGTAATAATCAGACGTAATAACTTTACCCTCTGCATTATTTTTGATTTTTAAGCGATTGGGTTTAATCGTTTCGACTTTAATTCGCTTGTAAAACTTAGCACCTCCCACTTGAATTACCGCTTCCCAATTTCCAGTTGGCGCTTCTTCTGCTGTTTTTAATTTAAAAGCATAGTGATTGGCCGCATTTTTCTTTTGCACTAGCTGTTCCGTTACTTTTCCAAAAGGATCGGATAACGTCAATTTGATCGGGTGATTTTCTGGTAAAGGATTGGCGATATCATCTAAAATAAAACCAATATGAATATTATCCCCTGGACGCCAAACACCGCGTTCAGTATACACATACCCATTCATTCCTTTTTGCAAAGTAGTACCATCTACGTCGTAATTACTTACTGATAAGGCATTGGCTTGGTCTATCTTGAGGTAGGTTGTATTGGTGTCTTGTTTAGCAATGGCAAAGTACGCTTTGTTTTTACCCAAATTTACTTTGGCAATCCCATCCTTGTCTGTTTTAGCAGAAGCTAGCAATTGTTGTTGATAGCTATAAAATTCAACCGTAGCACCATTAACTGGAGCTGTAGTTAAGATATTCGTAACAATAGCCGTATATACATTGTCATTTCCTCCTTTTACAATCAGACCTAAATCACTGGCCAAAACATTGATGGTTGGCATTTGCGTATAATAGTAATAAGCCTCTGAGCAAGGATCCTCGCGCTCCTCCCATGGATAATAACGGTAGTAATATTCATACTCATCATCTTCTGGAGATACCTCTTCATCTGCTTCAGTATCAATATCTTCTTCACTATCCGATGCACAGTTGATAGCATACGATTTTTTAAAGGAGAATTTAATGTGATAGATAGCACCTGGATCCGGTTTGATAAGCGTTGATAAATCGATGGCATATGCATTCCATCGCATAAGTGCTTTTGGATCCGGATTCGTCAATTCTATCGTTGTTTTTGCAATAGGTGCGGCAACCGTATAGAGTGAATACGAACCATCCAAATTGTTAGATTGTAAAAATTGTAAAATATTATTTTGATATATTTTATACACTTTTATATCTACGGCTTTTAAGGAAGTCGCTTTAAAGTTGATTTTTAAATTTTCAGAAGACGGTAAAATAGTACCGTTTTGCAAGACTTGTACTTCCGGTTTAGGAATAGCAAAAGTGATGTTTTCTGTATGAGTACGATTTAACTTATTGCCATAACTATCGATAATACCCTCTTCAACCAAAAGAGTAACTTCTTCAGGAAGTGCTTTTTCACTGTATACTTTCACTAAATTTCCTTCAGTTAAGAAAGTAAGTGGTAGACTTTCTAATCCTTGTAAACGAATTAATCCATCAAGAGTCTGGTTCTTCTTAATTGGATTTGAAAAGTTTATAGCAAAAGCGTGATTATCGCCTATAGTGGTTAAAATCTGATGCACCTGAAATACATCTTTCGCAGGAATAGCAAAATCTTGTGTCGTTTTTTGATCCAATTGAATGGATTTAGCATCCATAGTTAAGGATACTTCACTCGCTTCTTTCTGGCGTTTGATTCCACGTATAGTAAAAGGAAATTCTTTAGCTTCTTGTGTGGCATTGGTTTGAAAAGACAACTCAAGCGCCTGTTTACCTTGTTGTACGGAGGTTATTTTTTGGATAGTTTCTGTACTAACCCAATCACTAGATTTTAGAACCCCATTTAGTATATAAGTGTCTTTATCGGCAGATTGTAAATCCGAAAATTCTGTAGTAAACTGTTGAGGTACCGTATGTACTAAGAATGAAAACGTTTGCTGTTCTTCTCCTTCAATGGCAGTGATTTTTCCTAAGTGAAAGGAAATGTAATATTTTTGATCTTGTTTCAATTGCTCCGCGGGTTCAAAGCGGAGGGTTTGATTAGGTAAATAATGTAATTTTCCTTTTACTGCGGGCGAGATAGTAAATAATTTTGAATCAATCTCTTCCTGATCTTTCCAATTGCCCCAGTTTTTGGTTAAGGCAATATCAATGGGAGATTTGGACGAAATCATTCCCGTCGTAAAAGCACTTATGTATTCACTAAAATCCTTTGGATCGGATAGGGGAAAGTCTTGAGATGCGTCTTTTTTACAAGCTTGTAAAAGCCCTAAAACAAGACACATCAAGGTTAGTAAAATTCTTTTCTTCATAGCATTTTATAATTTTATCTTCTTTTTTCAAAAAATGAACGCATCAGTTCTGCGCATTGATCAGCTAAAATTCCTTGGGTAATCGCTGTTTTTGGATGGAGTTGCCCACCCATGGTTTGAAAACCTCTTTTTTCATCCTTAGCTCCCCAAACGACTCGTGATATTTGACTCCAATACAAAGCCCCTGCACACATCTGGCACGGTTCTAAAGTTACAAATAAAGTACATGATTTCAGGTATTTAGCATCTAAATAATTTGCAGCTGATGAAACAGCTTGCAATTCTGCGTGAGCGGTAACATCGTGTAGTAACTCCGTAAGATTATGACACTTAGCAATTATTTTGTTGTCCGAAACGACAATTGCGCCTACGGGAATCTCGCCTTTGTCGAAGGCTGCTCTTGCTTCGCTCAGGGCTATTCGCATAAAATATTCATCAGTGAATATATCCATTCCTTATTTTTCTATTTAAAGCAAAGTTAATTGAAAAAGGATTTCACTTCGTATCATTTGTGAAAAATCACTATTTATAATGGGACGGATTGCAATTATACGCTAGGAGAAGTATTATTTGATAGGATTCATTCGCAACTAAAAACAAAGTTGTAATTTTGTTCTTACTAAAAAGAACACACCTGTCTTATGCTATTAGAACAAATCCAAGATCCTTCTGACTTAAGACATTTGAGTTTAGCTCAACTTCAAGATTTAGCGGTCGAAATTCGACGCTGTATTATTGAGGTTGTTGCGACCAAAGAAGGACATTTAGGTGCAAGCTTAGGCGTAGTTGAATTGACTATTGCCTTGCATTATGTTTTCAATACACCCGATGATTTACTCGTTTGGGATGTTGGACACCAGGCCTATGGACATAAATTGTTGACTGGCCGTCAGGCTGTTTTTCACACGAACCGACAAAAAGGAGGAATCAGTGGATTTCCCCATCGCGAAGAAAGTGCGTTTGATGCTTTTGGAGTAGGGCATTCATCCACGTCTATTTCGGCGGTTTTAGGTATGGCGATTGCTTCCAAATTAAAAGGCAAACCCGACAGACAGCATATTGCTGTTATAGGCGATGCTTCTATTGCTGCAGGAATGGCTTTTGAAGGACTTAATCATGCGGGAGTTAGTGATGCTAATATGTTGGTGATTTTAAACGATAATGCCATTGGAATCGATCCAAGTGTTGGTGCTTTGAAAGATTACTTAACCTCCGTGAAAGAGGGACGCAATCACAAGCGAAATAACATGATTAAGTCCTTGAATTTTGATTATCGAGGACCTGTTGATGGCCATGATCTAAAAAAGCTAATCAAAGAATTAACCCAATTAAAAAAGCATAAAGGGCCTAAGTTTTTGCATGTAATTACTACCAAAGGGAAAGGCTTGAAACAAGCAGAAGAAAACCAAGTGACCTATCATGCACCTGGTAAGTTTGATAGTGCAACAGGTGAATTGATTCTCAAAGAAGAAAGCGAATATCCAACCAAATACCAAGATGTTTTTGGACATACCCTCGTAGAACTGGCGGAAAAGAATCCTTTGATTGTAGGGATTACACCAGCTATGCCAACCGGTAGTTCCATGAAGTATATGATGGATGCATTTCCAGAACGTGCTTTGGATGTTGGAATTGCGGAGCAACATGCAGTTACATTAGCTGCAGGTATGGCAACCCAAGGATTAATTCCGTTTTGTGCCATCTATTCTACCTTTTTACAGCGCGCGTACGATCAAGTCATCCACGACGTAGCCTTACAAAAACTGCCAGTTGTATTTTGTTTGGATCGCGCAGGATTAGTCGGAGAGGACGGAGCTACGCATCAGGGTGTTTTTGACTTGGCCTATTTAAACTGTATCCCCAATCTAGTCATTGCCGCTCCCTTAGATGAAATTGAGTTGAGAAACTTATTGTATACCGCGCAATTGGGAATTGATACCCCTTGGGCAATTCGTTACCCTAGAGGAAAAGGAATCAAAAAAACCAATTGGCGAGAAGCATTTGTAAAAGTTAACGTATCGATAACTAAAAAATTAAGAAAAGGCAATAAATTTGCGATTATTTCCACAGGAGTTATTGGAAATAATGTAATAGAAGCCTTTAAAGAATGCGAGACCAGTGACTGGTCCCATTACCATTTTGCATTTGTAAAACCATTGAATGAAGGTGAACTGCATGACATCTGTCAAACGCATTCACACCTTTTTACAATCGAAGAGGGAGTGATAAAAGGAGGATTCGGAAGTACAATCGCTCAATTTGTAGCACAAAATTACCCTGGTATATACGTTGAGAATTTAGGGGTTCCCGATGTTTTTATCGAACAAGGTACCGTAAAGCAACAACAGCAAATGTGTGGAATAGACGTAGATTCAATTGTTAAATTAATTCGTGAAAAGTTTTGAATAAGATAAGTAAGATTGCTTTTTTGTCTTTAGTAGTAAGTTTAAATGGAGTAGGTAGTTTTGCTCAAGAAGTACCCCAAAGTCCAGTAGTTAATCCTCAACCGGAGAATCAGGTGACCAAAGATACAGTGAAGGTGCAAGAAAATCCATTTAATCCTTTAATGAACTTTTTACCGCCTAAAAATTATGCGGAAGAAGATTTGTTGATGAATTACATGAATATGGGAAGAAATGAGGACACTGCATTTTTTAAGCCGGAAGTTTTCGTAGAAAGAAGCAAACCTAAATATAGTCAAATTAAGACTAAATTCAACCCTCAAATTCAATTGTCAGCCCTTCCTGTAAACAATGAAATTATTGGCTATTGGGAAAAGAAAAATAAGGTAGGGTTAGATTTTAATCAGATTGCTTTTGTCAATTGGAGTGCCGGAGGTGATAATTCAATTTCAGGCTTGCTAAAAGGTGATTTTAGTAGAAAGTATATCAAAGGGCGTTTGATTTGGGACAATGTCTTAAACGTGCGCTATGGGGTAAATAAACAGTCCGATAGAGAGTTGCGTAAAACAGACGATGTTTTAGAATTAAATTCTACTTTTGGGTATAAATCTTCCGTAGCATCCGATTGGTATTATGTGTCTAAATTAAATTTTAGAACGCAATTTACAGATGGATATAATTACCCCAATACAGATAATCCCGTTTCCAGATGGTTTGCACCTGCTTACTTATTTGTCGGTATCGGGGGAGAGTATATGGATTCTAAAACCGGAATAAAGTATTATATTTCACCTTTGACGTACAAAGGTACTTTTGTAAATGATCAACGATTAGCCGATCAAGGCGCTTTTGGTGTTGATTCAGCGATTAAAGATAAAGATGGCACGATTCTAAGACACGGAAAGAATTATAAAGCTGAAATTGGTCTATTAGTGAGTACCGAATGGAAAAAAGAAATATTCACCAATATATTTATTGATACAAAATTGACGTTATATAGTGATTATATCGATCGATTTGGGAATATTGATGTGATGTGGGACTTAAAACTGGATATGAAGGTGAACGATTTTGTACGTGCCAATGTTGGCGTTAATTTGGTTTACGATGACAACGTAAAAAACAAAGTGGAACGTGGCGGTGTACAAGTGATAGAAGGTCCGAAAGTTCAATTTAAACAAACCTTAGGAGTGGGCTTGGTTTATTCCTTTTAATTTTAAAAAATAGCGCGATGAAGAACGTTTTTTTACTCTGTTGTTTCTGTTTCACAGCCTCTTTTTCTTTTGCACAAGAACAAGGATTAATCGATGAGTTGACTAGGGAAAACGATAGCATCGCTGCTTTGGATTATAAATACAGAGAAGATCAGTTTTATTTTGGCTTGTCACATACGCTAATACAAGGAAAACCCGCAGGACTTAAATCAACTTCTGTTTCCTTAGGGGTTGATATTGGTTTCTTGAGAGATTTTCCAATTAATAAAAGTCGTACCCTTGCTATAGCACCTGGTTTTGGTTTTTCATATCAGAATTTGCGTACGAATCTGGGAGTAACGGCAGATAAAGAATATGTTGTACTAGATGATTTTAAAAGAAATAGCCTCTCATTGCACACGCTTGATTTTCCCATTGAATTGAGATGGAGAACGTCAACGCCAGCGAGTCATAAATTTTGGCGTACCTACGTTGGATTTAAGGCGAGTTATGTATTGGGAAGCCGTTTAAAAACATCTACAGATCAATACTCAACCACAGTTCGGGCAGATAGCAACATCAATAACTGGTTGATGGGAATGTATGTTGGCGCAGGCTTTAATACCTGGAACTTTTATGCCTATTATGGGTTAAATACCATTTACAAAGAAACGCCAATAACAGGAGATGCTGAAAAGTTGCGACTGTTTAAAGTAGGCGTTATATTTTATATTTTATAAGAAAGAAGAGCGATGAGCTCTTTTTTTATTGGGCTAAAAGCACCCAACAAAGAAGTTGAGGAACAAAACCAATCAATCCGCCAACGAATACTTCATACGAAGTATGTGCTCTTAAATACAAACGCGCACTCGCCGTTAATCCAGTAAACAGAATACAGCCAATTAATAGAATTAAAGCGGCTGTGTTTTGATGAAGGAGTAAAAGGATAAAGAAGGTTAATCCAGCAGTTAGTAAAGCCGTATGCACACTGTATTTCTGTTTAAATAAAGCACTAACTAACAAAAGGGAATACGTGCCAATAAGCCCCCAAAAATAAATTTTTAATTCATACGCGCTGTTGTTGTATAATACAAGCGATTTGAGTGTATACAGCAGTAGAATATTGATCGCAAAAGGAAAGATTCGCTCTTTGGTTTCACTGACCATTACACTTGATTTAAGTATGCGTAAAGAGCGCATCAAGTAGTAGATGGAAATAGGAATGAAAAAGGTTACAAGAGCTACTTGACTGAGGATAATCGATAATTCAAGTGGCGAAAAATAAGCATACTGAACAAAAAAATATAACCCAACCGTTTGTAAAGGCAATAAAATGGGATGAAAAAGAAAGGAAACAATTTGGGCTAGTTTCTTCATAATTGCCTGCCTCTTTTTAGAATTAGTGGGTTGTCAGTTTTATATTTTCTTTCTCATTCGAGCAACAGGAATGTCTAATTGTTCCCTGTATTTAGCCACAGTTCGTCGAGCAATAGGATAGCCTTTCTCTTTGAGTAGTTCGGCTATTTTATCATCGGGATAAGGCTTTTTCTTGTCCTCCTCTTGAATGATGTTTTCCAGTATAGTTTTAATTTCAATGGTAGATACCTCTTCTCCTTGGTCATTCATCATGGCTTCAGAAAAGAAATGTTTGATCAACTTTGTTCCATAAGGAGTATCCACATATTTGCTGTTAGCCACCCGTGAAATAGTTGAAATATCCAACCCGACTAAATCCGCAATATCCTTTAAAATCATCGGTTTTAGTTTAGTTTCATCTCCCGTTAAAAAATATTCCTGTTGATAATGGATAATAGCACTCATCGTGACGTATAGCGTTTCTTGACGTTGTTTAATCGCATCAATAAACCATTTAGCGCCATCTAGTTTTTGTTTGATGAATTGAACCGCATCTTTTTGAGAAGCACTGGCTTGTGAAGAATCCTTATATGTTTGTAACATCTCTTGGTAATCGCGAGAAACATGCAATTCAGGTGCATTTCGATTGTTTAAGGTAAGTTCAATCTCGCCTTCTACAATTTTGATTGTAAAATCGGGAATTACCTGTTCTATGAATCGATTTGATCCTGTAAAAGCCCCTCCAGGTTTTGGATTTAGCTTTTCAATTTCATCAATGGCTTTACGCAATTGATCTTTTGTAATTGTGTATTTTGCTAAGAGTTTATCGTAGTGCTTTTTTGTAAAAGCATCAAATTGATTCTCGATTATATCTTTAGCTATAACAATAGCATCCGTAGCGGTTTTGTGCTTGAGTTGCAACAACAAACACTCTTGTAAATCACGTGCACCTACACCGACTGGCTCCAATTCCTGAACAAGCGCTAAAATAGTGGCAACCGTTTCAAAATCGGTATATATACCTTGCGTGAAGGCTAAATCATCCACAATATCTTGAATATCTCTGCGGAGGTACCCCATTTCATCAATACTTCCTACTAAGAATTCAGCAATTGCTCGATCTGCCTCAGAAAGAATGAAGGTGTTCAATTGATTAATTAAATTTTGATGAAAAGATTCTGTAGCAATAATAGGTGCTTCATAGTCCTCATCATCAGAACTGTAATTATTAGCTTGTAATTTGTATTCGGGAATTTCATCGTCGCTTAGATAGTCGTCAATATTAATATCTTCCGTATCAATGCGTTCATTGTCAAAGTCGTCAAAATCACTATCTAAAGTATCAAAATCATCCGCACTTTCTTCTTTTCCTGTTTCTAAAGCAGGGTTTTCAATTAACTCTTCCTTTAACCTTTGTTCAAAGGCCAAAGTAGGTAATTGAATTAACTTCATCAACTGGATTTGCTGAGGGGATAATTTCTGAGATAGTTTGAGTTGTAAACTTTGTTTTAGCATGCTAAATAAATTAACGAAATAAAAATGTTTACTTTTAATCGATATTCCTTCTAAGATAAAGAAAAAACAGAAGAAAAGTAAACATTTGAAGGATTAGTTTCTAAGAGTAATTAAAACTCTGCATTTTGTGGCGTTCTTGGAAAAGGAATTACATCTCTGATGTTAGTCATACCTGTAGCGAATAATACTAAACGTTCAAAGCCAAGACCAAATCCACTGTGCGGTGCTGTTCCAAACTTACGGGTATCTAAATACCACCAAAGCTCTTCTTTGTCGATTCCCAAGGTTTCCATTTTTTCTAAGAGAACGTCATAGCGCTCTTCTCTTTGAGAACCGCCAACAATTTCTCCAATGCCTGGGAATAAGATATCCATCGCGCGAACGGTTTTTCCATCTTCGTTCATACGCATGTAAAACGCTTTAATTTCTGCCGGATAGTCAAATAATATTACCGGGCATTTAAAGTGTTTTTCTACTAAAAAACGCTCATGCTCACTTTGTAAGTCAGCACCCCATTCTTCAATAATATAATTGAATTTTTTGTTTTTATTTGGTTTAGAAGCTTTTAATATATCAATAGCTTCTGTATAGCTCACACGTTTGAAATTGTTTTCCGTTACAAAGCGAAGCTTTTCAATTAACGACATTTCACTGCGTTCTGCTTGTGGTTTATTTTTTTCTTCTTCTTGTAATCTTTTTTCTAAGAAAAGTAAATCATCTTGACACTTATCTAGCGTGTAGGTAAGGACATATTTAATGAAATCTTCCGCTAAATCCATGTTGTCTGCCAAATTGTTGAAAGCAACTTCAGGCTCAATCATCCAGAATTCAGCTAAGTGACGCGATGTATTCGAGTTTTCCGCACGGAAAGTAGGACCAAAAGTATATACCGACCCCAAGGCCATTGCATACGTTTCAGCTTCTAATTGTCCAGATACCGTTAAGTTAGTGGCTTTGCCAAAGAAATCTTCTTTGAAGTTGATAGCTCCTTCTTCGGTTTTTGGAATAGCATTTAAATTAAAATTGGTTACTTTAAACATTTCACCCGCTCCTTCAGCATCTGATCCTGTAATAATTGGCGCATTAAAATAGAAGAAACCATTATCTTGGAAGTATTTGTGTACAGCATAAGATAAAGTACTTCGTACACGCATAATAGCACCAAAAATGTTTGTTCTAATTCTCAAGTGTGCATTTTCACGTAAAAATTCTAACGAGTGTTTTTTAGGTTGAATTGGATATTCTTCCGGATTGGCTTCACCATAAACTTTTAAGTTTTCAACTTGGATTTCTACATTTTGTCCAGCTCCTCTACTTTCAATTAGGGTACCTCTTACAGAAATAGCTGCTCCTGTGTGAATTTTTTTTAATAATTCAGCAGGAAACTTATCTAAGTCAACAACACATTGAATGTTATTGATTGTCGATCCATCATTTAAAGCAATAAATTGGTTGTTTCTAAACGTTTTTACCCAACCTTTTGCCTTTACTTCATGCAAAAGTCCTTTTCCACTAAGAAGATCGATAATTTTGGTGTGTTTCATTTTGATTATATTTTTGTTACCTCGTAGATCAATTCTTTGAATTGAAATACGAACAAATGTACTAAAAAAACAATAGATATTTGTGTAAAATAACCACGTTATTAAGCAAAGATTACGAATTAAATCCAGCTTTTGGGAAGAAGTGAACCCTGGAATATTTCAAAAGAAATAGAAGTAATCAAAAAGGTTTGATAAGTATATAAAAAGAAAAAGTCCGCATCTGCGGACTTTCATTATACTTTAAGAATTTCTTCTTCTTTTTTGGCTAAGATATCTTCAATTTTCTTGATGTAGTTATCTGTTATTTTTTGTACCTGTTCTTCAGCATCTTTACAAACATCTTCAGAAACACCGTTTTTTTCTTCTTTTTTGATATCGTTATTGGCGTCTTTACGCGCATTTCGGATACCAATTTTAGCTTCTTCTGCTTCCGTTTTAGCTTGTTTGACCAAATCCTTACGTCTTTCTTCCGTTAAAGCAGGAATATTGATAATGATATTCTCTCCGTTATTCATTGGGTTTAGACCTAAGTTGGCAATCATAATTGCTTTTTCAATAGGTTGTAGCATGGCTTTTTCCCAAGGTGTAACCGTAAGTGTACGTGCATCAGGCACATTAACACTTGCTACTTGAGATAAAGGAGTTTGAGAACCGTAGTAATCTACAAAAACACCACCTAACATTTGTGGGCTTGCTTTTCCTGCACGAATATTTAATAAAGATTTTTCTAAGTGAGCAATAGAACCGTCCATTGCCTCTCTTGCACTTGCAATAATTAAATCTATTTCTTCTGTCATAACGTTATTAATTAATGTTTACGGAAACAGTAGTACCTACTGAATCATCTCCTTGGCAAACTTTTAGTAAATTGTTTTCTTTATTCATATCGAATACCACAATCGGTAATTCGTTTTCTCTACTCAATGTAAATGCCGTAGTATCCATTACATTTAATCCTTTTGTCAATACATCACTAAAAGTGATTTGTTCAAATTTAACCGCCGTAGGATCTTTTTCAGGATCTGCATTGTATACCCCATCAACACGGGTTCCTTTTAAAATAACATCCGCATTGATTTCAACTCCACGTAGTACCGCAGCGGTATCTGTTGTAAAATAAGGGTTTCCTGTTCCTGCACCAAAAATAACAATTCGACCTTTTTCTAAGTGGCGAACCGCTCTTCTTTTGATATAAGGCTCAGCAACAGCTTCTATTTTCAAGGCGGTTTGTAAACGAGTTAACATTCCTGCATCTTCTAAGGCTCCTTGAAGTGCCATTCCGTTGATAATCGTTGCAAGCATGCCCATATAGTCACCTTGTACACGATCCATCCCAACACTAGCGCCTGCTACTCCTCTAAAAATATTACCACCACCAATAACAATAGCTATTTCAACACCTAAATTATGTACTTTTTTTACTTCAGCTGCGTACTCAGCTAATCTCTTAGGGTCAATTCCATATTGATTCTCTCCCATTAAAGCTTCTCCACTTAATTTAAGTAGAATTCTTTTGTATTTCATGGATATGATAGTTTTAAAGTTTTGCAAATATAAAGATTATATACTACTATAAAACAGCTTTTGCGAATTTATACGCATGATTTTTAAAGGTTCTTGCCGCAGCTTGATAACCCAGGTCAAATATTTCGTCCATTCGTTGCTTATTGCGTTCAAAAGTGGAGTATTGCGTGATGTGATGGGATTCAATTAACCAATCACACAAAGCGGATTGGGATCGATTGTGATTGGCAGCCATTAAATCATACGCCCGTAAGGCAACAGAACGCATAGAGGTTAAATTTTTGGCATCGAGCTGTTCAATAGGACATACATTACTGCCGATTAAAAAATCACAGTCTTCTCGAATTAAATCGGTAGCAAAATTATTGAGAATTCCGCCATCACTATACAGTTGATCTTGAACTGAGTGCGGAGAAAAGATAGCAGGAAATGCACTGGATGCTAAGATAGCATCTATCACACGCGTAGTAGAATCAAATACATGTACTTCCCCTTTGGCAATATCGGTTGAGTTTATTACTACTTTGATGGGCAAATCGTCTAAGGTTCGATTCTCAAAAATAGAGAACAAGTATTTTTCAAAAGAATTAGAGTCAATTAAACCCGCTTTTTTAAAAGTAAAAAAATGCCAGTTTAATACATTGACGGATTTGAAAAAATCTAGTATTTCGTGGGGGGTTAAACCAAAGGAATACAAACAAGAAACAATAGATCCAGCACTAGTTCCCACAAGTATTTTGGGTTGAATGCCTTGTTCTACTAAGAATGAAATTACACCCGCATGAGCAATCCCTTTATAGCCTCCACCAGATAAAGCTAAACCTATTTTAGGCGTTTTCATAAATAAAGTATTGAAAGATTATTGTTTAAAAGACTAACTTTGAATTCGAACTAATAAAATTACACAAAAATGAATGAAGTCGAAGTAAAAGAATTGAATAATAGTTTATCCTATTTGGAGTTTCGCACTTTTGTAACAGAAGCTTTACAAAACAATCCTGAAAAACTTCACCTATCTGCAGACTATTTGCCGTATGCTGAATTAAACGAAGCGCGTTTACATCGCTTAGATAAAACCTTACAAGTGGAAAATGAGGTTGCTTTGGTGATGGAAAACTTGACGAACGATTATATTTGGTTAGTTATTTCTGAGTGTTGGTGTGGAGATGCAGCTCAATCAGTGCCTATGCTTAATAAAATGGCTGAACTAACGGATAAAGTAGAATTGCGTATCCTGTTTCGCGATCAAAATTTGGAATTAATGGATCAGTACTTAACCCATGGAGGTAGAGCGATTCCTAAATTATTGGTTGTAGACAAGGCATCTTTAAAGGTACTCGGACAGTGGGGACCACGTCCTGCAGATGCCGTGAAATTAGTTGCTGACTATAAAGCTGAATACGGTCAGTTTGATGAGGATGGAATCATTTTGTTGAACAAATGGTATACCAAAGATAAAGGTCACCAAGTACAGCAAGAAGTAGCTGAACTGATGACCTCCATAGATAACTAAAAGTGGATGATTACTCTTGTATGACAGGTCCTACAATAGTGATTTTTTTTGATAAAGAGATCCCCGCAGGATTGCATCCTAAGGCACCTTCGGGGATTATTTGATTTAATTTTTCAAAATACTGAACCCAGACTGGGAAAAAATCCCCTGTATACTTTGAGCGATAGGTCATCGGGTACATATGAAAAAATTCTTTGTTTTTATTGGCCGCTTTAAAAGCATCATAAATCAATTCTGAACAGTAGTATTTGCCATTTGCATATAGGTAATTGTCATCATAAGGAATCCCTATTTGTTTTAAAGCAAAGGCTTTGGCTGCTGGAATTATTTTTTCATATTTAGGTAAAACTCTTCCTAAATACATGGTTTCTGAAGTTTTACTTAGAAATTCATCCAAAGGAGTGAGGGTGACTGCTGGCCAAGTAGCTTCTACTACTTGCAAACTACCTTCTTGTTCAAGTACCATTCCCATGTGATTGAAGTTTAATCCTTCATAGCCATATGTCACTTCATTGATGGCATCACATAAGGCGCCGCAATTTAAATTCTGAAAAATAAAATCTCCCTCTTTGAATGCTGTCGGTTGTGCATAGGTTAGGGTGCAGAATAACCCGAGTAAGGCTAGTATTTTTTTCATATCCTTTTTCCGTTTTGACAAAAGTAAAACTATCCGCATAGATACGCAATTGAAAGTGTAAAAGCTTTGTAATTCAAATGAAATAGTAGCTTTTATCTGATGTGTTAAATATTTGTGTAATGATTTAAACGGCTTTGTCTTGAAACATAATTAATTGTATATTAGGAGAATTAACCATTAAAAAAAACGAAATACGTATGACAAACAACATTCAATTTCCAAACTTTAAAGAAAAATACGGTAATTATATTGGTGGACAATTTGTTGATCCAGTAAAAGGAAAGTACTTAGATTCAATTACGCCAATTACGGGTAAGGCATTTACAAAAGCAGGTCATTCTACTGAAGAGGATTTGATTCTGGCTATTGATGCTGCAGAAAAGGCTTTTGAAACATGGAGTAAAACTTCCGCTACAGAGCGCAGTAATATCTTATTTCGCATAGCAGAACGCATGGAGCAAAATCTAGCATACATTGCTCAAGTAGAAACGGTAGATAATGGAAAAGCAATCCGTGAAACGCTAAATGCGGATATTCCCCTAGCCATTGATCACTTTAGATATTTTGCAGGTGTTATTCGCGCAGAAGAAGGATCGGCTGTTGAATTAGACGAACATACAGTTTCTCTGATTATTCATGAACCCATTGGTATTGTTGCGCAAATTATTCCTTGGAACTTCCCTATTTTAATGGCAGTTTGGAAATTAGCACCTGCCTTAGCAGCAGGAAACTGTGTGGTTTTAAAACCAGCCGAGAGTACGCCTATTTCAATTATGGTTCTGATGGAATTGATTGGCGATTTAATTCCTGCGGGTGTAATTAATATTGTCAATGGATTTGGTTCTGAATTAGGACAGAAATTAGTGACGAATCCCAAAATCAACAAAGCTGCCTTTACAGGGTCAACAGCAACAGGAAGATTAGTCATGCAATATGCCACAGAAAATATTATTCCTGTAACGCTAGAACTAGGTGGGAAATCACCCAATATTTTCTTTGAATCTATCATGGATCACGACGATGAATATTTAGATAAAGCAATCGAAGGGGCTGTTTTATTTGCGTTCAATCAAGGAGAAATTTGTACCTGTCCTTCTCGTTTGTTGATTCAAGAGAGTATTTATGACAAATTTATTGCACGTGTTATCGAACGTGTAAAAGCAATTAAAGTAGGAAATCCACTGGACCCAACAACTATGATGGGAGCACAGGCTTCTAAAATGCAACAAGATAAGATTAGCGCGTATTTAAAACTAGGGAAAGAAGAAGGTGCTGAAGTTTTAGTAGGCGGTGAAGTGAATCACTTAGGTGGCGATTTAGAAACGGGATATTATATCCAACCAACCCTGTTTAAAGGACATAATAAGATGCGTATCTTCCAAGAAGAGATCTTTGGACCCGTTTTGGCGGTGACAACCTTTAAAGATGAAAAAGAAGCTATTGAAATAGCCAACGATACACTCTATGGTTTAGGAGCGGGCGTTTGGACGCGTGATGCACATCAATTGTATCAAATCCCGCGCGCTATTAAAGCAGGACGTGTCTGGGTAAACAACTACCACAATTACCCTGCAGGTGCACCATTTGGAGGCTATAAACTATCAGGTATTGGACGTGAAAATCACAAGATGATGTTAGGTCATTATCGTCAAACTAAGAATATGTTGATTTCTTACAACAAGAATAAACTAGGATTCTTTTAAAAAACTAAATCAGATGTCGAAAGTTAGCCGTATTGAGGTAACGGATAAAGCCAAGGCTTTAATCCTGGAACTACAAGCCGAACATGGAGACTTGATGTTTTATCAATCTGGAGGGTGCTGTGAAGGTACACAACCCATGTGTTTTGTAAAAGGGGGGTATTACTTAAGACGCCGAGATGTGAAAATTGGAGAGGTTTGTGGCTTTGACTTTTGGGTCGATCGCGATTTATTTGAGTATTGGAAACACGCGCATTTTACTTTAGATGTAGCAGATGGTTTTGGTACAGGCGGATTTTCGCTAGAAATACCCAAGCAGAAAACCTTTGTGATACAGTATCGTATGTTTACACCCGAAGAGCTCACAAGGCTTGAGGACGTAATTTTAAATGAATAATTGCTAATACGATGAACAAGAGGCTATCCTGCAAAGGATAGCTTCTTGTTTTTAAGGGATAAGGAAGTAGGTCTTTAAGGCTTACTTCCTTTTTTATAGCTTGCATGACGGAGTAAAAAAGGTTAAGCTGTCAAGTTTTTTATCAACTTTAAATAAAATCTGGTTTTAAATTTGGTAATGCTCCAAAAAACGCCATTTAAAATATGAAAAAAATAAAAATATATTGGTTTTTTAACTGTTGGTTTTAGTGACTGCTTCTTGTCTTGTATTAACAGAAGCGAGAAAAATGATAAGATAAAAGTCGAACCAAGTAAAGTAATGAATTGGAAACAATTTTAAAGTGATTTGGAATTAGTAAAGAAGGAAGAACTTAATGAATTGCCTTTAGGTTTTGGTGTTTTTCCTGTAGCTGAATATGATTCGGAAGGAAATGGAAGCACAGAAGAAAATTTAGAATTGTGCCATTCAAAGTTTATTATGCAGAGTGTTTTTGTGTATCAAGGGGATTACAATACTTCTTTTTTTGAAGAGGCAAATAACGCAGATGAAGAATTAATCTATTTCACGATTCTTGTTCATTCCGATTGGAATTCATCTGGATCTACTATGGTTTCGTCGAGAAATCATCCTGTTTACCTTGCTCAAAGCTCGATTGATATTGATGAAGAAAGAAAGGTGAAGTGGATTGCAGTTCACGAAAATTAAGGAGAAAAAGATTTAGCAATAGTTAATATGAAACATTTTGACCTTACAAGAGGGAGGTTAATTGTAGTTTTTCCTGAGGAAGATGGATCTTTAAGATTCAAACAAGTAGCTACTAAACAAATGAATATTGCTGACTTGAAGCGCTATATTGAAGCGAATAAAAGAGAATTATGTTCAGAATCTTAAGGAAAATAAGTAGTGTAGGGCAATCATAGTTTTGAACATTAAAATCAACGGTTTGTTTATTTTCTTGATAAAGAATATAAACGAACCGTTATGATTACTTATAAACTCTTTAAAACTGCCTCTTCAAAAGCCTCCATACTAAAAGCATTTGCCACATCATACGCCCCGATTTTAGTACGGCGTAAGGCCGTTAAATGCGAACCGCTGTTGAGTTTTATACCAAAATCAAATGCTAGAGAGCGAATATACGTTCCTTTGGAACAAGCAACTCTAAAATCAATTTCAGGTAGTGCAATACGCGTTAATTCAAAGGCAGAAATGGTGATTGGACGCGTATTTATTTCCACTTCTTCCCCTTTTCTCGCGTGTTCATACAAGCGTTTTCCGTCTTTCTTTAGTGCAGAGAAAATAGGAGGACGCTGTTCAATTGTACCTATAAAACTAAGTTTAGTTTGCTCCATCATTTCTTCCGTGATATGATCAATAGGGAAAGTCTGGTTAATTTCTGTTTCTAGATCATAAGAAGGGGTTGTCGCTCCAAGACAAAAAGTACCCGTATATTCCTTTTCTTGACCCTGTAGTTCAGAAATTGTTTTTGTCGCTTTTCCCGTACAAATCAGCAACAAACCTGTAGCCAATGGATCTAACGTTCCCGCGTGTCCAACCTTTATTTTTTTGAGTCCATATTCCTTTTTTAACAGCCATTTAATCTTGTTAACGGCTTGGAAGGAAGACCAATGTAAGGGTTTGTCAATGAGTAAGACTTGACCTTCTTGAAAAGCTTCTGCTGAAAATTGCATGTTTAGTTTTTTAAGTATCCGAAATAAACAAGTAAGAGAACTCCAGCTATAATGCGGTAGTATCCCCAAGGTTTAAATCCATATTTTTTGATAATGCCAATGAAAAATTTAATCGCTACGATAGAAACAATAAAAGCCAATACATTCCCTAAAAGGAATAATTTTAGATTTTCCGTATTGTCAAAAAGCAATTCGTAACCCATTTTTCCGGATTCATATTTTTTAAATACAATCGAATAAACCGTTACCGCAGCCATAGTAGGAACAGCTAAAAAGAAAGAAAATTCAGCCGCTACCTGACGAGATAAGCCTTGTTGCATTCCCCCAATGATGGAGGCAGCAGAACGACTCGTCCCAGGCATCATCGCTAAACATTGCCAAAAACCAATAGAAACCGCTTGTTTGACGGTAATATCTTCCTCTCGGGTTGTTTTGGGATTCTTGAAGTATTTGTCAATAAAAATTAAGACAAATCCACCAATGATTAGCATGATTGCAATGTATATCGTTTGACCTAAAACAGCGTCAATTTTATCGTCTAATAGTTTGCCTAATACTAAAGCAGGCAGAACAGCAAAAACCAGTTTTTTATAGAATGAAATACGACTGAAATCAAAAAACTTACGCCAATATAAAGCAACAACAGCTAGAATGGCTCCAAATTGAATTGCCGTTTGAAATAGTTTTACAAAATCATCTTCCTGAATCCCGTAATAAGAGCTTAAAAACACCATGTGTGCGGTGGATGAAACAGGTAAATATTCAGTAAGTCCCTCTACAATTGCAAGAAGGATGGCTTGTATTAAATCCATGAAAAATTAGTTTATTATGATTGTTTTTTGTCTTTTTTGAAAATTGAATAAACCGCTACACCTATTCCAATAAAGAAAACGGCTGGAGCTAAATGAATTCTTCTAAAGCTGTAAATCGCTTCGTTAAATTGTGTAGGATCATCATTCGAAGCACCCGCCATTAGAATAAAACTCAAGGCTATGATTGCAAAACTTACGAGTAAAAGGGTGTAATTTTGTTTGGAGAACAAAAAGGTTGAAGGCTTGTTATCGTTTTTCATATTTAATAGAGTTCGTCTGATTTTAAGTTTAAGAATCGCTGTGTTGCGAAATATGTACTAATCGTTGTAATGATAATCCCAGCTAGTAAAAGACCTAAGCCAACGATAACTAAAGGCATGTAATTTTCTGTTGGAGAAAGTTCTAGATCGGGGAATTTTTTATCGAGATAAAAGGTAAGCGAACACAAGGCAAGGATGGCCAATACAGAACCAATTATACCCAAGCGCATGCTGTGCCAAATAAAAGGACGGCGAATAAAGTTTTTAGTTGCCCCAACCATTTGCATGGTTTTAATGGTAAAACGGCTTGAGAAAATCAACAAGCGCAAAGAACTATTAATCAACAACATCGATATAACCGTTAAAACAGCCGCAATAATCAAAACCCAATTGGTAATACGCGCGATATTAGCGTTGACTAATTCAACCAATTGTTTGTCGTAAGCTATTTCTGCTAGGTTCGGCGTTTTTAAAAAATCCGCCTCAATTTTAGCCAAACTATCCGATACCACATAGTCTCCTTGTATATAAACGTCATAGGAGTTTTGAAGCGGATTGTAGCCTAAAAATTCAAGGAAATCTTCTCCTAAATCCTCTTTTTGAGTTTCTGCAGCCTCTGCTTTGGATACAAAATTAAAGGATTTAACGTAAGGCGCTTCACTTAATTTTTTAGAAAATGCGTCAAATTCTTTTTGCGTGGCGGTATCATCAAAAAAGAGATTAATCGGAATATTTTCTCGAAAGTTATTCGATATTCTTTTTGAATTAATGACAAATAAGCTCAAGGCACCCAATAAAGTGAGAACCAAAAAAATACTTAATATCACTGAAAAATAAGACGAAATCAGTTTTCGCTTTTGGTATTTTTCATAAGGAGACGCCATAGTGCAATTTTTAAAGCTGTAAAATTAAAAAACAAAAGCGTTTTTTAATGATAATAACGATTAAACTTTTCTAATTGTTATAAATATAGTTTATTTCTGACTATTTATAGCATCTTTTGGTACTTTTAAAGGCTTAGTGAAAGTGATAAGGAACTAAAAATTGGTATTGTGCGGTCTGAAAATAGAGGAGGAGATTAAAAGTAACTTCTCTTTTTTTGGCATGAGCCATGACAAGAAGTTCCAGCAGAAGCAGGTGTCGTAGCAGGAGATAGCCTTGTCATAAAAGGGAAATCATGCACTGACTTTGTCTAGTCAAAACGCTTTAGTTTCGGTTGTCAAAATTAGATAAAAAGAGCTGAAAACAAGCACTGCTTTTTTAAGCCTAAAAAGGAATTAAGTTTTTGATATCGTGTTATTTGGGTAGGATTTGTTTAGGGGGGGATGAATTTCTTAAATCCCCTTTACGAGCAGTAAATACAAGTGTTGCAGGGAATTCTTTCAACAATTCTTCAAGAATATCCCGAGAATACTAGGGGTAAGCAGTTGTTTGTTGAAGGAAGGTTGAGGTAGTGTTGAGGAATTGTTGAGGAATTGTTGAGGTATTGCAGAGCCGTTAGTGCGGTGAGTTCAAGGTATTTTCAAATAAGTAATATGGGGTTTAATTTGCGTATACTTAGTCAAGACATAAGTAGCGTTTAAGGGAGGTTTAAGAGGTATTTGGTAATTGCATAGACGAGAGGTACAAAGAATATTCAGAAAAAAATTTTCCAGGGTTTTGTTTGAAGGAAGTAGATTAAAGTTTTCTCTTTCTTATAAATATAGTTTAATTTTGCGTCAAGATGGCGTTGTTTTTCGAGTGAATCGAGAAAGAACATGTGTAATCAATGATATTTGTACTATGAAATACAATCCAAGCGAAATTGAAGCAAAATGGCAAAAGTTTTGGAAAGAAAATGAAACTTTTAAAACCTCAAATAAATCTGATAAACCCAAGTATTATGTATTAGATATGTTTCCTTATCCATCTGGAGCAGGACTTCATGTTGGGCATCCACTGGGCTATATTGCATCAGATATCTTTGCTAGATACAAAAGACATAAAGGCTTCAATGTGTTACATCCACAAGGGTATGACAGTTTTGGATTGCCTGCAGAACAATATGCTATTCAAACAGGGCAGCATCCTGCAATTACCACCGAAGTAAATATTACCCGTTATAGAGAGCAATTAGATCAACTTGGTTTTTCATTTGATTGGTCTCGGGAGATTCGCACCTCCAATGCAGATTATTACAAGCATACCCAATGGATTTTTACCCAATTGTTTCAGGCTTGGTATAATAAAGTATCTGATAAAGCAGAAGCGATTGATACGTTAATCGCTCAATTTGAAAAAGAAGGAAATGCGAAGGTAGATGCGGTTTGTGATGATTCAATAACAAGTTTCACAGCACAACAATGGAAGGCGTATTCCAAAGAGGAAAAAGAAAGCATCTTGTTGCAGTATCGTTTAACGTATTTGGCGGAAACAGAAGTAAACTGGTGTCCTGCTTTAGGTACCGTTTTAGCGAATGACGAAATCAAAGATGGTTTATCTGAACGTGGAGGACATCCTGTTATTCGCAAAAAAATGAAACAATGGAGCATGCGCATTTCTGCTTATGCTGAAAGATTGTTAGAAGGATTAAATACAATTGACTGGACAGAAAGTCTAAAAGAAAGTCAACGAAATTGGATTGGAAAATCAGTAGGGGCTTCTGTTGTTTTTAAAGTAAAAGACAGCGAAGAAACAATTGAAGTGTTTACGACACGCCCTGATACGATTTTTGGTGTAAGTTTTATGACTTTAGCACCCGAACACGATTTAGTGAGAAAAATCACCACGCCAGAAAAATGGGGTGCAGTGGAAGCTTATATAGAGGCAACTTCAAAAAGAAGTGAACGCGATCGTATGGCTGATGTGAAAAAAATATCTGGGGTTTTTACAGGCGCTTATGCCGAACATCCTTTTACGAAAGAACCAGTTGAAATATGGATTGGCGATTACGTTTTAGCAGGCTATGGAACGGGGGCTGTTATGGCTGTTCCGGCAGGGGATACGCGTGATTATGCGTTTGCGAAGCACTTTGGTATTGCTATTAAAAATATTTTTAATCAAGATATCAGCGAAGAGGCTTTTGCTGAAAAAGAAGGTTTCGTATTAGAAAATTCAGATTTCTTGAATGGATTAGCTTACAAAGACGCCTCTGCTAAAGCAATTGAAGCCATCGAAAAATTAGGACAAGGAAAAGGAAAAACGAATTACCGTTTGCGCGATGCAGTATTTTCTCGTCAACGGTATTGGGGAGAACCATTTCCGGTGTACTATGTGAATGATTTACCTCAAATGATTGACAAGGCATATTTGCCAATTCTATTGCCAGAAGTAGAAAAGTATTTACCTACCGAAGATGGACAACCGCCTTTAGGAAATGCACATACGTGGGCTTGGGATACAATAAATAATAAAGTAGTGGCTACTGAATTAATAGATGGAAAAACCATTTTTCCACTAGAATTAAATACAATGCCTGGTTGGGCGGGTTCTTCGTGGTATTGGATGCGTTATATGGATCCAACGAATGAAGAATGCATTGCCTCTGAAGAAGCGTTGAGTTACTGGCAAAATGTCGATTTGTATATTGGCGGTAACGAACACGCAACCGGACACCTTTTGTACAGCCGTTTTTGGAATAAGTTTTTAAAAGATTGGGGCGTAGCGCCAACAGAGGAACCTTTTGCAAAGTTGATTAACCAAGGAATGATTTTGGGAACTTCTGCCTTTGTTTACCGAATTGAAGGAACGAATACCTTTATCTCAAAGGATATGATTACAGATGAAAAGGTACAACAACTGTATGCGTATGTCGGTTTAGTGAATAACTCTTCTGAATTAGACATGGAGGAATTCAAGGCTTGGAGACCCGATTATGCTACAGCTACCTTTATTTGTAATACAAATGGAAAATATATTGTTGGACATGAAGTTGAAAAAATGTCTAAGTCGTATTATAACGTAGTTAATCCAGATGACATCTGTAAAGAATACGGAGCGGATACCTTGCGTTTGTACGAAATGTTCTTAGGACCTTTGGAACAAGCTAAACCGTGGAATACAGCTGGAATTTCAGGGGTATCTGGTTTCTTGAAAAAATTGTGGAGATTGTATGCAGATGACACTGCGATTGTGGTAGTTGATGAAGAACCTACCCAAGAAATGTATAAATCCCTGCACAAAACAAGTAAGAAAGTACAAGAAGATATTGAAGGGTTTTCATTTAATACGTCTGTTTCTCAATTTATGATTTGTGTGAATGAGTTGAGTCAACAAAAATGCAATCACCGTGCTATTTTAGAGCCATTAGCCATTTTGGTAGCTCCTTATGCACCGCATATTGCAGAAGAGCTTTGGAGTATGCTTGGCTATACGGAAACAATTGCGGATCAGCCATTTCCTGTGTTTAATGCAGCGTATTTAATTGAAAGTTCAAAAGAATATCCCGTTTCATTTAATGGAAAAATGCGCTTTAAAATTGAATTGCCTTTGGATTTGAGTGTGCAGGAAATCGAGCAATTGATTTTAGCAGATGAAAGAACAAAAGCACAATTACAAGGACGTGAACCTAAAAAATTAATTGTAGTACCCGGAAAGATTATCAATATTGTTGGATAGTCTATAAGTAATACGAAATAAGAATAAAAAAATCCCGTTGCACCTGCAACGGGATTTTTTTTATTTACCAGGTCTCAATAAAAGAGAATTGTCGAAATCTTTTTTAAGCAGTTGAAGTTGTCTTTCGGCATCCAAACGCGTTTTGAAATTTCCAGCCAAAACTTTATAAGAAGGATTCGAATATATGAGTGTGGCTTCCATATCGGGATAAAGCCTTTTAAAGCGATTTAAAGCTTCCTTTGCGTCGTTGTTTTTACCGTAAAAAATCTGAATATTGTATTTATCCGTATTTAACCCTGAAGCAGTTGAACTCCTTTTAGCGTCCACTAGTTTTTTTATCGCTAAAGGCTCTTGTATTGAATTGTTTTTCTCTTGAGCATGACTTATTGTATGAATAAAAAACAAGCAAAAAAAGATCGGAAATAGTCTTAAAATTCTCATAATGAAATGTATTTAAAGCAAATTTACAACTATTCTTGAAAATAGCGCGGAAGCCCTTTATTTAGAACGCGTATAAATTAAAGATTAAGGTCGTTAAAGGTTTTAAGAGTTATGCATAAATTGTATTTTTGTCGGAGTTTGTAAATAAGGTGTATTGAATAATAAGTGATTCTTATTGTTATTAAAAAGACCAAGTTTAGTTGAAAATCAATTTATAACTATGAAAAAAGTGGGTAACCATAATTCGTTTTCAAAGATTTTATTCTTTTGTTTAGCATTAATGCTATCGTTTTCTACAATTTCGTTTGCTCAAGATGCAGCAAAAGGTAAGGAATTGTTTAATTCTAACTGTGCCGCTTGTCACAAGTTGGACGGTGCTGCTACTGGACCTGCACTTCGTGGAGTTGTTGAAAGACATGATGGAGATGTAGAGTGGCTACACAAGTGGATTAAAAGTAGTTCATCTTTGATTAAATCTGGAGATGCTCGTGCAGTTAAATTGTTTAACGAGTGGAACAAAGTTGTGATGAATGACTTTCCAGGTTTATCTGACCAGGATATAGATGATATCTTGGCGTATGCTTCAGAAGAAAAAGCAGCTCCTGCCGTAGCAGCTCCTGGTACAGATGCCGGTGCTAAAGGGCAAAGTGACGATGCAGTTTCTAACGTAATTGTATTAGGTGCGTTAGTTGTAGTATTGTTACTGTTGGTGACTATGCTTTTACTTGTTAAGAAAGTATTGAACAAAGTTGTCGAAGCAAACGGTTTAACAGAAGAAGTTCGTCAAACGATTCCGGTATGGAAAGCGTTTGTAAAAAATCAATTCTTAGTAATTACTTCAGTTATTGTCTTTATTCTAATTGGCTCGTATTTCGCTTTTGGCTTTATGATGCAAATTGGAGTGGATAAAGGATATGAACCGGTTCAGCCGATTCACTTCTCTCACAAAATCCACGCAGGAGATAATGGTATTGATTGTAAATACTGTCACTCATCAGCTAGATCAAGTAAAACTTCAGGGATTCCTTCTCTAAATGTTTGTATGAACTGTCATAAAAACATTAGTGAGTTTACAGGTGATGCTGGTACAGATTATGGAAAATATACGCCAGAATTTTACACCGCTGAAATTCATAAATTATATGATGCAGTTGGATGGGATCCGGCCGCTCAAAAATACACAGGTAAAGAGAAGCCTGTTAAATGGGTTCGTATTCATAATTTACCTGATTTCGTTTACTACAACCACTCACAACACGTAAATGTTGCTGGTTTAGAATGTCAAACTTGTCACGGACCAGTTGAGGAAATGGAAATCATGAGACAACATTCTCCATTAACAATGGGATGGTGTATCGACTGTCATAGAAAAACAGAAGTGAAGTTGAAAGACAATGCTTACTATGCGAAAATCCACGAAGAACTTGCTAACAAGTACGGCGTAGAGAAATTGACAGTTGCTCAAATGGGAGGACTTGAGTGTGGTAAATGTCACTATTAAGAATTATTTAAGAATTAGAAGCTAATATTTATATACAATGGCATCAAGCAAAAAATACTGGAAAAGTGTTGAAGAGCTGAATGATAATAGTTCTATTGTTGAGACGCTAAGAAACAATGAGTTTGTTGAAGAAATTCCTACAGATGAATTTCTAGGAGACAAAAACAAATTGTCTTCTTCTTCAACAACTCGTCGAGACTTTTTGAAATATGTTGGTTTTTCAACAGCTGCAGCGACTTTAGCAGCTTGTGAAGGACCGGTTATAAAATCAATACCTTATGTTGTTCAACCAGAGGAAATTATCCCTGGTATTGCAGATTACTACGCTACTACGGTTGCAGATGGATTTGATTTTGTGAATGTTTTGGTTAAGACTCGCGAGGGTCGTCCAATTAAAATTGATAATAACAAACTTGCAAATGCATATTCTGGTGCAAATGCACGTGTACATGCATCGGTACTTTCGATGTATGATAGCTTACGATTAAAAGCACCAAAAATTGAAGGAAAGAATGTTTCTTGGGATGAAGTAGATGCTAAAGTAAGAGCAAGTTTACAAGAGGCAAAATCAACAGGAGGAAGCGTTGTACTTTTAACTAATACAATGGCTAGCCCTTCTACAGATAAAATAATAGGCGCGTTTATTGAAGCAAATCCAAACGCTAAACACGTAGTTTACGATGCGATTTCATCTTCTACAGCTGCAGATGCATATGAGCAAGCGTACGGAAAACGCGGATTAGCAGATTATGATTTTGGAAAAGCAAATGTAATTGTTTCTGTAGGTGCAGATTTCTTAGGAGATTGGCAAGGTGGAGGTTATGATTCAGCATATGGTCAAAATCGTATCCCTAAAAATGGCGTAATGTCTAAGCATATTCAGATTGAATCAAATATGAGTCTTTCTGGTGCAAATGCAGATGTTCGTATTCCAATAACCGTTGCAGAACAAAAAGCAGCTTTAGTAAAGTTGTATAATGCTATTGTTGGAGGATCTGTTTCTTCTGCCAATACAGCTTACGACGAAGCGATTGTAAAAGCAGCTAAACAAGTGAAAGCAGCAGGTTCAAAAGGAGTTGTTATTACAGGTTTGGATGATGTAAATGCTCAATTAGTTGTTTTGGCTATTAATGAAGCGCTACAATCAGAGGCTTTCTTGCCAGAACAAACCAAATATGTAAGACAAGGTAATACTGCAAAAGTTGCCGAGTTAATTAAAGAAATGAACGCAGGTAAAGTTCATACCTTAATTATGTCGGGAATTAACCCAGTATATACTTTAGCAAATAGTACTGCTTTTGTAGAAGGATTAAAGAAAGTGAAAACTTCAGTTAGTTTCTCTATAAAAGAAGATGAGACGGCTTTAGAGGCTACAATTGTAGCAGCAACCCCTCATTATTTAGAGGCTTGGGGTGACGTAATGATTAAACAAGGTCATTACTCTGTAACTCAACCTACAATCAGACCTTTATTTGATACAAGACAGTTCCAAGACGCTTTATTGTTGTGGAATGGTAATAATACAGCGTATTATGACTATGTAAAAACCACAAGTGCTTCTTATGTTTCTGGGTTAACTTGGAATCAATTGGTTCACGATGGTTTTGCTATCGTTGGTGAAAATGCAAAAGTGACTGCGAATGCAGATTTCTCTTCTGCTGTTTCGGCCTTAAGCAAAGCGAAAAAAGCAGAAGGTCTTGAATTAGTATTGTATACTAAAACAGGAATGGGAGATGGTCAACAAGCTAATAACCCTTGGTTACAAGAGTTTCCAGATCCAATCTCACGTGTTTCTTGGGATAACTATTTAACAGTTTCACGTGTTGATGCTGAAGCTTTGGGGATCGTAAATTTCCACGTTGCTAATGGTGGATTAGACGGAAGCTATGTTACAGTTGAAGTAAACGGTGTTAAACTAGAAAACGTACCTGCTTTAATCCAACCAGGACAAGCACAAGGTACTGTTGGTTTAGCTTTCGGTTACGGAAGAAAAGCAAGTTTAAAAGAAGATATGCAAGTTGGGGTTAACGCGTATACGCTATATCACAACTTCGAAAATGTTCAACAAGTAAGTGTAACAAAAGGAACAGGAAACCATGAGTTTGCTTGTGTTCAGTTGCAAAACACCTTGATGAGTAGAGGAGATATTCTTAAAGATACTACTTTAGAGATTTTCAATACAAAAGATACAGAAGAGTGGAATATCTTCCCTATGGTTTCGTATGACCACCAGGAAGTAAGAGCTTCTTCTATTGATATTTGGGAATCATTCGATCGTACAGTAGGTCACCACTTTAATTTATCGATTGACTTAAATGCTTGTACGGGATGTGGAGCTTGTGTTATTGCTTGTCACGCAGAAAATAACGTACCTGTAGTTGGTAAATCAGAAGTTAGAAGAAGTAGAGATATGCACTGGTTGCGTATTGATAGATACTATTCGTCAGAAGATACATTTGCTGCGGATGTAGATAAAAAAGTTACAGCAAAAGGATTCACAGAAGCACATGATGCTTATAAAGATTTAGAGCACCCTGCGGATAATCCACAAGTGGCTTTCCAACCTGTAATGTGTCAACACTGTAATCACGCACCTTGTGAAACAGTATGTCCAGTAGCTGCAACATCACACGGACGCCAAGGGCAAAACCATATGGCTTACAACCGTTGTGTTGGAACTAGATATTGCGCAAACAACTGTCCATATAAGGTAAGACGTTTCAACTGGTTCTTATATTCTCAAAATAATGAGTTCGATTATCACATGAATGACGATTTAGGACGTATGGTATTAAACCCAGACGTAGTAGTTCGTTCAAGAGGGGTAATGGAAAAATGTTCATTGTGTATTCAAATGACACAAGCAACAATCTTGAAAGCGAAAAATGAAGGTAGAGCGGTTCGTGCAAACGAATTCGAAACGGCTTGTTCGGCGGCTTGTTCAAGTGGAGCTATGGTATTTGGAGATGTTAATGAAAAAGAATCAGATATTACTAAATTAGCTGAATCAGATAGATCATACCATTTATTAGAGCACATTGGTACAAAACCAAATGTATTCTATCATGTTAAGGTTAGAAATATCTAGTTTAAAAAGAAGTATTAATTAAAGAAACATATAAAGGATTATGTCGTCACATTACGAAGCACCCATTAGAAAACCTTTAGTTATCGGTAAGAAGTCTTACCACGATATAACTGTGGATGTGGCTAGACCTGTTGAGGGACGAGCAAATAAATTATGGTGGAGAGTATTCGCTATTGCTTTGTTAGCTTTCCTATGGGGTGTAGGCTGTATGGCTTACACTGTAGGTACAGGTATAGGTACTTGGGGATTAAATAAAACTGTTGGATGGGCTTGGGATATTACCAATTTCGTTTGGTGGGTTGGTATCGGCCACGCTGGTACATTAATTTCTGCTGTATTATTATTATTCAGACAAAAATGGAGAATGGCTATTAACCGTTCTGCAGAGGCGATGACCATCTTCTCTGTAGTTCAGGCTGGTTTATTCCCTATTATACATATGGGACGCCCTTGGTTAGCGTACTGGGTGTTACCTATTCCAAACCAATTTGGTTCATTATGGGTAAACTTTAACTCACCGTTATTATGGGACGTTTTCGCGATTTCAACGTATTTATCTGTATCATTGGTTTTCTGGTGGACAGGTTTAATGCCCGATTTCGCTATGTTACGTGATAGAGCGATTACACCTTTTACAAAAAGAGTATATTCAATCTTATCTTTCGGTTGGTCAGGTAGAGCAAAAGATTGGCAACGTTTCGAAGAAGTATCATTAGTATTAGCTGGTTTAGCTACGCCTCTTGTACTTTCTGTACACACGATTGTATCTTTTGACTTTGCAACGTCTGTTATCCCTGGATGGCATACAACAATCTTACCACCTTACTTCGTAGCAGGAGCTATTTTCTCTGGATTTGCAATGGTTAATACCTTGTTGATTATCATGAGAAAAGTATCTAGCTTAGAAGATTATATTACGGTACAACACATCGAATTGATGAATATCGTAGTTATGATTACAGGTTCTATTGTTGGGGTAGCTTATATCACAGAGTTATGGGTGGCTTGGTATTCTGGTGTAGAGTATGAACAATACGCTTTCTTAAACCGTGCTTCAGGTCCTTACTGGTGGGCGTACTGGTTGATGATGACGTGTAACGTAATTTCTCCACAAGTGATGTGGGTGAAGAAAATTAGAACCAATATCATGGCGTCGTTTATTATTTCAATTATAGTAAATATCGGAATGTGGTTTGAGCGTTTTGTAATTATCGTTACCTCCTTACACAGAGATTACTTACCATCATCTTGGACGATGTTCCAACCAACTTTTGTTGATGCTGGTATTTATATTGGAACAATCGGTTTCTTTTTTGTATTATTTTTATTATATTCAAGAAGTTTTCCTGTAATTGCACAAGCAGAGGTGAAAACTATCTTGAAATCATCAGGAGAATACTATAAAAAAGAAAGAGAGAGTAAAGAAGGTCATCAATCATTAAATCACTAATTCATTATGAGTAATAAGTTTATTCACGCCATATACAATGATGATGATGTGTTATTAGATGCAGTTAGAGAAACGAGATCTGCTCACCATCACATTGAAGAGATATACACGCCTTTCCCAGTTCACGGACTAGATAAGGCGATGGGATTAAAACCAACGAGATTAGCTATTTGTGCTTTTTTATATGGTTTGATTGGTTTAGCATTCGGAACAAGCATGATGTATTTTATCATGATTGCAGATTGGCCACAAGATATTGGAGGTAAACCTAGTTTTAGTTTTATCCAAAATATGCCAGCTTTCGTACCTATTATGTTTGAGATGACTGTTTTGTTTTCTGCCCACTTAATGGTATTAACTTTTTACTTTAGAAGTAAATTGTGGCCCTTTAAACAAGCAGAAAATCCAGATGTTAGAACAACTGATGACCATTTCTTAATGGAGGTTGCTTTCAAAGGAGACGAGGATACTGCCATTGACTTTTTCAAAGGTACAGGAGCAGTAGAAGTTAAAGTAATTGAAAAGTAATAGTAGCATGAAATCGATATATAAAATAGTAACTTTAGCAGGTGTAGCTGTTTTGACTACGTCTTGTTTTAATAAAGAGCGTCCTAACTATCAGTTTATGCCAAATATGTACGAATCTGTTGCATACGAAACATATTCTGAGGTTCCTACTACTGTTTTTAAAAATGGTAAAGAAGGACAACTTCCTGCAGAAGGTTCTGTACCTCGTGGATTTCAACCTGAGGAGTATCCAAATACTCCAGAAGGTTTAGCCGAGGCAAAACTAAATTCAAAATCACCCTTAACTGCAGAGGAGAGAGAGTCGGAGAAAGGTAAAGCGCTATATGCAATTTACTGTTCAGTTTGTCACGGTGCAAAAGGAGATGGAAAAGGAAACTTGGTGAAGAGAGAAAAATTCTTAGGGGTTCCTAACTATCATGATAGAGAACTTACAGAAGGTGGAATCTACCATGTTATTACTTATGGTTTGAATTCAATGGGTTCACATGCGAATCAATTAACGCAACACGAGCGTTGGTTAGTAGCTGATTATGTGCTTAAATTGAAATCAGAATAATAAATTGTAAAACTTAGTTGAAAGTTTAGATATGTACACATTATCAAAAAATTTGAAAACCTTTGCGTTAGTCCTGATGGTTTTAGGATTAGTAGGGATTGCGTATGGGTTCTTCAGTGCACCAAAGACGACTGCTGATATAGAGCAGATTTTGAATGAGCAAGCTCACCATGGTGGGGGACATCAGGATGCAGAGCATCAGGGTGGGCATGATTCTGTTTCTGAAGCAGATCACGATGCACATCAAAAACATTTAGAGCATGTGTTAACACAGATGCAAAATAAACCTTGGACAGCTGTATACGTGGCTTGTATTTTTGTAATGCTTGTTTCTCTTGGGATTTTAGCTTTTTACGGAATTAATTACGCCGCATCTGCAGGTTGGTCTCCCGTTCTTTTCCGCGTTATGGAAGGATTAACGGCTTACCTATTGCCAGGGTCTATTATTTTCTTTCTTTTATTAGTTGCTAGTTCAATGGGAGGTAATCATCTATTTATTTGGATGGATCCCGCTATCGTTGAACACGATTCATTAATTCAAGCAAAAACAGGCTATTTAAATATTCCTTTCTTCCTTATAAGAGCTGTCATTTTCTTAGGTGGTTGGAACTTGTATAGAATCTATATGAGAAAACAATCATTGAAATTAGACGCTACAGGTGATTTGACTTTTCATAAAAAAATGTTCAAAGCTTCTGCTGGTTTCTTAGCTTTCTTTATTGTTACTGAATCAATGGCTTCTTGGGACTGGATTATGTCTATAGATACACACTGGTATAGTACTTTATTTGGATGGTATGTATTTGCTAGTTTCTTTGTTACGGGTATTACAACAATCGCTTTTGCTACCTTATACCTAAAAGGGAAAGGCTATTTAGAGTTTGTGAATACAAGTCATATTCATGATTTAGCTAAATTTATGTTTGGTTTAAGTATTTTCTGGACTTACCTTTGGTTCTCACAGTTCATGTTACAGTGGTATTCAAATATTCCAGAAGAGGTTACTTACTTTATCTTCAGAATTCAAGAGTATAACTTACCATTCTTCGGAATGTTAGTATTGAACTTTGTGTTGCCTTTATTATTATTGCTTAACACAGACTTCAAACGTCTATCTTGGATCGTTGTTATGGCTGGTACTTGTATTATTGTAGGTCACTATTTAGACTTCTATATTATGATCAGTCCAGGTACAGTTGGTGCATCTTGGTTTATTGGTGTTACTGAAATCGCTGCCTTAATGTTCTTCATCGGATTATTTATCTATGTTGGATTTACAGCTATTTCTAAAGCGCCATTGCTAGCTAAGAACAACCCGCTAATTGAAGAGAGTAAGCATTTTCATTATTAATAATTAAAAATAAACCAATGACTAGTTTATTAATAGTAGCGATAGTTGTGTTATTAGGAGTTGCAATTTGGCAATTGACTAAAATATTCGACCTAACGCAAGTAGGATCAGGACCTGATAACTATAAATCTCAAGTAGCTAACGAGAAAGATAATAACGTACATGGTTATATAACTTTTGGATTTTTAGCTTTCATTTACATTTTCACTATTTATTGTTTAGTGAAATTTGGAAAGTTTCCATTGATGAGCGATTCAGCTTCTGAACACGGAGAAACAGTAGATAATCTAATGTGGATTTCTATGATTTTGATTTTCTTTGTTCAAATTCTTACGCAGTTTTTATTACACTATTTTGCTTTTCAAGCACGTGGAGTAAAAGGAAGAAAAGCTAGATATTTTTCGGATAATGATAAATTAGAAGCAGCTTGGACTATTATTCCAACCATTACTTTAACTGGTTTAATTCTTTATGGATTATTTGCTTGGAATGATATCATGTTTGTCAACGAAGAAGAAGAAGTAATCAATATTGAAGTATATGCCAAACAATTTGCTTGGGATATTCGTTACTCTGGAACTGACAATACTTTAGGAAAAGCCAACGTGCGTTTTATTAAAGGAGTAAATGTGGTTGGTGTTGATATGACGGATCCGAATGCACAAGATGATAAAATGGCAAAAGAACTTCATTTACCTGTAGGTAAAAAAGTAGTTTTGAAATTTAGATCTCAAGATGTATTACACTCTGCTTATTTGCCACACTTTAGAGCACAGATGAACTGTGTACCAGGTATGGTAACTCAATTCGCTTTTGTACCAACAGTTACAACAGAAGAAATGAGAAGCCGTGAGAGTATTGTTAATAAAGTGAATAATATTAATAATATTAGAGCGGAGAAAAGCCAGAAATTAGTAGCTGAAGGACATGAAGCTTTAGACCCATATACATTTGATTACTTATTATTATGTAACAAAATTTGTGGTGCTTCACATTATAACATGCAACTTAAAGTTGTTGTGTCAACAGAAGAAGAATTTAAGGCTTGGTTAAAAGAGTTGCCAACTTTAGCAGATCAATTGGCTGCTGAAAATGGTGCTAAAGAAGAAGTTGGTGCTCCTGCTGAAACAGAAGTTGTTACAGAAGAAGTAGAAACGGAAGCTATCGCTCAAGTAGTAAAATAAAACTCACATATTTAATAAAACTTATACTATGTCAGCAGTAGGACACGATATTATTAATGATCACGATCACGATCATCACGATAAAGGAAATTTCTTTACTAAATATGTTTTTAGTTTAGATCACAAGATGATTGCTAAACAATACCTGATTACAGGTATTATCATGGGAATCATTGGGATTGTAATGTCCCTTTTATTTAGAATGCAAATTGCGTGGCCTGAAGAATCTTTTCAGGTATTTAAATGGTTACTAGGAGAAAAAATGGCTCCCGATGGAGTTATGCGTAATGATGTTTATCTTGCTTTGGTTACCATGCACGGTACAATTATGGTATTCTTCGTATTAACTGCAGGTTTAAGTGGTACGTTCTCGAACTTACTTATTCCTTTGCAAATTGGAGCACGTGATATGGCTTCAGGATTTATGAACATGCTATCTTACTGGTTATTCTTTATTTCTGCGGTATTAATGGTTTTTTCATTATTCGTAGAAGGAGGACCAGCATCATCAGGATGGACGATTTATCCTCCATTAAGTGCTTTACCACAAGCAATCCCAGGCTCTGGTATGGGAATGACTTTATGGTTAATTTCAATGGCTATTTTCATCGCTTCTTCTTTAATGGGATCTTTGAACTATGTAGCAACCGTTGTTAATTTAAGAACTAAAGGTATGACGATGACTCGTATGCCTTTGACAATTTGGGCTTTATTCGTTACGGCTATTATCGGTATCGTTTCTTTCCCAGTTCTTTTATCAGCAGCTTTATTATTGATTTTCGATAGAAGTTTTGGTACATCATTCTTCTTATCAGATATTTATTTAGCGGGTGAAGTTTTACATTACCAAGGTGGTTCTCCTGTATTATTCGAACACTTGTTCTGGTTCTTAGGTCACCCTGAGGTATATATTGTAATCTTACCTGCAATGGGTATTACATCCGAAATTATTGCAACTTCAGCTCGTAAACCAATCTTTGGTTACCGCGCGATGATTGCGTCAATTTTAGGTATTGCTTTCTTATCAACTATTGTTTGGGGACACCATATGTTCGTTTCGGGTATGAACCCGTTCTTGGGATCGGTGTTTACCTTTACTACGTTGTTGATTGCAATTCCTTCTGCAGTAAAAGCATTTAACTATATCACGACGATTTGGAGTGGTAATATTCAAATGAACCCTGCTATGTTATTCTGTATTGGTTTCGTTTCTACGTTCATTACAGGAGGTTTAACAGGAATTATTTTGGGAGATTCAACACTAGATATCAACGTACATGATACATATTTCGTTATTGCTCACTTCCACTTAGTAATGGGTATTTCTGCTCTTTACGGAATGTTTGCAGGTATCTACCACTGGTTCCCTAAAATGTTTGGACGTATGATGAATAAAAACTTAGGTTATATTCACTTCTGGGTAACTGCTGTTTGTGCGTACGGGGTATTCTTCCCAATGCACTTCATCGGATTAGCTGGTTTACCACGTCGTTATTACTCAAATACAGCTTTCCCATTATTTGATGAATTCTATGATGTGAACGTATTAATTACAGTATTTGCTTTAGTAGGTTCGGCTTTCCAATTAGTTTTCTTATGGAACTTCTTTACTAGTATTTTCTACGGTAAAAAAGCACCTCAAAACCCTTGGAGATCTAACAGTTTAGAGTGGACTACACCAGTAGAACATTTACATGGAAACTGGCCTGGTGAATTACCAGTTGTTTACAGATGGCCTTATGACTATAGTAAACCTGGATTACCAGAAGATTATGCCCCTCAAACTATGCCTTATATGGAAGGTGAGGAACAATTACACCACTAAGATTATTTTAGTTTAAATATAAAACGCCATTCAAATTTGAATGGCGTTTTTTTGTATCCCTTTTTTTCATTTATCTTTGTTGTATGAATGAGCATTTAGATCCTACAAACAAGCATTTCAATCCTGAAGAATTAGACGTTGAAAGAAAACTCAGACCGCTGTCCTTTGATGACTTTGCAGGTCAGGATAGTGTTTTGGAAAATCTGAAAATATTTGTGGCCGCGGCAAACCAAAGAGGGGAAGCCTTGGATCATACGTTATTTCATGGACCTCCAGGACTCGGAAAGACAACTTTGGCTAATATCTTAGCCAATGAGTTGAATGTGGGAATTAAAATTACTTCAGGTCCTGTTTTAGATAAACCCGGAGATTTAGCCGGATTATTGACAAACTTGGAGGAAAGAGATGTCTTGTTTATCGATGAAATTCACCGGTTAAGCCCTATTGTGGAAGAGTATTTGTATTCGGCCATGGAGGATTTTAAAATAGATATTATGATTGAGTCTGGACCGAATGCGCGTTCGGTTCAAATTCACTTAAATCCTTTTACCCTAGTTGGGGCAACCACCCGTTCAGGCTTATTGACTTCCCCAATGCGCGCGCGTTTTGGGATTCAAAGTCGCTTGCAATATTACTCCAAAGAATTACTCGCGACCATCGTTGAGCGAAGTTCTTCTATTTTGAATGTTCCTATTGATTTTGTGGCCGCGATTGAAATTGCTGGTCGCAGTCGCGGAACACCGAGGATTGCCAACGCATTGCTGCGTAGGGTACGCGATTTTGCTCAAATTAAGGGCAATGGCAGCATTGATATTCAAATCGCTAAATATGCCTTAAATGCACTTAATGTGGATGCACGCGGCTTGGATGAAATGGATAATAAAATCTTATCTACGATTATTGATAAATTTAAAGGAGGTCCTGTGGGATTATCTACTTTGGCAACGGCTGTTTCTGAAAATGCAGAAACCTTAGAAGAGGTGTATGAACCGTATTTGATTCAAGAAGGATTTATCATTCGAACACCGCGTGGACGTGAAGCAACAGAATTGGCATTTAAACATTTGGGCAGAAGTCAGTCAGTAGGTGGCTTATTTGACTTGTAAAAAATATGGATCATACTTCGCGTTACTCTGAATTAATTAAAGCGGAAGCAAAACGCCTGGGATTTTTGTCCTGTGGGATTTCTAAAGCAGGTTTTTTAGAGTCCGAAGCTCCGCGTTTGGAAAAGTGGTTAAAGGGCAATATGCATGGAAGTATGCAGTATATGGAGAATCATTTCGACAAGCGTCTTGATCCTACTTTATTAGTAGAAGGCGCAAAAAGTGTGGTCTCTTTGCTGTTTAATTACTATCCTGAAAAGGAACAAACAACGAGTAGTTATAAGATTTCAAAATACGCGTATGGCGAAGATTACCACTATGTGGTCAAAGACAAATTAAAAGAACTTCTGTATTTTATTCACGAAAATATTGGCGCCGTTGACGGAAGAGTTTTTGTTGATTCAGCTCCTGTTTTGGACAAAGCCTGGGCAGCGAAAAGCGGCTTAGGATGGATTGGAAAAAACAGCAATCTTATTGCCAAGCAAGTAGGCTCTTTTTTCTTTATTGCAGAATTAATTATCGATTTAGAACTTGAATCCGATGGTGCTACTACAGACCACTGTGGAAAGTGTACCCGATGCATTGATGCGTGTCCAACCAGTGCTATAGAAAGCGCTTATATCGTTAACGCGTCTAAGTGTATTTCGTACTTTACCATTGAGTTAAAGGAAGATATCCCCAAAGAATTTGCTGGTAAGTTTGAGGATTGGATGTATGGTTGTGATGTTTGTCAAGACGTTTGCCCATGGAATCGCTTTTCTCAGCCCCATAGTGAACCCCGATTTACTCCTAATAGCGCGTTAATTGATTATTCTGATCGTGAGTGGGAAGAACTTACTAATGATATTTTTAACGATATTTTTAAGAAATCTGCAGTAAAAAGAACAAAATATACTGGATTAATACGGAATATTAAATTTTTAAAGGAATAGAATTCTAACATAAAATTATCTTTAAAAAGAGGTAACTTTGTTTATTCGGTTAAAAAATATTTTTTATGAATAAAGAAAGCTTACGTAGGGAAGCGTTGTTGTATCACGCAAAACCAACGCCTGGAAAAATTCAAGTAGTACCTACAAAGAAATATTCTTCTCAAAGAGATTTAGCATTGGCTTACTCACCTGGAGTTGCCGAGCCTTGTTTAGAAATAGCAAAAGATGTAAATAATGTTTATAAATATACAGCGAAAGGAAACTTAGTCGCTGTTATATCAAACGGTACAGCTGTTTTAGGTTTGGGAAATATTGGTCCTGAAGCGTCAAAACCTGTAATGGAAGGGAAAGGACTCTTGTTTAAGATTTTTGCTGATATTGATGTGTTTGATATTGAAGTAGATACTACGGATATTGAGGCATTCATCCAAACAGTGAAGAATATTGCACCTACCTTTGGGGGGATCAACTTAGAAGACATCAAAGCCCCTGAATCTTTTGAAATTGAAAGAAGATTAAAAGAGGAATTGAATATTCCTGTAATGCACGATGATCAACACGGAACAGCTATTATTTCAGCCGCGGCTCTATTGAATGCGATAGAATTAGCAGGAAAGAATATCGGAGAAGTGAAAATGGTCGTTTCAGGAGCGGGTTCTGCCGCTATTGCTTGTGCAAATCTATATGTTGCATTTGGTGTTAAACAAGAAAATATCTTAATGTTTAACAGCAAAGGAGTATTGAAGAAAAACGATGATCGCATTTCGGATTTACAACAAGTATATGCCGTTGATTACGATATCTCTTTATTAGATGCAATGAAAGGAAGCGATGTATTCATCGGTCTTTCAACTGCGGATGTTGTTACACCTGAGATGTTATTGGGTATGGCAGCTAATCCAATTGTATTTGCTATGGCTAATCCTAAACCAGAAATTGACTATACCTTGGCGGTTGAAACGCGTAAAGATGTAATCATGGCTACGGGTAGATCGGATTATCCAAACCAAGTGAATAACGTACTGGGATTCCCGTATATCTTTAGAGGAGCCTTAGATGTTCGCTCTACTAAAATCAACGAAGAAATGAAGATGGCAGCAGTGATGGCTTTAGCTAAATTAGCGAAAGAACCTGTGCCAGAACAAGTAAATATTGCGTACGGAGAAACGAAATTTAGTTTTGGCCGTGAGTATATTATTCCAAAACCTTTTGATCCAAGGTTAATCGCAGTAGTTCCTCCAGCCGTTGCAAAAGCAGCCATGGATTCTGGATTAGCGGAAGCACCAATTACCGATTGGGATAAATATAAGCAAGAGTTAGAAGAGCGAATGGGTTCTGATAACAAATTGGTGCGTATGTTGTTTAATCGAGCTAAAATTGATGCTAAACGCGTGGTTTATGCTGAAGCAGATCACCTCGATGTATTAAAAGCAGCTCAAATTGCTTATGAAGAAGGAATTGCTATTCCAATTTTATTAGGGGATAAAGAGACAATCTTAGAGTTGAAAAAGGAAATCGAATTCTTCGCTGATGTAGAGATTATCGATCCTAAAGCAGAAACAGAGAAAGAAAGAAGAGCGCAATTTGCAGAATTATATTGGCAAACAAGACAACGCAAAGGAATCACACAATACGAAGCTTCAAAATTAATGCGTGAACGCAATTATTTTGCAGCGATGTTAGTGAATACAGATCAAGCAGATGTTTTGTTAACGGGATATTCTCGTAGCTACCCAACGGTTGTAAAACCAATTTTGGAATTAATCCCAAGAACACAAGGGGTAGAGAAAATCGCTACAGCAAACTTGATGATGACCAAAAGAGGGCCTATGTTTTTGGCAGATACCGCTATTAATCCAAACCCTACAGCAGAAGAATTAGCGAAAATCGCAGTAATGGTGGAGAAAACCGTTAAATTATTTGGCTTAGACCCTGTAATTGCCATGTTGTCTTATACTAACTTTGGCTCTGCAACCCAAGCTTCTCCAACAAAAGTGAAAGAAGCCGTTCGTATTTTACATGAACAATACCCAGATATGATTGTTGATGGTGAAATTCAAATGGATTTTGCTTTGAATAATGAGATGCTAAAATCTAAATTCCCTTTCTCGAGATTGGTAAATAAAAAAGTGAATACCTTGGTTTTTCCAAACTTGGATTCAGCGAATATTACCTATAAAATGTTGAAAGAATTAAATAAAGCGACTTCAATCGGTCCAATTATTATGGGACTTGAAAAAGCAGTTCACATATTTCAATTAGGCGCAAGCGTAGATGAAATGGTGAATATGACAGCTGTGGCAGTTGTAGATGCTCAAGTTAGAGAGAGCCGCAAGAAAAAATAAAAAATAAAAAAAAATCTTCCTTGGTTTGCCACTCATTATGTTAGTAAATAGTTAAAATTATTTACTATTTTTGATGAAAATTAGATTGTATGATTGCGCAGATTCAAGGAAGATTAATTGAAAAAACACCTACAGAAGTGATTGTTGATTGTCATGGAGTAGGCTATCAAATAAATATATCACTCTATACGTATTCGCTTATAGGTAACTCTGAAAACCTAAAGCTTTATACTTTTCTTCAAATTAAAGAGGATGCCCATACTTTATTTGGTTTTATTGATAAAGTTGAACGCGAATTATTTAAACTCTTAATTTCTGTATCGGGTGTTGGAGGAAATACAGCACGTAATATTTTATCCTCTACAATTCCTAAAGAACTCTTGCAAATGATTGCCAATGCGGATGCTAAAAGTATTCAGCGCATTAAGGGCATTGGGGTGAAAACAGCCCAGAGAATTATCTTAGACTTACAAGAAAAGGTAATCAAACTTTATAATATTGACGAAGTTTTACCAACAATTAACAATACAAACGCCGATGAAGCGTTATCTGCTTTAGAGGTGCTTGGTTTTGTTCGCAAAACAGCAGAAAAAGTAGTAGACGCCATTTTAAAAGTGGATCCTGAAGCCTCTGTAGAGACTATTATTAAACAAGCATTAAAAAAGTTGTAAGTCTTGGGAGATTTCTTTGTTTTTCACCGAAAGCTGGCTTTCTGTTTTCTCTTTCTTTTGTGTAGTGCCTTTTCAGGTATCGCACAAAATCCGCTATTGAATCAACTGAACGATTCAATTGCTCAACCAGCTTACGATTTTGGTACTATCGAATTACCAGATCCTGAAATTATCAAGGAATCTTATAGCTATGATCCATTAACAGATCAATATTACTATACGAAAATCGTAAGTGATTATAACCTGAGTTTACCACTTATTCTAACCCGTCAAGAATATGAGAAAATATTGTTGCGCGCGGAAATGCGCCGGTATTTTTCTCAGAAATTTAATGCTGTCAATGGCACACTTGATGATCCACAAGCGCAACGCGATATGTTGCCACGGTATTACGTGAATTCAAAATTGTTTTCTGGAATATTCGGATCCAATGAAATTGATGTGCGACCTTCAGGATCGGTAGAGTTTGATATGGGTATTCGCCATACCAAACAAGAAAATCCATTGATGTCTAGCAGAAATAGAAAGTCAACAACCTTTGATTTTGACCAACGCATCAGCATGGGATTGCAAGGGATGGTTGGAACGCGATTAGCTGTAAATGCGAATTACGATACCCAAGCGAGTTTCGATTTCCAGAATATCATGAAATTGGAATATGGCCCTGATGAAGATGATATTGTTCAAAAGGTAGAAGTGGGGAACGTAAGTATGCCAATTAGTGGGTCTTTAATTCGCGGTGCTCAAAGTTTATTTGGGGTAAAAACAGAATTAAAATTCGGTAAAACAACAATTACAGGCGTTTTTTCAGAACAGAAATCTCAGACAACTTCTGTCAATGCAGAAGGGGGAGGAATGCTAGAGGATTTTGAACTCTATGCGCTAGATTACGACGAAGATCGACATTTTTTCTTATCTCAATACTTCAGAAGTAAATACGATGAAGCCTTAAAAAATTACCCTTATATTAATTCTAGAGTGCGTATAACGCGTGTTGAAGTTTGGGTTACGAATCGCTATAATCGCGTGAGTCAAACCAATAATAACCTGCGAAATATTGTGGCTATTCAAGATTTAGGGGAAGGATTTTTGCGCAATGTCAAAACAGAAAAGATTTTCTCACCTCGTGTAGATCCTGCTGCTTTTGTACTCAATAAAACCATTGATGCACCAACAGATAATAAGAATAACCAGTACGACCCTGGAAAAATTGGCAGTAATTATTTAACCCCAGCTATTCGCACTTCGGGTGTGGGAGGCAGTGGATTTACCAATAATGTACAGGAAGGATTGGATTATGCTCGCTTAGAAAGTGCTAGAAAATTAAGTACCAACGAGTTTACGTTTCACCCACAATTGGGCTATATCTCTTTGCAACAACGCTTGTCGAATGACGAAGTTTTAGCAGTAGCTTTCCAATATACCATTGGAGATAAGGTATATCAGGTAGGGGAATTCGGTACCGATGGCGGAAGTTCTAACGTAGAAACGAATATTCCCGGACAAACAAATCCTGATGTACAAGTTCCCTTAGCGCAATCGCTAGTGGTAAAAATGTTGAAGAGTTCATTAACCTTGACTAGTGCACCCGTTTGGAATTTGATGATGAAAAATATCTATCAGATTCCCAATGCAATGAATATCTCTCAAGATAAGTTTCGCTTTAATTTATTGTATACCGATCCAAGTCCATTAAATTATATCAGTCAAGTTGGGGATGTGCCCTTACCTGAGGATGTGGAACGAACACCTTTACTAAAAGTATTTCATTTAGATCGATTGGATTCTGCCAATAATCCGCAAAATGGAGGAGATGGTTTCTTTGACTATTTAGCACAGGGAAGCGCCACCAATAATTTAGATCCAACTACCGGTGGGTATGGAGGAAATAATACCAACGGATATGGAGGAAATAACAACGGATACGGCGGTAATAACTCCAACCAAAATCAATACAACAGCAATAGTTTTGATGGAATTACAATTGATGCGGTTAATGGGCGAATTATCTTTACCACAGCAGAACCTTTTGGTTCCTATTTATTTAATAAATTAAAGAGCAAGACGGATGAAGATTTCGATACACCTGTATCGTATAACTCAAACCAGAAAAAATATGTATTCCGCGAATTGTATAGCAATACAAAATCATCGGCTATACGCAATCAAAGTAGTCAAAATAAGTTTCAGTTAAAAGGAAAATACTCAAGCGTAAGCGGACAGGGAATTCCAATTGGCGCATTTAATATTGCACCAGGATCCGTAGTTGTAAATGCAGGTGGAAGAATCTTATCCGAAGGGGTTGATTATACGGTTGACTATACAGGCGGACGTGTAATGATTTTGGATGAAGCTCTGCTTGCGTCTAATACACCAATCAATATTTCTGTTGAAAACAATACGATGTTCGGTCAACAAACCAAGCGATTTTTTGGTTTAAATGTCGATCATCAATTTAATAAAGATTTTAAAATTGGCGGTACGTTTTTGCGTTTATCTGAAAAGCCAATGACGCATAAATCGATGTATGGACAAGAATCTGTAAACAATACAATTTGGGGATTCAATGCGCAATATTCAACTGAAGTACCTTTCTTAACGCGAATGGTAAACAAATTGCCAAACATTGATACCGATGTTGAATCGCGAATTTCAGTAAGAGGAGAGTTTGCTTATTTACAACCAGGAGCTTCGAAGAATGATGAAATGAATGGTGAGGCGACGGTTTATATCGATGATTTTGAAGGGGCTCAATCTCGTATTGATGTTCGCTCTCCTTTAGCGTGGAAATTGTCAAGTACACCTGTTGGCTTTTTCAAAAAGGACGCCAATACCTTTGAAGATCCAAATACCTTGCCTCAATCTTTAGAAGATGGATTCCGCAGAGGAAAACTAGCTTGGTATACCATTGATCCAACTTTTTATGTAGGTGCTAAACCTACAGGAGTAGGTGATAAAGATATGTCTTCAAATAGAACAAGAAGAATTTACAGTGAAGAGTTATTCGCAACCAAAGATATTGCTTATGGTGAAAGTCGAGTGATTACTACTTTAGATATGTCATTTTACCCCGAAGAAAGAGGTCCTTATAATTTTAATCCTGAATTTTTACAAGGACTGAAATCAAAAACACCTCGCAATAATTGGGGTGGAGTGATGCGCGGATTAGCGACAACAAACTTTGAACAAGCTAATATTGAATTCGTCGAATTTTGGGTATTAGACCCTTACATTGGAAGATCAAATGATATGATTGTTGAAAGAAATAGTGGTGAATTGCGTTTGAACTTTGGCTTTATTTCGGAAGATATCTTACGCGATGGGTACAAACAATATGAAAATGGTTTACCTGGTGTAGGTAGTAGCGTAGCTACAATCGAAACGATTTGGGGGAAAGTACCTGCAGCTCCTTCTTTAATTTACGCCTTTGATGTCAATGCAGATAGTAGACGACTACAAGATGTCGGATTGGATGGATTAAATGATGAGGAAGAAAAATTAAAATTTAGCAATTTTGCTAGTTTCAAGGATCCTGCGGCAGATAATTTTGTCCATTATTTAGATGCTGATGGAGGAATCTTAGAGCGTTATAAAGATTACAATGGGGTAGAAGGAAACTCTCCAACAACAGGAACAAGAGGGGGAAATAATCAACCCGATGCAGAAGATATTGATGGTGATAATACTATGAATACCATTGATGCTTATTTTGAATATGCAGTAAAAATAAAAGCAAATCCGGCAGTTGGTGAAAACTTTGTGACGGATATTAGAAATACAACAGTCCAATTAGCGGATGGTTCTGTTACCCCGGTTCGTTGGGTACAATATAAAGTTCCAATTGATGAAAACGGGAAAAAAATTGGAATGATCGATGACTTCAGATCCATGCGTTTTATGCGTATGTACTTGACTGGATTTGAAAGCGATATTACGCTGCGTTTTGGTAGCTTGGATTTAGTGCGTTCGGATTGGAGAAGATACAATGCAAGTTTACAAAATGACAAAGACAATAATCCTTTGCCTTTGCGTCCTAATACGGGATTTGATGTAACGTCGATAAATATTCAAGATAACTACGATAGAAAACCAATTCCTTATGTGATACCTCCAGGGGTAAAACGCGAACAATATTATGTAAACAATACGATTGTCGCTCAGAATGAACAGTCTTTATCGTTGAAAGTATATCCAGTTGAACAAGGAAAAACACCCGATGGATTAGCGCCAGGTGATTCTCGAGGCGTGTATAAAAACTTTAGTTTAGACCTTCGTCGTTATAATAAACTGCGTATGTTTATTCACGCAGAAGCACTTGAAAATAGTACCCTGCGTTTGCGCGATGATGAAATGGTAGCCTTTATTCGTTTGGGAACGGATATTACAGATAACTTCTACCAAATTGAAATCCCTTTAAAAGTTACTAATTTTGGCGAAGCAAATCCAGATATGATCTGGCCAGAAGCGAATGAGCTTGAACTTCAATTAGAACTCTTGACCAAATTGAAAGTGCTATTTATGAATGAGGTAGGAAAGCAAGAACGCTTAACTGATATCTTCTTTAAAGAGGAAGAAGAGCTTTCTGGCGGAACGACACGCCCTAATAAATTGCGCTATGGAATTAAAGGGAATCCCAATTTTGGAAATGTCCGTGTTATTATGATCGGTCTGCGTAATGATTTGGATCGTTTTGGTGCGACGGGTGATTTAGGCGGGGAGTTTTGGTTTGATGAACTGAGAATGTCTGATATGGATAACAAAGGAGGATGGGCAGCTACCTTGACAATGGATGCCAATTTAGCTGACTTTGCCAATATCTCTGCTACAGGAACTAAACGCACGATTGGTTTTGGAGGATTAGAACAAGGACCCAACCAAAGAAGTAAAGAAGATTTTAAATCTTATAGCATCGTTACCAATGTGAATTTAGGTCAATTACTGCCTAAAGATTGGCGTATAAATTTACCGTTTAATTACGCGATTAGTGAAGAGTTTATTACTCCAGAATTTGATCCTGCAAACCCAGATATTAGATTAAAAACAATGAAATCTGTAGCTCCATCTTCTGCTATGGCAGAAGAAATTGAAAAAAGAGCCACGGATTATACCAAGCGCAGAAGTATCAACTTTATTGGTGTAAACAAACAGAAAAATCCAGAAAGCAAAAAGAGAATTTACGACATTGAAAATATAACCGTCTCTCATTCGTATAATGAAGTGATTCATCACGATTTCGAAGTGGAATCAATGATTGATCAACAGGTGCGATCTGCGGCGGATTATGCTTATAGTTTTGAAACAAAACCTATAGAACCTTTCAAGAAGGTAAGCTTTATGAAGGGACGATATTGGCAAATATTGAAGGACTTTAATGTCAATTATATGCCTTCAAATATTATGTTTAGCAGTAGTATTATGCGTCAGTATAATAGACAACAATATCGCTTAATTGATGTGGAAGGTATTGGATTAGATCCGTTGTATAGACGTAATTATTACTTTAATTACAACTATGGTTTTAATTTTGATCTTACCAAATCACTGCGCTTAAACTATGTGGCAGGAAGTAATAATATTGTGCGAAATTATTTCGATAGTCAGTATAATGTAATTGAAAATAGTACGATTTGGGATGACTATTTTAATATTGGTGAGCCGAATCAGTTTACCCAACAATTTACGTTGAACTACGAACTGCCTATCAATAAAATACCTTTCTTAGGTTTTATTCGCTCAACGTATGCCTATACGGGTACGTATAATTGGCAACGTGCTTCCGATGCTTTTAGTCAAATTGAATTTGAAGGAATGGATTACAATTTAGGAAATACCATTCAGAATTCAAGAAATCAACAGTTGAATACTACGTTTAGTATGGAAACGCTATATCGCTATGTCGGATTAGTAAAAAGCAATACAGCAAAGAAAAGCCCAGCTAAAAAAGCAGCGATTGTTCCGGGGCAAAAAGTAGTGCAAACCAAAGGCCAAGAAAATGAAAATAAAGGAAGTGCATGGACTGATTTTGGAATTGGTTTACTGACATCGGTAAAAACAATTCAGATTAATTATGCTGAAAATAGTGGTACCGTACTTCCAGGATATATGCCAAGTATTGGATTTTTTGGCACTGGAAAACCAACCATGGGATTCGTTTTTGGAGATCAAGCAGATGTTCGCTATCAAGCGGCAAATAATGGATATCTAACTAATTTCCCAGAGTTCAACCAAGAGTTTACCCAAGTGTCGAATAAAACCTTAAACTTCACCGCGAGTTTAAATCCTATTCCTGATTTAACCATCGATGTTACAGGAAGAAGAATGAAGTCCGAAAATTATTCCGAACAGTTTCAGGTAATTGAAAATCAATATCAATCGCAATCGCCTTATAGTTACGGGAATTTTAGTATTTCAACCATTATGTTGAGCAGTGCTTTCTCTAGTAATTCTCTAGAGTATTCAGCTGCTTTTGAACGCATGAAAGAGAATCGATTAATTATAGCTAATCGCTTGGCAATGGATAGAGGAATCGATATCAATGACCCCAACAACTTGGATAAAGAGGGTTTCCCTATTGGCTATAGTAAAGGAAGTCAAGAGGTCTTATTGCCTTCTTTCTTATCGGCTTATACTGGACAAGGAGCCGGTAAAGTATCAACAAGTATGTTTAGAGATATTCCTTTGCCAAACTGGAATATGCGCTATACAGGTTTGATGCGCATTCCATGGGTAAAAGATAAATTCAGAAGATTTTCTATTCACCATGGGTATACCGCTACATACGCTTTAGGCTCATTTAGTTCCAATTTTGAATATAATGAAAAGCCAAATGAGGTGAATCAATATGGAAATTACCCGGCACAAACCATCGTGAATAACGCGATATTAACGGAACAATTCAACCCTTTAATTCGCTTTGATTTAGAAACAAAATCAGCTATCAAAATTTTAGCTGAAATTCGCAGAGATAGAACCTTAGCTTTGAGTTTTGACAATAATTTATTGACCGAAACTACAGGACAAGATTATATCATTGGCTTGGGGTATCGAATTAAAAATGTTGGTTTCAACTCGATGTATGCCAATAATGGTATGGGAGGACGTATTGAAAGTGATATTAATATCAAATTTGATTTGACCTTGAGTCAAAGAGAAACCATTGTTCGTTATCTAGATTACAATAACAACCAAGTGGGAGGCGGACAAAACCTTTGGAAACTTTTAATTACAGCCGATTATATGTTAAGCAAAAACTTAACCGCTATTTTCTTCTATGATCATTCTTTTTCGAAAGCCGTTATTTCAACCATGTATCCGATAACAAATATTAGAACGGGGCTAACTATGCGATATAGTTTCGGAAATCAATAGAATTTGTTTCGAAATATATAAGTTTATTATACATTTGCTAAAAAATAATACAAAATGAATTTACCAGCTAATTTAAAGTACACAAAAGACCACGAGTGGGTAGCTATCGAAGGTGATATTGCTACTGTAGGTATTACAGACTTCGCTCAAAGAGAGTTAGGAGATATTGTATATGTTGAAGTTGAGACCTTGGACCAGACTTTGGATAAAGATGAAGTTTTTGGTACAGTGGAAGCAGTAAAAACAGTTTCAGATTTATTCTTGCCAATTTCAGGTGAAGTAATTGAATTTAACGAAGGGTTAGAAACAAAACCAGAATTAGTAAACCAAGATCCTTACGGAGCGGGATGGATGATTAAAGTTAAGATTTCTGATTTAGGTGAAGTAGACGCTTTGTTATCAGATGCAGAATATAAAGAATTAATTGGGGCGTAAGGGATATTTTATACTTGGAACACTTTGGACATGCTTTATACTATATGCTTGTTTAGCAGAGGCTAGTTCCATACCTCGTACGTCATTTTTTAATATTCCAAATAAAGATAAAGTAGCGCATTTTACTTTCTATTTTGTCTTCTCCTTGGTGTGGTTTTTATTTAGTTGTAAAAAAAATAACAAGAGAAAACGAAATAGGCGAATAGGAATAGTTATCTTTACCATAGCAACGTTCTTGGGTGCGATGATAGAGCTAGGTCAATATTATCTTACGAATTCAAGAAGTGCTGAATGGGCAGATTTTATAGCTAATTCTTTGGGTAGTGCCATCGGAATTTTATTTGGTTTACTTCTAACAACGCATAAAAAAAATTAGAGCCCCAGCAATGGGGCTTTTTTTTATTAATAATTAAGCACTTACAAGCATGAGAGATTTGAGAGAATTTATGGATTCTACTTACTTAAAAACCGCAGAACAAGCAGGTTTATCTGAAGTAGAAAATAAGAAAGTAGTGACCGCTTTAATTCAGGAAGCCATCGAGGAGAAATTTAAACTAGCCATGATTAGACCTGAAGAAGTAAAAGAAGGAAGAGCTTTGGTTGATCAAAATCAATCTAAAGTTCTCTTGGGTACTGTCATTGATTTTCCAAAAGGCGATGGAGGATTAGAAGCGAAGCTAAAAGAAGCGAAACAAGCGGTTGAAGATGGTGTAGATGAATTGGACTATGTTGTGGATTATAAGGCTTTTCAAAAGGGAGAAATTGACGCAGTGAAAGAAGAGGTCTATGTGTGTACAAAATTTGGTTTAGAAGCCGGAAAAGTCGTGAAATGGATTATTGAAGTAGCAGCCTTAGATAGTACTGAAATTATAAAGCTAACAACCTTGATTAAAAATGTTGTGATTAGTCGTTTTAAAGAAGAGGACTATGACAAAGTATTTGTAAAATCATCTACGGGCTTTTATAAAACACAGGGGGGGAAACCCAATGGAGCTACTTTAGAAAGCTTAGTTTTAATGTTGGAAAATGCAGGGCCATTACCTGTAAAAGCAGCTGGTGGAATTAGAGATCGTGAAGCCGCTATTGAAATGATTGCTTTAGGCGTTAAAAGATTAGGAACTTCTTCGGCAAAAGAGATAGTTGAGGGCAAGGGAACGATTGAAAATTATTAAAAGAGTGAAATAAGTGAATATTCAAAGCTCTGCCCTAGGTTTATAGGTGTAGTTCTAAAAATTGGATTATATTTGCAACTCATTAAAAACAAATGAAAACAGCTTTGAATATTTCTTCTGAAAATAAACAATCGGTTTCTATCCTCAAGGAATTTAAAGAAATGACTAAGATGGGACTTGCCTTTAGTGTAGTGTTTTCCACTTTGGCAGGTTATGTTTTAGCTGTTCCTGATATTAGAAGCATCAATTATCTGACCATTATCGCTCTTGCTATAGGGGGGTATTGTATGGTTGGAGCATCTAACGTTTACAATCAAATTATTGAACGCGATTTAGATGCTAAAATGAATCGAACGGCTAATCGGCCAATTGCTTCAGGACGGGTCAAACCAACACCAGCTTTTATCTTAGCTGTTGTATTGACGATTATTGGAATCGGTATTTTATATGCTGTGAATCCAAAAACAGCCATGTTTGGGGCTATTTCAATTTTCTTATATACAAGTGTTTATACTCCGCTAAAGACAGTAACACCGTTATCTGTATTTGTGGGTGCTTTTCCAGGGGCTATTCCTTTTATGCTAGGATGGGTGGCAGAAACCAATAATTTTGGTATTGAAGCAGGTACGTTGTTCCTGATTCAGTTCTTTTGGCAATTTCCCCATTTCTGGGCCATTGGATGGTTCTTGTTTGAGGATTATAAAAGAGGAGGCTTCTCGATGTTGCCAACTGGAAAAAAAGATAATAAAACGCTAACGCAAATTATTTTATATACCATCTGGTTGATGATTGTTTCAATATTCCCTGTATTTAATGTTACAGGTCGTCTGTATCTAACACCAATCGCAGCAGGACTTGTTTTCTTAGCGGGTATTTGGATGTTACTGGCAGCCGTGAATTTGTACAAGAAAAGAACAGATAAAGCAGCGAGATCATTGATGTTAGTAAGTGTAACTTATATCTCATTGATCCAAATTATTTACGTGTTGGATAAAATTTTACGATAGTATATACCTAAGTTATGGAACATATTTTAGATCAAGAGCAAGTCGAAAAGAAAGGCAAAGCATTAAAAGTAATGTTGTTGTTTGCTATCGGAAGTATTGCAATGGTTTTTGCTGGTTTAACGAGTGCTTATGTAGTAAGTAAATCGAGACCAGATTGGTTGGCTGATTTTGTTTTGCCAATCGAATTTGCACTTAGTACAGCTGCTATTTTAATTAGTAGTGTAACAATGCACCTCGCTTTGAAAGCAACGAAAGAGGGAAATCGTGAAAGAAGTACGATTTATTTAATTTCTACTTTGATTTTAGGTCTCTTATTCGTTTTTTTGCAATTCAAAGGGTTTGGGCAAGTAATTAACGAAGGCTATTTCTTCACCGGAAGTGAAAGTACAATTACAACTTCATTTTTATATGTGATTGTAATTGTGCATATTGCACACTTATTTGGAGGAATGATTTCTTTATTAATTGTAATTTATAATCATTTTAAACAAAAGTATAATGCTGAGCAATACCTTGGAATACAGCTATGTGCATGGTTCTGGCATTTCTTAGACTTACTTTGGGTTTATTTGTTTTTGTTTTTTACATTCTTTAAATAGAAAATTTAATTTAAATTTGGGAACTTTATAATTAACAACTTTTTATGGGAGCGACAGTTACTACAGAAGCTACTGAAGTAAGAGGCGACGCGAAAGGGCCTCTAAACGTAAGCTACGGTAAAATGATGATGTGGTACTTCATATTATCAGATTCATTAACATTTTGTGGATTCCTTGTAGGATACGGTTTTACAAGATACAAGTTTGTGGATACTTGGCCGATTGCAGATGAGGTGTTTAATCACTTTCCTTTTTTACATGGTGTAGATGCACCGATGTATTATGTGGCCTTGATGACCTTTATTCTGATTTTTTCATCTGTAACAATGGTATTAGCCGTTGATGCAGGTCATCAAATGAATAGAAAAAAGGTAGCTATCTATATGTTTTTAACAATCGTAGGTGGTTTAGTGTTCGTTGGATCACAAGCTTGGGAATGGAAAAACTTTATTAACGGTACCTATGGTGCGGTTGAAACAAGAGGAGGTTCTATCCTACAATTTGTTGGAGAAGATGGCAAACAAATCGCTTTAGCAGATTTTGCTATTGTAGATGCTCATCGTCAAGATGCAACGTTGACAAGAGCTAAGGCTACTTGGTTCGTTAAAGGTCCAGAGCATTCAACGTATTCTATCGCTGAAGTGAAAGCTGGATTTGAAGCAAATCCAAATATAAAAATTCGTACACAAAATACGACAGATGCAAAACACAAAGAGGTTCTTTCAAGAGAAGCTTCTGCGGAGCGTCTAAAAGAAGCTGTACTTGTTGTAGAAGGAGCTAATCTAATTCGCAACGAATACGGTCATAAATCATTTGCTGATTTCTTTTTCTTTATTACTGGATTCCACGGATTCCACGTATGTACAGGTATCTTAATTAATATTATCATTTTCTTTAATGTTTTATTAGGTACGTATGACCGAAGAGGAAGTTACGAAATGGTAGAAAAAGGAGGATTGTATTGGCACTTCGTAGATTTAGTATGGGTGTTTGTATTTACTTTCTTCTATTTAGTTTAATTGTTATAAAATATTTTAGATATGGCAGCAGAAGCAACAGCGCATCACTCAAACTCAAAGAAAATCTGGAAAGTATTTTTTATCCTATCCGCAATTACAATTGTTGAAGTTGTTTTGGGTATTTTAAAACCGGAAAGCATTCATCATGTGCATATCTTCGGATTGAGTTTGTTAAATTATATCTTCATTGTTTTAACAATTTGGAAAGCCTATTATATCATGTGGTCTTTTATGCACTTAGAGCATGAAAAAAAGGCATTTCAATGGTCTGTAGCAGGAGTTTTAGTGTTCTTATGTGTTTATTTGATTACTTTGGTTTTAATCGAAGGAAACTACATCTATGACGTATTTCACAACTCGCAATATAAGTGGATATTTTAATAAGTTATTATAATTTGTAAGGCGGTTTATTAACCGCCTTTTTTTATTTTTGTTAGAGAATTTTAATTTGTTTTAAAGTGAAAAAATATATCATACTCGTATTGCTATTTGTTATGCCGATTTGTGCCTATCTCTTCTTTGCTTCTGGTGTAAATCAGTTTGTACGATTACCGGTTATTAGCGAACAAGTCAATGAGTTGCCTCAAGGGGAAACCTCATTGGATAAGCCTGCTATTTTAGAAGGCCGTATTACGGTACTTGGTTTTCCTGGTGCACACTTATACAGAGACCGCGGTGATGCTTTTAATCTCAATCAGAAAATCTACAATCGCTATAAAGATTTTGACGATTTTCAATTGATTATGGTCTTACCTAAAGGTTCTGAAGAAGAAGCTAAAAAAGTAGTGGATGATTTAAGTCCTATTTCGGATATGTCCAACTGGAATTACTTATTCCTTGAACCCGCAGAGATTGAAACCTTTTTCAAAAGCTTAGGCTTGGTTGGTAAATTGGATGACGATTTAGCCAGTACAAATGTTTATTTGATTGACAAGGATCGTAATCTTCGTGGTCGTAATGGAAAAAATAAAGCGGGTGTAATGGAGTACAAAGAAGGGTATTCGACTATATCTGCTGCCGAATTACACAACGATATGATGGACGACGTAAAAGTGCTTTTGGCAGAATATAGACTCGCTTTGAAAAAATATAAACGCATTAATAAAGAAGAATAAGTATGAAAGAAAAATCATATATCTGGATTTCTTTAATCGTATTGGTTTTTGGTATTTGGGCTTTACCTAAGATTATTAAGAAATTTGAAAAGTCGGATCTAATTGTTATTGGACAAGCACCGAGTTTTGAATTGGTGAATCAGAACAACAAAACAATTAATAATGCTAGTTATAAGGGAAAAGTGTATGTAGTGGAATTTTTCTTTGCCAATTGTCCAACTATTTGCCCGATTATGAATCAAAATATGTTGAAGCTTCAAAATCAGTTTAGACCTCATTTGGACTTTGGGATTGCCTCAATTACCATTGATCCTAAAAATGATACAGTTGAAGCATTGAAACAGCATGCGGATGATTTAGGCGTTACAATTCCGCATTGGCATATGCTTACAGGTGATGCTAAATACATTTATGATTTAGCAGCAAAATTTAACCTATATACAGGCGTTAACCCTGAAGCACCTGGTGGATTTGAACATTCTGGTTTATTTGCACTGATTGACAAAGAAGGGAATATTAGATGTAGAATTGATGAATTTGGAAATCCTATTTTGTATTACGATGGTACATCTGATGAAGGGGTGAAATGGATTAAAGAAGATATTGAACTTTTATTAGCAGAATAGACATGGAAAATTATAAAGAATTAGAACAGAAGTATACCAAGTGGATTTGGGTTTTATCCATTACAATCCCAATTGTAGTAGCCATTTTGTTTGGCGTTAACCTACAAAAATTAGGATATGATGTACAACCTTTGAGTTTTTTACCTCCAATTTACGCTACCATTAATGGAATTACAGCTGTATTATTGGTATGGGCTGTTTGGGCTATTAAAAAAGGAAATAAAGGGTTACACGAGCGCTTAATCAAAGCATGTATCGCCTGTTCAGTTGCCTTTTTAGCGATGTATGTCGCGTATCATATGACATCAATCGAAACGAAGTACGGGGGGGAAGGATTTCTTAGATATGCCTATTTCTTTATCTTGATTTCCCATATTTTATTGTCAATTATCATCATTCCTTTTGTATTGATAACTTTCGTTCGCGGTATTTCAGGTTCATACCAGCGCCATAAAAAAATAGCGCGAATTACCTATCCAATGTGGCTCTATGTAGCGGTGACTGGAGTGATTGTTTATTTGATGATTTCTCCTTATTATGTAAATTAAACAGCTATGAAAAAGTATTGGTTTTTAATCGTTTTTTTCCTTCTTGTAACTACGCAATCTACATTTGCACAATGTGCCATGTGTAGAGCTGCCTTAGAAACAGAAGATGGAGGAGTAAAAGCAGAGGCTGTAAATAACGGAATCGTTTATTTGATGATATTTCCTTATTTGCTTGTTGGTTTTGCTTTGTATTTTAGTTACAAAGTGTATAAGAAAAAGAAGAACAATTAGATATAAAAATTTGAACCGCCTACTTAGGCGGTTTTTTTGTTACCTTTAATGTAACAATACCAGTAACTTTACGTCTTATTGTTTAGATAAATAGGTTTCAATGAATCTGAATAAAATTTGCCTTTCCGTAGTATTTTTTCTCTTTGCCCTGACTATCTCGGCACAGGAAAAATATTGGACCCTGGATGAGTGTATCAATCATGCCATCGTACATAATATTAGTGTCAAACAACTCGAAATTACTGAGCAAAGCAAAAACGTTACTTTAGATTTAGCGAAGTATGATTTCTTACCTGTAGTGAGTGCAAGTGCAAATCATTCGTGGACCTTAATCGATCAACCTAATGCGCAAACAGGTCTAATTAGGCAGCAAACAATACAAGAATCAACGGTTGGTCTTAGTGTAGGCATTGATATCATTGATGGTTTGCAAAAACAGAAAAGATTAGCCAAAGCTAGATTGGATCATTTAGCGTCTACGTATCAAGTACAGAAAATAAAAGAAGATATTGCGTTAGCCGTGATTAACTCCTACTTGCAAATTATCTTCAATAAAGAACTGGTACATACCAATAAAATACAGTGGGAGTACGATCAATCGGAAGAAACGAGAGTGCAAGTTTTAGTTGGAGCAGGTGTGGTTCCTGCCGGTGATTTGTTGGACGTTAAAGCAACAGTAGCCTCTTCTGTACAGCGTTTGATCAGTGCACAAAATGAATTGATTATTGCGAAATTGAATTTAGCGCAATTGTTGCAAATTAGAGATTATGAGAACTTTGATGTGATTGATTCGGACTACAAGGTAGAGGAATCAGAGCTGTTGATTTACAATCCAAAAGATATTGCAATTCGCGCTTTTGAATCTTTGACCAATATCAAATCAGCAGAACTCAATGTTCAATTAGCCGAAAAAGAAGTGCAAATTAGCAAAGGAGCTTATTATCCTAAATTAAGTGGATTCTACAACTTCGGATCCAATGTACATTACCAAGATCGACTAGTTGGTAGCACAGCTTCGGGTAGTTTAGATCAAATTGGATTTGTGGAAGGTTCTGGACAACGCGTAATGCGACAAGGACAAATGAATGTGTACGGAGGACCAGAATCGTTTTTTAGACAAATCGATAACAATAAAAGTTCCGCATTCGGCTTGAGTTTGAGCGTGCCCATTTTTAATGGATTAAAAACGCGAAATGCAGTTAAATTAAATCAACTTGCCTTGGAACAAGTGCACTATGAAAAGGAAGCGGAAGAGCTCAAATTAGAGCAATTGGTTTTTAAAGCCTATACCGATACCAAAAGTACCTATCAAACGTATGAAGCAAGTTTAATAACCTTAGAATCGCGTGAAAATTCATTGGCGTATGCTAGAGAAAGATATGCGGTAGGGTTGATTAATATCTTTGAATTAAATCAAAATCAAAATCTATATGTAACGGCTCAATCCAATTTATTGAGAGCAAAATACGATTACATTTTTAAGAACAAAATTTTAGAATACTACTTTGGAATTCCCTTGTTTAAAAGAAATTAAGTTATGAAAAAGAAATACATATTTATCGTTTTAGCCGTAGTTGTGCTGCTCTTTGTTGTACTTAAATTTTTTACAGGTAAGGACGATTCAATTGTTGTTGAATTGGCAACCGTAGATGAGATTGATTTAGTAGAGACGGTGTCCGGTACAGGAAAAATTCAACCTGAAATTGAGATAAAAATAACACCAGAAGTATCTGGAGAAATTATAAATTTGCCTATAAAAGAAGGACAGGTTGTAAATAAAGGAGATTTGCTTGTGGTTATTAATCCCAATTTATATGAATCTAACTTAGATCGCATGGTGGCTATGTTGGCCACAAGTAAAGCGGGAGTAGAACAGGCAGAGGCGCAATTGAAAGAATCAAAAGCTTCTTATGCTCGTAACAAAACGCTTTTTGAAAAGGGCGTTATTTCTGGATCTGAATGGGATCAAGTGGTACGTGCTTACGAAGTGAGTAAAGCCAATAAAAACTCTGCTTTTTACAATGTAGAAAGCTCAAGAGCCGCTGTAGAAGAAGCCAAAGTGAACCTCTTGCGTACCACTATTTATTCACCTAGTTCAGGAACAATCTCTAGGGTGGATGTTGAATTGGGAGAACGCGTATTAGGAACCCAACAAATGGCAGGTACAGAGTTGTTGCGCGTAGCCAATCTCAACAGCATGGAAGTGGAAGTAAATATCAATGAAAATGATATTGTCAAAGTAAAAGTTGGCGATGAAACGAAGATAAACGTCGATGCGTTTTTGAAAAAAGAGTTTAAAGGTATTGTGACCAGTATCTCAAATTCAGCTTCCAATCAAACCTTATCAGCGGATCAGGTAACTACGTTTAAAGTGAAAATTAAAATCTTGCGCGAATCGTATGAAGATTTATTGGATGGAAAACTTAAAGATTATTCCCCCTTTAGACCTGGGATGACCGCGGCAGTAGATATTATTACCAATGTAAAAAATAAAGTGGTAGCTGTTCCGATTAGTGCTGTAGTGATGCGCAGTCCAGCAGATACGTTGAGTAATGCAATGACAGACCAAGTAAACGGCAGTAGTGAAAAACTAAATGAAGCCGTTTTCGTAGCGGATCAAGGAATAGCTAAATTGCGCTTTGTGAAAACGAGCATTCAAGATGATAAGAATATTCAGATTGTAAAAGGCTTGAAAAAGGGAGACGTGATTATCACAGGACCTTATTCGACGGTGAGCAAGACGTTGAAACACAACGACAAAATAAAGAAAGAAGAAAGTAAAAAATGATTGTACTATTGAATATAGAGACTGCAACAAAAAATTGTTCAGTCTCTTTGTCTGTAGATGGCGTAGCTGTTGGTGTAAAAGAAATAGCAGAGGAAAATTTTTCTCATGCAGAAAAGCTCCATGTGTTTATTGAAGCCTTGTTAAAAGAGAATGGATTTACAATGCAAGATTTATCGGCGATTGCCGTAAGTCAAGGTCCTGGTTCTTATACGGGATTGCGCATTGGTGTTTCGGCTGTAAAAGGCCTGTGTTATGGGTTAAATATTCCCATGATTGCCTTGGATACGCTGCAAATTTTAGCCAAACAATTGCAAGTAAAAGAGGGATGGATCATTCCGATGATTGATGCAAGGCGAATGGAGGTCTTTTGCGCCACGTTTTCTCATGAGGGCAAGTTCGATAAGGCAATAGAGGCAAAAGTGATTGACGAAGCTTCTTTTGCGGAATTAAAAGGGGATTATCCCGTTTACTTTATTGGTGATGGTGCGATGAAATGCGCGGACGTACTAAAAGCTGCTAATTTCCACTTTTGTGAAACAATTGTGTATCCTTCAGCCAAAGAAATGATTCCGTTGAGCTATGAAAAATATATCGCTCAAGATTTTGTAGATGTCGCTTATTTTGAGCCTTATTATTTGAAGGACTTTGTGATGCCTACCAAACAACAGAAATAAGCGATTATAAAGAATCGCTTATTTCTCTGGCTTTTAATAAGATGAATGAATTCACTGAAGTGAAATTATCATTGTTTACCCACACTTGAACGATATAGGTAATCTTGGTATCAAGAAGTTCTTTAATTAAAACCCGCGGTTGGGGTTGAGATAAAATCTTATCATTCGATTGAAGCTCCACCAGAAGTTGATCAATAAATAAATTGGTGTTTTTAGCTAAAGTAGTCTGAACAAATACTTCGGATCTTCTCAAGTTATTTTGTGAAATGTTTTTGATTTTACTATTGGATAAAACGCCATTAGGTATGTAAATCACGTTGTTTTGGTAATTGACAATTTGTGTAGAAAAAATATGTATACTAATTACTTTTCCAGCTTCCCCTTGCGCTTCAATAATATCGCCAAGGCGAAAGGGCTTGAAGAGAATAATCAATACACCCCCTGCAAAATTACTCAATGATCCTTGTAGGGACAAACCAATAGCCAAACTCATCGCTCCGATAATGGCAACAAATGAACTGGTTTGAATACCCAATTGAGAAGCAATAATCACAAATAGTAAAACGCGAAATCCCCACAATAACACATCTAAAATAAAGCTTGTGAAGGTAGGGTCAATGTTTCTTTTGAATAGAATTCGCTTCGCTATTTTTTGAGACAACTGAATAATCCATAATCCTAAGGCTAAGATGAGTAACGAGGTTACGATCTGCGGAATAAAATCAAGGATATTTTCGATATAGGAAGTGAGTAAATGATCTAATTTTTCCATACAACTACAGTTTAATGAGGCTACTCAATGCAGGAGTAGGGGTTAAGCAATGTTTATTTTCACAAAGATAATAGTGTGTAACTGGATTGACAGTATATTTTTCAAAATAAGGAATCTTACTTGCCTGATTGATGGGGAATATAAAGGTTTTACTAACCAAATTAGCGCGTATTTTGAGGTTGTCTTCTAAGGCATGTTCTCCAACAATAGCTAGCTCTGCGGGTGATTCAGTATATAACATCGCCAATAGCCAATGTGAATAAGCAGAAGGATAATCCATTTGAGATTGGATAACGTCAAGCATATGATGGGCTAATTGGGTATAATGACGATGTTCAAATAAAACCCCTAATTGGAGTAAACTAGCACATAAAACCGCATTGGAAGAAGGAATTACATTGTCTTCAGTTTCAAAACTTCTGAGAATATTCGCAGCGTGCTTCGTCTGACTAAAATAACAGAATTTACTTTTTTCATCCAAAAACAAATCCAACGTCAGATCGAGTAAGCGTTTTGCTTTCCAAATATAGTCTTGTTGGGCGGTGTGTTCAAAGAGATGAAGCAAGGCCTGAATATAAAAGGCATAATCATCCAAATACCCTAAGGTAAGTGCGTTTTCTTGATGTGAAGAATGGAAAAGCCCTTGTTCTTCATCAAATAAATAGGTTTGAATATAGGAATCAATGTGTTGCGCTTGTTGTAAGTAAGTGGAATCCCCTGTAGCGCTATACGCATCCAATAATCCTGTGATTAACATAGCATTCCAACTGGTGATTATTTTGTCATCCATTAAAGGCATAGCTCTGTGTTTTCGCTCGGCTAAAAGCAATCCTTCCCATTTGTGTTTTAGTGTTTGCAAGTCAAAAATAGCCATTTGATTGGCAGTAGCAAGCTCTGTTAAAGGCTGATTTTGAATGAGCACAAAGTTTTCTTCTTCCCAAAAACCATAGGCATTAATATTAAAAACTTGAGCAAATAAGGTGAAGTCATTGCCTAGGATACGACGAAGTTCAGCTTCCGTCCAAACATAGTAAGCGCCTTCTTTTGAGAGGCCATTTGCATCTAAACTATCCGCATCCAAAGCAGCATACACCCCACCTAAAGGACTAAGCCAATTGCTTTGAATAAAATGTACGGTTTTAGTAATAACCTCCAAATACAAAGGGTTGTGGGTGCGTTTATACGCATCACTATACACACTTAACAGTTGGGCATTGTCATACAGCATCTTTTCAAAATGAGGAATATGCCATTTAAAATCCACCGCATACCGAGAAAATCCCCCTTCAACCACATCAAAAATTCCGCCCCAAGCCATGCGGGTCAAGGTTAAATCAACATACTGAAGTAAGTCTTTATCGTGTTTAAGATCTCCTAGCTTTTGTAGATAGAGTAGGTTGGTAGGCATCATAAATTTGGGTGCTCTTTGGTATCCGCCATAGTCTAAATCAAAACTCGTTTTCCATTGGTCCAATACCACGTCCAAATTAAATCGACTTTCTTCTTTTTGCGTAGGAGCCAACCCAAGTACATAAATCCCTTCTTGTAGTTTTTCGGCAAATTCAAGCACAGTCTCGGGTTTATTTTTATAGAGTTGAGTGAGTTGAAGCAACGAATCCATCCAGGTTTGTTTGGGAAAATACGTGCCACCCCAAATGGGTTTTCCATCAGGTAAACAAACTACATTCAAAGGCCAGCCTCCTTGTTTGGTCATGAGCTGAACGGCTTTCATGTAGTACGCATCTACATCGGGATGTTCCTCTCGATCTACTTTTACAGCAACAAAATGCTGATTCATTAATTCAGCTACTTCTTGGTTGGTAAAGCTCTCTTCTTCCATAACGTGGCACCAATGGCAGGTAGAATAACCAATACTAATAATAAGCAGTTTGTTTTGCTCTTGAGCCGTTTTAAAAATAGAAGTATGCCAAGCCTTCCAATAGATAGGGTTCGTAGCATGTTGCTTTAAATACGGATTTGACGTGTGAATTAGTTCATTCATAAGTTGCAGGTAAACAACAAAATTAGCAAAATATTTCCGGAATTAATTCGTATGGAAAGGAAGACTTAATTCCTTAAAATAGGAGATAGTTTACTAAAAAATTAGAAGAACGTAAATCAAGGAGAAGAAATAGTAAATCACTTTGTAGCTTGTCTTTTTTTTTCTACAACAAAGCGGTTGAAAATAAAGGGAGATTATTGGGATAGTTGTGTATTTATTGAGAATAGAAAGCCAAAATAAAAAAAAACCTTTTGAAAGCGCTATTTGAGGACAAAAAGCAGGTTTAAAGGATAACATTAAGTTAACGTTGAATCCTAGAAATATATAGACTTTTGCTAGACGCAAAAAATAAAAGAATAAATGGAACAAATTTTTATTGTAATGCTAGTAGCCTTAGGGATATTAGCCATAATAGATTTGACTGTTGGAGTTAGCAATGATGCTGTCAACTTTTTGAATTCGGGAATAGGATCAAAAGCAATGTCATTCAAAAGTATCATGCTTGTAGCCTCATTAGGTATTCTAGTTGGCTCGGCCTTTTCGGGAGGAATGATGGAAATTGCTCGAAGTGGAATTTTCATTCCAAGTATGTTTACCTTCAATGATGTAATGATTATCTTTCTGGCCGTAATGATAACCGATGTCTTGCTTCTAGACGTGTTTAATACATTAGGTTTGCCTACATCAACAACAGTTTCAATTGTCTTTGAATTACTTGGAGCAGCCGTGTGTTTGGCTGTTGTAAAAATTATTACAAGTGATGATAGTTGGGCTACTTTACCTTCGTATATCAATACAAAAAAGGCCTCCGAGATTGTAGTGAGCATTTTATTGTCTGTAATTTTATCCTTTACTTTAGGTACAATCGTTCAATATATATCGCGTCTAATCTTTACGTTTCAAGTTGAGCGTAAACTGAAGTACTTTGGGGCTTTATTTGGAGGAATCGCCATTACGGCAATTACCTTTTTTATCTTAGTAAAAGGATTAAAAGGATCGAGTTTTCTAAGTAAAGAAGCTTCGATGTGGATTGATATACATCAGTTACTTATTTTGGGTGGAAGTTTTGTTTTTTGGACTGTGTTTTCTCAGTTCTTAATGTCTACTTTTAAACTGAATATCTTACGTGTCATCATAATTATTGGAACTTTTGCTTTAGCCTTAGCTTTTGCGGGTAATGATTTGGTTAACTTTATTGGAGTTCCAATTGCAGCTATTCAATCGTTTGGGTTTTACCAAAGTTCAGGACAAGCTCCAGATGTTTACATGATGGGTAAACTAGCAGAAGAAAACGTTGTTGCCCCTTTTTATTTCCTTTTATTAGCAGGTGGAATTATGGTTTATACGTTGTGGACGTCTAAAAAAGCACGCAATGTAATTGAAACTGAAATGAATTTAGCCCGTCAAAGTTCAGATTCTTCGGATGAAAAGTTTTCACCTAATATCCTATCCAAGATTATTGTTCGTAGCATGGTGCTTTTAGGGGGAGTTGTGGATTATTTTTTACCTAAATCCTGGCAGATGCACATGGACAAAAGGTTTGAACAACCTGTTGTACATACAAAGCGCAAAAACAAGCAAGATGAACCTGCCTTTGACATGGTTCGTGCTTCTGTAAATCTTATGGTGGCAAGTATCTTGATTTCGATAGGAACCTCGATGAAATTGCCGTTATCTACCACCTATGTAACTTTTATGGTAGCGATGGGTACATCCTTTGCAGATAGAGCCTGGGATAGAGATTCTGCGGTTTATCGTGTGGCTGGGGTATTCAATGTGATTGGCGGATGGTTTGTTACGGCAATCGTCGCTTTTGTGGCTGCATTTATTACGGCTTATATTTTATATATAGGAGAAGTGTATGCACTAGTAGCGATGCTGATTTTGGTTGGTATTTTGTTGTATAGAAGCAATAAAATGCACCAACGTCTAGAGCAAGAGAAAAAAATAAAAACAGAAAAACTCAATAAAATTGATATTGTAACGATTCATGAAGTGGCCTCTGAAAGCTCTGCACAAATTGCCAAAGTAATTGTGCGTACCAACGAGCTTTATACGCGTATTATTGATGGAGTTGCCTTGCAAGATCTTGCGGAACTAAAAGCCTGTAGAAAGAAACTCAGACAATTAGAAAAAGAAGTAGATAGTCTGAGAGGGAACGTTTATTTCTTTATTAAGAATTTAGATGAAACGTCTGTGGGGGCAAGTAAATTTTACGTGTTGACTTTAGGGTTTTTACAAGATATTATTAAATCAGCCTTATTTATTACGCAAAATAGTTACACTCACGTGGATAATAACCACAAGAAAATGAAATTTAATCAGATTCGAGATTTGAAATTAATTGACAATAAATTGCAGTTATTTCTCGATGAGATAGGAGGCATTTTCTTAGAAGAAAAATTTGATCGAATTGGCGATATTTTGACCAATAAAGAAGATATCACCCAAACGATAGATAAGTTGATTCAAAAGCAAATTGTTCGCATTCGAACAACAGAAACAAGCCCAAAAAATAGCAAGCTGTATTTTTCTATTTTATTCGAAACCGATGATTTAGTAAAAGCAACAATTGGGTTGTTGGAATTGTTTGAACAATTTGATATTGATCAGAAGCGAACAAAGTTCACATCCAAGGGATAGCCAAGAGAATTGCTAAATACTTGATAAGACCATATAAAAAAAAACGCTTGAAGCAATTCAAGCGTTTTTTTGATTTTTATAAACAGGTGCTTTTAACCATTAATAGCTTCTACAACAATGGCCTCATCAGCCAACATATGTCTTAGCATACTTTCAATCCCATTCTTTAGGGTAAAGGTCGAAGAAGGACAACCGCTACAAGCACCTTGTAAGACAACTTGCACTATATTAGTCTCGCCGTTGTAATTTTGGAAGGCAATATTCCCACCATCGGCTTGAACCGCTGGTTTTACATTTTCTTCTAGGATATTGATGATGCGTTGTGATTTTTCATCTAAAGAATCAAAGTGAATATCCGCTTGTTTTTCTAGCTCTTCTCGATTAGTTACTAAAGCCTCATCTACGGCTAAATTGCCTTTTTCTAAAAATTCCTTAATAAAAGAACGCGTCGATTGAATAAATTCATTCCAATCAAAAGCTTCGTATTTAGAAATAGACACATAGTTTTCATCAATGAATATTTCTCTTACAAAAGGTAGCTTAAATAGCTCTTTAGCTAAGGGTGAAGCCTTGGCGTCATCGATGTTTTTAAACTCAATTCCTTGCTTGGTTAATAGCTTATTAGCTACAAATTTTATTACCGCTGGATTCGGTGTGGATTCTGCATAAATCGTAATAGGATGTTTTTTATGATCATCTTTAGATTCTATTAAGATTTTCTTACCTTTAGCGATGAAAGTTTGGATTTGGTCTGCAACCGTATCTTGCACCTCTTCCCATTCAACGATTGAAAATTTTTCAATCGCAATGAAATTATTTGCAATAAAAACCGTTTTTACAAAAGGTAAGTAGAAAAGTTCTTTTGCTAAAGGAGATTGGGCCGTTTCATCGATGTTTTTGAACTCGAAATTGTCTCCTTTCGTAATAAAATCAGGAAGGATAAACTTGATAATAGCAGGGTTTTGAGTATTTTGAATTTTTATCTGTGACATTTTGTTTTATTTTTTTTCAAAATTAACAAACTTATATTCTACGAATCTGTATATTTGGTTTTTTAAACATATAATTAACATATCATTAAGTATGAATTAACAGCGCTTGCAGAAGCGAAGTAATTCTAAATAAGAGAAGTAAGTACAATTTTTAAATTTTGCAATAATGTGTAGAGCAATTAATTATGACAAAAGTAGTTGTAGTAACTACGCGCGGAGCGATGGTTATGCGTTGAATTTTAAAACAATGTTTGATTATTTTATCAAAGAACAATCGACTTTGATCTTAATTAAAAGTGATACAGATGAGTAGAAATAATATTTATATAACGAAAAAATCAGTTATGAAACGATTTTTATTTTTCATGATTTTTCTGTTTGCACAAGTAGGTTTTGCACAGAACAATCCTGATCCCGTGCTAATTAGTAATGGTCGTACGAATATTTGTAGTGGTATTTTATATGATACAGGAGGTGTAGCTGGTAATTATTCTAGAAATGAAACAATTACAATGACTTTGTGTCCTGATACCCCTGGAGGTTCAATTCGGTTAGAATTTACAAGTTTTCTACTTGGACATGGTGCATCATTGAGTATTTTTGATGGACAAGGACCCGGTACTCACGTACCAGGAAGTCCATTTCATCGGGATAATCCTATTGCAGATGGTCGATTGATAGCAGTAGAAAATAATACAGGGTGTATGACATTGGTTTGGACTACTGACGATAATCCAACTGCCCCAGGTTTTAGTGCTGAGATTACTTGTAATAGAGGAGACTGTCAGGTTATCACGCCTAGATTATTAAGAAGTATTCCAGGTTTTGCACAAGGGGTTGAACCTGCTTGTGAAGAAGATTTAGGAGTTATTCGCGCTTGTATTGGAGAAGAAATAAAAGTATATGGAGATGCAAGTTTTTCTACTTCAGGCCAAGGAGCTAAATATAAATGGGACTTTAATAATGGAGTTATACAAAATAATAAAAATGGTGTAATAACTTATTATGAAAAAGGAGCTTACCGCGTGCGCTTTATCGTAGAAGATAATGTAGGGTGTACTAAGCTGGTCAGTTTGATTATTCAAGTTGGAGAAAATGAAGCGGATATTGATTTAAAAGCAAATAAACAGAGTTATTGTTTGGGTGAACCCATTCGATTAGAAGCGAAGGTTAATCTTAGAGAGGTTGAATTTATTCCTGAAGTTCCTGAAAGCAATCCGGTAGCTTTACCCGATGGTAATGATCCTGTAACAGGGCAACCGCGTTTCTTTTATAGTTATTTAGAGTTTAATCAATTTTGTGCGAGTTCTGTCATTGAAACACCCCAAGATATTGCTGATTTATTGGTTAGAATCACCCATACATTCATGGGAGATTTAGATATTATTTTGATTGCACCAAATGGGGCTCAAGTATCTCTTTTAATGTTTGGAGATGCACCTGCGACTAACCAGGCAGCAGATTTGGGAATTCCACAAAATATACCTGGAGTTTATAATTTTTCTGCAGATGCAGCTGAAACAATGCGCTCTATAAATTTGGGTGGAGCAGCTAGAATTCCTGATGGGACTTATTTACCAGCAAACTTACCTGCAGGCAACTCGTTTAATAATTTAATTGGAGCACCTTTAAATGGTATCTGGACGCTTCGTATTCAAGATAAGTGGGGGGGTGATTTTGGATTTTTGTTTGGATGGGATTTGGGCTTCGATGAACGCTTTGATTTACCTGATTTAACTTTTCAACCTGAAGTAGCTAGTGAACGTTGGTTACCTGCACCTGGATTAGTTGAAACAGGAACAGGATTTGCAACAGTAATTCAAAATGTACCAGGAGAATATACGTATACGTATGAAGTTGTAGATAATTTTGGGTGTACTTTTACAGAAGACATTGTAGTTGTTGTCAAAGATGTTCCAATTTTAGGTCAAATAAGAAATTTACAGTCATGTATAGATCCTGTAACAGGGAGAGTGAGTTTTAATTTGCCTGATGTAAATCCAAGTATTGGAGGGAATTATGATATTAAATATTATGCAAGTGAAGCAGATGCAAATGCAAATAGAAGTCCATTAGGAAATACGTATGCATTTAATACAACCGCTGGAAGTGCTGAAAGAACTATTTGGGTTCGAGTAACGCATAATGATACTAGTTGTGCAGTTGTAGATTCATTTAAAGTGATTGGAAAAAGATGTACGATTAATTTAGCAACCTTAGAGGACTTAATAATTTGTAGAAATTTAGATGGTACTGTTCCAAATTTAGATTTGACGGTTCAAACACCACTTGTATATTTTGGAAACCCTAATTATACAGTTACTTATTATACAAGTCTTGCTAATGCTAATAATAGAGTAGATAGAATTACTGATCCTGCAAATTATGCATTTTCTTCTACTGGAAATTCGGAGACAATCTATGTAAGAGTTGAAAATAATAGTAATGCACAAGAGTTTTCCACCACATCTTTCATGTTACTTGTAAAAGAAAGACCCGTGATTAAGCCATTGGAAACTCTATTTGCATGTTCTATCGACGATCAAAAAAGTATTGGCGCATTCAATTTAGATTTTTTTACTGCACGAATCGCTAGTGGACCTAATTTAGAAGTGAAATATTTTACTTCATTACAAGGTGCAATTGATGATAATGCTTCGGAATTAATTCGAAATTCATCAGCATACGAATCTAGAAATGGTGTTGCTGGATATAGAGTAATTGACTTAACAACAGGATGCTTCAATTATGGAACTATAACGTTAGAAGTTGTTGAGTTACCGGAGCTAGATGAAGATGTTCTCTTGAGTTCTTGTAGTTTATCAACTACAGCAAATGGTATTGGTGAGTTCAATCTAAATGTAGCTATACCTATGATATTGAATAATGGAGTTGATCCGAGAATTGAGGTTACTTTTTATCGTTCATTAGCAAATGCTACTACTGGTACTAGCCCAATCGATTTATCGAGAAACTTTGTGAATGATGTACCTTATCGTCAGACTATTTACGCAAAAGTATCATTCAATAATACGACTTGTTCGGAGATAGTTGAGGTAGATTTAGTTGTTCAACCACGAGTTTTAGTGAGTGAACGTGTGGAAGCTAAAGTTTGTGTGGAGAATATTAATAGAGAAATTATATTAGATTTGACAACCTATGAGTTGGAAATACTAAATGGTTTACCTGCGAGTGAGTATGAAATTTCATATTATATATCAAGAAATGATGCTAATCTAAAAATAAGACCTATATCAAGCCCTCAACATTATTCAAGTGTTATCTCACGAAATGTATGGGTAAGAGTAGAATCTAGGCTTACAGGTTGTTTTGGTTTGTCAAACCTTATAATTATCCCTGTTCAGGCTCCTATAATTGAATCATTACCTGCATTTTCTGTATGTGAGGATCCATCTGATTTAGGATTTGCTAATTTCAACTTATTAGATTATATGAATAGTTTCTTAAATGGACGTGCAGGATTGATTGTTTCATTTTATGCAACAGCAACTGATGCCCAGAATATAAGAAACCCTTTGAATTCAACTAATTATAGAAATATAACAGCTTACGAACAAGTTATTTATGTTCGTTTTGTTTCAGAGAATGGATGTGCAACAATAAAACCGTTAACTTTAAAAGCAGCTCCAGCTCCTGTGCTTAACATACCAGCTGAACCTGTGGGCATTTGTAGTGTAACAAATAATGGAATTGCTACCTTTGATTTGCTTGCCTTAGTAACAGATTTGCAAAATGGAAATCCTAGTGTTATTGTAAATTTCTTTGAAACAGAAGAAAATGCAATTAACAATATTGATAGAATTCCCGTTCCAAGAGCATACACTAACTTAAATCCAGGAGGGGCAACAATTTATGTTAGAGGTGAATTAAGAGGAGGATGTTTTGTAGTTAAACCATTAGAATTGATAGTTATTTCATCACCAGTTTTGCCAATTAATATTGATGATTTAGTATTGTGTTCAAATGATGTGTTAGAGGATTTTGCTCATTTTGATTTAACAGTTCAAGATAGTGTTATTAAAAATGCACAAACGGATCCAAATAATACCGCACAAAATTTAGAAGTGAAGTATTTCTTAAGTGAGGTGAATGCAAATGCAAATGTTAGTGCTATTTCTATTCCAACTGATTTTGTTAATACTTCTAGTAATCAAGTTATTTGGTACAGAGTTTATAATAAGAGATCAAGTTGTTATGCAGTTGGAAGTTTTAAATTGATAGTAAACAAGCCTTTAGCATTAAACCAACCTACGGATATTCAACTTTGTCAACCTCAGTTGCCAAACAATGGTAAAGCAGTTTTTGATTTAACGATTCGTGAAATTGATATTTTGGGTAGACCGATTGATCGCGTTACTATTAAATATTATGAAAATCAGACCGATGCAAAACAAGATAGAAATGCAATTCCTAATCCAAGAACTTATACAAACAGAAGCAATCCACAAACAATTTGGGTTGGTGTAACAAGTTTTAATGGATGTAGAAGTTTTGTATCTATGGTGATAAGAGTTAACCCAATACCGGATGTTAATTTTAACCCTAGACCAATCCATAGTTGTATGTTTGATATTGCTACTAGTACAGCAAGATTTGATTTAACTAGTAGAGAATATGAAATTGGGAATCAATCTACGGGATATTACTTTGAATATTTTAATACTAGAGTAGGAGCAGAAACGCAAGATCGCAATGATGAGATTTTATTTCCAGCAGCTTTTGTAAGTGTTACTACTACAGTTTATTTGCGCATTGCAGTGGGGAAAAATGCACCGTGTTTTGTTATTGTTCCGCTAAATATTATTGTAGATGAATTACCTAGATTTGATGATATTACTTTCCTTCATTGTTTAGAAAACTCAACAGGATTCTCGACTTTTAATTTATTAGAGAAAACAGATGAAATTTTAAACGGAAGAGATGGTAGAGACTATGATATTTATTTTTATGTAAGAAAAGATGATGCTGACCTAGGTAATATTGGATCAGCTATTCCAGCAGACTATATTTATTCAAATGTTCAGGTTGGCACACAAACGATTTGGGTGCGTGTTGTAAGTAAACTAACGGGATGTGTTTATGTTGGACCTATGAAGTTAGTAGTTGAGGAAAAAGTATTTGCATTTGATATTGATCTTGCTGATAAAACAAGAATAGAAAAATGTGCAACACCGACTGGAGTTACTGGATTTGCTAATTTTGATCTTACATTATTTACAGATGAGATCAAGGGAACACAACGTATTCCTGCTGCTGACCTTAGTGTTACTTATTATTACAATAATGTTGCTATTCCAGTAGCAAATTTAGCACAGTTTAGATTACCAATCGGTACCCATGAAATTGTTGCTATTGTTAAACAAGTTAAAGCCGGTTTTGTGTTTTTATGTGAAGATGAAATTCGCTTTACACTTACTGTATTTGAATCTCCAGTGGCTCCAATCTTGACTGGGTCAATACTTTGTGTGGATTATAATACAGGTAAGTTAGTTGATGCATATACAATTGATTCAGGTTATAAAGCGACTGAGTATGATTTCCAATGGGAATATCGTACACCTGCTGGGGCATTTGTAGCAATTCCTGGAGCAACGAAGTCTTATTATGTAGTTGAAGATATTACAAGAGGAAATGTATTTAGAGTAAAAGTAAATTACAAAGGGCAAATTTGTTCAACCAATAGTGCGAACGTAACACTTACTTTTGTAGAAGAAATTGAAATTAAAGTTCTTGGTGCAGATTCAAAAGGTGTTATTGGTGCTTTAGATGGAGAAGAAAGAATTTCTATTGTAATTGAAGCTCCAACCAACTCTAGTGTTTTCGAATACGCTTTAGATGAAGGTGCTTATCAAGACTCAAGAGTGTTCTATGATGTAGCAAATGGTACGCATAGAGTATGGGTGAGATACAAAGACAATCGATCAATTTGTCCACAGTATATGGATGTGTTTATTTTAGGATATCCAAAATTCTTTACTCCAAACGGAGATGGATTTAATGACACATGGAATATTCCAACCTTAAAAGGTCATCCTGAAGCAGTGATTTATATCTATGATAGATATGGTAAATTGTTAACACAGTTAAGCCCTGCTAAAGACGGATGGGATGGAACATTCAATGGAAAACCAATGCCATCTACAGATTACTGGTTTACGGTTGAATATTTAGAAGATGCAAGAAATGCAAATCAAGTGCCTCGAAAAGTTCAGTTTAAAGGACATTTCTCATTAAAACGATAATTTAGGATATGAAGATATTTAAGAAAAGATATTTGGCAGTTGCGTTATTAGTTACTCAAATGGGTAATGCGCAAGACGGTGGATTACCTATCTATTCGGATTATTTATCTGATAACTATTATTTGATTCACCCAGCAATGGCCGGGTTAAAAAATAGTACACAGATACGAGGAGCTATAAGACAACAATGGGGTGGCACAGATGATGCCCCTCGAACTAATATGTTAACTGCTAATACCCGAATTGGTGAAAAATCGGGTATTGGTATCATCGCTTTCAGTGATAAGAATGGATACCATTCGGAAACGGGTGCGAAGTTGACCTATGCACATCATATTACATTTAGTGAATCGCGTTATGAGCTAAATATGTTATCTTTTGGTATGAGTGCTGGTTTTTCTCGTATTACGTTAGATGAAACGGAATTCGGATCTGTTTATGACCCTACATTAAGTGGGGGATTAGAAGTGAAGGATAGCTATTTCACCGTTGATTTTGGAGCCGCTTACCACAACGAAAACTTTTTCTCGATGTTTACGGTAAAGAATGCCGTAACCAGTAAAAGAGAATTGTATACAGATGTTGAAAGTGATAACTTCCGTCGCTATTTATTAGGTGCGGGTTATACGTTTGGTAATGCAAAGTTTAATGGAGGTTGGATGTATGAACCTTCACTTTTACTTCAGTATGTGGAGCAAACCGAACTCAAATTAGTAGATGTAAATATGAAAGTGTATAAAACTTTTGAAGAGTCGAAAGTATGGGCAGGAGTGTCTTATAGACGCGACTTCGATAATGCAGAATACACCAAAGGAGGTACAGACAAAAAACAAGCCCTTCAAAGTATTAGTCCCTTAGTTGGAGGGAAATATAAAGGGTTTAGTTTAACTTATACCTACACGCATAATATAGGAAATAATACATTTAACAAAGGAGGTTTTCACCTATTTACTTTAGGAGTAGATCTTTTTGCAAAACGCAGTTCGTTAGATTGTAATTGTCCTAACTTACATGATTAAAAAAAAGTCCCGATATTTATCGGGACTTTTTTTTTAAAATAATTGGTTTATGATATTAAAAGAAATTAGAGGGAAATATCCGCAGATAGAAGCGGATTGCTATATAGCAGAAAATGCTACGATTGTTGGAGATGTTACAATTGGTAAAGCTTGCAGTATTTGGTTTAATGCTGTTTTACGTGGGGATGTAAATTCCATAACGATTGGAGATAAAGTAAATATTCAAGACGGCGCTGTTATTCATTGTACGTATGAAAAACACCCAACAGTAATCGGTAATAATGTGTCTATAGGGCATAATGCGATGGTACACGGTTGTATTATTCACGACAATGTTTTAGTGGGAATGGGAGCTATTGTGATGGATAATTGTGTGGTTCACAGTAATACTATTATTGCTGCGGGTGCCGTAGTTACACAAAATACTGTGATTGAATCAGGTAGTATTTACGCAGGTGTACCCGCAAAGAAAGTGAAAGATATAAATGCTTCAAATTTTGCTGGTGAGATAGAACGCATAGCCAATAACTATGTGATGTATTCAAGCTGGTTTAAAGAAGAGGAAAACAAAGAAGTTGAATAGATAGAAGTAAACAATAAGAAATGCCCCAATAAGTCTTTAACTCATTGGGGCATTTCTTATTTCTAGAATTGAATTTTTTCAACAGAGTAAGGAATAGGTACAAAACTTTGTAAAACCGTAGGATCTACATTGGTGTAAAAGATAGATTCACCTAGGGTATCCCTATCGTTTAATAAATTACTTTGCTGTAAAACCTTAAGCGTGTGTTTGGCAACGGCTTCACCCGAATCTATAATTAGTATATCCTGAGGTATAATTGTTTGGATGATGGGCTTGAGATAGGGATAATGTGTACAACCTAATACAAGGGTATCCATACCTTGTTCTACCATGGGTAATAAGTACATGCTCAGGAGGTCTTTTATCTCTTGAGAATGGAGCTGACCTGATTCAATAAGTGTGACTAGATTATAGCCTATTTGCTCAATTATTTTGATGTTTGGGTATAACTTTAGTTTAGCCGTAAATAAGTCGCTTGTAATCGTTCCTTTGGTAGCTAAAACACCTATTATGGAAGTCTTTGTAAGGATTGAGGCAGGTTTAATAGCAGGTTCGATGCCTATAATAGGAATCGTAAAAGAAGCTCTTAACTCTGTAATTGCATTAGTCGTTGCGGTATTGCAAGCAACCACAACTAGTTTACAGCCCTGATCAACTAAATAGTTGACATTTTTATAAGATAGGCCAATGATAGCTTCTTTGGTTTGCGTCCCATAAGGCGCATTCTTTTGATCTGCTAAAAAGATTGTATTTTCATGAGGCATTAATCGATGGATTTCATGCCATATTGTAGTTCCACCTATACCAGAATCAAATAGTCCAATTGGATTTGTATTTTTCATAAGTAGAACAAAAATAAAAAAGTCCGTTTAAAAAACGGACTTTTTATCGAATTATAAAAATTATTTAATACCTAATTCTTTTTTTACATCAGCAACTAAGTTTGTACCGTCAGCTAATAAAACACCAGAACCCATTGACGAATCCAATACATATTGAATTCCTTGAGCACGAGCTACTTTTTGAATAGCAGTTCTTGCTTTCTCAAAAATAGGTTGTGTTAAATCAACTTCTTTCTTTTGTAATTCTTGAGAAGCAGTTGTTTGGAATTGTTGAATTCTTTGTAATAGACTTTCAACTTCTTTTTGTCTTTCTTCATTTACTACATCTCCTACAGTTGCAGCTTCAGTTTGATATTTTTGGGCTTTAGTTTGGTATTCAGATACCATTGTCCCATATTCTTTTTGATATTTTTCGCTTAATGTTTTTAACTCTGCCTCAGCTGATTTCATAGCAGGCATTTCTGTAATCAAAGCTTGAACATCGATATGCGCAACTTTAGTTTGTGCTGTTGCTGTAGTTAAGCTAACGCCAAAAAATAGTACTGCTGCAATCAATAAGGATTTCATTTTTTTCATTGTATTCGTTTTTTATATTATTTTACTTGTTACTTTTTGCGGCTTCAATTTGTTTTTTCATTTCTTCTTGTTCTTGAAGCATTTTATTGCGTTTCTCTTCTTGTTCTCGTTGAACGCGTTGTTTGATCTCGTTTTGTTTACGCTGCGTTTCTTCTATTTGTTTGTGACGTTGTTCTAGCGCCTCTTTTTTCTTTTTATCAAGTTCTTCTCTGCGTTTTTGTTCAGCAGCTTGTTTCTCAGCTATTAACTTCTCAAGATTTTCATTCTTGGTGTTCTTTTGCTGTTGCTCAGCTTCTTCGCGTCGTCTTTCTTTTTCTTCTTTTTCTTTTCTTTCTCTTTCGGCTTTTGCTTTTTCCGCATCCGCTTGCTGTTGTTTGATTTGATTTTCTCTATCAACTTGCAGCTGGTCGCGTTTATTTTTATCGTCTTTTTTCTTTTGCTCGAGCTCTTCCTGCTTTTGTAATAGAGCTTGTTTTTGCGCTTCGATTTTTTCTTGTCTTACACGCTCTGCCTCAGCTCTCTTTTCTTCTAACTCTTTTATTTTCTCCTCTTGTTGACGTTTGAGCGAATCTTCTTTGCTGATTTGATCGTGAACTACAGGTGTTTCTTGCTGTTTTGTTTTTTCCTCTTTTTGTTCTTGACGCATTTGACGTTCAGCATCCTGTCTTCTTCTTTGTTGTTCTTCTCGTCTGCTTTGTCTTAGAGAAATAGCATCTTCTTCTTTTTCTTCTTTTTCTACTGCTTCAACTTGTTCCGCTGTCATATTTTGTTTTCTGCGAGCAGAAGTCATACGACGAATCACTAAATTACTAATATCATATCTTTTATCTGCAATTAACATAGTAGTTTCTGCATTTTTATCTAAGACATAATCGTATTTCCTCGCTTCAGCAATATCTTGTACCATCGCAAATACTTGATCTTGGATGGGTTTAGCTAAACTTATCTTTTGAGAAAAGTAATCTCCATCTGTGCCAAAATATTTTTGTTGATATTTTAAAAGATCGTCTTCAAGAGAACTAATATCCTCTTCTTTTTCATTAATCAAATCACGAGTTAGCAAAATTCTTTCATTTGCTAAATCCGTTTTGAGCTTTTTTATCTCTCCCTTTTTTTTGTCAATTTCTTGTTTCCAACCTTCTGCTCGTGTCGATAATTGGGCACTTGCTTCTGTGTATTCAGGCACATGTTGCAAAATAAGTTCCATATCTATATAGGCAACTCGTGCTGATCCTCCTTGTGCAAAAGAAAAGGAATATCCAAAAATACAGATTAAAAAAATAAAAAGATACCTCATAAATTGTTAAATTTTAGCAAAGTGTATCACTAAAACTGTTGCCCAAGGATAAAGTGCGTTTCCCAACCATTCTTTTGTGTCATTCCTGGAGGTGCATCAAATCCATAACCAAAGTCAATACCCAATAGACCAAACATAGGCATAATCACGCGAACACCTAATCCAGCAGATCGTTTTAAATCAAATGGACTGTAATTCTTAAATGAATCGTATGCTGCTCCTGCTTCTGCAAATGATAATACATATACAGAGGCACTTGGTTTTAGTGTAATAGGATAACGTAATTCTAGGGTGAATTTATTGTATATCGTCCCTCCAATTTGTTCTCCAAAGTTATTTATTGGTGTAAGAGCTTGGTTTTTATACCCTCTTAATTGAACAACTTCACGTCCATCCAAAGAGAAATTTACCAATCCATCTCCTCCAACGTAGAAACGCTCGAAAGGAACTACACCACGGTTGCTGTTATAAGCACCCATATAACCGAATTCTCCTACCGTTCTAAATACTAATTTATCAAAAATTGTGGTATACCAATCTCCTTTGAACTTTAATTTATAGTATTCTAACCAATTGAATTTTTTCTGATCGACTTTACTTGCATCTGCCGTTGCATCTTGCCAATTGCTAACAGGTTGTCCACCAGCATTTAAGTAGGTGCCTTCAGGAATTAGCAATCCAGTATTTGGATCCGTTTGCCCTGCTTTAGATTTATATTTATATTCTTCTTGATTAGCTAAATTCTTGTAATCTACATTGTTGAATAATGAGTAAGGTGGAGTAAATTTTCCACTGATACTAAAAAATGAACCGAAAGTAGGGAAGTTAGGATCCATACCGCGATTATCTCTCGTTAATTCAATTTGATAAGCTAAGTTTCTTGAAGAACCATCACCAAACGTAAAAAGTCCAGTGTTGTAGTTTTTCATATCATAGTATTGGAAACTAAGGGTATGTGATAACACAAAATTATCATCAGGAACACTTAATTGTTTAGCTACTCCTAATTGAAGGGTTGTAATATCAAAACCTCTACTGCGGTCAGTTCTTCTATTGTAGTAATCGTATAAGTTTTGTTTACTATACGCAATCGTACCAAATAAATTTACCGGTTTCTTTTTGCCTAACCAAGGTTCAGAAAAACTCAAACTATAGGTTTGGAAATACGAACTTCCTTGTAAACGCAAAGACAAAGATTGACCATCTCCCATAGGGAAAGGGTGATAGGCTTTCTTATTGAAAATATTTCGCAAAGAGAAGTTGTTAAATGACAGCCCTAAGGTTCCGATAAAACCTCCACCGCCATAACCTCCTTGAAGCTCAACTTGACTCGAACCTTTTTCTGCTACAGACCATTCAACATCTACAGTTCCTGAAGAGGGATCTGGATTTAGAATATCCGGTACAATGGCTTGTGCATCAAAAATATTTAATTGACCTAATCTTCGCATTGTTTCCATTACCATCGCCTTACTCCAGATTTCTCCAGGACGAGTTCTTAGGGTACGATGGATAACATGATCATGCGTATATTCATTTCCGCGAACGGTTATGTTATTGAAACGAGCAATAGGTCCTTCTGTAATTCGAATCTCAAAATCAATCGTGTCATTCGCTGTTTTTACTTCAACAGGCGTAATATTAGAGAATAAATAACCATTATTTTGGTACTGATTCGTTAAATCATAGGCATCTGGATTAGAAGAATCTTGGATGCGTTTATTTAATAATACACCATTGTAAACTTCTCCTTTATCAATTCCTAGAACATTTTTAAGTTGGTTGTTCGTATAAACGGTATTTCCAATAAAGCGAATATCACCAATGTAGTATTTATTTCCTTCTTCTACATCAATGTTAATAGCTATGCGATTGGTTTTCGGGTTATAAGCCGTTGTGTCCGCAATTACACGTGCATCTCTATATCCTTTTTCTTTGTATTTATCCACTAAATGAAGTAAATCTTCTTCATATTTAGCTTGGATGAATTTAGAAGGTTTGAAAATACGTAAAGGATTAAAAGGACTGCGTTTTTTCGTGTCTTTTAAAGCCTTTTTTAATTGTTTATTGGTCAATTGTTTATTTCCATCAAAAGTAATATCCGAAATACGTACTTTTTTTCCTTTATCAATTCCAACAATTAAATCTACATACCTGCCAGTTGAATCGGTAGGAACTGTATTTAACGTGATTTTAGTATTGTAAAATCCGTCTTTTTTGTATTTGTTTAAAAGATAATATTTAGTAGTAGAAAGCAAGTTTTCATTGACAATTTTTCCTTTTGTCAATTTAGCATCTTTGATAGCTGTTTCCGATTTAGCTTTTTTGAATCCTTTTACTTTCGCTGAATTTAAACGAGGTAATTCATTTAGAGAAAGCTCTAAGTTGATGGTATCGTTTACAACAGATGTTTCGTAGATATTAATATCCTTAAAAAAACCAAGCTTCCAAAGTTTTTTTAAAGCATCGGAAATCTCTTCTCCAGGAACAGAAATTTTTTGACCTTTATTCAAACCTGTAAAAGTTACAACCGTTTGCGGATTGTAATTGATTTTACCTGTTACTTTTATATCTCCTAAAATGTATGTTTTAGGGGTTTCTAAAGAAGGAATGTAGTCCCCTTGTTGTGCTTGAGCACTGCTACAAATTAGACCTGCAATAAACAGGGCAAAAAGTGAGATGCCTTTTTGAAACATTATTTTCGTTTTTATTTAATTTGTTCACTTGTTTTTCCATATCTTCTCTCTCTATTTTGGTATGATAGAATAGAACGATAGAGCTCGTCTTCAGAGAAGTCTGGCCATAATACTTCTGTAAAATATAATTCAGCATAAGCGATTTGCCAAAGTAAAAAATTACTAATCCTTTGCTCACCACTTGTGCGAATTAACAAATCAACATCAGGCATATTATGCGTGTAAAGATGCTCATTAATAATTGATTCGTCAATATTGTCTTCTGAAATTATATTATTTTTAACTTTAATAGAAATTTCCTTAATTGCATGTATTATTTCTGCTCTAGAGCCATAACTTAGTGCTAAAGTAACAGTCATCCTTTTGTTTTCTTTCGTTTTGTCAATTGCATCTGCCAAATTTTGACGAACTTTTTCTGGAAGTAATTCGAGATTTCCAATTGCATTTAACGCGATATCGTTTTCAATAAAAGTCGGTATTTCTTTAGCCAATGCCTTTACTAATAATTCCATTAGCTTATCTACTTCATATTTGGGTCTATTCCAATTTTCAGTAGAAAAAGCGTATAACGTCAAATAATTAATTCCTAATTCTCCACATTCAGTAATCGTTGTTCTAAGAGACTTTACACCATTTTCATGACCAATTGTTCTTAAAAAACCTCTTTTCTTTGCCCATCTACCATTGCCATCCATGATAATTGCAATATGCTTTGGTAGACAGCTCTTATTAATTTGTTCTTTCAATTTCATTTAATCTGCGCAATAACAAGGATTATGTCCAAAAGTATAACTTATCGTAAGCCCCGAATAAAGGAACCAATCATTTCCATTTTTCCCAAAGCGATAACGCTCTAAATTGGAAGAGGATGGATGACTACCATCTAAATTATTCGAAAAACTATACGTTGCAGTTACTTCTGCATTAATATTTATTTGAGGATTTAATCTAATTTTCATACCTGCACCAAAAGGAATAGCAGCATTGTATTTTTTGTCCCCTTTTATAAGTTTTTTATTTCTGAAATATAAATCTGAATAGCGAATTCCAGATATACCCGCATATAAATAAGGCGTCATAGCAAAATTTGTTTGATGCAAATCGAATTCAAAAAAATTGAATTCGAGACCCAAGCTCAATTGCTGAAGGGTATTGTCAAAACTTAAACCTCGTTCTTTTCTACTTTCAACAGAGGAATCTAAATCATTTCCCGTTAGTTTTTGTTGACTAAAACTTATGCGATAGGAATGTCGTGGACTTTTATTCCATCTGTAAAAAACTGTATAACCTATATTCTTTGGATTGATAAACTGGGTAGATCCAATATCTCCTACATAGTTTGTACCGCCTAAACCAACACCTACCTCATGAATCTGAGCGTGTGCTAAAGGTATACTAAGCAGTAAGATAAAAGTTATAAAGGCTTTTTTCATTTTGTTAAAATAATTCACAAATATAGTAATAATGAGCTCTCTTTGTTCGAAAAAAAAGAATTTGTTCTAGCAAATTCAAACAAAAAAAGGTATTAAATAATAAATGTAATAAAAAAAAGAATGGCATATCTTTTTTTAATTGCGTTTATCTTCACCCCAAAGTAGTTTATTACGCAGGGTTTTAATAAAACTCTGCTGCGGGAATTCAACTAAATTAATCGTAAAGGGTGCTCTTGAAATAGTAACTTCTGTTTCGTTGTTTACCGCTTGTGTACTGCTATCTACAGAAAGTAAAAACTGACTCTCACGGGCATTTACTTTTAGCTTGATGGTCAAATTATCTCGAATAACTAGCGGGCGAACATTTAGATTATGCGGCGCTAAGGGAGTAATAACAAAGCACCCAGTCTCTGGTTCTATGATTGGACCTCCGCAACTCAAAGAATAACCCGTAGAACCCGAAGGAGTCGAAATAATCAACCCATCTGCCCAATAGGTTGCCAAATATTCATTGTCTAAATACGTCTCAACGGTAATCATTGAAGTTGTGTTCTTTCTCGAAACCGTGATGTCATTTAAGGCGAAATTAATATCAAAGTTCGAATTTGATACCGGATCACAAGCAAAAGTTAACAAAGCTCTTCGAGATAATTTATAGGTGTTTTTAAATAGATGCGGTAAATGTTGTTCAATAGTGTCTTCTTGAATATTCGCCAAGAATCCCAATCGACCTGCATTTATTCCTACAATAGGTATATTTTTATCTTTAATAAAATTTGCAGCTCTTAACATCGTACCATCCCCACCAATACTAATGAAAAAGTCAACATCAGAGGGCAATTCATTCGCCGTATTAAAGGTTTGATAGGTAGTTGGAAGAATACTTATTTCGTTTAAAAGGTCGTAAAAGCTACTTTCAAATATAATAACGGGAGTATAGTCATCAAAAACTTTTAAAAGTCGATGAACGATTTGTTGTACAATGGTTTTGTTGGTTTGCCCGTAAATTGCAAATTTCATACTATATGTTTAAAAATTTGTTTAGATAATTGGAATGTTCGATTAGTTGGTTTTGATGTATATCTTCCTCATGTTGAGAAATAATGGTAAAATCAAAACGCCTTAAATCGTGAATAATTGCCTCAATGTTTTTTTGATTTAAACGCAAAAGAAGCTGCGTCTTATTTTCAAGTGTACTTAGCACCAAAAGACCAAGGAGTTTGGTGTTGTTACTTTCCACAATTTGAACAACTTGTGAAAAACTAACAGCCGACGTATTGTTCTCAATAATAAGGGACGTACCCCATTCAGTCAAAAAAGTGCTTTGTAACAAATGAGCGACTAATGCAGTTTCAGGAAGCATACCCTTGAGTTGCATTTCCTCATCCAATACGGGTAAGAGATTACACTTATTTTGAATAAAAACATCGGTTATTTTAGCTAGGCCATCCGTTGCATATACAAAAAAGGACTCTACCTGATAGAGAAGGTTGCTTATCTCCTGCGTTTCATCTGCTTCATATAATATGGTAGTAGATAGATTTCCTAGCCATCTGTTATTTGAATCAACAAGAGCCAAATGAGAATATTCATTTTGATCTAAAAAGTCAATTACTTCACTCACTTGGGTTGTGAGGGTTAGGATGGGGGCGTCGATGAATAAAGATTCTGTTGTAATCAAAATAAGTTCTATTGAAATGCTTTTGCAAAATAATTAAAAATAAACCAATAAGCCTTACTTATACTTTGTATTTTTGTTTTTTAATATCTTATTTATGACAAAGCTATCTGTAAATATCAATAAAATTGCTACTTTGAGGAACTCACGAGGTGGTAATGTACCTAATTTATTAAAAGTGGCTGAAGATGTTCAAAAATTTGGTGCAGCAGGAGTAACGATTCATCCTCGTCCTGATGAACGTCATATCCGCTATCAAGATGCAAGAGATTTAGTGCAAGTAGTTCATACCGAATACAATATTGAAGGGAATCCTATGGATGACTTTTTGAAACTTGTTTTTGAGTGTAAACCAACCCAAGTAACTCTTGTGCCAGATGCTGTTGATGCTTTGACTTCTAATGCTGGTTGGAATACCATTAAGCACAAAAATTTCTTGATAGAAATTATTCAAGAATGTAACTTACAAGGGATTCGTACTTCAATTTTTGTAGATCCTCAACTGGAAATGATTGAAGGAGCAAAAATTGTGGGCGCTGATCGTATTGAGTTGTATACCGAAGAATTTGCTACCCAATATGGTTTAGGAAATGAAAAGGGAATTGAACCTTATGTAAAAGCAGCTGAATTAGCCGTTGAGTTAGGTTTGGGAATTAATGCAGGCCATGACTTAAGTTTGGCTAACATTCAGTTTTTTAAAGCGAATATTCCAAACTTACTCGAAGTTTCAATAGGCCATGCCTTAATTTCAGAATCGATTTATTTAGGATTGGAAAATGTGGTTAATATGTATATTCAAAAATTGAGTTAATGGAGTCTATTTTATATTCAAAAATTGAAGGAGAAGGCGGAATACCTATGTTGGTTTTACATGGCTATTTGGGAATGTCTGATAATTGGAACACCTTTGGTAAACAAATGACAGACAAAGGCTATGAGATGCACTTATTGGATTTAAGAAATCACGGACGTAGCTTTCATTCCGAAGAATGGTCTTATGATGTTATGGTAGAGGATATTATCCGATATATGGATCACTATGCGATGTGTGAAGCCCTTGTTTTGGGACATTCTATGGGAGGTAAAGTAGCCATGCATTTAGCAACAAAGTATCCGACACGAGTTGAGAAACTTATCGTTGCAGATATAGCACCACGTTCTTATGCACCTCATCATCAAACTATTTTAGAGGCTTTGAATGCAGTTGATTTTTCTGCAAAACCTTCGAGAAGAGAAGTAGATGAAATACTTAGTTCGCGAATTAGTGATTTTGGCACGAAACAATTTTTACTCAAGAGCTTATATTGGAAAGAGCCTGATCAACTGGCTTTTCGATTTAATTTAAATGTTTTTAATAAAGATGAAAATGTTGTAGGAGAAGGAATTGATGAAGATACATTGTTTGATAAGCCAACTCTTTTTGTTCGCGGTGGAGCATCAAATTATATCCAAGAAAAAGATGAAGGGATAATCAAGAAGCACTTTCCTCAAGCGGTTATTCAAACAGTTCCCAATGCAGGGCATTGGTTGCATGCGGAAAATCCTCAACTGTTTTTTGAGTTTGTAGTAGATTTCTTAAAAGAATAAGTCATAATAAAAAGCCCTTGTGTTACGCACAAGGGCTTTTTTTATGGAAATAATGAACCTCTTTTATAAAAAGGGGGGTGGAGTAGTTTTGAAACAAAATACTTCTTGGTGATTAGGTTTAAATTTTAAAACAGAGGCTATTATTTAGCGTAAGTTCTGTTAGTTATTTACGGATATTGGATAACAAAGTACAAAAGAATGTAGTAGAATTTCCTCGTGTTATAGTCTCCCTTGAGTAAGGGTCGAGTCAAGTGTAAGTTTCCTTCGATAAAAAGCCTTTTTTTGGAAGTAGAGTGGCACTTGATACGCAGTTGGCTCGAAGCAGCTGTAAGAAAGTAGATATAGGGTGTTTTTCTAGGTGTTGGAAATTTATTTTTATTATGTTTAAATTATTGGGGAAATAAGTAGAAAAAAAATAGATATAATTTATTTTTTTTAAAAATGTCAGGTGGTTTTTATGTTAAATCTAGTAAAGCTGTTTTTAAATTATTCTTAATCTATTTAAAGGTTTTATTTTTGTGTAAATTGTTATTTTTTTAACTATTTAGGTAGGTTTTGTTTGTATTTTGAATAGTTAATTAATTTGTGTTATTTTAGTTTTGGTTAAAATTAACTTAAAACACATTTGTTTTAAGAATAAAATGGTTTAACATTAATAACTATTACAACCCTCCATTTATGAAACAAAAAAAAATATTCTTACTTGGTATCTTGCTTTTACTGAGTAATATTGTATGTGCACAGTATTATACCAAACATTATATAGCCCCAGCTCCTTGGCAATATTGGAGTACAGCTAATCAAATTGTAATTGGTACCCTATCGACAACTCCTGTTGAAGTTATTTTGAAAAAAAGTGACGGAACAGAATTAAGTCGATTCAATGTTACATTAAATAATCCAGTTTCTTATCGGTTTACAGGGAATGTGAATACATTGACCCGAAATGTAGTGAATACAACCTATGCTGATCGTGGAATCATAGTGGAAGCTAGTGCACCTGTTTTAGTTAACCTTAGAAATATTGCTTCTCTTGCTGCGGAAGTATGGAATACTAGAGCATCTGAATATATGAAAGGCAATGCTTCTTTGGTGAGTTTTGGCGAAGAAGGTTTAGGGGTGGAATTTCGTTTAGGGTATTACAGACAAAGTATACAGGGGTTATACGATGATGTTGTTGTTTATTCTGTTATGGCAACAGAAGATGATACAACGATTGAAGTGCAACAGGGAACGGGAGTTGTTACATTTAATCTTAATGAAGGACAGAGCAGGTTGTTTACAGCGCCTATCGGAAGTTATTTAAAATCCAACAAGGCTGTAGTCGTCAATGTTGGTAACTGGGGAGATACCCCAAGAGTATGTGGACCTGGTGGGGCGTGGGGACAAGATGGTACATTTGATCAAGTTGCCCCGGTTCATATGTTGGGTCATCGTTATTTAGTAGTTCGAGGAGAAGGTACAGTTCCTACTGACGCACAACGCAATCAATTTCTTGGATCGGAACAAAGCTTAATTGTAGCCACGAAAGACAATACAACTATCACTATTAGTAGTTTTACTGCTCAGGGTACATTAACTGGAACTCCTATAACGCAAGTACTCGCTAATGCAGGAGATTTTTATTCCTTTTATCACGGAGATGGTAGAAATGCAAATTCTTCTAGTTTAATAGAGTCAACTAATGACGTAATTGTTTATGCGGGAACAGCTGTTGAATGTGAGACGGATATTTCAACCGTTTTACCAATTGGCGGATGTGCGGGGTCTATTAATATTCAAACTAAGAAGTTTATAAATTACAACGATGGAGCATTGCCTTATATGGGGTTTGCTATTATTGAACACGCAACTGAAATTGTTTATTTGAATGATCAAAATATCGAAACGCTAACCAATACAACTAGAATTTCACTAGGTACTAGTGGATTTTATATGTTGGTTTTTAACCATACTTCAATTGGAAGTCCAGAAAATATTCTTTTGCGATCAGCTTTGCCTCTGACGGCTAGTTTAGTTCAGCAAGGAGATGGATTCTCTATGTCGGCTTTTTTCTCTTCTTTTGGTCAAGCCGCTCAGCTACCTATAGAAGTTCAGCAAAACCAAGACTGTACGGTTCGAATTAAATCACAGGAAGAATCTTCAGAATATGAATGGTTTCTAGATGGAGAATCCATAGGGATTACAACAGAGAATTTTATAGATGTAACGACTAGTGGAAGATACGCGGTCAAAATAAGGAAAGCCTGTGGTTGGAGTAATAGGTCTTTGCCTTTGGAAGTGGAAGTTAAACCTTGTACAGATTTGGCTATCACAAAAGAAGTAAAGTCACAAGATAAGGGGGAAGCTGTATTTTTATTAACGGTAAAGAATTTAGATGCCATTTTTACCAATTCTAATGTCGTTGTGACTGATGTACTTCCTTCGGGTTATGAGTTTATTAGCTATGTAGTAAGTCAAGGTGATTATGATGCGACAACAGGGAAATGGACGATTGGTTCATTAAATGCACAACAGACCGTTACCTTAGAAATACGAGTTAAGATTAAAGATACAGGCATTTATTTGAATGTAGCAACCGTAGAGGGAGATAATATTGACTCAAACGACGACAACAATAAAGACGAGGCAATTGTAGCTTTAGGTAAATTAGAATTTACAAAACGGGTAGTTGATAATGAATACAATCGCATCGGGGATAAAATAGAATACGAGATTATAGTAAAAAATAGCGGAGAAACTGTTGTCAAGGATATTGTTCTTACAGATGATAATGCAGATATGGGATCTTTGACACCTGCTAGAATTTCCGAACTTACGCCTGAAGAGGCTGTTACAGTAAAAGCGTATCATACTATTACAGAAGCGGACTTTAGAGCAAAAAAAGTAATCAATCAAGCTTCCTTAGTTGCAAAAACGAGTAGTGGTGATATGAATCAGCTATCAGATGATCCTTCAACCCCTGAACTAAGAGATCCTACTAGGGCAACTATTACCTATCATGCAGATTTACACGCGATAAAAGACGATGGAGTATTGTATTTTAGGCCAGGTCAAGAGACAATCTATACTATTGTTGTGGAAAATAAAGGACCTGGTTCTGCAGTTGATGTTGAGGTATCAGATCCTATGCCGGAAGGGACAGAGCAGATGGAATGGAGTAGTTCAATAGGAACTTCTGGAAGAGGAGATATGATGGATATAATTCCACGTTTAGATGTAGGTGATAAGGTGACTTACCAAATAAAATTAGTAATTTCAACAGAGCATACAAATATATTTGTTAATACTGTAACAGTTATTGCAGCAGATAACATGGATTCCGTTGTGGAATGTGAAACTTGTACTGATATTAATTATCAAAAGGTGTTTATACCAAGAGGAATCTCACCTAATGGAGACGGATTAAATGACTTTTTAGACTTGAGTAATTACAATGTCACGAGTCTTAAGATTTACAATCGTTTAGGTACATTAGTTTATAAAACAGGATATTACAAGAAAGAATGGTATGGTCAATCAAATGCAGGAAATAAGTTACTTCCAAGTGGAACTTATTTTTATGTGATGCAAAATGTAATCAATCATACGTATACAGGATGGATTTATCTTCTATACTAAATAAATGATTCATTGAATTTGAAAGGGTGTTGTGGATTGAATAGATGAAGTGAACGATAGTGAAGAACCCTGTATTATCTACAAGGGCTCTTTTTTAGGGTAGCAAATGGTTAAGAATTAAGTTTTATGGAGTTGTTTTTTAAGTATATTAAATAGGTTATTTTTATTTAAATTACCTTTATTTGAGTGTTAAAATATGTTTTTATTTGTTTTTTGAATATTAATTTATTTTTTATTACTTGCGGTATAGTTAATTTTAACTTAAATTGTACGAGTTTTTAGTCAATCAACAAGAAGCCTGGTTAGAGTAATCGATGCAGGTTTTAAAGATAACAAACCTTAGAACGCACTATATTTATGAAACAAAAAAGCTTTTTACTTCTCAGTATCTTACTTCTGTTAAGTAATGCTGTATTTGCTCAGTATTACAAAAAACACCACATAGCGCCTGCACCTTGGCAATATTGGAGTACAGCCAATCAAATTGTAATTGGTACACTTTCTACAGACCCTGTGGAGGTCGTATTGAAAAAAAGTGATGGAACAACACTGACAACCTTGACGGTTTCGGCTAATAACCCTATTTCTTATCGATTTGTAGGTGCAGCGGATAGTATGAATCGAAATGTGGTGAATACAACCTACGATGACCGCGGGTTATTAGTAGAGGCAACAGAGCCTGTTTTGGTGAATCTTAGAAATATTGCCTCCGACGCTACGATTGGATGGGCGTCTTTAGGTGTAACTAATATTAAGGGAAATGCTTCTTTAGTTAGTTTTGGAGAAGAAGGCTTGGGCGTAGAGTTTCGCTTAGGCTATTACCGACAAAGTACACAAGGACTCTTTGAAGATGCCCCTGTGTATTCTGTTATGGCCACCGAAGATGATACGGCAATAGAAATTCAACAAACCACAGGGCTATTGACGTTTACCCTTAATAAAGGGCAAAGTAGATTGTTTAAAGCGCCTATAGGGAGTTATTTAAAAGCAACTAAATCAGTAGTTGTTAATGTTGGAAATTGGGGAGATACGCCAAGACTGTGCGGTCCTGGAGGAATTAATGGACAAGATGGAACCTTTGACCAAGTGGCACCTGTACATATGTTGGGAAATCGCTATTTAGTAGTTAGAGGAGAAGGAACCATTCCCAATGATACACAACGCAATCAATTTTTAGGTTCTGAACAAAGTTTAATCGTTGCCTCTAAAGATAATACAACAATTACGATTCGCAGTTTTAGCCCGCTAGGAGTGGAAACGGGAGCTCCTGTAACGCACGTATTAGCCAATGCAGGAGACTTTTATTCGTTTTATCATGGAGATGGACGAAATGCAAATTCTTCAAGTTTTATCCTCGCTGATAATGAAGTGATTGTTTATGCAGGAACGGCTGTTGAATGTGAAACGGATATCTCCACAGTATTGCCTATTGGAGGCTGTGCAGGATCAATCAATATTCAGACTAAAAAATTCATTAACTATAACGAGGGTGGTTTACCATATATGGGGTTTGCTGTCATAGAACACGCTACAGAGCCAGTATTTATCAATAATCAAAATATAGAGGTGCTTACAGGTACTAATAGAGTAGCCTTAGGAAATAGTGGTTTGTATATGATTACCTTTAATCACACATCTATCGGTAATCCCGAAAATATTATTTTGCGATCAGATTTGCCCTTAACAGTTAGTTTAGTTCAACAAGGAGATGGTTTCTCCATGTCAGCTTTCTTTTCATCCTTTGGGCAAGCAGCTCAAGCGCCTATTGAAGTGAAACAAAATGAGGATTGTACAGTGCGATTAAAATCCAATGAAGACTATCCAGAATATGAATGGTTTTTAAATGGTGAATCAATAGAGATTACAACAGAGAACTTTATAGATGTTACAGAAAGTGGTATATATTCAGTAAAAGTAAAAAAAGATTGTGGATGGAGTAATAGGTCATTACCCCTAGATGTAGAAGTAAAACCATGTACAGATTTAGCGATTACTAAAAAGGTGAAATCGCAAGATGATGGGATTGCCGTATTCTTGATTACCGTAAAAAACTTAGACCAGATTTTTACTGATCCAGATGTGATTATGGTTGATTTGCTACCTTCAGGCTATGAATTTATAAGTTATGTTGCTGGAAAAGGAACGTACGATCCTACAACCGGGGAATGGAAAATAGGAGCATTAGCTGCCCAAGAAGAAGTGAGTATTGAAATTAGAGTAAAAATTTTAGATGGGGGTCAATATTTAAATGTCGCGACGGTGAGTGGAGCTAATATTGATTCTCATACCGACAATAATCGAGCGGAAGCGATTGTCGCTTTAGGAAAGTTAGAATTTACAAAAAAAGCAGTAGATAGGGAATATAACCGAATTGGCGATAAGATTGAATATGAGATTATTGTCAAAAATATTGGAGAAACGATAGTCAAAGAAATTGTGCTTACCGATGCAAATGCAGATCCTGGGTCTTTAAGTCCATCGACTATTGCAGAAATTGCACCTAGAGACTTTGTTACAGTTAAAGCGTATCACACGATTACAGAAAATGATTTTAGAGCAAAAGAAGTGATTAATCAAGCTTCTTTAGTTGCAAAAACAAGTAGTGGTTCTATGGAACAAGTATCGGATGATCCTAAAACTCCTCAACGCAATGACCCTACGATTACGCCAATTACCTATCATGCGGATCTTCATGCTGTAAAAGACGATGGAATACAATATTATATTCCTGGACAAGAGACTACCTACACTATAGTGGTGGAAAACAAGGGACCTGGTTCAGCCGTAAATGTTGAGGTGGCAGATTATATGCCCGAAGGAGTAAAACAAATGGTATGGTCTAGTTCAATCGGAACTTCGGGTAGTGGAAATCTGGTGGATATTGTTCCTCTTTTAGAAGTAGGAGATAAAATCACCTATGAGGTTACGCTGACAATTCCAACCGATCATACGAAGGAATTCATCAATGTTGTAACTGTTGTGGCACCAGATAATACAGATCCTGCACCAGAGTGTGAAACTTGTACTGATATCAATTATCAAAAAGTATTTATACCTAAGGGAATTTCTCCGAATGGCGATGGACTTAACGATTTCTTAGACTTGAGTAATTATAGCGTCATAAGCCTTAAAATATACAATCGATTAGGTATATTAGTTTATAAAACAGGGTATTATGAGAAAGAATGGTACGGTCAATCTAATTCAGGAAATAAATTGTTACCTACTGGGACTTATTTTTATGTGATGCAAAATATTCTAAAGGATACGTATACAGGCTGGATTTACCTCCAATACTAAAGCGAATTCTCGCGTTTGTTGTTATATAGCCAAGGAGCTGTCTTATCTACGTAAGGCAGCTCTTTGATTTTAAGAAAGCAACGATTTTAATGTTAAGGAATTGCTGGAATAGGATATGTCTTTTTTTGAATATTAAGAAGGTAAATGAAAAAATGATAAAAAAAAGGGGATTGTGGTTTGAAATTTTTTAAAAACCACTAGTTTTGTTTAAATTTATTCTTTTGGAATGTTAAAGTGTATATTAAAAATTTGTCAAATTAGTATATATTTATATATTTACTATAAATGAAATAAAATAAGTGTGAATTATGATAAAAAAGGTATTGTCATTATCCCTGCTAACCTTAATTACCGCATCTTCATATGCAGGTGGTTATCGCGTTAGTATGCAAGGAAACAGACAGCTTGCAATGGGACATGCAGGGGTAGCTGTTATTAGTAGTGGTGCTGAATCACTGTTTTTTAATCCTGCTGCATCAGTTTATCTAGATGATAAGTTCAACTTTTCTGCAGGGATGAATTATTTGGTCGCTGATACTAAGTTTCAAAATGAAACCTATGGTTGGGAAAATGAAACCCGAAACGGGGGTACTCCTATTTATTTTTATGGAACTTATAAGGCAACCGATTGGTTAACAGTTGGTTTGGCTGTTTATACACCGTATGGAAGTGCAGTGGATTGGGATAGAGATTGGCAAGGGTCGCACTTGGTAAATAATATAGATTTAAAAGCTTTTTACTTTCAACCTACAATTGCTGTAAAAGTAAGCAAACACTTTAGTTTTGGCGGAGGACCTATTTTTGTTAATGGCGGGGTAACTTTTGATCGTAATATTTCACGCAGTATGACCAATGAACAAGGGCAGCGAACTAGCGTTGAAATTGAAGCTAAAAATGTTACAGCTTGGGGATGGACTGCGGGATATTTAGTAAGTGTGGATGAGCATTTGCGCTTTGGATTAAACTACCGCTCTGAAATTATAATGAAAGCAAATAGCGGAACAGCAACTTTTGCTAATGCACCCGCTTTTGGAGCTGCCATGTTTAAGGATGGTAAAATTAAAGCTGAAATGCCACTACCAGCAGAGTTAACAGTCGGAGCTTCTTATTCCTGGAATAAATGGGTATTTGCTTTTGACTATAATAGAACCTTTTGGAAAGTATATGATGCTTTAGTCATTGACTTTGTAGATAGCCCAGTAGAAACATCGGTAAATCCAAGAAACTATCAAGATTCAAGTACGTATCGCGTTGGTGCTCAGTATGCAGTGAATGATCAATTGATATTAAGAGCGGGTTGGTACTACGATGAAAGCCCTGTGCAAAAAGGGTATTTTGCTCCAGAAACGCCTAGAAATGATTCACGCGCTTATACCGGAGGTCTAACCTATAAATTTAAAAATGGAATTGGAGTTGACTTAGTATTCTCTTATTTGCATTTTAGTGATACGAATAGTTCCTATGATTATTATAATGAAGACGGTCATAATGTATCCTTTGGAGGTACCTATAAATCAGCAGTAACTAGCGGTGGACTAGGCGTAACGTATAGTTTTTAACGATTAAAGTGATTTAAAATGAAAAGAAAATATTTATATATAGCTCCGCTTTTAGCTTTTTTAGGTGTGGCATGTGAGCCTTCTATTAAAGATGAAATTAATTCAGGAACCTATTATGCTGGAGAAGCAGATTTTTCTTCGTATGTAGCCATAGGAAATTCTTTGACAGCTGGATACATGGATGGAACTTTGTATCGTTCGGGGCAAAAGAATTCCTTTCCTAATATTTTAGCTCAACAGTTTAAAATTGTAGGCGGAGGAGAATTTACTCAACCTTCTCTGGATGATGATACCAATGATGTCGGTGGGATGCTAATGGGCGGTAATCAATTACCTGGTTTTGGCACTAAATTAGTAATGAATATGTCAACCAGTAGCCCTGAAAATAAATCAGGTACCATTACTTTAGATGTAACCAAAAGAAGCCAAAAAGCATATCATAATGCAGGGGTGCCTGGTGCTAAAACCTTTCATTTAATTGCCCCAGGTTATGGTAGTCTAAGTAATCTAATGGCAGGAAAAGCAAATCCGTATTTTGTACGTACAGCAACTTCTGATGAAACAACGGTTATGGCTGATGTAATGTCGCTAAAACCAACCTTTTTTACCAATTGGATTGGAGCAAATGACGTATTGGCTTATGCTACTTCAGGCGGAGAAGGATTGGATCAAAATGAACAAGCAAATGGGACTGATCTAACCCAATACGGAAGTAATGATATCACACACCAAGTTGTATTTAAAGTGGCTTATGAAGGCATTGTCAATACACTTACTAGTGGTGGAGCAAAAGGAGTTGTAGCAACGATTCCAGATGTAACAACAATTCCATTTTTCACAACGGTTCCTTATAACCCTTTAACTTCGAGTGTTTTGGTACAGCCAGGACAAGATGAAGATGCTGTTTTTGCACAATTGAATGCATTAATTGGGATGTTTAAACAGATTTTAGGACAATTTGGACAAGGAGATCGTTTGCAATTATTAGATAAAACAAAAGCGAACCCCTTGTTAATCCAAGATAAAAGCTTGACTAATTTAGAACCGCAATTAAAAGTAGTTATAAAAATGCTTGTGGATGGAGGACAGTTTCCTTTTCCTCTTTCAGAGCAAGAAATTGCATTTATAGCGCAGAGCTTTGGTCAAGCTAGACATGCGACTGCTAAAGATTTAATGCTTTTGACAAGTAGAGCAGAAATTGGAGGTTCACTGCCTGCAACAGGAAGCCCTACTTTAGATGCTTTGATGAAAAAAGGAGTAACCTTTCCTATCCAAGATAAATTTGTTTTGAATGTGGTAGAACAACAAAAAGTGCAAGCTGCTACCGACGCTTTTAATTCAATTATTAAAAATGTAGCTAGCGAAAAAGGATTAGCTGTTGCAGATATGAATGATTTATTGCGCAAAGCAGTTAGTGGATTAAGAGTAGAAGATGGACAAATTTATACCGCAGATTATTTCAAAGGAATGGGGAATTTAAATACGGTATTGTTCTCGCTAGATGGAGTGCACTTGAATGCAAGAGGATATGCTTTTATTGCTGCTGAAATCCTACGCGTGATTAACAAGCATTATAAAGCAAATATTCCACTAGTGAATCCTGCTGTTTATCCAGGACCAACCTTAGTATTACAAAATTAAATAGGAAAAAATGAGTTTTATAGTTCGATTATTAGTTACAACCGCCTTAGTTGTTTTCCTTTGTTGGTTGTTACCTGGCGTCCATGTTACAGGATGGACCTCTGCTTTATGGGTGGCCGTAGTCATGGGGGTGCTAAATATGTTTTTAAGACCTATCTTAGTCTTTATGACGCTGCCCGCTACAATTGTAACCATGGGGCTATTTCTGTTTGTGATCAATGCGCTTATTATTATGCTAAGCGCCTATTTTGTCGATGGATTTCAGGTTAATGGATTTTGGTATGCCTTATTATTTAGTTTGATTCTGGTTTTTTGTCAATCGATACTAAATGGTATTCTGTTAAAAGACGAACCAGGAAAGAGATAAAAATTTAATAGTTGAAAGACAAACACTTAAAAAGTTGGACGGGTTGTAAAAATAATTTATTTTTGCAACCCAATTTTATATGTAAATACATCAAAAAAATGAATATTACAAGAAATAATGTAGATGCTCTTAATGCAATTGTTACTATTGAACTTGCAAAAGAAGATTACCAAGGTAATGTAGATACTGTGTTATCTAACTATAAAAAGAGCGCCAATGTTCCTGGATTTAGAAAAGGTGCTGTACCTATGAGTTTAATTCAAAAACAATATGGAAAATCAGTATTGTTCGAAGAAATAAACAAAATGTTGCAAGAGAAATTGAATAACTATCTTGTAGATGAAAAATTAGATATTTTAGGAAATCCTCTTCCAGTAATGAATGAGAACTTTGACTGGGATGCTGATGTATTAAAATTTGATTTTGAATTAGGATTAGCTCCTGAGTTTTCTGTAGACTTAGAAGGGAAAACAAAGGTTACAAGATTCAATATCGTTGCTGATGAGGCTATGTTGAATGAACAAGTTGAATATATCCAAAAACAATACGGAAAATTAATCTCTAAAGAGGTAGTGGAAGAAACTTCTGAATTAGTAGGTACTTTCGTAAATGAAGAAGAAGGAATCAACAAAGACGTAACAATTCCAGTTACAGATATTAGAACAAAAACAAACCAAAAGAAATTCTTAGGCAAAAAAGTAGGTGAACAAGTAACCGTTAATACAAAAGGGTTATTTGAAGACGACCACAAATTAATGGATGTTTTAGGAATTGATCATGATAAAGTTCACGGATTAGAAGTTGATGTTGTATTTACAATCAATGAAATCAATGAAACTGAAAAAGCAGAATTAAACCAAGAACTTTTTGATAAATTATTTGGTGCTGGTGTAGTTACTTCATTAGAGCAATTAAAAGAAAAAATCAAAGAAGATGCAGAAAAACAATTTACTTCTCAAGCAGATCAAAAATTCTTAAATGATGTTTTTGAATCCTTGTTAGAAACAACTTCTTTTGAATTACCTGCAGAATTCTTGAAAAAATGGTTAATGACAGCAGGTGATACGCCAATGTCTGAAGAACAAGCAGCTGATGAGTATGCAAAATCAGAAAAAGGATTGCGTTACCAATTAGTTGAAGGTAAAGTAATGGCGCAATATGAGTTACAATTAACGTTTGAAGATATCAAAGCCTATACTACTAAGTTAATCAAAGAACAATTAGCTCAATTCGGTCAAAGTGAGCCAGATGATAAAACAGTTGAAGATATCGTGGCTAGAGTAATGTCTAACCAAGATGAGGTAAGACGTATTTCTGAGCAAGCAATGAATGAAAAAATGTTAGCTTTATTCGTTGACAAAGTAAATGCAAATGTGAAAGAAGTTTCTTACAAAGATTTCGTTAAGGAAATGTACGGAGAATAATTCTTTCCTGAAAATTAAGTATATTTGAGCGTCTATTTGAATGAATAGACGCTCATTTTTTTAATCATAAAAGGAAATAGTTTATGGACTACGGAAAAGAATTTCAAAAATTTGCGACAAAGCATCACGGTATAAATAGTATGTATTACGATAAAATCGTAAGCAGTATGACACCTTACATTATTGAAGAACGTCAGATGAATGTAGCTTCAATGGATGTTTTCTCGCGTTTAATGATGGATCGTATCATCTTTTTAGGAACGGCAATTGACGATTATGTAGCCAATATTATACAAGCCCAGTTGTTGTTTTTATCAAGTGTAGATACTGAGAAGGACATTAGTATTTATGTAAACTCACCAGGAGGTGGAGTATATGCAGGTTTAGGTATTTATGATACCATGCAATTTATTAAACCAGATGTAGCAACAATCTGTACAGGAATGGCTGCTTCTATGGGAGCTGTATTATTATGTGCGGGAGCTGACGGAAAGCGTTCGGCTTTACCTCATTCGCGTGTTATGATCCACCAACCTTTAGGAGGAGCACAAGGACAAGCTTCAGATATTGAAATTACAGCGAGAGAAATTTTAAAATTAAAAGACGAATTGTATCAAATCATCGCTAAACACTCAGGACAATCCATGGAAAAAGTACATCACGATAGTGATAGAGACTATTGGATGATTGCTGAACAAGCAAAAGCGTATGGTATGATTGATGAGGTTCTAACAAGAGGATAAGTATTATGGCTAAAGAAGAGATGAGATGTTCCTTTTGTGGGCGTCCAAAATCAGAAACTACTATTCTTATAGCAGGAATTGATGCGCATATCTGTGATCGATGTGTGGATCAAGCCTATGGTATTGTTCTAGAAGAGGAAGATGCGAAGCATTTAGAAGGGCTATCTAATGAGTTACTATTGAAAAAACCAATGGAAATTCGCGCTTTTTTAGATGAGTATGTAATCGGACAAGATCAAACCAAGAAAGTAATGGCTGTGGCGGTTTATAATCACTACAAGCGTTTGCTACAAGAAATGAAAGGAGATGATGCGGATATTGAAATTGAGAAAAGTAATATCTTAATGGTTGGACAAACAGGTACGGGGAAAACATTGGTAGCAAAAACAATTGCAAGAATGTTGAATGTGCCTTTAGCAATCGTTGATGCAACAGTGCTTACTGAAGCAGGATATGTTGGTGAGGACGTGGAAGGAATTTTGACGAAGCTTTTACAAGCCGCAGATTATGATGTAGATAAAGCAGAGCGTGGTATTATATTTATTGATGAGATTGATAAAATAGCCCGTAAGAGTGATAATCCATCTATTACACGAGACGTATCTGGAGAAGGCGTGCAACAAGCCCTGTTGAAACTCTTAGAAGGAAGTGTTGTGAATGTTCCACCAAAAGGGGGAAGAAAACACCCGGATCAGAAGTTTATTGAAGTGAATACCAAAAATATTCTCTTCATCGCTGGTGGCGCTTTTGATGGAATTGAACGCATTATTTCTAAGCGTTTAAATTTCCAATCGGTCGGTTATGGGTCTATTAAAGAAGGAGAAAAAGTAGATCGCACCAATCTGATGCAGTATATTATTCCAAAAGATGTCAAAGACTTTGGATTAATTCCTGAAATTATCGGTCGTTTGCCTGTTTTAACTTATATGAACCCACTCGATAGAGAAACTCTTAGAGCCATCCTTACGGAGCCTAAGAATGCTTTAATCAAACAATACGAAAAGTTGTTTGAGATGGATAACATCGCTTTCACTATTACAGAGGATGCTTTGGATTATATTGTCGATAAAGCGTTAGAATATAAATTAGGTGCAAGAGGTTTGCGCTCGCTTTGCGAGGCGATTTTAACCGATGCAATGTATGAACTGCCAAGTGATGAAAAAGCAACAGAATTGGTCGTAGATAGAGCTTATACAGAGCAAGCCTTAAACAAAAACTTATTGCAAAGACTAGAAACAGCGAGTTAGTTAATGATTAACCGCACACCGTTAGCCAAAAAATTAGGGCTGTCTCTTTTTACTAAGAGACAGCCTTTTTTTGTATTGAGTAGTTTAAGT
>NZ_CBCPHW010000002.1:0-307492 GCF_965118575.1 Myroides odoratus | reverse complement strand
CACTTTATCCTTTTATGCTCTAAAACACATCCCTCCTATAATTTGTATGTCTAGTCAAAATAGAAACGAAAACTTCCTCTGAATTGATCAAAAACACAACAAAAACCTCCTAATAGTCCTTTTGCTCAGCGTAAAAAGTTTATTTTTCGTTTGGCTTTACCTAAGTTTTGATTAATCACATCAATATATTTCTATCTTTGAAATTCAATCTTTATAAACCTTAATTATTATGTACGTGAGAAAAGCTATTGTAGGTACCTTAACAGGTATAACTTTATTTAGTGTTTCGTGTAAACAAAAAACAGATCAAGTAGATGTTAATCCAGATTGGAATGAAAATAATGCCTTTTATACCGAAAGTACATTATCCTATCAAGCGCCCGATTTTGAAAAAATAAAAAACAAAGATTTCAAACCTGCTATATTAGAAGGTATGCGTCGTCAAGTTGAAGCCATTGATAAAATCACAGCCAATACAGAAGCGCCTACTTTTGAAAATACAATTGTTTCGTTAGAAAAATCTAGTGCGTTATTAGATCGCGTAAGTTCAGTATTCCATTTACTGGTTGGTGCGCATACAAATGAAGAGATCAAAACTGCGAATCAAGAATTGTCTCCAAAATTTGCAGAACATCGCGATGGCATATATCTCAATGATGCCTTATTTCAAAAAGTAAAACAACTGCATGATCAGCAAGCTTCATTAAGTTTAACCCCTGAGCAAGCACGTGTTTTAGATGTATACTACCAAGACTTTATTCGTTCAGGAGCCAATTTAAAACCCGAACAAAAAGAAACGCTAAAAAAAATCAATCAGGATTTAGCCTCATTAACCACTAAATTTGGGGATCAATTATTAGCTGCAACTCAATCTGGAGGTGTAAAATTCACCAAAGCGGAATTAGAAGGGCTCTCAGAATCTGAGTTAGAAACATTCAAACAAGCAGATGGAACATATATCATCCCTTTACACAATACAACGCAACAACCCATCACCGCCTCTTTAACTAACAAAGCTTCTAGACAGAAATTATTTGAAGCAGGGTGGAATCGCACAGAAAAAGGAGATGCAAATGATACTCAGGAGACTTTACTTGCTATTGCTAAAAAGAGAGCAGAAAAAGCTGAATTATTAGGTTATAAAAATTATGCTGAGTGGAGTTTACAGGGTAGTATGGCTAACAAACCCGATCAAGCTAAAAAATTAATGGATCAATTAAGCCCTTATGCGGTTGGCGCAGCCAATCAAGAAGCAAAAGAAATTCAAGACCTTATTAATAAGGAAGCAGATCCGTTTACTTTAACCGCTGCTGATTGGGATTACTATGCAGAAAAAATTAGAGAACAAAAATACGCTTTGAATTTAAACGAGGTAAAACCCTACTTCGAAATGAATGCAGTACTTGAAAAAGGGGTATTCTATATGGCCGAAAAACTATATGGTATTACTTTTAAAGAACGCAAAGATATTCCGGTATGGCAAGAAGATGTCCGTGTATTCGAAATCTTCAATGAAGATCAAAGTCCAATCGGTTTATTTTACGTCGATTTTTATGCGCGCGAATCTAAACGTGGCGGAGCTTGGATGAGTAACCTTGTCACTCAATCTAAGTTATTAAATCAAGCACCTGTTGTTTACAATGTTTGTAATTATCAAAAACCAGCGGCAGGACAGCCTACTCTTTTATCTCCAGACGATGTAATTACTATGTTTCACGAATTCGGACATGGATTACATGGATTCTTATCTGATGTAACCTATCCTTCTGTTGCTGGAACAAGTGTTTCTCGTGATTTTGTTGAATTGCCTTCTCAATTTCACGAACACTTCGCCTTTTTACCTGAAGTGTTAACCAACTATGCGAAACACTATAAAACAGGAGACGTAATTCCAGCATCTTTAATTGCTAAAATGAAAGCTGCTCAAAACTTTAATGTAGGGTATGGGTTGACTGAGATATTGAGTGCTTCCTTATTAGATATGGAATGGCATACTATTACATCTAAGACTGATATTAAAGATGTAGCGACTTTTGAAAAACAAGCGCTAGCAAAATATGGAATTGATTTAGCAACGGTTCCTCCTAGATACCGTTCTTCTTTTTTCAATCACGTGTTTGGAGGAGGATATGCTGCAGGTTATTATTCTTATACTTGGGCAGAGACATTAGATAATGATGCTTTTCAATGGTTATTAGATAATGGCGGAATGACACGTAAAAATGGAGCAATTTTTAGAGAAAAAATCTTATCTAAAGGAAATACAAAACCGTCAGATGTCATGTACCGAGAATTTAGAGGAAAAGATGCAACTATTGATGCTTATCTAAAAATGAAAGGTTTTACTCACAAAAAACCCTTCAATCCAACTATTAAATTAGATGCTAAAATCTAAAACAAAAAAGTCAGAGCAATGTGCTCTGACTTTTTTTTATTTCTTCACTTCTTTAAAGCTGTTAATCATTGTATCCATCTGCTCTTGATTCTTCTCTTTATTTTGCTTTAACGTCCAGGTTAAAACTTGATAATAATCTTCTTTTCCTTCAAAAGTCGCAAATTTATAATACACCTCTAACCCTGCAATACTAGCTGTAAAATTCACAACTCTTCCATTCAGGTTATTGGTTACAACTTCTTGAAGTTGTAACTCACTAGGTTCTACCGTATCTAACGTTGTTGTTAAGAGGTCTAAAGTTGCTTGTGAGAAGAGAGCAAATGAATCCACCCCTTCTTTAGCAATTTCAGAAGTATCAAACATTTGGTTAATTGCTTCTTTATTTTCATCTATAGCAATTAAATAAAGTTCTTCCTCCGTATTTTGGAGCTGAAGAGTCGCCTGGCTATTTAATGCTTTTGTTTTTTGCATCGCAGTTGGAACCTCTAAACTAAACTTATTTGCATAAGTAATTTCTGTATAGGCTTCTTTTTTGTTACACCCTACAAGTACAACTACAAAAAGCAGTAAACTTCCTATTCTCTTTCTCATACCTATTTATTTAAACACTCCAAAAATACATACAAAATTAGGAATGAGCTAAATCTTGCATAACTTCTGCAAATAATTTCATACTATACATTCGTTTATCATAATCATAAATAGGTGTTGTGATCATCAATTCATCTGCTTCTAAAACTTCACAAAATCTTTGAAGTTCAGGTAACACCTCTTCTTTAGATCCAATAAAGGAACAAGCAGTCATATTATATACGGTTGCCTCCTCTTGTACATCCCATATTCCTTGCATAGATTCAACAGGCGGTTGCAAAGGTTTTCTATCATTCCTCAGTATTCCTAAGAACATACGATAAAAAGAAGTAGCCAATTTTTCTGCTTCGAAAGTTGAATCTGCAAGTATGGCATTCACGCAAGGCATAAAATAAGGTTTATCTAACTGTGAGGAAGGTTTGAAGTTATTTTTATAAATTTTGGCTGCCATTTGTATTTGATCTGGAGCAAAATGACTCGCAAAAGCATAGGGCAATCCCAGCTCAGCAGCTAAATAAGCGCTATCTGTACTAGATCCCAAAATCCAAAATGGAATATCTAATCCTTCACCTGGAAAAGCTCTAACTTTTGCATCTGCATTAGAGGCGCTAAAAAAGGTTTGTAATTCGTTGATTTGTTGAGGAAAAAAATTGCTGCTTTGAATATCATTTCTTCTTAAAGCCATGGCTGTTAACTGATCCGTACCTGGTGCTCTTCCCAATCCTAAATCAATGCGATTAGGGTAAAGTGATTCTAAAGTTCCAAATTGCTCAGCAATTACTAAAGGCGGATGGTTAGGCAACATTATCCCCCCGGAACCTACTCTTATTTTTTCTGTCCCTCCAGCAACATAACCAATTAAAACAGAAGTAGCAGAACTGGCAATATGAGGCATATTGTGGTGTTCAGCCATCCAGAATCGATTATAGTCTAAGCTTTCAGCATGTTGAGCCGTAGCTAATACATTATTTAAAGTTTCTTTAGTTGATTTTTCAGCTCCAATAATGGCTAAATCTAAAAAAGAATATTCTATATTTTTATTTATATTCATAACGCTTACTTAGTATATTTTATAAGGAATTAAATTAATCAATAAAAAAATAAAACACTAAACAAATAGAGATTGTTTAACATATCAAACAAAATGACCTAGTAAAAAAGCCTATTCTCAAAGTGAATAGGCTTTTATAGTTATCGAATGGTGATTGTACAATTGGAGAGATCGTCGATGATGGCTAAAGATTCAACGCGAACGCCTTTTTCTTCTAATAAATCTCTTCCTTTTTGAAAGGATTTTTCGATGATAAACCCCATTCCCACTAAATTAGCTCCTGCCTGTGCGATTAAGTCTAATACACCTACAGCGGCATTTCCATAGGCTAAAAAGTCATCTACAAAAAGTACATTATCATTTGGAGTTAGAAAATCATTACTAATAACAACATCATAGGTTCTGTCCTTAGTGAAAGAGTGAACTTGGGTATGTAGTATATTTTCCATTGTACTTGGGTTCTTTTTTTTCGCAAAAACTACGGGAAGATTTAATAAATACCCCGTCATAATAGCTGGTGCAATCCCACTAGCTTCAATGGTCATAATCTTATTTACGTTGGTTCCTGCAAAACGACGGACAAACTCAACGCCAATGGATTTCATTAGCACGGGGTCCATTTGATGATTAATAAAGCTATCTACTTTTAAGATTCCTCCTTCAAAACATCTTCCATCTTGAAGAATACGTTGACGTAATAATTCCATTATATTATATATGTGTTGCCTATTAATAAATAAAGGAGATTTAATCAAATCTCCTTATGGTAAACTAATTATATGCAAAGTTAAAATAATATAAACACGTTTACAAAATTCACAACCGTATTCTTAGCCTAAAGGCTTACCCTAAAACTTACTTCTTTCCTCTTAAAACAACGAAAGGCCTAATTACCTTGTTTCCTAATTTATCTAATGTGTTTTCTATATATTGCCAACGTTCTACCTGACTATATCCAATATTAGTCATAATACGTATGAGCCATTCTGTTCGGTAAAAATGAAAAATATCTTCCTTAGCAAAAGGCTGTTGTTGAGCAAAATCTTCTCTTATATAGGATAAGGCTATACTCCCTCCCGGTTTTAAAACGCGATAAATTTCTGTAAAATATTTAACGGGGTCGTTCCAAAAATAAACGGTATTTACAGAAAAACAATGATTAAAAAATTTATCGGGATAAGGAAGTGTATTTAATTCTTGAGTAAGTGTTAATTCAATCTGTTCTTTATCTAATGAATCTTTGACTTTCATAGCCATTTCCAACATCAATTCTGAAATTTCAATTCCAAAATAATTGAGATTCTGAGCAGCAGAAAATATATAAGGCAGATGTTTACCGCTACCAAATCCGATTTCTAGTAAAGCATCATGCTGATAAAGTTGCAATCGATCTACTGTTTTATAAATCATATTGCTATTTGATTTAAACATTACTTCAGCCAACTCCTCTCCTACTTGTCCCGAAGGGCATCTTAACTGATTTGCTACCTCATTTAAATCTAAATTACTCATTCTTTTTAATTTTACCCAAATATAGTTATTTAGAATAAATCTACATAATATTCCTGCCTAATATTTTGGATTATCTGGTGTAAAATACACCGATTAAAAATGAAAAACCCCGAAAGTGATCTTTCGGGGTTTTCCTAACAAAAATAAACTAACAACTCAATAAAGAACAAATACAAAAAGCTATTTGCCGTTCGATTGAATTCAACATATAGAGTGCGACAACTATCCCTATATTCTCTTATATATCTTTTATCTCAACAAAGCGTACTCAAACTTAGGATATCCACGATCACCTTTTTCATTGAAGAAATCTAACATTCTCATTTTATAAAATTGTCCTTTCGCATCTTTTATCACATAGAATACATCTTTGTATAAAATTTTGCTATTGGCTACTTCCCTCCATGTACCGCCTATGGTACTAAAGTCATCTGATAATTTACTTTCTTCTACACTTTGCAGATTATATGCTTTATAGAAATTACTTTCCCCTTTCGGTATGGTTACTTTATATGCTTTTACACCACCATATCTATTTTGCAAAATAAAATCAGAATACCCATAAGACCCTTTAGGATCTCCTCCTTGGTCCACTTTATTTGTGAACACTGTAAAATTGATATCCCATTTTGTTTTACTTGGTTCTACATTTACAATACTGTTGGTGTTGAAACTATAGAAAGTAAAATTAAATCCTGGCGTTTTAGCTATTTTGACTTCTTGGTGTGTACTCTCATTGATATCTGCATATTGCAATAGATAACCGCCTTCTCTTTTCAAGATACGTATCTTTTTCCATCCGCGTTCTTTTCCTGTTACTTCAACAGAACCAGGTGTAACATTACCTTCTCCAGGCTCAAACCCCATATTGACTAAATAGACTTTATTGTTACTATCGACATCCGAAATAGCCTTAATAGCTGTTTCATTAAGATCTCCAGAAGGATCATCAATATATTCAAGGTTTGCAGGATCAAAAGTTCCAATCTTTACCAAGTTTTTCATATCTCGGATTGTATTATCCTCACGAACATCATCAATGGAAGTACCCCCTTTAATTTGTCCAGCTGCCATATAAACCGATCCATTTAAACGCACTCTAAATTCGCTTCCACTATCAAAAGCTAAATCCCAAGACGTACGCTTTACTTCATACATTGCTTTTCCACCTAGATCTACATAAACTTGATTGGGTTGTGTTGGTCCACCAACATTTGGTGTTAGAATACCTCCCAAAGAAGTATCGAAGCTAATCATCATCACATTAAACCCCTGTGTTTTAGGTACTTTTACTGTGTAATTTACTTTTACGATATTAAACTGAATGGTTTTATCCATTCGGTCATAAGGGTAGATTAAATTTTCAAAGGTAAAAGAACTGCTTTTTGTTCCTTTGGTAATTGGCACAATCATTTTATGCTCAACCGCTTGTGGTAGTGTAGCAAAATCATGTCCATACACCGCTTTACTAGGAATAATTTGAATTTCAATTGAACCATCTCCTTGAGCGATTTCCGAAAAAACCAAATCTACTTCTCGTGTAGTTTCAATCTCTCTATAGGGGATAGAAGGATCTTCAAAAGCTACAATAAACTCTCTTGTATCACTATTTCCATTATTAGAATCTTTTTCACATGAACTGAAAAAAACAAGTGCAACAATTGCAATAACAAGTTTTCCTAATCTAAAATTCTTCATAATTAAAAGCCTAATTTATATTGTAATTTAAAAAAGAAGCTCGTTCCATATCCAATTGGGTTTGAAGTCGAACCACTTGTGTGTGCAGTTGCTCCGCTCGTTGTTGAGCGAACATCTTTAATATCAAATAAGTTTCTCGCACCTAGTGTTGCATGCAACCTATTTTTTAAAAAAGGTTGTCTCACACTAAAATCCAACCAAGAATAACTCTCTTGTTTTCCTTTGGCATAATATTCACCAAATTCGTCTGATCCTTTTTTAAAGCGTTCTTCTTCTCCGTTAAATTTATAGTACAAAGAAAAATTAGTTCCTGTTTTCTCTAAACGGTAATTAATATTAGCTGTTACCTCTGGCGTATATAAAAACTTATCGGTTCCTTTTGGTGCTTTATACAATTCTTGTGATACCCCTGACATCGTAAATCCCAATCCAAAATCAAAAGAATTCCAACTCAATTGACTCAAAAAGGTAACGCCAATATTGCGATATAAATCTGTATTCTCATAAACAAATTTTAATCCTTCTGGATTTACCAATTCAATTAAATCTATTTTATCTGAAACCTCTAAATAACGTCCCGTTAAACTATTACTTAATTCCATGTTATGACCTAAAGCAAATGTTTTCTTAAAATTTAAAAACAGCGTTTTTCCTTTTTCAGGTTTCAAGTTTTCATTTCCTTGCAAATCGTGATTTACATCTACAAAATAAGTATACAGTTCTTCATAATTAGGTAAACGTGGTGAAGTACCAACCGTTCCTCTAATTTCATAGTCTCCAGGTAGCACGTACTTTAAGACTAAACTCAAAGCATGTTGACTCTCAAATGTATTGGAAGTCATCAATCGATAACCTGGACGTACCATTAATCGCGGTAAAACATTAATCTCAGAAGAAGCGTAAAAATCATAACTTCCCAATGCTTTTTTCTGTGGGTTTTCAGCTAATTGCGCAGACATAGCAGAATAACCATTCGTATAAGCGACCTCATAACCTACTTGAAATTTAGCGGTTTCTAATTTTAGAAAATCACTAAACGTTCCTCTTGAGAAAAACACTTCTCTACTTTCACTTTTGAAAGAGCTTTTATCGTATTTCTCATCATACATGATCCGATATCTATAGTTATTCATTTCCCTTTCTTGTTTTTGATAAGAAAATGATAAATCAAATCGCAACCAATCATTCCAATTTCCGGATGTATTCAAAACATTCGACCAACGCTGTGTATTAATAATACGATCTAAAGCAACTGGATTAATTGTTTCAAAAATGGGATCTTCATTAATATTAAAAAGCTTCGCATAATCTTTCATGCGTTCATCAAAATATTCAAACTTGTAATATACTCGATAGGATTTGTGATGATAATTTAAAAAACCTTTTACATTGTTTTGATTCTTAGGTAACCATTCATGTCCTCTTTTATCTTCATCTCCGTAATAGGTAAACCCTTTTCGCTCATCATACCATCCTTTAAAATCATTATGGGTATACGAAATACTTGCATACAAATTATCACTGACATTATGCCCCATTGTGATTCCTTGAATATGCTTTCCTTTATTTTTTAAATTGTATTCGCTTCCAACTGTTTCTTCCTGTACAAAGAAATTGACATTCCAATCGCTGATATGATTCTTCTTTGTAATAATATTGATGATTCCAGTTACTGCATTGGCTCCATAGTCAACACCCATAGCTCCTTCTACAATTTCTATCTGTTCTATATCATCTAAATTGATTTGCGTCAGATCCGTATTATTACCAAATCCTTCATCCGAAATCATCGGTACATTATCAATCAGTATCGTAAAATATTGTGCATCCAAACCAAACATTTTAACCGTCGAACGACCTGTACCTGCATTGGGTAAAATAGAAATATTCATTACTTGATTTAAAGCATCAGCTAAAGTAACAGCTCCTAAATTTTCGATTCTTTGTCGATTTAAGACCGTTACGTTATTGACCGCTTTATTGATCGATTGAGGATTATATTGACCAGAAATTACAATTTCTTCCAATTTCTGTTCCGGTTCTTTGATCGTTTCATTCGTTTGAGCAACTAGGTTTGTACTTAATGTAAGCAATGTACCTGTTACAAGCAGTAGTGAACGTTTCATTTATATGTAAAGTCTTTTATTTAGATGTATTCTTAATTGCAAATATAATAAAATATATTATTTAAACTCATTTTAAATAATATATTTTTCAACAAAAAAGCGAAGTTATTTACTTCGCTTTCTTCTATCTATACGTTGATCTTCTAATTCTTAGGTAAGAATACTTCTGCCATCATACATCTTGCACTTCCCCCTCCGCATGCTTCAATTGTATCTAAGCTGCTATGTAGAATACTTGCGTGTTTTTCTAGGGCTTTCACTTGATTATCTGTTAAGCTATTATAGGCTTGTGTAGACATGATCAGATATTTTTTGTCCTCTGCTCCTACTACTTGCAACATATTTCCTGCAAAATTATTCACTTGTTCTTCTGAAATCAAAATCACTTCTTTACCAGATCCTTTCAAGTGATTGAGAACAATTTTTCGCTCTTGTTTATCATCAATTGTATCAGCACAAATAACGGCAAATGTATCTCCTAAACACATCATCACATTGGTGTGATAAATATTTTTTCGTTCGCCATCAACCGTCTGAAAAGCTTCAAAAATAACTGGATTCATCTCAAAATCTTCACAAAACTCAATAACTAATCCTTCATCTGCACGTGGTGACAAAGCACAATACACAATTTCATTTGTTCTATCCAGTAAAAGATTGCCTGTTCCTTCTAGAAACAAATCATCTTCTTCTGCTGATGTATAATCCCAAATGTCATTAATCACAAAACCTTGTTCTTCTAATATTTCTAAAATATCTTCGCGTCTTTCTAAGCGTCTATTTTCAGCAAACATCGGATATAAAACAACTTCACCTGAATCGTGAAAAGAAATCCAGTTATTTGGAAAAATGCTATCAGGGGTGTCAGGATCTACTGTATCGTCAACCACTATAACATTCACACCTACGGCACGTAATTTTTCAACAAATGCATCAAACTCTTGTTGGGCTTTTGCATTAACCGTTGCAGGAGTTAAATTATCCAACACCTTTTGGTAATAATTATTCACCGCTGTTTGCTCATTCATACGAAAGGCAACTGGGCGAATCATCAAAATATTATTTGTTATTTGTTTCATACTAGGAAAATTAATCTCTTATTAAAGGTAAAGTAGAACATCTCAATAAGCCTTCTTGTTTTGAAATTTCAGCATATGGGATTTCTTCTACTGTTATATTATGACTTCTTAGCCAATTATTCAAACGGGTAAAATTTCTTTCAGAAACGACAACATCTGGGGCAATCGAAAAGATATTTGAATTCATGTGATACATTTCTTCTCTGGTAATTTGAAATAAATTCGCCTCTCCAAAGATATCTACTAAATATTGATATTCCTTTTCATCATAAAAACCACCTTTATAAATAATAGCTTTATCGGTTCCAACGGGTTGAAAACAACAGTCTAAATGCAGAGCATTGTCTCTTGGCTCAACTTTTGACTTCACCAAATCAAAACTCTTAATTATTTTATTTGGAAATAATTCGCGAATAAACTCAACGCCAAATTCATTAGTGCGAGCTGTTATATAATTGCTATAATCTGGGCGTTTATAGGATCCAATAAAAACATGATCATCCCACAACATTACATCCCCACCCTCGAAATGCATTTCCTCTGGTGCGCATATAATATCGTTTGGATTTATTTGGTCTAAAACGTAATTTATAGCAGTTAATTCTCTATCTCGATCGGGAAGTATATTGGCTTTGATAAATTTATTATCTATGACGAATCCAATGTCACGAGTAAAAATTTGATTATAATCTTCAATGATTTCTGGTCGGTATACTTTTACCTGATATTTTTCAAAAACTTGATTAAAAGCTTCCATTTCAAGCACCATATCTTTTTCGATAGGGTAAGTTCCCGCTTTAATATGCTCTAGTGATTTAGGATCATAGGCTTCTTCAATTGTAGGTGTGGGTCCATTACTAACGGCAGTGCCTAGGACCACAGCCCGCAAACGAGAGGTTTCATTTTTTACATTCAATTGTAACATATGCTGTCATTTTGTACAAATATAAGAAAACCCAAATGGATAATAACCACGCGGTTTATAAATATTCTTTTGGTGACAGTGAAAGGTGATGGATGATGAGTGAAGTCCATAAATGAAAAAGGGAGATGAGTTATACTTATCTCCCTTTTCTATTTTCACTTCTCCTATATGGAGTTATTATCTTTCGTTTGCTGGAACAAATTCTCTTAAAGGTTCACCTACATACAATTGACGTGGACGTCCAATAGGTTCTTTGTTGATTCTCATTTCTTTCCATTGTGCAATCCATCCTGGTAAACGACCTATTGCAAACATTACAGTAAACATTTCAGTTGGAATACCTAAGGCTCTGTAAATAATTCCCGAATAGAAATCTACGTTTGGATATAAATGACGATCTACGAAATAAGGATCTTTTAATGCTGCTTCTTCCAATTGTTTAGCGATATCTAAAACAGGATCATCAACGCCTAATTTCGCCAATACTTCATCTGCCGCTTTTTTAATGATACGCGCTCTTGGATCGAAATTTTTGTAAACGCGGTGACCGAATCCCATCAATCTAAATGGATCTTCTTTATCTTTTGCTTTAGCAAGGTATTTAGAAACATCGCCTCCATCATTTTGGATTGCTTCTAACATTTCAAGCACCGCTTGATTAGCACCCCCGTGAAGAGGTCCCCATAAAGCAGAAACACCTGCAGAGATTGAAGCAAATAATCCAGCATGAGACGACCCTACCATTCTTACCGTTGCAGTAGAACAGTTTTGTTCGTGATCTGCATGTAAAATGAATAATTTATCGATTGCATTTTTGATAATTGGATCAATTTCGTAAGGCTCCGTTGGTAAGGCAAACATTAAATTCAAGAAATTATCTACATAACTTTTTGTGTTATTATAGTAATTTAAAGGATATCCTTTTGCTTTTCTATATGTCCATGTAGCAATGACTAAAAACTTACTCATTGTTTTACAAACAGCTTCGTATAAACTTTTCTCACAATCTGTATCAACTACTTTTGGATTGAACGCAGTTAAAGCACTCGTTAAAGAAGCTAATACACCCATTGGATGTGCCGTTTTCGGAAATCCATCAATAATATTCTTCATTTCTTCATTAACTAAAGAATATTTGCGAATATCATTTTCAAACTGAGTTAATACTGCTGGTGTAGGTAACTCTCCGAAAATAATTAAATAAGAAACTTCTAAAAAGTTAGATTTAGAAGCAAGGTCCTCGATTGAATAACCTCTATATCTTAAAATCCCTTGTTCTCCATCTAAGAAAGTAATTGCACTTTGGCATGAACCAGAATTTTTATATCCTGGATCTAAAGTGATAGCCCCTGTTAATGCACGTAATTTTAAGATATCAATTGCTACTTCGTTTTCAGTACCAACTAATACTGGTAGTTCATGTCTCTGACCATCAACTTCAATAAAAGCTGTTTTAGACATATTGTTATTTTTTATTTTTCTTTACTTATTATTTTATAAATCAAACATTAAAAGTTTGTTTTTACTGTTGGAAAGATATGAAATATTAAACTTAGATACAAGATATAAAAGCTAATAATAATCCTTGATTCACAAGATTTTGAATACTATTTTCATATCCATATTTTGTTAAATACAATTATATTCCTTCAAACAATATACTATTAAAATATTAATAAATAATCATATTTTTTACAAAAAAAGCCTCAACTAAATAGGTTGAGGCTTTTTTATCAATTTAATAAAATTAATTAATTTTAAATGCTTTTTCTTGCGGATAATAAGCAACATCCCCCAATTCCTCTTCAATACGAAGCAATTGGTTATATTTTGCCATTCTATCTGAACGCGATGCAGAACCGGTTTTAATTTGACCACAATTCAAAGCCACTGCCAAATCAGCAATTGTACTGTCTTCGGTTTCTCCAGAGCGATGCGACATAACGGATGTATATCCAGCGTTCTTTGCCATGTTAACAGCTGCAATTGTTTCTGTAAGTGTTCCGATTTGATTTACTTTAATCAAAATAGAGTTTCCGATACCTTCATTGATTCCTCTTTCTAAACGGGTAACATTTGTAACGAATAAATCATCCCCTACTAATTGTACTTTATCTCCAATTTTATCCGTTAAGTATTTCCATCCTTCCCAATCATCTTCTTGCATTCCATCCTCAATAGAGATAATAGGATATTTAGCGGCTAGTTCAGCTAGATAATCAGCTTGTTCTTCTGAGGTACGTACTTTTCCTAAATTACCTTCAAATTTTGTATAATCGTATTTACCATCTACATAAAATTCAGAAGCAGCACAATCCAAAGCAAGCATAATTTCATCTCCAAAACGGTAGCCTGCATTTTCAACTGCAACTTTAATAGAATCCAAAGCATCCTCTGTTCCTTTTAAAGTTGGAGCAAATCCGCCTTCATCACCTACTGCAGTACTTAATTGTCTATCGTGTAATACCTTTTTTAAATGATGGAAAATTTCTGTTCCCATTTGCATTGCATGCGAAAAAGTAATTGCTTTCACAGGCATAATCATGAATTCTTGAAATGCAATAGGAGCATCTGAGTGAGATCCGCCATTAATAATATTCATCATAGGTACAGGTAATGTATTGGCAGAAACACCTCCTACGTAGCGATATAAAGGCATCCCTAACTCTGCGGCTGCTGCTTTAGCTACCGCTAAAGAAACGCCTAAAATTGCATTAGCACCTAAATTACCTTTATTTGCAGTCCCATCTAAATCAATCATCAATTGATCAATATAATTTTGTTCAAATACGCTCAATCCTATAATATGTTCAGCAATACTTGTATTAACATTCTCAACTGCTTTTAAAACGCCCTTACCCATAAAAGCTTGTCCTCCATCTCTTAATTCCACAGCTTCGTGTTCACCAGTAGATGCTCCTGAAGGAACAGCGGCTCTACCTAAACTACCGTTACTAGTAATCACATCAACTTCAACAGTTGGATTACCTCTAGAATCTAAAATCTGACGTGCATAAACGCTTAAAATTGTACTCATAATTAAAGTGTGTGTTATTATTTAGTCCTTAACTCCATTTACAATTTTGTTAGTGACTATTAAGGTTGTGTAATTAAACTTTTTCAAAAACTTTTTTTGTTGTATTAGGTATTTAATTCTGACTCATATTTGCAACGAAATCGTCGAATAAATATCTTGAATCGTGTGGACCTGGGCTAGACTCTGGGTGATATTGAACAGAGAAAACAGGTTTGTTTTTCATTCTTACACCAGCAACCGTATCATCGTTTAAATGCAAGTGAGAAATCTCCAAAGTTGGATGATTTGCCAAAGCTTCTTTACTAACTGCAAAACCGTGATTTTGAGATGTAATTTCTCCTTTCCCGGTAATTAGATTTAAAACAGGATGATTAACCCCTCTATGTCCACTAAACATTTTGTACGTGCCTACACCTTGAGATAGGCAAATTAATTGATGTCCCAAACAGATACCAAATACAGGTAAATGTCCTTCCACTACATTTTTCACTACCTCTAGTATTCCCTTATCAGCTAAAGCTTTTGGATCACCAGGACCATTCGATAAAAATATACCTTGAGGGTTGAAGGCAAGCAAATCTTCATACGTGCTATTATAAGGAAAAACTTGTACATAACAATTGCGTTCATCCAAACAACGTAAAATATTTGTTTTGATTCCAAAATCTAAAACAGCTACACGGTATTTGCTCTCAGGATTACCAAAAAAATAAGGTTCTTTTGTAGAAACCACAGAAGATAACTCCAATCCTTCCATAGAAGGAACTTCTTTTAGAAGTGCTTTTAGTTCTTCTACTGTTTTTCCATCTGAACACAATACAGCATTCATTGCTCCATTGTCACGAATATAAGCTGTTAAAGCTCTTGTATCAACATCAGAAATAGCTACTAACTGGTGTGCTTCAAGATAATCATATAAACTACCATCCGCATCTGGACGGGAATATTCATAACTAAAATTCTTACATACCAATCCTGCTATTTTAATACCATCAGAATCTACTTCATCAGCATTAACACCGTAGTTTCCAATATGAGCATTTGTAGCAAGCATAATCTGTCCATAATAAGATGGATCAGTAAATATTTCTTGATAACCAGTCATTCCTGTATTAAAGCAAATTTCACCAAAAGCGGTTCCTTTAATACCAATTGATTTTCCATAAAAAACGGTGCCATCTGCCAAAACAATGATACCGTCTTCTTTTCTTTTATATTCCATGTGTAAGTTGTATTGTAGTGGTGCAAAAATAAAGCAAAAAAAAGGACATTCTAAAAAGAATGTCCTTTTAATTTTATAAAGAAAACATATGTAATGAATGATTATTCATTTGTTTCTGTTTCATTTGTAGTAGCAGCTTCAGCTTGAGGAGCATCAACAGTATCAGTAGCTTTTTTTCTACCTCTACGCGTTGTTTTCTTCGCATCTTTCTTAGCAATGTTGTAAATTTCGTTGAAATCAACGAATTCAATCATAGCCATATCAGCGTTATCTCCTAAACGGTTACCTAATTTGATGATACGTGTGTATCCTCCTGGGCGATCACCCACTTTTTGAGCAACCTCTCTGAACAATTCAGTAACAGCTTCTTTACTTCTTAAGTAAGAGAAAACAACACGGCGATTATGTGTATCATCCGATTTTGATTTTGTTACTAATGGTTCAATATATTGTTTTAATGCTTTCGCTTTTGCTACAGTAGTATTGATACGCTTGTGTTCAATTAGAGAACAAGCCATATTAGCTAACATAGAATTTCTATGTCCTGCCTTTCTACCTAAGTGATTTATTTTTTTTCCGTGTCTCATTGCGTTATCGACTTTAGACTTTAGCGGTCTAGATTATTCTTTATCTAATTTGTATTTTGATAGATCCATACCAAAATTTAATCCTTTCACAGCTACCAATTCTTCTAATTCAGATAAAGACTTCTTACCGAAGTTTCTAAATTTCATCAAATCGTTTTTGTTGAAAGATACTAAATCTCCTAATGTATCTACTTCAGCCGCCTTTAAACAATTTAACGCTCGAACTGAAAGATCTAAATCTACCAATTTAGTTTTTAGAAGCTGTCTCATATGCAATGATTCTTCATCATATGATTCAGTTTGAGCAATTTCATCAGCCTCTAAAGTAATTCTCTCGTCTGAGAACAGCATAAAATGATGAATCAATGTTTTAGCTGCTTCCGTTAAGGCGTCTTTTGGATGAATAGAACCGTCTGTAATGATATCAAACACTAACTTTTCATAGTCAGTTTTTTGTTCCACACGGTAATTCTCTATAGCATACTTAACGTTCTTAACTGGCGTATAAATTGAATCAGTGAAGATTGTTCCAATTGGTGCATTAGGTTTTCTATTTTCCTCTGCAGCAACATATCCTCTTCCTTTCTCAATAGTTAAATCCATAGTAATATTTACACTGCTTTCGCAATTAAATATAACTAAATCTGAATTTAATACTTGGAAATTAGAAATATACTTCTGGAAATCTCCAGCGGTCATTTGTTCTTTCCCAGAAAAAGTGATACTTACAGATTCACTATCAACATCTTCTACTTGACGTTTAAAACGCACTTGTTTCAGATTAAGGATAATTTCCGTAACATCTTCCACAACACCAGCGATAGTAGAAAATTCGTGATCAACTCCTTCGATACGTACTGAAGTAATAGCATACCCCTCTAACGAAGACAGAAGAACTCTTCTCAATGCATTACCAATAGTCAATCCATATCCCGGTTCTAAAGGTCTAAATTCGAATTTACCTCTAAAATCGGTCGAATCAATCATGATAACTTTATCGGGCTTTTGAAAATTAAATATTGCCATATTTGTTTCGACTGAATGTCAATTATTATTTGTTGTACAACTCTACGATTAACTGTTCTTTGATATTTTCTGGAACTTGAAGTCTTTGAGGTACAGCAACGAAAGTACCTACTAAAGTTTCAGGATTCCAAGTAATCCATTCATAAACAGAACTAGAATTAGATAACGAACGTTCGATAACTTCTAAAGATTTAGATTTTTCACGAACAGCAACAATATCACCTGCTTTTAATTGGTAAGAAGGAATATTTACTAATTCACCATTAACAGTGATATGTCTGTGAGAAACTACTTGACGTGCAGCTCTACGAGAAGGAGCAATACCCATTCTGTAAACTACGTTATCTAATCTCGATTCACACAATTGGATCAAAACCTCACCAGTAACTCCACGAGCAGCCGCAGCTTTCTTGTAAATGTTACGGAATTGTTTTTCTAAGATACCGTATGTGTATTTTGCTTTTTGTTTCTCCATTAACTGAACAGCATATTCAGATTTTTTAGCTCTTTTCTTAGCTAATCCGTGTTGTCCTGGAGGGTAATTTCTTTTTTCGAATGATTTGTCTTCTCCGAAAATAGCTTCGCCGAATTTACGAGCGATTTTTGTTTGTGGACCAGTATATCTTGCCATTTTTAAAAAAAATAATAAAGGTAGGGATTATGAATTCAGGTCACTTTCCTCCGATAATCTATCCTACCTTTGGTTATACTATAAAATTAAACTCTTCTTCTCTTAGGAGGACGACATCCGTTGTGAGGGATTGGAGTAATATCGATAATCTCGGTTACTTCAATTCCGTTGTTATGTAAAGATCTGATTGCAGATTCTCTTCCATTACCTGGACCTTTTACATAAACTTTAACTTTTTTCAATCCTGCTTCTAGTGCAACTCTACCACAATCTTCAGCAGCCATCTGAGCAGCATAAGGAGTGTTCTTTTTAGAACCTCTGAATCCCATTTTACCTGCAGACGACCAAGAGATTACTTCACCTTTCTTATTAGTCAAAGAAATAATGATATTGTTGAATGTTGCATTAATATGAGCTTCACCTGTTGTTTCTACAACAACTTTACGCTTTTTTGTATTCGCTTTAGCCATATTACTACTTATTATTTAGTTGCTTTTTTCTTGTTAGCAACAGTTTTTCTTTTACCTTTTCTTGTTCTTGAGTTATTTTTCGTTCTCTGTCCTCTTAATGGAAGTCCAGTTCTGTGACGAATTCCTCTGTAACATCCAATATCCATTAAACGTTTGATGTTTAATGAGATCTCTGAACGTAACTCACCTTCAATTTTGAAATGACCTACAGCTTCACGGATTGCTCCGATCTCTTCATCATTCCAATCTTGCACTTTCTTATCTTCGTCTACTTTAGCTACTGCTAAAATTTCCTTAGCTCTACTAGAACCAATTCCGAAGATATAAGTTAAAGCAATAACTCCTCTTTTGTATTTAGGTATGTCTACCCCTGCGATTCTTGCCATAATTATCCTTGTCTTTGTTTAAATCTAGGATTCTTTTTATTAATAACGTAAAGTCTACCTTTTCTACGTACTATGATGCACTCGGCACTTCTTTTTTTAACTGATGCTCTTACTTTCATTTGAATAGCCTCTTTAATATCTATAAGTAATTCTTGCTTTGGTCAAATCATAAGGACTCATTTCGAGTTTCACTCTATCTCCAGGTAACAACTTAATGTAGTGCATACGCATTTTACCTGAAATATGAGCAATCACAACGTGACCATTTTCTAATTCTACGCGGAACATTGCATTAGACAATGCTTCAATTATTGCTCCGTCTTGCTCTATCGCTGATTGTTTTGCCATAAAATTTAAGCTGTCGCTCTTCTATTTTTACCACTAGTCATCATACTATCATACTGTTTGTTTAATAGATATGAATTCACTTGTTGGATTGTATCAATTACAACACTCACCATAATCAATAGTGACGTACCACCATAAAACATTGCCCATCCTTGTTGAACTCCTAAAATACTAACAATAATCGCTGGAAATACAGCTATGATAGCAAGATATAAAGAACCTGGAAAAGTAATCAATGACATGATTCTATCTAAGAAATCTGCGGTCTCTGAACCAGGCTTAACCCCTGGAATAAAACCACCACTTCTCTTCAAATCATCAGCCATTTTATTAGTAGGTACTGTAATTGCGGTGTAAAAGTACGTAAAAATAATGATTAATAAAGCAAAAAGTAAATTATACTCCCAACCAAATACATTATGGAATGTATTACTGATTGATTTTGCAGTATCTGAAGTTGATAAACCGGCTACAGCAGCAGGGACAAACATGATTGCTTGCGCAAAGATAATTGGCATAACTCCTGAGGCATTTAGTTTCAAAGGAATCCATTGACGGTTACCTCCTAGCATAGACTGATCAAAAGTCCCAGATGCACTTCTACGTGCGTATTGTACTGGAATTCTTCGTACTGCTAGCGTTAAATAGATACAAGCAACGATAATCAATAACCATAAAATTACTTCAATAACAACTAACATTGGTCCTCCGTTATTTTCTGTAATACGCGATTGGAATTCTTGAATGAAAGACATTGGAAGTCTTGCAATAATACCAACCATAATTAATAACGAAATACCATTTCCAATCCCTTTATCAGTAATCTTTTCACCTAACCACATTGCAAAAATAGTACCCGCAGTTAGAATCATTACTGAAGAAAACAAGAATGAGAAAGAATTAAAACCTAGCAAAAATGCATCTGACGGCAATTGCACATACAAGTTATAGATGTAACTCGGCCCTTGTAATAAGGTAATACCAATAGTTAACCATCTTGTAATTTGATTCATTTTCTTTCTACCGCTTTCTCCATCATTTTGTAATTTTTGCAGATAAGGAACCGCGATTCCCATCAGCTGCACCACAATGGAAGCAGAAATGTAAGGCATAATACCTAAAGCAAAAACAGATGCCTGTGCAAATGCACCACCTGTAAAAACGTTAATTAACCATCCGATTCCTTGATCCGTTTGATCAGTCAACGCTTGCAATTTCGTTGCATCAATACCTGGTAGAGTTACTTGTGTACCGAAACGGTACACAAGCAATAGTCCTAATGTGATTAAGATTTTATTTTTTAACTCTTCTATTTTCCAGATACTGGCTAATGTTTCAAAAAACTTCTTCATCCTGTTCACTAAGATTTTATAACGTTACAACTTCTCCTCCTGCTGCTTCAATAGCTGCTAGGGCAGAAGCTGAAAATTTATGAGCAGAAACTTTTAATTTTGCTTTTAGCTCTCCACGTCCTAAAACTTTAACTAAACAGTTTTTAGTAACTAATCCTAAATCTACGAATTGAGAAAAATCTACTGTATCCGTTATCTTTCCGCTATCAACTAGACCTTGTAAAGCATCTAAATTGATTGCCGCGTACTCAACTCTGTTAATGTTTTTGAAACCGAATTTAGGAACACGTCTTTGAAGTGGCATCTGCCCTCCTTCAAATCCGATCTTTTTCGAATATCCTGAACGTGATTTAGCACCTTTATGTCCTTTTGTAGAAGTTCCTCCTTTTCCAGAACCTTCACCACGACCAAGACGTTTGTTTTGATTGTGTACTGAACCGTTTGCTGGTTGTAAATTACTTAAATTCATCTTTCACGAATGTTATTTAATTTCTTCTACAGAAACTAAGTGTTGAACTTTATTTACCATTCCTAAAATAGCTTCAGTAGCATCATGTTCAACTACGTGTCCTATTTTACGAAGTCCTAAAGCCTCTAATGTTCTCTTTTGATTAAGAGGACATTTGATTTGGCTTCTTACTTGTTTTATTTTGATCTTTGACATAATATCTCTCAAATTAACCTTTAAATACTTTTTCTAAAGAAATTCCTCTTTGTTTTGCAACAGTAGAAGCACTTCTCAATTGTAATAAAGCATCGAAAGTAGCTTTCACCACGTTATGTGGATTAGAAGAACCTTGAGACTTAGATAATAAATCTGTAATTCCTACAGCTTCAACTACCGCTCTCACAGAACCACCAGCAATTACTCCCGTACCTAATGATGCAGGGATCAATAAAACGCGAGCTCCACTGAATTTTCCTTTTTGTTCATGAGGAATAGTATGACCGTTTAATGGAACTTTAACCAAATTTTTCTTAGCATCCTCTACTGCTTTAGCAATAGCTTCAGATACATCTTTAGATTTACCTAAACCGTGACCCACTACACCGTTTTCGTCACCTACTACAACAACAGCAGAAAAACCAAAAGCTCTTCCTCCTTTTGTCACTTTAGTAACACGGTTAACACTAACCAAACGATCTTTTAAATCAAGACCGCTTGGTTTTACAAATTCTACGTTTTTATAATTTTGATACATAACTAATTAGAATTTTAATCCAGCTTCTCTAGCGCCTTCGGCTAATGATTTAACACGTCCGTGGTATAAATAACCGTTTCTATCAAAAGATACAGTTTCGATACCTGCTTTTAAAGCCTTCTCTGCGATTAGTTTTCCAACCGATGCAGCAGTTTCAACATTGGTTCCTCTTGTTATCCCAGCTTCTCTTGACGATGCCGAAATTAAAGTTACTCCATTTACGTCATCTATGATTTGTGCATAGATCTCTTTATTACTTCTGAATACAGAAAGTCTTGTTCTAGTCGGAGTTCCGCTAACAGTCTTTCTAATTCTGAACTTTATACGTTGTCTTCTTTCAGATTTTGTTAATGACATAGTCTTAATTTTTAAGCTGATTTACCTGCTTTTCTTCTTAATTCCTCACCTACAAATTTAATTCCTTTTCCTTTGTAAGGTTCTGGCTTACGGAAAGAGCGAATTTTTGCAGCTACTTGACCCACTAATTGTTTGTCATGAGAAGTTAATTTTACTAGAGGATTTTTTCCTTTTTCTGATATTGTTTCAACTACAACTTCTGGAGCGACGTCTAGTACGATGTTGTGAGAATAACCTAAAGCTAAGTCTAACCTTTGCCCTTGGTTTGAAGCACGGTATCCTACCCCTACGAACTCTAAAGTTAAAGTAAATCCGTCAGAAACACCAGCAATCATATTGTTGATTAAACTACGGTATAATCCGTGTTTAGCTCTCTCATCTTTTAAATCAGATGATCTTTCTACAACTACTTGATTATCTTCAACTTTAACACTAACTGTGTCGAATTTCTGAGTAAGCTCTCCTAATTTACCTTTAACAACAATAACGCCATCTTGAACATCAACTGTTACACCAGCAGGAATTGTTATCGGACTTTTTCCTATTCTTGACATTTCTTAGTCTTTTTAAATTAGTATACGTAACAAACTACTTCTCCACCAACATTCAATTGTTTTGCTTGTTTTCCAGTCATCAAACCTTTTGATGTGGAAACGATAGCAATTCCTAAACCATTTAAGATTCTTGGAAGGTCAGTTGCAGAAGCGTATTTACGCAAACCTGGTTTACTAATTCTTTGGATATCTCTAATCACAGACTCTTTTGTGTCTTTGTCGTATTTCAAAGCTATTTTGATGGTACCTTGAACAGTACTGTCATCGAATTTATAGCTTAAGATATATCCTTGATCGAATAAAATTTTCGTGATTTCTTTTTTGAAGTTAGATGCTGGGATCTCTACCACTTTGTGGTTTGCACGCACAGCATTTCTAATTCTTGTAAGGAAATCTGCTATTGGATCTGTATACATTGTTTTTACCTTTAAATCTTAATTACCAACTTGCCTTTTTAACTCCTGGTATCAACCCTTGGTTTGCCATCTCACGGAAAGTAACACGAGAAATACCGAATTGACGCATATACCCTCTAGGTCTTCCAGTTAGTTTACATCTGTTGTGTAAACGCACAGGAGAAGCATTTTTAGGTAATTTTTGTAACCCTTCGTAGTCACCCGCTTCCAAAAGAGCTTTTCTTTTTTCAGCATATTTAGTTACTAATGCTTGTCTTTTTACCTCACGGGCTTTCATTGATTCTTTAGCCATAACTCTTAATTCTTTTTAAAAGGTAATCCTAATTCAACTAGTAAAGATTTTGCTTCCTTATCTGTATCAGCAGATGTTACAAACGTAATATCAAAACCAGCGATTTTGTTTACTTTATCAATATTGATTTCAGGGAAAATAATTTGCTCAGTTACACCTAAGTTATAGTTTCCTCTACCGTCAAATCCATCAGATTTAATACCAGAGAAATCTCTTACACGTGGTAAAGCAGAAGTAACTAGACGATCTAGGAATTCATACATTTTTTCACCACGTAAAGTAACTTTAGCTCCAATTGGCATTCCTTTTCTCAATTTGAACGTAGCAACGTCCTTTTTAGAAATAGTAGCTACAGCTTTCTGTCCTGTAATTTTAGTTAATTCCTCAACTGCGTAATCAACTAATTTTTTATCAGATACAGCTGCACCAACACCACGGCTAACAACAATTTTCTCAAGTTTAGGAACTTGCATAATGTTCTTGTATCCAAACTCCTCTTTAAGAGCAGAGATCACTCTGCTATTATATTCTTCTTTAAGTCTTGGTATATAAGCCATAACTATAATACTTGATTTGATTTTTTAGAAACTCTTACATTTTTTCCATTTTCATTCTTCTGCATAGTTACTTTCGTAACGTCATTAGTTTTAGGATCTACGATCGCTAAATTAGAAATATGAATAGGAGCCTCTTTTTTCACAATTCCACCTTGAGGATTAGTAGCACTTGGCTTAACATGTTTTGAAACCATGTTTAATCCTTCAACAATAGCTTTGTTTTTTTCGCGTAATACACGTACGATTTTGCCTTCTAATCCTTTGTGATCTCCAGCGATAACACGTACAGTATCACCTGTTTTTATCTTTAGCTTCATCATCTTTAGAACGAATTACAACACCTCAGGTGCTAATGATACAATTTTCATGAATTGTCTTTCACGAAGCTCTCTTGCTACTGGTCCAAAAACACGAGTTCCTTTCATCTCACCTGCAGCATTTAACAATACGCAAGCATTATCATCGAATCTAATGTATGATCCATCAGCTCTTCTAACCTCTTTTTTGGTGCGAACAACCACAGCTGTAGAAACCGTACCTTTTTTAACACTTCCATTTGGAGTTGCATCTTTGATACTTACTACGATTTTATCACCTACTGAAGCGTAACGACGCTTTGTTCCACCTAACACACGGATTGTCAAAACTTCTTTTGCTCCCGTGTTATCTGCTACTTTAAGTCTAGATTCTTGTTGTACCATAATTATTTCGCTCTTTCAATAATTTCTACTAATCTCCAACATTTTGATTTAGATAATGGACGAGTCTCCATAATTCTAACTGAATCACCAATGTTGCAGTCGTTCGTTTCGTCGTGCGCCACATACTTTTTAGTTTGCTTCACGAACTTTCCATATAATGGGTGTTTTACTTTTTTTACTACAGAAACAACAATAGATTTCTCCATTTTGTTACTAGTAACAACACCTATTCTCTCTTTTCTTTCTTTTCTATTTTCCATCTTTCAGCAGAATACAATTATTGTAACTCTCTTTTGCTTAGCTCAGTATTAACTCTAGCAATTGTTCTTCTAACCTTTCTGATTTGAAGAGGATTCTCTATTGGAGAAATTGCGTGAGTTGATTTTAAGCTATTTAATGCGTTAGTCAATGCTTTTAATTGCTCTTGTAAATCAGCTACAGATAGGCTTACTATTTCAGATTGTTTCATGATAAATTCAAATTATGCTTCGAAATCTCTAGCAATTATAAATTTTGTTTTTACAGGAAGTTTTTGAGCAGCTAAGCGTAAAGCTTCTTTTGCTACAGATAGTGGAACACCACCAACCTCAAACATTATTTTTCCTGGTTTTACCACAGCAACCCAGTATTCCACTGCACCTTTACCCTTACCCATACGCACTTCAAGAGGCTTCTTTGTGATTGGCTTGTCTGGGAAAATCTTGATCCACAATTGTCCTTCACGTTTCATAAAACGAGTTGCAGCAATACGCGCAGCTTCGATTTGACGAGAAGTAATAAATGCTGAATCTAAAGATTTAATTCCGAACATCCCATTTGAAAGTTCATGCCCTCTTTGGGAAATCCCTTTCATCTTACCTTTCTGTACCTTACGGTATTTTGTTCTTTTAGGCTGTAACATTTTTCTTCAGTTTAAAAATTACTTTCTTTTGCGTTGGTTAGGTCTACCTTTACTAGATCCTGCTGGTGATTTGGATTGTTTTTTATCCATACCAGCTAACGGAGAAAGATCTCTTTTACCGTAAACTTCACCTTTCATGATCCACACTTTGATTCCCATTCTACCATACGTAGTGTGAGCTTCAGTAAGTGCATAATCGATGTCAGCTCTGAAAGTAGATAATGGAATTCTTCCTTCTTTGAATGATTCTGAACGTGCCATTTCAGCACCATTCAAACGACCAGAAATCATAACTTTGATCCCTTCTGCATTCATTCTCATCGCAGCACCAATAGCCATACGGATTGCTCTACGGTAAGAAATTCTGTTTTCGATTTGACGAGCGATACTAGCAGCCACTAAAAACGCGTCAAGTTCAGGTCTTTTAATTTCAAAGATATTGATTTGAACTTCCTTATCTGTAATCTTTTTCAATTCCTCTTTCAACTTGTCTACCTCTTGTCCACCTTTTCCGATAATGATACCAGGTCTAGCAGTAGTGATAGTAACGGTTACAAGTTTTAAAGTTCTCTCAATGATTACTTTAGACACACTAGCTTTTGATAAACGAGCATGGATATACTTTCTGATTTTATAATCCTCAGCGATTTTATCACCGTAATCATTTCCACCATACCAGTTTGAGTCCCACCCTCTAATAATACCAAGGCGATTCCCGATCGGATTTGTTTTTTGTCCCATACTGTTTATTAATTGCTTTGTGTGTTATTATTAGATCCTAACACGATTGTAACGTGATTAGAACGCTTTCTAATTCTGTGTGCTCTTCCTTGAGGTGCAGGACGAAGTCTTTTCAACATCATTCCTCCATCTACTCTAATTTCTTTAACAAAAAGCGCAGCTTCTTCTATGTTTCCATCGCTGTTTTTTGCTTGCCAGTTTGCAATTGCAGACAAAAGCAATTTCTCTAAACTACGAGAAGCGTCTTTTGAACTGAATTTTAATATATTTAGAGCTTTTTCTACTTTCTGTCCTCTTACTAAATCCGCTACTAAGCGCATTTTTCTTGGAGAAGTAGGGCAATTGTTTAGCTTGGCAAAAGCAATTTGCTTATTAGCTTCTTTAATTTGCTCAGCTCTTTCTCTTTTACGAACTCCCATAGCTTCTTATTATTTTTTACCTTTATTCTTTGCACCAGCGTGACCTCTAAACGATCTTGTTGGTGAAAATTCCCCTAACTTGTGTCCTACCATGTTCTCTGTAACATAAACAGGAACAAATTGACGACCATTATGTACTGCGATAGTCTGTCCAACGAAATCTGGAGTAATCATAGAAGCTCTTGACCAAGTTTTGATAACAGCTTTATTTCCAGACTCCACATTTTTAAGAACTTTCTTCTCTAATTTAAAGTGAACATAAGGTCCTTTTTTTAACGAACGTGCCATGTTTTACTCTTTTATTTCTTTCTACGTTCAACGATATACTTGTTACTCGACTTAACTTTAGAACGAGTTCTATAACCTTTAGCAGGCATCCCGTTTCTTGAACGTGGATGTCCTCCAGAAGAACGACCTTCTCCACCTCCCATTGGGTGATCTACCGGGTTCATAGCTACAGCTCTTGTTCTTGGTCTTCTACCTAACCATCTAGATCTACCCGCTTTACCAGAAACGATTAATTGGTGATCGTGGTTTGATACAGCTCCAATAGTAGCCATACAAGTTAACAAGATTAAACGCACCTCACCAGAAGGCATTTTAATCGTTGCATACTTACCATCTCTTGCTACTAATTGTGCGAAAGTACCAGCTGAACGAGCAATTACTGCTCCTTGTCCAGGACGTAACTCAATACAAGAAATAACAGTTCCTAAAGGAATTTTACTTAAAGGCATAGCATTACCAACTTCTGGTGCTGCATCAGGTCCTGAAACTACAGTTTGTCCAACTTTAAGACCAGCTTGAGCAATAACATAAGTTTTAGCTCCATCCACATACGCAAGTAGTGAAATAAATGCTGAACGGTTTGGATCATACTCGATTGTTTTAACAACCGCAGGTACTCCTTCTTTTGTTCTTTTGAAATCGATAACACGATATCTTTGTTTATGACCACCACCTGTGTAGCGCATGGTCATTTTTCCTTGACTATTTCTACCTCCAGATTTTTTTTTCGGTGCTAGTAAACTACGCTCCGGCTTATCAGTTGTTATAGCGTCAAAACTATTTACAACTCTAAAACGCTGACCTGGGGTAATAGGTTTTAATTTTCTAACTGACATTATTTATTAGATATTTGAATAAAAGTCTATATTATCTCCTTCTTTCAATTCAACTATTGCTTTCTTGAAAGCATTAGTTTTAGCGTTAATCATACCGCTTTTCGTATACTTAACAGAACGTTTAGCACCGTAATTCATAGTATTCACATTAACAACACTAACACCATAAGTAGCTTCCACTGCTTTTTTGATCTGAATTTTGTTTGCTTTTCTATCAACTACGAAACCATAACGGCCAAAAATTTCGCCGTCTTTTGTTACTTTTTCTGTAATTATAGGCTTAATTAAAACACTCATCTTCCTATTATTTACTTAAATTTTCAACAATTCCAGCCACAGATCCTTCTGTCAAGACTAAGCTTCCCGCGTTCAAAATAGCGTAAGTACTTAATTCTGAGTTAGTTACAACAGCAGCTTTCTCTAAATTGCGTGATGACAAATATACATTTTTATTTGATTCACCCAACACAAATAGAGATTTTTTATTTTCTAACCCTAAAGCTTTCAATACACTAATAAAATTCTTAGTGTTTGGTGCTTCGAAGTTGAAGTTTTCTAAAACGATTAAGTTCTCTTCACGAACCTTAATTGAAAACGCTGATTTTCTAGCCAAACGTTTTAAGTTCTTATTCAATTTGAAAGAATAGCTTCTTGGTCTTGGCCCGAAAACTCTACCCCCTCCTCTGAATACTGGTGACTTGATGCTTCCCGCTCTTGCCGTTCCAGTTCCTTTTTGCTTTTTAATCTTGCGCGTACTTCCTGAGATTTCAGCTCTTTCTTTTGACTTGTGTGTACCTTGTCTTTGATTTGCTAAATATTGTTTAACATCAAGATATACTGCATGATTATTCGGCTCAATACCAAATACTGAATCTAAAAGTTCAACTTTTCTTCCAGTATCTTTCCCTGTAATATCTAAAACTTTTACTTCCATTACTTCTGAATGATTACATAAGAGTTTTTGTGTCCTGGAATAGCTCCTTTTACAACAAGTAAGTTTTTATCAGCAACTACTTTTAAAACTCTAAGATTTTGTACTGTTACATTTTCTCCTCCCATTCTTCCTCCCATGCGCATTCCTTTGAATACTCTAGATGGATAAGAAGAAGCTCCTACAGAACCTGGCGCTCTTAAACGGTTTTTTTGACCGTGAGTAACTTGACCTACTCCGCCAAAACCATGACGTTTAACAACCCCTTGGAAACCTTTTCCTTTAGACACTCCTTGAACGTCTACAAACTCACCTTCTGCGAACAAATCAACGGTGATTACATCACCTAATTTGTGCTCATTTGCGAATTCTTTAATTTCAACGACTTTTCTTTTTGCAGATGTTCCCGCTTTCTTAAAGTGACCTAACTCAGCTTTAGTAGCGCTCTTCTCTGTCTTGTCATCGAAACCAAGTTGTAACGCTTCATACCCGTCAACCTCTATGGTTCTGACTTGGGTAACGACACATGGACCAACTTCGATTACTGTACATGGAATGTTTTTTCCATTTTCGTCGAAAATACTAGTCATGCCGATTTTTTTACCAATTAACCCAGACATAAATATTTAATTAAATTATTTAAACTTATTTTAAAGAATTAAGTATTAAAGTCTACACTTCAATACTTAACTCTTACTCTTTATTATCTTGAAATTACTTTCAGATTATCACACTTTAATCTCAACTTCAACTCCACTTGGTAACTCTAATTTCATTAGAGCATCAATTGTTTTAGAAGAAGAAGAATAAATATCTAACAATCTTTTGTAAGAACTAACTTCAAATTGTTCTCTTGCTTTCTTGTTTACGTGTGGTGAACGTAAAACAGTAAAGATTTTTTTATCAGTTGGTAACGGAATTGGACCTGTTACTACTGCACCTGTACTTTTTACAGTTTTTACGATTTTCTCTGCTGATTTATCAACCAACATATGATCGTAAGATTTTAATTTTATTCTGATTTTTTGACTCATTTTACTCTAAAATTAAGCGTTTCCTTTTGCTTTAGTGATTACAGCCTCTGAAATATTTGATGGTGTTTCAGCGTAGTGAGAGAACTCCATTGTAGAAGTAGCTCTACCCGACGATAACGTTCTCAATGTAGTTACATATCCGAACATTTCTGATAATGGCACAGAAGCTTTAACAACTTTTGCTCCATTTCTATCATCCATATTGTTGATTTGTCCACGACGACGGTTCAAATCTCCAACGATATCACCCATGTTTTCTTCAGGAGTCAATACCTCTAATTTCATGATTGGCTCAAGAATTACAGCACCAGCAGCTTTAGCAGCAGCTTTGTAACCCATTTTAGCTGCTAATTCGAACGACAATGCATCCGAGTCAACCGCGTGGTAAGAACCATCTGTTAAAGTAACTTTCATCGAATCCATTTCGAAACCTGCTAAAGGCCCTTGTTTCATCGCTTCTCTAAATCCTTTCTCTACAGAAGGGATATATTCTTTTGGTACGTTACCACCTTTAACTTCATTAACAAACTGCAAACCTACGAATGGCTTACCGTCTACCTCGTCAGCTGGACCAATTTTAAACACGATATCCGCAAATTTACCACGACCACCAGATTGCTTTTTATAAGCTTCTCTATGTTGTGTATCACGAGTAAGTGTTTCTTTGTATTCAACTTGAGGCTCACCTTGGTTAACTTCAACTTTGAATTCACGTCTCATACGATCGATTAACACATCTAAGTGTAACTCTCCCATACCAGAAATAACTGTCTGTCCAGAAGCTTTATCTGTTTTCACTGTGAACGTTGGATCCTCTTCTGCTAATTTAGCTAAAGCAGTACCCATTTTGTCCATATCCGCTTTTGTTTTTGGTTCAATAGCGATACCAATTACTGGATCAGGGAATACCATACTTTCTAATACGATTGGATGTTTTTCATCACATAAAGTATCTCCAGTTTTGATATCTTTAAATCCTACAGCAGCACCAATATCTCCAGCCTCAATAAATTCGATTGGATTTTGTTTGTTTGCATGCATTTGGTAGATACGAGAAATACGCTCTTTGTTACCTGAACGAGTATTTAAAACATAAGAACCAGCATCTAAGTGTCCTGAATAAGCTCTAAAGAAAGCTAAACGCCCCACGAATGGATCTGTAGCGATTTTAAATGCTAATGCAGCAAAAGGCTCTGTAGCTGATGGTTTACGTGTAATTGGCTCTTCCGTATCAGGATCTGTTCCTTCTATAGCTTCCTTATCCATTGGAGAAGGTAAGTAACGACAAACAGCATCTAACATGAACTGAACTCCTTTGTTTTTGAATGATGAACCACAAGTCATTGGGATGATGCTCATATCTAATGTAGCAGCACGAAGCGCTTTATGCACTTCTTCCTCAGTGATTGAATTTTCATCTTCCATATATTTCTCAAGAAGACTCTCGTCATACGCCGCAATCTCCTCGATTAATTGACCTCTGTATTGTTTAACCTCATCCAACATATCTGCTGGGATTTCAACAACGTCAAAAGTAGAACCATGATTTTCATCATGCCATACAATTGCGCGGTTTTTCACTAAGTCAACGATACCTTTAAAATCAGCTTCATCACCAATTGGTAAAACGATTGGCACTGCATTTGATTTCAACATATCTTTAACTTGCTGACAAACCATTAAGAAGTTAGATCCTTGACGGTCCATTTTATTAACGAACCCCATACGTGGAACTTTATAATTATCAGCTAGTCTCCAGTTAGTTTCAGATTGTGGCTCAACACCATCAACTGCACTAAATAAGAATACTAATCCATCTAATACACGTAAAGAACGGTTTACCTCAACAGTGAAGTCAACGTGTCCTGGAGTATCAATAATATTGAAGTGGTACTCCATAGATTCAGGCAACTTCTCACCTTGACTAGTAGGAAAATTCCAAGTACAAGTAGTCGCTGCTGAAGTAATAGTAATACCTCTCTCAGCTTCTTGCTCCATCCAGTCCATTGTAGAAGACCCTTCGTGAGTTTCTCCCATTTTATGGTTTTTACCTGTATAGAACAAAATACGCTCTGTAGTTGTAGTCTTACCAGCATCGATGTGAGCAGCGATACCAATGTTTCTTGTATATTTTAAATCTCTTGCCATTGTATATAGTTTCTGTACGAATTAAAATCTAAAGTGAGAGAACGCTTTATTAGCTTCCGCCATTTTATGCGTATCCATTCTCTTTTTAACCGCAGCACCTTCTTCTTTAGCCGCAGCTAAAATCTCAGAAGCTAATCTTGCAGCCATAGATTTTTCATTTCTTCTTCTCGCATACAAAATCATCCATTTCATTGCCATAGAAATCTTTCTATCTGGACGAATTTGCATAGGGATTTGGAATGTAGCACCACCTACACGACGAGAACGAACCTCTACGTGTGGCATAACATTAGTTAAAGCCTCTTTCCAAAGCTCCAATGAAGATTTTTCTTCATCTTGTTTTTTCTCTTCAACGATTGCTAAAGCATCATAAAATACTTTAAAAGCCGTAGACTTTTTACCGTCCCACATTAAGTTATTAACAAAACGCGTCACTAATTGATCATTAAATTTCGGATCTGGTAAAAGAGGTCTCTTTTTCGCCTGTCTTTTTCTCATGTCTTTTTCTTAAACGTTTAAACGATTATTTTTTGTCTTTAGGGCGTTTTGCACCATATTTAGATCTTCTTTGAGTTCTACCGTTTACTCCAGCAGTATCCAAAGCTCCACGTACGATATGATATCTAACACCTGGCAAATCTTTTACCCTTCCACCTCTAACTAATACTATCGAGTGCTCTTGTAAATTGTGTCCTTCTCCTGGGATGTAAGCGTTTACTTCATTACCATTTGTCAAACGTACCCTTGCAACTTTACGCATTGCAGAGTTAGGTTTTTTTGGTGTAGTAGTATAAACACGCGTACAAACACCTCTTCTTTGAGGACAAGAATCCAAAGCAACCGATTTACTCTTCTTAGTTAATTGGGTTCTCCCTGTTCTTACTAATTGTTGAATTGTTGGCATAATGTTTATTAATAATTTCTACAATATATTATTCCCCACTATATACGGGGTTGCAAATGTATAAAGTTTTTTTCTTTTTTCAAAAGACAATTTATTTATTTTCAAGTAATTTATTTATTTTATTCTTTAAGTCTCAGCTTCTTACTTTTTTTATTTTACTTTACAACCAAATTATTAGCTGAAGTGTCCAAAATAATTCTCTTGTTTTTTTCATTCTTTCTTTTGTGCTTTTCCAGTTATGGACAACAAGCACTTCTGACACTTGAATTAACTTCAAACCAAGAAAAAGAGCGTGAATTGCTTCGTTCTATTGCTTACAAAAGCCAGCATCCAGACTTACAATCTATGTATCAAACCCTTGACAGTGTAGATCAATTGCTTTACAAAAAAGGGTATTTATCTTTTACAAAAAACAAAGCTCAAGAGCAGGATACAATAACGTATACTTATCAATTAGCAAATCCAATACGCCAAATTATTTTATCCAATACGCTCTTGTCTCAAGCAACACAGAAACAAATAGGCTTTCTAAAAGATAGTTTAACGATTGACTTTGAATCCTTAGCCACTATCTTACAGCAATACACTCAACGTTTGGATCAAGAAGGATTAGGCATGTCTACCTTGCAATTAACGAATCACCGAATTCAAAATGATCTTTTATATTGTGATTTAAATCTCAACCTAGCACAAAGTAGGATTTTAAACCAAATCGCGATACAAAGTAGTACGAAGGTTCCGGAAAAGATAATTAAACAGGTGACCAAGCGCTATATTAACAAACCCTATAGTGAACAACTGGTTACAGATTTATCCCAAACACTAGGCGAACTAGACTTTTTGACGCAATACAAAACGCCAGAAACTTTATTTACTGATGATGCAACTACCTTGTATCTATATGTAGATAAAGCGCAAACAAATTCTTTTGATGGTTTTATGGGATTTAGTACGAATGAAGAGGATAAGTTTACTTTAGCGGGTTACTTAGATCTGGCTTTAAACAACGTACTAAATAAAGGAGAATCGCTTCAATTGTATTGGAGAAGTGATGCGAATAAACAAACACAGTTTGATTTTAAAACCTCTTTTGTGTATCTTTTTAATACACCTTTAAACCTCAGTACTCAACTAAACATTCAAAAACAAGATACTATTTTTCAAAATACCAAGCTTGCTTTGCAGGTTGGTTATGCTATTCAATACAATCAAAATATCAAAGTAGGTTATCAAAGTACTTCTTCAACCACCAACAGTGTATTACCTGCCATGGAAAATTTTGACAGTAAATTTTTCACTGTCAATTACACCTTATTTAAAAAGAGGTCAAACCTGCCTTTGTTTCCTGTTAACTACTCGTTGGATCTATTAGTTGGCACGGGAAATCGAACAACAGAATCGGAGAAGCAATCTCAATACATTCTGCAACTCCTGGCTTATAAGAATATTGAATTAGCTCCTAAACACTATTTCTATATCCATTGGACCTATTACTCTTTATTTAGTAAGGACTATTTAATCAATGAATTGTACCGCTTTGGAGGAACTCACTCTTTGCGTGGCTTTCAGGAAAACAGTTTACTTGCTAATCAATTGAACTTACTCAATACAGAATATCGCTTTTTAGTACACCCAAGTTTATATCTACACACCATTTTTGATTATGCAATTCAGGAATACAAACCCTTAGATCAAAAAAACACGTTATACAGTATAGGTATGGGATTAGGCTTTATTACTTCGTCAAGTTATTTTAATCTTTCTTTTGCCAATGGAAAACAGCCAGGTATTCCTTTTTCATTTGACAATACAACCATTCACATTGGATTTAAGACGTTATTCTAGTTCTTTTTATATAGTTAAAAAACAGAATTAACTCCTTATTTAGCCTAAAAAACATCTAACGTATATTAAAAATATAGCTACCTTTGCACCATGGATCAGGAGAATCAAATATTTGGTATTCGTGCGATAATCGAAGCCATAGAAGCAGGAAAAGATATAGATAAAGTATTCTTACAAAAGGATGCTCAAGGGGAATTAATGACTGAGTTAATCAAAGCATTAAAGAGAAATAATGTAAATTTCTCTTATGTTCCGATTGAGAAACTCAATCGCTTAACCAAGAAAAATCACCAAGGAGCTATAGGCACTATTGCCCCTATCACTTTTGTAACCTTAGAGGAATTAGTTGAGACAACCCTAGCGCAAAAAGAGAAGCCTCTTTTCGTAATTTTGGATCAATTATCTGATGCGCGTAATTTTGGTGCCATCATACGTACGGCTGTTTGCTGTGGAGCTGATGGAATTATTATATCAAAAAATGGCGCTGCTCCAGTAAATGGAGATACGATTAAAACTTCTGCAGGTGCTGTTTTCAATATTCCTATTTGTAAAGTTGATCATATTAAAGATGCTATTTTTTACTTACAAGGATCTGGTGTGATAACATTGGGGGCCACAGAAAAAGCAGAAAAAGATATCTATGATGTTGACTTAAATGTTCCATTGGCTCTTGTTATGGGAAGCGAAGATAGAGGAATCAATCCTTCTGTATTGAAAGTGATTGATGAAAAGGCAAAACTTCCGATGCTCAGCACTATTGATTCTTTGAATGTTTCTGTTGCTTGTGGAGCTTTTTTATATGAAATAATCAGACAAAGACGATAATTTAGGTGATGTGTGAAGATGAGTGAACCGTCTCAGGAAAAGGACTTGTGTATTAAAAAAATACACAAGTCCTTTTTTGTTTATGCTTTATATAAAATAGGTAATGTTTTTCGATAGGGGTTTTTCATTTCCAGTGCTTCTTTGAGTTCTTTCGGGATAATAACAAAGTTACCATTTTCATCAAAGCACTGCATAAAGGGGTCTATACTAGCATCGTAGTTGGGCGCTTGCCAGTCATATTTATATACTTTTTCTGCATAGACAGGAGATTTCAATACAAAAGATAAAATCATTCCTGTAATAAACCCACTTAAATGTCCTTCCCAAGAGATTCCTTCTTCAATATCCGGAAAAACATACCATATCATGCTTCCATAGAGTAATACGATTAAAAAAGATAAAGCTACTAATCGAAAATATCGGGTTTGGATTCCTTTAAAAAACATATAACTCACTAAAACATAAATCAAGCCGCTTGCCCCAATATGATAACTTTCGCGCGCAATCAACCAAGTACCAAATCCAGATAATAAAATCCCCCAACCTAAAACTTGCCACACTTGTTTTTTATAAAAAAACTGAAGCAATAGCAACAAGACAAATAGCGCTATCGAGTTATTGTATATATGTTTTATCCCCCCATGAATAAAAGGACTGAATACAATCCCTCTCAAACCTTGCAAGGTACGTGGATAAACTCCGTATTGATATAATTGTAAATAATCTTTCCAATCCAACCAAAAAACACTCCAAATCACCATTAAAAATACAATAGGAAGAATGATTAGGTTTGCGGATAGGACCAATTGCTTATCTTTCATTCGTATACTCTCATTACTGCGTTGTTCCTCCATTTAAAATAATTGTACCGTTAGGGATGAAGTATAAAGATATAAAATAGTACTTCATAAGCAAGCGTATAAATCGGATGGTTTAGCTACAATTTTACCTGACTTCTTTTTATTCGGCATTATAGGTTGTATTTTTGTCTTTCTTAAAATCATATTGTCATGGATGCACCATTAGCAGAAAGAGTACGACCACAAACTTTGGCTGACTATGTTAGTCAAGCTCATTTAGTTGGTGAACAAGGAATTTTAACGAAGCAGCTACAAACTGGTTTTATTCCCTCTTTACTTTTTTGGGGACCTCCAGGCACTGGTAAAACAACGTTAGCTGAAATTTTAGCTAAAGAGAGCAAACGTCCCTTTTATGCGTTAAGTGCTATCAATTCGGGAGTAAAAGATGTTCGCGAAGTGATTGAAAAGGCTAAATCTAATCCAGGTTTATTCACTGCGCGTAATCCCATTTTATTCATTGATGAGATTCACCGCTTCAGCAAATCACAGCAAGATTCACTCTTAGCTGCTGTTGAGCGTGGTTGGATTACCTTAATTGGAGCAACCACTGAAAATCCAAGTTTTGAAGTGATTCCCGCTTTGCTTTCTAGGTGTCAGGTTTACACGTTAAATGCGTTTACTGTAGAGGATTTAGGCCTACTATTAGAGCGTGCTATTGCCAGGGACTCCTTTTTAAAATCCAAGCACATTACACTTAAAGAAACGGAAGCCTTATTTCGCGTATCTGGGGGTGATGGTCGAAAGTTGCTAAATACTTTTGAATTGATTGTCAATGCAACAATAGGAGATGAAATCATTGTAACCAATGCGTACGTCATGCAGGTTGTACAAAAGAATACTGTACTTTATGATAAAACAGGAGAGCAACACTATGATATTGTATCGGCCTTTATTAAATCCATTCGAGGTAGTGATCCGAACGGAGCAGTGTATTGGTTAGCTCGTATGATTGAAGGAGGGGAAGATGTAAAATTCATTGCGAGACGCTTGGTCATTGCAGCCTCTGAAGATATTGGCAATGCTAATCCAACCGCTTTGATTATGGCAACAAACACCTTTCAGGCTGTTTCTGTAATTGGTTATCCCGAAAGTAGAATCTTACTCAGTCAATGCGCTATTTACTTAGCTACATCTCCTAAGAGCAATTCAACCTATCTGGCTATTGGCAAAGCGCAACAATTGGTCAAACAAACAGGGGATTTATCGGTTCCTATTCACTTGCGCAATGCACCTACCAAATTAATGAAAGAACTTGGATATGGAGAGGATTATAAGTATGCACATGACTATCCCAATAGTTTTGTCAATCAAGAATTTCTACCTGTCGAACTAAGTAGTACCATTTTATATGAACCTGGACAAAACAGCAGGGAAAATAGCACCCGTGAATTTTTAAAAAATAGATGGCAATTCAAATACGACTACTAATAAAAAAGCCTGCAATTAGAGCAGGCTTTTTATATCTAATAAGGTATTCACTTGGGGTATCGTATCTGGAACTGTATTATAATGTTCATTGTAATAAATCACATCCATCCCTACCTTTTGCGCTCCTTCAATATCTGCTAAAAGATTATCGCCAATCATAACCGTATCACTTACGGCTACCTTAGCTAATTGTAAAGCATAAGTAAAAATCTTAGCATCTGGTTTTTTCACACCTGCTAATTCAGAATTTGTTATGGTTTGAAAATACTTTTCTATTCCTGAATTCTTTATTTTTCGTGCTTGTACTTGATCAAAACCATTTGTAATAATATGAAGTTTATATTTATCATTCAAATAAGTAAGGATTTCTATAGCGCCATCAAATAAGTAATTATAACTAGTTAAATAGTTCAGATATTTATCACCTACTTCAACAATTTGATCCGACGATGTTGAAAAATCTAGTAAATTAAAGGTATCGCGTATTCTTCCAACTCGGAGTTCTTGTTGTGATATTTGATTTAAACTATATCGATCCCAATATTCGGCATTGATACTTACATAATAGTTTAAGAATTGTTCAATGCTAAAAGGCATTTTCATTTCTGCTAATACTTGTTCAAAAGCTAAGGCTGAATTCTTTTCAAAATCCCAAAGCGTATGATCAAGGTCAAAAAATATATCGGTTTTATGTTCAAATTTTTTCAAAGACATACCTACTTTTTCAATTTAGACTACAAAAGTAAACAATTTGAAAAAAACAAGGCTACTTATAATAGACCATGATCTGCAAAACTATAATAATCATATTCGGTGATGATAAAATGATCTAAAATAGAGATATCCATAATATGCCCTGCTTCTTTAATTTTCTTTGTTATCTGTATATCTGCTTCACTTGGGTTTAGTTTTCCAGAGGGATGATTATGAACCAAAATTACTGCTGTGGCAGATTTTTCGAGCGCTAGTTTGAATAAAATTCTCAAATCTACTACCGTCCCTGTCACACCACCTTTGCTGATATTTACACTATCGATCAATTGGTGTAGAATAAAAGGCTCTTCTCGATTAGCGACAATACCTCGAACTAAGTTGGCATTGTTTAAAAAAACTACCCAAAATTCTTCATGGGTTAATTCGCCTATTTTGGGTTGCATCAACTCAAAGACATCTTTGCTACAGCTGATCTTATGTCGATTCGTACTATCTGCCATTCTACGACGTTGTCCTAACTCCAAAGCAGCGATAATAGTTATCGCTTTAGCCTCTCCAATTCCTTTAAAGCGCTGTAAATTCAAAACCGATTGTTTGGCTAACTCCGCCAAATTTGTTTCATTAGCCTCCAAAATTCTACGACTGAGATCAATGGCTGATTCAGTTTTATTTCCGGAACCGATTAAAATGGCAATCAATTCTGCATTACTCAATGCGCTTTTACCTTTTAGGATCATCTTTTCTCTTGGTCGATCATCTTCCGCCCAAGTTGAAATTGGTTTTCTAGTTTCTGACATATTCTCACAGCGTTAACTCTTACACTACTGTTTCAAAAACCAATCCTAAATTATACTCCTCCTCCTCGGGTGTGCGAATAGTGAATATACCTCTATAAAAAAATCCTTTCAATGAAAGGATTTTTTGTTTCTGTTATAAAGTTTGTACATATTCATTTAAATCTAAACCGCCATAGTCACCTGAACTCATAAATACCAAGACGCTATCTTTTAGATTTAACGTTTTGATATAGGTTTTAAAATCACCTGCATTGGTATACGTTGCTAATGTAGATAACGCAAAAGCGGTTTTCATTTGGTCAGCAGAGATTTCTGGCATTCGCTTAATTTTTAAAGCATCCAAAGAATAGAAAACGACAGCTTGATCGGCAGCATCTAAGCTTCCTTCATACTCCGATAAGAAATCGGCATTTAAACTACTGTAGGTATGCAGTTCTAAACAAGCTACTAATTTTTTATTGGGATACTGTTCACGCACCGCTTTCATCGTAGCTTTTACTTTACTGGGTGAATGAGCAAAATCTTTATACACCACAGTTGTGTCTTTGTCATACAATTTCTCTAAGCGTTTTGACGCTCCTTTAAAGCTTGTAATTGCATCAAAGAAATCATCTTCATCCACGCCCATATTCTGACAGACCCATTTTGCACCACTAATATTACTTATATTATGTTGTCCAAAAACCTCAAGTGGCATAGGTCCTTCAGAGGTAACTAAATAAGCTACACCGTCGACAATTTCATTTGCCAAGGTTGTATAGGGAATCCTGCGTATTGGATTGGTACTGTCTTCTGCAATTTGCTTTACAATAGCATCTTCTTCATTGTAAATCAAAATACCACCATTGGTGATTTTATCAATAAAGATTTTAAATTGGTCAACATAATTTTCAAAAGTGGGAAATACATTAATATGATCCCAAGCAATACCGCTTAATAAAGCAATATTCGGTTCATACAAATGAAACTTTGGTCTTCGATCAATAGGAGAAGACAAGTATTCATCTCCTTCTATAAGAATAAAGTCATTTTCATTCGTTAGGTTGACCATACGATCAAAACCTTCTAATTGTGCACCTACTAGATAGTCTACTTCAATTCCATTATAATTCAAAACATGTAACACCATAGAAGTAATGGTTGTTTTTCCGTGGGATCCACCAATAACTACACGGGTTTTATCTTTGGAATGCTCATAAATAAACTCAGGATACGAATATATTTTTAGACCCAACTCCTTTGCTTTTATCAACTCGGGATTATCTTCTTTAGCATGCATTCCAAGAATCACAGCATCGATATCTGTTGTGATTTTTTCTGGAAACCATCCTTCTTTTTCTGGCAGTAGACCCTGTTTGGCCAAGCGCGTCTTGGATGGTTCAAAAATAGCATCATCACTTCCTGTAACACCCTCTCCTTTTGCATGCAATGCCAACGCTAAATTGTGCATGGCACTCCCTCCTATTGCGATAAAATGTATGCGCATTATCTTTCTTTTTAAGTCCATTTTTATTTGAGGTTAAAATTACGCTTTTATTACTAAAAAAACAGAATACATTTAGGATTGGATTTAGAAAAAAACGGCGGCACATTTGTCTGAAATTGCAGCACATTTAAACTCAGGTGCATAACTTTATCAACTTTATATTTGATGATTAAATCTTATAGGAACTAAATTTTCCTTTTTTCTAGTAACACTTTAGATAAAATATATCGTATTTTCGCTAAAAATTTTTATAAATATCACCCTATGGAAAATTACACACCACCCCCAGTACCACAACAAAAAAGTGGTAACAACACACAAGTTTTAGGTATTTTAGCCCTTGTTTCAGGAATTATTGCTTTAGTTACTTCTTTTATCCCTTGCTTTGGAATTATTGCGCTTATTGTTGCAGTTGTAGCTGTAGTACTTGGGATTTTAGCTATTTCAAGTGCTAAAAAATTCAATGAGTCTAAAGGCTTAGGAATAGCTGGACTTGTTCTTGGTGCTATTGGTTTAATCATTTTACTTGCTTGGGGGGCTTTACTTGCTTCTTTTACAACTGCTGCATTTAAAGATATAAATGAGATGCAGAAAGAAATGGATAGCATGAATACGGAAGATTATACGCCATATTTAGATGAAGAAGGTACGGAAGATGATTCTCTTAAAAATGCAGAAGATCTCTTTATTATAGAAGATCAAGCGGCTGAATAAACGTGACTAATTACAGGATTATTAATTGGATTTTTTTCTTGCTGACATGTGGTTTATTCGGTTATATCTGGTTATTGAATGCAATACCTACAACTGCATTGAGCCTTCGTTCTTCTTGTGAAGGACTGCCTGAAACACTCTGTAGAAGTAGAGGATTAACTAGAGATTTCAAGTCGTTATTACAAGGGAAAAACGATTTAATTAACCCCAACAGTTATTCCCTGTTTTTATTTTTTATCTATGTCGGAGTCAGTAGAGGAATTTTACTTTTACTTCCTTTGGCAAACGATAAAAAAGCAATTCTATATTTAGATATTGCAATTTTAACTAGCTTCTTTTTATATGCTTTTTTACCTCTATTAGGTATCATTTAAAAATAGATTTTGAGTAAAAAAATCAAAGATTAAAATACATAAAACGGTTGTAAATTTAATATTTACAACCGTTTTATGTTTGTATAGACTACTGCTTTTTTTTTGTAAATTAGCTTAAACGTGATTTTTTAAATGAAAAAAGAAATAAAAATGTTCTTTTGTAAACGACCAATGATGCGAATATTTACCCTTTTTATTCTACTAGTTACACTACCAGTACTGTCACAAAACAAAAAAGAGTTTTTAAGACAAAACTGCTTTGACTTGGAGCAAAGTACTTTTATTTTTCCCGAAACAAACTTCAATATCCTTGGTTTTGGAGCCTTCCATGGAAGTGCAAAAACGTATGATGCTGAATTTAGCTTGATCCGAAGTTTGAAAAAACAAAACGCAATAGACTACTATATTCCGGAAACAAATTTTAGTCAGGCTTTTTTCTTTCAGCGCTATTTAGACACAGGAGATGAAGCGCTTTTGAAAGAATTAGTAGTAGCATTTCAAAGTATTGTCAATCAGGAGGGAACTGTTGAGACTTTTACACATTGGAAAAAGCTGAGAGCGTTAAATCAATCGTATCCAAAAAACCCAATCAAAATAATTGGGTTTGACATTATCAATGAATACCGATTTCCAATAAAGCACCTTTTGTACTTAACCGAAAATAGTCAAAACTGGGCGTTGAAAGAGGAGTTAAAAAAGACATTCTCTACCAAACATATGGATTTTAGCCTTGAGAACAAAGAACTGTCTCAACTGCTAAAAAGCTTTATAAACGATTATGAAATACATAAAAACATATATGCTAATCAGATTAGTGACACCTTAAGTTTTCATCATATACTAAAAAACATTGCCTCTAATTTTGAAGAAAAAAGAGATAGAGAGCAACTCATTTTTGAAAACTATCTATTTTTAAAAGACGTTTATCATTTGGAGACCAAAAAGCAATTTGCCAAGTATGGTTTTTTTCATATCGAAAAAGAACGTGAACAGGATTATCCTTCTTTTTTTACAAGACTAATTGAACAAAAGGTATATGATAGAGATAAAGTAATCACAATTATAGGATATTTGACGAACAGTGAAGTTCTCTGGGATACGATTTATGATAAAGATGGTAATTACCAAAGCTATACCGTCGAAAAGGGATACGGAATTGGCGATTATTGGAAAGAGTATTTTAAAGGGATCCGAAATCTAAAGAAAACCAAATTATCCAATCTAACGCTTTTTAAATTAAATAATATAGACTCTCCTTACCATTCTGGAACAGATTTAATCGAAGTAAAACTCTTTTTAAAAAAGAGCAACGGAAAAGAATTGAAGGGAAAAGTCACCACGGATTTTATGGATTATGCGCTTTTGATAAGCAACTCAAAACATCAAACTCCAATTGAAGCGATGTAATTGATTTAAGAGACAACCTATCTAAATTGGTTAGTGTTTGTTTGTCCAATGCTTTTACCTTGCCTTATCCTGTCTGAATGCAAATAAAAAAGCAGTAATAGACCTGAGTTTATTACTGCTTTTCTGCTTGTTGTATTTTGTCTTACTTGGTTACAACGTTCATTTCTTCAACAATGTGTTTTGCATCTGCAAATTTGTCGATAATAAACAATACATAACGAATATCAACATTAATCGTTCTTTGTAATTCTGGATCATAAATTACATCTCCAGCCATAGCTTCAATATTACCATCAAAAGCTAAACCGATTAATTCACCTTTTCCATTTAATACTGGCGAACCTGAGTTACCTCCAGTAATATCATGGTTTGTCAAGAAGTTAACTGGCAAATACCCTTCTTTATCAGCATATACTCCATAATCTTTTGCAGTATACAGATCGATTAATTTTTGAGGTACTTCAAATTCATCATCACCAGGAATATTTTTAGCAACAGTTCCTTTTAAGGTTGTATACCAGTTTTCTTTGGCGTCATTTACTTTATTTCCTCTTGGTAATCCTTTTACAGTACCATAAGTTAAACGCAAGGTTGAATTAGCATCTGGATAGTATTTCCCTGTTGGATTACTTTTTCTTACTCCATCTACAAATAGGCGATATGCTTTTTGGTACTTATCTTCTAATACAGTTAGCTCATCGCTTTTTGCACGATATTGCTCCATAATCGCTACTGACAATTTTAATAGAGGATCTCTAGAAATTGTTGTTTTCGATGGATCAGCTAAGTAAGCTTCAATTTTCTCTTTGTTTACAAATACACTTTGTTCAAAAGCTTCATTGACGAATTTTTCGAAATCACCGTTGTATTCTTTTTGGATTTGAGCAATATAAGGAGCGATAGCATATCCTTCCGATTTAGTAGCATAAAGGGCTAACTGTTTTGCCAACATCTCTTTTTCTAGAGCTGCATCTTGTCCTTCATATATATCATTTACATAAGCAGTAAACTCTTCGCGCATTTCGTCCCTTTTCTTAGCATCTCCAGCCGCATAGGCTTCCATTCCACCAGATAAACGGTAAGGAGTAGCAGCTAAAGCAGAAGTACGCAACAGCGTCATTAAATAATTATCCTGACGCGATTTTAAATTCGTAGCCGCATAGTATGCATTGATATCTGCAATTACCTTTCCATACTTTGCCTTATTTTCTTTTTTATCCGCCCATTTCTGGTACTCTTTTTCTGCTTTTGTTTTTGTAGCTACGGTTTGATGTTGGTTTAAAGCATCAATCATTCCCTGTCTATTTTTCCAATAGTTAGCTACACCAGCATATTTAGAAGCATAATTTAAACGTACTGCATCATCTTTTGCCATGTACTTTTTCATTACATCCATTCCCAGTTTAGAACCTTCTACCCAAGCTGGATAAGCATAGGTAATATTTTGTGCTACCCCTTGTGCTGGCATCCAACGGTTTGTTCTCCCTGGATATCCTAAAATCATAGAGAAATCACCTTCTTTAATACCTGCAATAGAAACAGGCAAAACATGTTTAGGTTTCATCGGAACGTTCTCAGCTGCATATTCTGCAGGTTTTCCACTCTTATCAGTGTACACGCGGAACATAGAGAAATCTCCGGTATGACGAGGCCATTCCCAGTTATCTGTATCTCCACCGAATTTTCCAATACTGTTTGGAGGTGTTCCTACTAAACGAACATCATTATAATCTTCGTACACGAAGTAATAGTATTCATTTCCTTGAAAAAATGATTTTACAGATACGGTATACTTTCCATCTCCATCATTTTCTTTTTGAATTTTAGCAATTTCTTGATTGATTGCTTTTTCTCTATCTCCTTCAGACATTTTATCGTTAACAACGCTTACTATACGTTTTGTAACGTCATCCATACGAACGAAGAAACGCACAGATAAACCTTTTGCAGGTCTTTCTGCTGCTTTATCTTTAGCCCAAAATCCTTTGGTTAAAATATCATCTTCTGGCGTAGATAAACTTGCTATTTTATCATATCCACAGTGGTGGTTTGTCAAAACCAACCCTTGATCTGATATCATTTCTGCTGTACAACCCCCATCAAATTGCACGATTGCATCTTTCAATGAGTGATTGTTAATACTGTAGATTTCTTCAGCGGTAAGCTGTAATCCCATTTTTTCCATATCGCGTTGATTCAAACGCTCAATGAACATTAAAAACCACATTCCCTCATCTGCCTTAATTTTCAAAGGCGCAACAAGTAAAAATGCAGTCAGTAATAGAATGATTTTTTTCATAATTATAATAGTATGTTACTTAGGTATGCGAAGATAATTGAATAAACAAAATATTTAATCCTTATCTTCATTTTTGTGGTTATTAATCTTTGGTTTGCTATTTTTCCCTTCCATCTCTCTCGTTTCTTCGAAGCCATAACGATCTTTTAATTCGTCAATCACGGATTTATTCCACAGTTTAATTCCTGTCATATATGCCGTTCTCGCTATTAAGAAAGCGGCTACAGGAGACGTTATAAACAAGAAAAAAATAATGGCGAAAACTTTAGTTGTAATGGAAAACTCAGAGAAATGAATAGCCGCAGCGCCGAGAATACATCCAATACCCAACGTTGCTGCTTTAATGGTAATAGAAAGTCGCGTATAAAAATCGGGCAATCTAAAAATACCTATAGAAGCGATTAAAATAAAAATAGCTCCTAAGGTACTCAATATCATGATTAGTAAATCAGTCATTTCTATCTCTTTTATCTAAATAAAACGAAAAGGCTACTGTACTCAAAAAAGCGATTAGCGCCATAATTACAGCAACATCCAAAAAAATAGGATTATTGGCAATCAAACTAAACAAGCCAATAAAACCAACTCCTACGGTAATAAGTAAATCAATCGCTACAACGCGATCCGCAACTGCAGGTCCTTTTAAAAATCGTATAAAAATGAGAATTAAGGACAAACAGATGATAGGCATTACTACATATATCAAATAGTTTTCTACTGTCATCGTAAAATAGCTAATAATTTCATTTCTGTTCTTTCTTTCATGCGTTGAATGAATTTTTCTTTATCCTTCAAATACATGGTATGAATAAAGATATGGCTTTTATCATCTGAAATATCAATTACCATCGTTCCCGGAGTAAGTGCAATAATATTGGCCAGCATCGTTATTTCAAAATCTGTTTTTGCATCAATTTCATACTTAATAATTCCTGGTGTCGTATGATAATTTGGCGTAATTACATCTATCGCTACTTGCAGATTGGCTTGCAGCATATCAATAAAAAAGTAAAATACAAAAACAATAATTTTGGGTACGCGATAAAAATATTCTTTATCTGCTTTATTTGAAGATGTCTTTGTAAGCATCCACAGGATAAAGAAACCAGCCACACCACCAAAAAAGAAGTTGGCATAATTTAATTGTCCTGTCAGGGCAACCCAAACAAAAGTCAATAATATATTAAGTAAAAAGTACTTTAACATCTATTTCTTTATTTTATACTTTGTAAAACTGATTCTATGTATATTGAAGGATTCATCATTTCGTGGGCTACACGTTCAGAAACTTTAAATATTAAAGGCGCATTCAATCCGATAAATAAGGAAACACCTGCTAAGGCGACCACGGGTAAAATGAGTGCTACCTTACCAGAGCTAACAAAAGGTGCGAAATGGTCAATTTCTTCACTATTCGGTTTAGGTAGGTCCTTCCAAAACACTTCAGACCAAATTCGAGCTACGATAAACAAAGTAACAAAGCTAGCAAAAATTAAAGTACCCAATAAGACGTATTGTTCCATTCTGAATGCTTCTTGAAACAGCAAAATTTTAGGCCAAAAACCAGATAAAGGAGGTATTCCAACCAAAGAGAATAGGATAATAGCGAATAATATGGATAGTTTTGGATAGTCTTTATACAATCCGCCAAGGCGATTAATATCTTGTGTTTCCCTAATCTTCTGGATCAATCCACTCATCATAAACAAATTGCTTTTGACAATTACATCGTGAATTAAATAGAATATGATTCCAACAAAAGCCAATTCCGTATACAACCCAAAACCAGCTAGTAGATATCCGATATGACAGACGATGAAATAGGATAAAATACGTCTAATATTTCTTTTATTAATAGCACCTAAGGCACCACTTATCATTGTTAAAATCGCGATTACTACAAAAACACCTAAGATAAAATCATCGGGTTGAAATACAATGGTAAAGACTCTAAATATGGAATAAACGCCCATTTTAGTTAGTAATCCACCAAAAATAGCACCAATCGCTGAAGGTGGTGTATGGTAAGAAGAAGGCAACCAGAAATACATCGGAAATACCGCCGATTTAATTCCAAACCCCACAAAAAACAGTAAGGCTGTAACACTGACTAATCCTCTATTTTCAACAATAGCCACTTGATGCGCTAAATCTGCAATATTTAAACTTCCCGTTATACCATATAAAATTCCTATAGCGGTAAGAAAAATAGTTGAAGCCAACATATTCATCGTAACGTACTTTACGGCAGATTCCATTTGTCTTTTCTTTCCTCCTAAAGTCAGTAATACGAAGGAAGAAATAATCACAACTTCAAACCAGACATATAAGTTAAAAATATCTCCTGTTAAAAATGCACCTAACAACCCCATAATAAGGAAGTGGAATATAATAAAATAGCCAAATTTAATACGGCTGACGTTGATAGCTGACGTTGAATAAATACCAACAGCTAACGCTACAGTAGCGGTAAGTAATACCATAACGGCACTGAGTGTATCGGCAACAAAAGTTATTCCAAAAGGGGCTTTCCAATTACTCAATTGCAAGGTAATTGCGCCATGTTCCCACGTTGCTGTAAACAAGTTCCAGCATAGTAAAAAAGCGATACTATTACCTACGATGCTTATTATCTTTTGAATTTTCACATTTTGCCAAAAAATTAATAAGACAACCGCTGTTAACATATGAGCAAAAATTGGCGCTAATATGAAGTTCGAAATCATATATCTAAATCTTGAATATTAAGAGAATCTAAATCATCAGTACCTGTCGTACTATATACCTTATTCAATAAAACAATAGCAAAAGCGGTTAAACCGAAACTAATAACAATTGCTGTTAAAATAAGAGCCTGAGGCACAGGATCGGCGTAGGCATCAAAAAATCGGGTATGTTCTTCATCGATGATAGGCGCTTTGCCTTTGGTTAATTCTCCCATCAAAAAGATGAGAATATTTGCTCCATTTCCTAACATCATTAACCCTAAAAGCAATTTAACCATGCTTCTGCGAAACATTAAATAAATTCCGGCAGAATATAATATACCTACTAAAGCAACTAGTAATAATTCCATTCGAATGTTTCTAATTTAATTAAACATTTTCTGCGATTGTAAAGAGAATCGTTAAGACGACGCCAATTACAACCAAATAAACTCCAATATCAAAAAACAAGGCGGTTCCAACAGCGCCAATAACGGCCACTGATTCGGCAAACCAAACGCCAGTCATTACTGGTTTTCCAAGAAAAACAGGAATTAAAGCGCTTATTATTGATATACTTAATCCAATACCTATTAAACGCATTGGAGAGAATTGAAACAAAGCCAGCGTTTGTTTTGTAGTATATGCAAACGAATGTAATACGAATGCGATAGATGCAATTAAACCGCCTACAAACCCCCCTCCAGAAAGATAATGCCCTCTTAATAAAACAAACAAAGAAAACAGAATCAATAAAGGCAACAAATAATTGGTTGCTGTACGTAAAATAGTAGAATCTAATACTTGATTCTTATTCTGACATTTCTTCATCCTTTGTTCTATATTTTAAAAGACCATATACTCCTAATGCTGCTATTGAAAGTACAATTGTCTCAATTAATGTATCAAAACCTCTAAAATCAACCAAAATAACATTGACCACGTTTTTTCCTTTGGCTAATATGTAGGCATTGTCTGCATAGTACCTACTAATTTCCTTATTTGCTGGAGAAACCAAAGCTTGCAAAGTAATCAGGGAAATTAACCCACCGAAAGCAATTGAAACAACGGCATCTCTAAATTGTATTTTTCGATTACTAAGTTTTAAGAATCCTGGGAGTTTAAATAAAACTAATACAAATAATACCACTGTTAATGTATCAATAGCAAATTGGGTCATAGCTAAATCTGGTGCTCCATAAAAAACGAAGATTAAACAGATACAATAGCCTACTACACCTGTTGCTGCAATAGCAGATAAGCGAGAAGGTGTATTAATAGCAAAGAAAATCGCTATTACGGTTATCAAGAAGACTACTAATTCATAAACTCGGAACTCGGATAAATCTTCCGTATTGACACGTAAAGGAACATCAGCAAACAGTTTATAGCCAACTAAACCGATAAAGAATACGATAATTACCAACAAATACAAACGCAAATAACCATTTTGAAATAAACGCGTATAGACGTAGGCAAATAATCGAAACTTCTCTACGATGAAACCGAAGATATGCTGTGGGGATAAATTTTGAAATCGAGTCACAACTTGAGTCGAATGGTCATAGCCTTTAAAAATAAAGTATAAACCCGTTCCCAATACAATTGTTGCTCCACTTAGCGCAACAATTTCATTAAAACCATGCCACAAATGCAACTGCATATCGATAGGTTTTCCATAAACAGCTCGGGCAATACTTCCTATAATTCCCTGGTTAATCATTTGAGGTAGTAGTCCAAAAATCAAACTAAATCCGGCTAGTATAACAGGAGGCAACCACATTTGAATCGAAGGTTTTGGTACATCTGTGCACCATTCTTTCACTTTTCCAAAAAAGGGTTTAATTCCTACTAAAAAACCAGATGCTGTTAGAAACACATTCGTTACTACGGCTATTCCTGTAAAAACAAGTGCCCATGAATTAATTGGATACGTAAAGGTTGCATCATAGATTACCTCTTTACCTATAAAACCAAAAGTCAATGGAATACCGGCACTAGATAAAGCTGCAATCAAAGCTGCTCCAGCTAAAGCGGGCATTGTTTTTCGCAAGCCTCCTAATTTTGTAATATCTCTGGTATGGGTTTGATGATCTACGGTTCCCGTTATTAAGAAAAGAGCGGCTTTATACAAGGCGTGAACGAGGATAAAAATACTAGCGCTATAAATAGCTTTCTCGGACCCTACTCCTAACAAGAAGACAATCATTCCTAATGCTGAAATAGTAGTATAAGCTAAAATACTTTTCATGTCCTTTCTGAATACGGATTGTAAAGCACCAAATAACATAGTTAGACCTCCAACTAGCTGTAAAGTGGTATTCCAATATATATGATCCCCTAGAATAGGCGTAAAACGAGCCAGTACATAGATTCCCGCTTTTACCATTGTTGCTGAATGCAAATAAGCCGAAACAGGCGTAGGTGCTTTCATGGCTCCTGGCAACCAAAAATGGAAAGGAAATTGCGCTGACTTTGTAAATGCGCCAATAAATAAAAAGAAGAGCAATACACCATAAGAGGCGTGATTCTTTAAGACATCGGATTGGGTTAATAATTCATGAATCGAATAATTCCCTATTACACTGCCAATGATAGCGGCAAATGACAATAAGAAAAAACCACCAAGTCCCGTAATTCCGAGTGCCCAAAGGGCGCTTTTCCTAGAATCCTCATCTTGATTGTTGAATCCAATAAGAAAAAATGAAGTAATACTAGTTAATTCCCAAAATATAAATAGTGAAATTAAGTTATCCGAAAGAACAACCCCTAACATGGCTGCCATAAAAAGGCCTAAATAGGCAAAAAAGCGATTTGTATACACGTGTCCTTTCATATAGTAAGACGCATACCAATACACTAATGTTCCAATCCCAGTGATAAGTAAGGAAAAAAGCAATGAAAGACCATCTAATTTAAAATCGAAGGCAATCCCTAAAGACGGTACCCATTCATTTTTAAAAAGTAGCACTTCTTGTCCTGATTTTATTTGAGGCAAATAAGATAGGAAATAAACAAAAAGGCTTAATGGTATTAAAGTCAATAATCCTGTAAACTTAGAACGTGCTAAACCTTTCAAGAAAAATGTACTAAACGCTAGTACGAAAGTGAGTAAAATAATTAATAGCATACGTGAGCTTTATATCTCTTTTAGAGTATTTTTCTACTGAGGGTAAATATATAAAAAAATCAAAAAAAAACGAATAAAAGCCAAATAACCGAACTTATTTTAACAAAACTATAACCATTTTTTACAGCTTCTAGCCATAAAAAAAGCGAGACTATACAATCTCGCTTTTTGGGTTAGTTGTTTAGCATTTGCCACAACCTATCTTTTAATTCTTGAAGACCTTGATTGGCAATTGCCGATATAAATAGATACGGCACTTCTTTTAAAGCTTCATCTAATTCTTCTTTCATCTCTGCTTTTAGCTCCTCATCTAACATGTCAGATTTAGTAATAACTAAAAGACGATCTTTATCTAGCATTTCAGGATTATACCTTCTCAATTCATCTAGCAAGATTTCATATTCTTTTTTGATATCGTCCGCATCTGCAGGAACCATAAAAAGAAGTGTTGAATTTCGCTCAATATGGCGCAAGAAGTAGTGCCCTAATCCTTTACCTTCTGCGGCACCTTCAATAATTCCAGGAATATCTGCAATCACAAAAGATTTAAAATCGCGATAAGCCACAATTCCTAAATTGGGTTTTAAGGTTGTAAAAGGATAATCTGCAATTTTTGGTGTTGCTGATGTCAAGACAGACAGTAACGTTGATTTTCCTGCATTGGGAAATCCTACTAATCCAACATCGGCTAATACTTTTAATTCCAGAATTATATCTACTTCTAACCCAGGCATACCCGGTTGAGAATAACGAGGTGTTTGGTTGGTAGATGTTCTAAAGTGCCAGTTTCCTAATCCACCTTTCCCACCTTTTCCAAGAATTCTTTTTTCGTTGTGTTCTGTAATTTCAAAAAGGACTTCTCCGGTTTCTTTGTCTTTTACAACAGTTCCTAAAGGCACCTCAATAACTTTATCTTCACCATCGGCACCAGTACTTCTTGAACTTCCGCCATCACCTCCATGTCCTGCTTTGACGTGTCGTTTAAATTTTAAGTGGTACAAAGTCCAAAGTCCTTCATTACCGACGATATAGACATGACCTCCACGTCCACCATCTCCACCATCTGGACCTCCTTTTTCAATAAATTTTTCACGGTGCAAATGTGTAGAACCTCTTCCACCTTTTCCTGAGGCTACATAAATTTTCACATAGTCTACAAAATTCCCTTCAGTCATCTTTTATTTTATTACCTTCTCTTTATTTCTTTTTTATTCAAAAGATTGATTAGATCAAACTGTCAATAACAGCATTTAATCTCTTTGTAATTTCTTCAACACTCCCAATTCCATCTACTGAATTATAACATTTTTTTGCTGTATAATACTCAATTAATGGCGCTGTTTTTTCGTTGTACTCTTCATAGCGACCTCTGATGATTGCTTCATCTTGATCATCTGCTCTTCCACTTGTTTTTCCTCTTTCTAAGATACGTTGTACAAGTATATCATCATCTGCTTCTAACCCAACAGTTCCTACGAAGCGAATGTTTTTTTGTTGTAATAAAGCTTCTAGTGCTTCTGCTTGTTGAATAGTACGAGGAAAACCGTCAAACAAAAATCCAGCTTTATCCATATTTTTTTCTACTTCATCCGCAAGCATATCGATTGTAATAGAATCTGGAACTAATTCAGCTTTATCCATAAAGACCTTCGCCTGCTTCCCTAATTCTGTTCCGTTTTTTAAATTAAAACGAAATACATCTCCAGTAGAAATATGAGTTAAATTATATTTTTCTTTAAGAAATTCTGCCTGTGTGCCTTTACCTGCACCAGGTTTTCCAAATAAAACTATTGCAATCATGCTACTTTACTTTATTTTTGCTGTTACTGTTTATTATTCTTTAATTTGATAAATCTCCGGAATATTTCTACCATGTTTATCGTAGTCCATACCATAGCCTACAATGAACTTGTTCTCTATTTCAAAAGCTACGTAGTCTAATTTAATATCTTTCGTATAAGCTTCTGGTTTTAAACATAAGGTACAAATCTTTACTTCCTTAGGGCGTTGTTGCTCAAAAAGTTTCTTTAAAGCCACCAAAGTATTTCCAGTATCTACGATATCTTCAATAATAATCACCTGTCGATCAGTCACATCAATATCCAACCCTAAAAGTTGATTAACCTGATTAGAAGATTGGGTTCCGATATAAGAAGCCATTTTAACGAAACTCATCTCACATTTGCCCTTATATTGTTTAACTAGATCGGAAACAACCATAAAAGAACCATTCAAAACACCAATAAATATAGGTATTTCACCATTCATATCACGCAAAATTTCGCTTGCTATTTCTCCTAATCTCTCTTGAATTTGTTTTTCCGAAATAAAAGGAACAAAAGTCTTGTCTAAAACTTGAATTTCCATAAACAATTAAATTGATAATTTGCAAATATACAAAAAAGATATACCACATACGTACACCTTAACAGATGAATTCCAAACAAATTGATGAAAAAGCCTCATGATTTTGTGCGATTAAAATACAAATTATCGTTTTTACTACTTTTTTTATGCTGTATAAATGAAAAGTGATAACTATACAATCTCCATTCAAAAAAAGAGTATTCCTCCCACTCTTCCTATTTCTCTACATTGCGAATACCGTATATTTTGAATTACAATCAAAGGGAAAAAAGAGCGAGCTAAAATAATAACTATTCCAATTAGATAGGGGTTAAGCTATTGGATGCAATCTTTCGTGCCTCAGGGCGCAACTATTGGGTAGAAGTAATGCATGGGCAATTGTAGAGGATTAGCATGTGCAACTGTCAGATAACATTAAAAATTCACTTCTCACTTTTTGCCATTAGCTAAACGCTTGTGCCGTCCCCAATTTTCATACTTGATCTCTAATATAGATTGACTTGGTACAAGTTCAAAAAAAAACGCAGCGCTTTGAACAAACGCTACGTCTAAAACAAACTAATTCAATCTAACTCTAAAACCAAAGCTAATAAGTTTTATTGTTAAGATTATTTTTTATACACCAGATCAAGGGTATATATTATCTTATAATTTAATACACCATAATTATATTGGCTCAAATATAAGTTAATTTTTTAACTAAACAAGTTTTGCTTTGTGTTTTTTTTCACAACTAATAAATCAAGCTATTTAAAATTCAACTTAGATATAAGACAAAAAATACACATAAAATAAATTATACGTTAAAATAAAAAACTTAAGACATAAAAATAAAAAGCACTGTCTTACAAAGGTTTCGAACGAAAAGTATAATTCCCAACTTTATAAATTACTTTTTTAGTGCTATTTTATGTTCACCATTTGAATTAGTATATCTTTGCACAAACACAATTACAACAACATAATGAATTATTATTCAACTGATTTTCGCTTGGGAATATTAGGAGGTGGACAACTTGGCAAAATGCTTTTGTACGACACACGCAAATTTGACATTGCTACTTTGATACTCGATCCAAGTAAAGAAGCGCCAGCTCAATATGGAGCACAACAGTTTTTTCAAGGAGATTTAATGGATTATGAAACCGTCTATCGCTTTGGAAAAAAGGTAGATATTTTAACCATCGAAATAGAAGGCGTTAATCTTGATGCTTTGGATCAACTCCAAAAAGAGGGGACGAAAGTTTACCCTGCACCAGAAACACTGCGTCTAATTCAGAATAAAGGCAACCAAAAAGATTTTTATACCACGCATCATATTCCTACGGCACCTTATTTCCGATTTAATTCGAAAGAAGCATTGCTAGTTGCAGTAAATCAAACTCGTATTTCTTTACCTTTTGTATGGAAATCGGCTCAATTTGGTTATGATGGCAACGGTGTAAAAGTAGTTCGCACAATAGCAGATCTTACTTTATTACCAGAAGTTGAATGTATTGCAGAAACGATGATTCCTTTCAAAAACGAACTAGCCGTTATTGTTGCACGGTCCGTATCAGGAGAAATCAAAACTTTTCCGGTTGTAGAAATGGAATTTCATCCAGAGGCCAATCAAGTAGAGTACGTTATTTGTCCTGCTCGTATAGATGAAAAAATTGCTGATAAAGCTCGAGCAATAGCCTTAAGCGTATCAGAAAAGTTCAACCATGTTGGTTTATTAGCCGTAGAGATGTTCCAAACACAAGAAGATGAGATTTTGGTGAATGAAGTCGCGCCTCGTCCTCACAATTCTGGTCATTATTCGATTGAAGCAAGCTATACCTCTCAATTCGAGCAACACATTCGCGCTATTTTAGATTTACCTTTAGGCAATACAGAAAGTAAAGTAGCTGGTGTAATGGTAAACCTAGTAGGCGCAGAAGGGCATACAGGTCAAGTATATTACGAAGGGATGAATGAAATCTTAGCTATTCCAGGCGTTACTCCTCATATATACGGAAAAAGAGAAACAAGACCTTTCCGAAAAATGGGACATGTAACCATTGTAAATAGCGACATGAATAAAGCGAGAGAAATTGCTCAAAAAGTAAAAGAAACCATCCAAGTAATTAGTCAATAAAATATGAAAATAGCAGTAGTAATGGGCAGTATTTCAGATATGCCTATCATGCAAGAGGCCATCAACATTATCAAAGAATTTGGTATTGATGTAGAAGTTGATATTGTTTCAGCACACCGAACTCCAGAAAAATTAGTTGACTTTTCGAGTCATGCTCATCAAAGAGGTATTCAAGTCATTATTGCTGGTGCTGGTGGAGCAGCTCATTTACCAGGTATGGTTGCCTCAATGTCGCCACTTCCTGTAATTGGGGTTCCAGTTAAATCGAGTAATTCTATCGATGGATGGGATAGTGTTCTCTCTATTTTGCAAATGCCAGGAGGAGTTCCTGTTGCAACAGTCGCATTAAATGGAGGAAAAAATGCAGGATTACTAGCCGTTCAAATTTTAGGTAGTCAAGATGAAACGATAAGAAATCAAATGATTGCTTATAAAAACGGGTTAAAGGAAGCCGTTTTAAAAGCAGCTGAAGGTCTTAATCAATAAAGTAGTTTATTTGTAAACGACATTCAAACCAGTAGTTGTATTTAGCTGCTGGTTTTTTTATTTCTGTTTCTCTTCTTCTTGTACTCTTGCTTTTATACGTGTTTTAAACAAGCGATCCCAACAGGTTGTATAAAATCCAAAATTCGAATCTGGTCTAACATGGTGTGTATTGTGAAAACTGGCAGTTCCTAACCAAGTCATCCAACCTTTTGTTGACACTGACCTCACTTTATTGAAGTGACCAATAGTACCCCATATCACATTAATGATTACATAGAGCCCCACTGCTATATAATGAAAGGGGTACAAAAAAAGCACAACGAGTAACATAATTCCGAACCCAACAGCTTCTAAAGGACTTAAAACAAATAAACTCAACGCATTCACACCAATATGTTGGTGGTGTTTTTGATGAATAAGCGAATAAAAAGGCTTTACATGGGCGAGCTTGTGAAAACAATACATCAAAAAATCAATGATCAAAATCAAGACAATCACTTGTCCTAATACATCCCTTATACTTTTCTCAGTAAAGTCGACATTTAAATACCCTTCTTTCCATAAAAAAGCGCCCAAAACAAATACGACAATATTACAAATCAAAGTTGTCAATACAGCCCAACCATCAGATGGAACAATAGGCTGGTAGGCGTTAACTGCAGTTTTACTCTTTTTTAAGGCATGCCAGAGCAAATAAAATAATATTGATCCCAGAATCAACAGTAGATTAAGCAGGAATGCAAATCCAACAATCGGGAGGTAATCTTGAATTAATACAGTTTCCATTGGATTCATTGTCTTTGTTTTCGAAAATAGGAATGGTCAAAATACGTTTTAATGCATGGATATTAAAAGTTTTAACTACTTTTTTAGCTTATTTCTTCCAAGTATTTTATGTCAATTGTTTACTAGAAAAACCAATACCCCTACTCTTTTTTTGTTAAAGATTTGATAAAGTATCAATAACCTTACAGATACTTTCAACTCCTATGTTTGTCCTAACAAAAATAAACAAAAATGAAAGTAAACAACACACTAACGGTATTGACTGCAAGCTTTCTACTCACACTTGCTGTAACATCGTGTAACAATGACGACAACAAAGTAATGGGTAAAGATCCTATTATAGAGGAGCCTAAACCAGAAGACCCTAAAAATCCTGTGGTATTAAAGAACCATTCTAAAACCCCAGCATTTGTATATGCCATGCCCGGTTTCAGCAATCTAGAAATTTTTTCTCTTATTTCGAGTGAAGATCAATTAGAAGGGTCTCCAGCGTTTGTATTTGGAGGTCAACCTGATGGTGCTGGTTTTATGAAGGATCCTAACGGAGAAGGTTACTTAATGATTACCAATCATGAAATCATGCAATCCGTATCGCGTGTTTATATAGATAAGACATTCAAACCTGTCAAAGGAGAATATATCGTAGATGGAATCGGTGGAATCACTCGTTTGTGTTCTGCAACATTAGCTAAACCAGCATTACATGGATTTGGACCTGTTTTCTTAACTGCGGGAGAATCTGGTGAAGAAAGTATGGTACATGCCATTGATCCCTTAGGTTCAACAGATTTAAAATCCTCAACAGATCGCGTTTTACCCGCCTTAGGAAAAGCGAGTATGGAAAATGCCGTTCCATTACCTATGGATGTTTCTAAAGGTAAAACATATATTGTAATTGGCGAAGATCAAGGTTATAGCTCCGGCCATCAAAGTGCGGGGCAATTATTGATGTATGTTGGAAATCAAGGTGATTTACACGACGGAAAATTATATGCTCTAAAGAGAAAATCTGGTGGATATACGGAAATGGATATGTCTAAAGGCATGGAATATGATGTAGAATTTGTAGAGATACCTAATGCTAAAAATCTAACTGGAGCACAGATTAACCAAAAGAATATGGAATTGGGTGTTATCCGTTTTTCACGTGTCGAAGACATTGATTACCGCAAAGGAGCAACCAAAGGAAATGAAATGTATTTCACTGCAACAGGACAAGCTAGTGGTGGTAATCCAGTAGAAGGTTTCACCATGTGGGGTCGAGTGTATAGATTAGTCCTAGACAAAAACAATATGCTATCAGGTAAGCTTTCTGTTGCAGCAGAAGGGGACAGCAACCCAGGTAATAATCTAATTAATCCAGATAACCTTTGCGTGACAGAGAACTACGTTTACATTCAAGAAGACGGAGACTCTTACTATACAGAAGCAAAGCACGATTCATACATCTGGCAATATAAAATTTCAGACGGAACGTACAAACCGTGGTTGAACATGAAACACAACAGACAAGATGCACAATGGCAAGCGAATTACAACCAATCAGGTAATTTACAAAAATTTGGTTCTTGGGAATTTGGTGCCATGGAAGATATTTCAGACTTAACAGGGATTCCAAATACGTTTGCAGTTAATATCCACTCTCATACTTGGCAAAAAGATGAGTTTATGAACGCGGATAAAGCTGGCGTAAACAAAAATAAAGAAGGCGGACAAGTCGTAATAATTCGCAACGTTGAAAAATAGATGTATCATTTATTACACTTTACATGCTCTTTGGCATGTAAAGTGTCTTTTTATACTATGCAGCACATAAAACCCTATTTCCTTTTGCTTTTGCTTGCAATTGGAATCACAAGTTGTCAAAAAAAAGACACCTATCAATCTCTTACTTACAATACTTATTTGGTAGAGCAAGTTGATACACTCAGCTCCAACATCGATCAACTTATTCACGCTATAGAACATAATCAAGATAGTACGCAAATTAGACAAACGTTTATTGCTAGTAGACTTGCTTATAAAAAAATTGAATGGGCGGTATCTTATTTCCTACCTCATACTGCGGCAGCTATCAATGGCCCTGCATTAGATCAACTCGATTTAGACGAAAACAAATTCATCCCTGCTGAAGGATTTCAAGTTGTGGAAGAACTAATTTACCCCGTCTATGCTACCACCTCAAAGGATGAACTATTACTACAAGCACGAAAGCTCAAAAACTTATCTAACAAAATCCATAAGAACTTTGAGGCTATTACCTTTGAGTCCGCTTCAGTGCTAGAAGCTCTTAAATTAGAGATTTTTCAAATCACGACCTTAGGGATTACTGGTTTTGACACTCCCGCTAGCAAGTTACAATTCATAGAAGCTACTGCTAGTTTAGCAGGAGTTGGACAAGCCATACAGGTCTCTAAAGCATGGACAAATACACAAGCTTATTCTACTATAGATCAATTGCTAACAGAAGCGATTGCCTTATGCAAGGTTAATCCTGCTAAAAACACCTTTAACTACCTCAATTTCATCTTGAAGTATTTGGATCCGCTAGCCAAAGAAATTGTTGCTTTACAACGAGAAGTAGCTATCCCATTTTTACAAACCAATCAGGTTATTGAAGGCGAAACAGGTTCTTTATTCGATGTCAATACCATCAACCTCAATGCTTTTTTACCCGATAGCACTTATTATCCAACATCAATTAAAATTGCTCTAGGAAAGGAATTGTTTTTTGATAACCAATTATCGAAAGAAAATACAAGAAGCTGCGCAACTTGTCATCATTCCAATAGAGCCTTCAGCGAAAACAGAAAAACGTCTCTGGATTTAGCTAATAATCCTTTACATAGAAATGCCTTGTCCTTAAACTATGCCGCTTATTATCACGGGCAATTTTGGGACATGCGTAGCCTTACCTTAGAAAGTCAAACCTCAGATGTAATTACCAACAAGGATGAAATGCACGGTAATTTACAAGAGATTGTTCAGGTATTAAATCAAAGTGAAACTTATAAAAAACACTTTGCTGATGCTTATCAAACGGATGCTCCTATTGCAGTTTGGCAAGTAGAGAATGCTTTAGCTTCTTATATACGATCGCTCTCAACATTCAACTCAAGATTTGATCAATATATGAGAGGAAATAAAACCGCCATGACACAGCAAGAACAACAAGGATTCAACCTGTTTGTTGGAAAAGCTCAATGTGCTACCTGTCATTTTTTACCTGTGTTTAACGGAACCGTTTCTCCATATTTTAGAAGTTCTGAACAAGAGATTCTCGGCGTTCCAAAAGACAAAGCGGGTACACATTTAGATGATGATTTAGGTCGATATGTATTCAATACAGATTTGGATCAATTGAAGCACTCGTTTAAAACGCCAACGGTTCGAAATATCAACGAAAGTGGTCCCTATATGCATAATGGAGTTTATGAAACTCTCGAAGAAGTTATGGACTTCTACAACAAAGGAGGTGGTATTGGTTTAGGGCTGGAAGTAGACAACCAAACCCTTCCAGATACACCTTTAGATTTAACAGAACAAGAAATTCAAGCTATTATAGCTTTTATGAAGGCTCTAAGTGATCAAGTATAAAAAAAGTCCTTGGTGTGCCAAGGACTTTTACTTTTATTTCTCTTTTTTATTCGTTATATATTGACTAACGGTCTTTATTTCTTGTTCTTTTTTCTTCGGATAAATCAAAAGTATATCTTCTTTATCGACAATAATGTAGTCATTTAGCCCATCTACTACAACTCGTTTTTCCTTATCCGTACGAACGATATTATTCGTTGCATTATTAAAATATACATTAGCATTGACCACCGCATTATCAGCTATATCCTTAGGAAGTTTTTCATATAAGGATCCCCAAGTACCTAGGTCATTCCAATCAAAAGTTGCGGGTAATACATATACATTATTTGCTTTTTCCATCACCGCATAATCAATTGAAATATTTTCTGCTTTGGAATAATTCTCATCAATAAAGCCTTTCTCTTGCGCTGTATTAAGTAAATCATACCCAGACTCAAACAATTCGGTCATAGCGGGTTGAAAATTAGAAAAAGCCTCCAAAATAGCATTGACACTCCATACAAAGATACCAGAATTCCACAGAAAATGTCGACTTTGAATAAACTTTCGTGCAGTTACATAATCTGGTTTTTCTCTAAATTGCACTACTTTTTTAATCGGTCGAGAATCTAATTTATTAAATTCAATGTACCCATATCCCGTATTGGGAAAGGTAGGAAGAATTCCCAAAGTCATTAGGACTTGATCTCTTTCACAAACATCGAAAGTACGCTGTAGGTTAGATATAAATTGAAGTTCATCTTCAATCCAATGGTCACTTGGCGCAACTACCATTACGGCATCTGGATTGAGTTTTTTTATTTTCATGGCTGCGTACAAAATACATGGCGCTGTATTTCGCATGGCTGGCTCTAAAATTATATTATTTGGTTCAACTGATGGCAATTGTTCTTGAACAATACTTTTATAATTATCGTGTGTTAAGATCAAAATGTTCTCTTTCGGTATTACCTGAGACAAGCGCATAAATGTTTTTTGAATCAAGGTTTCACCTGATCCAAGCATATCGTGAAACTGTTTTGGAAATTCTGGGGTACTCACTGGCCAAAAACGCGAACCAACTCCACCCGCCATTACTACAGCATAATAATTCGAACTCATACTATTTATCTTATCTTTTTACAACATAATGTGTCATCATTTCAACTTCAGCATTTGCTTTAAAAACAAACAAGTGCCCTGTTGTTACTTCCATACACTCAAATCTTTTTACACGCAAAGGTCCGCGTTTAAAAACCTTTCCATTAGCGGCCTTAAAATGACTTCCCAGAGGGATTTCATATACAAAACAGCAATTACTATGCTTTTCTACTGTATCATACATACGCATCGCAATAGATAGTCGCTCATCTGTATCACTGCTTGCAGCAGGATTCCTGAAATGATTAGCCAAAAGAGGTAATAATTTAGCAGGAAATACCTCGGGTCTCAAAAAAGGCAGCATCAACAATTGAAACGTTTGTTTCCACTCTATTCCGTGAGGTTTTATATTTCGTCCATATTTTTGAAAAGCAACCAGATGGGCAATTTCATGAATCAAGGTCATTAGGAATCGATAGGGATTTAGATTTGAATTTATGGTAATCAAATGCTTCCCATCCAATCGCTTGGTATAATCTCCATGACGCGTTACCCTTTCATTCACAATTTTTAAATGAACGCGATAATGCTTGATTAATTCAAACACTGCTTCTACAGTTTGTTCTGGTAAATAAGGTTTGAGTGTTGTAATCAATTTATTTATTCTTAAGGAGTTGTACTCGATGCTTGTACTACTTTTCCATTAAAATATTTATTTCCTGAAAGTGCAAAATCACTTATATATTCACTGATTTCTTCTGGCATCAAAGGGGCTTGATAGCCAGGAAAAGCTTCTTCTAACATTTCCGTTTGTATAGCTCCTAAGGCGATAACATTAAATGCAATTCCTTTTTCCTTATATTCTTCAGCTAAAAGTTCACTCAAGATTATCACAGCTCCTTTACTAGAGCTATAAGCAGCTAAACCAGCAAATTTCATCGTCCCTTGAACACCACCCATGCTACTAATAGTCACCACATGACTATTAACAACAAAGTATGGAATACACAACTGTACCAAGCGCGCTAAGCCAAATACATTGACTTTATATACCCACTCAAACTCATCTTGTGTGATTTCTTCAAAAGGTTTATTCACCAAAGCTCCAGCATTGTTAATCAAAATATCAAGATGTCCCCATTGGTTTTCGACGAAATCTTTGACTTTTTGTAAATCTGCTTCAATAGTTATATCTATTTCTAGGCATGTTACATTTTCTAAAGCAGCTAATTCAGAAGATTTTTTTCGAGAAATGGCTAAAATCTTATGTCCTTTTTCCGCTAATATTTTCGCGGTTTCTAAGCCAATACCACGGCTTGTTCCGGTAACAATAATATGTTTCATCTTTAGTTTTTCAATCTAATTTCACCCGAAGGTAAGTTAATCAATTTTTCAACGACAGGAACAAATTTATTTGTCAGTGCTGTCATAAACGGTATATCCATTAAATGCGCTTCATCTTTTACATGATGATAATACTTAAAATTATCAAAATCAGAGGAGCTAAACGTTTGACTTGGTATTTTAAAAGCCGAATAAAAAGGGTAATTATCCGAGCGCATAAATAACTGCATTTTTTCTGCATCTTCAAATCGTCCTGCTAAATTTTCTCCTGCGATTTCATTAATCTTAGTTGCTAAATTACTTTGGTCGTATCCCGTTAAAAAAGTCACATACTCTCGTTTCATAGGCACTCCTAGCATTTCAAAATTCAACATCAATACCACATTCGCTTCTTCCTGTTTCAAGCGATTGGCTAAGTGTTTCGATCCCAAAAGCCCTAATTCTTCTGCTGTAAAAAAGCAAATCAAAACCGTTCTTTTCATTTCTTTCTTGGTCAGATTACGTGCTAATTCAAGCAAAATACTTACCCCTGAGGCATTGTCATTCGCTCCATTGGCAATTGAATCACCTGCAATAGGTTTTTGAATACCAATATGATCATAATGGGCTCCTAGTACAACAATTTCATTTTTCAACTTCGGGTCTTGTCCAGGAATCACTCCAACCACATTCCACGTGTTTTCAACCTCTAGGAGTTTATCCTCATAGTTTTCACTATAGGGCTTAATTCCATACTCACGCAATGCGTTAGCTAAATAATTAGCAGCCTTAACATTGCCTTCGTGTCCTGAATCTCTACCCAACAATTCATCAGACGCTAAATAATCTAACGTTGTTTTAATTCTATCCGCAGAGCCATCATTTTTCGGTTCGTTATAGGTAGTAGTAGCCACACTACAAGAAGCTGCTAAAATTGCTAGTAAAAAACTCAAATACTTTATTCTAAACATAATTCAAAAATACAAAATACGCTTCTTATTTTACAGTATTTCGCGTATTGTTTCAACTAAAATCACAAAAAAAAGCCTGCAAAATGCAAGCTTTTTTATTTTTATCGTTTTAGATTGATTACGCCAGCATCGCTACTGGGTTCTCAATGTAACTTTTCAGTGTTTGTAAAAACTGTGCTCCGGTAGCACCATCTACTGTTCTATGATCACATGCCAAAGTAACAGTCATGGTATTACCTACAACAATCTGCCCATTTTTCACAACTGGCTTTTCAATAATCGCTCCTACAGATAAAATAGCAGCGTTTGGTTGATTGATAATTGAAGTGAAAGATTGGATACCAAACATTCCTAAATTAGAAACTGTAAATGTACTTCCATCCATCTCAGCAGGTGTCAATTTTTTAGTCTTAGCTTTACCTGCCAATTCTTTTACTTTACCCCCAATTTGTGTTAATGACATTTGATCTGTAAAAGGCAACACAGGTACTACTAATCCATCTTCAACAGCAACAGCAACACCAATATTGATGTGGTGGTTGTAGATGGTTGCATTTTCTGTCCATTGTGTATTCACTTGTGGATGTTTGCGCAAGGCCATAGCACAAGCTTTCACAACCATATCATTGAATGATACTTTTGTATCTGGCAATTCATTAATCAATTTACGAGAGGCCATTGCATTATCCATGTCCATCTCTATTGTTAAATAATAGTGAGGTGCCGTAAATTTAGATTCTCCTAAACGACGAGCGATTGTTTTGCGCATCTGAGAGTTTTTCACCTCTTCAACGCTCACTTCTCCAGCAGGTACAAAAGGTTTTACTTCTGTTACAGCCGAAGCTGTTTGTGCAACTGGTGTTGCCGTTTGTGTAGGAGCTTGACTTACAGTAGTTGGTACAAAGTTTTCAACATCGCGTTTAATAATTCGACCATTTTCACCTGTTCCTTTTACTTGGGCAATATTAATACCTTTCTCTTCCGCAATTTTCTTAGCTAAAGGAGAAACAAATATTCTCCCTCCTGCTACAACTTCAGTATGTACAGGTGTTGCAACATTTTCAACTGTTTTTGGTGCATCTACAGCTGTAGCTACCTCTGTTGACGTTGCGGCCACTCCTGCATCCTTAACTCCGTTTACCAAAGCTGAAACATCTGTTCCTGCAGGCCCTAAGATAGCTAAAACACTATCAATAGGTGCAGATTCACCTTCTTGTATTCCTACATATAATAGCGTACCCGCTTCAAAAGCTTCAAATTCCATTGTTGCTTTATCTGTTTCAATTTCCGCTAAAATATCACCTTCTTCAACTTTATCACCTACTTTTTTGATCCAACTAGCCACTGTTCCCTCTGTCATGGTATCGCTCAAACGAGGCATAGTTATTACTTTAACACCTTCTGGAATAGTTGGTGCAGCAGTAGGACTTGTTTTTTCTTGTGCTTTAGGAGCTTCAACTTCAGCTACTTTTTCAGCAGGAGCTGCATTCCCTCCAAGTAAAGCAGAAATATCTTCCCCTTCGTTTCCAATAATAGCAAGAAGAGAGTCCACTGGAGCAGCTTCTCCTTCTTGTAATCCAATGTATAACAATGTACCTTCATAAAAAGATTCAAATTCCATTGTTGCTTTGTCCGTTTCAATCTCAGCAAGGATATCACCTTCTGAGATCTTATCTCCAACTTTTTTTAACCAGGCCGCAACAACACCTTCTGTCATGGTGTCGCTTAAGCGAGGCATTGTAATTACTTCTGCCATATTATTTTATTATAATCTATGAGGTAAAAAAGGATAATTTTCTTGATCGTACACTACATCGTACATCACATTAAGCTCTGGGAATGGAGACTCTTCTGCAAATTTTTCACATTCAGCAACTAAGTCTTTTACACGTTTGTCCATTGCCGCGATTTCACTTTCTGTAGCGTATCCGTTCGCTTTAATCACATCTAACACTTGCGTGATTGGATCGATTTTTTTATACTCTTCAACCTCTTCTTTTGTACGGTAATTTTGCGCATCCGACATTGAGTGACCTCTATAGCGATACGTTTTCATTTCAAGCAAAGTAGGTCCATCTCCACGACGTGCTCTTTCGATTGCCTCGTACATAGCCTCTGCTACTTTTATTGGATTCATTCCATCAACAGGTCCACTAGGCATTTCATATCCTAATCCCAATTTCCAGATTTCTGAGTGATTTGCTGTACGCTCAACCGAAGTTCCCATTGCATATCCATTATTTTCAATAATGAATACTACAGGTAATTTCCAGTTCATCGCCATATTGAATGTTTCATGCAAAGATCCTTGACGTGCAGCACCGTCTCCAAAATAACACATGGTTACTGCTTTTCTATCAAAATATTTATCTGCAAATGCCAATCCAGCACCCACAGGAATTTGTCCACCTACAATACCGTGTCCTCCATAGAAGTTATGTTCCTTAGAAAAGATATGCATTGATCCTCCTAAACCTTGAGAAGTACCCGTACCTTTTCCTAACAACTCAGCCATAATTCTACGTGGATCAACACCTAGTCCAATTGGCTGTACATGATTTCTGTATGCTGTAATCATTTTGTCTTTCGACAAATCCATTGCGTGTAAAGCTCCTGCCAAAACCGCCTCTTGCCCATTATACAAGTGTAAGAAACCTCTTACTTTTTGTTGAATATATAAAGCTGCAAGTTTATCTTCAAACTTTCTCCAAAATAGCATGTCTTCATACCACTTTAGATAAACTTCTTTTGTAATTTCTTTCATATGACTTTACTTTTCATGAGTAGGATAAACTATCCTAAATACAGACTTTGCTTAATATCCACTATACTGTGGAAAAGCAAAAATAGCACATCTACTTTAGATTGAAAAATTTATTTGAAGTATTTTAAATTATACCTATAATTCTTTATATTTTTTAAGAAAATATTTAATTTTCATTAAACATATCTCCTTAACACTAGTACTAATTTGGCATATCTCTTTTGCATCCTACCTATTATTCACAGTAGAAATAGTCTTTTTATAGGAAAGACGTATAGAGAATACTAGACGACCACTTTTTCATAATTTTACTAGAGGAAAAAGGACTTATAAATTTAGCTTTTTTACTTCACTTTTTTGCGATTAATGACAACAATCTAAGATAAAAAATAAAGCCCTTTTAGAGAATTTCTCTTCAAAGGGCTCGATTCACGCTTAAAATAAAATATTAACTTGAATAATTACTTCCATCTAGTAAACTAACAGGTAGTAATTACTATGCTCATTCTTGCCTTCTAGACTTTTTAGCGCTTTAGCTTAGAGAATAAAGAAATCCTTTTTCTCTTAGTAGCGTTTAATCTCTTTTGAATCTAAAATTCAACCCTGCGACTCTCCTTATTTGAAGTTCCTTTACCATACGCTAGATTATGGAAAGACTCAGCTGAAACTTACTCAAAAACATCTTTCCCCAGCGTTTTAGACTTGCTTCTTTCTACAGGCCTCTTTTCGAATTTGATTAAACAAAACAACTCATTTTATCTCTTAATTCCAATAAAATTAGATTAAGCTATAGTTAACACACATCAAGCTTCAGTTACGAAATCTAGTTTAATTCATACCTTTCCCCCCTTTGTTATCCTTTTTATTTTTCTTCAAGGCTTGTGATCTAAAAAAAGGAAAGAAATAAATCAGATTTTCGCCTACAAAATCAACAATTTCACATCAAAATAAGGTCTAAGTTCTCTAAAAATAAATTCCAACTAGTTTTTGATGCTTTAATACTAAAATAACATACAACCGTATAGGGAATATAGGCATTGAGTTACCACCATCTATTTTCTCAACATTCGACAATTTTAAACTAAAAAAGCCTCGTACATTGAGTACGAGGCTTTTTTTATTTTGAGCAAATTAAGCTTCTCCTTTTGGACCAAAATTGATGGGTGGAACCATTGAATTAGTACTAGTTTCATAATCCTTAATCTCACCATTTGACTTTTCAAACCTATTGATATTATCTTCTAGTGCTTGTAAGAGTCTTTTTGCATGTTGTGGAGTTAAGATAATTCTCGACTTCACTTTTGCTTTTGGCACTCCTGGCATAATGTTAACAAAATCGACAACAAATTCAGTATTTGAATGATTAATTATTGCCAGATTTGAATACGTCCCTTCTGCCGTTACTTCATCCAACTCAATGTTGAAATTATTTTGTTCTTCAGCCATTTCTTAGAAATTTAATTCTTGTTCTTGATTCAAAATATCACCATTTTCATTGGTAGAAACAAGGATACTTTCATACTCACGCATACCAGTACCCGCAGGGATTCTATGTCCAACAATTACGTTTTCTTTTAATCCCATTAAAATATCAATCTTACCAGCAACTGCTGCTTCGTTTAACACTTTTGTTGTTTCTTGGAAAGACGCAGCAGAGATAAATGACTTCGTTTGTAAAGATGCTCTAGTAATACCTTGCAAAATTGGTGTACCTGTTGCAGGCATAACATCTCTTGATATCACGATGTTTTTATCTTCGCGTTTCAATAATGAATTCTCATCACGTAATTCTCTCATTGAAACAATTTGTCCTTCTTTCAAGTTCTCAGATTCTCCTGCATCCACAACTACTTTCATACCGAATAAACGATCGTTTTCAACGATAAAGTCGCTAGTGTGAATTAATTGATCTTCTAAGAATAATGTATCTCCTGGATCTTGAATTTGAACTTTACGCATCATCTGTCTAATAACAACCTCAAAGTGTTTGTCATTAATTTTTACCCCTTGTAAACGGTAAACCTCTTGGATTTCGTTTACTAAATACTGCTGTACAGCAGAAGGACCTTGGATACGTAAAATATCATCTGGAGTAATTGCTCCATCAGATAAAGGTAAACCAGCTCTTACGAAGTCATTTTCTTGAACTAAGATTTGGTTTGAAAGCTTAACTAAATACTTTCTTACATCACCTGTTCTAGATTCAACAATGATTTCTCTGTTACCTCTCTTCACTTTACCGAAAGATACAACACCATCAATCTCAGAAACTACAGCTGGATTCGACGGATTACGCGCTTCTAAAAGCTCCGTAATACGCGGTAAACCTCCTGTAATATCCCCTGCTTTTGATGTATGACGAGGAATCTTAACTAATACTTTACCAGCCTTAATTTTCTCTCCATCATTTACCATTAAGTGAGATCCTACTGGTAAGTTATAAGAACGGATCAATTCACCATCTTTACCATAAATTAATAAAGTAGGAATTAATTTTTTATTTCTTGATTCGCTAATAACTTTCTCTTGGAAACCAGTTTGCTCATCGATTTCAACCATGAACGTTTGTCCTTGTTCGATATCTTCATAAGCAACTTTACCCGTAAACTCAGAAACGATAACTCCATTATATGGGTCCCATTTACAGATAGTAAAACCTTCTTCAACTATATCTCCATCATTTACATAGATTGTAGATCCGTAAGGAATATTGTTTGTTGTTAACAAGATACCTGTATTTACATCAAACAATTTAACCTCTGTAGAACGAGAGATAACAATGTTTATTGCTTTTCCATCGTTATTTTCACTTTCAACTATTCGAAGTTCTTCAATCTCTAAACGACCTTTAAACTTAGTAACGATTGTAGAAGTTTCAGAAATATTTCCTGCAGTACCCCCAACGTGGAAAGTTCTCAAAGTTAACTGTGTACCAGGCTCCCCAATAGATTGAGCAGCAACAACTCCAACAGCTTCTCCTTTTTGAACCATTCTAGCTGTAGCAAGGTTACGTCCGTAACATTTCGAACAGATACCTACTTTTGCTTCACAAGTTAATGGAGAACGCACTTCAACTGATTCAATAGGTGATAGGTTGATTGCTTTAGCAATTGCTTCTGTGATTTCCTCACCAGCGCCAACAATTATTTCTGAGTTTAATGGATTAATCACATTATTTAATGCAACACGTCCTAAAACTCTTTCACCTAATGTTTCAATAACCTCTTCGTTTTTCTTTAAAGGAGTCACATCGATTCCTCTTAAAGTACCACAATCTACTGAGTTAACGATAACATCTTGAGCAACATCATGCAAACGACGAGTTAAATATCCAGCATCTGCTGTTTTTAACGCCGTATCCGCAAGACCTTTACGTGCACCGTGTGTAGAAATGAAATACTCTAAAATCGACAATCCTTCTTTAAAGTTAGAAAGAATCGGGTTTTCGATAATTTCACCACCACCTGCAGTTGATTTTTTAGGTTTAGCCATCAAACCACGCATACCTGTTAACTGACGAATCTGCTCTTTAGAACCCCTCGCTCCAGAATCCAACATCATGTATACAGAGTTAAATCCTTGTTTATCTTCGCGAATATTCTTCATTGCTAATTCGGTCAACATCGCATTGGTAGAAGTCCAAACATCAATTACCTGGTTATAACGCTCATTATTTGTGATAAGCCCCATGTTATAGTTCACTGTAATATGAGCTACTTGTTGGTTTGCATCATCAATCAAATCTTGTTTTTTCTCTGGAACCATAATATCACCCAAACTGAATGATAATCCTCCACGGAAAGCGTAACCATACCCCATTCCTTTGATATCATCTAAGAATGCAGCAGTTGTAGGTACATCCGTTGTAGCTAAAATACCACCAATAATATCACGTAATGATTTCTTAGTCAATACCTCATTGATATAACCTGCTTTTTCAGGAACCACCTCATTAAATAAGATACGTCCAGCCGTTGTGTCAATAATTCTATAGGCTAATTCACCATGTTCATTATAATCTTTTGCACGAACTCTTACACTCGCATTCAAGTCTAGTTTCCCTTCATTGATAGCAATGTGTACTTCTTCTACAGAGTAGAATGTTAGTCCTTCTCCTTTCACAATTTCTTCTGGTGTAGACTTACGTAACTTAGTCATATAATAAAGACCAAGCACCATGTCTTGAGAAGGTACTGTAATAGGTGCACCATTCGCTGGATTCAAGATATTATGTGAAGCCAACATTAACAATTGAGATTCCAAGATTGCTTCAGGTCCTAGTGGCAAGTGAACTGCCATCTGGTCACCATCGAAATCGGCATTAAATGCAGTACACACTAAAGGGTGTAACTGAATTGCCTTTCCTTCAATCAATTTAGGTTGGAAAGCTTGGATACCTAAACGGTGTAAAGTAGGAGCACGGTTCAATAGAACTGGATGTCCTTTAATTACATTTTCCAAAATATCCCAAACTACAGGCTCTCTTTTATCAATAATTTTTTTAGCAGATTTTACTGTTTTCACAATTCCTCTCTCGATCAATTTACGGATAACGAAAGGTTTGTAAAGTTCAGCAGCCATATCTTTTGGCAATCCACACTCGTATAATTTCAATTCAGGTCCAACAACAATTACCGAACGTGCTGAATAATCCACACGTTTACCTAGTAAGTTTTGACGGAAACGTCCTTGTTTACCTTTTAAAGAATCTGATAAAGATTTTAAAGGTCTGTTTGATTCCGTTTTAACAGCAGAAGATTTTCTTGTGTTGTCAAATAGGGAGTCAACCGCTTCTTGAAGCATACGTTTTTCATTACGTAAAATTACCTCAGGCGCTTTAATCTCCATTAATCGTTTCAAACGATTATTTCTGATAATTACACGACGATATAAGTCATTTAAATCTGATGTAGCAAAACGACCACCATCCAAAGGCACTAATGGGCGTAATTCAGGTGGAATAACAGGAATTACTTTTAAGATCATCCATTCAGGTCTATTCTCGCGATTCAAATTCGATTCACGGAAAGCCTCAACCACTTGAAGGCGTTTTAATGCTTCTGTTTTTCTTTGTTTCGATGTTTCATTATTAGCTGAGTGACGCAGATTATAAGACAATTGGTCTAAATTCGTTGTCGCTAATAAGTCCATAATACATTCCGCACCCATTTTGGCGATGAATTTATTTGGATCAGTATCATCTAAAAATTGGTTTTCCATCGGAAGAGAATCAGCAATATTCAAATACTCTTCTTCAGTTAAGAAATCTAAGCGTTTTAATGGCTCACCCTCAACATTTTTAGCAATACCAGCTTGAATTACAACATAACGTTCGTAGTAGATGATCATATCCAACTTCTTCGATGGAAGTCCTAGGATATAACCAATTTTATTAGGTAAAGAACGGAAATACCAAATATGTGCAATAGGCACAACTAAATTGATATGCCCAACTCTATCTCTACGTACTTTCTTTTCTGTAACTTCAACACCACAACGGTCACAAACGATTCCTTTGTAGCGAATTCTTTTATACTTACCACAAGCACACTCATAATCTTTTACAGGACCAAAAATACGCTCGCAGAATAAACCATCACGTTCTGGTTTATGCGTACGATAGTTAATTGTTTCTGGTTTTAAAACTTCCCCTCTTGATTCTGCAAGAATCGATTCAGGTGAAGCCAAACCAATTGAGATTTTATTAAACCTTTTTACGGGATTTTTCTCTTTATTTCTATTCATGGTAAACTTACTTGTTAAAGTGTATGATAAAGAGTAAGCAGCATAAAACTGCTTACTCTAAAATCTATAGTTTATTCTTCTAATCGGATGTCTAATCCAAGCCCTTTTAATTCATGCATTAATACATTGAATGACTCAGGTAGTCCTGGTTCTGGCATAGTTTCACCCTTAACGATAGCTTCGTAAGTTTTCGCTCTACCAATAACGTCATCTGATTTTACCGTCAAAATCTCACGTAGTGTGCTTGATGCTCCGTATGCTTCTAGAGCCCAAACCTCCATCTCTCCAAAACGCTGACCTCCAAATTGAGCTTTACCTCCTAATGGTTGTTGCGTAATTAGTGAGTATGGTCCGATTGAACGCGCGTGCATCTTATCATCAACCATGTGACCTAATTTCAACATGTAAATAATTCCTACTGTTGCTCTCTGGTGGAATCTTTCTCCTGTTCCTCCATCGTACAAATAAGTATGTCCAAATCTAGGAATACCCGCTTCATCCGTAAGTGCATTAATTTGATCTAAGTTAGCACCGTCAAAAATTGGAGTAGCATATTTTTTACCCAATTTTTGTCCAGCCCATCCTAATACAGTTTCATAGATCTGACCAATGTTCATACGAGAAGGTACCCCTAATGGGTTTAATACGATATCAACTGGTGTACCGTCTTCTAAGAATGGCATGTCTTCATCTCTAACGATTCTAGCAACAATACCTTTGTTACCGTGACGTCCTGCCATCTTATCCCCCACTTTTAGCTTACGTTTTTTAGCAATATAAACTTTTGCAAGTTTTAAAATTCCTGATGGTAATTCATCCCCAACAGTAATCATAAATTTCTCTCTACGCAAAGCACCTTGTAAGTCATTCAACTTAATTTTGTAGTTGTGAATTAAATCAGTAATCATACTGTTTGTTTCTTCATCAACTGTCCACTGTCCTTTTGTTAAGTGAGCAAAATCTTCTACGGCATGAAGCATTTTTTGAGTAAATTTCTTCCCTTTTGGCAAGATTTCTTCTCCTAAGTCATTCAATACCCCTTGTGAAGTTTTACCATTTACAATGAAGAACAATTTCTCAACTAAACGATCTTTCAAATCATTGAACTTCACTTCAAATCTTGTTTCTAGTAAAGCTAAATCATCTTTATCTTTTGAACGCTTACGCTTGTCTTTTACCGCTCTTGCAAAAAGTTTTTTATCTAATACAACTCCTCTTAATGAAGGAGAAGCTTTTAATGACGCATCTTTTACATCTCCAGCCTTATCACCGAAAATTGCGCGTAATAACTTCTCTTCAGGTGTTGGATCCGATTCACCTTTTGGTGTAATTTTACCAATAAGGATATCACCAGGTTTAACTTCAGCACCGATGCGGATCATACCGTTTTCATCTAAATCTTTGGTAGCTTCTTCACTTACGTTCGGGATATCATTAGTTAACTCTTCGTTTCCTAATTTAGTATCTCTCACTTCTAGTGTGTAGTCATCAATATGAATAGATGTAAAGATATCTTCACGCACTACTTTTTCTGAAATTACAATAGCATCCTCGAAGTTGTACCCTTTCCATGGCATAAAAGCCACTTGTAAGTTACGTCCAAGAGCTAATTCTCCTTTTTGTGTAGCATATCCCTCACATAATACTTGTCCTTTTGTTACTCTATCTCCTTTGCGAACGATAGGTTTCAAGTTAATACAAGTACTTTGGTTTGTTTTTCTAAACTTAATTAGATTATATACTTTTTCGTCTGGATCAAAGCTAATTAAGCGCTCTTCATCTGTACGATCATATTTAATAATAATCTTCTGTGCGTCTACATATTCAACAACCCCTTCGCCTTCTGCATTAATTAAAACACGTGAATCCGAAGCAACTTGTCTTTCTAATCCTGTACCCACGATTGGAGAATCCGCACGTAATAAAGGCACAGCCTGACGCATCATGTTAGATCCCATCAAAGCACGGTTCGCATCATCGTGTTCTAAGAACGGAATCAACGAAGCTGAAATAGAAGCAATCTGGTTTGGAGAAACGTCGGTATAGTGTAAATCTTTAGGCTCAACCACAGGGAAATCACCTTCTTCTTTTACAACCACACGTTCTTCTGTAATATTACCTTCTAGATCCATCAGAACGTTTGCTTGTGCAATTAACATTCCTTCTTCTTCTTCAGCACTTAGATAGATAGGTTCATTAATGATATCCACTTTACCATTCACTACAGGACGGTATGGAGTTTCAATGAATCCCATATTATTCACTTTTGCATACACAGCCAAAGAAGAAATCAAACCAATGTTTGGTCCCTCTGGGGTTTCAATTGGACATAAACGTCCGTAGTGTGTATAGTGAACGTCACGTACCTCGAAACCAGCTCTTTCTCTAGATAAACCTCCAGGTCCTAAAGCAGATAAACGACGTTTGTGTGTAATCTCTGCCAATGGATTGGTTTGATCCATAAACTGAGATAACTGATTTGTTCCGAAAAATGAATTAATCACTGACGATAAAGTCTTAGCATTAATCAAATCGATTGGCGTAAACACCTCGTTATCACGTACATTCATACGTTCGCGAATTGTTCTAGCCATACGTGCTAAACCAACACCGAATTGTGCTGATAATTGTTCACCTACAGTACGTACACGACGGTTTGATAAGTGATCAATATCATCAATTTCAGCTTTCGAATTAATTAATTCAATCAAGTATTTAACAATCGTGATAATATCTTCTTTTGTTAAAACTTGTTTATCAATTGGGGTATCAAGATTAAGTTTTTTATTCATTCTGTAACGACCTACCTCACCTAGATTGTAACGTTGGTCGGAGAAGAATAATTTATCAATAATACCACGTGCAGTTTCCTCATCTGGCGGTTCTGCATTACGCAACTGACGGTAGATGTGCTCTACAGCCTCTTTTTCAGAGTTTGTAGGGTCCTTCTGTAATGTATTATGAATGATGGCATAATCTGCCTGATTATTGTCTTCTTTATGTAGGAGGATATTTTTAACGTTCGCCTCAATGATTTCTTCGACATTATCTTTATCTAGGACTGTATCACGGTCTAAGATAATCTCATTTCTCTCAATTGAAACTACTTCTCCTGTATCTTCATCCACGAAATCTTCATGCCATGTATTTAAAACACGTGCAGCCAATCTTCGTCCGATGTATTTTTTCAATCCTGTTTTTGATACTTTTACCTCTTCAGCTAGGTCGAAAATCTCTAGGATATCCTTGTCTCTTTCGAATCCAATAGCACGGAATAGGGTAGTAACAGGTAATTTTTTCTTTCTATCAATGTATGCGTACATTACGCTATTGATATCAGTAGCAAACTCAATCCAAGATCCTTTGAAAGGAATTACTCTCGCCGAATACAATTTAGTACCATTGGCATGGAAAGACTGTCCAAAGAACACACCAGGTGAACGGTGTAATTGAGATACTACCACACGCTCAGCTCCATTGATTACAAATGTACCGCTTGGCGTCATATACGGTATTGTTCCTAAATACACATCTTGAACGATTGTTTCAAAATCCTCGTGTTCAGGGTCAGTACAGTACAATTTTAAACGCGCTTTTAACGGAACGCTATACGTTAGTCCTCTATCAATACATTCTTCAATTGAATAGCGAGGAGGATCAACAAAGTAATCAAGAAACTCCAATACAAACTGATTTCTCGTATCAGTGATCGGGAAGTTCTCCATGAAGGTATTATATAGACCTTCATTACCTCTTTCTTCTGATTTCGTCTCTAACTGAAAGAAATCTTTAAAAGACTTAACCTGGATATCCAAAAAGTCTGGATACGCAGGAATGTTCTTTGTAGAGGCAAAATTTAATCTTTCATTCTGATTTGTGATCATCAATGGACAATAAATTTTGTTTATAATGTTTAATAAGAATTACGCACAAATTACTTTATACGCAAAATGGTTTAGGCCTTTGAGATTGCTCTCAAGACCTAAACCTAAAATATTTTGGTTAATAAGCTTATTTAAGCTCAACAACAGCTCCAGCTTCTTCCAATGCTTTTTTAAGCCCTTCAGCCTCATCTTTAGAAACACCTTCTTTGATGTTTGCAGGAACTGAATCAACTATATCTTTAGCTTCTTTAAGACCTAAACCAGTTAATTCTTTAACAGCTTTAACTACTGCTAATTTAGAAGCACCAGCTTCTTTTAATACAACTGTGAATTCAGTTTGCTCTTCAGCAGCAGCAGCGTCTCCACCACCAGCTACAACTACAGCAGCAGCTGCAGGCTCAATTCCGTATTCATCTTTTAATATCGTTGCTAATTCGTTAACTTCTTTAACTGTTAAGTTAACCAATTGTTCTGCGAATTGTTTCAAATCTGCCATTTTTTTCTATCTTTTAAATGATTTGTAAAAATATAATTTATTAATGTGCGTTCGTTTATGGAACATTCAAACACAAGAATTTTCTTATTCTTCGTCTTTGAATTGATTTTGTAGAGCTGAGATAACTCTTTGAGCTGGTGATTGTAGTAATCCAATGATTTCTCCAATAACTTCCTCTTTAGATTTAATTGCTACTAACTTATCTAATTGGTCATCCCCAATATAAACTTCTTCGTTAATATAAGCTCCTTTTAATAAAGGTTTATTGCTTTTCTTTCTAAAATCTTTGATAATTTTAGCCGGTCCGTTTGCAACGTCCGAAATAAAGATAGCGCTGTTTCCTTTTAAAACTGAAGCTAAATCCTCATAGTTTCTCTCAGAAGTTTCCATTGCTTTAGCAAGCAACGTATTCTTAACTACTTCAACTGTAATTCCAGCTTTGTTACAAGCTCTTCTTAAGTTAGTAGTAACCTCTGCATTTAATCCTGAAATATCAGCAATATAAAAGATATTAGCATCAACTAATTTTCCTTTAATGTCCTCTATCGCTACTGCTTTTTGTTCTCTAGTCATACGTAAAAATTTTTTCTACCAATTAAACTGCTTTTGGATCTAAAGCAATAGCAGGGCTCATAGTACTAGATATATGAATAGACTTAACATACATACCTTTAGCTGCTGTTGGTTTTAATTTGATTAATGTTTGAATCAATTCAGCTGCGTTCTCTTGAATCATATCAGCAGTAAAAGATGCTTTTCCAATTCCTGCGTGAACGATTCCTGTTTTATCAACTTTAAAATCGATTTTACCAGCCTTAACTTCTTGAACTGCTTTCGCAACATCCATAGTTACAGTACCAGTTTTAGGGTTAGGCATTAATCCTCTAGGACCTAAAATACGTCCTAATGGCCCTAATTTACCCATAACAGCAGGCATCGTGATGATAACATCAACATCTGTCCAACCGTCTTTGATTTTTTGTAGGTACTCATCTAGTCCAACATAGTCAGCCCCAGCTGCAGTAGCTTCAGCTTCTTTATCTGGAGTAACTAATGCTAATACTCTAACATCTTTACCTGTACCATGTGGTAAAGTAACTACCCCACGTACCATTTGATTTGCTTTACGTGGATCTACACCCAAACGCACTGCAATATCAACAGATTCGTCAAATTTTGCAGAAGCAACTTCTTTAATTAAAGCAGATCCTTCTTTTAAAGAATAGAATCTTCCTTTTTCAATTTTAGCAGCAGCTTCCTTTTGCTTTTTTGTTAATTTTGCCATTTCTTTTTTCTTTTACAATTAAAAAGGAGCTGTTCCTGTTACTGTTATACCCATAGATCTTGCAGTACCCGCGATCATTGACATTGCCGATTCAATCGTGAATGCGTTTAAATCAGGCATTTTGTCTTCTGCGATAGCACGAACTTGTTCCCAAGTTACGTTAGCAACTTTCTTTCTATTAGGCTCACCAGATCCAGATTTCACTTTTGCAGCCTCTAATAATTGAACAGCAGCAGGTGGCGTTTTAACAACAAATTCGAATGATTTGTCTTTATACACAGTAATTTGTACTGGTAAAATTTTACCGGGTTTATCTTGTGTTCTAGCATTAAATTGCTTACAGAACTCCATGATGTTAACTCCAGCAGCCCCCAAAGCAGGTCCAACCGGTGGCGAAGGATTCGCAGCACCTCCCTTAACTTGTAGTTTAACTACTTTACTAATTTCTTTTGCCATTTCTAAAAAAATTTAGCACATCTCTCTTGGAAGCAAAGATGCGTCTATGTAACATTATATTTTTTCTACTTGTGTAAAGCTTAATTCCAAAGGTGTCTTTCTTCCAAAAATCTTCACCATTACCTCTAGCTTACGCTTATCTTCATTAATGTTTTCGATGGTAGCATCGAAACCTTTAAATGGACCTTCAGTCACTTTAACTGATTCTCCAACTGTATAAGGGATCATACCTGAATCAACTTTCACTGCTAATTCATCGACTTTTCCTAACATGCGATTCACTTCAGATTCTCTTAAAGGAACCGGATTTCCTCCTCTTGTTTCTCCAAGAAATCCAATAACTCCAGTTATGGATTTTATAGCATGCGGAACCTCTCCTGTCAAGTTAGCCTCAATCATCACATAGCCTGGAAAATAGACACGTTCTGTTGTTTTCTTCTTACCATTCTTATCTTCAGAAACCACTTTTTCAGTTGGTACTAAAACTTGCGAAAGATAATCTGACAAACCTAAACGAGCAATATCGGTTTCGATATAATTCTTAACCTTATTCTCTTGTCCACTTACCGCACGAACCACATACCATTTTTTGACATTTGTATCAGCCATAATATTTTTCTCCTTATGATCTTATCCAACTATAAAACTTTCCTAACAAATCACTAAACAAACTGTCTACTCCCCAAGTAGCAAGTGCTAACACGATTGCAAAAATTGCAATAACGATTGTGTATTTTTGCACTTCAGCCCAAGGAGACCAAGTTACATTCGATTTAAGTTCTATAAAAGCTTCTGATATGTAATTAAATACCTTTGCCATGTTTATATTATTTTTGCACGGGTGGAGGGATTCGAACCCCCATCAACGGTTTTGGAGACCGCTATTCTACCCTTGAACTACACCCGTTTGTTATAAAAGCCAGCGGTTATCCCGCTGACTTTAAAAATTTATTTATACTAAATAATTAGTCTAAAATTTCAGTTACCTGACCAGCACCTACTGTTCTACCACCTTCACGGATAGCGAAACGTAAACCTACTGATAAAGCGATAGGGCTTAACAATTCAACATTGATTGTTAAGTTATCTCCAGGCATAACCATCTCAGTTCCTTCTGGTAACATGATTGTTCCAGTTACGTCAGTTGTACGAACGTAGAATTGAGGACGGTAGTTGTTATGGAATGGAGTGTGACGTCCACCTTCTTCTTTTTTCAAGATATAAACCTCAGCTTTGAATTTAGCGTGTGGTTTTACTGAACCTGGCTTACAAATAACCATACCACGACGGATATCAGCTTTGTCAATACCTCTCAATAATAAACCTACGTTATCTCCAGCTTCACCACGGTCTAAGATTTTACGGAACATCTCAACTCCTGTTACAGTAGAAGTTAATTTGTCAGCTCCCATACCAATGATTTCAACTGAATCACCTGTATTAGCAACTCCAGTTTCGATACGTCCTGTAGCAACAGTTCCACGACCTGTAATTGTAAATACGTCTTCAACTGGCATTAAGAATGGTTTTGCATTGTCACGTACTGGCTCTTCGATCCATTGATCAACTTCATCCATTAATTGTAATAATGCATCAACCCATTTTTGTTCTCCGTTTAAAGCTCCTAAAGCAGAACCTTGAACTACTGGTCCATTATCACCGTCATATTGGTAGAAAGATAATAAATCTCTAACTTCCATTTCAACAAGCTCTAACAATTCAGAATCGTCTACTAAGTCAACTTTGTTTAAGAAAACAACCATTCTAGGAATACCTACTTGGCGTCCTAATAAGATGTGCTCACGAGTTTGTGGCATTGGTCCATCAGTAGCAGCAACTACCAAGATAGCACCATCCATCTGAGCAGCACCAGTAACCATATTTTTCACGTAATCCGCGTGACCTGGACAGTCAACGTGTGCATAGTGACGGTTTTTAGTTTGGTACTCTACGTGAGAAGTATTAATTGTAATACCACGCTCTTTTTCTTCTGGAGCATTATCAATTGAATCAAATGAACGAGCTTCTGAGAATCCTGCGTCAGCTAAAACTTTAGTGATAGCTGCAGTAGTAGTAGTTTTACCGTGGTCAACGTGTCCGATAGTACCGATATTTAAGTGCGGTTTCGAACGATCAAAAATTTCCTTTGCCATGATCTAATAATTTAATCTTAGTTATATAATTAGTGTTCAAATATAATAAAAAAACCTGAGCCAATGACGGGATTTGAACCCGTGACCTCTTCCTTACCAAGGAAGCACTCTACCCCTGAGCTACACCGGCTTATGTATTTCTATATTTTTTTGTGGGGAGAGCAGGATTCGAACCTGCGAAGGTTACCCAACGGATTTACAGTCCGTCCTCGTTGGCCGCTTGAGTATCTCCCCTCAAACTGTTGTTTGATATCCTTTTCTTTGAGCCGATAGAGGGACTCGAACCCACGACCTGCTGATTACAAATCAGCTGCTCTAGCCAGCTGAGCTACACCGGCATTTTACTCAATAGAAAAAGTCCGCTATTTCTAACGGACTGCAAATGTATGTATTTTATTGATTAAAAAAAACAATTTACTATTTTTTTTGTATTAATGTGCATTCATTTTCTCTTTGTACTTCACAATCATACGCTCGATAGCATCAGCACCTAAATCAATTCCTTCTTCAAATGATTTACATGTTTTTTTTGCAATGATATCGTCACCTGGAACTAATAGTTTAACCTCAACTGTTTTATTTTCTTTCTCGTTGGTATTTTCTACTTTCAAAAATACATCTACAGAAATCACTTTATCGTAAAACTTACCTATTTTTAGCATTCTTTCGTTGATGAAATCAACTAATTTACGATCCACATTAAAATTAACTGCTTGAATGTTTACTTTCATAACTTTCTGTTTTTAAGGTTTTCTATTCTTTTTTCCTCAACCTAGGATGTGTCTTCATATAGACCTCTTTGAGCTCTTTTAGGTTTACATGTGCATAAACCTCCGTTGATGCCAAGCTTTGATGCCCCATCAGTTCTTTAATTGAATTGATATCTGCCCCATTTTCTAAGAGGTGGGTAGCAAAAGCATGCCTCAACATATGCGGGCTATTTTTCTCCTTTGTTGTTGTCTTACTAAAATATAAATTAATCACTCGATAAACAAATATTTCATCAACTTTAGCACCTCTACCATCTATTAAAAAATAGTTAATTTTCCGAGCATCTGTTAAAACCTTCTCTCTTTCTGAGAGGTACCGCTTTAAAAGTACAGCCAGGCTCTCAATGATAGGCACATAGCGAACCTTATTTCCCTTTCCAGTTATGCGGATCATCTGAGTATAGAAATCAACATCTGCTACTTGTATACCACATAATTCACTTCTACGCAATCCTAAACAGTACAGCATTTCAACAAGTACCAAATCCTTTAAAGCGTCAAACCCTTCCATGCCCTCCAATAAAGTACGCACCGCATCTACTTCCGCAACTGAAAAAGGCAATTGCAATTTCTTTTCTACTTTTAATGTTTTATGTTGTTGTAATGGACTCACCTCTACTTCTCCCACTTTCATCAAAAATTTATAGAAGGCTTTCAGCGCGCTCATTTTCCGATTGATTGACCGTTTGCTAACTCCCGACTCCATCAAAACAACAATCCACTGGCGAACTATTTCATATTTGAGTGTCAGATAGTTTTTTTCCTGATCTTCTACCTGCAATAAAAAAGCAGCAATATCATTTTGATACGCCACTATTGTATGCGAAGAATAATTTTTCTCTTTCTCCAGGTATTCCAGAAATTTTTCTAAATTTTTTTCCATAAAAAAACCGTTGTAACAAAGATACTACTTTATTACAACGGCTTTATAATTTAATCCATCGTTTAAGTCTAGATTTCTACTGAATCTCTTAAGTGTTGGATATATGCAGCTTTTTGCATTTTACCTCGTTTTACAACAGAGGGTTTGTGGAAAGCCTGACGAGATCTTAACTGACGCAATGTCCCAGTTCTGTCAAATTTTCTTTTGTAGCGCTTTAGTGCTCTATCAATATTTTCTCCGTCTTTAATTGGAATGATCAACATGTTTTCATACACCTCCTCTCATTTGGTGATGCAAAAGTAAATATTTTTTTATATAACACAACATAAAATTATTTTTTTATTTTAGTTCCTTTCAAAAACAAGCTAAACCAAGACTGATTTAAGGTCTAGCATATTACGGTCTACCATCTATATGGTATTTTACAATTCCACTCTAAGAAAAACAAGTCCTATTTCCTAATTTTACTTTCAAATCACAATCTTTCTAAAATTGCAATATTGAAATAGACTATGCGAAAATTACTAAACAAAACAATGGTTCGATTATTACTTGGTGTAGGTATAGGCCTTAGTATTGGCAGCTACTTAAATGCTCCCTTTTTACAACTCATGCTATCGATGCGACACCTGCTGGGGCAATTAATCCTCTTTTTGGTTCCATTAATTATATTGGGATTTGTTGTATCATCTATTACCAAACTTCATCGAGATTCAATGAAAATCATTGGTTTTTCAGTTGCCATTGCTTATATATCCAGTATAGGCGCAGGATTCTTTAGCAGCATCTTAGGATTCAACATCATTCCAAAATTAAAAATAGAAAACAAGGTAGATACCCTAACAGCGCTTCCAGAAATGCTTTTTAAATTAGATATTCCACCAGTATTTGGGGTAATGACTGCACTTACACTTGCTTTAATGATTGGCATTGGTATCCTATGGACAGACGCCAAGCCTTTAGCGCGTGCTTTTGATTCTTTTAAAGACATTGTACTCTTGTTAGTAAATAGAGTCTTAGTACCAATATTACCCTTTTATATATTGGCTAATTTTGCACTATTAAGCTACGAAGGATCCATTCAATCCCAATTTCCAGTTTTCCTCAAAGTGATTCTAATTGCAATTACAGCTCACTTTGTTTGGCTAGGGGTATTGTATACCCTAGCAGGTATTTATGCCAAAAAAAATCCCTGGGAAGTTTTAAAACATTACGGCCCCGCCTATTTAACAGCAGTTGGAACCATGTCATCAGCAGCCACCTTAGGAGTAGCCCTAAATTCGGCACACAAAAGCAAAATCCTCAAACCCGAAATCACCAACTTTACGATTCCCTTTTTTTCCAACATACACCTCTGCGGCTCTGTATTGACAGAAGTATTCTTTGTCATGACTGTCTCCCAAGTACTGTACGGCACAATTCCGACGGTAGGTACAATGTTTTTGTTTGTTTTACTATTGGGAATATTTGCCATTGGCGCTCCTGGAGTACCTGGAGGCACCGTTATGGCGTCCTTGGGAATTATCGCTTCTGTACTTGGTTTTGATGATGCAGGAATTGCTTTAACCTTAACTATATTTGCCTTACAAGATAGCTTTGGCACTGCTTGTAATATCACAGGTGACGGAGCCTTAAGTTTGATGGTCACAAAATATAGTGAAGGAAAGTAAGCGGTAGGTTATGATGCAGAAAAACCAAAATTTCGAGATCAATCCTTCGAATACACGGATCAATACTCTTGTATAAAGAGACCTCCAAGAATCTTTTTTACAGCTTAACTTGCTTCTTAGTCTAATCTCTCACTTTTGCACTTGATCAGATAAACAGGAGAAACAGCAGGCTACATAAATAAAAAAAACCAACCATACGGTTGGTTTTTTTTTATTTATAATACCTATTATTCTTTCACTATATGTCTAGAAATAACTAGTTTTTGAATTTCTGTTGTTCCTTCTCCAATCGTACACAATTTAGAGTCACGGAAAAATTTCTCTACTGGATAATCTTTCGTATACCCATATCCACCGTGAATTTGAATCGCATCAGTAGCAACCTTAACACATACTTCAGAAGCATACATTTTTGCCATTGCCCCTATTTTAGTCATTGGTTTATGGTTGTTTTTCAAGAAAGCTGCTTTGTGTAATAACAATTCTGAAGCTTCAATTTCTGTAGCCATATCCGCTAACTTAAATCCAATTGCTTGGAACTCACTAATTGGTTTTCCAAACTGCACTCTTTCTTTTGAATATTTCAAAGCAGCTTCATAAGCTCCTTTTGCAATACCCAATGATAAAGCTCCAATAGAGATACGTCCACCATCCAAAATTTTCATTGCTTGGATAAATCCTTCTCCAACTTCTCCTAAACGATTTGCATCTGGCACACGACAATTATCAAAAATCAATTCTGCTGTTTCTGAGGCACGCATCCCCAATTTATTTTCTTTTTTACCACTTGAAAATCCTGCTGTTCCTTTTTCAATAACAAAAGCAGTCATTCCACGTGAATCTCCTTTTTCTCCAGTACGTACAATTACAACTGCTACATTTCCAGAGATTGCATGTGTAATAAAGTTTTTAGCTCCATTTAACACCCAATGATCCCCATCCTTTACAGCCGTAGTGTTCATTCCTCCAGCATCAGAACCTGTATTGTGCTCTGTTAATCCCCAAGCACCAATCCACTCTGCTGTAGCTAATTTTGGCAACCATTTTTTCTTTTGCTCTTCATTACCAAATGTCAATATATGATTGGTACATAATGAATTATGAGCTGCAACTGACAATCCAATTGACGAATCTACTTTTGAAATTTCTTCAACAATTGTAATATATTCGTGATAGTTAAGTCCTGATCCACCATATTCTTCTGGAACAAGTACTCCCATATACCCCATTTCTCCTAATTTTTTAAATAAATCAACTGGAAAAATTTGTGCTTCATCCCATTCCATTATGTATGGACGAATATTTTGTTCTGCAAAATCTCTAATAGACTCAGCAATCATTGCTTGAGTTTCATTGTATTCAAAATTCATGGTTGTTTAATTTAATTCCTAAAGTTTCAAATATAAACTAATTATGTGCATCTTGTCAAGAGGAAAATTTTCTATTTCTCGTAATTGTTCTTTATTAACAAAATCCCCGTGCAAACTTCTATATTTAACAATCTCTTTTGCGAGATAATAGTTCAAATATGGTATATTTTTCAAATCATTAATGCCTACTTCGTTTATATCCAATTGCTCAAATGCCGGATGGCTCAAAATTGCATACTGTTGAAAGAGAAGATTGACTACTTGTTCAGACAAACCATACACAAACTTGAGTTGATCCATGTGAACATATCCTCCCCATTTATTTCGATCTTCAATGATACGTCGAGATAAAACTGGTCCTATACCACGAATCGCTTGCAATGTTTCTTCCGTAGTTTTATTAATATCTTGAACAATTATTTCACGTATTTCTTTCGTCTGCTGTTTGGGATATGCAAATCCAGTATCTCCCCTCCTCTGTTTAACGTTTTTAGGGGTAGCAAATACAAAATAAGAGCTATACTTAGCCAGCCATAAGTCTGACACCTGGGTGACACGCTGAAAATCACGCACCGAATTCACATATTGATTGGTAGCTCTAAAAGCGAGTAACCGATCAATTTCTACTGGGGTCATCTCGAGGATATACCCTTTAAAATCAGTGATAAAATTAGGATTAAAAGGATAAATAGTGTCTTTTTTATTCCTCGTTAAAAGGCGTAAACTATCCATTTGAATTTGAATTCGCTGTTGTTCTTGGGCTTGTATTTTGTATTCTACAGCTGATTTAGGCTGTTGATAAGCCAGTAAACACAAAATCCCTTCTAGAAGGATGACTCCTCCTAAGAATACTATAAACCCTCTTTTTTGAGATTGGGTATAGTAATACCAATGATACAAGTATTTATTCCATTTCATACACAATCGAGTGTTGTGTATTACTTACTAAACTTTAGTGTATTTATTCTTTAGTTACTACAAATCAAAAACAGAGCTTCTTTTTGTATAAACTAAATCTTTTAATCGCACAATAAAGGCTAAAGTCAAATAAAGAGCGAAGGCTAATCCTAAAGTAAAAAAAGACAAGTAGATAAAAAAGAGGCGAATATTCGTCACGCGAATGCCCAAACGGTCACCCAGACGGGTAGAAACCTTAAAACCGTGTTTCTCCAAAAAATAACGCAAATTATTTATCATCTTCTTGCTTCTTAGTAGTAATACAAAGTTAATCCTTTTTATTTAAAATTGCTTTACCTATCGCACAAGACAAGCATTTATTAGCTGTACAATACTGTTTTTTTAATTGTAGGATGGCTTGACTATCAAAGGCATGCTCTATTTTCACTCCTTCCTGCTTAAATAAGGTGATAATATGATTGGATTCTGCCTTTAGCTGCATACTCATCTCCATACTACTTTCCGCTTCCTCTAGATTGCCCTTGTGACTTGCCCAGGCATATTGCATCGGAATAATGGTATTTAAAATCAATAATTCTTGAAAAGAAGGCGTTAGTTTTTTTGAGGTGCGTTTGCTCTCTTTCTTAAAAGTATAATGCTTTTCCCAATAGACACTGACCTCTGCATGAAGTAGATTTGCTAAAGTTGATAAATCTCGTGCATCCAATACTTCATTGAAGCGATATTTCTGATGATATAACCAGGAGGCAAGCTGAGCCAGACGGATGGTTGGAAAATTAGTAGGGCGAAGTTTAAAAAAGTGTATTTCACCGTTATTCCGTTCTTGCAACTGGTATTTATGCCGATAGAAAGTCCATCGTTTCACAAGATTCCAATAATACGTATCTACTATTTCTTGTTCCTCACCTTTCAAAAAACCTGCCATACCAAATAGCAAGGCTTCTATATTGATTAATTCACCTCCTTCTTTCAAGACAATTTTCAGGGGTAGCGCTTTTGCAAGTTCAAAAAAGGAATCGCCATTGGTATTTAATCCGAAGCTCTTTGCAATGAAACAGAACAAAACTTGGTTCCAATTATAAGCGGTCTCCGTTAAAAGCTTTTCAATCGCTTTTGTTTTGTTTTCTAGCCTTTCAATATAAAGTGTTTCTTTCCATTTCTGCCATACAATTGGAGACACTGCATCTTTGAGTAAGGTTTGACAATTAATAGTCGCTTTAGGCACAAAAAGTTGTTCACATCGAGAAACAATTTCAGCTTGTATATATTTAGCAACAACCAAGGTAGGAATCTCAGCTCCTTTCGAATTAAAAACAGGGGTATCATACTCCCAAACTACATGTAAAATTACATTATCATATCGAGGATCCTTTTCATGGTTGTGTCGATACCAATCCGAAGAACAAAGGTGAACTTCTACATTACCTGCCCAAACCTGCCCGTCAATCCGCAGTTTAGCATTAAAAAAATCAGGCCCAGCTAACGTAGACCATTGACCGGGATGAATTACTTCAATCGCGTGGTTCTGTTCTGTTCGGAACGACCGCGTGACAAACAATTGTTTATCCCAGACATATTGTACGAAAGCTTCTTTCATAATCCTGATTTTAGTAATTCATCGCTTATACAACAACAAAAATCTAACCAAAAAAAAGGTTATACCCATAAAAAAAGGTTGGCTAATCGCCAACCTTATGTATTTTTAACTGAAGAAATTCCAGACTAAACCAAATCGAAACGCAAAGTCCTTATAGGGATAATTAGGTGCCGAATAATATTTATACCCCGACATACTGCTATTAAAGTGCTCCAACACAAAATAAATTCGAGCGGTACGCACTTTCATATCAATAAAGAAATCAAAGACGGGATAGTCCCCTATTTTCACTTTATCTTGCACATAGAAATCGCCAATTACGGGATTGTAATCATTGCCATAAAACTTACTAAAGTACGTAAAGGTTATACCGGTTTGAAATTTTAAGGCCTTGTCAAATAGTGCTCCTTTATAGTAAAAGGTATTACGCGTTAACAGTTTTGGTACATTCACGATTGCATCAGCCTGATCTACCTCTTGATAGAGGATGGTATTATCCAAACCAAATCTTCCAAATTGAATATCTTTAGAAGCTTGTAGGGATAAATAATTAATAGTGTTCCCATATTGTTTAGGGGTGACTAACAATTGCTTTGCTATACCAAATTCGTTATACTCAGGATTATCATTTGAAAAGTACAATTTATCTTTGATCACCTGATAACTTCCTTCTAATGTAACCCAAGGCGTTGTCAGCTTAGCATCAAACTGATTAATTTTTTCATTATTGAAACTATTATTCCAATTGTAATGCAGGTAATCACTTTGATACAAATAATAGTTTAGATTCCCCATGCGGCTCAACTTTTGGTATCCCGCTTGTAATCCTATATTTTCTGCTAGTGAATAATCTAAATTAGCTTGAATATTACTTGTATTATCGTTTCCTAAGGAGTTATACACCAACAGGAAAGCCTTCCAATTTTCTTTTTTATAGGTATATTTCCCACCAATTAACGTGATATTCTTTTCTAATACATTGGGAATAACGGCATTATTAATGTTAGCTATACTGTTGTATTGGTAGTTGTACTTATAAAAATCCGCATACACTTCGATTCGACCTAGTACACCCGATTGGAAAGCAGCACCTACTTTATTAGACAACGTATAGTACTTTGTTTTATTGTCAATTGACGTTTGAAAAGAGGAGCCAAATCGATCCTTCTTTGTATAGGTATTATTCAGATCTTTTTGGGTATACTCAAAAAACTTATCTTCATACGTAAATTCATGGGTCAATAGGATTCCATTGGTCAAAGAACTGTTCAATTGGTATTCGTGATGCAAAAACAAGCGTTTGCCTTTGAGTAAGGTTTCTGCATCTCTAAAATAAACGTCTAAACGCTCTCTCTTATTATAGGGTTTTTCACTTGATTCAAATAAATCTAAATCAACAATTCCCCCGTTTTCTTGGTTCAAGATATCCTGAGCGACAAAGTGGGTAAATAACACATAACGCTTATTGGGTGAATAATAACTTCCGCCTAGGCGGAAGTTCCCGGAAGAGGACAACTGACTCATATATTTCCCTAAAGAACGCATTCCTTTATAAGCAATAAACAAATTGAGGTGCTCACTTGTATTTAAGGTAATAAAGGCATCCAAACTTTGTCCTTGTTTCATCACGGTTTTATAATACAACTCCGTACGTGGGGTAGGACTCGAATGATAGGTTATGTCTTCTGCTCTCAGATAATTAAACTGCTTGGCTTCAAAACCAAAATCAGGCAGCACCTGATTTGCTGTTAGGTTGTATTTTAAAGTTGAATACGTCTGCCCTTCATTGGCAAAAGGCAGTAGACCAAAATTGTCTTTGCGCAAGTAATTAAACTTGTAGTAATTCTTTAAGGTTAAGGAAGTATCCACAGCGACCGTATCACGAAGAATCGTAATTATTTTATAATCCTTGATTGGCGCTATAGAATCTTTCTTTACTTTTTCGCGTAAACTTCTTTTCTCTTTATTTCCCGTTTCAGGGTTTTGGTTGTTCTGGTTGCCAAATGTATTATTTGGATCATTTGGATCACCAAAATTTGATGTATTACCTCGATCTAATCTCGCTGGTTGAAACTGAGCATGAGCCACTAAAGAGAAGCTCAAAAAACAGAAAACCAAGTAAAGACACTTTCGCATAAAATCTAAATTTAAGCAAAGGTAAATTTATTTTTATTATAATGAAGATTAGGACATCATTTAAAGGAATAAAAAAAGGAGTGTATTAAAAAACACACTCCTTTAAACTATTATAAGGTTACTTTATTAATATCCTTCATTTTGTTGAATACCACTTGCATTGATTTCTGTTTGTGGAATTGGAAAGGCTAATAAATCATCACCATAATTAAATGTTCCATATCTATTTACTACAGGTAAATGAAAACGCATTAAATCTTCAAAACCAAACCCTTCAAACAACAACTCTTTTTGTCTCTCGATACGAATATCATCTAGTGTATAAGTTGTTAAATTAGTAAATGTCGTTAAGCGATTTTTCTTTAGTGCATTAAAATACTTCAATGATTCAGCTGTAATTCCATTATTAATACGGAAATCAGCTTCTATAAAAATTAATACTAGCTCTTCGAATCTCATAAGTTTTAGATTCGAAGCCATTTTTGGATATTTCCCTTTATTACGTAAATCCCCTCTAATAGTATAAATCATTTCTCTATCTGCGCGGATATCATTCGAAGGGATAGTTTCGGTAACGTTTCCTTCACCGTCTACAATATCTTGTGGAGCATCAGAACCGAATAAATCTTCAACTTTAAAATTAACGACTATATCACCATAGCCTCCTAATATTGGTGCTGCATATAAATAAAATAGTGAATCCGTCCCTGGGTTATCCACTCCAGACTGCTTTAATTCAAATATTGAATTTGATTGTGCATCATCTGCCGTATATGATCCAATAAATGCAAAACGTCCAATCACATTGGATCCACTTTTTTCCATAGCAATTAATGCATTTTCTTTTGCCACAACTAAATCAGCACTATCCCAATTTGAAAAAAATAAAGCTATTCTAGCTTTCAATCCATATGCAGCTGCAAGAGATATTTTAACTTTATTATTTGAATTTGATTCAGTAAGTAATGCAATAGCTTTGTCCAAATCAGTATAAATATTCTCCTTATTTGACGCTACTGTACCACGTACAACTTTAGCATCAATAGCCCCATATTTTGTAATATATGGAACTCCGATAGCACCTAACCCTTTATTATCAAAATATTGTTGACCATAAATACGCAATAAATCATAATGTGCTAATGCTCTAATTGCATAAGCTTGTCCTTTTAGATTTTTCACTGTTTCATCTTCCACTACATTCGCTTCTATCGCGCGATTAGCCTCCGAAATAACTAAATAAATCTGTTCCCAAGTTTCTGCTGTATATCGTGCACTAGTAGTTAAACTAAAAGAAGATATACTTCCTAAACGATTAGTTCTATTCGTTGAATATGCATTATCCGATCTAACTTCCGAATAAGCAATTACATTATTTCCGTAATATTTATTACTTGTCATTAAGGAATAAGTACCAACTAAACTAGCATCTAATTCATCCGTAGTGGAAATCGGATTTTTAGTATAATCTATATTTTCGGTCAATTTTGGATCTAATGAACATGATGCTAAAGAAATACTTACCATAGCAACAAGAATCCAACCTTTTTTAAGTGTTCTTTTCATCGTAATTAAAATTTAACGTTAAGAGAAAATACTACTGATTTCAATGGAGGAGATGCTAATTCAATGTAGCCTGTAGCATCTACTTCTGGATCGTATTTCAATCGTCCATCTTTCACCCATGTTAAAGGATTCAAAGCAGATACAGATAAATTAATTCCATCTACACCAATTGCTTTTACAGCTTGTTTACTCAAGTTATATCCTAAGGTAATTTGTCTTAATCTAATGTGATCCCCATCATATAAGAATCTTGTAGAGGGTTGTGTATAGTTATTGTTTACATTTCTTTCCGGAGATGCAGTTAAAATAGGAACATTAGTAATATCTCCTGGTTTTTGCCAACGATCTAATAATTCGCTATTTGCATTATATGCATACAAAGAAGTATCGTTTGTTTCATGTGTAATTTGTGACCATACATCATATACTTTATACCCTGTTGCAAATGTAAACAACGCATCTACATAAAATCCTTTGAAATCCACATGCGTATTAAAGCCTCCTGATACTTTTGGCAATCCACTAGCACCTTGGAAACGTCTTTCTGCCTCTCCATATATGTTAGTTGCCGTTCCATCTGCTTTGTACCATTGTGCTGCACCTGTTTGTGCATCAACACCTGCATACGTTGGCATATACCACTCATTAATTAATCTACCTTCTTGATCAGCGGTATAAGATTTAATGGCAGTTGGCATTTCTGTCAATCTATTACGCACTGTTCCAATATTTGCTCCAATCGACCAATTGAAATCTTTAGAACGAATAATTTCCACATTCAATTCCGCCTCTACCCCACTATTTTCTAATTTTCCTTGGTTAATCCATTTTGTAGAAAATCCTGAAGTCATGGATAAGGGTAAACTATACAATAAATCTTTGGTTTTACTTTGGTAATAAGCGAAACTACCGGTAATGCGATTATCGATAAATCCAAATTCCAATCCAAAATCCAATTTACTTTGTTTCTCCCATCCTAATTCACCGCCAATTTGTGTACTAATTAATCCCGCTTCATTATTATAAGAAGCTTTACCCAACAAATGTTGATATAAATTTGGATTAATCGACGAGTTTCCCGTAGAACCATACGATCCTCTTAAACGCAAGGTACTAATAGCATTTGAATCCATCAAGAAATCCTCTTGGTGTATATTCCATGCAGCACCTACTGCCCAGAAAGTTCCCCAACGATTACTACTTGAAAAACGAGAAGACCCTTCTTGTCTAATAGTCAAATCCACTAGATATTTATTTGCATAAGAATAATTTAACAAACCTAAATAACTCAACTGCATCCAATCATAATACTCAGATTCTGCAACATAGTTAGCAGCTGCCCCTCCCAATGTTTCTAAACCTGGAGGTAGAACCTCTCCTAGTCCCGATAGTCTATTAAACTTATTCTTTTGGTATTCCATCAACCCTTTTACATCAAAACGGTGATTTTCTCCTAAATAAAAGTTATAACTCAATGAATTTTGCCATACGTAATTAAACACTTTACGATCAGATTGAGAGGTAGCTCCTTTTGTAGAATTTCCATCACCATGTACTGGATTTTGATAACTTTGATAATTAGCTAACGTATAATCTAAACCTATGGCCGATTCAAATCTCAGATTATCTAAAATTTTATATCCAACTGCATTATTAGAAATAACTCTTGTAAAATCATTTTGATTCAAGTTTTGTTTTGTTGTGTACAAAATATTAGGTAATCCCCCTAATAATCCATTATCAATATTATATGATCCATCTGCATTATATGGATTTGCCCAAGGATTCATAAACATAGCTGATAAGTTCGGATTACTAAAGAAAGCCCCTCCTTCTAAGATACCATTTTGTTTAATATTGGAAACATTAGCACCAATTCTAATGTCAACTTTATCATTTAAATTACGAGTAAAGTTGAATGACCCTGTTACCCTTCTAAAATCTGTTCCAATTACGGCTCCTTCTGATTTTTCATGTCCAACAGAAGCCATGTAAGTTCCTTTTTCATCTCCTCCATTAACAGATAAATTCAAACTCGACATGGGCGCATTTTTCACTTTCACCATCTCTGACCAATCGTGATTTAGCATTCCATTCTCTCTCCAATGCGTAAATAAATCCGGCCCACCCATTACATCGTCAGTTTCATAGTTATCAATTACCCATTGTTTTGTAATACCTGCTTGTTCACCCCCTAAAGAATTATATAAAGCTTCTACCCATAAATCACCTTTTTCTTGAGAGGATAAAAATCTAGGCCCTTTCACGGCTTTATTTTGAAATCCCATTGATGATCTAAAACTGTAACTTGGTTCTCCACGTTTTCCTTTTTTGGTAGTAATCAAGATAACCCCATTTGATCCACGAGCTCCATATACTGAAGTTGCACCCGCATCTTTCAAAACCGTCATCGATTCGATATCATCAGGATTAATTGCAGCTAACGGAGATAAACTCGTTACATCGTCACTATCCGATAAATTGGCATTGATAATAGGGATACCATCAATCACGTATAAAGGTTCATTAGTTGCCGAAACAGAGTTACGACCACGAATACGGATATTTTGTACCGCTCCTGGTGATCCTGACGTTGTAGCCATTTGTAAACCTGCAACACGCCCTTGTAAAGCCTGATCTGCAGAAACAACTGGTGTACCAGCAATTACTTCTCCTTTAACAGCAACCACGTTACCTGTTACCTCATTTTTGGTTTTCACTTGACCATAAGCCAATACAATTAGCTCTTCCAATTCACTCCCTTCTGTTTGAAGAGAGGCATTAAACACATTGGCATTGCCTACAGTGTGTTTCACATCTTTCATTCCAATAAAAGAAAAAACAAGCACTTGTCCTGCTTTTGCATTTATGGAATACTTTCCATTTAAATCGGTTTGTGTCCCCAATTGGGTTCCTTGAATCACAACCGTTACTCCTGGCAGTGGCATACCATCTTCTGATACCACCCCAGAAAGTGTTTTCTCTTGTGCGAATCCCACTTGTACAAGCAGGATCATTATGCACGCATAAATCCACTTAATCTTCGATCTCATTCTTAAAAAATTGATTAGTTAGTTAAACAAATCTAAACATTTTTTCTTAGACCTCCTAAATCATTTTCACTAAATCCCGATAAAAAATTGGTTCATAAAAGACATTAACTAACAAATTCTTAGTTTTCTTGCTAATTTAAAGGAATTCAAATAAGTTTATTCCATTAAACAAAACAGTATCTCCAAGATTCCAAATATTAGACTAACCCTTTTTTTAATATTTTTTTAGCATTATGTACATTTTTAACATTAACTATTCCATACTAAAACATCTATCCTAATAACTACCAAAAATCAAACATTAAGCAAGTACAATACTCTTTTTTAAACCAAAAAAACAATCGGGTTGTTATTTTAGTTAGTAATCTAAGTTAATTGTTAAACTAAATTTTATCCTCTTGATAGTAAGGCATTTATACAAACCCAAAGGGGGGATGATTAGCTAATCATCCCCCCTTTGGGTCACTTCTTAGTTCTATCTTGAAACTTAAAGTCTTATTTGCTTAGTTTTACTCATTTGATTGCTAAAATCTTCAATGTAAACAATAGACTTCTTACTCGCAGACCACATGGCATTATTAACAGGTAAATAACTGTTCATTGTATACAACATCGTTCCGTTTGCCATTCCTCCTAAAATGCTATACATCGCTGTACTCACTAATAATTCTCTATCCATTTGTCCTTTGTATAAGATAGGATATCCGAAAAAAACACTGGCACTATAGAAATAGGATTTAATTTCTTGGGTATCCAATGCACCTTCAGACAAACCTACTTCAGGTTTTTTTTCGATCAATAAAGAAGGTATTCTTGGAACGCATTGTTAAATACGCATAAGCTCCAGTCTCAAAAATAGAAATTGTCTTTACACTTGCTTCGTTGTTACTCAACGATACTTTGCGTAAAAAACGGTTTTTTTCTAAAATATAAAAAGCATCATCAAAATAAGAAACTGGAAAATTTAATGCAGCAGAAGCATTTGTATCAACACCATCTTTGAGCTGAGAAGAACTGCTATTTGGTCTACCGATTAAAAAAACTAACTCATCTTTTTGCTCATTTAATCCCAAAGTATAAATTTTCGAATCATCTTGAATCACCAATTTATTTTGAGCCGCCCAATATGAGATAAACTTCAAATCAGCATTGTTCACTTTTATATAAGGTAGCACAATTTTAGTTGTAGTATCAAATTTCCAGACGGTCTTTACATCGGGTAGGTTTTTATTTGATACAATAACATATAGATTACCTTTACTATCGATCGTAATTTTATCCTCTAGTTTCACATCATTGAACTTAAAATATTTAAAATCACCTGCTTAAATTAACAAATCTAATTTTCCATCCGTACTAACTGTTCAGATATCTAAACTAATATCGTCGTATTGTGCATAAAAAATAGCTCTCAAAGTAGTAGCTGATATTAGTCGAATAGCAGTAATATTTGATTCCACTGTAGGGGGTACATTTATTTTAAACTCTTCTTGGTTACACTTCTCTTGCGAATTATCGCCCGAAGAGCTACATGAAACAACTATAGTAGATCCCAATAGTAGGCCTCCTAAAAAAAAACAATACTTTTTTCATTTATAAATATATTCTAAATACACTTTCACTAATACCTCAAAAGTACAGGACTTAAATAAGCTACAACTCCCATTTAAGATAATTTTTAGGCATTTTAAGTACTGTGACTTATATTTCTTGTACACAACTAATCCCAAAGAAAAAGACCGAGATTACGCTCGGTCTTTTTGATAAATACCTCAAATTAAAAGTATTATATTCTTATTTTAATTCAGACTTGTAATCTACTTCACGAGCTGGAGTACTCCAAGTCCATTTGTGGCCCGCACTCGCAGGAATTTTAACGGCTAGACTACTCACATAATTCCCACCTTTTCCACCTTCTTTTCTATCGATGTCTAAATTCCAACGTTTCATATCAAACCAATCAAATCCTTCTCCCCATAATTCTAATCCACGGTAGTTTACAATTTGTTCAAAAAGTTCGTCATTACTCACAGCTGTATTTTCATAGGCGATATCGCGTCCAGAAGTTTTATTCAATTCGATTAAAGTAGCTTTTGTTCCACTATAATTTTGTTGAAAATATTGAGCTTCCGCTTCAATCAAATACATTTCCGAAGAACGGAAATGGTTCATATTCCCAACTCCTGGCATATCATTTGCTTTGATTTTAAACTGCATATAAGCAGCTACAAAAGCATCTGAACGCAAATCTGGATATTTTGCTCTTACATCTTTCTCCATTTGAGATTCTTCTGGTTTAGATACTAATCCAGTTGTTAAGCTATACTCCCCTTCATAGTTTTTAGGATCTACAAACAATCCTTTACGCATATCTGTATCAGGAATCTTATCAAATAGTTCTTTACTTATACGCTTAGGATAAGAACGCACTGCACTTGCAGAAGAATTATACCCAATATAAGCATGATATGCATAGAAATATAATTGCTCGTCCGATGCACCATAACTTCCCCAAATCCATTCCGAAGTTGGATTTGAAAAACCAGCTTTATATTCTGATTCTTTCATTAACGGATAATTAGCTCTTGCTAAAACTGCTTGTTTTTCGGCAGTAGCATAGTCTTTTTTAGCCAAAGCGGCTCTTGCATATATCGCATGATACACGTCTTGATTCATGTCAAAGAATTGTTTACGAGATAAGCCGCTTTCTTCAGCTAAAACAATAGCTTGATCTAAATCCGAGTATATTGCCTGATAAACTTCCGCTAAAGAAGCTAACGGCATATTCACTGGATCAGCTGTAGATCGTCTTAATATTAAACATTTTTGAGAACCGTTTGAGCTATCATCCCAACGGTATCCATATAATTGGGCTAGCATCGTATAACTATATGCTCTATATCCTAATGCTTGAGCTTTTAATTGTTTTTTCTTCGTTGTTGGTCCTTCTGCCGCATCTACATTATCGATAATCTGATTGGCATTTGTAATAATCATATAGTAATAATGCCACGGATAATAATCATAAACCGAAGTAACATCAGTAAAAAGACCACTATTAATCAACGTAGACCAACCAGATAAATTTACTCTAAAATTATTTCCTGGATATTCACCATAATACATTTTGATAGTTCCCTCCCCATTAAAACCTTGAGAAATATGTTGAGTAACCATAATTTTAGCTAGTCCATTCACAGCCATTTCAACTGTCTCAGTCGTTTTAAAAACCGTTGTTGGCGACGTTTCATCCGTAGGATACGTATCCAAATAATCTTTACTACATGACGCAAATGCCAAAACAATTGCCAGTGTAAGATATTTTATATTTCTAATTTTCATATTTTCTATTTTTACAAATTAAAAAGCTACATTAACACCTAATGTAAAGGTACGTGGCGTAACATAAGTATTGTATAACACTCCATTAAACGTTTGCTGCGGATTCATACCTTTTCTCTTTGTAAAAGTTGCTAAATTTTCTACTCCTAAAGATAAACGCATACCATTAACTCCTATTTTCTCCATTGTTTCCTTTGGCATTTCATAGCTAAGACTGATATTTTTAACTACTAAATAAGAAGCATCTTTCAACCATCTAGTAGAAAGATTTCCTCTCGTATCTGTATTGCGATTAAAATCAACAACAGGAGTACCATTCGGATCAATTCGATATATAGAATTTTCAGTCATTCCTTCTGGAATACCATCCCAAGAATCTAAAATATCACTATGGATTGCGGTTGGATTTGCACTTACACCCATCAAATCTTGGTATGAATTGTCATATACTTTTCCTCCAATACTATAAGTAAACAAGGCTGATAATGAAAAATTCTTATACGATAATGAAGTATTAAAACTTCCCGTCATTTTTGGAACTGCACTTCCTGAAAAATCTTTTCTCGCATACGTTGCTGAAGTTGTATAATTTGTCCCGTTAATATTAGTAACATACTTACCATCTATTTCCTGTCTGGTATCACCTTTCGCTTTATTCACTACAAATTTATCTTCATCAAACTCAAACAAGGCATTACCTGTCATTTGATCAACACCAACATATTGGGCTAAATAGAATTCACTTACACTTTTTCCTTCTACTATTTTGTGATAACTATTAAGTTGAATACCGTCTTTTCTATTTTGTTCCGCTAATTTCTCTACTTTGTTTTTTAACCAAGTTGCATTTGCTCCGACATTCCATCTCCAATCTCCTTTTTTAACCACATCAACATCAAAAGCAACCTCTATCCCTTTATTTGAAATACTTCCAATATTAGAAATGATTGTTGAAGCCCCTTTAGTTGGATCTAGAGAACCGTTAGACAAAGGCTGTGTTAAATCAGTCAATAGATTTTGAGAGCGTTTATCAAAATACTCCACTGATACATTTAAGCGATTAAACAATCTTGTATCCAGTGCTATGTCAAAAGAAGAAGAAGTTTCCCATTTTAAATCCTTATTTCCATTTTGTGATTTATATAAAGCAGTAGCTCCACCATATTTAGCAATCGTGTATAAATCTTGGTATGCATAGAATGTTGCCCCCATATCATTACCTACTTCACCATAAGAAGCTCTCAACTTCAAATGATCAATAACTGATGATCTAAAGAAGTTTTCATTACTAACTACCCAACTACCACCAACTGACCAGAAATTCCCCCATCGGTTGTCTTTATGAAATTTTGAAGAACCATCTCTCCTAAAAGATCCTTCCACAAAATACTTATTTGCATAATTATATTTAAGACGTGACAAATACCCTTCTGTTCTATAAATATTAGTATAATCGTAAAGATTTGTGATATCATTAAAATTAATTAAATCCCCCATTCCTGGAAAGGTTTGATTGGATTTGATAGCATACAAATACGTATATTCTGTACTGTAGCTCTCATGTCCTACTAAAGCTTGCACATTGTGTAGCCCAAAATCTCTGTTCCAGTTTAACAACTGTTGCGCTGTATAGGTTTTATAACGATATGTTGTTCTTCTTGCACGTCCATTTGTACCTGCTCCATCACCGATTATTCCATTTTCGTAATGACGCTCTTCTGTATTACGCGTATTTAAATCACCACGAATCGTAAAAGTAAAATCATTTAAAAACTTAATATCTGCAAATACCTGTCCACTAAAAGTATTGCGTATTGTTTCACGACTATTTAAATCATTTTCCCAAACTACATTACGTCCAACGTATTGCCCCCTAGATCGAGTTCCATCATCATACATTAAATTACCTAAATCATCATACAAATAGGCTCCTGTAGCATCATGCATGTGCACTGAATAGATAGGAGCAATTCCTCTTGCAAACATAAATGGATTTACATAACTATTTGAATCATCACTAGATGCAGTCAAACCATTTGATACTTGGTGTGATCCAGATAAGTTTGTACCTACTTTCAACCAATCATTTACTTGGTAATCTGCATTCGTACGCCCTGTAAAACGGGTGAAATCTGAATTTTTAAAATATGCTTCATTATTTAAGAAACCTGCAGAAAAGTAAGCTCCACCTTTTTCATTAGCTATACGACCATTCATATTGATGTCTTGGTAATATCCTGTTCTTTCAATTGGTTTATACCAATCTAAATCTCCTCTATACCCTTCTAATATTTGTGCATTACTTTTCAATTTACCATTTTCAAATAATTGATCCGATGGTAAATTATAAATATTTGCTACCAGAATGTCATTAACCAAATTTGCATTTGCATCTGCATTTGCATCCGCTAAGGATTTACCAGCTGTAACAGCACCATTTCTATATCCTGCCCACATCGTATTCATGAAATCATCAGCCCCAATACGGTCATATTCTTTCATTCCTCGTGTATAGACACCTTGTTTCATATCTATATTAAAAGAACCCCCAGCTTTATTTCCTTTTTTGGTTGTAATCAAAATCACCCCATTTGAAGCTCTATTTCCATACAATGTCGTTGAAGAAGCATCTTTTAATACGGACATACTTTCGATATCTGCAGGATTAATATCAGAGATACTCCCACCATAAGGCACACCATCTACTACATATAGTGGTGAGTTTGCATCAACTCCATTTACTTTACCTCTTAATGAACTAAATCCACGAATACGGACTTCGGGTTCAGCCCCAGGTTGTCCTGAAGTATTGTTTACCTGAACACCGGCAGCAGCTCCTTCTAAAGCACCAATAGCATTTGTTGCTGGTCTTTTTTGAATATCTTCTGATTTAACGACAGCAATTGAACCTGTTACTGATTCTTTTGATGCTGTACCATACGCCACAACTACAACCTCATCTAGAACACTGTCTTCAGCTTTCATAGTAAGGTTAAATGTATTTGCCGCACCTACTTTATGTTCTACGTTTTTTAAACCAATAAACGAAAACACAATAACCTCACCTTGTTTTACTTTGATGGAATAATTTCCATCCAAATCGGTTTGGGTTCCCATTGTTGTACCTTTAATTACAACTGTAACCCCTGGTAAAGGGAATCCATCCTCAGTTACAACCCCTTTTAAGGTCTTTTCCTGAGCAAATGAAAATTGCACAAATAGAGCCATAAATAGCACTATCGTCCATTTTAATTTTGATCTCATTATTTAAATTGAATTAGTTAGTTCACAAACATAAAAAACTAAACTAAAACTTCGTTAATTTAATCCAGTATTAACTAGAAGCAAATCAACTAAATACTAATAAAAAGGAATAAAATCCATTTATTTAATTAAAAATTAAAATATAAAACACAAAAAACATTAATTAATTAAACAATAAACATTATCATTTCACACAAAAACTTAACAAACTCCTTTAAAGCCCATACCATTTAACACTCTAAAAATTATTATTTGGTAGCTTATTTATCTACAACTACCTACCTATCAACTTAAAAAACCGATATCAACACAAACATGACAAAACGTCAACTTCATGTTAAATTTTACATTCTTATGATTTCCTTCACGGATATTTCAACTATTTTTAGTTTTACAAGTGTAACTTATTTCCAAACCTAGTACCTTTACATTCAATTTTTATTTATGTTATTACATCATTTTTCAGACTTGCCTTATGAAGCCGGAACAGATGAAGCCGGAAGAGGATGTATTGCAGGTCCAGTTACTGCGGCGGCGGTAATTTTACCCCCCGATTTTTCGAATGAGATCCTCAATGACTCCAAACAGCTTTCTGCTAAGAATCGCTATGCTTTGCGAACAATCATTGAAGACCAAGCCTTGAGTTATGGCGTAACTCATCTTCATGAAGCGGTTATTGAAGAATTGAATATTTTACATGCAGCAATCAAAGCGATGCACGAAAGTGTATATAAGCTTACACCACTACCTGATTTTTTACTTGTAGATGGGAATAAATTTACACCTATCCCCAACATTCCCCATCAATGTATTGTAAAGGGAGACACTAAATATTTAAGCATAGCTGCTGCCTCAGTTTTAGCCAAAACCTATCGCGATGATTACATGAATCAAATACACGAAGAATTCCCTATGTATAATTGGAAGCAAAATAAAGGCTACCCAACTCAAGAACACAGAGAAGCTATTGTCAAATATGGGGCATGTAAATATCACCGAAAATCATTTAAGCTTTTACCGGACCAATTGAAATTAGAATTATAAAAAAAATCTCTTTTACTGCAGTAAAAGAGATTTTTTTTATTTGTATATAACTAGGTCTAAGCAAAAACTTTTTCTATTGCTTGGATTGTAAAATCTAAATCATCATACGTTAAAGCGTCTGTAATAAACCAAGTTTCGTATGAAGAGGGTGCAATATAAACCCCTTCTCTCAATAAGCCATGAAAAAACGTTTTAAATCGTTCATTATTTCCATAACCTGCTGTTTCAAAATCCAGTACTTCTCGTTCATCAAAAAACACAGAAATCATTGAGCCCACACGATTAATAGTATGAGGTATTTGCTTGGCTTCTAACACCTGGCGAATTCCCTTTTCTAAATACGCTGTTTTTTCTTCTAAACGCTTAAAAATTGCTTCATCCTTATTGATTGATTGCAACATCGCTAATCCAGCAGCCATTGCCAAGGGATTACCTGATAGAGTACCCGCTTGATAAACAGGTCCTACAGGAGCTAAATAGTCCATAATTTCAGCGCTACCTGCAAAGGCTCCCACAGGTAAGCCTCCACCAATTACTTTTCCGAAAGTAACTAAATCTGCTTTTACACCGAATAATTCTTGAGCTCCACCACGTGCCAAACGGAAACCCGTCATTACTTCATCAAAAATCAATAGGGTGCCATGGATATCACATAATTGACGCAGTCCTTCTAAAAATCCTGCTTTAGGTGGTATACATCCCATATTTCCAGCCACGGGTTCAATAATAATAGCGGCTACTTCTCCTTTATTCGCCTCAAGAATAGAAGTGACGTTTGCTAAATCATTATAAGTCGCTAACAAAGTATCTTTTGCTGTCCCTTGGGTTACACCTGGACTGTTAGGTGACCCAAAAGTCACGGCTCCACTTCCTGCTTGAATCAAAAAAGAATCGGAATGTCCATGATAACATCCTTTAAATTTTAGTATTTTTTCTCGATTGGTATAGCCTCTCGCTAAGCGAACAGCACTCATGCAAGCCTCCGTTCCAGAGTTAACAAAGCGAATTTTATCTATATTAGGCACCATGGAAACCGCTAACTCAGCAATTTCCGTTTCAATTTCCGTAGGCATACCAAAAGAAGTTCCTTTTTTAGCCTTTTCTATTACTGCTTCTACAACAGGTGGAAAAGCATGTCCCAACAACATTGGTCCCCAAGAATTAATGTAATCAACTAAACGGTTGCCATCCACATCATATAAATAAGCTCCTTTTGCTTCTTTGACAAAAATCGGAGTTCCTCCAACAGACTTAAAGGCTCTTACTGGGGAATTTACGCCTCCAGGAATAACTTTTTCAGCTTCAGCAAAAAGCTGACTACTTCTTTGATATAGCATAATTTCTTATAATTTTAAACGTTGGCCAATTGACAAACCTGTTCCATCAAGCTTATTTGTTTTTTGCAATTGCGCTACGGTTGTGTTGTATTTTTTTGAAATCGAATAGAGCGTATCTCCTTTTTGTACGACATGCGTTTTAGCAATTGCTTTGGTTTCTGATTTCGTTTCAACCTTCGTTTCTATTTTTTTTGAATCAATTTCTTTTTTAACTCTAGGTGTACTCGACCCCAATACTTCACGGTCATATTGATCTAAAGTATAGCGCTCAATTAAACTGATTAATTTAGTAGCATATTTGGGATCCGTTGCATAGCCCGCTTTTTTTAATCCGTGGGCCCATCCTTCATAGTCATCTTTATCCAATTGAAATAAATCATTATAACGACTACGCGAAACTAGAAAAAGGGAATGATCTTTATAAGATTCTTCGGGGGCATCATATTTTCGAAAACATTCATCGGGGGCATCATCTGTATGTCGCACAGAGGGACCATCCCACTCTTTGTGACACTTGATGCCAAAGTGATTATTTGCATTTCGACTTAACGTCCCTTGACCCGAACCAGACTCTAATACACCTTGAGCTAAGGTAATACTCGCTGGAATTCCGTAAGAAGACATATTATTTTTAGCAATATCTTTATATTGCAAGATATAATCTTGAATAAGATCAGAAGTAACAGAAATGCGAGAAGTAGCTTCTAATACCTCCTTATTTTTTGCAGCTGTTCGTCTGTCTTTTCGTGCTTCTTCTTGGCTATGACGTTGTTCCTCTGCCCTTTTTTGTTGTGCTCTGTATTGTTCTTTAGCTACTAATTCTTTTGACTTTACTTTCTTACCCGTAAGTTTAGAATTATTCTTTACCCCACAACTAACAAGTGTAAGTAAACAGAACATTAAAAATAGTTTCTTATTCATAGCTCTTACTTTATTTTTTCATTCCACCCCTGTAAGCCACCTGTATGAATAACAAGGATCTTACTGTTTTTTTTGAATTGATTGCGCTCAATTAAATCAAAGATACCAAAAACTAGTTTACCTGTATAAATAGGGTCTAAAAGAATTCCTGTATTCCGCTCAAAATCACGAATAAAACACAATAAATCCGTATTGTATTTTGCATACCCTCCAAAGTGATACTCGAGTTGTAAATCCCAATTTTTTTTGGTTGTATACTTTTGAATTTCACCATATAAAAAATCTCCTTTTAGCGCAGGAAACCCCAGCACTTGTTGATGTTCAAAAGAACGATTAATTATTCCTGAGATTGTTCCACCTGTACCTACAGCACAACAAATATAAGTATATATTGAATCTTCAGGTTGTAAAATTTCTTCTGTACCTCTAATTGCCTCTGCATTTGTTCCGCCTTCAGGAACAAGATAAAAATCACCAAATTCCTGCTTTAAATCCTGTAAAAACACCGTTGATTCTTTTTCTCTATAGGCGGTTCTGGTTACAAATTTAAAGCGCATACCATCCTGTTCTGCCTTTTTTAACGTTGGATTGGCCTGGTATATTGTTTCGATTTCCTCCCCTCGAATCACACCAAGGGTTTGAATACCGAATATTCTTCCAGCAGCAGCAGTTGCAGCTATATGGTTGGAATAAGCCCCCCCAAAAGTTAGCATCTGCTTATACCCTAATGCATTTGCAGCCTCGATATTGTATTTTAGTTTTCGAAACTTATTTCCAGAAATTTCTGGATGCAAGAGATCCTCTCTTCGAATATATACTTCAATTCCATTCGAAAAGGGAAGATCAAGCTTCACAGTAGGCACCCGATCATTTGAAAACAAATCCAACATACTACATTCTTTTTATTCGTATTTTTTCACAATTAATACTGAGAAAACAACGATTTTTTGTATAAATATTAAAACAAATAATACAAGAGTTTTTAGTAACTTACCTACGGAAAAAACCGTTTAAAAGCCAACGTTTCACTACGTCACAAAACTAGTTAATAGTTTTTAGGTTTTTACTTAAAAAACACATAAATAATTAATCAAAAAACGCATAAAATGACCTTTAAGGAACAAATTTTACAAGGAATTCCCAATGAGCTACCAGCAAAAAAAGAGTATGATCCAACAATTAATCATGCTCCTAAACGCAAAGAAATACTGACAGCGGATGAAAAGAAACTTGCCTTAAAAAATGCTTTACGTTATTTTGATGCCAAGCATCATTCTGAGTTAATTCAAGAATTTAAAGAAGAATTAGAAACCTATGGACGCATTTATATGTACCGATTCAGACCGGATTATACCATATATGCAAGACCCATAGAGGAATACCCAGGCAAATCAGTGCAAGCCAAAGCTATTATGTTGATGATTCAAAATAATTTGGATCATGCCGTAGCTCAACATCCACATGAATTAATCACCTACGGAGGGAATGGCGCTGTCTTTTCAAACTGGGCACAATATCGCTTAACCCTGCAATATTTAGCTGAGATGACGGATGAACAAACCTTAGTTATGTATTCAGGACATCCAATGGGATTATTCCCATCGCATGCAAAAGCACCTCGTGTTGTCGTAACGAATGGAATGATGATTCCCAATTATTCTAAACCCGATGACTGGGAGAAATTCAATGCTTTAGGTGTTACTCAGTACGGGCAAATGACAGCAGGAAGCTATATGTATATTGGCCCTCAAGGTATTGTACATGGAACAACCATTACCGTATTAAATGGCGGTCGAAAAATTGCTAAAAACGGGGAAGATTTAACAGGTAAATTATTTTTAACCTCTGGTTTAGGAGGGATGAGTGGCGCTCAACCAAAAGCAGGAAATATTGCGGGTTGTATAACCGTTTGTGCAGAGGTAAATCCGAAAGCGGTTCATACAAGACACGCACAAGGTTGGGTTGATGAAGTAATCACTGACCAAGATGAATTAGTAAAACGCGTTCAAAAAGCACAAGCTAACAAAGAAGTTGTATCCATTGCCTTCCAAGGGAACATTGTAGAAGTTTGGGAAAAATTTGCAGAGGATAATGTATTTGTACACTTAGGTTCTGACCAAACTTCTTTACACAATCCATGGGCAGGAGGCTATTATCCTGTGGGATTATCTTTTGAAGAAGCTAATGAAATGATGGCTAGTAACCCTACACTATTTAAGGAAAAAGTACAAGAATCTTTACGAAGACAAGCTGCTGCTATCAATAAACACACCGCCAAAGGTACCTATTTCTTTGATTATGGAAATGCCTTTTTATTAGAAGCATCTAGAGCTGGTGCAGCTATCATGGCAGAAAATGGCCTTGATTTCAAATACTCTAGCTATGTCCAAGATATTATGGGCCCTATGTGTTTTGATTATGGATTTGGTCCATTCCGTTGGGTATGTGCTTCAGGCAAACCAGAAGATTTAGCTAAAACAGATGAAATTGCCTCTCTTGTATTAGAAGAAATTATGCAACACTCACCTGTAGAAATTCAACAACAAATGGCAGATAATATCCGTTGGATTAAAGGTGCTCAAGAGAACAAATTAGTGGTTGGATCGCAAGCGCGTATTTTGTATGCTGATTCGGAAGGGAGAATAAAAATTGCTGAAGCGTTTAACAAAGCGATAAAAGAGGGAATTATAGGTCCTGTTGTTTTAGGGCGTGATCACCACGATGTATCAGGAACGGATTCTCCTTACCGCGAAACTTCGAATATTTATGACGGTTCTCGTTTCACTGCTGATATGGCTATTCAAAACGTGATTGGAGACAGTTTCAGAGGCGCTACCTGGGTTTCTATCCACAATGGTGGTGGTGTTGGTTGGGGAGAAGTAATCAACGGTGGTTTTGGTATGCTTTTAGATGGTAGTAAAGAAGCGGATGACAAATTAAAGTCGATGCTATTCTGGGATGTAAACAACGGTATTGCACGACGCAATTGGGCTCGAAATAAGGAAGCTACTTTTGCCATAAAACGCGCCATGGAAATTGAACCTTTATTAAAGGTTACTATTCCAACTATCGTTGACGATAATTTATTGAATTAACCAACAAATAAAATAAGTAAGCGATGAAAAATGTATTCAAAATTCTGATTCTTGCAGCTGTAACGATCTTTACAGCTTCTTGTAGTAGTGTGAGTGTTTCTGCCGATTATGACAAAAACACCAATTTCACGTCTTATCAAACGTATGCTTTCTTCAAAGAAGGAATTGATAATGTAAAATTAAATGACTTGGATAAAAAGCGTATTCTCAACGCGATTGACCAAGAGATGACAGCCAAGGGTTTTACTAAAACAGATAGCAATCCTCAATTATTAGTAAATATCTTTACTAAATCGCAACAACAAGTAAACGTTACAACGAACAATGATTACTTCTATTCTAGATGGGGGTATTATGGATGGGGGTATGCACCTTATGGAGGGCCTTCTACAACCGTATCGACTTCGATTGAAGGAAAACTGTATATTGATTTTATAGATACAGCGAAGAAGACTTTAATTTGGCAAGGCGTTGGTACAGGTTATATCGATAATGCTAAAACACCTGAAAAGAAAGAAGCCAAAATTCAAAATTTTGTTCAACAGATACTGAGTAAATATCCGCCTGAATTGAAGAAGTAAAACTTGTATTCGCAAAATAAAAAATAGACATGCCCCAAAAAATTAAACACTTTATGGGGCATTTTTTATTTTTCAAACTTTTTGAACAGTATAAAATTTAATTTTTCGCGTATTAGATTTGTAGAAGAACAATTATTTTTTGTATTTTCTACAAAACTATAGTAATTCAAGACTGAGCCTTTGTACTTTATCTATATTAGACCCGCAACATGTATTAAATCTTGCAGTAAATTTACTAACTGCAAATAACTTACACTTTTATCTTTTAAAATTTATATCGTCAACAATTACTCTTAGTACTATTATCTTAAAAATTATTATTTAAGATAATACAACTGTTTACTTCTTGAAAGCAAGGTCTATTTCACGAAAAGAGAAGTTCTTAGTACGATAAAAAAAACGTATTATATTCATTGAATTTAAATAAACTATGATTAACAGAGCGAAAAGAGTAATTAAACTATTTTCATGTCATCCCTACATTCGTTCTGGATAAAAACAGTCTTGATTCGCATATTTAATCTATAACTCAATTGTTACACCACGCAAATATTAATGAGAACAAAAGAAAAAACCCCGCCTTTTGGACGGGGTTTTATTTTTTTTGAGACTTTAAAAGTCTTTATGTTTAATATCTTCCAGTTGAAAGATTATTTAACCATTTTAGCGATTCTAGTTGAAGTAGCTTTTACTTTTCCAACATTGTTAGCATCTTTAAATCCTCTAGTACCTCTAATTCCATTAGCACTTTGCTCACTAGCATCAAAATATACGAAATCTCCATTTAAATTCATTGTAAATGGTGCATTTGTTACTGTGGCACTTGTAGCAGACGTTCCTGTATAAATAGTACGATCTGCATTTGGAGTTGTATTTAAAGTGAAAGTAATTCCAGCGGTAGCTTCACCTACATTATTATTTCCATTGAATACAGCTACTGCTTTTGCAGTTGTATTTGTTGCAGTTGGAATTTCATAATTATAAGAACCTCCTGTACCTGCTGGAGTAGCTGGAGTACTAAATGCAACTAATGCACTCATTGCTCCCTCAGTTTCTACTTCAATTTGCCAAAGAGCTTCAACAGTTGTTCTAGTTGCATCAGCATACTGCAAACGCATAAATACTAGAGAACCTTCATTTACATTATAAGTTGTTCCTGTGTATACAAAAGTTCCAGACATATCAGCATCAACTGGCTCAGCCTCTTTTACAGTTACAGATACAGCATTACTAGTTTTTCCATCAAAAACAGCAGTTAAACTAATTGTTCCTGCAGGTCCTTGAATACGGAATACTCCACCAGCTGTTGATAAGATAGTTGTTGCATTACCATCTACATGTAAAACAGCACCTGTAATACCAGCACCAGCAGCGTCTTTAATACTTAATTCAAATCCTTGTCCTGCAAAAATATCCGCTGGATTAGTAACAAGAGCTAATACGATATTTCCTCCAGGAGCATCAGTTACTACAACACTTACTTCATTACTTCCAGTATAATCCTCTTTAGAAGCAACAAATTTAAATGTTCCAGCAGCTTGAGCTGTCCACTCATCTCCAGTTACATCAGCACCACCAACTTGTTTAATTTTAAAACCAGCTACACTAGCACCTTTATTATCTTTAACAGTAAATTTAACTTTACCTCCTACTGTAACTGCAGTTTTATCTACAGATAATACTAACGTTTTTATTTCTACTCCTTTTTCAACTACGTTGATTGTAACAGCAGCACTTTCAGTAGCTCCACTTTTCTTAGCAACAACTTTGTACTCTCCTTTTGTTGCAAATTTGTAAGGATTCGTGATTTTTTCACTTCCAATATAAAGTTCAGCCCCAGTTTCTGCTTTACCATCAGCTTTAACAGTAAAAGTAACTGAATCACCTTCGTTTACAGTCGTTTTATCCGCTGATAATGCTAGTTGAGGATTTTTTCCTCCACCATTATCATCGCTACTGCTACAAGATGCTCCGAATGTAGCTAAACCAGCTACAGCCAAAAACATAAATAATTTTTTCATAAATATTTGCTTTAATTAGTTAATAATTGTGTTGCAATATAAAAACATTTTTGAAACAAAAAAAAATATTAGTTAATATTTTCTTTAATATTCCATAACAATATAAGCTATAGAGTGCATCTTACACAACAAAAGCTTTTAATAATTAAATATTTAACTCAAAAAAAAATATAAAACTATTTTTTTAACTCTATAAAAACATATAATTTATTTTAACATTTTAAAAAACACCAGCCTTGATGCCTAATTTCATTATTACTTAGTTACCTTAGTCAAAAGTAAGATTTTTTAATACATTCATCTTTTTCCTTATATTTACCGCAACCAAACAACTATAACTACTATTTGAATACTATGAACGCAAAAGAATACGAAAGCAACGAATTAATAGATCGATTACCCCCACATTTAAAACAATTCATCAAACCGCAAGATTATGAGGACTATACCCCTATTAATCAAGCTGTATGGCGCTATGTAATGCGCAAAAATGTCGATTATTTATCTAAAGTAGCTCATGATTCTTATTTGGATGGATTAGATAAAACAGGAATTTCTGTTGAGTCAATACCAAGTATGTATGGCATGAATAGAATTCTGAAAGCCATTGGTTGGGCTGCGGTAGCCGTTGATGGTTTTATCCCACCTAATGCTTTTATGGAATTTCAAGCCTATAAAGTACTGGTAATTGCATCCGATATTAGACAATTAGAAAATATTGAATATACGCCTGCACCAGATATCATTCACGAAGGAGCTGGACATGCTCCTATTATTGCTAATCCAGAATACGCAGAATATTTAAGACGCTTTGGAGAAATTGGCTGTAAAGCCATTTCTTCTGCTCATGATTATGAAATCTATGAAGCCATTCGTTTGCTATCGATATTAAAAGAAGCAGAAGGCGTAGCAGAAGAGGATATTAAAAAAGCAGAAGAGGAAGTAGATCGCTTACAAGCCATCACGACTGCACCTTCTGAAATGGCGTTGATTCGAAACTTACATTGGTGGACCGTTGAATATGGTTTAATAGGAACGGTTGACAATCCAAAAATCTACGGTGCGGGATTATTATCGTCGATTGGAGAGAGCGCTTGGTGTATGACGAATAATGTTGAGAAACTTCCTTATACAATTGAGGCTGCAAACCAAGGCTTTGACATTACAAAACCTCAACCCCAACTGTATGTAACCCCTGATTTCGCCTATTTAAGTGAAGTATTAGAAAACTTTGCCAACAAAATGGCTTTGAGAAAAGGCGGATTAGAAGGCATTCAAAAGTTGATTGATTCAAAAGCATTAGGAACGATTGAATTGAATACAGGGATTCAAATTTCCGGGCATTTTACGAATGTAATTGCGCATGAAGGTAAACCTGTTTATGTACAAACAACAGGTGCTACAGTCCTATCTTATAGAGAAAAAGAATTAGTTGGACACGGAACGGAAACACATCCACATGGTTTTGGTACAGCTTTAGGAAGATTAAAAGGTATCAACTTGGCGATTGAAGATATGAGTCCCCGTGATTTAAAAGCCTATAATCTTTTCGAAGGACAACCTGTTACCTTAGAATTCGAAGGTGATATTACGGTTTCTGGTACAAATATTACAGGAATCCGAAATATTCACGGCAAGATTATATCAATCAGCTTTAAAGACTGTACGGTGAAACACGGCAATACGATTTTATTCCAGCCTGAATGGGGCATCTATGACATGGCTGTTGGAGCGGATGTTATTTCCGCATTCTCAGGCCCTGCAGACTATAGAAGCTTTAATTTAGTGAATCACGTTCCCTCTTCACAAACGATTAAAGCGAAAAGAGATGATGAAAAAATAAGATTAGAAGGTCTTTATCACCAAATTCGAGTGATGCGCGAAGACAATCAAACAACAGATTTAAATACCCTCTTAGACACTTTAATTCAAGTATATCCAACGGATTGGTTATTGACGGTTGAAATTTTGGAGCTAGCTAAAAAGCACAAAGAAGACACCCTGTATCAAAAGGCACTAAATCGCTTAGAACAACTTAAAGTGGATAGACCGAAAGTTGCCCATTTAATTAAAGATGGCGTAAGTATTATTGAACAAGCTTAAATTACATAGGGAAAGTGGCTGAAAAGTCACTTTCTTTTTTTATCGTATTTCCTTGGTATTCCAATTCCCATCCCAACATATTAGTTACAACAAGCAATTTTCCCAATTCACTGATTAAGCGATTTTCTGCATTGGCTTTTAATGTGGAATTTTCAATTTTCTGGTGTAAGTCGTCTTTAATTCTTGCATTAATTTTATTGTAATCTGCACCTGTAAAAGGATTGAACTTACTGGTTTCTACATCATACAATTTGTAATCGGGGTAAATATGTATTTCGGGTTCTGGAATATATAAAATCTGAACTCGCTTATTTGGTTCGTCAATTTGGTATTTCAATTGACTCAAATCATATTCAACCGTAGCTTTAGCATTAACAATAACAACAGCCTTTTTTGTAAAAGAAACTAAATTCAACAAATACTTCTGTTGATCTTCATATGTCATGACTTGGGTATAATTCGCCTCTGTTACAATCAGTTTACTTACATTTTTTAATTGCTCCTGAATCAAGTTCGAATTATACTCGATATTGCTTGTGGATTTCCCAAGGGTATATTGATAGATGACTACTCCCATAAACATAAAGAATAGAACTAAAAAAAAGGAAAAAATGACTTTGAATACTCTTCTCATACGCTTATCTAAAATTCATAAAAGGATAATGTGCTAATAAATCGTCAATCTTTTCGATTAACGAATCTAAAAATTTCATATGTTGTTCTGCGGTTGGATTAAATGGGCGGTGATTCAATCCCTTTTGTACCTCATCTACCTTTTTCATTACCACATACATGGATTCATCAATATAATGCGCAACAAAACGCTCCCAAATATATTGAATTGCTACTGCATTGGGATGGATTAAATCTGCTGCATAAAAGCGATAATCCCTTAATTCATCCATGACAATTTCATATATTGGCATATAGCTAACTTTCGCGTCTTTCAGCTCAGCAATAGCATGATGTAACGCAGCAAACAAAATACTCTTGCTTCTTTGGTTTTCCACAAAACCATCCTTGATATGACGCACAGGTGATATCGAACACAAAATATGCGCCTCACTGTTCACTGTTCGGATTAGTTCGATACAATGTTTATAACTCCCTACAACTTCTTCATACGTCAGCAATCGCTTTTCAAATTGCGCATTGGGCACTTTATGGCAATTGGCGACTAGTTCACCTGTTTCTTTTAAAGCGTATACCAAAGCTGTACCGAAAGTCAGTGTAATAAACGAACTCTCTCGCAAGGCCGTTTGCAAATCGAATAACTTGACATTTAATTTGGTTACAATATCCTCCTGTTCCAATTCGTTTAAATCCGAATGTGCAACAAAAGAGCTCCATATTTCTTGGTGTTCAAAAACATCAGAAGCTGTGAATTCATAGCCTTGTACAGCATATTCAACTATTTTTTCAATGGCTTTTGGATGAAATAAAATACCAAAAGGATTAATGGTTTGCTGAAACTGATAGGTTTTAAATTTCTCTCCAATAGTAACCGCAAAACAAGACCCCAAACAAAGTATCTTATCCTCGTAGGTAATCTTTTTACCAGTATACGAGATTGGAACAACAGTACTAAAATTCATATCGAATATGTATAAGAAAAAAAGATTCCTACGAATAGGAATCTTTCAATATATAGCTAACTATTTTAAATAATCTATAGCATGGCTGATGGCTTCTTTCATGCCATCAGGATTTTTACCTCCTGCAGTTGCAAAGAAAGCTTGTCCTCCTCCACCCCCTTGGATGTACTTACCTAATTCACGAACAATTTGTCCAGCATTTAATCCTTTTGTCTCCACAATTTCTTTAGAAACATAACAGGTCAACATCGGCTTATCGTCTGTTACTGAACCTAGAACTACGTATAGATTGGTTAATTCACTACCCAATTCATACGCTAAATCTTTGGCTCCCGTTGCATCTAAATCAACTTCAGCCGCTAAAAACGAAACTCCATTAATAAGTTGAATCTGTGTTTTTAATTCTCCTTTTACATTTTTCGCTTTTTCTTTTAACAACTGCTCTACTTGTTTTTTCAGCTTTGCATTTTCATCTTGCAGTGAAACAACGGCTTTCAAAGTATCTTGTGGGTTCTTTAATGCCGCTTTTAATTCTTTTAAGGTATGTTCTTGATCTGCATAGAACGCTTTCGCTGCTTTATTGGTAATCGCTTCAATACGGCGAATTCCCGCTGCTACAGCCCCTTCACTAACAATTTTAAATTGCCAAATGTCTGCTGTATTTTGCACATGTGTACCTCCACATAATTCCATGCTTTCACCGAAGCGAATCGCACGTACTTCATCTCCATATTTCTCACCAAAAAGAGCCATTGCACCTTCTTCTACGGCTTGATTAAAAGGAATACTGCGTCTTTCAATCAAAGGCAATTGTTCGTGAATGCGGTTATTCACGAAATCTTCTACCGCTTGTAATTCTTCTTCTGTCACTTTAGCAAAATGAGAAAAGTCAAAACGCAAATGCGTAGGTGCCACTAAGGACCCTTTTTGTTCCACATGCGTTCCTAAGATTGTGCGCAACGCTTGGTGTAATAAATGGGTAGCCGAATGGTTTGCCATGGATTGTTTACGCGCATCTACATCAACTTTTGCCATAAAACTACCTTCAACATTGGTCGGTAATTCTCTTACGATATGTAAAATTAAGTTGTTTTCTTTTTTCGTATCGATAATAGCGATTGATTCATTTGCAGAGATAAGCATACCGTTATCTCCTACTTGTCCTCCTCCTTCTGGATAAAATGGCGTTGCATCCAATACCAATTGGAATAATTTTCCGTCTTTCTTACTATCAATTTTTCTATAACGCGTGATTTTCACTTCGTTTTCCAATTGATCATAACCGACAAATTGCTCTACATTCCCTTTAATTAAAAGAGTCCAATCGTCAGTAGAAACCTCAGAAGCAGCTCTTGAACGAGTTTTTTGTTCGTTCATTGCCATTTCAAATCCCTTTTCATCTAATTCAAATCCCTTTTCTCTTAAGATCAAAGCAGTTAAATCGATGGGGAATCCAAATGTATCATATAACTCAAATGCCTTTGCTCCATCAACCACTTTACTTGTTGTTTTTCCAATGACTTGATCCAACAAATGCAAACCTTGTTCTAAGGTGCGTAAGAAGGAAGCTTCTTCTTCTTTAATTACATTTTCTACCAACCCTTTTTGAGCGATAATCTCTGGAAAGAAAGTCCCCATTTGAGCTGCTAACACATCAATCAATTTATAGATAAAAGGTTCTTTGGTGTCTAAAAACGTAAAACCATAGCGAATCGCACGACGTAAAATACGGCGAATTACGTAGCCTGCACCCGTATTTGACGGTAACTGTCCATCGGCAATTGCAAAAGCTACTGCGCGAACGTGATCCACAACAACGCGAATCGCAATATTTATTTTATTTTGTTGCTCTGTTATATTTTGAACGGTATTATCCGTGTATTTTAATCCCGTAATTTCTTCTACTTTTCGGATTAACGGTGTAAACACATCCGTGTCATAATTAGAAGTCACGCCTTGCATAGCCATACACAAACGTTCAAATCCCATACCTGTATCCACGTGTTGTGCGGGTAATTTCTCTAAAGATCCGTCTGCTTTTCGGTTGAATTCCATGAATACATTATTCCAGATTTCAACTACCTGTGGGTGATCTGCATTTACTAAAGAGTAACCAGAAACGGCTGCTCTTTCTTCGTTGGTACGCAAATCAATATGAATTTCAGAACAAGGACCACAAGGGCCTTGATCTCCCATTTCCCAGAAATTATCTTTTTTATTCCCTAAAATAATGCGGTCTTCAGCTACATATTGTTTCCAAAGATCAAACGCTTCTTGATCAAAAGGTACATTTTCTGCAGGATTTCCTTCAAATACAGAAACATACAACCGATCTTTTTCTAACTTTAAAACTTCCGTTAAGAATTCCCAAGCCCAAGCAATTGCTTCTTTTTTGAAATAGTCTCCAAAAGACCAGTTTCCAAGCATCTCGAACATCGTATGGTGATAGGTATCAAAACCTACATCTTCTAAATCATTGTGCTTTCCGGAAACACGTAAACATTTTTGTGTATCTGCAATACGTTTACTTTTGGGTGTGGCGTTTCCTAAAAAATACTCTTTAAACTGGGCCATCCCAGAGTTGTTAAACATCAAAGTAGGATCATCTTTTAAAACGATCGGTGCTGAAGGAACAATTAAATGTCCTTTTTCCTCAAAAAAGTTTAAAAACTTCTGGCGAATTTCTTGTGATTTCATATTTTCGGAAACTAATATTTTCTATCAAACTTTTAAATAACGTACTAAATTGTATTTTTAAAACCTCTATTGACCAACAAAATCTGTTAATTTTTTAATTCCATTTGTTATTTAACCCGGTATTAAACCAAAACATTGTTTAAATTTGTTTTTTAATGCCTTTTAAAATCAATTCAAGGTGTATACAAAATTAGTGCAAAAATAGTGTTTTTTTAAATTATGGCTAAGGTAAAATATTATTACGATTCTGAAAAGTTAGCGTTTCACAGAATACGTCCCAAATCTTCTAAGAGAATCGTAAATCTATTGTTGTTTATTCTATCTGCAGCTGCCTTCGGACTATTTGGTTTATTTATTTTAATCAATTCAAATATTTTAGCCACACCCAAAGAAAAAATGCTCGAAAGAGAAGTCGCAGAATTTAAAACTAATTACACCTTACTCAATAAAAAGATTGATCTTATTGCGGAAGTTTTGGATGAATTGGAAGTTCGCGATAATGAAATATACAGAGCTTATTTTAATACGGCTCCCATTCCTGACGAACAGCGCAAAGCTGGTTTAGGCGGGATTAATCGATACAAAGAATTCAAAGATTTTCAAAACGAAAAGTTATTGCGATTAACAACAGAAAAAATTGACCTTATAGCTAAACAAACAGCAATTCAATCCCGTTCTTTAGATGATATTATCAATTTAGCCAAAGGAAAAGAAAAGCTTTTAGCGGCTATTCCAGCGATTCAACCTGTAAAAAATGAAAATTTAAAACACATGGCTTCAGGTTATGGCTATCGAAGTGATCCCTTTACTAAAATTAAAAAGTTTCACTCAGGCATGGATTTTTCTGTTGATAGTGGGACTCCCATTTTTGCTACAGGTGATGGAAAAGTAACAAGAGCAAATAATCAACTTTCGGGCTATGGAAATTTAATTGAAGTTGAGCATGGTTATGGTTATATCACGCGATATGCTCATTTAAGTAAATACAATGTAAAAGCAGGACAAGTTGTAAAGAGAGGCGATATAATCGCTTATTCAGGAAGTACAGGAAGAAGTTCCGGTCCTCACTTACACTATGAAGTTCTATACAAAGGCGATCCTGTCAATCCATTAAATTATTATTATGGCGATATTTCAGCCAAAGAATTTGAATTATTATTACAAGAAGCTAACCACGAAAATCAATCTCTAGACTAATGAAAGTTAATTTACCTGAAAAAAGATATTATAGTATTGGCGAGTTAGCAAAAGCTTTTGACGTCAACGCCTCCTTAATTCGTTTTTGGGAAAAAGAATTTGATATTATAAAGCCCAAAAAAAATGCCAAAGGCAATCGCATGTTTTCTCAACAGGATGTAAAAAACTTTGAGTTGATTTATCACCTTGTAAAAGAAAGAGGTTTCACCTTAGATGGCGCAAAGGATCAACTCAAGTTAAAACCGAAAGAAGTGGTTGACAACCTCGAAATAATCAAGCGATTAGAATATATAAAAGAAACATTAATAAGCATAAAAAACGAACTCTAAAAAAGAAAAATCATGAAAAAAATCTTACCTATTATCATCGTATTAGTTGTATTAATTGGCGGATACTTCTTACTATCTATGAATTATCAAAACACGGCTTTGGGACACAAGCAAGCCGTTGACAAATCATGGGCAGATGTTGAAGGTGCCTATCAAAGAAGAAATGATCTTATTGGCAACTTAGTTGAGACTGTAAAAGGAGCTGCAGATTTTGAAAAATCTACTTTAGAAGCCGTAGTTAATGCAAGAGCAAAAGCAACTTCAGTTTCAATTGATCCAACCAATATGACAGAAGCACAATTAGCTAATTTTCAACAAACTCAATCGGGTGTATCAAGTGCTTTAGGGCGTTTATTGGTTACAGTTGAGAAATACCCTGATTTAAAAACAAATCAGAACTTCTTAAAATTACAAGATGAACTAGCGAGTACTGAAAATCAAATTTTCACCCAACGCAGTCGATTCAATGATGCTGTACAAATGTATAATGGTTATGTTTTAAAAGTGCCAAATAAATTCTTTTTAACGGGTTATTCAGAAAGACCTTTCTTCAAAGCAGAAGCAGGCGCTGAAAACGCACCAAAAGTAAAATTCTAATTGCTTATGCAACCCATCAATCAATTTATAAGCCCTTCGGACGAGCAAGAAATTATAGATGCCATTACACAAGCTGAAAAAAATACGACTGGTGAAATTAGGGTTCACATCGAAACCAAATCGACCAAAGAACCTTATACTAGAGCACAGGAGGTGTTTTTTGAGTTAAAGATGGATCAAACCACCCATGCCAATGGTGTGTTATTTTATCTATGTCTAAACTCGAAAGCTTTTGTTATTCTTGGGGATAAAGGAATTGATCAACAAGTAAAGGCAGAAAATTTTTGGGAGGGTACCAAAGAACTTGTTATTAATCACTTTAAACAAGGGTTATACAAACAAGGACTTGTTTATGGTATACTCAAAGCAGGTAGTCAATTGAAGGTGTATTTTCCCTCAAAAGGAGAAAACAAAAATGAACTATCAAACGAAATATCAAAAGCTTAATTAAACATGCAAAAACTAGGTAACAAAGTTCTATCCTATGTTGTATTTGCTTTTATATTACTTTGTTCGCAAGTCAATTACGCGCAATTTGATATTCCAGCAAAACCATCAACAGGCCAACAAACCGCTGTTTATGATTATGCTAAAATTCTTACAAGCCAACAAAGCAAGGCTTTGGAACAAAAGCTAATTCAGTATAGCGATACAACCTCAACTCAAATTGTGGTTGTGACCATTCCCTCTTTAAACGGAGAGAGCATCGGAACATTAGGCCCTAAATGGGGACATGAATGGGGTATTGGTCAAAAAGGGAAAGACAATGGGGTATTAATTTTAATGGCTGCTCAAGAAAGGCAAATTGGGATTTATCCTGGATACGGGGTTGAAGTTCAAATTACAGCTGGACAAGGGGGAGAATTGATTCGCAATCGAATTATTCCAGCATTTAAAAAAGGGGATTACTATGCGGGCTTAAATGAGGGTGTGGATGGAATTATGGAAATGCTTGCTGGAACCTACCAAGCAGATAAAGATGCCCGAATGGATGGCGATAATGAGACTGGCGGTTTATTTTGCTTATTAGCCATTATTGCTCTAATTGTAGGAACTATATTTTTTAGCAAAGGAAAAAACAATGGAGGCGGACCTGGAAACTCGGGTAATCGAGGTTTTATGGGTGATTTAGCCAGTATGATTATACTCAGCAACCTAGGAAGAAGCTCCGGTGGTGGAGGTTTCGGAGGAGGTGGTAGCTTCGGCGGCGGCGGCGGATTCGGCGGCGGCTTCGGAGGTGGAGGATTCTCTGGAGGCGGATCAAGCGGAAGTTGGTAGCCTACATTCTTATAAAAAAAGCGGTTGTTTTCATCTGAAACAACCGCTTTTTATTTTTTATCGTCTTCCCATTCTAGTAAAATTTCCGCGGTTTCCCCCTCCATAGTCTCCGCGATTTCCTCTCATTGCCTTACCTCCAAATTCTTTGAGGCTATACGTCAACGAAAACATCACATAGCGCTTTAAAACCAAGCTTTCTGAATCTGCAATGGAAGTAGCATCAATCGTTCTTCTTGAGCTCGTATTTTGATTTAGCATATCATATACTTTGACTTTAGCCTTGAATCGATCATTAAAAAACTCATAGGCCAAACTTACATTCCACATGTAAAAATCTCGATTATAACCTGAAGCGATTTGCGAATTATAGGTATAGGTAAAATCATTGCCTATTGTGAATTTTTGAGGCCAATATAAAACCGTTTCTAAACCAGCATTGTGTGTATAATTACTAGCGCGATCTACACTGAAATTTTTATAGCTTGACCAATTGGTATTGTAGTTATACGAGGGTGAAATTCTAAACAACTCTCCATAATCAAAATTGACATATACCCTTGGACTTAAACTATTGGATATCGCGTCATACGTAACCCCATCCATATATCCTTTTTGAACACTTTGATTGTAACGCATATTGATACCATAACGCATATTAAACTCATTCCACTTGGAAGAACGATACCAAGAACCATTTATCCCCCAACTATGCGCTCCAGAAACATTTTTATAGGTTGATATACTCTTTCGATCTTCATCATAATCAATGGCATTGACAATACTGTTATTCAAAAGATTGACATTACCGTTTAAGGAATAGCCTGAACGAGTCTGAAAATTATAGGATCTATAACTCAAATTAATTGAGTGATTCCCCGTTGGTCTTAAATCTGGATTTCCAACAAATGTATTCAAAGGGTTACTCACATCGACAATATCCAAGAGTTGAGTTGCACTCTGATAGGTTACATTATACGCGTAAAACAGCCACAGATAGTTTCCTTTTGTTAAAGCATAGCTCAAATTTAATCGAACATTAGGATCAATATATTTTTTATCTAACGTATAGTTCTGCTGGTTATAAAGTGCTTCTACACTATTCTTAACAATATTTGTTGATGTATTAAAATCTGCATTGAATTTATTGTGCCTAAAATTAAATCCTGCATAAGGAGCAACTGTCGTTTGAACGGTATAGTAGCGATTAGTTTGCAGGGCATTTAAATCAGTATAGGCTTGTGTAGCTTCATTGTAATCAAAGACCTTGGCATCTGTAATGGTTTGTGCTCTAGTCCAATTACTCCCTAGCAATAGGGTAAGTGAATCTGTAATAGGCTGACTAAATTCAAAGGATAAACTATAGGTATCACTGGAGTTATTCTGTCTTTGATATTGGCGACGAATATCTTCTTCCTCTGTTTTATAAAAATGCGTAATTGATTCTTGTAAAGCATCGCTAGAATTTACACTATTTGCATTCATAAATTCTAGCGTAAAAAATTGTCTTTCTCTATTCAATTTGCGCATATATCGAATCGAATTAGAGAAAGTATTGCTATCTCCCGTACTCGAAGCCTGAGATTCATTATCATTTAATAGTTCTCCCTTTTCATCCAATGCTTTATCTTTAGAACTAGTTACTGCTCTTGAATAATTCGTTTGAAAAGCGGGCATAATATAAAAGGAATCCTTCTCTCCGATGTAATCTATGGAGACATTCGTTGAATGTCCTTCAGAATCACTATTAGAATTTGACTCTGAATTATTAACAAATTCCCCGGAGGGCAGAAATTGTGTAACCGTTGATCTATTCTTACTTTCTGTATCTGAGAAATTATAATTATAACTTCCATTTACTTTCAATTTTTCATTTAAATCCTGAACAAAGTTTACCCCTAACATTCTTGATTCCGTAATTCCACCCGAACTTTTTCCCATCCTCATATTATCAAAAACCTCATCCATCGAAAATCCCATGGCATTGATATTATTGGCAGATCCAATTACATTAAGTTGTGTTTTATTAAAAAAAGCATTGAAAAACAAGCCTCCTTCATAGCGTTTATCGGATCCATATCCGCCTAAAATCTTGCCAAAATAACCTTTGTTATTCGCTTCATCAATCGTAATATTTAGACTAGAATCCTCAGATTTAGCTCTTTCGCCTGTAAATTTTTCTTTCTTTGTTTTCTTATCTGTTACTTGAATTTTATTGATAATTTCTGAGGGTAAATTTTCTAAAGCTACCTTGCCATCCTCTCCAAAAAAGGGTTTGCCATTGACCAATATCTCGCTAACTTGTTTGCCATTAACCGTAATTTTCTTATCATCATCAATCTGAAAACCAGGTAATTGTTTTAATAATTGTTCTAAATTCGCATCTGGGCGTACCGTAAAAGAAGAAGCATTAAATTCCAGTGTGTCTTTTTTAACGCGAATGGGGGGTATATCAGCTTTAATGACCAATTCATCTAAATTAGTCACGAGCTCTTGTAACCTTATAGCTCCCAAATCATAAGTTCTTTCCTTGGCTACTTCAATCGTTTTTGTATAGGGCTTAAATCCAACCATACTGGCTTTGAAAAGTATCTTTTCCTCAGGCACTTTTACTTTTAAATCAAAATACCCTTCTGCATTAGACATACTATATTCTATTACGGTATTGTCCTTTTCTTTCACTACATAAACCGTAACGGCTTCTAATGGATTTTTAATAGAATCCATCACTTGTCCTTTTATATTGATTGTAGCTTGCGCGAAAACAAACTGAACAAATAAAAGAGTTAATATGCAAATTAGTTTCTTCATAGTAATAAAAAACGGCCTTTGTTTGTATAAACAAAGACCGTGTATTTTAGTATAATTACAATTATTTTTGTCTAAAATAGATATCAATAGGCACCCCACTAAAGTCATAAATTTCGCGTAATTTATTCTCAACAAACCTTCTATATGGGTCTTTGATGTATTGAGGTAAATTGGCAAAAAATACAAATTGAGGCGATGGCGTTGGCAATTGCATACAATATTTAACCTTGATATACTTTCCTTTAATTGCTGGTGGAGGTGTATGTTCAATGATTGGCAACATCGTTTCATTAAACTTAGACGTTGCAATGCGGTTCTTTCTACTTTCATAGACTTTTACTGCAGTTTCAAGCGCTTTTAATAAACGTTGTTTGTTTATTGTAGATGTAAATACAATTGGCACATCGGTAAACGGTTCAATGCTTTCGCGTATTTTTTCCTCGAATTGTTTTGACGTTAGTGTTTCCTTATCAATTAAGTCCCACTTATTTACTAAAATAACAATTCCTTTTCTATTTTTCTCTGCTAACCAGAAAATATTTTGATCTTGTCCTTCAAAACCTCTTGTTGCATCGACCATTAAGATACATACATCACTATGTTCGATGGCGCGAATAGAGCGCATTACGGAATAAAACTCTAAATCTTCTTTTACTTTTGTTTTTCTGCGAATTCCCGCAGTATCAACTATATTAAAATCAAATCCAAATTGATTAAATCGCGTATCAATTGCATCTCTGGTTGTTCCCGCAATATCCGTTACGATATAACGTTCTTCTCCAATTAATGCATTAATAAAACTAGATTTACCTGCATTTGGACGGCCAACCACTGCAAAACGCGGCAATTCTCCATCTTCACTTTCTTCTCTTACTTCTTCTGGTGGTAGCGCTTTTATTACGTCATCTAACAAATCTCCTGTTCCACTACCGCTCATTCCTGCAATTGGATAGATCTCACCCAATCCTAAATTATAAAACTCATAAGTATCTTCCATGCGTTTTCCGCTATCTACTTTATTGACAGCTACAAAAACAGGTTTAGTCTCACGGTGTAATAACTTTGCTACTGCTTCATCCATAGGAGTAATTCCCTCCTCTACATCCACAATAAATATAATGACATCAGCCTCTTCAATAGCTAAAGCTACTTGACGTCTGATTTCTCCTTCAAAAACATCATCTGATCCTTTTATATATCCTCCTGTATCAATGACAGAAAATTCTCTTCCATTCCATTCTGATTTGCCGTAGTTTCTATCACGGGTTACCCCGCTAACCGAATCTACAATTGCCTCTCTCCTTTGAATCATTCGATTAAAGAAAGTGGATTTTCCTACGTTTGGTCTCCCAACTATGGCTACTATACTACTCATATACTATTTAAATATCTCGCAAAGTTAATATTTCAATGCAATATTTGACGCTATTATTTAATTTCTCTATTTTTTTTGATTGTATCCGAAGCGACGCAATTGATAATCGCTCGATCTCCAATCCTTATTTACCTTGACAAATAATTCCAAATGAACTTTTTTACCAAAGAATTTCTCCATTTCTTCTCGAGCAGCTATACCTACTTTTTTCAAAGCTCCCCCTTTATGTCCGATTAGAATTCCTTTCTGAGTATCACGTTCAACCATGATAATGGCTTTGATGCGAATAATTTCTTCTTCTTCTTTAAACTCTTCCGTTTCAACTTCTACTGCATAAGGAATTTCTTTATCGTAATTCAGCAATATTTTCTCGCGAATAATTTCATTGACAAAGAAACGCTCTGACTTATCCGTTAAAGCATCTTTAGCATAAAAAGGTGGTGATTCAGGGGTTAATTCCAGAATTCTATCAAATACCGCTTGCGTATTAAATTTTTCTAAAGCCGAAATTGGAAAAATCTCCGCATTTGGTACTTTAGCACTCCACATTTGTACTTGTTCTTCTAATTGTTGTTGGTTGGATTTATCAATCTTGTTCAACAACAATAAAATAGGCACTTTAGAGTGAATAATTCGATTAAAAAAAGCTTCGTCTTTCAACTCTTTTTCACCAACTTCCACCATATAAATCAAGACATCTGCATCTTCAAAAGCAGATTTCACAAAATCCATCATGGATGCTTGCAATTCATAAGCTGGCTTAATAATACCTGGTGTATCAGAAAATACAATTTGATACTCTTCTTGATTTACAATCCCTAAAATACGATGTCTTGTTGTTTGCGCTTTTGATGTAATTATCGATAATCGCTCTCCTACTAATGCATTCATTAGGGTTGACTTCCCAACATTTGGATTACCTATAATATTCACAAATCCAGCTTTATGTGCCATAAAAATATATTTTTCGCTACAAAGGTAGTTTTTATCAATGAGATACTTGAAAAAAAATGAAATAACTCTACTTAATTCCTTCACAAAGTGGTTTTACGGGTCTTAAATTTTGATTTATAGCCTATTTTACTAGCTTTACTTTTTAAATATAAAATGATATGATTGAAAATAAAAAGCATTGGTCTGTGGTAGAATATTTACATGAAACCGTCAAAAACCCAAACATTCACATTAAAGGTACTACAAGTTACTATAGTGCGGCATGGAGTGGCACATTCGAAGAAAGTGTAGTTCGTTATCTATATGGAGATGAATATAGCCTAAAGCAATGGGAACCGGTTTGGCCCATTGATCAACTTTATATTGGATCACATGTTTGTATTGCGGCAGAAGTCGTAATATTAATGGGCGGCAATGCTACCCACCGCACGGATTGGTTTAGTTTATATCCTTTTATAGACACGTTAATGGAATCGTATCAAGGCAAAGGAGATACAACAATTGGCGACGGTGCTTGGATTGGGATGCGAGCTATGCTTCTACCTGGTATAACCATTGGAGAAGGAGCGATTATTGCTTCGGGTGCAATAGTGACCAAATCAGTTGAACCTTATACCCTGGTTGCAGGTAATCCCGCCAAACCAATTAAAACCAGATTTGATAAAACCACGATTGCTTGTTTACTACAATTAAAGATATACGATTGGCCAGAGGCGAAATTCAAAGCCTTACAACCCTATATCTGTGCTGATTCTATTGCGATTTTAAAACAACAAAGCGATTTATATGATACTAAGCACTAAATACACGCTAAATAATAATAAAAAAATAGGATTGTAACCTTTCTATTTTTCAACTAATTAGACCGAAAAGCCGATATTTTATCAATAAAAAATAAAAGTTTTTCTACTATTTACTTGGTTTGTACAGATATTCGGTTGTATATTTGTACCACAATAGCGCGGGATAGAGCAGTAGGCAGCTCGTCGGGCTCATAACCCGAAGGTCACAGGTTCGAGTCCTGTTCCCGCTACTAAGTCAAAGGACATAATCTAAAGATTGTGTCCTTTTTTCGTTTATTTCTATCTTCAATCTCATACTGTACAGAGCTACTAGATGAAAATAAAAATTCTTTCAATCGCTATATTGGCTGGCTGAAAAAGAAAAAAAGCAGAAGATGACTTATCGAATGCGACCTCTCCTTCGTCGAGGACATACGAATTGGAAAAGTGAATCTAAAAAATGATGCTTTGTACAATTCCCAACTTTTGTGCTTGACCCAAAAAAACGTTGTATTCCAACTTTCATCCAACACTAAATCTATAGAAACCTCTAAAAAAAATAATCTTTTTTCTTAGCTCTTCGCTTTATCCACTAGAAATTGACTTTTTTATCTCCTAGGGATAAATATATGCGGTATTGTCATTTTGGATTTAATTCAAAACCTTTGTCAAAAACACCGTAAATTATGAATACGTTAGCCCAACAGATTGCTGAATTGAATGAAAATTTAGCTCAACAAGTCCCTAGTGAAGTATTAGAATTATTCAGCAGATCGATTGAAGAATTAAAAATTCAAAACCTAGAAGCAGATACCCTTGCTATCGGGCAACCTTTTCCCAATTTCAACCTTGAGAATGCGTCAAATGAACGCATAGAATTAAAAGAATTGTTACAAAAAGGTAGAGTGATAGTCGCCTTTTTTCGCGGAAATTGGTGTCCGTATTGCAGTCTTGAATTGCGTGCTCTACAAAATCAATTGAGCCAATTTATGGAGAAGAAAGTAAACCTTATTGCTATCTCTCCCCAGCTAGTTCCTTACAACGAAGCTGTAAAAACTAATCTTCAATTGGATTTTGAAGTATTGACAGATTCCAACAATCTTTTAGCTAAACAAGTGGGCATTTCTTTTAATCTTCAAGATTTCGTTATCTCAACCTATCAAAACTTGGGGATTAAACTAGGCGACTATAATGGAAATGAAGCGAATGAGCTCCCTTTTCCTGCTGTTTTTGTCCTGGATCAAAACGGAATTGTTACCTATAAATTTGTCGATTCTAATTACATGAATAGAATTGATATAGATGAATTACTGCAACACATTTAATCCCCATTCAATTACCTCGTTTCAACTAAAAAATACACGCAACTGACGTGTATTTTTTACTCTATTTAGATTTCGTTTTCCTTCACCATTTACCTTTCGATATGCAGACATACTCATCCGTTTATGTCGCTTAAAAAATTTATTACAATGACTTTCATCCGCAAAGCCAAATTCATCTACGATCTCATTGATTCGCTTTTGACTAAACAGCAAGCGGTGCTCTATTAATCTAATTTTATAGGCGGATATATACGCCTGAAAAGATTCCCCACATTGCTTGCGAAAATAACTACCTAAATAGGTAGGTGACATGCCAAACTGCTCAGCAACAACAGCTACTTTCAACCATTCAGGTTCACGAATATGCGCTTGAATGTAATTTAATATTTGCACTATTTTGGTATCTGAAGTAGACGACAGCGGTTTTATTTGAATCATTGCGATATTTCGGGCTGCAATTACAAGCGTTGCATTGACAATATGACGAACGAGATCTTCTTGATACATGGATTCTACCGCCAATACTTGTCTTAAGGTCTGCATTAATTGGGTAACTAAAACCTTATCGTCTTCATTCATGAGAACTGAAGCAGACAAATGCGAAGCGTAATACAACAAACATTCGATGTGGTCAATACTCTTCCATTGGTATTCTTTAATGTAAGACTCCCCAAAGCGGATGACCATAAATTCACACATCCCTTCTAAGTCGAACTCATGACAGTCTTGGGGGGTAATTAAAAACAAATCTCCTACGCCAAAACGGATGCAATTGCCATTTACAGCATGATTTCCTTCTCCGGAAACTACATAAACCAATTCAAAAAAATTAAATTGCCTGTTACGCAGAGGACAAACCGCTACTTGCTCGTAATACACCTCAAGGGCTTGGTATATATTTTCTCTTGCCATACTGCAAAGGTACTGAAATATACTTTATTTATACTGATAAACAAACAACTAATCAGTCTATTTTTGCTTAAAATAAATCCAATCATATGAAAGCGATTACATTAGAAGGGTTTGGAGGCATTGAAAATCTACAGTATAGAGAAGTAGCCATGCCTCAACCTAAAGCCGATGAAGTCTTAATACAAACCCAGGCCATCAGTATAAATCCTGTAGATATCAAAGTACGCAATCGACAAGCACCTTTAGCAGAACAACTGCTGCACTATCAACCTTTGATACTAGGATGGGATATCTCTGGCGTTGTTGTAGCCCTTGGTTCAGCAGTAACTGATTTTAAAATAGGCGACGAAGTTTTTGGCATGGTTAATTTTGTGGGACATGGGCAAACATATGCAGAATATGTAGCTGCACCTGCTAACCACTTAGCTTTAAAGCCAAAAAACATCTCTCATATAGAAGCAGCGGCTAGTACCCTTGCTGCACTTACTGCTTGGCAAGCGTTCAATAAGTATGGCAAACTACGTCCCAATGACCGTCTACTCATTCATGCAGCAGCCGGAGGAGTAGGCCATTTTGCTGTACAAATAGCCAAATACCTAGGGGCAAATGTCACTGCTACATCTTCTAGTAAAAATAAAGCTTTTGTACTTTCTCTTGGGGCAGATGAACATATAGATTATACGCAAACTGCTTTTGAAAAAGAATTAAGCGCTTACGATTTTGTATTAGAATCGATTGGAGGAGCAAATTTTCAAAAATCAGTAGCCGTACTTAAACCCTTTGGAACAATCGTTACACTGCCTTCTGGGCATACACCTGAAGATGAACAAAAGGCACAAGCAAAATTCTTACATGCCTGTTATTTTATGTCAGTTTTCTCTAGTCAAGAGGACATGAAATGTATTGCATCACTATTAGAAAACGGCAGCCTAAAACCGCATATTTCTCATACTTACACTTTTGAAGAATTACCTCAAGCCCATATACAGGTAGAAAACGGTCATACAGTAGGAAAAGTAGTCATTCAATTTTAATATTCCATGATACAACAAGATATCCCTATCGAACTCGCACAAGCCATTAAAGAAAGTCCCTATAGCCAAATTGATTATGATTATTTATTGGCATACAATCCACCCCAGATTCGAATTGAAGAGCAAAAAATAGCAGCAACAGAAGAACCTTTGCAAATACCCGATGGTTTAATGGTACAAAATATCGATATCCCTTCTTCAGACGCCAATCGAACCATTCGCTTGAGAACCTATCAACCCCAAGGCGAAAACAATAAACCGATACTGTTATACTTTCACGGTGGCGCCTTTATTTATGGCACTCCTGAACAATATGATTTTATCTTTTACGATTTAGCAGTAGCGCTTACTATAGCTATCGTATCGGTTGATTATCGATTAGCACCTGAACACCCTTTCCCTGCGGCTCTAAACGATGGATATGACGCTTTAGTATGGGTAGCACAGCATGCAGCCTCCTTAGGTGGTAATCCAAATAATATTTCGATAGGAGGTAGTAGTGCAGGGGGAACAATCGCTGCTTCCCTTGCTCATTTTGCAAGAGACAAGAACGAAATTTCTATCAAACATCAATATTTAGTATATCCACCTATGGACCACCGTTTACTTACTTCTTCCATGCAAACGTTAGCTGATGCTCCTATGCAAACGCAACAAGCAGCAGCTTATATGTGGAAGCACTATTTAGGCACAAACCACGATCAGCCTCTTCCCTATGCCGTTCCGTTGCTGCAAGGTGATTTTTCTGATCTCCCACCTGCAACGATTGTCATTTGTGAATTTGATCCTTTGAAAGATGAAGCGAAGCATTATGCTGAAAAATTGAAACAGAAAGGGATATCCACTACCCTTTTTGAAATTAAAGGAGCCACCCATGTTTTTGATTTTTTCCCTACCGCTATGGCTCGTGAATTCTTACAACAGCAAACCCAATATTTAAAATCCATTCTTACACCTTAAGTTATGAATCTTTTAGTAATCAACGGACATCCTAATCCAGATAGTCTCAATACGACACTTGCTCAAACGTATATCGCAACCGCCAAAAGCTTTGGTGTAACCGTGCGTTATCTCGCTATTGGTGAACTTAACTTTAACCCCAATCTTCAGTATGGCTATGCCAAACGCATGGAACTAGAACCTGATTTGTTACATGCTTTAGAAGATATTTATTGGAGTACTCATCAAGTATGGATACATCCAATGTGGTGGGTGGGTATGCCCGCAGTCATGAAAGGGTTCTTCGATCGCTTATTTTTGCCTGGTTTAGTATTTAAGCACAATAAAACAGGAACCACAGAAGGACTTTTACAAGGCAAAACCGCACGAATCCTAGTAACAATGGGGGATTTATCTCCCGAAACTCACCAATCGATATACCAATCTAGCGGCTTGATTCCTTTGCAAGAGGGGATATTAGCCTATTGTGGTGTACAAATAAAAAATACAGAAGTATTTGGTCCGTTAAATGATTTTAATACAAATGACATTGAATCACTAATTCAACATGTAAAACAAAAAGCCCAAGAAGATGTTCAAAACCATTCATCTGAAGTGGTTCATTGCAATACTCTGAATTAAAAATCAAAAACAAACACCTATTAACCAGCCAATTAAATATAAAAGTGAAAATAAATGACATTCTTTGTTGTTTTACTTGTTTTGTATCAATAATAGTTTGTATATTTGCACCACAATAGCGCGGGATAGAGCAGTAGGCAGCTCGTCGGGCTCATAACCCGAAGGTCACAGGTTCGAGTCCTGTTCCCGCTACCAAGCCAAAGGACATAATCTAACGATTATGTCCTTTTTTCATTTACCTCGATCTTTAATTCGAAGAATCAGATACAGAGTTGATGCACATGAGGCACTCTTTCCGGGTCAATCTCAAAAGTTGTATTTATGCAAAAAGTGTAGGTTTTATCTCTTACATATCTATTTAGCATCTAAGAAATTTACTTTTGATAGTAAAGGACTCCAAACCCTATTAGCACTTCTAGCAATAAAGTAGTTTACTCATTCAAAAAAAATAGCATAGTCTTTTAGTTAATCCTTTCAGAATCCTTTCAGAAAACAAGTGGTATTACCATACATTCGTCTCATTAGGTCTTCTAAAATAAGTTCTGTTTTACAGCTGACTTAACGCCATACTAGTTCAACAACAACTTTTATATTAAAAAATTGATTTATACAACACTTTTAAATATCGCCGTTTTTCAGGGAACCGTCTTAGGTTTTCTCCTTTTAAAGACCCCCTTATTCAAGAATAGTTCTAATAAGTATATAGCCTATTTACTGTTTACACTTTCAATTCTTTTACTAACTCATGTTTGGGAGATTGAAGACACCTATTCGTCCTACCCCCTTCTTCACTTTATTGAAGATATTCAGTGGGTCTTTCTATTACCTGCCTTTCTTTTTTTATTTATTATAGAACAGATTGACACGACCTTCAAAAACAAGTCAAAACTTTATCTGTATTTTTTTCCATTTATTTATTCTGCTGTGCTTACTATTGTCAATAATCTAGATTATATAGCTGGTATTTACACGATTCCCAAGTCTGCTATCTTTATCGTTCAAATAGCCGGTTTAATTCAACTAATTACAGCCGTTATATTCATTCCTTTCGCATTGCTCTACGCTTTCTCTTTATTAAAGCACATCAAGGATGCACAACAAAAAAAATGGGTGACTACCTTATTTATTTTTATTTCTTCGTTAGTATTCTCTTGGTTGATTACCTGTTTAGTTGGTTTATTTCTCAATTACGAAACCACTTCTACGATGAGTGTGATTGCTTTGCTTGTCACCTTTTTCATTTATTGGACGGCATATAGAGGGATTTACAAATACAACCTAGCTAGAAACAAAGAGGCTATTTTTCATTTTCTAATGAATGACTTAACCGTATCACGTACCAATTTACAAATACCGAAAAATACTACACGAGACGAAACGAAGGAAACAATTACAGCAGAGAATCTGTATTTTCAAAAACTGGAATTGCTCTGCAAAGAGCAGCAACTGTATACAGATAGCACTTTAAACAGAGAAAAAGTGGCTGAAGAACTAGGCATAAGTGCAGGCTATCTTTCTCAAATTATCAACACCATAACGGGTGAGAATTTTGCTCATTACATCAATCAATACCGAGTTGAAGCAGTAAAGGAAATGATTTCAAATACGGACTTTGACAACTATAATTTATTGGCGATGGGATTAGAATCTGGGTTTACTTCAAAAACAACTTTTTACAAAGCGTTTAAAAAATTTACGGGTCAAACCCCCAATGAATATAAAAATACCCGTAAATAGGTGCCAATTTTTCCAGTTTTAAGCTTTTGAAACCTCTGCTATTTTTGCTTCAGTGAATTTTGGATTCAAATAATTCAAATCACTTTTTATGAAAAACTTTTTTTTACTAGGTATTACCTTATTTGCTTTTTCTTCTGTTCAAGCACAAAACAATTCCACTGAAAATCAAAAAAGAAATGAGTTTAAACTAAATGTGGTCTTCCCTTTATTTGGAACATTTGAAGCTACCTATGAAAGACACTTAACTGATAAATCAGCCGTAGGTATTTCGGGTTTGTACGTATTCAATAACGACAAATCCAATGAGGATATGAATTATATGTTTTCTCCCTATTACAGGAGGTATTTTGGCAAAAAACAAGCTTCTGGTTTATTCGTTGAAGGATTTGGAGCGGTAAGCTCTATCGACGGGGAAAAAATATATGACACACCCGCTCACACTACTTTTACAAAAGGAGATGATGTTATTGATTTTTCCCTTGGTTTAGGTATAGGAAGCAAATGGGTGACTAAAAGCGGCTTTGTATTTGAAGTTAATGCGCGGATGGGGAAACTCTTATTTAATTCTGGTAAAACCGACCATACACATGTGGCTAGATTTGGTTTTCATGTAGGTTATACCTTTTAAAAAACAAGCTTACTTAGTCAACAGTAAACCGTTGACTAAGTAAGCTGATTGTATTCATACATTTCGATAGCTCCTTTAAGCATTCCCATTAATCCAATTCCAAACACAATCATACCAATCGATAATTCATTTAAAACTTTATTTTCTGATCCGAAATACCCAATTCCTCCAAAAACAAACAACAAGAAAATGAATAAAGTCAAACTCAATAGAACCAATTTCCCTTTTCGTTTGCTCTTCCATATTTTTTTTGAAAAATTATTCTGTGTTTTGGTTACATCTTGGAGCGAAGCAAAACTAACACCTACTCCCAGAAAAACAAGTGCGGTATTAAGATTGGGGTAAAAGAGCTCTTTTAAACCTAGATATTTTACTTCATAGAGCATTTTAAAAGTAAATAGAAGTCCCAATATCATAAAAGGATATTGCAAATAACTGATAATTTGAAACGTTTGTTTTACGCTCTTCATAGGATTTAAGTAGTAAAGTAATTGGTGACTTGTAAGTTTTAATAGATAAAAACCTATCATCTATTCAACGGTTTCTTCCATGGTAGGACGCTTTCGTTTGCCAGAAATAACCTCTTCTATGAGCGTTTTGACATTTTTATTCACTTCATCCCTAGGTTCTAATTCTATGGCTTGTTCGATTATAATTTGCGCTTCCTTATCCTTTTCCGCATGTAATAAATTCATGGCATGATTGCCCATTAAAGCAAAATCATTTGGTTTTCGCTTTAGTGATTCTGCGGAATATAACAACGCTTTATTTATATCCTTAAGATGAATTGCTTCTAGCGAAGCCTCCATTGGAATTGAATGGTTTTCTAATTCAATAGTCAAAGCCAATTCTAATTGTTCCAGAGCTTCAGCATGTCTTTCCAATCGTTGAAAGGATTTAGCCATCAATACCATACTGGGCCAATGGTCATTTATTAATGCCAAACCTTGTTTAAAATAAACGATTGATTCTTCTAATCTTTGTGTCTCTTCCGCATTCAATTTTTGCATGCGATAGCCATCTAATAGAATTAGACCTTTTTGCTTTTCACAGGCTAACTCATAGTGCTTGCTAAATACCTCTATTTTTTTTCGCTCTTTTTCCTCTGCATCAAGCTTAGCATAGATAGTTCCATCCATAAGATTAGCAATTTCTTCTGAGGTCAATTCTTTGCTGTACTCTGAATAAGGATTGAGTATAAAGGTTGCTCCTTTTGTCATGCCAAATAAGTCCTGTCCTTTTAGACTGATATACGCTACTTTATCTTGAACGATATCGTTGTCAAAAATGCGATTCAAAGAAGTAAATATAGGAACTTGTCCATTCTCAAAAGAGACAAGCTTAAGTGTTTCATTTTCTCCTAGTATATGAGCTCCCTCTTTAGTATCGGTTTGGTCCGGCGTTAAAACGAGAAGCTGATTCCACACTAATTTTTGATAGAAATACGATTGAGCGTCAAAATCGGAGGTCGCTTCCAGCAAATAACGCTCTAATTCATTCTCCGGAAAGGTTGACTCAAATTTTTTCTTTTTCTTAAAAATATCGAATAATTTCATCTACTATACTTTTTATTCCCAAAATAGGAGTGCTAGGCTACTACCCTTTTGTGGCATTCATCTACTACAAAACTAGCTACAAACACAAAAAGAAGTGTAAAAATCCTATAACTACTAAATGTACTTCAAATAAAATCACTCCGCTAATCTGTTAACAATTCCTTACAACAAAATGATATTGACAGCTATTTCGATCTAGAAGGGATCGATGCTTTAAAATTCTCTCTTGTTTTAGTTCTCACTTTAACAACAGCAGTTGGTGGATTAAAACCCAATTGATCTAATGCAACAACTTCATAATCTAAAACATAGTTTTGATCCAAAAGCACTTGACTAGGCTTACTATTCACTACAACTCCATTTATCAGAAAAACAACATTCCCTTCAAAACTAATATTTTCTTTTGCCCATTGACTCAATAGAAGCAAATTAGCCTTATTATTTTCTTTGAGTGTCAATTGAATTTTTTTATCATAAGCCCTAGAATCAACCTTATACGTGCCTTGATGTACTTTCACATTGTCAATGCTTTTTGGATTTACTCCCAATACGCTATAGCCACTATATACCACATTATCAACTTCAACTACATATTGATAATTTATCTTATCTAAATCTGGTTCTTTTACCTGAGCCGATAAGGCTGCTGATAGATCAATCTTCTCTTTCTTTTGTGCAAAATTAACGGTGCTACAAAGTCCTAGACACAATATAGCTATCCAACTTATTTGTTTGAATCTCATCTTTTTTTATTAAATGTAAGCAAAAACACAATATCAAGTATACACAAAACAAAAAAGGTTTGTGTATACAACACAAACCCTATCCGTTTTACTATTTATATCAGCTCTGCGGCTACATCTTCCCATTCTTGCATCAAGGCTTCTACTTTTCTTTTATTCTTTTCATATACACCAAAAAAGCTTTCATCTTCCTTTAGTTTTTCATATTCTGCAGCTAAACGCACATCATCTTTCGCAATTTTTTTCTCTAAATCACTAATCTCACTTTCAATTTTACTCAACCTATTTTGCAGTGTTTTTTGTTTCTTTTGATCTTCATAAGATAGCGCAACCGCTTTCTTTTCTTCAACTTTTGTAGCTACTTGAGGTTCTTTTTTTTCGCTTTTCTTCTCAACCTCACGCATGTTTTGCACTTTGCGCTCTTCTAAAAAGTAATTGATATCGCCTAAGTACTCTTTAATCTTCTGATCTTTAAACTCATAAACGAGATTAGTCAATCCTTGTAAAAAATCACGATCGTGAGAAACTAAAATCAACGATCCTTTAAAATTCAGTAAGGCTTGTTTCAGTACATTTTTAGATTTTATATCTAAGTGATTCGTAGGCTCATCCATCAGCAACACATTGATAGGTGAAAGCAACATACGACAAAGTGCTAAGCGGTTTCGCTCTCCACCTGACAATACTTTTACTTTTTTCTCTACATCATCTCCTCTAAATAAAAAAGAACCTAACATATCGCGAACTTTTACGCGATTCCCATCTGTTGCGGCATCCAACATGGTGTCTAGCAATGTTTTTTCTCCATCCAAATAATCGGCTTGATTCTGTGCAAAATAACCAATCTGAACATTGTGTCCTAATTTAATAGATCCTTCATATTCAAACTCTTTCATAACTGCTTTAATCAACGTCGATTTTCCTTGTCCATTTTGTCCTACAAATGCAATTTTACTACCGCGTTCAATTAGAAAATCAACATCCTTAAAGATGATTTTATCTCCAAAGCGCTTGGTAACTTTTTCCATTTCCAATACTACTCTACCAGGGTCAATACTCACGGGAAAAGAAATATTCATTACGGCATTATCATCTTCATCAACTTCAATGCGCTCAACTTTATCTAATTTTTTAATTAATGACTGAGCCATAGAAGCTTTCGTCGCTTTATAGCGGAAACGCTCAATCAGCTTTTCAGTTTCTTCAATCTTTTTTGCTTGATTTTTTTGTGCTGCTAATTGCATTTCGCGTAATTCTTCACGCAAAACAAGATACTCAGAATACGGTTTATCAAAATCGTAAATCTTACCTAAAGAAATCTCGATGGTGCGATTGGTTACATTATCCAAAAACATTTTATCATGCGAAATAATTACAACTGCTCCAGGGTAATTTCTCAAGAATTGTTCCAACCAGATAATACTTTCAATATCCAAGTGATTGGTTGGTTCATCCAGTAGCAATACATCATTATCTTGCAACAATAATTTAGCTAGCTCAATACGCATACGCCAACCTCCCGAAAAAGTATCCGTTAAATTGTCAAAATCCTCGCGTTTAAATCCTAAACCTTGTAATACACGCTCTGTATTTCCGACGTAATTATACCCCCCGATGATTTCAAATCGATGCGTTAAATCACTTAATTGTTCAATTAATTCAGAATAAGATTCCGATTCGTAGTCTGTACGTTCGTTTAATTCTGTATTGATCTTTTCAAGGGTTGCCTCAACTTCTTTAATTTCCACAAAAGCTTGGTACGCTTCGTCTAATACTGTTCTTCCCGGAATAAACTCAATATCTTGACGTAAAAAGCCTATTCTAAGTTCCTTTTCCATTGCGATACTCCCGGTATCGGGGTCCATATCTCGAGACAAAAGTTTTAACATCGTTGATTTTCCAGCCCCATTCTTTCCTACCAATCCAACGCGATCGCCCGCACCAATTCTGAAAGTAACGTTTTCAAATAAATATTCTCCAGAAAACGAAACAGACAAATTATGTATATTCAACATAAATACTACTTCTTTAATTTAAATTTTTTGTAGCGATGAATGGATATATTCTCATCCAACGCAATATTATTTTCTATATAATTATAAAGCTGCTCCGCCAAATAAGGTGCTAATAAAACACCTCGTGTTCCCAAACCATTCAAAACCAAAATACGATCCGATTCTAAGCTTCTACCTAGTAAAGGACGACGATCTTTGACTGTTGGGCGGATACCAGCAATATGTTCGATAATTTCAAAATCCAAGTTTATAAAACTTCTCAACCCATCTAAAAGTTCAGTTTCACCCTCCTTAGTTGGCAGATCCGTTTTATCTTCCCAATTATAAGTAGCGCCCAATTTATATCTATCCTCACCTATTGGAATCAAAAAAATTCCTGCTTTCAGCATAAAATTGCACTTGAGATTGGGTATTTTCACAATCATTAATTCTCCTTTGGTTCCATCTAGAGGCAATGCTTTAAAAAATGGATTTTGCAACATCCCAAATCCTTCAGCAAAAACAATGCGTTTGGCATTTATATCTTTATAAGAAACGCCTTCATCTCCATATACAAATTGTGAATAATCGAATGCTTCCTTTCTATAAGCTCCTTGCTGCATTAAATACTGACGATAGGCTGGAATCAAATCATCCGTTTCCAGATACCCTGTGCCACCTACTTTACCTAAACCAAAAGGCAAATCTACTCCTTCTATTGTTCTCTTTTCAATTTCAGGAGATAAAAATGTTTGTAAATTTGGTCGATCCGCCGCCTGAAACCAATTATTTTGTTCTTCAACCGAGGCTAAACGGCGATATAAATCCATGGGATGCCAAAATTTCAACTGCAATTTAGCTTCTAATGCCGGATAAAAAACTTCAGCGATAACCAACTGTTCTTTCACGTTCCATACATCAGTAAAGCGTTTTAAAACCACTGGATTGTACATCCCTCCAGCAACCAAGGACGATGATCTTTGCTCCGCATCTACAACAACAAAAGTTTTTCCTTCTTGCGCCAATTTTTCGGTAAAAGCTATCCCTGCTAAACCTGTTCCAACAACAATGTAATCCACCATAATCAAATAATAAAAAAAGCTCTTATCTAAATTAGATAAGAGCTTTATAAATTAGAATTACAAAATTAGTAATTCCATAAATCATCTTCAAGATTTCTAATCAATTCTTTGATGCGTTCGCCTTCAAATAATTGACTCAACTCACCACCTTTGATATAATCGTTGATACGACTGTCTCCGTATTGATTATCTGCTTTGTAAATAGTAGAGCTAAAACGTCTAGCATTTAACAAATGATCAAAGTTCATTGGGTTCATTGGGTTTTTAGAATTAAATACCGTTGCGTCAAACAGGCTACCTCTAGCGTCTGGGAAGAAAATCCAAAAAAGCTCTACTGCGTTTTCAACATCAGCGCCTTTTGTGTATAGATCAACTACTACTGGAGCGATTCCCAACAAGCGATACTTCAACTGTCCTTCGTTACGATCAAAATACCATAAACCAACAACGTGATATGATTTCACATCAGATGGGCGTAATTCAACACGTTGAATATACTCTTCTGGAATTCTCTCACCAGCATTATAGTATTCAATACCAGCATCTGTAGTATCAATTTTCACGAAAGATGTTTCAAGCTCCTTTAACGTTCTTTTTCTTTTAAAGTCACTATCATCGTATACTTCTGTGATAGCTCCAGACTTAATACCATCAATCAATGCTTGGAACATCGATTTTCTTCCATCGCCAGATACCTCTTCGATAGGATAGTAATAAGACTCATTAGCTTTCTCTTCTAGAGAAATGTTTTCCCATACTTTTATACCAAATAGGATATCCTTATCTGCTACATACCCGTATGGAATTGGCCCTTCGCTTTGTACGTATATATCTTGAATACTTTTCATTCCGATTTCCTCCGCAGACTTAGCATTTAATAAGTTGCTTTGTGCAAATGCTTGCAATGAGAATATTGAAATTGCTACAAATAGTGAAATTTTTTTCCAGTTCATATTATTCAAAGTTTTCTTCTTTTATTAATGTCGAAATTACATGATTTCGAATGTACAAGGCGCTGTTTTCTTCAGTGCATAATCACCTGCACCGTCCAAACGTACCTTGATATCAGAAATAACAACTACATCTCCTAGTCTCGCTTTTGAAATCGTAGCTCTCGCTCTTTCATTCATTCTGTTCCCTTGAACTACCACAGATGGTTGCCCTGGCACTTGCAATACAAATCCTGTAACTGTTAAACCTAATTCAAAATCAAAATCTTCTAATTTTGCACCAATGGTTACAATCTCTAAGTTAGACTTAGGTCCTTTCGCTGTGTATTCACCACGAACTGTACCACGAGGTGCAGGAATATCTTTAATTCTAAATACTTTTTTATCGCTTACCGATGTTCCGTCAGGTAATTTACCATTCACGTTAATCGTAACCTCTCTACCAGCTTGTGGACGCATATTATATTGTCCAGCTTTACCGCCTTTAGATAAACCAGGAGCAGAAGCTACCACTTTATCATCAGAGATTCCAGCAAATGAAATCGTCATAGGGTTAACAACTCCGCGGTAAACCACGTTCATCTTATCCGCAGAAATATTGGCTGAATTTGGCTTAGGAACTACTACATAGTTACCTTTAATATCAATTTCAACTGGTTTTCCATCCTCCATAAATGTAAACTTACCATTTACATCATGTTCTCCAACATTACCTGTACCAAAACTTAAATTAACTTGACCATCTTGTAAAGATTTACTCAAATCAACCGTTTGTCCATTTACTACAACTTTTGTTGGAACCGTAGATTTATCATAACGTCCTAATACAACTTTACCTTTAAATTGTTCTCCAGCAAAGAAAGCTGATTTTTCAGGAATTACAATTGCTGCATAGTTACGCATTGAAGCCGCTTGACTTAATGTATTCCCTAATAAACTATTGTAAATTTCATGCTCAATCACCATTGCGTCATTCTGCATGGTTGATAATTTCGTTAAAGAGGCAATAGCTGGAAACCCTTGAAAATTATAGTTCAAATACGGTTTCACAACACCTTCACCATCTTTCACATCTGAAATATCAAATCTATGTTGCAAATCTACAACAATAGGTTGAAATTTAACATCCTCACCTACCACTCCTAAAACAGCGCTTTTGTATTTTTCAATTTCAGCAATAAATGCTTCTCCTTCTGTAGAATATTTATCACCCTTAAACCAAGCTTGATCAATTACTTCCCCTTTTTCCATACGTTCCGCTGGTAATTTACCATCGATACGTTGTGCTTCCAAAGGATCCGTAATTTGTTTTTTCACTGTTTCAACATAAGCAAAAAACTCTTTTGTGATAGTTGAAATCTGCTTTGCTTTCTCATAAGGCCCACCAAAACGAGTAGGATCATCCGCTGATTTAGCTTCTAAACCTCTTAATAAGCTCTCATTATTATCTATCGCCGAAGTATTCGCCGATTCAAATTTATCGTTTACCATTCCAAAAGCTGATAAAACCTCCTTTGACATCTGAAGTGCCATCATTGCGATGAACACAAGGTACATCAGGTTAATCATCCTTTGTCTAGGTGTTAATTTTGCTCCTCCTGCCATTATTTATAATTTTATCTGGATTATAAATTAATTAGCACCACGGTTTCCCATTGCAGAAAGCATTCCTCCATAAACTGTGTTTAAAGAAGATAAGTTGCCTGTTAACACAGACATTTGCTCTTTTAATTTAATGTTATTTTCAGCAACCTCTTTATTGATTTCAGCATTGCGAGTAGCACTCTCTAACTGAACTTTATACATCGAATTCAACGATTCTAATTGAGCAGCAGCTAATGACATTTCTTCAGCATATTTTCTAGTAGAAGCTACTGAATCAACTGTTGGAGCAATCTCTTTTGAAGCGGCTTCAAAGTTTCTGATACTTCTATTTAAACTACTCATCAACTCACCGTCAATTTTCGCTTCCTTAAGTAAATCATCTAATTTCTTAGATAACATTCCTTGCTCTTCCGTTGCTCCACCAACAAATCCTACGGCACTACCACCACCTCTAACTTGTGTTGGTTCTCCACCTTTTAATTCTGGATAAACTTTAGACCAGTCTAACTCGTCATCAACTGGTTCAAAAGCAGATATCGCAAAAATAAGAGCTTCTACAACCAGTCCTAAAGTTAGCATATTATTTCCATTAATTGGACCCCACTCCATGTGCGTAATTTTGAATAATGCACCGATAATTACAACTGAAGCCCCCATTCCATAACAGAAGTTCATTACTTTTTTAGGTATTGCCATAATTTTTTACTTGTTTTAATTGTTTGTCTATAATCTATAAATTGTTTTGGTTCGGGTTATTTATTTTGCCATTTTAGACACATTGCTTCTTGCCATAGAGCCTGAAACAGATTGTACGGTTCTAAATCCAACGTAAGATCTAGCTGAATCCGCATATTCAGAATCACGTGTAGCAACTTGTAACATATAAGCTGGATCTCTCCAAGATCCACCTCTAATCACCTTTAATGGCGTATCAGATGGTCTGTTTTTAGGTTTTAAGCTTGACATAAAATCATAAGACGAAGAATCGTAAGGTGAGCTTGTCCACTCTGCTACGTTTCCAGACATATTATATAAATTATATCCATTTGGTGGATAAGCGCGTGCTTCAGCAGTATAAGTTGCTCCATCGGCTGCATAATCAAAACGACTTGGTTTGAAGTTAGCCATAAAACATCCTTTTTCATCTGTTGTATAAGGACCACCCCAAGGATACATAGCTCCTTCTAGGCCACCTCTAGCCGCATATTCCCATTCGCTTTCCATTGGCAATCTGTATTCATGTACTTCAGAAGGCAAACGTTTTGAACGTAAAAATGTATTCTTATATAAAGTTCTCCATGCAGCAAATGCTCTAGCTTGATGCCAGTTTACACCTACTACTGGGTATTCTCCAAATGCTTCATGCCAAAAATAGTCATTGTGCATTGGCTCATTATATGAATATTGGAATTCTTTTATCCAACGCGTTGTATCTGGATAGATTAACAAAGTTTCTGTTTTCAAGTGTCTATTGCGTTTTCCACGCGGATCAACCCCTTTATCTTTCATTGCTCCTTCTAAATCAACATACGTGTATTTGAATTTCAATTTAGAAGCATCAAACATTCCTAATCCATTATACGTTTCAGAAGCAGGAATATACAAAGAGTCCATTACTTCAACAAAATACTCATCTGGGTATTTATCAACTAAGTTCGGTAAGTTTACTTTTTTATTTAATCTTCGACCAGCATACATGTCATCACTTGAATCCATGCTATAGTAGTTTTCATACATATATCTCTGATAAGGCGTCATACGATCTAGATTTTCTTCACTATCTAAAAACGCATAAGCACCAATACCCCCACCATCTGGAGTCAATCCCATGTCATCAGCTGCAATAGCTAAACGAGTTCGAATAATCGAATCCTTTACCCAATCAACAAATTTTCGATATTGATTGTTTGTAACTGCAGTTTCATCCATATAGAATGACCCGACTGTTACCGTCTTTGTTGGAGCATCCTGTGCACCAAGGAAATCTTCGTTTGATTGTCCCATTGTAAAAGTTCCTCCTGGAACTAAAGACATACCATGAGGTTTCGTAGTTGACCATCTCTTTCCTTCTACTCCTCCTAACAACTCACCTCGATCTCCAGTACCACAGCTGCATACCAAAGCTAAAACTGCTCCTAACGTAATGATCTTCTTCATATATTATTTAGGTTTTCTTATATACTTCTTAAAAATGTAAACGTATTCAATTATTTTTAATTTTCAAAAACAAAGCTAAAAAAAATTTAGTTTATATTTAACATATGTAAATGTTAAATTTTTCACCTCTATCCTAAACTCTTTTTAAATGCTCTCCACCATCTATCAGGCAATTGCTGAGTAGTAGCCTTTTCGTAATCTTCATAGCTGCACGGTAGTAATATTTTTTTTGTTAACTTTTCGTTAACACCCCCGCCAACATTAACCTCAATCCACCACCTTCCAGAGAGATCACTCTTGTAAAATAGTAGGTTCTCATATGCATCAAAAGGGACTATATACTTCATATAGTTATCTTTACAAGTAAAAGGGTATTCATTGTAACGATAATTAACACCTTCGATAAAATACCACAATATCTGTCCTAGTAATAACGTTTCATTTGTTTGATTATTATAATTAAACACGCCAAAAGTACTAACTTTATCGCTTAATCCACTATATCTAGCCAAAGAACATATTTCACGACCATCAAATCCATTGGGATTATAGTCGGAAAAGTTACCTGAATCACTTGATTTTACAGCATTAATATCAATACTTACAATATCTGCGTCTCTCAAAACAGGTTCTGCAGTTGCAATATTATTAATTATTTCGCCAACTCTGTAAGCTTCAAAGTATAAACTTTCAATTAAATCAATTTCTTCTTGAGCATTATAATACGTTTGGTAGCCTAAATTTGAAAAATTAAACAAATTCATCGGTTCTTCTAAAATAATTCTCGACAAAAAACTTTCGGCAGCAGGGCCTCCATCTTTTGCCAAATCCAACTTATGATCGATACAAACGAGATTAACCATTTGTTCTAATTTATCATAACCCCGATATAATGCATAGGTTAAATCCTGACTTCCTCCTACAACGATTGGAATAGTGCCATTTTTCACTAAATCTTCAATAATTGTCTTTAACAAGAAATAGGTATCTTCCAGAGACTCTCCGGGTACCAAATCACCTAAATCGACAATTCCAACATGCCAATTCCCAGGAAATAGAGTATAAAAAGATTTTCTTATCTTCATTACATCTACAACCGCTGTTTCTGATCCTAAACCTCGGTTATCCGTAACTCCAATAAATGCAATTTTATATTGCTCATATTTATCAAAATCTCCTCCTGAATGAAAATGGACTTTTTTACCAAGACTTTGACTTGGTAATCCATCTATATAATTCCTAAACTCAACACTAACTGGATGTAAAAGTTCTAACATGCCTGTCTAATTCAATTATTTCTTGGTCGTCGTTTTCGTCGTCGCTTTCGTCGTTGCTTTTTTTGCAGGGGCTTTTTTAGCCGCTGGTTTTTTCGCTGCCGTTTTGGTTTTCTTTGCAGGCGCCTTTTCTTCAATCATTGCTTTTACCTCTTCTAAGGTCAAAGCTTGCGCATCTTTATCTTTAGACAGCTCAATCTTAACTTTACCTTTCAAAATAACAGATCTACCCCATCTTGCTTTTTCAACACGGATTCCTTCTTCAGCCCAATCGTGAATTACTTTATCTTTATCTTTTTGAATTTTGTCTTCAATTAACTCGATCACATCTTGATTGGAAAGATTATCAAAATCGTATTTCTTATTGACATTAATAAAGATATTGTTCCATTTCAAATAGGGACCAAATCGGCCAACTCCTTTTTGTACGGGCAACTCTTTATACATTGCGATAGGTTTATCTGCTTCTTCTTTTTCTTTGACAAATTCCATCGCTTTTTCAAAACTCACATCCAAAGGCTCTAATCCTTTTGGCAAAGAAATGAAGGTTTTACCCACGCGAACATAAGGGCCAAATCGCCCGTTATTCACTTCTACTTCCTCTCCTTTATACTCTCCGAGCCTACGAGGCAATAAGAATAATTTCAAGGCTTCTTCTAGGGTAATAGTTCCAATATTTTGATCCGGAGCTAAACTAGCAAATTGCTTGTTTTCATCTTCTGCATCTCCAATTTGCGCCATAGGGCCAAATTTTCCTAAACGCACTAATACTGGTTTTCCTGATTCAGGATCAACTCCTAAAATACGCTCCCCAGATTCACGCTCAGCATTCTCTTCCACATCTTTTACTGTAGGATGAAAATGATCGTAAAACTCGCGCATCATCTTGGACCAATCTTCTTCACCTGCGGCAATAGCATCAAAATCTTCTTCTACTTTTGCCGTAAAGTTATAATCTAAAATAGTTTTGAAATTTTTTACTAAGAAATCATTGACAATAATTCCGATATCAGTTGGAATCATTTTTCCTTTATCTGATCCGGTTTTTTCTACTAATACTTTTTCCGATACTGTAGCCTGAGCAAGGGTCATCACTTTATAGTTACGCTCTTTTCCTTCTGTTGTTCCTTTTTCAACATAGTTACGTGCAATAATAGTAGAAATGGTTGGTGCATAAGTAGATGGTCTTCCTATCCCTAACTCTTCTAATTTTTTCACTAAAGAAGCTTCGGTATAACGTGCCGCAGGTTTACTAAAACGCTGCGTAGCTACAATTGCATTTGTCAATAGAGGCTCCCCTACTTTTAAGTGAGGTAAAATGCCTTCTACTTCCTCGTCTTCATCATCATGCCCTTCTAAATATACTTTTAAAAATCCATCGAATAAAAGTACTTCACCCGTTGCTACGAATAAATCCGAATATTTATTTGCTCCAATTTTTACATTGGTACGTTCTAACTTGGCATCACTCATTTGAGAGGCTAAAGTACGCTTCCAAATCAAGTCATATAAACGAGCCTGATCCCTATCTAAAGGAACCGTATGCAATGCCATATTCGTTGGTCTGATGGCCTCGTGCGCCTCTTGAGCTCCTTTGCTCTTCGTTACGTAATTTCTTGATTGAACGTATTGAGAACCATACGATTTGGCAATCTCAGCAGCAGCTGCTTTACTTGCTTCTTCTGATAGATTCACACTATCCGTTCTCATATACGTGATATATCCTTCTTCATACAAACGCTGTGCTAACATCATGGTTTGTCCTACAGAATAATACAACTTACGCGCAGCCTCCTGTTGTAAGGTAGAGGTTGTAAAGGGTGCTGCAGGTGATTTTTTAGCAGGTTTGGTTTCTAAATCCTTAATCGCATAAGCTGCTCCTATATTAAGGGTTAAGAAATCTTTTGCTTCTTGTTCACTCGCAAAGTTTTTAGCTAATTTCGCTTTTACTACTTTCCCTTCTTCAGTTTTGAACTCAGCCGTTACACTATATGAAGACTCAATTTTAAATTCGTTGATTTCCTTTTCGCGTTCAACAATTAATCGAACAGCCACGGATTGTACTCTTCCGGCAGATAATCCACCTTTTACTTTTTTCCACAATACAGGCGATAATTCGTATCCAACTAAACGGTCTAAAATACGTCGTGCTTGTTGTGCATTTACTAAATTATAATTAATCCCTCGCGGATTTTCAATTGCCTTTAAAATAGCGGACTTAGTAATTTCGTGAAAAACAATTCGCTTTGTTTTGCTTTGATCTAATTTTAGTTCCTCAGCTAAATGCCAAGCGATAGCCTCACCCTCACGATCCTCATCGGACGCCAACCAAACAACTTCTGCATTTTTAGAAAGCTCTTTTAATTTCTTTACTACTGCTTTCTTGTCATTCGTAACTTCATACTTGGGTTTAAAATTATCTTCAACATTTACTCCTATCTCTTTCGATGGTAAATCTGCTATGTGTCCATAACTCGATTCCACCTGATAATCTTTTCCTAAAAATTTTTCAATTGTTTTTGCCTTTGCTGGCGACTCCACGATCACTAAATTCTTTGCCATACTTCATTAATTTGTGAAGCAAAAATATGTGTTTTTTCTTAATATTTCCACTTCATCCGATATAATTCCTATTTTCTCTTAAAATCCTTTCCGATGATTTAAGAAATATATATCGTTTTAACGTTGATTACGAAAAAATAAATATTTTTCCTCCCTCTTACTACTACAAATAAAAATTCCTTCCAAAGAAAAAAACAAAAATAATTCGCCCTCTTCCTTACTTATTTTTAACCTACAACAAAATATGGCTCTCTTTATTACTTTTACTTCTCATTTCAATTCCTCAGTCCTGCGCTACTCTTTCATTAAGTCAATAAAATATAAATGTACGTTTCGAATTCATCACCTCCCGAGCTTGAGTTCCAAAAATGAATTGCAAAAGACAAACTGATCTACAAAAAAAAATGCTTCAAAAAAATCCACAAATAGTTTAAACTACATAGCAGATAAAACAAGAACAATCCCAAAACACCTTAAGAATCCTTCAAGAATAGTTCATAAAACCTTTGTTTTTAGGGCGCCCTGTTGAAGAAACCTTGAAGAAACCTTGAAGAAACCTTGAAGGAATCTTGAAGGAATCTTGAACAAAACCTGAAGCAATAAGCAGCATGCCCTAAAAAAACTTAAAACTAGGGAAGTAAGGAATACCTTTATAGTACCCATATGAAAAGAAATCCTTAAGCAATCTTAGTTAAAGTGATTCAATTCTTATCAAAATACTATTAAATATAAAGCTGTCAACTTGTCAGCCAATAAAATTAACCTATCTTTGTATCCTAAAATAAAACTCCCTTTCAAATAATCCTATGGAAAAGGTAATTGACGAAAATAAACAAGGAACAAGCTTACAGCTAGAACAAAATAAAGACAATACTAAAAAGCTTTTTATTGAAAGCTATGGCTGTCAAATGAATTTTTCAGACAGTGAAATTGTTGCCTCGATTTTATCTGATGCAGGCTATAATACAACCACTAATTTAGAAGAAGCTGATTTAGTATTGGTCAATACTTGTTCTATTCGCGACAAAGCAGAACAGACCGTACGTAAACGCTTAGAGCAGTATAACCAAATAAAAAGAAAAAACCCAGGCATGAAAGTGGGTGTTTTAGGTTGTATGGCCGAACGATTAAAAAGTAAATTCTTAGAAGAGGAAAAAATTGTAGATATGGTTGTTGGACCTGATGCATACAAAGACTTACCTAATCTTCTTAGAGAAGTAGATGAAGGAAGAGATGCAATCAATGTGATTTTATCGAAAGATGAAACCTATGGAGACATTTCGCCTGTTCGTTTACAAAGCAATGGAGTAACCGCCTTTGTATCCATTACAAGAGGTTGCGACAACATGTGTACTTTTTGTGTGGTACCATTTACTAGAGGACGTGAACGCAGTAGAGAGCCGCATAGTATTATTTCAGAAATCCAAGATCTCCATGAACGAGGATTTAAAGAAATTACTTTGTTGGGTCAAAACGTAGATAGCTACCTTTGGTATGGAGGTGGTTTGAAAAAAGATTTTGAAAAAGCTACAGAGATCCAAAAAGCTACAGCTGTTGATTTTGCACAGCTCTTGGACTTATGTGCTACAAAATTTCCAAAAATGAGGTTCCGTTTTTCAACGTCGAATCCACAAGATATGCACCTCGAAGTAATTGAGATAATTGCGCGTCATGAAAATATTTGCAAATACATCCACTTACCTGTACAATCAGGAAGTACGCGTATTTTACAAGAGATGAACCGTCAACATACAAGAGAAGAATATATCGAATTAATTGACAAGATTTATACGTTAATTCCAGATATTTCTTTATCTCAAGACATGATTACAGGATTCCCAACAGAAACAGAAGAAGATCATCAAGATACACTTTCGTTAATGGAGCTTGTTCGCTATGACTTTGGATTCATGTTTGCCTATTCAGAACGACCTGGTACCTTAGCTGCTCGTAAATTAGAAGATGATATTCCTGAAGAAGTAAAAAAGCGCCGTTTAAGCGAAATTATTGCCGTTCAAGGAAAAATCAGCTTAGAGCGAACCAAGCGTTTTGTGGGACAAACAGTTGAAGTACTGATTGAAAAATCTTCAAAGCGTTCAGATTTAGAATGGAGCGGTAGAAACTCGCAAAACACAACGGTTGTATTTCCGAAAGAAAATTACAAAGTAGGTGATTTCGTTGAAGTTTTTATTGAAGATTGTACTTCCGCAACCCTAATTGGCAAAGCCATTGGGTATTCACCTATGCAAGCCTAATCCCATTCTGAAATAGCTCTATCAAAAAGTTCACTACATGGAAAATGTTCAAGCGATAAAACAACGATTTGAAATTATAGGAAATGACCCTAAACTAAACCGGGCTATCCAAAAAGCAGTACAAGTTGCTCCTACGGATATTTCAGTTTTGGTAACGGGTGAAAGTGGAGTTGGTAAAGAAAGTATTCCCAAAATCATCCATTCTCTTTCTCATCGAAAGCACGGAAAATACATTGCTGTAAACTGTGGAGCAATTCCTGAAGGAACCATTGACAGTGAACTATTTGGCCATGAAAAAGGAGCTTTCACAGGAGCTATCGGCACGCGAGAAGGCTATTTTGAAGAGGCTAATGGGGGTACTATTTTTTTAGATGAAGTGGGTGAATTACCGCTGACTACTCAAGTGCGTTTATTGCGTATTTTAGAAAATGGGGAATTTATTAAAGTAGGTTCTTCTCGCGTACAAAAAACAGACATCCGAATTATTGCGGCTACCAATGTTCACATGATGGAAGCAATTCACAAAGGAAAGTTTAGAGAAGATTTATACTATCGACTAAGTACTATTGAAATAAGTCTGCCTCCGCTACGTGAACGAGGAGAAGATATTCATTTGTTATTTAGAAAATTCGCTTCAGATTTTGCGCATAAATACAAAATGCCACCTGTCCGCCTAGATGCAAATGCCGCGAATTTTCTAGTTCGATACCGCTGGGACGGAAATATCAGACAATTGCGAAATGTGGCAGAAGAAATTTCGGTTTTAGAAACCCAACGAGAAATTACACTCCCTATTTTACAGTCGTATTTACCCAATTATGACCGACAATTACCTTCGGTTGTACAAAGTAAAAAAGCAGAAAGCGATTTTAGTACAGAACGAGAGATTTTATATAAAATCCTCTTTGACATGCGCAACGATATTACGGATTTAAAGAAACTTACCCTTGAACTTCTAAAACAAGATCAAGGACAAGTACAAGAAACCAATCAGCATTTAATTCAGCGTATCTACGGAAATAAAACCAATGAATCCGTAGAATACCCGACCAATCCTTCGGAGATTTTACAGTTGGAAAACAGTCTTTTACATGCGACTCCACCGAATAATCACGCGGCCTATCACCCTACGATTATTGACAATGAAGAGGATGACGAAGATTATTTAATTGCTGAAACGGTCGAAGATGAACCTCTAAATTTAGAAGAACAAGAAGTTGAATTAATCCGTAAAGCCTTGGATCGCAACAAAGGAAAGCGAAAAGCAGCAGCAGAAGAACTCGGTATCTCAGAGCGAACCTTATATCGAAAGATTAAACAATATAACTTATAAAGGATGAAGTTTAGACCAATCATTGCTATTCTTTTTATAGCTTTAGTGTTACAAGGCTGTAAATATTATAACTTTACAGGTACAGGAAAAATTGATGCCGATTCTTTCCAGGTGAATTATTTTCAAAATAATGCCCCTTTGGTGGAACCAGGTATTGAACGTACGTTTACCTTAGCTTTACAAGATTTAATTCAAAACCAAACAAGTTTAACCCTAACTAATTCCGATGCAGACTTAGTTTATGAAGGAGAAATTGTCGATTACAGAATTAGTCCAATGACGGCAACTGCGGATCAAAGAGCGGCACAAAACCGGCTATATATAGCAATTAACGTTCGTTTTATCAACAAAAAAAATCCAAATGATGATTTTGAAAAGCGATTTTCATTTTATTATGACTATGATGCCAATGCACAATTAGTTGGTGCAACCTTAAATACAGCTTTAGATGAGATTTTTGAAAGAATTACACAAGATGTGTTCAATGAATCTCTAGCAAAATGGTAGAATTATAAACAAAATTAATTTGAATAAAGCAATCTTACATACTTATTTAGCTGATCCAGTAAATTTACAGCGATCTGATATTCAAGAATTAAAGCAATTACTTGATCAGTATCCTTATGTACAGGCAATAAGAAGTTTATACCTAAAATCGCTCTATTCAAATGAAAGTACGTCGTATAATCAGGAACTCAAAAAAACAGCGGCTTATACGCTAGATCGCGATATTTTGTTCAGTTTTATTATTTCGGATGACTTTACAACTTATACTCCCTTGGAAAATAAAATCCAAGAAGACGAAATAGAGGACACAAGTAGTTTAGGCAAAACAAAAGATAAAAATCCAGAACAAACGATTAGTACACTCCTACAAACTATTTCAAAAGTAGCTTATTCAATCACGCAAGAAGATAATTCGCAACCTCTTAAAATAGAAGAAAATAAAATAAAAGTAGAAGATTCATTCGAAGATTCAACCCCAGAGGTTTTAGCGGTTATTCCCGAAGATGAGGCTGTTCTTTCAGCGGTAGAAATACTAGAAAATAAATTGGAAATTGGCCAACCCTTAGCCTTCGATGAAGGTGAAAAATACTCTTTCCAAGAATGGTTAAAATTGTCCAAACAACAGCCAATTAAACGAGAATTGGGTACAGAAAAAGAAGGATTACCTCAAGATAAGGAAGAAAAAAGGGAGATAATTACAGAAGAAGAAAAAAAATTTCAAGAAAGTTTAGAAAAAAAACAAGCTTTAATTGATAAATTTATTGAAACAAATCCTAAAATTCTCCCAACAAAAAAAGGCATCCCAAGTCCCATAAATATTGAATTATCACTGCAAGAGAATACAAGTTTAATGACGGAAACCTTAGCTAAAATTTATTTAGAGCAAAAAAAATATCAAAAAGCAATACAAGCTTATGAGATTTTAATTTTGAAATATCCAGAAAAAAGTGGTTTCTTTGCAAACCAAATATTAGATATAAAAGCGTTACAACAACATAATAGTTTATAAGCATGAACACATTTACAGTATTTTTAGTATTGATTGCTATCGTATGTTTTTTATTAATTGTAGTTATCATGGTACAAAATCCTAAAGGAGGAGGTTTAGACTCATCTTTTGGAGGTTCTACTGTAGCAGGAGGTGTAAAAAACACGAATGACTTCTTAGATAAGAGTACTTGGACTTTAGGAGCGGTATTAATTATCCTTATCCTAACGTCGAGCATTAGCTTTAGCGGTGGTGCAATTGGCGATTCTAAACTTTTAGATCCTAATGCAGAAATACCTGTACAACCTGCTCCTGTTCCTGCTGCTAATACAGAAAACAAGACAGAAACAACTCCAACAGGAACTGAAGCTCCAGCTACTAGCGAAACTTCAACACCTGAAACTACACAACCTTAAGAAATTAAATTTTTTCTATATAAAAATGCCAGCTGTCAAGTTGGCATTTTTTTTTGGCAATATGTGTCAACACAAGCTTTGGCACACTTTATGACTATTTCTAAGCGTTTAGAATAAATATAAATAATTCAATTTTATAAACTATTACACTATGGCATTAAACATTAAACCACTTGCAGATAGAGTTCTTATTGAACCTCAACCAGCAGAAACAAAAACTGCTTCTGGTATTTTTATCCCTGATACAGCGAAAGAAAAACCTCAAAAAGGAACCGTAGTAGCTGTAGGAAATGGAACAAAAGACCACAACATGACGGTACAAGTAGGTGATACGGTCTTGTATGGTAAATATGCAGGAACAGAACTAAAATTAGAAGGTAAAGATTACCTGATTATGCGTGAAGACGATATTTTAGCAATTGTTTAATAAATTGAATCAAATAACAAAGTAAAACAAGACTAGATCATGGCAAAAAATATTAAATTCGACATTGAAGCACGTGAAGGTTTAAAACGTGGTGTTGACGCTTTAGCAAATGCTGTTAAAGTAACTTTAGGACCTAAAGGAAGAAATGTAATCATTGGTAAAGCTTTTGGTGCACCAACGGTAACTAAAGATGGGGTTACAGTAGCAAAAGAAATAGAATTAGAAGATGCTCTTGAAAATATGGGAGCTCAAATGGTAAAAGAAGTGGCTTCTAAAACCAATGACTTAGCAGGAGATGGTACAACAACAGCTACTGTTTTAGCACAAGCTATCGTTAAAGAAGGATTGAAAAACGTAGCTGCTGGAGCTAATCCGATGGACTTAAAACGCGGAATGGACAAAGCAGTTGAAGTGATTGTTGCTAATTTAAAAGAACAAGCACAAGAAGTAGGTGGATCAATGGATAAAATCAAACAAATCGCATCTATTTCTGCTAATAACGACGAATTTATCGGAGAATTAATTGCTAAGGCTTTTGAAAAAGTTGGAAAAGAAGGAGTTATTACGGTTGAAGAGGCAAAAGGAACAGAAACTTTTGTTGATGTAGTAGAAGGAATGCAGTTTGACAGAGGTTATTTATCTCCGTACTTCGTTACAAATTCAGAAAAAATGGAAGTAGAATTAGAATCTCCTTACATTTTATTATATGACAAAAAAGTATCTTCTTTAAAAGAGTTACTTCCAATTTTAGAACCTGTTGCACAATCAGGAAAACCTTTATTAATTATTGCGGAAGATGTAGATGGAGAAGCTTTATCTACCTTAGTAGTAAATAAATTAAGAGGAGCCTTAAAAATTGCTGCTGTTAAAGCACCTGGATTTGGTGACAGAAGAAAAGCCATGTTGGAAGACATCGCTATCTTAACAGGTGGTGTTGTGATCTCAGAAGAACAAGGATATACCTTAGAAAACACTTCATTGGAGATGCTAGGTACATGTAAACGTGTAAACATCGACAAAGACAATACAACTATCGTTAGTGGAAGTGGTGAATCAGCAATGATTCTAAACAGAGTAAATCAAATCAAAGCTCAGATGGAGACAACTACCTCTGACTATGATAAAGAAAAATTACAAGAGCGTTTAGCTAAATTAGCTGGCGGTGTTGCTGTACTTTATGTAGGAGCAGCTACAGAAGTAGAAATGAAAGAGAAAAAAGATAGAGTTGACGATGCTTTACATGCTACAAGAGCTGCTATCGAAGAAGGAATTGTTGCTGGTGGTGGTGTTGCTTTATTAAGAGCAAAAACAAACTTAGAATCAATTAAAGCGGTTAATGCTGACGAAGAAACAGGTATTCAAATCATTGCTAAAGCGATTGAATCTCCTTTGAGAACTATTGTTGAAAATGCAGGTTTAGAAGGATCAGTAATTGTTGCTAAAGTATTAGAAGGCGATAACAACTTCGGTTATAATGCAAAAACAAACGAATACACAGATATGCTACAAGCAGGTGTAATCGATCCGAAAAAAGTAACAAGAGTTGCTTTAGAAAATGCAGCTTCTGTTGCAGGTATGATCTTAATCACTGAATGCGCTTTAGTAGATATTAAAGACGAAAACGGTGGTGGAATGCCAATGGGCGGTGGAATGCCAGGAATGATGTAATAAATCACCCCTTTTATAACGAAGAGGCTTGAACACATTTGTTCAAGCCTCTTTTTTTATACCTTTATTCTCTGATTCATTTAACTATGGTTATTTTACTTACAGGTGCTTCACATACAGGGAAAACAAATTTAGCGCAACAACTAATGGAACGCTATCAGTATCCGTATATTTCAATTGATTTATTAAAAATGGGACTAATCAGAAGCCAGCAAACTGATTTAACACCTGAAGATGATGCTGAATTAGAAACCTACCTATGGCCAATTGTTCGAGAACTAATTAAAACCGCTATTGAAAACCAACAACACTTAATTGTCGAGGGTTGTTATATGCCTTTTACTTGGGCAGACGATTTTGATTCTGCCTATCTAGAACACATTCACTTCTATTGCTTGATTCTGTCAGAATCGTATATTAAAAATCATTTCGAGGCGATAAAAAAATATGCCCCTGTTATTGAAAAACGCCTTGACGACTCTTGGTGTACGCAAAAAATGCTCTTACATGACAATCAACACAACCTCACTATGTGCCAACGTTACAACTGCGAATATATCCTCATTGAGGAACAATATGCCATCGATCTCTCCTTATTTGACAAAATATAGTTAGAACTATATCCTGTTTTATTTCCCCAATGGATTATTAAATCATATCTTTTGAGATAGATACACCTAAGAGGTATCTCAAAAAAAAGCCTATTACTGCGGCGTAAAAGGCTTTTTTTCTATTCTTTAGTATTGGTTATTTTGAAGTTATTTCTTTTAAATTGGCGATTGTGGCAATCGAATCTGCGGCACTAAAAACAAAATTACCTGCTACAAGCGCGCCTGCACCTGCGTCAACAAGGGCTTTTGCATTTTTGTCATTTACCCCCCCATCAATTTCAATGATTACTTCAGCACTTTTCACCTCAATCATCGCTTTCAATTTGCGTACTTTATCATAGGTATTTTCGATAAAACTCTGTCCTCCAAATCCTGGGTTAACACTCATAATCAATACCAAGTCTAAATCTTGAATAATCTCTTCTAAGACCGAAACTGGGGTGTGTGGATTTAAGGCTACTCCCGCTTTCATTCCCTCCGCTTTAATAGCCTGAATCGTGCGGTGTAAATGCGTACATGCCTCATAATGCACCGTCAATATATCAGCGCCTAAATCTTTAAATGTTTTGATATAGCGATCAGGATCAACAATCATCAAATGCACATCTAAGGTTTTTTTTGCGTGTTTCTGAATGGCTGCTAAAACAGGCATCCCAAAGGAGATATTAGGTACGAAAACGCCATCCATAACATCAATGTGAAACCAATCAGCTTGGCTTTCGTTGATCATTTCAATATCGCGTTGTAAGTTTGCAAAATCCGCCGCTAGAACCGAAGGAGCAATCATTGTGTTTTTCATAGTTGTGTGTAGTTTTTGTAAAGATAAAAAAATCTCAAAAGAAAATAACCTCTCCTCTTTTTATAAATTAGACGCCTGTACTTTAATTGTAGCCTCGAAAAGTTCTGCAAAATATTTAATAATCTTCGCGCGAACCTCATCCTCATCCACATAGTTAACTCCCAATTCTACGTGCAAAGACGTTACCGCTTTCCCTCTAATCCCACATGGAATTATATTGTCAAAATAACCTAAATCCGAATTGACATTCAAAGCAAAACCATGCATCGTTACCCAGCGAGAAGCTCTTACGCCCATCGCGCATATTTTACGTGCAAATGGAGTTCCAACCCCTAACCAAACACCCGTTTCTCCATCACTCCTTCCTGCTTCTATGCCGTAATCTTTCAATACAAGAATCATGGTTTCTTCCAATAAACGCAAGTATTTGTGGATATCCGTAAAGAAATTCTCTAAATCTATGATTGGATAACCAACGATCTGACCTGGTCCGTGATAGGTAATATCTCCACCTCTATTAATCTTATAGAAGGTCGCTCCTTTTTCCTTTAACTGTTCATCATTGAGCAACATATTAGCCATGTCCCCGCTTTTCCCCAACGTATACACATGAGGATGCTCTACAAACACAAAATAATTGGGTGTTTGCACGTCGGTTTCATCTCTTCTATTTTTTATTTTAAGATCTAAGATGGACTGAAAAAGGGTTTCTTGATACGCCCAAGTATCTTTATAATCCTTTTCGCCTAAATCGATTAGGGTGATTTCTTTATTCATTTTTTGCTTATCTGTTATATTTTGGATTATTGAGAATGACCAAGGCTCCAATAACACCAGGAATCCAGCCTGCTAAGGTCAAAAGCAATACAATTAAGATAGATCCACATCCTTTATCGTACACAGCGATCGGTGGAAAAATAATAGACAAAATGACTCTCCAAATACTCATAATCACATATTTATACCCTACAAATTTCGTCATTTTTTTGTGAATTAAGACTATAATTTGCGTTAAACCCATACCTCGAAATCATTCAAAAGTATCAAATGACTAATTAACTGACATTTGGCGAGATACAAATGCCCCTAATTTTTAAAGATTACCTATATTTGCACTTTATAAATTAATTCATAATTCACAATTATTATGCAACTTTCAGAACAAGAAATCATCAGAAGAGAGAAGCTCGCAAAATTGCAAGAGCTCGGTGTGAATCCTTATCCTGCTAACCTATTTCCAGTAGATCATACATCCAAGCAGATAAAGAACGATTTTGAAGAAGGTAAGAAGGTAGTTGTGGCCGGAAGATTAATGTCTTCTCGTATTCAAGGAAAAGCTTCTTTTGCAACGATTCAAGATAGTGAAGGAAAAATTCAATTATACATCAACAGAGATGAACTTTGTCCGGATGAGAACAAAGATCTATATAACGAAGTTTACAAAAAACTAATCGATTTAGGCGATATTATTGGTATTGAAGGAGAATTGTTTACTACACAAGTTGGAGAAAAAACAATTCGCGTAAAAGGACTATCTCTATTAAGCAAATCTCTGCGTCCTTTACCTTTACCTAAAACAGATGCAGAAGGCAATACTTTTGATGCTTTTACCGATCCGGAATTGCGTTACAGAATGCGTTATGTAGATTTAGTAGTTAACCCTAAAATTAAAGAAACGTTTATCAAACGCACCAAGTTGTATACAGCGATGCGTGAGTTCTTTAATGAATCTGGATACATGGAGGTTGAAACCCCTGTATTACAGTCAATTCCAGGAGGAGCAGCAGCACGTCCATTTATGACACATCACAATGCTTTAGATATTCCTTTGTATTTGCGTATTGCTAATGAACTTTATTTAAAACGCTTAATCGTTGGTGGTTTTGACGGCGTATATGAATTTGCTAAAAACTTCCGTAATGAAGGCATGGATAGAACCCATAATCCTGAATTCACGGTTATGGAAATTTATGTAGCTTACAAAGACTACAACTGGATGATGGACTTTACAGAACGCTTGTTAGAACATTGTGCTACGGCTGTTAATGGATCTTCAACAGCTACTTTTGGAGAACATGAAATAAACTTCAAAGCCCCTTACAAGCGAATCACAATGGCTGATTCAATCAAAGAGTTTACAGGTTTCGATATTACAGGTAAAACAGAAGATGAAATTCGTCAGGCTGCTTTAGGCATGGGAATTCCTATAGATGCAACGATGGGTAAAGGCAAATTGATTGATGAAATATTTGGCGAGAAATGTGAAGGTAACTATATTCAACCTACCTTTATTACAGACTATCCAAAAGAAATGTCACCTTTAACTAAAGCACATAGAGATAATCCAGAATTAACGGAGCGCTTTGAGTTGATGGTTTGTGGTAAAGAAGTTGCAAATGCTTATTCGGAATTAAACGACCCTATCGACCAAAGAGAGCGTTTTGAAGCACAATTAGCTTTAGCAGATCGCGGAGATGATGAAGCTATGTTTATTGACCAAGATTTCTTACGTGCATTAGAATACGGAATGCCTCCTACATCAGGAATGGGAATTGGAATGGATCGTTTAATTATGTTCTTAACCAACAATCCTTCCATTCAAGAAGTGCTATTCTTCCCTCAAATGAGACCTGAAAAAACAGCACCTACTGTTGAATTGTCTGACGATGAAAAAATTATTATTCAGATTCTAGCAAACAACGAAAACAAGGTTGAATTAGGTTCTTTAAAAGAACAAGCGGCTTTAAGCGGCAAGAAATGGGATAAAGCTATGAAAGGTTTATCTTCTCATAACCTAACGAAAGTGGTAACCGAGGAGGATTTGAAATATGTAGTGTATCAACACTAAACAATAATTTGGAAAGAGAAGTATAGATAACCAATTCCTTTTTCCAACTATATCATAAACTAAAAGAGGAAGTTTCAGTATTGTTGAAGCTTTCTCTTTTTTCTTTCACTCTCCTCTCATACTACATAAATAGTAATAAATATACATTCTTGTTCTATAAAACCGTAACGAGAGAATCCTAAAAACACACGTCTTACTTCCTTTTATTTAACAGCTTTCAAAAATATTTTTTAAAACGATTAACAAAACTAGCTGCTTTAATCGAGTTAAATAGTCATTAAATAAGTGACTAAAAATCCCTGTGCACTTTTTTTTACTTTGCGAATTTACTGGACTGATCATTCTATTAAGAAAGAACTTCTCCAAGAACTTTATGATGAAAACTATATTCCTTTTATAGAGAATAAAGAATCAAAGACGATTGATCATGTAGTACAAAAGGAGGTCTTGTATACTATGCACTAAAATCAATTCATTTTGAATCCTATAAAAGGGGCTGTATTTTTAAAACAGTCTCTTTTTCGTTACAATTTTTCAGAATAAATCTATTTAATTCACAAATGCTTTCAACTGGTGCAAAAGCATGTCTCCTTTTACACATCAGAAATCATTTAAAAAAACTCACTTAAAGACTTTTTTTAGTACCTTAGTTCTTCATACTAGTCCCACTAAAAATGGCTAGGATTACAGAAAAAAGACCCTTGTAAATACTTAAATCGATTGAGAATGAGTATAACTAAATTGAATCATAGCCTACATCGACCTGATGGATTTTTAGAGGATAAACAAAAGACAACCATTGTAGGAATCTATGGGGCTGGTGGGGCAAATGCAAGTGGTAATCCTGCTTTAAAACGCGTAGTTGAGGAACAAAAAGGACGGATGTTTTCGAGTTCACTTGGAGGAGGTGATAAAGCTATTATTGCCTACTTAGAAGAAGGATTCAAACAAGGAAATCAATTAATACTCTATGGGCATAGTCGAGGGGGTGCTGCCGCAGTAAGAATTGCAAACAAATTAGGTGAAAGGCAAATTCCCATTGCTGAAATCACGCTTTATGATCCCGTTGGGCTGTATTTTGGGGGTAGTTTTACGTTTACTTATCCCAATGTACTAAAAGTAACCAATTACTACCAAAGAAACCCCATTGGCAGTTTTTCCCTTTGGACCTATAACCCCTTTGTTGGAAGTTCAGTATGTGGTACTTATCCGTGGACTGAAATCAACAATATCAATTTAACCGGACAGTATTACCGATCAGGGGTTTTTATCAACCACCTGAATATAACGCAATATGCCATTCAGAACCTTTAAAAAAACAGTTACGCGTCTTTTTAATTGGATTATACCAAACCCCTAGATAGATTAAATAACTGAATATGAATCCCTTTGACAGTCCAGCCTAAGTAGTAGGAAAGACATTGAATAGCTAACTCAAACATTAAGTTAGTTGGGAAATTTATACCAAATTCTGCATGTACACATAGGGCAAAGAGACAATGCTAAAAACTATGTTATTTCAACAAAACACAAAAAGATAATTTTTAAGAAGAATCCCCTCGTTTTATTTCTTAATCTACATTAAGCAACTAACCAACTGACTGTCTGTATCTTTGTATAACAAAATCGATACAACTATGAAAAATTCAATTGTATACAAATCAGATAGTAGAGGACATGCTGACCACGGTTGGTTAAAATCTCATCACACGTTTAGTTTTGCTAATTACAGCAACAAGGATCGCGTACACTTTGGGGTTTTACGTGTTTTAAACGATGATTATGTAGCACCTGGAAAGGGATTTGGAGCACATCCACATGAAAATATGGAAATCATTTCTATTCCTTTAAAAGGAAGCCTCGCACATAAAGACAATATGGGGCATGGAGAAACCATCCAAGTAAATGAAATTCAGGTCATGAGTGCCGGTACAGGCGTTCAACACAGTGAGTTTAATCCAAGTGAAACAGAAGCTGCAGAATTTTTGCAAATTTGGCTTTTCCCCAACCAACTAAACGTTACACCAAGATACCAACAAATAAGCTTGGATGTAGCTCAAAGAAAAAACAATTGGGATCAGATTTTATCTCCAAACCCTGAAGATGCGGGCGCATGGATACACCAAAACGCTTGGTTTCACCTTGCAGACCTCGAACAAGGCAAAGAATTAGCCTATGAGCTAAAAGACCCTTCAAATGGCTTATACTTATTTGTACTTGAAGGAGCGATCACGCTTGAGGATGAAGTTTTAGATCGCAGAGATGCTATCGGAATTTGGGACACAACTTCCATTCACCTTAAAGCAACACAAAAAACACAACTATTACTCATGGAAATTCCTATGGACTTACCGAACTACTTACAATAAGTATAAACTTTAATTTTAGTACACTATGAAAACGAAAAATTGGAAAATCGATACAACCCACTCATCTATTGGATTTAAAATTAAGCATATGATGTTTACGAACGTAAGAGGTACTTTTACAGATTACACAGCTACCCTTGACTTAGTAAATAATAATCTAGAAGAAAGTACACTTCAATTTGAAGCAAAAACAGCTTCTATTTCTACAAACAATACCGATCGTGACAATCACCTGAGAAGTGCTGATTTCTTTGATGCAGAACAATTTCCAACAGTTCATTTTACATCAAGTAGAATTGAGAAAAAAGGCGAAACCCATTATATTGTCGAAGGTACTTTAACGATGCACGGCGAAAGTAAAGCCATAAAACTAAATGCTGAATACAGTGGAATCATCCAAGATCCTTGGGGGAATGCTAAAGTAGCTTTAGCGCTAACTGGTAAAGTAAATAGAAAAGATTGGAATTTAAACTGGAATACCGCATTAGAAACAGGTGGTCTTTTAGTTAGTGAAGAAGTGAACTTTGATATCGAAACGCAGTTTAGTTAACGGTTGACAGTTCACTGTTAACTAAAAAAGCTCAACCTTAATCGGTTGAGCTTTTTTATTATCCATGTTGTAAAAAACGAATTTCTTCTTCTGTTAAGTCTCTCCAACTTCCTCTAGGTAGATTCCATTTAGTAATAGTTCCGTACATAACGCGATCTACTTTGATTACATTATAGTCTAAAGACTCAAATAAAGCACGTACTAATTTCACATTCGATGCTTTCAACTTAATGCCAATTTCTGTTTTCGGTTGATTTTCAACATACGCAACATCTTCAACAAATACGCGTCTTTCTTCAATGTAAATTCCTTTTTTAACACGCTCTAAATCTTCGTATTTTAGGTTTTTATCCAAAGAAACTTGATACATTTTTGAAGAACGTTGTTCCGTAGAACTCAATTTTTGAATCAAATTCGTATCATTCGTAAAAATCATTAAACCCAATGTACTTTTATCCATGCGACCTACAGGCGCTAAAGGTGTTTTTGAAGCATTTTTCACTAAACTCAATACATTCTCTTGACTAACAATCTCTTCATTAATCGTAGAGAAGCCTTTCGGTTTGTTCAATACAATGTACACTTTCTTTTCTGGTGTGATAACCATACCATCAAAGTTTACGACATCCGTTATTTTTACTTTATGTCCCAATTCAGTAACAATCTCTCCGTTAACTTTCACGTTACCAGAAACAATATATAAATCTGCGTCTCTTCTTGAGCACACACCAGAATTACTAATATACTTGTTTAAGCGCATCTCTCCATTTTCTGCATTTGGAGTGGATACTACTTTTGGTTTTTTATCGAATGTTCTATTAGATGGTTTCGGCTTTGCTGTTCCTTGTCCTTCACTAGCACGTTTCTGGAAAGGTTTTGCTGTTCCTTGGCCTTGACTAGCTCGCTTTTGGAATGGTTTTGCACCCCCACTTTTTGGTTTTCCACCGCGATTAGATTGCGTTTTTCTAGAACCTGATTTACCGTTATTCATATTAAATATTTTTGCAAAGATAGACAAACTCCTTCTTTTATTTCAATATACCCTAAAATATAGTATATCAATTATAAAGTCTCCTCCAAAAGATACCTGCCACTAGCTAAAACACCTGGTTTAATAAGCACAATGGAAAGAACCCCAAGTAAAATTAAAAGCTTAAGGAGAAAGTGAAGTTGATGGTATTCAAGTGTAGTATGTGATTTCCATAATTTGATTAAGAAGAAAATAAAAATTACGATACTAAAATAAAAATAGTAAATCATGTACCCCACATCATAGCGAACCGTCATCAGATAAATGGGAATCAAGGCTAGCACAAATACACCAGTGATGACTTCTTTCGCCTTTTTCTCCCCAAAACGCACGGGAATCGTTTGATAATTATTGGCAAAATCACCTCTAATATTTTCCAAATCCTTCATGATTTCTCGGATTAAAATAATCAAATACAAGAAGGAAGCGTGAATATAAATAGAAAGATGAAACGATCTAAAATACATCAAAATTGCAAAGAAAGGCAACATAACCAATAAAGAGGCTACTAAATTACCTATGATTGGAAATTTCTTCAATTTATGGGAATAGAACCACAAGAGAAAAATATAAACTGCAAAAAAGATTGCTCCGTGTAAAGAAACAGGAAGTACAATACAAACAGACATAAAATTAAGGAAAAAATAAACTCTTAATTTGGTTGTTTGACTGACTAATCGATCCAACATAGACTTGTTGGGACGATTAATTAAATCCTTTTCTGCGTCGTAAAAATTATTGATGATATAACCAGAAGCAATTGCTAAGGCTGAAGCGAAAATAATCAGAAATAACCGCCAATCTAAAATAACATCCAAGGCTCTTTTTTCAGGTGCAAAGATGAAGATAGACGCTAAATACTGGGCTAAAATAATAACAAAAATGTTATAACCCCTCAACACAGAAAACAAACTGAATATTTTAGCTAAGAGTATTCTGTTTTTCCTAGATAACATATTATTTTTTTCTTGTGATTAGTAAAAGGTTATAACATTCTCTATTTCTATTGCTTAAAACTGGTAAACTACTTCTAGTTTATACTCTTTAAGTGTTTCTTTTGCTTTGTCAATATCAGGTGTAAATCCTAAGATGTAACCACCTCCACCAGATCCACATAATTTCAAGTAGTAGTCATTGGTTTCAATTCCCTTTTGCCAAACCGTGTGAAACTGTTCAGGAATCATAGGTTTAAAGTGATTGAATACAACTGATGAAAGTTCTTTTGTATTGTTGAATAAAGCCTTCAAATCTCCTTTCAAGAAGTTCTCTACACAAGCATCTGTATGCTTGATAAATTCCTCTTTTAGTACTTTTCTGAATCCTTGTTCTTTTAATTTTTCCATAAAAATAGTAATCATTGGAGCAGTTTCTCCAACAATTCCTGAGTCAATCAAAAATACAGCCCCTTTTCCATCTACACTTTGAGAAGGAATACCTGTAGGTTCGATATTATCTTTCGAATTAATTAAAATTGGCAGGCTTAAGTAGCTGTTTAAAGGATCTAAGCCAGAGCTTGTTCCATGGAAAAAAGCTTCCATTTTACCAAAAATCTCTTTTAATTTCAAGAGTTTGTCTTTGCTTAGGTTTTCTAAGACCGTAATTTTCTCTGATGCATACTGATCATAAATCGCAGCAACTAGCGCTCCACTACTTCCTACCCCATAGCCTTGTGGGATACTCGAATCAAAATACAAACCGTTTTCAATTTCTGTTTGCAAACGATCGAGATCAAATTGAACTAAAGTAAAGTCTGACTCCTGCAAATCTCGAAGATAAGCAGCAAAGTTCTTCAAACTCTCATTTGATTTTTTAGCGAATCCCTCCAAGTTATCTTCCATTTTCAAGGCTCCCTTATAAAAATTATAAGGAATAGATAACCCTTTCGAGTCTTTTATAATTCCATATTCACCGAATAAAAGAATTTTTGAATAAAATAAAGGTCCTTTCATAGCATAAAAGTAATTTACCCTGCAAAGGTACGTATAATATTCACGCTTAGGTGATTTAGTTGCATTTTTTTCTATAGATGACGGTTTTTAAACCCATATACACAATGTCTACATCCATTTTGACAACATTGTCCTTTTTGCAAATGATACAATTCTGTAAATACAAAATAACCATTTTCCATATAGTAGTGTTTTCCTTCTACCATTTCACTTCTATTGGTTGGGAATTCACTGGTTTTTGCTTCTAGCACCAGTTGATTCATTTTTTCTAAACAAGCATTACACAAACACTTGTGAAACGAACTACGCAAGAAATTTTTAGTATCGGGAGTTAATTGAACAGCCATACAATCACATTGATCAATCGCTTCTACCCGACATTGAATGGGCGTTTTACAATGCGTACATACTTGATTTTTCGTCATATTCCCGCTACTTCATGGTCGTGAAATTATAGAATTTCATTCCCCCACTGGCTTCAATTTCCACTTGTTGTTTGATTACTTCTCCATTGGGCTTTTGCAATTCCAAAGTCAATTGATTCATCCCTTTAACCAAAGGCACTCGAGCATAATTAATCACAGCAGGTAAGGTTTGCCAATTTCGCGTATCGGCTTTTTCTGAAAATAGATTATACAGTTGTAAACCTAAGCCTACACCTTCCAATACAGCATTGTTATCATTACTTCTAGCCGCTGATTTTACCGCGTATTCCGCTGATTTTTTTACAGCCAAACGCGTTAAAATTTTCCCTAGTTCTTTTCCGGCTCTTTCTTGCAGGGTTGAAACCGCTACAACATCAATATCTTGTACTTTTTCTAAAGCATAGGTTGCTGTACCATTTACCTGAATCTTGGCATTTACATAAGGTACGGGAGTGCTGATATATTTAGGATAAGCAATATTCACACTGTGCACATCACTTAAATTTGTAGTACCTGCAATGCCAAAATCCAAAGGAATCATAATCCCTAAAGCATTGGTAAACACTAAGGCACCACTATCTCCTCTAATTAAAGAGAAGAACATATTTTCTTCCTCTTTGATTGGTGCAGTACCATTTTCCCAGAAGACAACAAGTTCGCCACCTTCCGTTACTTGATACCGTTTAAAAGCCATTGAAAACTCTTTCTCAAACCTTTTTAAATCAGAGGTAAAACCCAATTTATCCGCCATATTCATGACATCATATTTTAAGTTTTCAGGAATACTCACTCCATAATAAATTCCACCAACAGCACTTTGATATACTTCGACCGCATTGCGATACGAAATAAAAGCATCATTGTAGTTACCCGTTGATTCGTAAATTAAACCTTGTAAATTTAAAGAAAAGGCATCTTTAGAATAGCGGGTCGTTTTGTTGTTGTACTTATCACCTTGATCGTAATTTTGAAGAGAAATACGACGTGCTTCCACAAGTGCTTCTTGGGACTGCCCTAAATACAAATAATTCAATGCCTTGTAATAGTGAAGCATAAAAATCTCAAATTCCTCTCCTTTGTAACTTTGAGACATGGAATTCAAGAAAAGGCCCACCATCACATCCCCTGTTTTGGTAACCTGATCTTCAATTAAAAGATCTGCTTTATTTAGGTATTGATTACTTACCGCATAATTGCCTTTTAGATGTTCAACTTTTCCCTTTTCCATATAAAACAGAAGTAGGTTTCTTGGCTTTTGAAGCAGCTGATTTTTATCTAAAGCATTTTCCGCTCCAACGTAATCTTGTTGAAGCATACGCTGGTAGTAATCCGTAATTCTATCGTGATAGGAAGCACATCCAAATACGAAAAACATTAGTGCTACAAGCACTAATGTTTTTGTAATTGAGTATATGGTTCGATTGAAAACCATCAATTATAAGTTTAGTTTTTTACGTATTTCGCTATTTTTTTGTCTCCAATCCAAACTACTTCGTTTGTTTGAAGATTTGTCAACTCTAAATTAACTTGATAGTAAACAACTTTTTTCTTTTTATGTGAATCTACAATAGAGTTGATCGAACCTTGCAACATAAAATCTGCGCCTTGTTCTAAACCAAATTGTTTCATCGAAGAGGTAGAAGCGTTCGTTTGTTGATCCGCTCTTTCTCCTCTTAATTCGTCGCGTTTTTTACCACCTTGTACTAAACGCACACGTCCAGATTGAATAAAAGACTGCTCTACATCTTTAACAAATGTTTCTGCATCGATATGCTCATGGCTTTTATTGTAAACCATTCCAACGATAACTACCGGTTTTTTATTGTCGTTGTCATCTTGAAAATTCCCAATCCAAGCACCATCTAATACTTGTCTTGTCATTTGCTGAGCAACTTCTCTTGAATCTGAATTATTCCATCTACCACTGATATCAATTGTTTCATCTGTACTAACTCTAGTAACTTGACGACCACATGACGTGATAAATAAACCTGATGCTGCTAAAACCGCAACTAATGCTATCTTTTTAATTTGCATACTTTTTTTATTATTCATTAATTTTTTCATTAAATAGAGAACCACCAATTACCGGTTCTAAAGCCAACACGCGGCATCCAATTCCAATTGCTATAATTTCTATAGTAGCCATTGTAACCCGAATTGTAATTATATCCATAATCGGAATAATAAGAACGTCCGTATTTTGCTCTAGCCATGCGTTCTTCATGACGGTATTGTCGTTTCAAAGCTTTTCTTTCTTGCTTTGCCTCATACCAATCATACGCTTTATAGGTATCTTGTACGGTTTCTCCTAAATTGACCAACAGAGAATCGCGTTGTATCGTGTATTTTTCAAGACTAACACGGTAATTTGGATTCTGATCTTCAGTAGGAGTTTGTGCGCTAACTTGATAAGTAAACAAGCTACACAATGCGAATCCTACTACTTTTATAATATTTTTCATAGCTTGGTTGTTTTAAATTAAACACTTTTATTGTAACGTAAATATAGCACTTTTTATTCTATAAATAAAGCACCTGATCCTATTTTATCTTCAATAAAGTGTTCATTCTGACAAAATTTGCTTAAATCCTCGCGAATAAAGTTCAAGACCTTCTCTTTTTCATTTTCTGGAAAAAGTACATGTACATTCGCACCTGCATCCAAAGTAAAACAAACGGGTAGTTGAGTTTTAGCCCTAAACGCCCAAATTCTTTCAATAATTTTCAGGGTATTGGGTTTCATTAAAATAAAATACGGCAGGGAAGTCATCATCATCGCGTGTAAAGTCAAAGCTTCACTTTCTACCAAGGCTATAAATTCTTTTACATCTCCAGTTTGAAGGGTCTTTTTTAATTTGCTCAAATTTTGATGGGCTTGTTGAAAGCGCTCACTCGAAAAAGGATGATCGTGCATTAAGTCATGCCCCACAGTACTTGATACTTGTTTTTCTCCTTTATCCACTAATAAGATTACATCTTGGTAGTTTTTAAACTGTTGATGTATTGCAAAGGGAGCTTCAATCCCGTATAAATCTGAACTTCCTTCAATTTCTTCATGGACACCCCAAATAACAACCTCACCAGCAATACTTCTACAAGCACTTCCTGAACCTAATCGCGCTAAAAAAGAAGCCTTCTTAGTAAAATAATCATTCGCCATTTCTGGATGGAGTGCACGTTCCAAAGCCATGACATTCATCGCTAAAGCAGCCATCCCAGAGGCAGAAGATGCGATACCTGAACTATGTGGAAACGTATTGGTTGTATCTATCGTAAAATGATACGCTTCTATATAAGAGCAATAAGGAAGAATACGCTCAAAAAACTTTTGCACTTTGGGCTTAAACTCTTCTTTCGGTTGCCCTTCAAACAACAAATCGAAACTAAGTCCCTTTGCTTCTTTTTTTGAAAACACTAAAGTAGTAAGGGTCTTACAATGGCTTAAAGTAAAGCTTAAAGAAGGATTGGCCGGAATTTGATGTGCTCTTTTCCCCCAATACTTAACTAGCGCAATATTACTTGGAGCGCTCCATGTAAATTTTCCTTGCTGTACGGAATTAGATAGGGTACTTTTTGCTTCAAATACAAAATCATTTGCGTGTATCATTTCTTTCAAATTTTTACAAAAATACTACCTTTTTACAACATACATACTTCTTGCTCCCGCATCTCTCTTATTTTTTTTATGATAATAATATACCTATTTAACTACATTATCCACACCTATTGCATCAATTTAATACAAAAAACGTTATTAAAAAATAAAAAATAATTGCAAATTCAACAAACATATCTTACATTAGCCTTACACCAAACTACCAAATGCATAAAAACATGAAAAAACTACTCCTTACAACAGTCCTCAAAAAAAAATCAGAGGGTATTCATTCTGTTTTTATTTACACAGAATCTACTTTTTTAAAAGAAATTCAGACCTCTTCTCAAGCTAGCATACTTCTTGATAATTCGGTTAAGGAACTAACTTTAGTGTATGGAAATGTACATCAATCTTTTGCTGTAGAAGAACTAACGGACGCTAAACAACAAACCCTTCAGTTAACAGAAGACTTAGTAATACAAGTACGCTTAGTGAACAAAATTCAACTTTTGGATCGCACCAATTTAGCGTTAGGTCTATTTTCCGGTTTACTCACCATTGGATATTCGCTCTTTGCCAATTCGGATTGGAGAGAGTTTTTATTTTTATTAGGAAGTACAATTATTGTTTTACTGCTGTTTATGCTACTTTATAAGCATCCCATTCACACGAAGCATTATAATCTTAGGATGTTTACAGCAATAAGTGCTTTAGTTCTAATCTTTATCCTTATTCCTATGGAAAATTGGTCACTTAAAACTTTGATTGGATTATCGACCTTAACGGTTATCACCCGATTTATTAAAGACTACCAACGATCTCTTCATTTAGTCTATAATCCTTTCATCAAACCATAAAAAAATATGGAAGGTTTTGCCTTCCATATTTCTTTTAGCACTTACAAAATTACATACACTTATAAATCTTCATCTACATCTCTGACTTATTCGTTGTGTGTTCGCCAAAGGAACATAAAATCCACACGTTTTCAACTCAAATCAAATAAACTTATCAACAAGGTTATCACCAATTCGACATTAATTAAGATAAGTTTAGGAGTTGTAAAAATACTGATTCACTTTTTGCTGTATTGTCTTTCTACTTTGTACACTAATATAGTCTTCACCTATTGGCGCACTAAACATAAACATTGGGTTTGCAGGAAATTCACTGGATGTCCTAAACAGTAAAAAATAGCTTTTCCCTGATCGCCCTGATTGCATCCATTCATTTAATTTGTAGTAATCAGGTACCGATCTTCTTTCTCTAACTACAATTAAAACATCTTTAATTTCAGTCCAAGGCAAGTATTTTTCTTGAAATAGGCTTTTATAAAGTACACCCTTTTCATCCACGCTTACTTTCATAAATAGTACTTTATAAAAGAAAACTACAAACAAAAAGAAAAGAAGTATAGCAACAAGCTTTACTAAACCAGTTCCTACAACTAAAAAGAAAATACCAGTTCCTAGAAAGGGCCCTAAACACATTGCTAGAAGTAAGCTGCAGCTACTTGCGTTATAATAGTTGAATTTCATATCTTATATTTTAAAATTTTGAGGCGATATCCTGAGCTGCTAAGAATCCGGTTGTCCAAGCATTTTGAAAATTAAATCCACCCGTAATCGCGTCGATATTTAAAATTTCTCCTGCAAAATACAAATCTTTACAATTTTTGCTTTCCATCGTTTTAAAATTCACATCGCGCAAATCAATTCCGCCTGCAGTCACAAATTCTTCTTTAAACGTACTTTTACCATTTACTTGAAATTCGCCTTCTTGCAATTGTACAAGCAAGGCTTCCAGATGCTTATTACTCAAATCAGCCCACGTTTTTGCTTCGTCAATTTGTGCGGACAAAACCAATCGCTCCCACAAACGCGTGGGAAAATCAAACAAGCCTCTTTTGGTTACCATTTTTTTGGCATGTTCGAGTTTAAACGCTTTCAATTGCTCGAATAAATCTTCTTTCTCGATCTCAGGTAACCAATTGACAACAATATGAAATTGGTATTTTTTTTCCGCTAATAGTCGAGCTCCCCAAGCAGAGATACGCAAAATACCGGGACCACTCATCCCCCAATGGGTAAGTAACACAGGACCCGTAGCCTCTAATTTCGTTCCTTTGACCTGAATGGATGCAGGTGTTGAAATCCCCATCAAATCTTTAATTCGCTTATCTTTTATATTAAAAGTAAACAAGGAAGGAACGGGTTCAACCAAACGATGTCCCATTTCTTCCATCAGTTGCCATATCTTTGGATTACTTCCGGTTGTAAATACTAGTTGAGAACAGGACATACCTTCTTTGGTGGTGTCTAACTTCCATCCCTTTTCACCTTGGTAAATGCTTTGAACACTAACGCCCTGTAGAACGGTAATTTTAAATTTTGCTACTGCCTGTGTAAAGCAATCAATAATAGTCTGTGAAGAATCAGTGATCGGAAACATACGCCCATCTTCTTCTATTTTTAACTCTACCCCATATTTCGCAAACCATTCGATCGTATCGCCACTGCAAAATTGATGAAAAGGCCCTAGTAATTCTTTCGAACCTCTTGGATAAAACTGTACCAATTCTTTGGGATCAAAACACGCATGCGTGACATTACAACGACCACCGCCTGATATGCGCACTTTTGAGAGTACCTCTTTACCGCGTTCTAAGATAGCAATACGCAGATTCGCATTGCGCTCGGCAATATTTATAGCCGTAAAAAAACCAGCAGCTCCACCTCCAACAAGTATAACATCATAATGCATAAAATACCTAATTTTCTATTAAGTAAAGATCTCTTTTTTATTCCCTTCGAAAATTTTATCTTTACAGCCACAAAGATACTTACTTACAATCGCATCCCTATCATTGTAAAATCAAGATTATGAAAAAATTGCCCTTTTTATTGCTGATTGCTTTATTCACTATGTGTAAATCCATCCCGCATGGAAACAATAGCAGTACGAGCAGTAACACTTCTTCTTCAAAAGATTTATCTATTGAAGAGCGCCTAGAAGAAATTAAAGAAGAAAATCGATTACCTGAAGAAAAAGACGTTATTGATTTACCAGACTATGCCCAAGTAAGAGATGATTTTCGTTCGGTTACTGAAAAAACCCGAGAATCGTATTTACAAGGTATGCAAGCTACGGGAGACAAATTCAGTGTGGTTATTTTAACCCAAGGGTTTAAAGGAGAAAATATTGTTGTTAAAAATGATACGAAGACTTTTTTCAAAGGCATGACAATGAGTGATTTATCTACAGGTATCGCCAAATCCGTTCGCGTGGATAATACCGCTGATTTTACAGTACTTGATACCTATACAAACAGTGAAGTAACCATCGATAAAGATCATGCGAAGATGTTTAAATTTATTTACATCATGAAAAACAGCAGCAAAGAGACGCCTTTTAAAGTGACTTTTAGCAATACGCTTCGACCTGTTCGATAATGGAAACAAGAGATACTATTTTACGACTTATACAACAAACGGCTCTTATTTTAAGGGCCTTTTTTAATCAATTGCCAGAAGACGACAGCGAACAAGTCACCCAAGATTTCACTGCGCGGTTGAAAGAGCAAACCTCCGTCGATTTAGAAGTACTCCTATCTTTGGAAACCCCTCAGCAGATACAGGATTTTTTTGCTTTACATCCTGCTTTCGATACTAGCAATCAAGAAGTATTAGCTGATTTACTCGTTGACTTGGCTGAAAAAATGACAAATAAAAACTTCGAGGTAAGTTTACAATACAAAAAATCAGCCTTAAACCTCTACCGTCATATCAATAAAATCACACAGACACATGACAGTGCTAGACAAAACAAAATAAACAAATTAAGCTAACGAATGACGTAAACAAGTGTTTGTTTTAATTTTTATCGCACAAACGCATTTCTTATTGCTCTAGAAAAACAACCACTTCTTCTTGCGTTTTACCACAAATTCTCCCATCATATTCTCTGTATCATCCTTTAATGATACATATAAAGGTTTATCAAAGTCTTTGATTTTAATCCGTTGCGTTTCCATTCCAATAAACTGAATGATTATTTTATTCTTTTCAAATTCATCTGGTACTTCTAATTGAAATTTCCCTTCATAATCGGTTCCAACACCGCAATTCGTACCTTCGATAACAACTGCGGCACCAGGTAACGGTATATCTTCTACATCACAGACCTGTCCTTTTAAAATGCGTTTCGTTTCGCTATAAAATACTGGATTTGATTTTTCAGATTCAAGTCTCTTTATCTTTGTCACTTTCTTTGCCGTTTGTTCTGTAGTAACTTTTTCCTGTCCCGTGGCTGTAGCTGTAGCCGTTAATACTACTAAATTAATTGCAGCAGCAACAATCCCATTTAACTTTATACCTCTGAAAAGATCCGTATCCTTCAAGTTTGTATCTATCAATTGTACAGGGACTCTTCCACACACCTTTCCTTCTCGTTTAAGGTGTTGAACTAATTCATGCTTTGTATAGGAAGAAAAATCGTGAACTTCCTTTTCACAAACTGCACAGAAACGACCTTTGTCTATGGGGGGCATTTGATTCCAATCCTCGGAACAAGGTTTAGGTATTTGAAGGGTATAGTGAGCCATCGTGGTAAAGATTAAATAGGTATAAGCAATATGCCTTAGTTTAAACTAAGATACTTATTTTTTATCTACTTTTTCCCTTCCCCAAGCTACCACCTCAATGCCCTCTGAATAATTCGGTTCAATCACCTGCTTTTCGGTCAAATGCAAAGATCCAAAGGCATAATCCACTTTCTGATTATCAAATGAGATTTCTTTCAATTCCCAAAGTTTGTGGTGAATAGGATAGCGATAGAGGGTGTTTTTGACATAGACATACAAGCAATATCGCTCGGTAAGCCAAAGTTGTAAAGATGTTTTTTGGTGAACGACCTCTCCTATTTTATAGGTGGCTTCTAATTGAAATTTCTTTTTCTTATGAGAAGAAGTGTATACTTCTTTATCTCTTTGCATGGTTGCCTTTTCATAAGGCAGTCCCGATAATTTTTTAGCTACGTAAACAGAGAGGGACTTCCCGCCTTCAATATTCAAAAAATAAACCCCAGGTTTCCCGTCTTTCACCACATAGGTTCTCACGTTAATTTCATCAAAATTAGAAATAAAATCTACGGCTGGTAAATAACGGGGACGGATTTTTTCCATTGTAAAAGGCACGACAGAAATATAATATTTACCTTCAAAAGCGTCTAATTCAAGAGCGGGAGGGACTAACGCTCTCAACGCCTCAAAAGGCACTTCAAAATGTAGGAAAAGGAGTCGATTCCATTCTTGGTAGTAGCGCCAATTTTCTTGCGGTAAAGACCAAGGCCGGTGGTCAATTGCTTTTAAGATTTCTTGTATCATAGCTATTTTTTCTCTTCTTTCTTAAAGATACTGAAATTGATTGATACAAACGAGAAAAGGCATCCCATTAGGATACCTTTTCCTCAATAGCTTCTTCCAATATTGCTCATACCTAAAAAGCTATTCAATTACAATTGAACACATTCGGAAATTAAATGAGTTACCAACGAATTAAAACAGTATAAATATACTAAATTCCACTAAAAATACCTTACCCCTTCACCCTCTAGGGCTTACTTTTATCGTATGCGTAGTAAAAACTTCAAAAAACGACGAATCGAGTACCTCCATCTAGCCTCTTTTTCAGTATCCGCAGTCAAAGGCACAAAGAAGCAGAGAATTGTCATTCCATTTCTATGAAACAAGGAGTAGATTGCGCTTTAAAACAAAAAAACGCCTAGTTGAGCTAGGCGTTATGTCTTATTTTTTGGTAGGGTTATCATCTTTTGGTAGGGCAATACCGTTGCATACCCTTTGTTTTTAAAATAGTCGGTTGGATCTTCTTCTGAAACAGCCATAACAAAATCTCCGCCCCAAGCGCCTAAACTTTTAATCGTGCCTTTGAAGTCAGCAAATAATCGTTTTTGAATGGGTTGAATTTCTAAAATTTCACTTAAAATAGTTTCGTGCTCAACGAGTAACCCCTTAAAAACTTCTACGTCATTGGTACGAGCCAAAGCGTTACTAATTTCAGTAATGCGTTGAATTTCCTTGTGAATCAATCCTTTTTTTTCTCGATAAGCCACAATCGCAGCTTTACTACTTTGTTTTTCATTTAAATAAACAAAGTAAATCTGTTGGGCAAATGGAGGGTTAAAGTCAGCCAATTCAACCTTGGGGTGAATTGGATTCGTCAATTGATACACTAGGGAATGGCGATGTCGAGCACATGCGATATCATATCCACTACCACCAAAAGATTCTTGCAACAGTTGATAGGGATTAATGGTAAACCATTGGGCTACATTATTAATCCAAGTAGAAGAAGTACCCAATCCCCATAAACGAGGAAAAGTCAATTTGCTTTCCACTTTAAAACCGCTGCTTACTTTTAAAATAGTAGGGTTTTGTTGATGTGCTGCTCGCAAGACCTTAACTAAGGTTTGTATATACGCTGAACCGTGTATGTCCTCCTCTTCACTCAAGAGTTGTTTAATAGACACCTGTTCTTGCATCCAAATTTCGCCATCCACATCATAACTCGTCCAATAGACCTTCGGTTCTTCGATAGACTCAATATGCAAGGATTGTCCAAATGAAGTGGGCAAGGCAAAGGCAAGCGCTCCATCTAGCACTACATATTCGCCTGAAATAAGCAGTTTTCCATTGCTATAGAATTCCATGCTACTCCTTTCTCAATGTTTCCAACAATTCAACAACCGCACTGTGTGAGACGATATTTTTTTCAAAATGCGCCACTACTTTCACACGCTCGTCGTTCGTTGCTTTGAATTGGTTTAAAATATTCATCAAGTGCATTTTCATATGCCCTTGTTGAATTCCTGTCGTTGTTAGTGATTTAACTGCGGCAAAATTCTGTGCTAATCCGGCAACTGCAATGATTTGCATCAATTGAGTGGCACCAGGCTTTTGCAAGAGCTGCAACGCAATTTTCACCATTGGATGTAGAGAAGTTAATCCGCCAACCGTTCCAACAGCCAAGGGTAAATCAATCCAAAATTTAAAAATCCCATTTTCAATTGAAGCATGGGATAAGCTTCTATATTGTCCATCTCTAGCGGCGTATGCATGCACCCCTGCCTCGATGGCTCTAAAGTCATTTCCAGTTGCTAATACTACCGCATCTACCCCATTCATCACCCCTTTGTTGTGCGTCACGGCTCTAAAAGGTTCAATTTCTGCTATGCGAACTGCTTGTACAAATTTCGTTGCAAAAAGTACAGGATCCTTAATATCGCTTGCTTCTAAATCCTCCACTGGACAAGAAACTTCTGCGCGAACCACGCAATTCGGAACATAGTTTGACAAGATGCTCATGACAACATCAATCGCTTGCTCTTGATCCGAAAAGGCTGAATACTGCATCGCTTCTCGCTTCAAGGTCGAAGCCATTTGCTCCAAACACGAATTGATAAAATTCGCCCCCATACTATCTTTCGTATCGAAGGTAACATGTAACTGGTAATAGTTGGGTATTTCTTGTGTTTTATCACGCAAGGTAATAGCTAGGATTCCCCCCCCGCGTTTCTGCATATTTTGAGTAATCGCAAAGGTGTCTTCTAAGAATTGGGCTTGAGTATGCTGAATGAATTGTTCTAATTTTTGCTTGTCCCCTTTATACATAAAATGAACTTGACCAATTTTTTCTGTATCGAGAATCGTGGCTTTGAAACCACCGCGATCTGCCCAAAACTTAGCGGCTTTGGCTGCTGCGGCAATGACCGAACTCTCTTCAATCACCATGGGAATCGTATACCAAGTATCATTAATTAAAAAATTAGGAGCTACACCAAAAGGCAAATAAAAATTCGTTATCGTATTTTCAATAAACTCATCGTGCAATTTTTGCAATTCCACATCTGAATTCCAATATTGTTTGATTAAATCTACGACCGCTTCTTGGTTGTTTAAATATGTTTTTGCTATCCAATTGATTTTCTCCTCTTTGCTCAGTTTTGAAAACCCATTTATACTCCCTATCATGATAAAAATATTTTAGCTACAAAGATACATGATTCTATTTAGCAGATAAAAGTTATCCTACTATCTTCTAAAAAAAACAAAGCAAGTTCTGTTTACTATTTCTTTACACTAAGCGGGAATAAATTCGAGAGTTGGTAGGGCATAATTCCAAAATACGTCCAGAGTACTTCAACACTGTTTCAACACTGCTTCGACAAAAGTGCTTCTATCCTAGTATAGTTGAGGGATTCTTAACGTATTGTCGAAGGAACACTATTGAAAACCTTACAAAGTAAACAGGTGAATTATCTATGACGCAAGAATAATCTAAACAACGACCCTTAAAAAAAGAAAATAATCAGTATTCCGTGTTATTTATTCAAGGTATTGTGATTTTCTCTAGCAATACCGCGTCAATGAATTTAAGTTTTTATTAATAAATCTGAATGAAAATTGGCATAAACCATATTTTTTTAGTAAAATTGGAAGTTTTTTCGACTAAATAGACAATGAAATATAGTATACTAACCTCTCTAATTTGTGTGATTGCCACACAAATTAGTTTAGCCCAAAAGAATATTGAGCTATCAGAAATTTGGAATGGGACCTTTAAAACGGAGGCTATGCAGGCCGTCAATACGTTAACGACTCACAATCAATATGCGCGGATTGAACGTATTTCTGAACAACATCAAGTTATTAATTTATATGACTTTACAACTTTAGAAAAAACAAAAACGGTTTTCAGTAATGTGTCTTTTCCTGAAATCAAATCCATTGAAAGTTATGTATTTGACTCTAAAGAAGAACAACTTTTAATTGGAACCAATACGACCCCTATTTATCGTCGTTCTTTTTTAGCGGATTACTATCTTTTTAATCCTAAAACCAATCAGACGACAAAAATTGCCAATCACCCTATCCTAGAGCCTTTATTTTCTCCAGATGGTACGAAGATTGCCTATGCCTATCAAAACAATTTGTACATCTACACGATTGCTACCCAACAAACGATACAACTAACCCAAGATGGTCAGAAAAATCAAATCATCAATGGTATATCGGACTGGGTATATGAGGAGGAATTTAGTATTGTACGCATGTTTGACTGGAACCAAGCAAGTACTCAATTGGCTTATGTCAAATTCAATGAAACAGAGGTTCCTGAATATTCAATGGATATCTACGGATCCGCTTTATATCCGACTCAAGATACCTTCAAATATCCTAAAGCAGGTGAAAAAAATGCAGTCGTTTCCTTATTCATTTATGATATAGCAAAAACAGCAAATCACAACATTGATTTATCCGAATTTTCCGATTTCTATATTCCGCGAATCAAATGGACCAATGATGCCAAACAGTTAAGTGTTCAAGTAATCAATAGGCATCAAAACGATTTAAAAGTCTTTTTTGTAGATGGTACGACCCTTGCAAAAAAGCTAATTCTAAATGAAAAAGACAAGGCTTATGTCGATGTACATACGCTTTCCTTTTTAGCTAATAATGACTTTGTTTGGATGAGTGAAAGAGATGGATACAACCATTTATACCATTACAACAAAGAAGGTAAACTCCTGAATCAGATCACGAAAGGAAACTGGGAGGTTACCGATTATTATGGCCTTGATCTTAAAGCTAACAAATTATTCTTTCAATCCGTAGAAAGAGGTTCTATTTATAGAGATATTTACTCCATTGACTTAACGGGTAAAAACAAAAAGCTTCTATCGAGTCAATTGGGAACCAATTCGGCTATTTTCAGTCCAAATTTTGATGTGTTTATCAATACTTTTTCTTCGACGACCAAAGCACCTGTTTACACCTTACATCAAAGTAAAACAGGTAAAGTAGTCAAAGAAATTTTGAACAACACCGCTTTAGAAACGAAACTAAAAGCGTATCAATTGCCGCAAAAGGAGTTTATTCAAATTCCAACTGTTAATGGAGTTTTATTAAACGCTTGGATGATGAAGCCTGTTGATTTTGATGCTTCGAAAACGTATCCTGTTTTCATGTATCAATACAGTGGACCAGGTTCTCAAGAAGTGGCAGACAAATGGCTGAATTCCAATGACTACTGGCATGCGCTTTTAACTCAAAAAGGATACATTGTCGTAACCGTTGATGGCAGAGGAACCGGTTTTAGAGGAGCGGATTTTAAAAAGACAACGCAATATGAATTGGGTAAATACGAAGTTGAAGATCAAATTGAAGCAGCGAAGTATTTAGCGAAACAAAGTTATGTCGATGCAAATCGCATCGGTATTTGGGGTTGGAGTTATGGTGGATTTATGTCTACAAACTGTCTCCTAAAAGGCAATGAGGTTTTCAAAATGGCCCTTGCTGTAGCACCTGTAATTAACTGGAGAATGTACGATTCTATTTACACCGAACGCTACATGAAAACCCCGCAAGAGAATCCATCGGGTTATGATGACAATTCACCCTATTTCTTTGCGGATCAACTCAAAGGGCGTTTCTTATTGGTTCACGGTTCAGCAGATGACAATGTACATGTTCAAAACTCCATGGCTCTAATTGAAACCTTGGTTCAGCACAACAAGGATTTTGACTGGTTAATTTATCCCGATAAAAATCACGGTATTTACGGAGGAAATACACGCTTACAACTTTACACCAAGATGACTAATTTCGTCTTAAACAACCTATAACACCCCAACCAACGACTAACTATAAAACACCGTTTTAAAATTTTGAAACAAACTATATTAAACTTAACGTAAATGGCAGCAGAAACAGCTACTAAATCAGACCTTTTTAAGTCTAATGTCTTAGGACATCCAGCAGGTCTTTTCGTTCTTTTCTTTACCGAAATGTGGGAACGTTTCTCTTTCTACGGAATGAGAGTATTATTGATTCAATTCTTAACCGCTCAAGTGCTTTCTGGCAGTGAGTTTTCAGGTTGGGGATGGTCAGCAGAACAAGCCGGAGCGTTATATGGTACCTATGCCATGCTTCTTTATTTAACCCCTATCTTGGGAGGAGTAATTGCCGATAAATACATTGGTTCTCGTTGGGCTGTAATTATTGGAGCTATTATCATGACTTTAGGACATGCTTCGATGGCTGCAGAGGGTATCTCTCAGATCTGGTTCTACGTAGGATTAGCCTGCTTAGTGATTGGTACGGGATTCTTTAAACCAAATATGCCTTCTATGTTAGGAGAAATGTATAAATCACTTCCTACAAAGAAAGATGGTGCCTATACTATTTTCTATATGGGGGTAAACTCAGGTGCCTTTTTTGGAATGATGCTTTGTGGTTACTTAGCAGAAACAAAAGGATGGCATTATGGTTTTGGTTTAGCCGGAATTTTCATGTTGTTGGGAACGATCCAGTTTTGGTTAGCTAAACCGCTATTTGGCGACTTAGGTGAATTGAAAAAAGAAGATACTTCAGTTGCTAAAACGCAAGAAGAAATCAAAGAATTAGAAGAAACTAAAAATCCGTATACCCTTCTTGATTATATTTTAATCGGCTTAGTATCGGTAATTGGTTTATTATACGCTTTCAATGATCCGCTATCCAAAAACAAGGTGATGGATCTATTCGCTTTCTTAGACACCTCTTTTTTACGTGGACAAAACCTTATGGCTGTCTTAGCTTTGGTATGCTTCTTGTATTTGGTGATCTCGCGTATCCTGCGTTATGGAAAAGTTATCCGTGATCGAATGTTTGCCGTTATTTTATTGGCCTTTTTCCTGATGTTCTTCTTCATGAGTTTTGAACAAGGAGCAACCTCTTTGGTATTAGTAGCCAGAGATTATGTTGACCGTACTTTAGAAGGAACCGCTTTAACGGTATTTAATATTATCAATACGTGTTTAACGATTATTCCTTTGTTAATCATTTCATGGGTATTAATTTTATTAGCCAAAGCAACCTGGAATAAAATTGCCTTATCAAACGTTATTTTATTCGTTTGTTTTGGTGGGATTTGGGCGATGGCTATTTATATGTTGAATGCTGAATTTTCAAAAGATGTTTCTGAGATTACCGTTTCGTGGTTCTCTATTTTAAACTCCTTTTTTATTATTGCTTTAGCGTCATCGGTATCCAAATTATGGGATTCTAAATACAATCCACCTGCTGCATTTAAGTACGGAATTGGTTTGCTTTTAGTTGCTGTAGGATTCTTAGTTTTAGGGCTTGGATCGATGGGCTTAGGAGATGGTGTAAAAATGTCAATGATATTTTTAGTTTTAACCTACTTATTCCATACTTTAGGGGAATTATTTATTTCACCTGTTGGCTTGTCTTATGTTTCTAAATTAGTACCGGGAAAAATGCTTGCATTTATGTTTGGTATGTGGTACTTAGCTCTAGCTATTGCTCAGAAATTTGCGGCTATCCTAGGAGGTCAAATTGAAAATATCAAAGAAGAGTACTCACTCAGTCACTTCTTCTTCTTATTTACTATAATACCAGCTGCAGCTGCAATCTTGGTTATGTTAGTAAATCCATTATTGAAAAAACTAATGCACGGGGTTCGTTAATACACCGTGCATTGCACAATAAATAAAAACTATAACAATGAGTCAAACACAAACATTAGAAGAGATTCAGAATTTCGAGGGAAAATATCCTAAACAAATCTGGAGCTTATTCTTCTCAGAAATGTGGGAACGTTTTTCGTTCTACGGGATGAGAGGAATGCTGGTATTCTTTATGATACACAATTTAGATTTCGAGCATGGTAAGGCAAACTTACAGTATGGAGCTACACAAGCCTTCGTTTATGCTTTTACCTTTTTAGGAGGAATCTTTGCAGATAAAATTTTAGGTTTTCGAAAGTCTCTTTTCTGGGGTGGGTCGATGATGATTTTAGGTAGTTTAATTTTGGCAATTGATCCGCATACTTACTTTTTCGTAGGAATTGCCTTTACTGTAATTGGAACGGGATTCTTTAAACCCAATATTTCAACTATGGTAGGTAAATTATACAAAAAAGGCGATAACCGTACAGATGCTGGTTTTTCCCTTTTCTATGCAGGAATCAATTTAGGTGCTTTATTAGGGGGCTATTTGTGTATTGCTATTGGTAAAGGTCAAATTTTTACTGAAACAATTGATGAAGCACACCGTTGGAATGTGGCCTTTGGTTTAGCAGCCTTTGTAATGTGTATCAGTTTAATCAACTTTATTTTTACAAAAAGACATTTAGGTCCAATCGGACTTCAACCGATGCAAACCAATGCAAACGGAGAAAAAGAAAAAATGCCTTTATGGAAAGAGATTGGTACGTATGCTTTGACATTTGCGATGGTTCCAGTTATTGTATTCATGATTGACAATACCGATTACACGGCTTACTTTATGTATACCGTTGGTCCATTGGCTTTGGCTTATTTGTTCTATGAAATGACAAAATTGACAAAAGCGGAGCGCAAAAAGATTATTGCTGCTTTGGTATTTATTTTCTTTTCTGTGTTATTCTTTGCTATTTACGAACAAGCAGGTGGTTCTTTGAGCATCTTTGCTGCACAAAACTTGAAATCCGATCTATTGGGAATGAATTTAGACCCAAATGGGGTAAATAATTCGGGGGGTGCTTTCTTCATTATCTTCATTGCACCTTTATTAGGTTTATTGTGGATTTGGATGGCGAAGAAAAAAATTGAACCAAATACCGTGATGAAATTTGGTTTAGGGTTTATCTTACTAGGGGCTGGTTTCTATGCGTTATTTGGAACTCGATTCTTCGCAGATGCTGCAGGTATGACTTCTTTGGATTTCTTTACTTTTGCTTTGTTAATCATCACTTTGGGTGAATTGTGTTTATCGCCAATTGGACTTTCGATTATGACTAAACTTTCAACAGCAAACTTACAAGGAATGATGATGGGAATGTGGTTCTTAGCAAGTGCTTACGGACAATATGTTGCTGGTATTATTGGAGCTTCTATGTCCAAACAAGAAATGGAAAACCCAACCAATTATGATGCTTTAATTGCCTACACGGATGGCTATAAAGAATTGGCGATATACGCTGTAATTGCAGGGGTACTCTTAATTATCATTTCTCCAATCATGAAAAAATTAATGCAAGAAGTTAGATAATCTCATCTTACTTCTCTGATATAAATAAAACAAAAAAGTGGCTTAGTAGCCACTTTTTTGTTTTTAAGTCCTTTTTTTAACATGGAATCCATTGCCATATAGAATATAGGAATTAAATTACACCTCTTAATTTTAACACTCTTTTATACGCATGTCACAAAATAATAAATCCTTTGGGCAGACTTTACGCTCTTTCAATAAAAACTTCTGGATTGCCAGTTTTATGGAACTCATGGAACGCTGGGCATGGTACGGAATTTATACCCTTTTAGGCCTCTACTTAGTTGGTTCAACGGATACGGGAGGTTTAGGCTTTGACCATGTACAAAAGGGAAATATCATGGGAAATATTGTAGGTATTCTCTATTTCCTTCCTTTAGTTTTCGGAGTTATTGCCGATCGCATTGGCTATAAGGTTTCCTTGACAATCGCATTTATTATCATGCTTAGTGGTTATTATCTCCTAGGGGAAGTAAACACGTATTGGAGTGTATATATGGTTTTCTTATTGGTTGCCGTTGGTGCTGCCTTTTTTAAACCGGTAGCCTCTGCCATTATAGCTCGCAATACAGATGAATCAACGGGAACGCTTGGTTTTGGTATTTTCTATATGATGGTAAATATTGGGGGGTTCATCGGACCTGCTATGTCATCCGGATTGCGTACAACCTATGGATGGAAAATTATCTTCATTCAAGCAGCTATTGTAATTGCTATCAACCTAATCATACTTCTTTTATTTTACAAAGAACCGAAGGTTGAAAAACCGAAAGATTCTATTGGAAAAGCCATCAAGGATTCTATTCTAGGTGTTTTTGAGGCCCTAAAAGACGTGCGCTTAGGTATTTTATTGGTATTGATGATTGGATTCTGGACGATGTTTAATCAACTATTCAATACCCTCCCTAACTTTATTGAAGATTGGGTAAACTCAGCGGCTCTAAGTACTTGGTTAAATGATAATATTCCAGTGTTAGGAACCTTAATGACGCAAGATGGACAAGTAAAACCAGAGTGGTTCACGAATATAGATTCCTTTATGATCATCATCTGTCAGGTGAGTATCTCTTACTTTGTAACCAAAATGCGCCATATTAATGCCGTAATCCGAGGTGCTATTATTGCAAGTATCGGAATTGCCTTAACTTTCTATACCAATAATCCAATCTTCACTATTTTAGGTACGATGATTTTTGCGGTTGGAGAGATGATGTCTAGTCCTACGGTTTCGTCTTTTATCGCTTTAATTACGCCTAAAGGAAAAGAAGGTTTATACCAAGGAACTTATTTCTTACCTGTTGCTGCGAGCTATTTCGCTACGAGTGTTATCTCGGGAAGTTTATACCAATCTTGGTCAGATAAATTATCTCTTTTAAAAAGAGAAATGACAGGAAGAGGCATTGAAATGCCCGAAGTAGTAAGCCATGAACAATTTATAGAACAAGGGGCTAAAACATTGAACATGTCTATTTCTGCATTTGAAAAGCAATTTAACTTAAAAGCAGAATCTGTAGATTGGCAAGTTGTTGCACAATCAGTCAAAGATTTTGCTGCTTCTAAAGCCATTGATATTAGTCAAATCCACTTTCCTTTTTCTAAAAATGAATACTTCGCTTTAGCCGAACAAAAATTAGGTATGTCACATTGGGAAATGGTTGATATGCTATGGAATACTTACAATCCAAACAAAATTTGGTATGTGATTTTTGCCATTGGGTTATTTTCTGTTATCACCTTAGTCATCTATGACAAATTGGTGATAAAACCGATAGAAAACAAGAAATAACTTATTGATTTTATATTAAAATTATTGAGAACAAAAAAAATAGCCTTTTAAACTAAAGAAAAATGGTTATCTTTCTCAACCAATTTAAAAAACAACGATCTATGCAAACAAGCTCGAATACGCAGCCGAATTTTTTTGACACCAAAGTACTTGGACATCCGGCTGGTTTATTTGTATTATTTTTCACCGAAATGTGGGAACGATTCTCTTTCTATGGAATGAGAGTCTTATTGATTCAATTCTTAACTATGTCCGTAGTCGGAATTAATACAGGTTGGGGTTGGAATGTTGCAGATGCAGGTGCCTTGTTTGCTACTTATGCCATGCTCCTTTATATTACTCCTATTTTTGGAGGTATACTAGCGGATAAATACATCGGCTATCGCTGGGCTGTGGTAATTGGATCGTTGATTATGACCTTAGGACACGCTGCCATGGCCTTTGAGGGAGAAACCTTCATGTACATCGGTTTGGGTTGTTTGGTAATCGGTACTGGTTTTTTCAAACCTAATATGACGTCTATCCTCTCGGAAATGTATAAATCCTTCCCTGAAAAGAAAGATGGAGCTTATACTATTTTCTACATGGGAGTAAACGCAGGCGCCTTCTTTGGAATGATGCTTTGTGGGTATTTAGGAGAGCGTGTTGGATGGCATTGGGGATTCGGATTAGCTGGAATATTTATGCTGCTAGGAACCTTACAGTTCTGGTTAGCAAAACCAATTTTCGGCAATATTGGTGATGTTCCTTCCAAAGAATCAAGAAGTGATAAAGAGGAAATCGTTGATACAACGCATATGAAAGCGGATGAAAAAGATGCTTTAAAACGCAATCCTTTTACTGCAATCGATTATATTCTTATTGTGATTACAACCATCATCGGGTTAATGTATGCGTTTGATGATGTATTTAGAATTGTTGCTGGAATTAATCTGTTCCCTGAAACGATCCTAGGACAAGACGGTTCTACAGTAGGTATTGCCTTTGGATTAATTATCTTCTTGGTACTGGTAATTTGGCGTATTGCGCGTTATGCAAAAATAGTTCGCGATCGAATGATAGCTGTAATTATCTTTGCTTTCTTTACGATCTTCTTTTGGATGAGTTTTGAGCAAGGGGCGACTTCTTTAGTAATTTTTGCACGGGATAATACACAGCGTGTCCTTTCTGGAGATACGGCTTTATTATTTAAAATTTTCAACACCCTGTTAACGATTATTCCTTTGGCTTTAATCTCCTGGGTATTAATTCTTTTAGCAAAGAGAACCTATAAAAAAGCTTTAATCTCAAATATCATTTTAGGATTAACCTTTTTAGGGGTTTGGGGAGCGGTTGTTTGGATGTTAGACAGGGATTGGTCATCCCACGCATACGAAGTGCATTACCAAACGGTTGAAACGCTTGCTTTAAATGAAGATGGTACAACCAAATACGACGAAAACAAAAAGGAAACGTATAACTATCAACCGATCTCTATGGCTTTTCAAGCGAAAGAAGGAGATAAAATAGTAAATCAAAATACGACGATTTCTAATCGCGAAGAATACATTGTTGGCACAAAGGTTAAAATTTATGAAGAACTAGGAACCTATCATATTCTTACGGACGAATTAGAAGCTAAATTAATTTCAGCTCATACTACGCAAGATAATACGCCTCATATTGTACAAGCAGAGATCAAAGAAATTAAAGACAATCAAGTAGAAATTACCGCTTCATGGTTCTCTATTTTAAATTCCTTTTTTATCATTGCTTTTGCTTCCTTAGTATCTAAACTATGGGACTCTAAATACAATCCTCCCGCTTCTATTAAATATGGGTTAGGGTTGATTATTATGGCTTTAGGATTTGGTGTACTAGCGTATGGAGCAAATGGCATAACGGAAGGAAACAGAGTTTCGATGATGTGGCTTGTTTTTGCCTATTTATTTCATACCTTAGGTGAGTTGTTCTCTTCACCAGTGGGGCTTTCTTATGTTTCTAAGCTTGTTCCGCCAAGAATGATTGCATTTATGTTTGGTATGTGGTACTTAGCTATTGCTATTGGTAATAATTTAGCCGCTAAACTAGGAGGTCAGATTGAAAATATTACAGAAAGATACTCTTTATCTGGCTTTTTTCTTATTTTTACAATCGTACCTATTGTCGCTGGTATTTTAGTAATTGCGCTAAATCCAATGATGAAACGCTTAATGCACGGTGTAAAATAAAAACAAACTCAATCGTTACAAATGAAAAAAATCGCATTCTTATTTGCCCTGATTTTAGTTGGCTTAACTGCACAAGCACAAGAAATCAAATGGATGTCTTTAAATGACGCTTTAACCGCACAAAAAAAAGATCCTAAACCTATTTTTATGGATGTTTATACCGATTGGTGTGGACCCTGTAAAATGCTAGATAGCAATACATTTAGTGATGCAAAATTTGCAGAATATGTGACTAAAAACTATTATGCTGTAAAATTCAATGCAGAAGGAAATGAAGCGGTAACCTATAATGGTAAAAAATATAGCAACCCGAACTTTGACGCAAGCAGAAAAGGAAGAAATGCTACACATGAATTAACTACCTTCTTGCGCATTCCTGGCTATCCTACCATGGTTGTCCTAGACGAAAAAGGCAATTTAAAACAATCTATAGTAGGCTATCATACACCTACTCAATTGTTGAGCAAAATATAACCTCAAATCCATTGAGAAGACCAATATCCCTTTTGACGTATATCGTGAAAAGGGATATTTTTTTTTCGACAACTTTGTTTTAATTTCTCTTTATACCACGTACTCATCCCTCTGCCAATAATTACTTGTTTAGGCTGATGTAACTCTAAAACTCGATCAAAGTTAACCTTGACATTATCGAAAAAATAAAGGAGTTCAAATCGCGGAAACAAGTCATAATAGGGCATCTCTTGAGATAAAACTAACAACTTATTTACAGCATCAATTTGGTAAGTATCTTGTACTTGTGTGATAATTTCTTGACTTGGGTTATAGCTTTTCCTGTAATCCTTTAGTACCCATGGAACATGTAAACGATTAACATAAACTGTCAATTGCTTGTCTTGGTAACGCAAATACAACGGTGTATTGGTTGGCACAGCAGCAATCACAAATGCATCCTGCTGTCGATTAGCATAGTATGAATACCTCCATACCAAACAAACAGCTAAAGATAAACCAGCAATCCAATACACTTTTCTAAGGGTCGGTTTGTAAAGTACATACCCTATTCCCAGTTGAAAAACCAATAGAGCTACGGTCTTTTCTTTAGTTAAATAGATTTCTGTCACATTGAAATTTAAGGCTTCTAGTAGACGTAAAATACGCATTATACACGCAACACTAACCTCTAAAAAGATTCCTCCTATTTTTTCAATTTCCATATGTATTCCCTGTAAGAACAAAAAGCTCAATCCACCGATCAACACTAAAGTTATTAAGGGGACAACAACGATATTATTCAACAAAAAAGTCAAGGAAAGAGAATTAAAATAATACAATTGGAGGGCTAACACACTATATTGAGCGACAAAGGAAACATAAAGTAGACCTAAAAAATAATTGACGAAGTTAAATCGGGTATAGCCCTTTTTAAACAGGGGCATCAACCAAACAATTCCCAAAACAGCCAGATAACTCAATTGAAAACCAACATCAAAAATCCAATCGGGTTTAAATAGCAAACTCAAAAATAAAGCCATCCCAACCCCTTCTAAAGTACTTTGTTTTCTCCTTACTTCTTTTGCTATAGCCAAAATAGAAAACATAAAAACGGCTCGAAATACAGAAGGTGAAAAGCCAGAAAGAAATACAAAAAGCCACAAGACAACGAGGAGAAGCAAACAACGATATTTTCGCTTTATAAAAACCATAAGTTTGGAAAGAAACAAATAGATAATCCCCACATGCAGTCCCGATATAGCTAAAACATGCATAACTCCAAGTTGTTGAAAAGAAGCAACGACTTCTGTATCTATATCCGTTCGATCTCCAAGCAATAAAGCCTTTACGATGCTTTTTGTAGAGAAGGACATCTGCGTATTGCGATCTATATTATTTTGCAAATAAGTTCGTGCCTGCAGAAATAAGGTATACACCTGTTGATCTTGTCCTAAATCTAGGACTTGGTGCACTTTTACTTGTTTTGTTATATTCTGTTGGTACATATAAGCACCATAATCCATTTGCCCTAAATTAGCAGGAGGGTCAAAAGAAGTAAAACTACCGATTGCTCGGTAATGATTTCCGATTTGCAAAACACGATGATCTTCCACAAAAAGCAGCGCCTTACCCTTCGTTTGGGTTTGTCCAATACGTTCTATAGCCACAACACAACGCGTCCATCCCTTCTTGCGCTTTTGTTTCTCTAAAAGTTGGTATTGGAATGAATAGGGTTGTTTATCCTCTATGATCTCAGCATATTGGTGTTGTTTTGTCTGCCAATTGGAACTATGACTGGCTAAAAAACCCAAAGAAAAACACAGCAGATAAAAGATTCCTGCTGTTACATAAAAAGCTTGTGGTCTGTACCACCAATCGCTCTTTGACCTACCTAGTAAACAGAGTAAAACCAGAAGCATACCAAAGAGGGACAATACAAGCCAATTAGCACAACTGTTCTTAGCTAAAATACCAAGTATTAATGCAGTAGCATAAAACAAAAAAGAGAATTTTAATGGCCTCATACTCTGAGTACATCAAAATTCTCTCCCTTTTTTTATAAATCCTTTGATTTAAATATCTTGTTCAGTCAAAACTCGGTTTATTTGAACAAATCTTCTTTTATAATAATCTTCTTTGGTTGAAGAAACAATAACTCCTTTTGTTGTTGAGGAATGAATAAACTTAATTTCATCGTCCACTACTTCTGTAATAATACCTACATGGCTAATTCTACTTCCTCTTCCCGTTCGAAAGAAAATCAAATCTCCTTTTTGTGCGTTGTTTTTAGAGACCTTATCTCCTACTTCAGCCATTGCACTAGAATTTCTAGGTAAGTTAATTGACGTATCATTAAAAGCGTTCATTACAAGTCCTGAACAATCTAATCCTTTGTGTGTGGTACCTCCAAAACGATAGCGAACCCCTTCAAAGTCAAAAGCTGTATTCAAAACTAAATCAGAAACTTCAGCACTTACATCCTTAGATGTACTCATTTCTGCTAATAATTCATCTAATTGATTTCTAATTTCCTCATCCGTTTTCTTGCTTTCTTTTAAAACAACGGTTTCTTTCTTTTTATCAGGATTTTTAACTACCTCGTTTGTGGCATATGTATAACTCGAGCAGACTAGGCTTAGACCTACTAAAAGGGTGGAAAGTATTGTTTTATTTTTCATAGCAAAAGGATTTTTACATAGTAGATTTCAAATTAGAATTCTTAATTATTTCGTTAGCAGCTAAATCACTAGCCCCACGACCGCCTAAATTAAGAATTAATTCTTCATAATCCAACAAAATTCTTTCTCTTTTTTCACTTTTCACAATTTTTTCAAACTCCGAAGCAATTCTTTTTGCATTACAATCGTGTTGAATTAACTCAACAACTACCTCATTATCCATGATTAAATTCACCAATGAAATATATTTTAAGGTAATGATTCGCTTTGCTATTTCGTAGGAAATGCTATTCCCTTTATACAATACAACCTGAGGTACTTTAAACAAAGCGGTTTCTAACGTAGCCGTTCCCGAAGTTACTAATGCAGCATACGCTACATCTAATAACGCATAGGTATCATTGTTAATAAACGAAATATTTTGCCCCTTTAAAAATTGTTCATAAAAAGCGTGTTCCTGTCCTGGAGCACCTGCAATTACGAATTGGTACTCGGGGTGCTTCTGTACCACCGACAGCATTTCTCCTAACAATCGCTTGATTTCTTGTTTTCTACTTCCAGGTAATAAGGCGATTATAGGACGTTCATCCAATTGATATTTTTGGCGAAAATCCACTTTTTCGCGGCTGCGAAATTCTTCAATTTCATCAATTAAAGGATGTCCAACAAAAGTGACTGGATAGTGGTGTTTCTTTTCATAGAAGTCTTTTTCGAAAGGTAAGATTACGTACATAAAATCCACATCGCGCTTAATAGCTTTGATGCGACTTTCTTTCCAGGCCCAAATCTGTGGAGATATATAATAATGAGTAGGTATTTTATGCTCTTTCGCCCATTGAGCAATACGCATATTAAAACCTGGATAATCAATAAAGATGAGTACATCCGGAGCAAAGGAAGCTATATCTTTTTTACAAAAGGAGATATTCTTTAGAATCGTAGGTAAATTTTGAACCACTTCAACGAATCCCATAAAAGCCAAATCCTTATAATGTTTGACTAAAGTACCCCCCACTTTTTGCATTAAATCACCTCCCCAATACCGCATTTCAGCCGTTGGATCTTGGGCATAAATTGATTTCATTAAATTTGCACCATGTAAATCTCCTGATGCTTCTCCAGCAATAATGTAATATTTCATCTACAATATCTGTGTAATTAGCGTGATAACAATGACTGCAAAAATGCATCCTCTGGCTTTGTAGTCTTCTTTTCTATTGATAAAAAACGTGAATATTCCCAAATTCAACAAACTTCCAATAGCCACTATTCGTCCTAATAAACCTGCTTTTCTAATGATATCAAAATTGATAAATAAATCAAAGTTTGTAAACATTCTCAAATAAAGTTCAGCGCCAATTACGGTCAAACAACCACCGATTAAAAAGCCCAATAGAATATCTTTAATTCGCTTTCCCATTTATACTAATTCCCATTTATACTAATTCCCAATTATTAATTCTGTTTATTGCGTGATGTGCCGTTAAATCAAAGTGAACTGGAACAATCGAAATAAATCCATTTCTCAAAGCCCATTCGTCGGTATCTTCTCCTTTATCTTGATTGACAAATTCTCCCTTTAGCCAATAATATTCTTTTCCATTTGGACTTGTTCTCTTATCAAAGTCCTCAATCCAAACTGCCTTTGCCTGTCTACAAACTTTAATGCCTTTGATTTCATCGGTTTGCAATCTAGGGAAATTTACATTTAATACAACCTCTTTCGGGATTCCCTTCTCTAGTGCTTGTGTTGTAATTTTTTTCACAAAGCCTCTTACTTGTTCAAAATCCGCATTCCAACTAAAATCCAACAAAGAAAATCCGATAGCGGGTATACCACTCATTCCGGCTTCCAAAGCAGCACTCATTGTACCCGAATAAATCACATTAATCGAAGAATTCGATCCGTGATTAATCCCTGAAACACATAAATCAGGTTTGCGATCTAGAATTTGCCCTAAAGCAATTTTTACACAATCTACAGGTGTACCCGAACAAGCATATTCATGCGTTAATTCTGGGTCGATATTTACCTTCTCTAGCGTTAGTGTATTATTGATGGTAACCGCATGCCCCATTCCAGACTGAGCACTGTCAGGAGCGACCACAACTACTTCCCCTATTTCTTTCATCACATCAATCAAAGCACGGATTCCTGGCGCCGTAATACCATCGTCATTCGTAACAAGTATTAATGGTTTTTGCATCATTTCAAATTTTTAATTACTTTCGTAAAAGTAATAATTATTATGTGAAACACTTCGTTATTTTAGACTTTGTAAACAGTAAACAAAACGATATAGCGCCGTAGGTTGTGATTTAACAAATAATTATCGGCTTACATAATAATTACTTCGCTTTTTTAACTACTTTAGTTCAAAACTATTTAATGAATACTATTTGGTCATTTATGAAAAGAAATTATAAGGTTATCATTCTTCTACTTGCAGTTTCAGCAGCACTCTGGAGTTTTATGCCTAAACAAGAGACTGAAGATCCAGAAAAAGACCAACTTTTATTAGAGTTAGTCACTTATTTAATGGAACGTACCCATTATGATCCACCCAAGTTAGATGATAAATTTTCACAGCAAGTGTACAAAGAGTATATCAAAGCCCTTGATCCGATGAAACGCTATTTTCTTCAATCTGATTTAGATGAATTTAGCAAATATGAGCTTTTAGTTGACGATATGATTCAATTGAAAGAGCTTTCCTTTTTTGACTTAACCTATCAGCGGATTACAGCTCGAATGAATGAGGCTAAAGGAATATATAGTGAAATTCTAGCTGAACCTTTTGACTATACAAAAGACGAGTCTTTTGATGCGGATTACGATGCAATTGGTTATGCTAAAACACCTGAAGAATTAAAAGACCGTTGGAAAAAGCAATTAAAATTAAATGCTTTATCTACTTTGACAGACAACATCAAAATTCAAGAAGGCAAAGACGTGGTTGAAGCAGAGGAAGACGAAGTGGATGATTATGGCAATACGGTAGAAACAACCAAGGCAAAGAAAAAGAAAAAAGACGATAAGCCTAAAGAAATTAAATCGTTTGAGCAATTAGAAAAAGAAGCCCGTGAAAGCACAAAAAAGTCCTTGGATGAATACTTTGATGCTTTAAATGATTTAGAACGCAAAGATTGGTTTTCTGTTTACTTAAATTCGATTGTAGAGCGTTTTGATCCGCATTCATTTTACTTTGCTCCTGAGAACAAAGAAAAATTTGATGCGAGTATGAGTGGTAGCATTGAAGGTATTGGCGCTGTTTTAAGAAAGAAAACAGAAGGCGTTGAAATCAATGAACTTGTACCAGGGGGACCTGCATGGAGAGGAAAAGAAATTGAAGTTGGAGATATCATTATTAAGGTAGCACAAAGTAAAGAAGAAGAGCCTATTGATGTAGTAGGCGTTCGCTTAGACAATGTGGTTAAATTAATCAAAGGTAAAAAAGGAACTACGGTTTACTTAACGGTTAAGAAGATAGAGGGTACTATTAAAACTATCGCCATCACGCGTGAAGTAATTGAACTTGAAGAGACATTTGCTAAATCGAGTATCATCGAGGATGGTGGTAATCGCTACGGAATTATTCAATTGCCAAAATTCTATATCAATTTTGAGAATAAGGATAATCGCAATGCCTTTACCGACGTTCAAAAAGAAATCATGGAGATCAAAAAGCAAAATGTAGATGGAATTATCATGGATTTAAGAAACAACGGCGGAGGATCACTTCAAACGGTGGTTGATATGTTGGGGTTATTCTCTAAAGAAGGTCCGGTGGTTCAAGTAAAATCTTCGAAAGGCAAGCAACAAATATTAGATGATAAAGGCACTCAAATTGTTTGGGATGGTCCTTTAGTTGTATTGGTAAATAACTTCTCAGCTTCAGCTTCTGAAATTTTTGCTGCTGCTATTCAAGATTACAAACGTGGCTTAATCATTGGCAGTAAACACACCTATGGAAAAGGGACGGTTCAAAATTTAGTTGACCTAAACGAATTATTAAAAAAACAACCTTTTGGTGATTTAGGAGCTTTAAAAATTACACTTCAGAAATTCTATAGAATCAATGGAGGATCAACTCAAAGAGAAGGTGTATTAAGTGATATCGTTTTACCAGATCGCTATTCTTATATCGATATGGGAGAAAGAGACATGGACAACGCTATGCCGTGGGATAAAATTGACCGTGCGAATTACACGCCTTATAACAATGATTTCACTTCTGTTATAGACAAAAGTAAATCAAGGATTGCAGGGAATGATCAATTCAAATTAATCGATGAAAATGCTAAGTGGATTAACGAAAGAAAGGATGAAAAAACCTTTACGTTAAACTTAAAAGGCTATGAAGAAAAACAAAAAGAAGTTGACGAGAAAGTAAAAAAATTCAAATCAATTTCAAAATACAACAACCATTTAAAATTCTCTTCTTTACCAAGTGAGATGGAGCGCGTTAAAACCGATACAATTTTAGAGCAAAAAAGAGATAGATGGCATGAATCTTTAGGTAGTGATGTGTACGTTGAAGAAGGAGTAAAAATCTTAAAAGACATTCAACAGGTTACTAAAGCGCCTAAAAACACAAAAACATTTACAGATAAAAAACTATAATCAAATAGTTTAATGGCTAAAAATAAGAATAGTAACACAAATATTGCGCTCCGAAAATTCAAAAAGGATTTTCGGGGCGTTTTGTGTTTTTGGATAATTATCGCTTTTATCTTGGTAAGTATATTTGCTTATTTTATCATTCCTGATTCTTCAGCAAATGCCAATGCAGGTGATTTAGCTATTCGCTCCAAACACCCTGGTTTTACGACTGCCATGCTGGTTTATCCCGATACCACTAAAACAGCCTGGTCTGACTATTGGTTTGGCAAAAAAAAAACCCGTGAGCAACTCCCACTGAGCGACTATCACATTCAGAACGATACTTTATTTTATACCCCTTATACAGATTTAAAGCATTTAGCGCTAGAGCAAACCTTAGCCTTAACTGCATTTACGGATCAAGAAAAGCCCCACCTCATCCAATCCCAAACCTTTTGGTTAGGCACGGACAATCAAGGAAGAGATTATTATAGTCGCTTAATACTAGGCTCCCGCATTTCCCTTTCTATTGGTTTTATTGCCGTATCCATTTCTTTGCTTATTGGCATTGGTCTTGGTGCTATAGCAGGGTATTATGGCGGTAAAATAGATGCTTTTATCTTATGGATAATCAATATTTTTTGGTCTATTCCAACGTTGCTTTTGGTCATAGCCATTACCTTGGCTTTAGGGAAAGGATTTTGGCAAGTTTTTATTGCCGTTGGTCTAACCATGTGGGTAGAAGTTGCTCGTGTAGTTAGAGGGCAAGTTATCACCGTCAAACAACAGCAATATATTACTGCTGCCAGAGCGTTAGGCTATTCGGATTATAGAATTATAGCCAAGCATATTTTACCTAACTGCATGGCGCCTGTTATTGTGATATCAGCTGCTAATTTTGCTTCTGCTATTTTAGTAGAAAGCGGATTGAGTTTTTTAGGTATAGGCACGCAAGTTCCTACACCCAGTTGGGGTGCAATGATTAAAGAAAATTACAATTATATTTTAGTTGGAAAAGCCTATTTAGCTCTATTGCCTGGTTTGGCGATGTTTATCATTGTCATGTGTTTTACACAATTGGGAAACGCCATTCGCGATGCTTTTGACGTACGCAAGTAAATCACTATTTTACGAGTATATTTCGGATATCTGATTTTGTACCGTTGTAGATATTCAAATCCACTTTACCGTCGATTCCCTTAACCACCCCTTTTTCTGTGAATTGCCAAAAATGCCATTCTGGTTTTATCTCTTCTACAAAAAAGTTGTAATTGGCAATCCAAACGATGTGATCTGGAAACCATTTCTTTAAGTTATTGGTATAATAGTGTTCCCCTGAATAGAGAATAGGTTGTACGCCATAGTGTTTCTCCACCATTTCCATCCATCGTTTCAACCCTAAGACTAAGTTCTCCATGGATTGGTTTTTAGGTAAATCTTCGATATCTAATACGGGTGGAAAATCTCCTTCGGATAATTTTACAGTTGCGATAAAATTTTCGGCTTGTTTGATTGAATTTTCATCGGGACGATAGTAATGATAAGCTCCGCGAATAAAGTGATTCGCGCGTGCACCCTTCCAATTTAAATTAAACGCTTTGTCTTTGCCATCATCTCCCATTGTTGCGCGAACAAAAACAAATTCCAAAGGCGCTTGTTGTGCAACAGAATCCACAGCTCCCCAATCAATCACACCTTGATAATGAGAAACGTCAAATCCAATGAGGTGTTCTTTATGACGATGTAAGACTTCAACGGTTCTGAAGTCAAAAAAGGATTTATCCTCTGCTTCTTTGCGTTGGGAACTAAAAAAATACTTGATTCCATCTTGGAAGGTAATACCAAACCAAATTCCTAATCCCACCAAGAAAACGATGATACATACCCACTTCAAACGCGTTAGAGCATGTCCACCATTCTTTTTCTTCTTAGTAGGTTGTCTAGAAGATGGCTTTCTTCTAATTGGTTGTTTTTTATTCACAACCGCTATAGGAGAATTTTTCCCTGTTCCGTATTTTGTAGAAGCCATAAGTACAATAAAAAAACAAAAGTACACATTTTACTGAAATCCTCCGTACTAGAATTAACCAATAGGCGTTTGATCCACCTTTAAAACGGGTACTGGCAATGGAATATTATTCAATTTAAATTTTTTGTCAATTGCAAAGCGAATTTCACTTGAGATACGATCGTTATCAAAGGCATTATCAATGAAATAATAGAGAATAAAACGAATCGAAGAATCTCCAAACTGATCGATAAAAACAATCGCTTGTGGATTTTTTAATACCTCATCATTATCTTCCACAGCAGATAACAGCACTGCTTTTACTACTTCTACATCAGTACCAATATACACTCCTACATCAATTCGAGCGCGAATTATAGGGTCTTCATGTGTCCAGTTATATACAATATCATCAATCAACTTTCGATTGGGAATCACAATATCTTTTAAATTTCGCGTTTCTACAATCGTACACCTCAAATGGATGGCCTTCACACGTGCTACTTGTCCATTTACTTCAATAACATCTCCCATATTCAGTGTTTTATCGAATAGAATATAAATGCCCGCAATGATATCTCTAAAAATATCCTGTAAGGCAAATCCCAAACCAACAAATAACGCCGCCGAAGTGGTCAAAAACATACTAATATTTAATCCAATCACGTTGAGTATGAAAAAAAACATGATGATATAAATAAAGTAATTGACAAAATTAAAAACACTTCTCAACCGAAGGGTTACATCCGAAGGAGAGTTTCTAATGATGGTCCTTCTCAAAAAACCTAAACCATATTTGGTAATCAACCAGGTAAAAACAATAAAAAGAATAGTGCCTATTGTAATACTGATTGATTTACTTGCGTAAAGTTCAAATTCTAAAAACTTAGAAAGCAATAGTTTTAAATTCAAAATAAGTCGCTGTATTAGGTGTATCTATACTATTTTGGACGTGTAATCGTAGAAAAATTACTTTACATAAGCAATCCAATTGATAAATTTAAGGATTTATAAGAAATTAAGAAAGCGAATGCTTAAATAATTACCTGTATTCATCTATCGTTGACGACTCCAGAATTACTTGCTTACAAAAGTCTCGAAACGAGATTTTTATTTCTTATTTCAATTCTATTCTACCTTCCTAAAGCGAAGGATAAGCATGATAAATATCACGTTTTGAGCGAATTAATTTTATTATTTTTCATTCTTATAACTAAACTAAACCCAAATGAAAATAAAACCAATGCATTCCATCCACATCCCTGTGATGGGTCTTGCCTATACCATTGACAGTCCGATCCGTGTGGCTCAATATGGCCTAACCTCTACCTTGTCTGTAATGGATGATGAGCTCATTGAGCGCATGAATAAATTCTATTGTGAGAAGTTTGAATTGCCCTATTATGAAATCACAAAAAAAATAGAAGACTTCAGAGCCAAAAGAATTACTGCCTATCTCAATACACTAGATACGATTGTAAAGCGCAAATTTGACCATCTAAAAAAGGATTTGCTACAAAGCAAAAAGAACATTGAGGACTATATTGATCTATTACCCAATGTATCAGACATCCGCAAACAATTGCAAACGTATATCGATGACAAGATCACGATAGAAAATCTAAAACAGATTCTCGACACTGCTCTTACACCTGGAGATATTGATGTCAACATCATGACCAAAGTCGATCGAGAAAACTTTGACAAAAAAGAATCGCTTCCTGCAAAATACAACGATGCCCATGCTGCTTTACGCGGATTTAGCAACAGTACATTAAACTCATCCGTGGTTTTATCTGCGGGAATGAATCCCAAGCTATTCAGTTATTTTGAAGAATTTGAAGCTTTTTATCCAAGTCCCAATCAATCCCTTCAAAAAAGAATTATTCTGAAAGTTAGCGATTACCGATCTGCGTTAATCCAGGGTAGTTTCTTAGCGAAAAAGGGACTTTGGGTATCCGAATATCGCATTGAATCTGGATTAAATTGTGGGGGACATGCCTTTGCAACAGACGGTCATTTATTGGGTGTAATACTTGAAGAATTTAAAGCAAAGCACAGCGAGCTCATCCAAACCACACATGAACTCATGTGTAAGGCATTGGCACAAAAAGAGCGCTATGTTCCCGAAACTCCTTTAGAATTAAAGATAACCGCACAAGGAGGCGTAGGTACTGCGGCAGAACATCAATTTTTATTGGATCACTACCGCGTGGATTCTGTTGGTTGGGGATCTCCCTTTCTACTTGTTCCTGAGGCAACTTCTGTAGATGTAGCAACCCGACAGCTCTTGGCTAATGCCAAAGAAGAAGATCTGTATTTGAGTCATATTTCTCCTTTGGGAATTCCATTTAACAACATCAAAGGAACAACCAATGAGCTCCACAAAGCCCAACGCATTTCCAAAAACAAAGCAGGAAGCTCTTGTCCAAGAAAATATTTGGCTTTAAACAAAACCCATGATAACGAAGGGATTTGTACCGCATCTCGCAAATACCAAACCATTGAACTTGAAGCATTAACTAGCAAAAAAAGCGAAATGAGCGAGGAAGAATACCAACAGCAGTCGAATGCTATTACGGAGAAAGCCTGCTTGTGTATTGGTTTAGCTAATGCCTCATTTCTTGAAAATGACTTACAGATTAAAGGGGAAGCACAAGGGGTTGTTATTTGTCCAGGACCCAATATTGCGTATTTCACAAAAGAAGTTTCTCTTAAAAACATGCTCCAACATATTTATGGTAGAACTAATATCATAGATGTTGAGAATCGCCCTCATTTCTTTATTAAAGAATTGCGCATGTATATCGATCACTTCAAAGAAGAGAAACGTCAATTAAAAATGGATACTCCACTAGTAAAAGTAAAAAAAGTAGAAAAAATAAAAGAAAATCTACTCGCTGGTATTGATTATTATGTGTCTTTATTTGAACAAGACAACACGTATTTCAAAGAAAATAAATCGGCTATTCTAACTGAACTAACCGACAGTAAAATAGCGTTAGTACACGCATAGCCCCCTAATTAGTTTTTTAATTGTTAGCAGGTTCTCCTTCCCGGAGAACCTGCTTTTTTTATAAATAGCTATCCTTCACTACTCTAAAGGTTTTACAATTAAAATAGAAAACACCTAATACATATACATATCACACCTATACAAGGCATTACATTGTTTTTTACTTAGTTTTAAAACAAAAAATGCAGCTTGATCCCACACTAACGACTTTCTCTCTCTACCTTGTTCTTATACTAGTAATTGGCATTATTGCTTATCGAAAGACTAAAAATTTTTCTGATTACATCTTAGGAGGGCGAAGTTTAGGCCCTATAGTTACAGCTTTATCTGCAGGATCCTCTGACATGTCGGGTTGGCTTTTAATGGGTTTACCAGGTAGCATTTACACCTTGGGTATAGCCCAAAGTTGGATTGCCCTAGGCCTGTTAGTTGGCGCTTTTTTCAATTGGAAATTAGTAGCCGGACGATTGCGTATACACACCGAGCTGAATAACAATGCCTTAACCTTACCTGATTTTTTCTTTTATCGATTCGGCAAAGAGGGGAAAAAAATCAAAACAATTGCCGCATTTGCCATCCTATTTTTCTTCACACTCTATTGTGCATCGGGTATGGTAGCAGGCGCGCAACTATTTACGGTTATTTTTCATGTTACCTACCATCAGGCTTTATTCTATAGTGCCTTAGCGACAATTACCTACACTTTTATTGGAGGTTTTTTAGCGGTGAGTTGGAGTGATACCCTTCAAGCGACTTTAATGCTGTTTGCTTTGATTTTAACCCCTATTATGATCCTCTTTCATCTCGGTGGATGGGATATCGCCCAAGAACAGATCATCACAGCTATGGAAACGCATCATCTCGAATATACTAGTTTACTACACAAGGTAAGTTTCATAACCCTTATAAGTGCAGCAGCTTGGGGATTGGGTTATTTTGGACAACCGCACATCTTAACGCGTTTCATGGCTGCTGAGGGCGTTAAAACCATGAAAAAAGCACGTCTTATTGGTATGACCTGGATGTTTTTATGTTTATCTGGTGCCGTTGCTATTGGATACTTCGGTATTAGTTACTTCCAACTCCATCCCGATCAAGCGTATCAGGTCAATAAAAATAGAGAATTAATATTTATAGAACTGATTCATTATTTATTTAATCCTTGGCTCATTGGTCTTTTATTAGCTGCAATTTTAGCTGCAATTATGAGTACACTAAGTGCACAGCTACTTCTGTCATCAAGTACATTGACTCAGGATTTTTACTACTCGTATCTTAGGCGTCAAGCCAGTCAAAAAGAATTAGTTTGGCTAGGTCGATTCGCTGTCTTACTCATCTCTTTGATTGCAATTCTCATTGCCTTCGACGAGAACAACAGTATTTTGGCTTTGGTTGCTAGCGCTTGGGCAGGTTTTGGTGCTGCTTTTGGCCCGCTTATTCTATTTTCATTATTTTGGAAAAAAACAACCGGCCAAGCGGCCTTTTCAGGAATACTAATCGGAGGGCTTACCGTTATTTTTTGGCCTATTTTTCAAGAAAAAATATTGAGTGGGCAAATTTTTGGGTATCAAGAACCGCTTTATGAGCTAATTCCTGGTTTCTTCTTGAGTTCACTGAGTATCTACCTTATTTCAAAATATGGAACACCAGCTCCTGAAAGCATACAAGTCATTTTTGATCAAGCGAATGACTTGTATCATCAAGAAAAATAATTTTCAATCCGCAGGTGCGAATTGAAATTGATGCTAGTTATTCTCTAGCTAAAGCTATCTTAACTTTTTTATTTTTAAGTTTAGTATTCTCTAATGTTCGCAATAAAGGCTTTATTTTAGCTGTGCGAACAGCAACAAAGGCTTGAGTATCGCGAACATCAATTAAACCAATATCCTCTTTATTGAGTCCTCCTGTTTTAATTAAATACCCAACGATATCTACTTTATTCACTTTGTCTTTTTTTCCTGCACTAATATATATCGTTTTAAAATCAGTGCGGTTATCTATGCTATAGGTACCCTTTATCTCTTCAATAGGCATCTTAGGATCAATAAAGTTGAATTTATCTTCATTGGTAACAATTACATAGACTTTCCCTTCTGCCTTCATACGAGCCGTACGGCCATTTCGATGAATAAAGGCATCTTCCTTTTCTGGAATCTGATAGTGAATGACATGTCCAATTTCGGGAATATCCAATCCTCTAGCAGCTAAATCGGTAGAGATTAAAATATGACAACTTCTATTTCTAAATCTCATCAAAGCTCTTTCGCGATCTTCTTGTAGGAGTCCTCCGTGAAAAGCACCGTTGGCCACTCCGTTATTCGTTAGGGTTTCACTAATTCGCGCCACTGCATCTCTGTGATTGCAGAAAATCAATATCGTATCCTTGCCAATTTTGCCAATCAATTGAATGACGGTCTCTAATTTCTCTTCTGCCGTAGTGATAATTTTGCTAAAAGTAAGGGCCGGTTGATCTTCCACTTTATTCAAAAAATGAAGGTGTTCCGGATTTTCAATTCCTGTAAATGCGGGTATTCTTTTTAAAGCCGTCGCAGAAGTAAGCATACGGAAATCTAGCTTATCAAAGGCCTGAATGATATAATCCATATCTGATTGGAATCCCATTTCCAACGCTTTGTCAAACTCATCAATCACATAACTATGTACGTATTGGGTATCAAATGAATTTTCTTCCACATGAAAAGCAACTCTTCCGGGAGTACCGACTAAAACAGCTGGAGGTGAAGCTAAATTATTCAATTCTATTTTGGTGGAATGTCCGCCATAACACGCATTGATTTTAAAAGCTGTTCCAATCTTTTTAAAAACCGTTTCAATCTGAATAGCAAGTTCACGCGTAGGAACAAGGATTACGGCTTGTACTCCACGTACCGCAGGGTTTAATCGCTGTACAAGGGGCAATAAAAAAGCGAGCGTTTTACCCGAACCCGTTGGGGATAATAAAACAATATTGTTTTTTTTCTGTGCGGTGTTATAGGTTTGAAGCTGCATTTCATTTAATGCTGCAATCTCTAGTTTTTGAAGTATTTCTGCTTGATTCATACCGCAAAGGTAGGGTATTTTGTTTTTTGTTGTTATTTTTTTACTCTTCACTCTTAACCATTCACCACTCACTCTTCACTATTTACCCTTCGTTCTTCAGAAAACAAACAACAATCATCTATTCCATACTAATATCAAATAGAAAAAATCTTGTTTTCTTTTTGAGAAAAAATAATTTATTACAAGAATCACCCAACAATCCATGAAGTAGAATAATCGTTTTTTTCTGAGACTTTAAGGAATGATAGAGTACGCAACGATTCAAACCTTTGGTTTGATCTAAAGGCTAAATATTTTGCAAATAAACAATTTAAAAAAAACCGTCTATTCGAACGGGGTTTTATTTTTTAGCTGTTCTTCTTTCAAAGAGCCTTTGACTTAAAAAAATCACTAATTAGGTAACGTTCTCAATATATTCATCAACGTTCCTTTTTCAAAAAGATAGATACTCCCCCTATATTCGTCCTGTCTGACATTTCCTAAGAGATCTTCTTCAAAATATTTATTAGTATTCCACGCTCCTTTATAATATTCCTCATCAATAACTAAAAGAGGAGAATAGAAAAATTGATTATAAGACTCATCCAGATGATTCAGATCCTGCATTATCAGGAATAACTTATAGTTATTCTTGATCGCATAATCTTCATATACTTTTAATGGTACACAATAGTTCGATGTGCATTTATTTACAAATATAACCACCATTGAATTTTCATACTTCAACAATTCTGCTTTAAGTTTCTTTCCTGTAACAGGATAAATATAGCTCCTATCAAGCTTTTCTAAATCTTCTGTTCTAAGAATTCTTTCTTTCCACACCTCTGGCAACTTCTTGTAATAAGTTGCCGAGCATCCCATCAAAAGAAACATAAGAAAAATATATCTCATTTTTACAATGCCTCAAATATTATTCTATATCCGCCATACTTCCCCATATCAGGAGAATACTCTATTTCACCAGCTGGCAGTTTATAAATTTGTTTTCCAAGCTTTCTAACTATAGCCTCATCAATAATCATATTTGTTTTTTCTAAATTTAAATTGGGTTCAAGAACAAAAAGATCGATTATAGCTTTTCCACCTACCAAAATAACTGGAACAGACATTCCGCTTCCGTCACCTGTACTTCCGCCACCTCCAGGACCAGGACCCATTGGTGGAACTCCCCAATCTGGGGGTAAAGGAGGTGGAGGTAACGGAGGTAATGTAGGTGGGTCTTTAGGTCCCCATTCGAAGTTACAAATTCCAAATCCATTTTTACAATCCTTAGACGCTCTTCCCCAATCAAAGTTAGCAAGAACAATATCAACAAATTCTTTATAAGAGGTCTCACGTACCTCCTCTCTTACAACTTCCGTTTCACAAGAAATTAAAGTAAAAGCAAACATTGCCCTATGATAATTTTTCTCATAATTTAAAAATTTAACTAATTAATAAACTACAAACATAGTCAAATGTTTTACATTTTTATTAAAATAACAATAAATTTGTTATTTTAACATAACTAAAGAACTCCAAAAGACATTTACAAGCCAATACTTATAGTGAATACATAAACTTACTCAGATTCGTAAGCTGTTGTTCGATAATGATATTTAAGGAGCAATAACGACTATAATTCTACAGATATTAGCGTGTTCTTGAATTAATAGACATATAAACATATTCGTTAAATCAAATTTTAAAAGGAACAAATAGATCTTCAAAATATTGCGTTACGTCTAATTTTCTGTTTCCAAAAAGATCTAAATCTTCGATAATAGAGCGAATTAATAAAGGTTAACGCATATAGTCTAAATTAGTCCCTTTTGCACTTAATCCCTAAGTAGAAGATAACTTATAGGACGCGACCTCTCCTTGGTCGAGGTGATTACAAACTGGAAAAGTGAATCTAAAAAAAGACGATTTTTTGAGCGGTTTGTTGGGTTTGTTATTGCTGTTTTTTTCACTCTTCACTTAATTCTTCAGAAAACAAACAACTACCGCCTATTGCTTACTAATATCAAATAGAAAAATTATTGCTTTAGTATTTGCTGTAATTTTAATTAAAAAACAAATTAACATATTGTATTTCAATCAATTATATATTTTAATCTTTACCAAGAGATGTAAGATATACGACATCAAACTTATTTTAGTATGGATGTAGTCAGAAATACAGCAAGAATACGATGCAATCCTTATCATTTAATTTAGTAAAAAAGAAAGACCATGAAAAAATTAACTTCCTTTATTTGTTTCGTTTTTGTGTTGATTCTCTCTATCAGTTGTGAAAAAGAAGACTACCAAAAACCTTTGAGTGACAACTACTTCGAAGACGCTAAAGTACTCCAACAATTTGTTCAAATAGATAAACAGGAGATGCGTTACTATTTGGATCTAAACGCAAAACACGAGTTATTGAAGCTACTTCCAAACAATACCACTGAACAAGCGGCGCGTATAGGAGAAGTAAGCAAAAAACGCTTCATCGACCAATTGAATACATTGAACGCATATATCCAACAAGAAATTAAAAAAGGAGCAACCTATGTCGTGATGGCCACGGAGCAAGATTCTTGGTTTAAACAACTTGATTCAAGTGCTTCTTCCTTCTTCATTCAACCCAATTCTCCCCCCCTATCTCCGCTACAAAAAGCACTCAGTTTCATCTATTTCAACAAACCTGGAGAAGTTCCTACAGATACTGAATTTTATGCTTCTGATCACATCAATACTCAGGTGACGGTATCCTCTCAAGACGGAACGGGTAACATAGCTGCCACACTCAAATGCCGCACAGGTACAAGTCCACAAGGCGAAGTAACAGATTCTTCCACGTTGGTAATTACTACGCCTGGCACTACGTACGCGATGAGTTACTACTGGATCAATACAAGAACGGGAAATAACGTACAATGGATTTTTAAAGGAACGGTAAATCGAGACAACGTATGGGCTACTGCGGAAGTGAGTAATGATTGAGAGTTTATTACCATAAAAAAAGCCTCTTCTTTCGAAGAGGCTTTAGTGCGGGTGATAGGACTCGAACCTACACACCTTGCGGCACCAGATCCTAAGTCTGGCGTGTCTACCAATTTCACCACACCCGCAGTTGGCTCAGAACCTCATTACTGTTGTTCTTTTAAGACGTTGCAAATATACAACCTGTTTTTTAATGCGCAAGAAAAAAATAATTTTTTTTTATTCTTATGTTTGTAAGGCATAATATAACTGTATCTATACATACTATGAAAGATTCAAAGCAATTTGTTCAAGAAAACAAGCAACGTCTTCTAGATGAGTTAATTGAACTCCTTAAAAAACCTTCTATCAGTGCTGATAGTGCGTATTCTCAAGACGTAATTAACACCGCTGAAGCAGTAAAAGAAAATTTAATAAAAGCAGGGTGTGACAACGTAGAATTGTGTGAAACGCCAGGATATCCTATTGTTTATGGAGAAAAAATCATCGATCCTGCGCTTCCAACGGTACTTGTTTATGGTCATTATGACGTACAACCTGCGGATCCAATCGAACTTTGGACGTCTCCTCCGTTTGAACCTGTCATCAAAACGACGCCGATTCACCCTGAGGGAGCGATTTTCGCTCGTGGTGCTTGCGATGACAAAGGACAAATGTTCATGCACGTAAAAGCCGTGGAATATATGATTGCAACGAATACTTTACCTTGCAACGTGAAGTTCATGATTGAAGGAGAAGAAGAAGTTGGATCGGTAAGTTTAGGCTGGTTTGTAAAAAGAAATCACGATAAATTAAAAAACGATGTAATTCTTATTTCTGATACGGGGATGATTTCAAATCAACAGCCGTCAATCACAACTGGATTGAGAGGTTTAAGTTATGTTGAAGTAGAAGTTACGGGTCCTAATAGAGATTTACATTCTGGATTATATGGAGGAGCTGTTGCAAATCCAATCAATGTATTGACAAAAATGATTGCTTCATTACACGATGAAAATAACCATATCACGATCCCTGGTTTCTACGACAAAGTAGAAGAGCTTTCCCGTGAAGAACGCGATGAAATGGCGAAACGTCCTTTTTCTTTAGACGATTACAAAAAAGCTTTAGACATTGAGGAAGTATACGGTGAGACTGGTTATACAACCAATGAGCGCAACTCTATTCGCCCAACGCTAGATGTGAATGGTATTTGGGGTGGTTATACAGGTGAAGGTGCTAAAACTGTTATTGCTAGTAAAGCTTTTGCCAAAATATCTATGCGTTTAGTTCCTAATCAAGATTGGGAAGAAATTACTGAGCTATTCAAAAAACACTTTGAAAGTATTGCTCCAGCGGGTGTAACGGTGGAAGTAAAACCACATCACGGTGGACAAGGCTATGTAACGCCAACGGATTCTATTGGATACCAAGCCGCTGCAAAAGCCTATGAAGATACTTTTGGTGTACCCCCTATTCCAGTTCGCTCTGGAGGAAGTATTCCAATTGTGGCTTTATTCGAAGAAGAATTAGGATCTAAATCAATCATGATGGGCTTTGGATTAGATTCTGATGCTATTCACTCTCCTAATGAACACTTTGGTGTTTTCAATTATTTGAAAGGAATTGAAACTATTCCACTGTTCTACAAATACTACATGGAATTAGTAAAATAATTTATACAAAAAAGCGAGAACGTCAAGGTTACTCGCTTTTTTTATGCTTGTTTTTTTCTTCAATCCAAAGTGCCATGTATTTCGTACTTTGCGCACTATGATGTTTAAAGACTTCCAGTAAGAAATTGTCTTTTCTGTATTTTTCGAGATTTAAATCTACCGCTAGTAATTGTTTTCTTAACTGTTCGATATAATATGCCTTATCATACTTTGCTCTTAGCAAAGCAACTCCCTTTTGCTGTTTAGCTTTCCAAATTTCTTCCTCTTGGTATAGCGTTACAGCTTGGGCTACAAATTCAGCTACCTCATCACAAACAAAGCCACACCAATGCTCAATATCTGCCATAGCTTCTACGCCAACAGACGTAGTTACATTAGGTGTTCCTACGCGCATCGCATCGATAAATTTTCCTTTTATGCCTGCCCCAAAAGCAATAGGTGCTAACATGACTCTCGCTTTGCTAATAACAGCTAGGGCATCTTCCGCTCTACCCTCCACCAAAAAACCTTCTTTTTCTTGATGCAATTGCAAAACTTTCGCTGAAGGATAAGCCCCATAAATACGCAGTTTAGCCTTTGGAAGCTGTTTGCGCAGCAGCGGCCAAATTTCCGTTTTTAATCGCAAGACGGTTTGCCAATTGGGTTCATGAATAAAATTGCCAATAAAAACAAAATCCTCTTTTTCATCAAAAGTCAACCAGTTTTGCTGTTCACTTTCTGTTAGTTCTGGCTCCAAAAAAGGCAGTACAAAAAGAATATCACTCGGAAGTTTAAAGACTTCTTTTAAGAGATTATATTCAAATATTGAAATTAAAAGGGTCAAATCACAACGCATAATACTTGCTAATTCGCGCTTGGTTCGCTCCGTGTACAAATGGGCTTCTAAGGAATCGCTACCCTTTTTATACTGCTCCTGACGGGCGTAACGCAAAAAGTGCAAGTCTTCCGTATCGAGAATCGTCATCGCTAGGGGGCATTGTGCTGCAACCCGCCAACCAAATTGTTCTTCAATCATAAAACGGTCATACATTACCCAATCTGGTTGTAAAGCGGCTAACATTTGATCTGTCCGTTCATCATTGAGGAAAATGGATACTTCTTGCACAGCAAATGCACTCAAATCATCACTATAAGGCGTTTTAAGGGCAGTTGATCCAAAATAGATCTGCATCTGCCAGGATTGAAATACGTCTAACAATTGCAACATACGCTTACCCGCAGCTGATGAGCGCGATTCGGGCCAAACTTGACCGATAATTAGTATTTTCTTTGCCTGTACTGAATTCTCCATCGCACAAAAATACAGCTTCTTACGCAGTATATTTTCCTAATTTTTAATCTCTATTATATTTAGTATTTTTGCTAAAAACGAAAAGGAATTATGTTAGGACTTAAACTTTTAACGGATCCCAGATGGGCTAATATTGCCGAATCAAATCTCGAAGAGATTTTGACGGATCACTGCTGGTGTGAACAAAAAGCGGCCACCAATGCCATTACCTTGATTGCATACAATTCAGAACACGAAGACTTAGTAACTGAATTAACAGAAATTGCGATTGAAGAAATGCAACATTTCCAAATGGTACATGAGATTATCAAACAGAGAGGATACACCTTAGGGCGTGAACGCAAAGATGATTATGTCAATCAACTGAATAAATTCTGTAAAAAAGACGGAAGTAGAAATGATGCTTTTATTGATCGTTTACTTTTTGCTGCCATGATTGAAGCTAGAAGTTGTGAGCGCTTTCGCGTATTATCACAAAATATTCAAGATGAAGAACTTTCCAAATTCTATTACGATTTGATGGTTTCAGAAGCGAATCACTATACTGCCTTCTTAAAGTTTGCTCGAAAATATACAGAACGCTTTGATGTGGATAAACGCTGGCAAGAATGGTTGGAATTTGAAGGGAATTTAATCCAGAGTTACGGAACAAAAGAACAGATACACGGATAATACTACAAATGCGAGGGACAGGCTCGCATTTTTTTATTCTGCGTATTTAATTCAATCTAATTGTCTAATTGTCTTCAATAATTTACGCGCCTGACTTTGATATGCAGGGGTCTTTTCGGAAAACCTTACCTCTACTACTTCGGCAATCGACTTGGCTTGCTCAGGAAATTTAGCAGCTAATAGTCGAACGATTTGCATTGCATTGGCTTCCGTTGCTACTTTAGCAGTAGAAGTTAACCACACTAAACTTTGATTTAAAAGTTGCTCTTCTAGTATAGGATTGAATAATTTTCGCTTTTTTTCAAGCAGTAAAACACTCATTTTACTTGTTAATCGCTTTACACTTTCGTCTTCGACCAAGTACAACTGCTGAATAAACTTTTCAATATAATGATCCAATGCGTGGTTATTTACTTGCACTAAATCATCTAAAATAACACTTGCTATTACCTTGACTTTACAACCAACATCAAACGTAAAATCTACTAAAGTAGGTATGAGATTAGGTTGATGAATCAACTTTTCTATGGTATTTTTTCTGCTTGCCAAACTTGTATTACCTGCTGCTAAGACCTCGTAAATCATAGAACTATTAGTTTATAGGATTGTCAATCACCCTTTTAATACGCTAAAGATAATTCGTTTTATTAAAAAAAGTATAGAATTCATTTTGTTTTTATTTTTTTATTCTATATTTGTAGAACAATATCTACATAGATAGATACTGTAGTAAATTCACTCTTAGTACTTATTTTTATTTTCAGCTACCAAGTGTACCTAAAAACAAAAGGAATAAAAAGTAAGTTGTTGGCATTATAAAAAATAAACAGTTGTACTACCATGATAAAATTACCCCAAACCGAAGAGCAGCTTATGGAATATATTTGGGATTTGAAAGAAGCCTTTTCGAAAGACTTACTTGAAAAATACCCGGATCCAAAACCTGCACAAACCACCTTAGCTACCTTGTTAAAACGGTTAGCAGAAAAGGGTTTTATTACCTATAAAACCTTTGGTAATTCTAGAGCCTATGCTCCCTTAATTCGAAAGGAAGACTATTTTGAAACTCATCTAAATACAATGGTAGAGCAGCATTTTAATAGCTCAGCCTTGTCCTTTGCCTCCTTTTTTACCAAAAAAAGTAAAATGAGCAAAAAGGAATTAGAAGCTTTGAAAAAAATTGTAGAAGACCAACTAAAAAAATAGAACCATGCTGTTATATTTAACTCAAACTACCCTACTTTTATTTTTGATTCTCGTCGTTTATAAACTTGTATTAGAGAACCAAAAAATACATGTATTCAAGCGCTATTATTTAGTGTTTGCCTTGGTATTGGCGTTTCTTTTACCGCTAATTAAAATTCCTACAACGGGGGTTTTAACGCTAGCTAATATGAAATTACAAGAGCTAAATGAAATTAGTATAACGCCTGAAAAGGCAACTGCATCCACTAGTTTAACAATAATCACTTTGCAGTACGTGCTACTTGGTCTCTATCTCCTCGGTTTTGGTGTTATGTTAACTCGTTTTATAGCCTCCCTGCTTCATTTTAAAAGATTGGAAAAACAAGGCAGTATTATCTATGATCAAGGACAAAAATTTGTTGTATTAAACCATTTAGATACCGCATTTACATTTCGCAACACCATCTACTTACCGCTTAATATCCCCATTGAATGGAACAACAAAATCCTTTTACACGAATACAACCACGTCAAGCAAAAGCATTCTTGGGATATCTTATTGATTGAAAGTCTCAAAATCGTATTTTGGTTTCAGCCGCTTTTGTATTGGTATCAACAAAACATAGCTTTAAATCACGAATTCTTAGCCGATGATACACTGAATTCAAATCCAGCAGAAACGCAAGCCTATTTACAACTATTAGTAAGCCAAACTTATAAACAAAATGAACAACGCTTCAGTAGTTCGTTCAATTTTAACCTAACCAAAAAACGTTTTATTATGTTAACTAAATCAAACAATCCCATGAAAAATGCATTCGCTTCTATGGGGGCTATTGCACTACTATGTACCATGAGTACCTATACCGTTTTTGCGCAAAGTAAGCCTCAAGAACCGGTTGTAACTAAGGCTACTCCTGCTATTGAAGATCCCAATGAAGTTCACATCGCAGTAAGCGAACCAGCCAGTTATCCAGGTGGCATGATGGCTTTTAACCAAGACTTTATAGCTAATTTTGAAACGCCTCCTTTTGAAGGTGAATCGCTGCGCGTTATTCTCCAATTTATCATCGAAAAAGACGGAAGCTTAAATGAAATTAAAGTTGTTAGAGATCCTGGATTTGGCACTAAAGAAGCGGCTTTAAAAGCGATATCTAAAACCAAAAATTGGATACCTGCTGTAGATAAGGGTAAAGTAGTTCGCAGTCAATTTACCTTGCCAATTACACTACAAGCAGAGCAAACCACGGAGACAGAAGCTTAAATAGTTAGTAACACAAGTGATAGTCATCTATTACTTGTGTTACTTGAAACTACCTAATACAGGGCTCAAGAAGGTTAATGCTTTTATTCAAGTTTAACCTACAAAATGATTGTACTCAAAAAAAGGGATGCCCCTATAACCAGTCCCCTCGGCTTTATCCGACACTTTTGCCTATCTCCATTTTTTATACCTAGAATAAACAGTACCTTCGTGGTAAATTCATAAAACGACGACAATGCCGTTTACAACTAAAAACAACTATTTCATCGGTGTATTTTTTTTGCTATTCTTTACTTTTAACGGAGGTGTTAGCTACGCAAAAGAAACATTAACAAACCACAAAAATGTAGAATTTCAGGAAAACAGTCAAGCGAAGTATCCCGGTCCCTTTCTAAAAGATTTTCTACAAGCTTTTTACAAAAAGTTTAAATCTACCAATACCACTGAAGAAGCTTTTGATTTTACTTTAAGTTTTACGGTTAAGGCATCGGGTAAACTAGAGCGTATAGAGATTACGGGATTAACAGATACTTTGGTAAGTGAAGCAACAAAAAACATCGTACAAAGCATGAAGAAATGGAAGCCTGCCAAAGAAAATGGCGTTGCAGTAGATGGCAACTATAAGATTCCTTTTTATATCCTTGTAGAAGATGTTAAAGCGGGAAATTCTAATCCTAAATACTATGCGAAGAAAGAAGACACACGTTATCAACCAGCAAGCTATCCTACAGGAATAGATGGTTTTTGGGCAGAATTCCACAAAATACACGGACCTCAATCTTCAGCTAATTTTGTAGGGGATCAGATTAAATACACCATTATCCTTGCTATACAAACCGATGGAACCGTGACTGAAGTAGATTTAAAAGGTATTCAAAATGAAAAACTAAAAGAGACCTTTTTAGATGACTTTATTGATATAATCACACGAATGAAAAAATGGAATCCGGCTACTTATGATGGTACACCAATTAAGAGTAAACTCAATATTAAGTTTGTCCGCGACGTAGAGATTTTTATATTGTAACCTTGAGTTGCAACTAATTTTGACCGTGCTATTACAAACAAATAAAGGATAAAGTTAAAGTAAAACAAGCAATGCATTTATTGCTTGTTTTACTTTAACTACGCAGTCTAATCCACATAACTAGTCCTACCGCAAGGTTTCAATACTTCTACTCCAACTTAGTCCCTACGGGTTTAGGCAAATCTTAGGCTTATCCCCTATTTAGGACACCTATTGATTCTATAAATTTTTTATAGCCTGGAATACTCTTAGCTACCCATTCAACAGTAGTATCCTGTTCGATTCCATAGTAAGCATAAAATCCTATATAATTTGCCTTGACATAGTTAAAAGTCAATTCAAAAGGCGCTATCAGCTCTTTCAATGTATATCCATACTTTCCTTCTACACGGTATTCTATTTCATCAATTCCAACAGAAATAACCAAGCCTATTTTTTTTCCTTGTAACTTATATCCACTGGTACTTCCATACGCCCATCCATAGGTCAATACTTCATCCAACCACTTTTTCACCAAAGGAGGTGAACTAAACCAATAGAAAGGAAATTGAAATATAATTTTATCATAGGCTTCGATTAAAGCCTGCTCTTTTTCTACGTCAATTTTCTCATCTGGGTATGCTGTATATAAACAGTGTATATGAAAGTTTTCGGAATCCTTTTGAAGCTCTTCCATCCAAAGCTTGTTGGTCAGGGAGGTTTCTAAATTGGGATGTGCTATAATTACTAATGTTTTCATCTTTCTAATTATTTAATACACAAATTTAAAGCGGTTATCTTTAAATCTGTACATTAGCTATTAATTGTATGGTACTAACAAAAATGTAAGTATGGGAAAAATAAAGGAAGCCTCAGTAAATTACGAGAACAAGCAAACTTTAGGTGCGGAGTGTGCAGAGATCTATGCGTCAAATCTTATAGGTGGACAATGGACCATTGCTATATGTTGTATTTTACTCGAAGGAAAATTGCGATTTGGCGAATTAAAAAAACGACTGCCTAGAATAACAGAACGCATGTTGACGCTTCAATTGCGAAAAATGGAAGAAAATAAACTCGTAACAAGAACGGTTTATGCTGTAGTTCCTCCAAAAGTTGAGTATGAACTTACACCTATTGGCCTAAGATTAAATCCTATTTTAATAGATTTACAAAAATGGGGTGTAGCACATATGGAACTCATGGGGGTAGATACCTCTCGAGTAACTACTAATTACGCAACGGATCAAGATAAATAGTTTTTAGGACACTAATTTCTTTTCGCTTTAACCTACAAAGCATTCTTTTTATGTTTAAATGAAAAAAAATATTACATTTACAGCACCTAAATACTACAGATTGAGAATTCACCTTACTACATTTTTCTCTTTTTGTTGGTTTAGGTCTGCTTTGTGTAACTAAGTATTTTCTTCTAAACTCTCTTTTACTTTTTGAGTTAAACTATTGTAAACGAGTTCATACGAATGATCAATCAAGTCTTTCAGCAACGTCCATTGGACCGAACCTCCTAAATGCACACTGTTCCAATGTTTTTTACTCATGTGATAACCAGGTGTAATTTCATTGTAATCTGCCCGAAGCTCTTCGGCTTTTTCAGGATCGCATTTTAAATTTACAAAGCAATTTCCCTGCTCCCATTTGGTCAAATTGAGTAGCAAATAAATTTTACCTCCCACTTTAAAGGTTAGGGTTTCTTGATCAAAAGGAAAATCTTCGCGTGTTCCTTTTTTGTTTAAACAATAATCGTAAACAACATGTACATCCATAACACTCTATTTTAGGTAAATATCTGATAAATAATCGGTTTACTTGGTGAGGCATCATTCACAAAAGAAGCGATTTGCAAATTCAAAATATAAAAGCCATCTACAACAAGCTCAGGAACGTAAATCATTTCTGTAATCGTAGCATTAAATCGAGCATCTGCATTGACATCATTGACATTGGTCAGGTTCCAAAAAGCTTTATGCGCTACCAATTTACCTTCATCTTTCTCTTTATCCACACTAGGCAAGTCAATTAATAGGTGTTCAACTCCTTCTTCTCGCAAAAAAGTAGCTGCAGTTGCCTCTAAATACGGCGGATTGGTATGGGAATATTTGCTGTGTTTTTTTCCTTGTTGATTAGGTAAAGTGCGAATGACAATGGCCTTTTGTTGTTGATTATCCCACTGTTTTCGGATCTGATCAAGCGTTATAATAGCATCTCCATTATCTATTAGAATAGGTTCAACAGTAATAACTTGTGCTAAAAAAATAAAGGTTTTGAGTGTATCATTGATACTGTAAAAATCACGCGTAATGTGACCTAAGCATTCGGTATGTGTTCCATGTCCATGAGGATTAAACGCGATGGTATTAAAATTAGTAGAAGACTGTCCTTCACTCACTTTGCCAACCCAATCTCCCATACGCACTGGCTCAATAGACGGTTTATCCAAATACCAAGCAATGGGATTATCATCGGTATTGGTTAAAGGAATAGAGATATCAATTGGTTGTGAAAAATCAATTGCATAGGTAGAATCCGAAATAGAAATAGTTGCTTTCAAGGTTTTATTTCAAATCTAACCAAAATAAATCAGATGCAATACCATCACTTAAAAATTTTCCTTTGTCGGTTATGGTTAAAATATGGTCTTGCTTTTGCATGAATCCATCTGCAATCAAGGAGGCTGATCCTTTCAACAAATAATCCAAATAGGCTGTCCCGAATTCTTTTTGTACACGATCAATATCGACGCCCCAAATGGTGCGTAAACCCGTCATAATATATTCATTATAGCGGTCTGAAAGCGATAGCTCTTCAATTTCAGAAGGCAATGTACCTGCTTCAATTGCCTTGATATACAACGGATTATTGGCAATGTTCCAACTTCTGTATTTCCCATCAAAACTATGGGCAGAAGGACCTATTCCCAAATATTTTTTCCCTAGCCAATAGGCCGAATTATTTTTAGAATAATACCCCGGTTTAGCAAAATTAGAGAGTTCATAGTGCACATATCCATTTTGTTTTAACTTTTCAATCAATAGCATAAAATGCGCATGTGCTACTTCTTCTTTTGGACTGGGAACTAAGCCTTTTTGGATCAATTTATTCAACGCCGTACGTTCCTCAACGGTTAGAGCATAGCAAGAAATATGAGGAATACCCAAATCCAAAACACGTTGAATATTTTCTACCCAACGTTCATCAGATAAATTGGGAATTCCATAAATTAAGTCTACCGAAATATTATCAAAATAGAGTACCGCTTCTTGTAAACACAGGAGTGCTTCTTGGGCATTATGGGCGCGATTCATCATTTTCAGATCCTCCTCCCCGAAGGACTGAATGCCAATACTCAATCGATTTACCTTAGATTGAGCTAAACGGTGAATGGTTGCATGATCTAAATCATCTGGATTAGCTTCTAGCGTAATTTCCGGTTTTTCACTAACCCGATACCACTGATACACACAATCCAAGAGACTATTGATTTCCTCAACGCTTAGAATACTCGGTGTTCCGCCTCCAAAGTAGATGGTTTCAATCGGTTCATGCGTCAATTCATCTTTGCGCAAAAAAAGCTCTTTCTTTAGCGCAACCATCATCTCCTCCTTTTTCTTTAAAGAAGTGGAAAAGTGAAAATCACAATAGTGACAGGCTTGCTTGCAAAAAGGAATATGAATGTAAATACCTGCCATTATTTTTTTACTCTATCTTTATTTTGTTTGACAAAAGCATCCCAATCGGTATACGATTTACCAACCACTGTTTTACCAGAATTAAAAAAATGACAAACGGCTGCTGCTAATCCATCTGTACTATCTAAGTTTTTAGGCAATTCTTTTAGCCCTAATAATTGTTGTAACATTTTAGCGACTTGCTCTTTACTTGCATTTCCATTACCCGTAATAGCCATTTTTATCTTTTTGGGTTCATATTCAGTAATAGGAATACCACGAGAGAGTCCCGCCGCCATTGCTACGCCTTGTGCACGGCCTAATTTAAGCATCGACTGTACATTCTTGCCAAAAAAAGGAGCTTCGATTGCAATTTCATCGGGGCAATGCGTTTCAATCAATTCAATGGTACGTTCAAAAATTCGACGTAATTTAGTATAGTGATCGTCATACTTATTCAATTGTAATTCATTTAATTGAATGAACTCCATCTTTTTATTTACCACGCGAATGAGTCCAAAACCCATAATGGTCGTACCTGGATCAATACCTAATATAATTCTATCTAGTGTCAAATTTCTTTTTTTTTCTTTTCGATTCATCAAGACCAAAAAAATATGATTTACTTTGTATTGATGAAATTTCTATCTAGCAAAACTAAACAATTCCTTGTACTTCTACTTAAGATACTAGTTGTAAGTAGTGCATTTTATTATATCTATAACAAACTTTCAAGTGATCAAACGTTAGATTTCACCTTATTGAAAGAAGTTTTGATTAATCCTCAGCATACTTTTGCTTTATTGGCCTTGCTCTTTTTGACTTTTTCCAATCGATTTGTGGAAATTTTAAAATGGCGAAATTTAGCATCGTTGATTCAGCCTGTAAGTATAGGTCAAGCGACGAAACAAGTTTTAAGTGCCCTTACTTTGGGAATTTTCACACCTAATGGAATTGGTGAATATGCTGGTAAAGCCTTATATTTCCCTAAAAAAGATACAGGAAGGGTTATTTTTCTCAATATGGTTTGCAACGGAATACAGGTTATTTGTGCTATTGTTTTTGGCTTACTCGGACTTACAATTCTCAATTATACCCATCAATTTATTCCGCCCTACTATTTGTGGATTCTCTATGGAATTGCCTCCGTGATTATCGGTTTGGTTTTTACCCTTCGCCATTTGACTATTAGAGGATACTCCTTAAATACGGTGATACAAATGCTCCGCGAAATTCCAAAAGGCAAGCATCGCAAGAATCTGTTTCTGGCCTTATTGCGTTACGCTTCTTTTACCCATCAATATGTTATTTTGTATTATTTATTTGATGTCCATATTCCATACTTCGAATTACTATGTGCGGTATCTGCTATTTATCTCTTAGCTTCGTCCCTGCCTAATTTTCAGTTTTTGGAGTTTGCTGTAAAAGGAAGCATTGCTCTATTTATCTTTTCTGCTTTGGATGTCAATCAATGGGTTGTTGCTTTAGTGGCTACCCTGATCTGGCTATTGAACATTGTTCTACCTATTTCAATAGGCAGTTATTTTGTCTTGACTTTTAAACTCAAAAAATAATTATTGTTTGTTTAGAACCAAAGGCAATACAAATTGACTTGTTACAGGTACACCTCTTTTCATAGCAGGTGAAAGATTTTGAATTTTTTTGCCCTTTTCTGCCAAAAGGCTATCTACACTTTTTAATTGTAGCTTTAAACTGTCATTCAACTGATATAACGTCAGAGAAACTCGGGCATCTGATTGTATCGTAACTAACACTTTTAGCGTATCAATGGCTGCAAAGGTTCCGCGAAGCGTATCTAAACTAAGATTCTCTTCTAAAGCCGTTGTGATATAATTAAAAAAACAAGCTTTACGCGCCGTGGCATCAAAAATAGAGTCACACGTTTCCACACTAGGATAGGTATCTACCGTAGTCCAATCTACTTTATTTAATTCTTCTTCAAGCAGTTGTTGTTCGTCGGGAATTCGAGCGGACATCCATTGACAAGAAGTGAATAAAAAAGGCAAAAAGAAAATTATCCAACTCGATTTCATGAAACAATATTGTTGTAATTTGGTTACTCAAAAGTACAAAAAAAATAGAGATGGACTATTTCTTATTAGTTTTAAGCGTTTTACTATTCATTTTGGGTATAATTGGCAGCGTGCTTCCAGCATTACCAGGACCTCCAGTTAGTTGGCTGGGTATCTTGTGTTTGTATTTTGTCAATGGAATTGAACTCAGCGCATTCGCTCTTTGGGGTAGTTTATTTCTTACGCTCGTTATCGTTATCTTGGATTACCTTATTCCCGCTCAAGGAACCAAGCGATTTGGCGGTAGCAAATACGGTGTTTGGGGAACCAATATAGGTTTAGTCCTCGGTATTATTGCTCCTGTTCCTTTTGGCTTTATTCTAGGTCCCTTTCTAGGTGCTTTGATTGGCGAACTAATCTATGATAGTCGAGATGTTTCTCGTGCCTTAAAAGCGGCTATAGGCTCTTTCATCGGGTTTTTAGCTTCTACTTTTCTAAAGGTTGCCTTTGGATTCGCCTTTCTTATTTGGGGACTCATCCTGATTGTTCAGAAATTCTCCTTGTAGGCGTTAATGCTGTACTCGAAATAAAGGTTTATTGATAAAGGTAATTCCTATTCCCACTAGAATTATACATCCCCCTACAAGCATCTGCAAGGATATCGCTTCATCTAAGAAATACCACGCGAGTAGCGCGGCAAATAACGCTTGGCTTAACAAACTGAGTGATACCCTAGTTGCTCGCATATTTTGTGTAGCAAAACTAATTAACAACCACGCCAGTAATTGGCAAACTATACCCTGAACAAAAAGCGTCAGCCAACCCTGCATTGAAAAGCCTGTAAACGCTGAGCCTGCAACTAGATTTAAACCCGCTAAAAATAGGGTAGAAACACCGATACTGTAAGCCATAAAAGAAACAACACCTACTTGTTCCAACACTTTTTTACTCATCAAAATATAGGTAGCATACAGCAATCCAGATAGAATACTGAAAAGAAAAGGGATATCAAACGACAGGTTTACAAATACATCAATACCCACTAAGGTAATCATTCCTATAAGCGCCAATAAAGTGCCTACCCAAAAATTAATTGTCGGTTTAATTTGTAGGAAAAAATAACTCCCCATTCCCACCCACACCGGGGCTAAATTTCCCAATAAGGTGGCTTGAGTAGCGGTTGAACCTTGAATGGCTATATTCCAAACGCCAATATCCAAGCCAAAACAGACCCCACACAAAACAATCAATAGCATGGTTTTGCGATCATATACTTTTATTTGCTTGGTAAAAATCGCATAAGGAACTATAAATAAGGCAGCAATAGCCATGCGGTAAAAGGCAGAAATTAAACCCGGTACCAAAGCCATTTTTACTAAAACAGGAAAAATAGAGATGCACAAAATTCCGATAAGCAAAGCGATTCTAGGTTTAGCAGCCATTTGATTTTTTTATTTAACCATACAAAGTAAGTCGGTTTTTCCGTAAATCTACGCTTTTGATTTAAATCTATTAACACTTTGACTTGTTACAATAAAAAAAGCCCCACAATCTAGTGTAGGGCTCTCTAAATATTGTGTATTTATTCTTCTATAACATCAACTGTTAGTTTATCCATCGTAAAATACAAGGCTGTATTCGCATATCCTTGTGCATTAACATCTGTTGTTTCAAGGAAGAACAATAAATATTTCACTTCGCCTAAAGAAGATAAATCTACTTTACCCCATTCTTTACTAACTGTGTTTACGCCATTTCTGAAATCAACTAAGTAATGTGTTACAGGTTCTGCTGAAGTTAATTTCATATCTTCCCCTACCCCATAAACTTTAAGGGCAAAGGAATCTCCTGCCTCAAATTTAGTGGCAAAGTCATCGCCTTCAGTAATTCCATAGTAAGACCATGGACTAAGAGCCACTGACGTACTCACTGCTTTATATCTATTGCTGTCATCTAAGGTAACCACCGCACTGAAATTTTCAATCTCAATTGCTGCTCCTGGTTGTAAAACACTTGCATCTGGTTTATGATCTGCATACGCAACTAAGAATGGTTTTCCTTTTCCATCGACACCCCCTTGTGCCATAGATCCCCATTGATTTTTCACCCAACCTCCTTGCATTTCCAACTGATTGGTATTATCTGTACTATTAGAAACCGTAAATCCATACCACGTATTCCAATCTGTAATTGCCTTGTGGTTGAAGGTAAAAATAGACGCTTGCAATACTTCCTCTTCGGTAAACGTATCTTTCCAAATTTTTCCACCTGCTGTTGCTAATCCATCTGCAAGATTAAAATCTTTCAGATCCAAAGTAAGATAGTTATAGTCCGCAGATTTTGTCACATTTACCACATAGGTATATAATTTCAGATCTTTATTAGTATGCGCTACTTTTATTGATATCTTATGTGCACCAGGGGTTTTAAAAGCATGTCTTAAAACCGCTTCCGTTGAAATTACCTCATTCGTAGTATGATCAAACCAAGAGTAAACGGCTCCTTGCATTTCTAGTTTAGGATCTACAACAATTTCTTCAAAAGTAACTGCATTTAGCGTTCCTTGGTCAACCGCGATATTATATACACCGCTGTCATCGTTCGAACAGCTCGTTAGTAGAGCTGTTGATACACTTAGTCCCAAAACAAAAAGTGTACTAAGTCGTAGTAATTTTTTTTTCATACGTATTATTTAAGTGTTTCAATTGATGTTCCTTCAATATGCAAATCAATGGCACCTGCAACTTCCGTTGATGTTTCGCCCAACCAACCCGCTTCTTGATTTAAACCGGTATAAACTTTTACAAAATCTATGCCTGGCAAATATACTTTAGTCCCTTCTTTATCTACCGCCCAATCGATATCAAAGGTGGCACCATCCCGAGCATTCGGATAATTATCTGCATACCCCCAACCCAATGTTTTTAATTGCCAATCCTCTGCTGTATTCGTGGGATTAACCGCATTAGTAGGTAACAAAGTTCCCTTAAAGGTTATGCTTTCTTCTTTTACCCATTGCGGATAATACCTTTGTTTGTGAAACTTATTCTTTGCCTTCCATCCTGCATTTCCTTGGTTGTCTGTCCATCGAATATACAGTTCAATTTCTTCCTGTGTTTCATCTACATCCGCAGTTGGTTTATAATAGGTAATTTCGTAATTTCTGATTGTTGCTGGATTCAAATGTTCACTTCCGGCTATTTCATACCATTCCTCCTCATCGGGAAAACCATTTTTATTTTTGTCATACGCCACCCAGACAATTCCTGGCTCTGCATTGTTTGCAAAGGCATTGCCTAAAATTCGCAAATCTCTTTTTCCTGAAACATTTGCAATCGTATGATCAAAGCCAAAAATGACATAACCGCCAAATCCTCCCAAACTAATTACTTCATTATTCACTAGGGCTTTTTCCGCTTTTATTCGCATTGTTTCAGCCGTATCTCCAACTTCATATTTAGGTAATTCATTAATAAATTGGCCAAAAGCAGGAACATACGCCACTACTTTTGTAATCGTAGCTTTATGTTGCTCTGGTGCTTCTTCTTTTGAATCTTGATCGCTGGAGCAACTGATGCAAGTAAACAGCAAACTACTTACAAGCGCCCCTAGTCCTATCTTTCTTTTTATATTTTTCATTGCTTATTTTTCGTTGTTTATTTTTTAACAAAAGTGATATGTGCCGGAATATTCCCTGCGGTAGTCTTCCATTTTAATTTTCCTTCTGGAGAGAAGCAATAGATATATCCGGTTCCAATATAGTCTTGTGCATCAGTCAGATAAATCTCTTTGGTTTCTGGGTTCACTGCTAGCCCATAAGGCATTAGGATTTGCTGATCGGTTCCATCCGTGCTTATCGAATTGCGGAGGATTTGCTTGGTCGCCGTATCTAAGATTCCAAAAGCTTTGGTATTTTGATTGGTATTCGTTTGATAGCTTGTTCCAAAGTAATACAATTTATCGGCATCAATCGTCATCGTCGAAACTGAAATATTGAGTTTTTGTTTCACTTCATCTAAATGAGAATCAATAACATATAGATTGGGAAGTAGCTCCTTGTAATCCCCTCTGGAACTAACATAAATATCGCCCTTGCCGTCAATTTGCATCCGATGCAAATTGGGAGCTACCTCTATTTTCTTTTGCACGGTAAAAGTGGTTAGATCCACAACAGAAACCGTTGTATCATACTGAGGGGCTCGATATCCTCCTGAATTTGCCACATATAGTTTAGTGCCTTTAATCACCATTTCCTCCGGTTGGTAGCCAACCTCCACCTTTCTCGTTATCGCTAAAGATAGGGTATCTATTTCGGCCACAAAGCCAATTTCTGCATTGGGATCCGTTGCTATTTTTCCAGAAAAAGAACTCACATATACTTTTCCCTTATCAAAAGCTAAATACCTGCAATTAGGCAGGTGTATTTGTTTGATATGTTTGCCTGTCTCCACATCAAAAACTTCTACAAAATTGGAGGCATTAATCGTTGCATACGCCTTTTTTCCATAAATTTTGAGGTCATTGCCCACATCGCCTAATTCCCGAGGAATGGAGGGATTTCGCTCTGAAAAAATATCGCGTGTGTACACTCCTGTTTCATAGTCAAACCAGTCAATTGTGGCGCGATTCATTCCCATATTCCCCTCATTTAAAAGGTAAAATCCACGGTACGCTTCCAACTGAACTGGAATAGATACCGTTGAACTGTCAGAAACAAAAATGAGTTCGTCTTTGCGACAACTGACAAACGCCATACAAATACTTAAGACTATTAGATAGATACTATTTCTCATGGGCTATAAATCTACACGTACTGTTAAACGGAAATTTCGACCTGGCATGGGGAAATTAGTGACTACTTCATAGTACTGATTAGCTAAATTATTAGCTTCTGCACTGAGTTGAATGTTCCACTTGTTCCATTTTATCTTTTTCTGGACAGCCAAATCGTGTGTATACCAAGGTTGTAATTCATTGCGTTGACTGTTATTTTTATTGCCGTTATATCGTTTTCCGACATAAATAAAACTGTAATTCAATCCCCAATTACGGTAATCAATCCCCACAACCGAAGAACCCGAATGCCAAGGAGCATAGGGAATTTGATCTCCATAATACGAAGGTTTGCCTGAAGGCGTTACACTCAAATCCTTCGCAATCGTATATTCATAGGTCAATCCAACATTTACCTGTACCGCTTGTAAAACTTCCCAGGTTGATTTTACTTGACTTTCAATCCCGTAGTTTTCAACTTTTCCTAAATTGGACATCATCCAACGCATCATACTCGAAGTAGGAGAAGCAATAATTTTATCTGTAATACGCGCATAATAGGTATCTAAAGAGAGCTCCACGCTTTTTAATGCTTTCGATTTTACTTCTTGCTGATGGGTAAATCCAACATTCACTTGACGCGTATACTCCGGTTTCAAATGAGCCGTTCCAATTTGGGTGTAATACAGGTCGTTAAAAGTAGGTAAACGATAGATGTGTTTATAAAAAGTGTGAATTGTAAAATTTCGGTCCTCCCAAGGCTTATAACTCAAAAAGAGAGAAGGCGTAAAGAGAGATCGATTTGGTGCTTGATAGTTGTATTTGACTTTTTCGTTTGTAAAAGTTCCCAAAACAGAGGCTTGCGCTTTGAATGCTCCTAGATCTAAATGCGTGGATAACGCAGTATAAAAAGTATAGCGCTCCGGATAAGAAAAAGGCGTCCCTTGCCCTAAACGAGTAGCATTTAATTTCGCATACTGCAAATCCGTTGCTAAAGAAATTTTCCAAATGGGTGAAAGCGCAAAGAGATGAGCTGCCGAAACATACCAATCTTGTTGGCAATAGGTATTGTCAAATTGAGGATTATACGTTACTTCTTCGCCTTGGAAATCAACTGTTTTTCTGGATTTATAGTGCATTTTATCGTAGGCAAACTTCCCTTTAAGCAAAAATTGATAAGAGGCAGAAACCAAGCGCGTCCATTCACCTTGGATTCTAATATTGGTATCCTTTTGTTGTTCGTTGTTTTTTTCTGTTTCTAGGGTTGCTGTACTCTTTTTAATCACCGCTTCGGGTAAGCCTCGATGCGACTGGTAATAGTAAATATTGGCCTGCCACGTATTGACTTCGTCTTTTCCAAACCAGCTATTTTCAAAGCGATAGGATTCAATACCACTATTCTTGCGATGTCCAAGCGTATCGTAAGCGACAGAGCCATCCAAGTTGAATCGCTTTTGTCTAAACTTGTAATCTCCGTTAGAATAAAGGTATTCCGCACTGATACTCGTGCTAATTTTTTCATTGATTTTTAAATCCATACGGGCGGAAGGGTTGGTCCATTGGATCGATCCTAACTTATACTTGAAATAGGTGTGTATTTTTTCATCCGCAGCAAAATGAGGTTTCTTGGTCTGTATGTACAGGGAAGAAGCAGAAGCGTACTCTTTAGCTGCCTGAAGGGGTGTACTCCTTTGGCCTTGATACAAACTAATTGCCTCTATATTATCTAGGGAAAACTTGCTCAAATCAACAAGACCATTTTGGGCATTACCTACTTCAATTCCATTGTAAAAAACGCCCACATGATGGGTTCCCATATTGCGCACATCTACGGTTTTCATTCCTCCCATACCGCCATAATCCTTAATCTTTACTCCGGCAAAATAACGCAAGGCATCAGCCACACTATAACTATTTAAGCGTTGCAAGGATTCTCCTTCTAAAGTTTGAACGGGAATTAGATTAGCATACGCTTCTTTTCGAATCACGATTTCTTTTAATGAAGTAAGGGTATCCCGAGGTTGCTGAGCAAATCCCACGTGAACTAAACTACTCCATAAACCTCCTAGTAAAACACAGCGGTATCGTAAACGCATAAATTAAAGCTTTTTAAACTAGCCAAGACGCATAGCATTATCCTCTTTATAGGCATAAAGAAGAAGCTTTACGTTGTATGTCTTGGCATCGAAAACATCAAACAAATCCTAAAATGGCAGGTATTCTGACTTACTCTTCGCAAGGTCCTTCCCATTTGACAACAGTGGACAACTAAGCTTGCAAAACCAATGAGTTTACAGCAGCGGGCCTGTTGAAGATTTTCACTCCATTCCCTTTTGCATTATCCGTTTACAGATAAACCATTTTATTTGATGACAAAGATACTTAAAATAGTTTACGGAGGACAGTTTGACAGTAGGTTGATCACTTTTAACCAATTCGTATAAAATCAAAAAAGCTCTCCGTGAATTTCAGGAAAGCTTTTCATTGGTCTAACTACTAAACCTAGTGCTTGCGCACTTAACAACACAACTAAATTTTACAATCTAATAAGCAGTGATTATTAGAGGGCAAAAAAAGCCTCTCAAGAAATGAGAGGCTTCTTTTTACTGGCGGTCTGGACGGGACTCGAACCCGCGACCCCATGCGTGACAGGCATGTATTCTAACCAACTGAACTACCAAACCAGTATTAACCATTAAATCATTACAGCAGCAAAGATAGACTTTTTTTAAAAAAAACAAAGAATAAAATTCTTTTCTTCTTTTCGCTTGCTCAAAATCGCTTTTAAGCTTTGCGGTCTGGACGGGACTCGAACCCGCGACCCCATGCGTGACAGGCATGTATTCTAACCAACTGAACTACCAAACCTTGTCTTTATTGCTGTAACGCGGTGCAAATATACAACCATTTTCTACACTTCCAAATCCAACGGCAAAAAAAATCAAACTATTTTCAATCAAAATCAGGAGCCACCTGAGTTTCAACACTATAAAAGGTGTAAAAAAAGTAAACTTTTTTTACTGTTTTTGTCGCTTCTCTTACAAAAGGATCATTATAGGGTGTCTGTTGTCCATAAAAAAAGGACAGATTGTTGAATCTGTCCTCTTTTTATTTGATAAATCTGCTTTTTACAAAGCTCCGTTGATTAAATCTTCATATGCTTTTTTAGGAGCAACTCCTACTTGACGACCTACAACTTCTCCGTTTTTGAATACTAAAACGGTAGGAATGTTACGGATTCCGTATTTTGACGCAAATTCTTGGTTATTGTCAACATCAACTTTTCCAATTACTGCTGTTCCTTCGAAATCTTTACTCAATTCAGATACAACTGGAGCTAACATCTTACATGGTCCACACCATACTGCCCAAAAATCTACTAAAACGGGTTTGTCTGATTTTAATACTACTTCTTCAAATGTAGCGTCTGTTATTTCTAATGCCATGGTTCTTCTTTTTTACGTTATGACACAAAACTACTAAAATAATTATACTTACCTCTTCCTTTTTCATCAATTTTATCTATTCCAAAATATAGAAAGGCTATCTAATGCTTGTCATTAGTTCTAAAAATACTCTTTCTATTTTGCTCTAACCTCCTTTTTAAAACTAAAATACCGTACCTTTCCTCTGTGGAATCCCTTTGACAAATGCTCCATATAGGACGTCCAGAAGTTTATTCCTCTACTCCTTATTGAATAAAAACTATAGCATACAAATCATGCAAGCCGAATTAAAACAGATTGAAACACGCCTTCATCAACATTTAGGTTTACAACTCTCTACAGGTACCCAAGATAAAGAATGCGCAGACTATTTAGGGTATAACTATCAAGTAGACCAACTTGCCATTAAGTTTCGAAAAGCTAAAATAACACCTAAAAAAGCAGGTCAGTTTGTGACGTTGTGGAAAAGAAATGCTCAGCAAATCACAGTCCCATTCGATATAACAGATCCTTTTGATTTTTACTTTATTGTTGTAGCAAATCAAGAACAATGGGGTTGTTTTATCTTTCCGAGGCAGTTACTAGGTGATAAACATATCCTCACAACCGCAGGAAAAGAAGGTAAAAGAGGATTTCGCGTTTATCCGCAGTGGGATATCCCCACTAGTAAACAAGCCCTACAAACAAAAGCATGGCAAGGTGATTACTTTATTTCTCTTTCGTCTAAAATGGATTGTGCTATTGAAAAAGCAACCCATATTCTACAAAATACAATGGCTCACCCATAACCCATACCCCATAACCCATAACCCATACCCCATAACCCATAACCCATAACCCATAAAAAAAGCCTCAATTCTAAGTGGAATTAAGGCTTTTAAATCGGTTTATTTGAACGTTCTAATTTAATTTGAACATCACTTGTTGACGTTCCAATTCTTCTAACAAATCAGCACTAAGGGTAATTCGACTATTTCTACTTGCCATTTCTATGCGGTTGACAATTCTAAACTCTTCTCTTTTCTCTTCTACTTCAAAAGAAACATTCGCTTCTCCTTCCACATCATCCATACTTTCTTCCTCTTCATTGATTGGTATATTGACTATTGGTCTGGTTGTCGTTTGCTCTTCCAATGCTAGTTTTTCAAGCTCATAAATATCAAAAAACACCTGTTTATCTCCTCTATACTTCGTTAGGATTTCTTTGATTTGATTTAATTTCACTTCACTGAGGTCTTTTACATTCAGTTGAACCACTAATTGTTTAGCAAAAGCGGGAATTACCTCATGCAGCAATTTCATCTCCATAAACTGCAAACGGGGTTCTCCACGCTCGCCGGTATCTTTTCGAATCCATCCTTCATTTATTTGTACGCGAACAAACACAAACGTATTGATCAATAGAAAATGCCTGAATTTCAAGAAATCTTCGTTAAACAGTCGGAATTCAAAAGATTCGTCATAGCCTTCAATTGTAAAAGCAGCCCAATCTTTTCCTTTAGCGGACGTTCTAAATTGAACATCGCTAATCATTCCACCAAAACTCATAATACGTCCTGTAAAGTTTTCTAAACGCGTGAGTTCTTCTACTCGTACATTGCAAAAATTCTTCAATTCAAAGCGAAAATCATCTAACGGATGCCCTGATATATATATACCGACCACTTCTTTTTCTTTGGCCAGTTTCTCCATTGTACTCCACTCTTCACAAGCAGGTAAAAGGGGTTCTGGTATTTGAACCTCACTGCTATCGCCAAACAAACTGACTTGTGCTGAGTTTTCACTTTCTTGCGTTTTAGCCCCGTACTTAATTGCTTTTTCCAAAAAAGTATTCGGATCTGAGGGATCTGTATAGAAATACTGCGCGCGATGTGTATTTTCAAAACAATCAAAACCGCCTGCTAAGGCCAAGTTTTCAAAGGCTTTTTTATTGGCCGCTCTCAAATCAATTTTCTTGGCTAAATCAAAGATAGAACGATATGGTGCATTGGTTCGTTTATCGACAATGGTTTTCACAGCCCCTTGTCCAACGCCTTTTACGGCTCCCATTCCAAAGCGAATTGCATACTCATCGTTTACCGTAAACTTGTAAAATGACTCATTGACATCCGGTCCTAATACGTGTAATCCCATGCGTTTACATTCTTCCATAAAGAAGGTTACTTGCTTGATATCATTCATGTTATTCGATAGCACGGCAGCCATATATTCCGCTGGATAATGTGCCTTTAAATAGGCCGTTTGATACGCAATCCAAGCATAACAGGTAGAGTGAGATTTATTAAACGCATACGAAGCAAAAGCCTCCCAGTCTTTCCAAATCTTCTCTAAAACGACAGGATCATGTCCTTTTTGTGCCGCTTGATCCACAAACTGAGGCTTCATTTTATCAAGCACTTCTTTTTGTTTCTTTCCCATGGCCTTACGCAAAACGTCCGCTTCACCTTTGGTAAAACCAGCCAATTTTTGCGACAACAACATCACCTGTTCTTGGTAAACCGTAATTCCATAGGTTTCTTGCAGATACTCTTCACAAGCATCTAAATCATATACTATAGGTTCTTCTCCGTTTTTACGGCGAATAAAGGAAGGAATATACTCCAAGGGTCCTGGGCGATATAACGCATTCATTGCAATTAAATCACCAAAAACCGTAGGTTTTAGCTCTCGCATGTATTTTTGCATTCCCGCCGACTCATACTGGAATACGCCAATAGTTTCACCGCGTTGGAAAAGCTCATAGGTTTTCTCATCGTCAATAGGAATCAAATCGGGATCAATTTCTATTCCCGTTCTATATTTTACGAGCTTAACTGTATCTTTTATCAGGGTCAATGTTTTTAACCCTAAGAAATCCATTTTTAAAAGACCCGCACTCTCAGCTACAGAGTTATCGAATTGCGTGACATATAAATCCGAATCTTTAGCTACTGTAACAGGAACGAATTTGGTAATATCATCAGGGGTAATAATAACCCCACAGGCGTGAATTCCCGTATTTCGCATGGATCCTTCTAATATTTTTGCCTGCTGTATGGTTTCTGCTGCTAACGTATCTTCTTTTGCTAAAGCAATTAATTCTTTTACTTTATCAAAATCCTCGCTTCGCAACACCGCTTTAATAGCATCTTCACCTTCCGATAAGAAACGAGCCAAAGTCCATTTGGAAGGCATCATTCCCGGAATTAACTTGGCAATTCGATCGGCTTCAAATAGCGGTAAATCCAATACACGAGCTGTATCTCGAATGGCTGATTTGGTTGCCATTTTACCGTAGGTAATAATTTGCGCCACTTGATTTGAACCATACTTATTAATTACATAGTCCATGACTTTACTACGCCCTTCGTCGTCAAAATCAATATCAATATCGGGCATCGACACCCGATCTGGATTTAAGAAACGCTCAAAAAGCAAATCGTATTCAATCGGATCTAAGTTCGTAATTTTCAAACAATAAGCTACTGCAGACCCCGCAGCAGAACCACGTCCTGGCCCTACAGAAACACCCATTGCCCGAGCTGCAGCAATAAAGTCTTGCACAATTAAAAAGTAACCTGGATATCCAGTACGCTCAATCGTTTCTAATTCAAAATCTAAACGCTCTTGTATTTCTGGTGTTACTTCCGAATAACGGTGTTTCGCGCCTTCGTTAGTCAAATATTTTAAATAGTTATTTTCCCCTCGTTTCCCAGAGCCATCGCCTTCTAAATCACTCGCATCTTGAAATTCTTCTGGAATCTCAAACTTGGGAAGTAATACATCGCGATGGAGTACAAAAGGTTCCACTTTATCGACAATTTCTTGAATGTTGTAAATCGCTTCAGGCAAATCCTCAAACAGTTTTTTCATTTCTGCTTCCGACTTGAAATAGTACTCCTGATTGGGCAATCCATAGCGATAGCCTCTGCCTCTTCCAATAGGCGTGCTTTGTTTTTCACCCTCTTTTACACAAAGTAAAATATCATGGGCATTGGCGTCCTTTTTGTCTAAATAATATGCATTATTCGTTGCAATCATTTTAACGTTGTGTTTACGTGCCAATTCAATCAAAGCCTGATTCACACGCTTTTCATCTTCTTGACCGTGACGCATCAATTCAATATACAAATCCTCGCCAAATTGCTCTTTCCACCATACTAAAGCTTCTTCTGCTTGGCGCTCACCAATATTTAGTATCTTTCCTGGAATCTCTCCATATAAATTTCCGGTAAGTACTAGTATATCCTCTTTATACTGTTCAACCACACTTTTATCAATACGCGGTACATAATAAAAACCATCCGTATAAGCGATAGAAGCCATTTTTGCTAAATTGTGGTACCCCTTTTTATTTTTAGCTAAAAGTACCACTTGGTAACCGTTGTCTTTTTTACTGCGGTCTAAGTGATTTTCATTAATAAAAAACTCACAACCTACAATTGGCGTAAGGATAGGCAAAGCTGCTTCTCCATTGGCTAAACGCTCTTTGTTCTGGGCTTCTATTGCTTTATTGTGATTGCTCACCGCCATAACAAAATGAAACGCACCCATCATATTCCCGTGATCGGTCATTGCAATAGCAGACAAATTCATCTCCCCTGCTTTCTTTACTAAATTAGGAATACTTATGGTAGATTGTAAAACCGAAAATTGGGTATGCACATGTAAATGAGCAAATTGAGCATTTTGAAATTTCAAGCGTTCCTCCTCAGAAATAGTACCTGTAGCACTATTTTGCTGCTTCGCTAAACGCGCTCTTATTTCATCTGATGCCTTTTTTAGATTGATGTGTTTTAATCCAACCGGTTGAAAAGGTTCTGGATTAAAAGCTTTATAGCGTTGAATATACGTATCATCACAGTGCAATTCTGCTTTTGAAAACGTTTCGCGTTTCACCAACTCTAAAAAGCAACGCGTCGTTGCTTCCACATCAGCCGTTGCATTATGAGCTTCTGCAAAAGCATCCCCAAACAAATAGGTATGTAACTCCGTTAGTGTAGGTAATTTAAATCGTCCTCCACGTCCTCCAGGTAGCTTAAGTAACTCTGCTGTAACTTCCGTACAAGTATCTAATACAGGCATTTTAGTTAAACGACTATCTACCCCCATACGATGCAACTCACACCCCATGATATTGACGTCAAATCCAATGTTTTGTCCTACGACAAAATGTGCTTTTGACAAGGCAATATTAAATTTAGCTAAAGCTTCTTCCAAATCAATTCCCTGCTCCTGAGCTAATTCCGTAGAAATTCCGTGAATTCGCTCTGCATCATACGGGATATTAAATCCTGTGGGTTTGATTATATAATCTTGATGTTCAACAAGTCGCCCCATATCATCGTGCAACTGCCAAGCAATTTGCACACAGCGAGGCCAGTTATCAGTATCCGTTAAAGGGGCAGACCAACTCTTCGGAAGCCCAGTGGTTTCCGTATCAAAAATTAAATACATACTTGATTTATAGAATGTTAACCTAAAAATAGGGAGATTTATAACAATTTCAAAGGTACAAAAAAAGTCGCTTACTCGGTAAGCGACTTTTTTCAATATAAATAAATTTACAACTTTTTATTCTCCTCTCTCAAGTGGAATTCTATAGAAAACCCCACTGTCAAATGCTTTTCTATCTACGAAGCGCTTGATTTTTTTCCCGTTAACAGGATCTAGTACATCTTCTGGTAATTTTGATGCATTCATATTGATTACAAATGTCCCAGAGATTGTTCCTGGTACTTGTTTATCCGCAGGATCTAAGATTACGTATCCCGGACGATTTACTGGCTTGTTATCACTCATTCCCATAGCATCTGTAGCATAAGCAGAAGTAATATTTCCAAAATCGTTAGAGACTAAATAATCTGCCTTGATATTATCCGTAGCATTAAATTCATATTTCGCACCAAATTCATAATCTGGCAAATAAATTCTCAATTGTGTCGAATCTGTCTTAGCATCAATAATCAACGTTTTATCATTAACTACATAGGCGGTAAAGCTTTGTGGTTTATATTCAGCAAATTGACTATATGGATTCCCATTTATTCTTGTCGAATCAATAATTGCATCTACAGTCATTGTAGCATGCATGCCAGGGTCTGAAAATTTAACATCATTTTCACACGCCATAAATCCCAGAGCTAAAGCAAATATTCCTATTATCTTTCTCATATTGTACTAACCTTTATATGTTATATATACATCGCAAAAATATATTTTTTATTGTTCATAAAAAAATTTTTTTAATAAAACTTTAACTTTGAAAGGGAAGTTATATTACAATTTCTTTAAAAATAAATTTTAATCCTACACTATGCGACCTACTGTGGTTCATTCTTTTGAGAAAAATACATTTTTTATTTCTTATTCTTTCCTAAAAATCAATTTATTTTCACTTTATCCTAATTTTTGCAAATTATAAAAAAGACTTCCAGACAGAAGAACAAGAAATACTTCCTCTTATTTAGTCATTTAAAAATAAAAAGATACCCTCGATGCCTATTTTAACAAGAACTACCCGCTCACTAAATTACTAATACACTTAGAATCAAGGGACTTAAAAAACACATTTTTACATTTTATTATTTCAACTAATTAAAAAAGTTAGTATCTTTGCACAGATTTTTAATAGAGGTCGGGTACCTCAAACAAAACAAATAATTATGTCTGTAAAAATTAGATTACAAAGACACGGTAAAAAAGGAAAACCTTTTTACTGGGTAGTAGCTGCTGATGCGCGTGCTAAAAGAGATGGTAAATACTTAGAGAAAATTGGTACTTACAATCCAAACACTAACCCTGCAACGGTTGAGCTTGATGTAGATTCAGCTGTTAAATGGTTATTCAATGGTGCGCAACCAACGGATACTGCTAGAAACTTACTTTCTTACAAAGGTGCTTTATTGAAACACCACTTACAAGGTGGAGTTAACAAAGGTGCTTTAACTCAAGAGCAAGCAGATGCTAAATTTGCTGCTTGGTTAGAGGAGAAATCAAACAAAATCAACGCTAAAAAAGAGGGTTTAACCTCTTCTAAAGCAGTTGAAAAAGCACAAAAAATCGCTGCTGAGAAAGAAGTTAACGCTAAGCGTGCTGCTTCTCAAGTAGTTAAAGCTACAGAAGAAACTACAGTTGAAGAGACTGAAGTAGCTACAGAAGAAAGCAACGAAGAAACTCAAGCCTAATTTCTAAGCGATATGCGTAAACAAGATTGTTTCTATTTAGGCAAAATCGCAAAAAAATTTAGCTTCAAAGGGGAACTTTTGGTCTATTTAGACACAGATGAACCTGAGTTATACGAAAATTTGGAATCAGTGTTCGTTGACTTCAACGGACAATTGGTTCCTTTTTTTATTGAAGATGCTTTTTTGCACAAAAATGATTTCTTAAGAGTCAAATTTGAAGACAGCAACTCCGAAGAAGATGCTGAGCATTTAATTGGTTCGGAATTGTATTTGCCTTTAAACTTATTGCCTAAATTAGAAGGAAATAAGTTCTATTACCACGAAGTGGAAGGATTTGAAGTTATTGATACTACACTAGGTCCCATTGGTACCTTGGTTCGTATTAATGACCGCAATTACCAAGTTTTATTTGAAATTGATCACAAGGGAATTGAAATTTTAGTACCCATGATTGATCAGTTTATCGAGCAAGTGGATCGAGAAAACAAAAAATTAGTGCTAAATATTCCTGCTGGTCTAGTAGATTTATATGTAGATAACTAGTTTTACCATTCATAGTATGCAACACCTCAAGAGAAGAAATTCTTTTGAGGTGTTTTTTTTTGGTAGGTAGTGAACAAGGAAGAGTGAATGTTCCTAAATAGAGGTAGTAAACCTTTTATTCCATGCTCAACTTTCCTGCTGTAAAAAACCTTTCACCGCACAATTCACATCAATACGAAGAAAGATATACTTTTGAGAATCACTCAACACTTCCTCAACACTTCCTCAACCATACTTCAACATTCCTTCAACAAAATAACCTCTAACCTAGTATTCTCCAAGCATTGTCCTACTATCCTCGAAGGAACTCCGTTTCAAATAGAACAAAGCAAGATTTCAGATCCATGCATAGACTACCTCACCTGGGTTGGATTGTATTTTTATACGCGCTTGTCTGAAGGGTTTAAAGTAGTAAAAGTGTAAAAACAACAAACAAAAGAGTTGAAAACTCAAAAAGTCTTTCTACATTTAATAGAAAAAAATGAAAATAAGTGCAATAAGTAAAGTTACCATCAATCCAGGCGAAGACATTAGGGCTAAAGATATTAGAAAAGGTGTTTTCGAGTTGATTCAGCGCGATTATCCTACCTTTTCCAAAGAGGATTATATTACCTTAAACGAGCTCAATCGATATAGACGCCTTTACTTGGCCGACTTAATGCGCCAAGAAAAGGGAGAATTAGCCGTATTGGATAAAGATGTTTTAGAAGCGATTCAAAACAATTCTATTCTCTCAGAAAATATTCAAGATGACAATGAAACCCAATTGACCTTGGGGCAAAGAATTGCAGATAAAGTCGCTGATTTCGGTGGAAGCTGGACGTTTATCATCACTTTTTTTTCCTTTCTTATCGTTTGGATGATTATTAATATCTGGGTATTAACAACCAAACCTTTTGATCCGTTTCCCTTTATTTTACTCAATTTAATCCTCTCTTGTTTAGCCGCTATCCAAGCGCCCATTATTATGATGAGTCAGAATAGACAGGAACAAAAAGACAGGCAACGCGGAGAACACGATTATAAAATCAACCTTAAAGCAGAACTAGAAATTAAATTACTCAGCGAAAAAATAGATCATTTACTGGTGCACCAAAACAAAAAACTCCTTGAAATACAAGAAGTGCAAGTCGATTATTTAGAAGATTTAATGAAAGAACTCAAAAAGAAAGATAAACTATAACTTTGTACATTTACACCTAAAAAAGAATGAAACTCGAGCTTTTAGGCAAACGCATTTGTATTATTGGCACTAGTGCTGCAGGTAAATCTACGTTGGCACAACAGCTAGGTAACCACCTCAACGTAGCGATTTGTCACCTGGATCAAATCGCTCATCTTCCCCATACCAATTGGCAAGCGAGAGACCGTGAATTGATGAAACAGGATCATCAAGCCTTTTTAATTCAGCATGATCAATGGGTTATTGAGGGAAACTACAGTTACTTGATGCCTGAGCGCTTGGCTCATGCTACTTGTGTAATTTGGCTTGATTTTTCAAGGCGGAACTCCGTCTATTGGTATATCAAGCGCTGTTTGAGCAATCAACCGAATCGGGCAGGAAATCTCGATGGTGCGACTCAACAGTTTAGCTGGAAAATGGTGCGTCACATTTTGATTCACGTTCCTAAAAACAAGGTGAAATATCAACAACTCATCGAAAAAAGTAGACTGCCACTCATTCGGATTACAAGTTTTAAAGAATTAAATAAATACAACAAAACCTGGGAACTAGTATAAGATAAAAATATAGACCTACTCTTTTTTTTTCCTTTTCCTTTCCCTTTCTATCACAAAGACGCTTATCCTATTACCCATTCCTTTTTTGTACTTTTGAAGCATCGAAATTATATTTACTCTTATGTTTCAATTCAAACAATTCACCATACACCAAGATAAATGTGCGATGAAAGTAGGCACAGATGGCGTATTATTAGGCGCATGGACTCCCGTAGACCACAATCCAGTGAAAATTCTAGACATTGGTTCGGGCACAGGTTTACTCGCCTTAATGCTAGCTCAACGCACATACGCCGAACAAATTGACGCCGTCGAAATCGATGCAGATGCGCATGAACAAGCCATTGACAACTTTGAAAATAGCCCTTGGGGCGATCGTTTATTCTGTTACCATGCTGGTTTGGAAGACTTTGCTAATGGGATGGATGAAACCTATGATCTCATTGTATCAAACCCTCCATTTTACAGTGAAGATTACCATACCCCTGATGAAAAAAGAGATCAAGCGCGTTTTCAAGACTCCCTCCCTTTTGACTTACTCATAGAAGCTGTAGAATTCTTTTTAGCTGAAAAAGGAATATTCAGTATTATCGTTCCTGCCAAAGAAGAAGAACGCATCATATACCTTGCTGCAGAATTTGAAATCTATCCGTTAAAGGTTACAAGGGTAAAAGGAACCCCTACGAGTGAGATAAAACGCAGTTTAATTGCTTTCTCCAGAGAGCGAATAGAGAAAATTCCTCTAAATGAACTCATAATTGAAGAAAAAAGACACTGTTACACCCCTGAATTCACTACCCTATTAAAGAATTTTTATCTAAAATTATAGCATTCAAAGTTTTTATGCCTGCTATTAAAAATATTTTGTAGAAATTTGCTCTATAAATAGATAGATTCAAAGAACCTTAAAAAAAGGTTTTTTCATTTTATAACCTAAACCATGATTTTAAGAACTAACCCTTTGATGATGCCCCTAATGATGAACACGATGATGTTCACCTCTTGGTATGGCCGAAAGTCAATAAGTTAACCTGTTATATAGTAGGATAAATTAGTTGAAGTCTCATCGGTCTGCCGATGGGGCTTTTTTTTATGTCTTTTTCAAAATCTTTAAACAAAAACCATGAGCAATTTCAATTTTTCAACACAAGCCTTGCACGCAGGGCATCAAGTAGGACAAACAGCGGCTACAAGAGCGGTGCCTATTTATCAAACTTCATCTTATGTATTTGACAATGCAGATCATGCAGCTGGTGCTTTCAATCTAACTGTACCTGCTTATATTTATACGCGTTTAAACAATCCAACCAATGCTATTTTAGAGGAGCGCTTGGCTGCCTTAGAAGGAGGAATCGGAGCGGTAGTAACTGCATCTGGTGCTTCTGCTATAAGCACTACTTTGTTAACCCTTTTAAAAGCAGGGGATCACATCGTTGCCTCCAACAGTTTATATGGAGGAACCTACAATTTACTCAATGTCACTTTACCGCGATTCGGAATTCATACCACTTTTGTTGATCCTTCTGATTTGGAAAATTTCCGTGCGAATATTCAACAAAACACAAAAGCCATTTTCGTAGAAAGCTTAGGTAATCCTAAACTAGATGTGATTGATTTACAAAAGGTATCTCAAATTGCACAAGCACACAAAATTCCTTTTATCGTGGATAACACCGTTCCTTCTCCTTCGCTTTTAAGACCCATTGAGCATGGTGCTGATATTGTTATCCACTCCTTAACTAAATATATTGCAGGCAATGGAACAAGTTTAGGAGGTGCAATCATTGATGCGGGCACCTTTGACTGGAGCAAGGGCAAATTTCCTGAATTTACAGAACCCACAGCTGGCTATCACGGATTAATATACCACGAAGCCCTAGGTAATGGAGCTTTTATTGGCAAAATACGCTTAGAAGGGTTACGTGATTTAGGGGCTGCCTTGAGTCCTTTTAATGCTTTTCAAATTATTCAAGGGTTAGAAACACTGCCACTTCGAATCAAAAAACACAGTGAGAATGCCTTAGCCTTAGCGGAATGGTTAGAAAAACAGGAAGCTGTCGCTTGGGTTAATTACCCTGGACTAAAATCGAGTGCTTACCATACGTTAGCAAAAACGTATTTACCTGAAGGTCAAAGTGGTGTACTTACTTTCGGTTTGAAAAAAGGATTTGAAGCGGCTAAAAAAGTAGCCAATGAAACGCAACTTTTTTCTTTGGTTGCCAATATTGGCGATACAAAATCACTCCTTATTCACCCCGCCTCTACAACACACCAGCAATTGACTATTGAAGAGCAAAAAGCAACAGGGGTAACCCCTGACTTGATACGTCTATCTGTGGGAATTGAGTACATAGAAGATCTAAAACAAGATTTAAACCGCGTTTTTCAAACCTTATAAGATGAGTACACAAACCGATATACTAAATCACATTCCCATTGACCCTCATACAGGGGCAATTGCAGTGCCAATTTACCAAACGACCACGTTTGTACAAGAAGCACCAGGCGTTAATAAGGGGTATTCCTACACGCGTACTAGCAACCCAACGCGAGAAGCGTTAGAAAATTTAATTGCTTCCTTAGAAAATGGGACCCATGGTTTTGCTTTTAGCAGTGGATTAGCCGCGATTGACGTTGTAATTAAACTCCTTGCTGCGGGAGATGAAGTGATTGCCGTTAAAAATATTTATGGCGGTGCCTATCGGTTATTTACTTCGGTTTACGCAAAATTTGGAATTAAAACTACGTACGTTGATACCACGGATATCGAGCAAATAAAAAGGACTATTACTTCCAAAACCAAATTAATTTGGGTAGAAAGCCCTACCAATCCAACCTTGCAAATTTCTGATATTTCAGCGATTGCGCAACTGACAAAAGCACATCAAATACTCCTTGGTGTGGATAATACGTTTGCTACACCTATTGCGCAAAAACCGCTAGATCTAGGAGCCGATCTTGTGGTACACAGCGCCACCAAATACATTGCAGGGCACTCAGATGTAGTGGCAGGTTTGGTTGTCACAAAAAACGAGGCACTAGCTCAGTTAATTGGATTTCACCAAAACGCAACGGGTGCCATCTTGAGTCCTTTTGATAGTTTCTTAACGATCCGCGGGATTGAAACGTTGCTATTTCGCTACCGCATTCACTCCGCTAATGCTGGAGAAATTGCCTCTTATTTAGCCCATCACCCCAAAGTAAGAACGGTGTATTACCCTGGGCTAACCACCCATGTGGGGCATGAACTGGCTCAAAAACAGCAAAAGTATTTTGGAGGGGTGGTAACCTTTGATTTGCATCAGGATACCAAAGAAGCTGCGTTAACCGTCATTCAAAATCTGAAACAATTCAAACTAGCAGAAGGATTAGGCGGTATTAAAAGTACAAGCAATTATCCGCGTGAGATGTCTCATACCACAGTTCCTGAAGCAGACCAGATTGAAGCAGGTATAACCCCAAGTTTACTTCGATTGTCCGTTGGATTAGAAGAGGTAGACGATCTGATTGCCGATTTAAAACAAGCCCTAGAAAAAATAGTATAACTAACGTATGAGTCGTTTAAAACACCTTCAATTTCCGGATTATCCTTTACCAGATGGCACCAAGCAAACCATTCATTTGAGTTATGAAATATTTGGTCAGCCTTTGCATCAAGCCCCTCTTGTTTTGGTTAATCATGCCTTAACGGGTAATAGCACAGTGGCTGGTGAAAAAGGCTGGTGGAAAAACCTCATCGGTTGGGATAAAGTAATTGATTTAAATCGATATACCGTTGTGGCGTTCAATATTCCGGGAAATGGCTATGAAGCAAATGAAGAACATTTAATTCACAACTACACTTCCTTTACAACGGCACTAATTGGAACTTTGTTTTGGAAGGGACTAGAAGTATTAGGTGTAACCCATTTATATGCAATCATTGGCGGGAGTCTAGGTGGAAATATCGCTTGGGAAATGACCTTTCAAAAGCCAAATGCAGTAGAGCGATTAATTCCAATAGCCACAAGTTATCAGGCCTCCGATTGGCTAATTGGTCAAGTTCACGTGCAAGAGGCCATACTCAGTCATTCTAGTCATCCTTTAGAAGATGCCAGAAAACACGCGATGTTATTGTATCGAACCCCAGACTCCTTGGTGCAGAAATTCAACAGAAAACACCTGCAGGAAGAGCAAGAATACGCGATTGAAAATTGGTTAAACTACCACGGTAATGTTTTAAAAGAAAGGTTTCAACTGGTTGCTTATCGCTTGCTAAACCACTTGCTAAAAACCACAGGTACACAGCTTACTGAAGACTTTCTTTTGGCATTTGCCCAAACTAGTCCAACGGCAATTCACATCATCGCTGTCGATACCGATTATATGTTTACGCAAAGGGAACAGAAACAAGCCTATCAGAAAATGGCGCTCCACAAAGCAAACCTTACCTATCAAGAAATACAATCCATCCATGGACATGATGCTTTCTTACTAGAATACGATCAATTAAACCACTTATTAGAACAAATATTTTAAATCAGCAATCTTATGAAAATATTAAAATTTGGAGGAAAATCACTAGCATCAGGACAGGCTTTTGACCAGGTTATCCAAATCGTAAAAAACAAAGCCACTCAAGGTAAAATTACCTTGGTCGTTTCCGCTATTGGCGATACAACAGATACGTTAGAAACCATCCTAGACTTAGCTAAAAACCAAGGGGATTACCTTTCGGCCTTCCACAATTTTAAATTGAGAAGCTACCATTCCGCTGTGGATCTAGAAGATGAATTTAACGTGCTTAAAAAACTATATGAAGGGGTTTCACTCCTTGAAGACTTCAATCTAAAAATCAAAGACCAAATTTTAGCACAAGGTGAAATCATATCGGGTAAAGTATTAACCCATCATCTAACGAGAGAAGGCCTACCCGCTACTTTTGTAGATAGCCGTCATTTTTTTATTACGGATACTCATTTTGGCAATGCTCAAGCATATGAAGAAATATCAAAGGCTAAAACCCAAGTTTATTTCAAGAATTTAGAGCCAAATACCCTAGCTGTTGTCACGGGTTTTATAGGCGTAACGGAAAAAGGGGAAACCACAACCTTAGGAAGAAATGGCAGTAATTACTCTGCGGCCTTGTTAGCAAATTTTATTGGAGCTGAAGAATTGCAAAACTACACCCATGTAGACGGCATTTATACTGCTAATCCAGATTGGGTAAAAAACGCACAGAAGATTGAAGAGCTTCATTTTGATGAGGCCAATGAATTAGCTCATTTTGGGGCTTCTATTTTACATGCAAAAACTATTTTACCACTCGTAGAAAATAACATCCCACTGCGTATTTTAAATACGTTAAACCCCGAAAATACAGGAACCTTAATTTCTGCAAACCCTACGGCACAAGGAATAAAATCAGTATCGGTACAATCCAATGTTGCTTTAATTCAATTAGAAGGACGCGGTTTATTGGGTATTGTGGGTATTGATGCACGTGTATTTACAGCTTTAGCCCATGTAGGGGTCAGCGTAGGTGTAATTTCACAAGGATCCTCAGAACGCGGTTTGGGTTTTATTGTGGAAGATAAAGATGCTCCTCTTGCGGTTGAAGCTTTGAACAAAGAATTTAAAAATGACTTTTATACCAAAGATGTAAATGCGATTTCTATCCTCAATTCAATTGCTGTAATTTCTATTATTGGTCAGGATTTAAGCACCTTTGATAAACCTTATGCGGCTTTGGTAAAAAATAAAATAGTTCCCATTTTATTCAACAATACCGTAACAGGCAAGAATGTGAGTTTAGTGGTTCGCAAAGACGAGGCTCAAAAAGCAGTAAACGTCATCCATGGCCAAATTTTTGGTATTGCTAAAAAAATCAATTTAGCCATCTTCGGACATGGCGTAGTTGGCGGAACCTTAATTGATCAAATCCTAACCTCAGCCGCTGCGATTGAAGCCAAAAAAAACATCACCCTTCATATTTTTGCTATTGGAAACTCTAAAAAAGTATTGCTTTCGGATCAGGGCATAACAACCCAATGGAGAAATGATCTCCAAGAGAAAAGCATTCCCTATCAAATAGAGGATATTGTGGCATTTGCACATCAGAATCACTTGGAGAACCTCATCGCTATTGACAATACAGCTTCGGGTGTATTTGTTGAAAATTATCTTTCCTTAATCAACGGAGGATTTGATCTGGTGTCTTCCAATAAAATAGCCAATACCACTGCCTATACTTTCTACAAAGAACTTCGCAATACCCTAAAGAAAAACCACAAGGAATATTTATACGAAACCAATGTAGGAGCAGGTTTACCGCTCATAGACACGATTAAACTACTGCATTTATCGGGGGAAAATATCACCAAAATAAAAGGTGTTTTTTCGGGTAGTTTGAGTTATATATTCAACAAGTATTCCATTGAAGACAAACCCTTTAGTGCGATTTTAAAAGAAGCAATTACCCAAGGTTTTACAGAACCTGATCCGAGAGAGGATTTATCGGGTAATGACGTGGGACGAAAATTATTAATCCTCGCTCGCGAATTAGATTTACAAAATGAGTTAGAAGAAATCCAAATTCAAAACTTAATTCCATCAACCTTACAAACACTTAGTACCTCTACCTTTTTAAATAGTTTGGAACAAGTAGATCCCTATTTCGATCAAATCAAACAAGCGTTAAAACCGAATACCGTTTTGCGTTATGTAGGGGAGCTTTCGGGCGATCTACAACAGGACAAAGGCGTTTTAGAAACCAAATTAATAGCGGTGCCTATTCATTCTGCTTTGGGGCAACTGAAAGGTTCAGACAGTATTTTCGAAATATATACGGAGAGTTATGGCGAAAATCCAATCCTTATTCAAGGTGCTGGTGCTGGTGCATCGGTAACTGCCCGCGGTGTATTTGGCGATATTCTTCGCTTGGCAGATAAATAAAATAAGTATGAAAAACAACAGCAACACCCTCAATCTAGACTTTGAAACGCAAGCCATCCGCACACAAACGGAACGCACCCAATTCAAGGAACATTCTACACCTCTATACGTAACTTCTAGTTTTGTATTTGAGGATGCGGAAGCTATGCGTGCCACTTTTGCCGAAGAAATCGATTCGTATTCGTATTCCAGATACGGCAATCCCAATCAAACAGAACTAGTTGAAAAAATCAAACGCTTGGAAAAGGCCGAAGATGGCTATGCGTTCGCGACGGGAATGGCAGCTGTGTATTGCAGTTTATTTCCGCTGCTGAAAACCGGAGATCACATCCTATCTTGTTCGCATATCTTTGGCTCTACACGTGCTTTATTTAGTACAATGTTTCCCGAATGGGGGGTTGATACAACCTATTTTAGCATTCATGAAATTGATGCTATCGAGCAGTATATCCAAGCCAATACTACAATTTTATTTGTAGAAAGTCCAACTAATCCAAGTGTTGACCTCTTGGATTTAGCCTTTCTCGGAGCGCTTGCCCAAAAGCACAACTTAATTTTTATTGTGGATAACACTTTTGCAACGCCTTATTTACAGAACCCTATTGATTTTGGTGCGCATTTGGTGGTTCATTCCGCAACCAAACTTATGGATGGACAAGGCCGAGTTTGCGGAGGGATTGTTGTTGGGAAAAAAGAGCTAATACGCACTATCTATGTTTTTGCGCGAACCATTGGCACTTCTATTTCCCCTTTCAATGCCTGGGTATTATCCAAAAGTCTGGAAACATTAGCTATACGCGTGGATCGACATTGTGAAAATGCATTGAAAATTGCGCAATATCTCGAACAACACCCTCAGATTGAATTTGTAAAATATCCGTTTTTGCCCAGTCATCCCCAATATGAATTGGCAAAACAGCAAATGAAACAAGGGGGTAACATTATCGCTTTTGGTATCAAAGGGAAATTGGAACAAGGTATTCAGTTTATCAATCAATTGGAGTTGTGCAGTCGTTCTGCCAACTTGGGAGATAGTCGAACAATTGTTACACATCCAGCCTCAACAACACATAGTAAAATCCCTCCTGCAGAAAAACAGGCAACAGGTATCACTGATACTTTAATTCGATTATCAGTCGGCCTAGAAAGTGCAAAGGATATTATCGAAGATTTGGATCGCGCTTTAGCATCTTTATCTCAATACAAAGACACAACTCGTCTTCAGTAAGTCTTAAAAAAAATAAATCATGATAGCAATGAAAGTAAAAAGAGATATTCAAAACCTAATTCAAACCAAAACCTTAGTTCTCGATGGAGCTATGGGAACGATGTTACAGGCCTATCATTTTACGGAAGCTGATTTTAGAGGAGAGCGCTTTGCTGATTTTGCTCATCCGCTAAAGGGAAATAATGATTTATTATCCTTGACGCAACCTGAAGCAGTCAAGGAAGTGCATCGCCAATACCTTCTTGCAGGAGCGGATATACTATCTACCAATACCTTTTCAGGGACGACAATCGCCATGGCGGATTATCACCTCGAAGCGATTGTTTATGAACTAAATTATGCTTCTGCTCAACTCGCGAGAGCAGTTGCTGATGAAGTTGAATTGCTAACACCAAACAAACCTCGTTTTGTAGCTGGAGCCATTGGTCCAACTAACAAAACAGCGAGTTTATCTCCAGATGTAAACGACCCAGGATATCGCGCCATTACTTTTGAAGAACTGCGCATCGCCTATAAACAACAAGCAGAAGCGCTTTTGGATGGCGGTTGTGATTTGTTACTCGTAGAGACTATTTTTGATACCTTGAATGCAAAGGCAGCTCTATTTGCTCTTGATGAAATACAGCATGAGAGAGGTATTGACCTCCCTATTATGGTTTCAGGTACAATTACGGATGCCTCAGGAAGAACTCTCTCGGGGCAAACCGCAGAAGCTTTCTTGATTTCAATCTCACACATCCCTTTATTGAGTATTGGTTTTAACTGTGCCTTGGGGGCTGAACAACTAGAACCCTACCTCAAACAATTGAGTCAATATGCTGCTGTAGCGCTATCTGCCCATCCCAATGCGGGATTGCCCAATGCTTTTGGCGAATATGATCAATCGCCTCAAGAGATGGAAACCTTAATCGATCACTTCCTCCAACAAAACTTAGTTCAGATTATTGGTGGATGCTGTGGTACCACTCCGGAACACATCCGATTAATTGCTCAAGCCGTTGAACGCAATCAGCAAGCGCGCACTATTGTCAATCGAATTCCAACACCTCCTGTTCTTTCTTTATCAGGTTTAGAACCTTTGTATGTAACCAAAAACCTCAATTTTATCAATATTGGTGAACGCACGAATGTTACGGGATCTCGGCGTTTTTTGCGCTTAATCAAAGAAGAAAAATTTGATGAAGCCCTAGCCATCGCCCGAGAACAAGTAGAAGGGGGTGCGCAGATTATCGACATCAATATGGATGAAGGTCTATTAGATGGGGTACAATGTATGACCCATTTTTTAAACCTCATTGCTTCTGAACCCGACATCGCCAAAATCCCAATCATGATTGACAGTTCTAAATGGGAGATTATTGAAGCAGGCTTGCGTGTGGTACAGGGAAAAGGCATCGTAAACTCCATCAGTTTAAAAGAAGGCGAAGCTAAATTCATCGCCCAAGCTCATTTGATTAAACGCTATGGAGCAGCAGCGGTAATTATGGCGTTTGACGAAAAAGGACAAGCAGATTCCTATGAAAGACGTATTGAAATCTGTCAACGTTCGTATGAAATATTGGTTCATCACGTAGGGTTTGCACCTCAAGACATCATCTTTGATCCCAATATATTTCCAGTAGCCACGGGCATGGAGGAACACAACAACAATGCCCTTGATTTTTTTAGAGCCACGAAATGGATTAGAACTCACTTGCCGTATGCCAATGTAAGTGGTGGCGTAAGCAATGTTTCGTTTTCCTTTCGCGGCAACAATAAGGTTAGAGAGGCCATGCATGCAGCTTTCCTTTATCATGCCATTCAACAGGGCATGAATATGGGCATCGTAAACCCTGAAATGCTGGAAGTGTATGACGAAGTAGACCCTACCCTGTTGGAATACGTTGAGGATGTGCTGTTAAATCGCCGCGTAGATGCTACTGAACGCCTATTGGATCATGCAGAAACCTTGATCAACGACACCGATGAATCTTCCCAAGTGGTTAAGATTGAAATGTGGCGCTCAGGTTCGATTCAAGACCGGTTGACCCATTCTCTGGTAAAGGGAATTGAAACGCATATTCATGAAGATGCAGAAGAAGCGCGCTTAAGTGTAACTCAACCAATTCAAGTCATTGAAGAGTATTTGATGAATGGGATGAATGTAGTAGGCGATTTATTTGGCGCAGGCAAAATGTTTTTACCTCAAGTGGTTAAATCCGCTCGAGTCATGAAAAAAGCCGTGGCTTACCTGCTACCCTATATTGAAGAAAGCAAGCGATTAAATGCCACTGCCTCTACGGGAAATGCGGGCAAAATACTGATGGCAACGGTTCGTGGGGATGTCCATGACATCGGCAAAAATATTGTTTCGGTCGTACTGGCCTGTAACAATTACGAAATTGTTGATTTAGGGGTGATGGTTGCTCCCGAAAAGATCATCGAAACGGCCTTAAAGGAACAAGTAGACATCATTGGCCTCAGTGGGTTAATCACACCTTCTTTGGATGAGATGGTCCATTTGGCAAAGGAATTGCAAAAAATAAACGCTACCATTCCCGTTATGATTGGTGGTGCAACCACATCGCGTGTGCATACAGCGGTAAAAATCGCTCCCGAATACGACCATTGTGTCGTCCATGTACATGATGCCTCCCGTTCGGTAACGACAGTGAGTTCACTCTTGAAAAAAGAGACCAAAACACAATACCAACAAGCCATTAAAGATGAATATAACCAATTAAGGACGGACTATTTAGGCAGAGCAAGAGACAAAAACTACCTCTCTTTGGCAGAAGCACGCAAAAACAAAGTAAAGATTAATTGGAAAGAAGAGGAAATTCAAAAGCCCAATTTCATTGGAACAAAAATTATTTCCGTTGAACTTTATGAATTACTAGCCTTCATTGATTGGTCGCCCTTTTTTCGTTCCTGGCAATTATTTGGCAAATTTCCCCAACTATTAACAGATGAAATTGTTGGGGAAACAGCGACTCAGGTTTATGAGGATGCCCTCCAGCTGTTAGATCGCATTATTGAGGAATCGTGGTTTGAAGCTCGGGGAATCCTAGGTATTTTTCCAGCGAATCAAGTCAATGATGACGATATTGAAATCTATGATGCCGAAGGACAAGTGCTAGATCATGTATTGACTTTGCGCCAACAAGCCGTAAAAAATAGCAGAGCTTCCAATATTGCGCTTGCCGATTTTATTGCGCCCAAAGAAACAAACAAACGGGATTATGTTGGGCTATTTTGTGTAACCACTGGATTTGGCGTGGAAGAAAAAGCCAAAGCCTACGAAGCGCAACTCGACGATTATAATGCCATTATGGTCAAAGCGCTTGCCGATCGATTAGCAGAAGCCTTTGCAGAATATTTGCACCATAAAGTGCGTACAGAGCTTTGGGGTTATGCCTCTGGAGAAACCTTAAATAACGAGGAACTAATCCGTGAGACTTATATGGGTATACGACCAGCTCCAGGGTATCCTGCTTGCCCCGATCACCTTGAAAAAGGAACCATCTGGAAACTACTAGAGGTAGAAAAAAACATCGGCGTTACCCTAACCGAAAGTTATGCCATGTTTCCAACGGCTGCGGTTTCGGGTTATTATTTTGCCCATCGAGAAAGTCGCTATTTTGGCTTGGGCAAAATAGAACAGGATCAACTCGAGAGCTATGCGCAACGAAGAAAAATTACAATTGAAGAAGCTGAACGTTGGTTAGCACCCAATTTAGCTCAACAAAAAACACCCTCTAAAAAAGAAGCATGAAAGTAACTGAACATATCCAAAAAGCAAAAGGGAAAACTCAATTTTCCTTTGAGATTTTACCGCCTTTGAAAGGGCAAAACATCCAAGCAATTTTTGATTCTATTGAACCTTTATTGGAGTTTGAACCTCCTTTTATTGATGTTACCTATCATCGCGAAGAATATGAATACAAAGCAGCGAGCAATGATTTATGGGAAAAAAGAGTCGTTCGCAAACGCCCAGGAACGGTGGGTATTTGCTCCGCGATTCAAAGCAAGTTTAAAATAGATGCTATTCCGCATATTTTATGTGGTGGTTTCTCCAAAGAGGATACAGAAAATTTCTTGATTGATTTAGATTTCTTGGGCATTGACAATGTGGTTGCTCTGCGTGGGGATGCTGTTAAAAACGAAACGTATTTTAAAGCAGAGTCCAAGGGAAATAAATATGCTTCGGAATTAGTAACACAAATCTCCGATTTAAATCGAGGGAAATACCTCGATCCCGAATTGGAAAACAGCAATCAAACGAATTTCTGTATTGGCGTAGCGGGCTATCCCGAAAAACACATGGAAGCCCCTAATTTAGATACCGATTTAAAATACCTCAAACAGAAAATTGACCAAGGAGCATCCTACATCATTACACAGCTATTTTTTGACAATGCGAAATTCTTTGAATTTGTCGAAAAATGCAGGGCAATTGGCATTACTGTACCTATCATTCCTGGGTTAAAACCGTTGGTATCTTTAAATCAATTGAGTATCATCCCTCAACGCTTTAATGTTGACTTGCCTGATGCCTTAGTCAACGAGGTACTCAAAGCCAAAAATAACCAAGAAATAAAAGAAATTGGCATGGCCTGGTGTGCGGAACAAACCAAAGAGTTAATTCAAGCAGATATGCCTATTGTGCACTATTACTCCATGGGGAAAGCGGATACAATCAAAAAAATAATTACTCAAGCCACTTTATAGTTGTTGTTTTATTCTAAATTTCAAAATGAAAATGTCCTTCGATTGAAGGACATTTTCTATTATTCTAACCAGGCTTTGATATCCTCTTCCATATCTTCTGAATATCCCACTTGGATATTCTTTACCTTTCCTTGAGGGTCAAATAAAACATAATTGGGTGTACCTGTATTCCTATATTTCGCCAAAACGGTATCTAATCTGCCCTTTTTATTCCAGAGCAAAATCCCTTGATTTCCCTTCAGTTCATAGTACATATCCATGGTATCAAGTCTACTATCTACATAATACGTAACATAGGTGACTTTATCTTTGAGCTCTTCCGCCAATTTTGCTGTTTTAGGAGCTGCCTTTTGACAATAGCCACAATGCATGGTCGAAAAATCTAATAACACGTATTTTCCATTGAAAAAATCACTAAACTCTACCGATTTCCCTTGCTTATTCAAAGCACTAAAGTTGTAATACGCATCACCAATTTTCAATTCTTTATATTCCTGTAAGGTTTTTAAAAATTGTACTTCTGTTGTGTTTTCAAACTGGGGATCGACCAATTGCAACAATTCCCTCATTTGCTCATCCGTCAATTTAGCTGTAGTATACTGCAACATCGAACGCCCATAATCTGTATTAAGGTGTTCTTTTACAAATATAAAATCTCGTTCTGCTTGTTGATCAACAACCTGCTTCATTTTGCCCACAGGTTCAACCTCATTGTAAAAAACCTTAAAAAGACTATCTCTATCTACCCCATCCTCCAAAAGTTGCATTAGCTCATTTTGATACGTATCCATCAAATCACTTAAGTCTTTATTGATCAATTGATGCTCATATCGCAGCCCGTCATATTTCGAATCTAAGGCCTGAATCCTATGCGGGAATTGTTCGATGGAACCTTCAATACGCACCGATTCATTACCTAAATAAAAACTTGTATATTTAGAATCCTCAGCCTCATCGACATATAAATAAACCACTTGTGGAGCATCTACTACTTGCAACTCTACCTCAAAAATACCGTCTTTGGCTTGAAATTCTTTTTCTTGATCTCCCGCTATAAGGGTCCATTTTGCCTCATTTGAGATTCCTGCGATTTTTCCTTTGATGTGCAATTTCTCTTGGGCAAAAACAGTAAGGGACACCAATAAGAAAGAAAGTAATCCTATTTTCTTAAACATAACGTTTACTTAAATTATTAAAAACACATTCGCAATTTAACCTATTCTATTGAAATTTCAATTAACAAAACCGGAGACCTATTTCTGTCTTTCGCCTTTCGAAACCAAAATCACTATTTTTAGTAGTACTGAAGCTTCTTCTTTTCTCTCTCTTTTTTTATACCTTTACTTTGTGTATCTAAACTAGTTTTCTAGTTTAAGAACTAGATGAAATTTGCTAAAAAAGAAACTATGAAAAAAACGATTTCCCGTCTGATTATTGCCTTGTCTCTCCTGGTAACCCTATCGGCATGTAATCAAAAAACAAATCACGAGGCCAGTCTAGCTTTTGATGAAATGGCTCCTACTACAGCCCCTGCTAAAAATCTAGAAAACGCACAAACTGTAGAGCGCAAAATAATTCGAGAGGGAACGATTCGCTTTGAGACTGGCAATGCGGTCGAAACAAGAAAAAAAATCACGGAAACCGTTGCCCAATACAAAGGATATATCTCTCAAGACAATACGGATACCTATGGGGGTCGAACGGTACATACCTTAACCCTTCGAATACCCGCTGAAAACTTTGACACCTTACTTGCAACCGTATCGAGTCAAGCTAGTAATATAGAGGCCAAAGAAATCAAAGCTTTAGATGTAACAGAAGAATATATCGATGTTGAATCGCGCCTAAATACTAAAAAAGAATTAGAAAATCGCTATAAAGCACTTTTAACGAGAGCGAATAAAATAGAAGAAATTCTCGCTATAGAAAGAGAAATTGAATCTCTTCGTTCGGATATTGAATCCTATGAAGGAAGGTTAAACTACTTGAAAAACAGTATTTCATTTAGTACCTTATCGATTACCTTCCATGAAAAAGGGGAATCAACCACTTCTTTTGGCTTTGAGTTGTCAACGGCTTTTGCGGAAGGATGGCAGAACCTGGTTTCATTTACCTTAGGATTGTTCTATATCTGGCCGTTTATTTTGATCACAGTTGGTGTTTTATTCTTCGTGAGACGCAGACTGAAACGCAGAAAACAGAAAAATAAGTAATGAATAATAGGCCAAGCACATTCATAAGCTACACCCTATAAATCAACCTATTATAAAAAAATGAGCCGATTAGCGCGTTTAATCGGCTCATTTTTTTCGTATATTTGAGCCGATTAACTCCATTATTCGGCTCATGAATTACAATTGGCAACATAAAAACTGGCCCAACTTCAGTTATGATACTACTGCCCTAGATGCTGCTGTGTCGACTTTTACATTGGCATTTGGAGAAGTAAAAGGCATTCTTGATACCCTAAAAGAGGACGTTAAACAAGAAACGCTGCTTCAATTTATGCTAGATGAGGCAATGAAAACATCTGAAATTGAAGGAGAATACTACAGTCGTCGAGACATTCTATCCTCGATAAAAAACAAAATTGGGCTAGCCGTTCCCAAACATTTAATTTTTGATAAACGCGCTGAAGGAGTAAGTGAATTAATGGTCGAAGTTCGCGCTAGTTACCACATACCACTATCAGAAGACTTGCTTCAAACTTGGCATCAAATTTTATTTGCTCAATCCTTTACCGTCCGTTCTGGTTTTTACCGAGAAGGAACAGATCCAATGCAAATTATATCAGGATCATACGGAAGGGAGCTTGTACATTATGAAGCCCCCCCTTCGGGTCAAGTCCCGAAAGAGATGGAGCATTTCATTGACTGGTATACTCACTATAAGGTAGCTCCGCTAGATTTTAAAAATGCTTTAATTAAAACAGCTATTAGTCATTTGTACTTTGAATCTATTCATCCTTTTGAGGATGGCAACGGGCGAATTGGGCGTGCTTTGGCTGAAAAATGCTTAGCTGAATCTCTTCAATTCCCCCTGGTATTAAGTTTGTCCAAAACGATTGAAAAAGATAAAAAAACCTATTATTTAGCCTTAAAAGAAGCTCAAAAATCCCTCGACCTTACCGCGTGGATTATTTATTTTAGTCATATTCTTGTAGAGGCACAGCAACAAGCCAAGCAGACCATTCACCTTATTGTCAATAAAACTCACTTTTTGGATCTACATACCGCTCAACTCAACGAGCGCCAACACAAAGTCATCCTTAAAATGTTTGACCTAGGGCTTGAGCATTTTGAAGGGGGTATGTCTGCCAAAAAATACATGTCCCTAACAAAAACATCAAAAGCGACGGCAACGAGAGATTTACAAGATCTCGTAGAAAAAGGCATTCTTGTCCTAAGTGGCGCAGGTCGTTCGGTTCGTTATCACCTAACTGTATAGTTTATAGCTATACTTTGCCGTTAAGGCGTAAATTAACAGCAATTTACTTATAGTTTCACCTGCAAAAATTGCACATATCTAAATATTACTTATTTTTGTTGTCACAACTGATAAACTTAAGAATATATGAAACCAGATTTATTTCAGGCACCGGATTACTATCTTTTAGATGATTTACTTACCGAAGAGCATAAATTAATTCGCGATGCTGCGAGAGCATGGGTTAAAAGAGAAGTATCTCCAATTATTGAGGAATATGCTCAAAAAGCAGAATTCCCAAAACAAATTATCAGTGGATTAGCTGAAATTGGAGGATTTGGTCCTTATATTCCAACAGAATACGGCGGAGCAGGGTTAGACCAAATTTCATATGGTTTAATCATGCAAGAAATTGAAAGAGGTGATTCAGGTGTACGTTCAACTTCATCTGTACAGTCTTCTTTAGTTATGTATCCAATATGGAAATACGGTAACGAAGAACAACGCAATAAATACTTACCAAAATTGGCAACTGGTGAAATGATTGGTTGTTTTGGTTTAACAGAACCTGATCACGGTTCAAATCCAAGTGGAATGATTACCAATTTTAAAGATATGGGTGATCATTATGTATTGAATGGAGCAAAAATGTGGATTTCAAATGCCCCTTTCGCTGATATTGCAGTTGTTTGGGCGAAAAACGAAGAAGGACGAATTCACGGATTAATCGTAGAAAGAGGAATGGAAGGTTTCACAACTCCAGAAACACATAACAAATGGTCCTTGAGAGCTTCTGCAACAGGAGAGCTTATTTTTGACAATGTAAAAGTTCCAAAAGAAAATTTATTGCCAAACAAATCAGGATTAGGAGCGCCACTAGGCTGTTTAGATTCTGCTCGTTATGGTATTGCTTGGGGTGCTATTGGTGCTGCTATGGATTGTTATGATACCGCTTTGAGATATTCAAAAGAGCGTATCCAATTTGACAAACCGATTGGAGCTACTCAATTGCAACAAAAGAAATTAGCTGAAATGATTACTGAAATCACGAAAGCACAACTATTAACTTGGCGTTTAGGTGTTTTGAGAAATGAAGGAAGAGCTACAACTGCTCAAATTTCTATGGCAAAACGCAACAACGTTGCCATGGCTTTAGAAATTGCTCGTGATGCACGTCAAATGTTAGGTGGTATGGGAATCACAGGTGAGTATTCAATTATGCGTCACATGATGAACCTTGAATCAGTAGTAACCTATGAAGGTACACATGATATCCACTTGTTAATTACAGGTATGGATGTAACAGGTTTCCCTGCATTTAAATAATAATCTATTCTTAAATAGATAAACTTTATATAAAGAGCTTCTCCTAACCGAGAAGCTTTTTTACTTTTGTATAAATCTTTACTCCTTATGAATATTCAAACCGTCAATCAACTGATTACAACTGAGCGCCAAACGCTACTAGAACATCCTTTATATCAAAAAATTACGACAATTACACACTTGCAAAAATTCATGGAAGGCCATGTATATGCGGTTTGGGATTTTATGTCTTTATTAAAGGCTTTGCAGCAAAAATTAACCTGCACTACAGTACCCTGGTTTGCTTCTCCTTATCCTCAAACGCGTTATTTAATCAATGAGATTGTATTAGCGGAAGAATCTGACTTAGCGTTGGATGGACAGCGTTTGAGCCACTTCGAAATGTATATTGATGCCATGCTAAGCGCCAAAGCAGATGTAAATACAATAGAAACGTTCATTGGTCATTTACAAACAGGAAGTGACCTTAACGAAGCCCTTACAGCCTTACAGGTAGAGCCAGAAATCAAAGCCTTTTTAACCTTTACCTTTGAGGTTATTGCACAAGGTAAACCGCATGAAATTGCTGCAGCATTTACGTTTGGTCGTGAAGATTTAATTCCAGCGATGTTCACCGAAATACTCCAAGGTTTTCAACTTAACTTTCCAGCAACAGATTTGTCAAAATTAATTTATTATTTTGAAAGACATATTGAATTAGATGGAGATGAACACGGCCCTATGGCGATGCAAATGATTACAGAACTTTGCGGTTCTGATGACCAGAAATGGCAAGAAGTAGTTCACATATCCAAAGAAGCTTTACAAAAGAGGTATGGCTTATGGAATGCTATTGAACGCACCATCGAAACAAATTAATTACTAAAAAATAAAAAGCTATGCATACACTAAAAGGAAAAAATGCCATCATCACAGGTGGTGGAAGAGGTTTAGGAAAAGCAACTGCACTGGCCTTTGCTAAAGAAGGAATCAATGTTGCTATAACAGGTAGAAATGAAGCGCGTTTAAAACAAACCGTTGAAGAACTTATAAACTTAGGCGTAAAAGCTACGTATGCACAATTTGATGTGGTAGATAAAGAAGCGGTTCGATCAGAAATTGCCAAAGTCATTGCTTTTCTAGGCGGGATTGATATCTTAGTCAACAATGCTGGTATTTCAGAATTTGGGAAATTTGTAGACATGCCCGCTGAGCGTTGGGAAGAAATCCTCCTAACCAATGTAATGGGGGTTTACAATGTAACCCGTGAAGTATTGCCGCATTTAATCGATCAAAATGAAGGCGACATTTTCAATGTTGCTTCTACCGCTGGATTAAATGGAAATCCTACAACGTCCGCTTATTCTGCTTCAAAATTTGCGGTTATCGGTTTATCCGAATCCCTGATGAAAGAAGTGCGTAAAAACAACATTCGCGTTTGTACCTTAACGCCAAGTACGATTGCATCGGATATGTCTATTGAATTAGGTTTAACAGATGGAAATCCAGATCACATCTTGCAACCTGAAGATTTTGCAGAATTAATCGTAGCAGCGTTAAAATTACCGCGAAGAGCGATGTTAAAAACAGCCTCTTTATGGACGACAAACCCCGTATAAAACACCAATAAAAGCTATCTCAATCGGGTAGCTTTTTTATTGCATTTTTTTTTCTTACTACAGATTGCAATTCACAATATGTTACTACCTTTGCAAAAGTTTTCATATGTTATAAATCTATGGTTCGCAAACTTCTACGTCTTCTTCTAAGGCTTATTTTGTGGTTCTTTGCTATAAGCATCCTTTCTGTTATTGTATTCCGTTTTGTTCCGATTCCTTACACACCGTTGATGTTTATAAGGTTATACGAGCAAAAAAAGGAAGGCAAATCCTTTACTTTGGAACACGATTGGGTATCGTTGGACAAAATTAGTCCCAACTTACAAAAAGCAGTCATCGTCAGTGAAGATGGACACTTTTTAAGTCACAGTGGTTTTGATTTTAAAGCCATTGAAAAGGCGATGAAGAACAACGAGAAGGGAAGAAAAATCAAAGGGGGGAGTACCATTTCTCAACAAACGGCCAAGAATGTGTTTCTATGGCCAGGACGAAGTTATATTCGAAAAGGATTTGAAGCCTATTTTACTGTTTTAATTGAATTTTTATGGTCCAAAGAACGCATATTGGAAGTCTATCTCAATAGTATTGAAATGGGCAATGGCGTTTATGGGGCTGAAGCAGCTGCGCAACACTGGTATAAAAAGAGTGCCGCTAAGCTAACCCCACATGAAGCAGCAGGAATTGCAGTAATCCTACCGAATCCTCGAAAATACAACCCTATAAAATCTGGGCCTTATGTCAGTAAACGCAAACAGACAATTGCGCGATACATCAATGGGTATGGTCCTTTGGATTTGAAAAAATCGAAAAAGAAATAAAAAAAATTCACCTTTTCAATCAATTATTTTCATATAAACTAGATTTTTCATAACTTGTAGTCAAACTCAAATTAGTTTGTTATGAAAAAAATTGTATTATCATTAGCTATTGGTGGATTATTATTCGCTACAGCTTGTAAAGACAACAAATCTGAAGCTATCGAAAATGAAACAATAGCGACAGAATTATCAGAAGGAAAATCTGAAGCTGAGGTTAAGTATGAAGAAGCCAAACAAGCGCTTGAAGAAGCCGTAAAAAGCGGAGACAAAGCAGCAGAAGCGGCAGCTAGAAAAACCTTAGATGATGCTCAAAAAGCTTGGGAAACCACAAAAAACAAAACAGAAGAAGTGGTAAACAAAATGGGAGAGAAAGCAGATGAATTGAAAAAAGATGCTGAAAACTCCTTAGACGAAGCCAAAGACAAAATCAATGAGGTAAAAGACGACGCGAAAGATAAAGCGGACAAAACAAAAGAAAAAGTAAATGAAGCTGCAAAAGAAGCCCAAAAAGGTTTAGAAAATGCCGCTGATAAATTGAAAAAATAACAAGAAAAAGGACCTGGAAACAGGTCCTTTTTTTATGTCCCATACCAACGGATTCTTATAAAGAATCAGAAAAAATAATATTTTATCTTTTATTTATTATTTAACTCCATGGTTTTCTCTTCTTTTTTTCGTAATTTGTAAACAACTAAAAATCAAATACTATGAAAACAAACATTGGTCTAAAAGACGAGTCAAGACAAAAAATAACCGATACACTTGCTAAATTACTTGCAGATGAATTTGTACTTTTTACAAAAACTAGAAAAGCACATTACAACGTAGAAGGTATCGATTTTCATTCCATGCATCTATTTTTTCAATCCCAATATGAAGCTATTGAAGAATATATTGACGAGGTAGCGGAGCGCATTCGCCATTTAGGGCATTATGCACCTAGTACATTAAAAGAATACCTCGCTTTAACGCATTTAACAGAAACAAGAGATAATGAAAGTAATGACAGTGCATCTTGGATTAAAGACTTATGCAAGGATCATGAAGCGATTATTATTTTCTTGAGAGAAAACATTGATGCCATTGATGCTTTACACGATCAAGGTACCGCAGATTTCCTAACGGGTCTGATGGAAAAACACGAAGAAGCAGCTTGGATGTTACGATCACATATCAAGTAATCTCCATTCTTTTATTATAATAAAGGTTTGTCTTTAAAAGGCAAACCTTTTTTGTTATTTTTACGGCAACCCAGAACAAGATAAAAAATAATGAAACGATTAATTATGCTCGGTGCTATACTTTTAGTACAGCTCGCCTGCACAGCCCCCAAAACTGAAAAAGACAAAGCCCTAATATTTCAAAAAAGCTTAAACAAAGAATTTGCTGCTAAAGAAACCTCACCACTAGTACCTGATGCTTTGAAAAAATTTAAAGGCCTGGATTTTTTTCCCGTCAATGAGCGTTTTATTATTGAGGCAACCTTCACTCGTACCCCCGATGAAGTGCCTTTTGAAATGCCAACAACAACGGAACGCAAACCCATTTATGTCAAATATGGGGAAGCTACCTTTTCCCTAAATGGAAAACAACATACCCTTGCCCTTTTTCAAGATATTAATTTACGCAATCAAAAAGAATACGAAAAACATCTATTTCTACCTTTTACAGATCTAACTTCAGGCGTTAGTACTTATGGAGGGGGTCGCTATATTGATTTAGAAATTCCCGAAGGAGAAATGATTATCTTAAACTTTAATTTAGCTTATAATCCCTATTGTGTGTATAATCCTAAATTCTCCTGTCCAATTCCTCCCGCACAAAACGATATTAATGCCGAAATTAATGCAGGTATTAAAGATTATAAAATGGTGAAGTGATGGTGATGGGTTATGGGTGAATTTTCTGAAATATATGATTTACACAATAAAAAAAAAGCTTGAGTTAGACTCAAGCTTTTTTATTTTCAATTCAATATTTATTTCAATTTCTTTATTCCCATACTATACAAAGTGAATGCTTGTAAGTCGACGTTCTCTTGAATTTGTTGCGCGATTGATTTACCTGCACCATGTCCGGCATTGGTTTCAATGCGAATCAACATTGGGTTATTTCCGTTGTTTTTCGCTTGTAATTCTGCAGCGAATTTAAAACTATGTGCAGGTACAACGCGATCATCATGATCTCCCGTTGTCACCATCGTAGCAGGATAGGCTTCTGCTTTTACATTGTGCAAAGGAGAATATCCTTTTAAGTAGTCAAACATCTCTTTGCTATCTTCAGCTGTTCCATAATCATAAGCCCAACCAGCACCAGCTGTAAACGTATGATAACGCAACATATCTAATACACCAACTGCAGGTAAAGCAACTTTCATTAAATCTGGACGCTGTGTCATCGTAGCTCCAACCAATAATCCTCCATTTGATCCTCCGCGAATAGCTAAGAAATCAGATGAGGTATATTTATTGTCAATTAAGTATTGAGCTGCAGCAATGAAATCATCAAATACATTTTGTTTTTGCATTTTTGTTCCTGCTACGTGCCAAGCTTTTCCATATTCGCCACCCCCTCTTAAATTTGGTACCGCATATACACCTCCATTTTCTAACCAAATGGCATTAGCAATACTAAAAGAAGGCGTTAAGCTAATGTTGAAACCTCCGTAAGCATATAACATCGTTGGATTTTTACCATTCAGCTCAATGCCTTTTTTATAAGTAATGATCATCGGTACTTTTGTTCCATCCTTAGAAGTATAAAATACTTGTTTTGATTCATATTGAGAAGAATCAAACTTTACTTTCGGTTGTTCATATACTTTAGAAGCACCATTGGTCACATCTAAAGCATAAATTGTTCCTGGTGTAATGTAGTTTGTAAATGAATAATACAACGTTGTCTCTTCTTTTTTACCATCAAATCCACTCGCTGTTCCAATACCTGGTAATTCGATCGTTCTTACTTCTTTTCCAGTGTAATCGTATTGTTTAACCATAGAAACCGCATCTTTCAAATAGCTAGCAAAAATATACCCACCGCCTTTGGTTGGGGATAGTACATTTTCTGTTTCTGCAATGAAATTAGCCCAATTTGCTTGTTGTGGTTTAGTAGCATCTACCATTACCACACGTGAATTAGGTGCATTAAAATCTGTTACAATATACAATTTACCGTCTTTGCTATCCAACACACTGTTACTACTGTCAAAATTGTTAACTAGCGTTACAATAGGGCTATTCGCTTTTGTAAGATCTTTGATATACAATTCATTTCCATACGTAGAAGTAGCAGCAGAAATCACCAAATATTGATTATCTCCGGTTACAGACCCGCCTACATATCTTCTCTTTTGAGCTGCACCAAAAATAAGAGCATCTTCTTTTTGAGTAGTACCTAATTTATGGTAATACAATTTATGTTGATCCGTTTTGGCAGATAATTCACTTCCTTCTGGTTTATCATAGCTTGAATAGTAAAATCCTTCATTCTTAAACCAAGAAACGCCACTAAACTTAACATCTACTAAAGTATCTCCAATAACTGCTTTCGTTTCCGTATCAATCACGATAACTTTTCTCCAGTCGCTTCCTCCTTCAGAAATGGCATAAGCAGCTTTGCTTCCATCTTCAGAAAAATCTATACTTCCTAAAGAGGTTGTACCATCTTTAGAGAATTTATTAGGATCTAAAAATACTTCTTCTTTTCCAGCAGCATCTTTACGATACAAAATCGATTGATTTTGTAACCCATCATTTTTGAAAAAATACGTGTATTTCCCTTCTTTAAATGGAGCACTAATTTTTTCATAATTCCAAGCTTCCTCCATTTGTTTTTTCAATTGGTCTCTAAATGGAATTTGTGCTAAGTAACCATACGTTACTTCATTCTGTGCTTTTACCCATGCTGCAGTTTCATCCGAACGGTCGTCTTCTAACCAACGATAAGGATCCGCTACCTCAACGCCAAAATACGTATCCACTACCTCACCTTTTTTCGTTTCAGGGTATTGAATATCTACGGCTTGTTCTTTCGCCCCTTCATTTTTACATGAAATAATCAAAGTTGCTACAAGAAGTGTCATAAGCGATTTTCTCATAAAAATAATTATGTTTTAAGTTTCTTTAAAAGTAAATATATTAATAATTAATGCAAAAGCAAGGCATTACACCTTGCTTTCTACAAATATAAACCAATTAAGGCGGACTACTAATGTGCGTGGTCGTGATCGTCGTGGTCGTGATCGTGGTCTCCACCATCACCTTCACCACTAGGAACGATTTCGATGTTTCTAAATACCATCGTTTGGTTCCCTGATTTATCTAAAACTTTTACAGCAAAATGATATTTCCCAGGGGTTGCATTTTCAGCAATGATAATTTCATGATGGTGAATCTTATCATTTTTAACACCACCTAAATCCCAGGTATTATTATAAGTAAAAGGTTTTGTTTCTACAATTGCTTTTAATGCATGTGTATGGTTTTCTCCTGAATGGTCATGTCCATCAAAATTATTGTGGATATCCACATTGTATGAACCTAAGCCTTCATTGTCAGAGACAATCATATCAAAATGAATGTCTTTTCCTGCTTCTAACTTCGCTCCTTCTGCAGGGGCTACTAAATTTACTTCTGGCTTTTGTGTGTCTGTATTATCATCACTTGAACATGAGGTAAAAGCGAATAAACTTGCGATTGAAACGACAGCTAAATATTGTATTTTTTTCATTGTTTTAAATTTTAAAATGATTTGTATTATTTGTAAAAATGTGTTGTTCCCAGTTTGTTTACCCTTTGCCCCGGTGGGCCCCGATTAAAATAAAAAAAACTAGGTTGTTGTTCTACAATTTTACTTGCTGTTAAAACAGTGCTTCTGTATACAAATAGGGGGACAATTTCAATAAAAATACAAGGTACTTCAACCGCTGGATGAATCTTGAATAAGTCTTGATCACAGTAGTGTACTTTACTACCATCAATCCATTCTAATCCACGAGTTCGCTTTCCAAATTCATGCTCAATAACAACATAGTGTAGTAAATTGCTAATCAGCGGAATAAAAAAGATTACACTTAAAACAAAATACTTACTAACACCTATGTTAGTTTTTTTCATTAAAAAGGAATTTGTAGCATTAACTGAATCGATCTTCCTAATTCTGGAATTCCCAAGGGTCTGTAAAAACTCATGTGGTTCAATATTTTGGCATCAAAAATATTGGTGGCTGTCAAACTTGCTTTTGCCTCCACGCGTCCTACGTGAAGCGTCGAGGAAATTCCCAAACCGTAACTTTGTGAACTTGGGGTAATTTCTTCTCCTTGTGCAATTCTCTTCTGTTGCGCATACCATTTTCCATTGATAAAAATTTCCGAATCTTGAAAAACACTCCAATTGGGAAGGGTATAGCTCACCTGTCCAAAAAAGTTAGCCGGGGTTGAAAAAGGCAATGGATAATTTCCTGTTTTACCATTGTCTAGCTGTTTGTTGTAGATAAATTCAAACACCCCTTCTACTGTTAATCGATCCCACAAACGTTGCTCCGCTTTCCATTCGAATCCCGTGATTAACGCTTTAGATTGGGTGTATTCATAAATTTGTCCACTATCTGGCAAAATAGAAAATGTTCCCGTAGGTTTTAAAAAGATATAATTGGTAAAATAATACGCATATGGGCTTATAGTAGTACTGAATGTTTTGGTTTGATAGGTCGCTCTAAAGTCAAAAGCAATTCCCTTTTCAGGATCTAAATCTGGGTTTCCTTTCTCATGGCGAAAAGCTCCGTGATGTACTCCATTTGAGGCTAACTCAATAGCGGTTGGGAAACGGAAATTGGTTCCTATTGTTGCACCGATATTAAGTTGATCTGTCCAATCGTACTTCGCGCCAATCATTCCATTGAAACTACTAAAACTGCGATTTTGCTTTTCACTGCGTTGGGCGTAATTCGAGGCAACAGCAGAAGATTGTCCTTTATCAATCAAATAATCATATAGAATTGTATCGTAAAAAGGTTTCACTTCTATACTGGCATAGTCTGCACGGATACCTGCTTCCCATGTGAGGCGCTCATTGACAAAATACTCGTACATCCCAAATGCACCTACGCCTATTTTATTAAATTTAGGCAATAGAAATCCATAACCGCCAATGGTATTATTTTGATAATTTTGTTGGACGCCAACGGTTAATTTGTGTTCATTGGTAAATAGATGCTCGTACTTTACAGCCGCATCAAATGTATTCAAGACAAACTCCAATTCTAGGTTTGGATTTTTTTCTGGTGGACTTTGATTAGCAAAATGGGTATGAAACAAGCTATTTTCTTGTCTCTTATTATTTTGAAAAGCAAGTAATACAATCAATTTTTGATTCGCATCAAAATCCCAAGTTGCCGTATTGGTAACCTTAAAGTGGTTCACCGATTGATTGGGTAATTCTATATTTCTGTGGTTGCCATCCTCTTGCACAGCTGCAATATTAGGTATACCATGTGCTCCAGGAAAGAAACCACTTTTATCATATACATTACTGATACTTAGTATGTTTCTAAATTTAGTATCTACATAGCCTATTTGTCCATATAGGGCTAAATTATTTCCGGCTGTATTTTTCATACGCCCTCCTTCGATGGGAATAATCGTATTTAAGTAATCAATCTGTTTGATAGGAACCCGATAATCTCCATAATCTTGTCCTGTCACTTTTAACTTATAAAAGAAGCGTTCCCCTCTTTGTTTTACTTGAACAGAGGCTCCTACGGCATCATTTACTGATTTGCCATAGACAAGAGTTCGTCCCTCAAAGGAATGGACTTGTGGGATTTTTTCGTTGTTAATTTTAATTACACCTCCAATGGCATCACTGCCATATTCAATAGTACCGACGCCTTTGATGACTTCCACTTCTTCAGTGCTAAAGGCATCAATTTCTAAGCCGTGATCGGCTCCCCATTGTTGTCCTTCTTGTTTAGCTCCATTTTCTGTAACAGCCACGCGATTAAATCCCAATCCCCTAATAACGGGTTTGGATGCACCTGCCCCTATATCCATGGCATTAACACCTGCTACAGATTCTAGTGTTTTCGCTAAAGAACCTGCAAATTTGTCTACTAACTGCTGATTGGATACTTTATCAACATGTTGTACACTGTGTTTGGCCTGGCTAGCAACGACAACCTGATCGAGTAGCGTTGAACTCTCTTTTACATGTAAATCTAATTCTTGATTGGATTGAATCTCCAATTGGGTAGTCAATGTTTCAAATCCAAGATAAGAAACGACTAATTGATAAAAACCTTTTTCAATAGGTTTGGTTTGAAATCTTCCTTTAGCATCTGTCATAAAGGCTTGATTTCCTATAGTTAGGGTAGCGCCAATTAAGGCTTCACCATGGTAATCCGAAACTCTCCCTGAAACCGTATATTGCTGAGCAAAAATACTGAAAGAGAACAACAGAGCAATCCATGTACATAGAATTCTCATAGTATACAATACGTTTTAATTAATGAAATAGTGGTCAATGCAATAGATTGACGAACTAAAAATCGAGGAATTAAACCGTAACTGGAGGGGCGCGAAGGGAATAGTAAACGTGAGATAAAGGAGTAAATAACAGTATTTTCTCCTCTTGTACTTCTTGAATGGTTTGGTAAACCACACTTTGCCATTCTATTTGAATAGGAACTAATCCTGAAGTAGGAATACTATCACAGGCAAAACAATGGTCAGAGTGACTGTGATCTTCTGTAAGTTGACTACTTGTATCACTTCCTCTTTTTTCAATATAATGTGCATGGGTACGATGTTCCTGTTCATAAGCAACAGCGGCAGAAATATGTTGATAGCTATGCACTAATTGGAATACAGTGGTAAACAAAAAAGCTACCACTAATAAAATCCTTGCTATCATTTTTTTTCTACTCATCGTAAGACAAATATAGTACAGAATATTTAGTTAGAAGTAATTTTTATATTTTTTTTACAACCTATTCATTCTATCAAATTGATTATCAAAATTTTATGTATTTTATAAAAACCCTCTTTTCACTGATTCCCTTTTTATTTATAAAATACAAATCGTATTGTTTCCGACAATACCAACTACTTAATGACTTCTCATCCCTTATCCATGGGTTACAAACAGATAAAAAGTTGAGTATGCCTCTCCACTACCGCTTTTGACACAAGCGCATCTATACCTTAAGTAACTTCTGTCGATTATATTTTAAAAAACAGATAATGCACAATTTCTAGGTAAAAAAGAGATTAATCGAGTCAAACTCTTTTCAAAAAAGGGTTATCTTTAATCTATAGAATTTCTGTTTTTAAACAATTAACTCCTTTTCACACAACAAATTCTCTTACCATTAAAAGAATAAGCCTAAAAGCTTTTTATCTTTGTAGCTCGTCAAAATTTTAAACGTATGAACAGTAAATTGATCGGTAGCATCTTACTAATTGCAGGCTCTTGTATTGGAGGAGGAATGCTTGCTATGCCAATAACATCAGCAGGTGTTGGTTTTTGGGGAACCACTTTACTTCTGTTTGTTATTTGGTTTGCTATGTGCTATACCGCTTTACTGATGGTCAAAATATATGACTTCAATACTCCGACAGCTGGTTTTAATACGTTAACCAAAAAATACACGGGCTCTTTTATCAATAAACTAGCAGGCTTTAGTCTCATGTTTTTGATTTATGGTTTAACGGCCGCCTATATGTCGGGAGGAGGAACAATTGTGAAAGCGAATATTGATCTTTTGTTGGATACGAATTTCGATACACATACCGCCATTTTAATTTTCTCACTCCTTTTTAGTGGAATCGTCATCATTGGTACGCAATGGGTGGATTGGTTATCACGTGGCCTGTTTATTGCTAAACTTATTTTTTTAGTTTTACTCGTAACCTTATTATTCCCTTTTGTCAAACAGGCTAATTTATTACCCCCCCCCCTATCACTTAGTATAACCCTAACAGCCATACCCGCTATCTTTACTTCTTTTGGTTTTCACGGCAGTATTCCGACCATAGTAAACTATCTCGGTGGAAATAAAAAGCAATTAAAACTTGCCTTTATTATGGGTAGCTTACTTCCTCTTGTCATCTATTTGATTTGGCAGATTGTGGTTTTGGGCAGTATCGATCAAACGCGATTCATGCAGATTCTCAATGGAAACTCAGAATTAAAAGGACTTATTTTGAGTATTCGTGAAATGTCAAATTCGGTTCATATCGAAACCTTGTTTAGTTTATTTGCTGCTACTGCTTTGGGAACTTCTTTTTTAGGGGTAAGTATTGGTCTTTTTGACTATTATAAGGATATATTCAAACAAAAGAAACAAGCCTGGATAACAACAAGTACCTCGGGCTTATTGACCTTTATTCCTCCTTTGCTTTTTGCTTTATTTTATCCGGAAGGATTCATTCTTGCCCTAGGTTATGCTGCAATTGCCGGCGTAATCTTAGCTTTGTTTATTCCTTCCTACTTATATATAAAAGCGATGGCTTATCACAACCAAAAAATAAGCCTTGCCCAATTTACCGTGATTATACTTATTTTTATCTTAGCAGCTATTGTTATTTGTGCCCAGATAAAAATTGCTTTACAACACTAAAAACACAGCATAAAAACACTTTACATAAACCATGAAAAATACAAATCATCTAGTTTTACTGCTAGTTTTTTTTAGCACCTTGTGCTCGTATGCACAAACAGAGCTAACTAAACCTAGTGATACGCTAGAACCTAAAAAGTTTTTTGAACGGGTTGTTCATTACTTTGAGGAAGCTAAAAAGGATAAATCTCAAAGTAAATTTGACTTGTCTTTTATTGGTGGGCCTAGTTATTCTGTAGATACTAAGTTGGGATTGGGAATCGTTGCTTCTGGTTTATATCGCCTTGATCCCGATAATCTAAACCTATCGCCTTCCAATGTATCTATTTATACCAATATTACAACTAGTGGCTTTTTTGCCATTGGCGTAGAAAACAACACCATTTTTCCGGAAGATAAATTCCGAATTAATTCGGATATATCCTTTACCTATATGCCTAGTAAGTATTATGGGGTTGGGTATGAGGCAGGCGCGTCTAATGACTATTCAAAATACAATGAATATCGCTTATCCCTCAAAGCAGACTTTTTAGCGGAAGTCATCCAAAATGGTTATATTGGCCTTACCTTTACAGCTCAAAATCTAAAAGGAAGTGATTTTGAAAGAATTGAATTTGAACCTCTTGAAAACCTTACGACAACTTTGGTTGGTGGGGGCTTAATTTTCACTTACGATACGAGAGATTTTATTCCCAATCCAGATAAGGGAATATTCTTGCAATACCAACAAACTTTTTTTTCAAGAACCTTGGGGAGCAACCTTCATTTTAGTAGCATTGAAACTACCGCAAGATACTTTCAACGTCTAACCCCTAAATCGGTTTTAGCTTTTGATTTTAATGGTATTTTCAACAATGGGGATGTTCCCTGGAATAGGATGGCTCAGCTTGGTGGTGCCAGACAAATGCGCGGTTATTTTATAGGGCAATACCGCGATCGAAAAGAACTAAACAGTCAAGTTGAATTGCGTCAAAAAATATACAATCGCCATGGCTTTGTCGTTTGGGGTGGGGTCGGTGCTATTTTTGATAAATTCAAAAACGCTACCTGGTCAGAAGCTCTACCAACCTACGGTATTGGTTACCGATGGGAATTTAAAAACCGCGTGAATATCCGCTTTGACTATGGAATTGCAAAAGGACAAAGTGGCTTCTATTTTAATATAAATGAAGCTTTTTAAGATTATTTTTATGAACAAAGAAGTACAACAAAAAAGTCTATTGCGCAAACTCAGTACAAGCGCCGTCGTGCTATTCTATCTTTGCTTATTTGCAAATATGGTACCTTCTTTTTATTTTGCTTTATTTCAACCTTTAAATTTAATGGGAAAAGCAACGGTATTTTTATTTCCCTTGAGTTTGTATATCCTCCTTTTTTCACTGTTTAAGAATTTAGGGCGAACACAGCTTCTCTTATTTCCTGTTTTATTTATTCACGCTTTTCAGATTGTTTTGTTTTATCTTTTTGGAGAAGATGTGATCGCCGTTGATATGTATTTGAACGTCGCGACTACCAATACATCTGAAATTACCGAACTATTGGGCAGCTTACTTCCTTCTATTGCCTTTGTCTGTCTCTTGTATATTCCAACGCTTATAGGGGCCGTTCACCAATGGAGGCGAAAGATTTTTCTACCTAAGCCCTTTAGATCTAACGCTCTTAAAATAGGTATTCTTCTTTTAGTCAGTTCCTATGTATTGTCTTTCGGCGCGCTAAACAACAATCGAAAAGCATTTGCTTTTACGATCGATGTCTATCCTGTCAATGCGTACTACAACCTACATTTTGCTATTGATAAATGGAAAAAAGTAAAAGCATATCCTGAAACATCCAAAAACTTTACCTTTAACGCCACGGATACAGCAACAGACAGCATCCGTAAAATTTTTGTTTTAGTAGTTGGAGAAACGAGTAGAGCGCATAATTGGCAGCTCTATGGGTATGATCGACCGACTAATCCTCTTTTATCCAACCAAGAAAATATTGTTATTTACAAAGATGCCTTAACGCAATCGAATACTACACACAAAAGTGTATCGATGATTTTATCCGATGTTAGTGCGGCGAATTACGATGAAATATACTTGCGAAAAGGCATCGCTCAGGCCTTTAGAGAAGCCGGCTATGCAACAATCTGTTTGTCCAATCAATCGGAAAACAATTCATTTATTGAATATTTTACGAAAGAAGCAGATCAGTATCAAACCATTCGAACTACGGATCCCAAAACAAGATTAACCGTAAATCGTCCAGATGAAGATTTAATTCCTTTGATGACGGATCTAATCCATAAAACACCGGGTAATTTATTTATTATTTTACACAGCTATGGTTCTCATTTCAATTATAAAGAGCGATATCCTCAAGCTTATCAAAAATTTACACCCGATAATCTAACCGCTGTTAGTCGTAAACAAAAGGAGCAATTAGTAAATACGTATGACAATAGTATTTTGTATACGGATTATTTTTTAGCGGCTACAATTCAGGCTTTACAGCAAATCGATGCTGCTACAATGCTGCTCTATACCTCTGATCATGGGGAGGATTTATTTGATGATTCTCGAGGTTTATTTTTACATTCCTCACCGACTCCCTCCTATTATCAATTGCACATTCCTTTTTTTATGTGGTTTTCGAATTCATTTATCGCTACCTATCCCAAGCAATATCAGGCAGCTCAAGCACATCAAATGGATCCAATCAGTACGCATGTAATTTTTCATACTTTATTAGATGCTGCTGGCATACAAACTTCGTATTTGAAACCCGAATATTCTCTGGTCAATAAACAGTTTAAAGCAGGTACACGGATGTACTTAAACGATCATGATCTGGCTGTTCCTTATCAACAAATGAATCTGAAAAAGGAAGATTTTGAACAAATTAAAAAACTCAATTTAAAAAATTAAATACGTATGAAGACTTATTTACAAATGATACCATTTCTGGTTTGCTTTTTGTTATCCACAAGTCTTTGGGCACAAAAAGAGCGTTTCGAACTATTGCCTTTTGGCAATATGAACCAATGGCAAGTTCGAGAGATTAAAGAATCTCTCCTCATTGGAGGGAATATGCGTTATTTATATGCTATTAATGATTCAAAAGACACCTTAAAAGACAATGCACCTTATAAGAATACGCGTTCTCCTTGGGCTACTTCTTCTGTTTTAGCAGTGGTAAGTGGAATTACCAAAGGAAGTGTAACTGTTTTTCCTGAAAAAAGAGGCAATGGTTTTGCGGCACGTTTAGAAACTAAAATCGAGCATGTCAAGGTCTTAGGAATAATTAATATCAATGTATTAGCTAGTGGAACTATTTTTCTTGGAGAAATGCTCGAACCGATAACGGATACAAAAAATCCACAGAGCAAACTCGTAACGGGCATTCCCTTTACCAAAAAACCGAAAGCGCTGCAATTTGATTACAAAGTAACCACAGGCGGCACCTCAAGTCGAGTAAACGGCATGGGTAAAGGAACAGTCTTAAACCAAAAGGACAAAGCGGAGATTCGCATTTTATTGCAGAATCGATGGGAAGATAAAGACGGAAAAGTACATGCCAAACGCGTAGGAACAGCTTGGCTAAACTTAGCACAAACGGTAAAAGAATGGAATACTAATTTCCAACTTCAAATCCAGTATGGTGATATTAGAAATCAGGCCATCTATAAAAGTGATATGGCACTTCGAACAGGAGATTTAACAGATTATACCCGCAATAGCAAAGGCAAAATGACTCCAATAGTAGAAGAAGGATGGGGCAATGCTAATGATCCAGTCACCCATCTTATTGTTCAGTTTTCATCGAGTAATGGTGGGGCTTATACGGGCAACGAAAATAGTAAGTTGTGGATTGACAATGTCGGATTGGTTTATGAATAATTTGGTTTACAGTGAACGTTTTACGGTTAACCGTAAAACGTCCACTGTTAATATCAACTATCTTTCTCCTGCTTTAGGATCAGATCCATATTCATTTGAACCGGCTGTTCCTTCGATACAAGCAAAATAAAGTACTACTAAAGTTCCGATACCCGTTAAGCCAAGTAACATCCACCAACCACTTTTTCCAGTATCGTGTAAACGACGTGCTAAAAGTCCTAATGAAGGTAGTAATACAGCTAAACTGAATATATATCCTAAGAAACCAATACCTAAATTTCTTAGTATTGAATCTACAATTCCTAGTACGATTGAAATAATAACACTTACTAATGTAAATGACCAATAGTCTTTTCTTCTTACTCTTCCATTAAAATCCGCATAGTGATTTTTTAGGATGTTGATAAAGTTTTCCTTTAATCCATTAAAACTCAGTTCCATATTTAATTTTTTATATTTTATACTAACAAATTTAACATTCTTTCTTGAATCTAGCTAAAAAATAAATTAAACTTCACTATAAATGGTGAAGAGTGATGTATGAAGAGTGATGTGACCGTAATCCTTCAACTCTCACCATTCACCACAAAAAAAGGATACTCCGAAGAATATCCTTTTGCACTAAAATGATCTAATATTATTATTTTCTAATACTGTCATGGCTATGTGTTTCAACCCCATCATTCCATAAGGTCAAGATGTCTGTTGCAACAGCAGCACCACTTCCAGCTGCGATAGCAAGTTGACTGCGGTGTCCCGCTAATGTACCTGCTACATAAATCCCCTCGGCTACAAAGTGATCTATATTTTTCAATTGAATTCTATTCTTTGCAGGTATTGATTTTTTGTGAGGTTCCACATACTCCATCAATCCTTCAATAGCAAATGTAGCACTTGAATTAACCGCTACAACTACCATACGCGCCAAATATTGGTCTTTATTGGTTTCTATGACAAACAAATGGTCTTGATTTCTCACTACTTTGTTTACCTTTTCACCTTCCAATTGGGTCACGTTAGAATAGATCGTCAAATCTTCTTTGGTTTGTTTAAGTAAATCACTTCCTAAAGTTCCCGGTTTTATACCAAATGCATTATTAAAAAGTGCGTCTTGTAACATACTTGCTTTTTGGTGCATAAAAATACCGATTGACTTTCCTTCCATGAACGTCTTTTTAGCAGCACTCCCCAATATTTGGGCACAAGAAACGCCAGAAACGCCTCCTCCAATAATTAAAACATCATAAATCAACATTTCTGATCTATTTTGTTTTCTCGTCAATTAACTTTGAAGTTCTGTAAATCAACAGAATACAAACTGCACATAAAAGTGCTACAATACCAATTATAGCTATTAAACTGTTACCTTGAAATAAGTTATTAAAATCAAGCATTGTAATATTTAATACAATTAAGGCAGCAACAAATGCAATAATAATGTAACTGAATATTTTCATTATTTCTTAAAAGATTTTAATTCTATTCTTCGAAAGTACAAAATAAAAACTAGCTAGATACTGCTTTAACATTCCAAATACATATTTTAACAGCCAAAGAAAGAAATAGAAAGTCACTAAAAGTGCATTTATCCGCGCTAAATTCCTCAAATATCTCTCTTTTTCGCGTCATTTTCAGTTTTTTGTTAGGGTTTATTTTTCGCTTCTGAGAAGACCTATTTTATTTTATTTCATCTTAAATCGTCCTTTTAGCCGTCTTTATATATCGTTCAACAATTTAGTATCATTATAAAATAGCGGATGAATTGAAGGGAAAAATCATTCCTACGCGAAAGATTTGTAATTTTGTGAACTCAAAAAAATAAATTACCATGTTTCAAATCGGACAAGCCTTAGTATCAGAGGATATTTTAGAAAAAGAATTTGTTTGCAACCTTACGGCTTGTAAAGGTCAATGTTGCATTGATGGGGATGCAGGTGCTCCGGTTGAGGAAGGGGAAACGGTTATTTTAGATGAGATCTATGAAACGGTAAAACCCTATTTACGCCCTGAAGGAATTGCCGCTATTGAACAACAAGGGACCTATATTATAGGAGAAGATGGTGAATATGAAACGCCTTTGATCCACGGTGGGGAATGTGCCTATGTAATTTATGACAAGGGTATGGCTTTATGTGGAATCGAAAAAGCGTATCTGGAAAAGAAAATCGATTGGAAAAAGCCGATTTCTTGTCATCTCTATCCGATTCGCATTAAAGAGTATTCTTCTTTTTCAGCAGTCAACTACCACAAATGGCATATTTGCAGTGATGCTTGTGCATTGGGTAAAGAATTAGAGGTTCCGGTTTACAAATTTCTAAAAGATCCTTTGACACGCAAATACGGTTCAGCCTGGTTTGAAGAACTTGAATTGGTTGCCAAAGAATATTATAAGAAATAAATTTATTTTACTTCAGATACAGGGTCTGTTGTCCATAGTCGAGAATGGCTTGACCTAATCCGAAAACATCAGACCCAATAATACCATGTACATTTTTCGTTTTGTATTCGGTTAGTGCTGTATTGACATGACTCAAATCCAACAACACAAAACTGAAATCGCTTTTTTTCCATCTCCCCATTTGGATATCATTGCTATGGCTCACTTGAGTAATCATACCATTTGCCCCAGCTCCCGAAGCTTTTGTCTCTGAATTTGAAGCCCTTAAACCAAAGTAAGTGGTGCATTGAAAATCAATACAACTATTCGAAGCCCCTGTATCCAGGATAAAATCTCCCCATACTCCATTTACTTTTGCACGTACAAAAAGGTGGTTTGTTCGCGCTATTTTAAAGCGAATTTGTCTATAGCGCTCTTTTTTTAACCAATCTTTATAGTTTTCCATCAATTAAGTGTAGTTTTAATACTTTTTATAAGGTACTTTTGTAGTTTGAAAGATACTACTTTGTAGAATATTACCAAAGCATGATTTTTACCGATACTCATACACATCTTTACGCTGATGCATTTGCAGAAGATCGCAAAGAAACAATAAATCGCGCAATAACAAATGGAGTTACGCGTTTTTTTATACCCGCCATTGATTCAAGCTACGCCCAGGCGATGTTTGATTTGGAGGCGCTGTTTCCTGCTAGTATTTTCTTAATGATGGGACTACATCCTACGGATGTAAAACCCGAAACGTATAAGCAGGAGTTGGCTTTTGTTGAGCAAGAATTAGCGCGTCGGAAGTATTATGCAGTTGGAGAAATTGGCGTCGATTTATATTGGGACAAATCTACTTTATCAATTCAACAAGAGGCCTTTCAACACCAGATTCAATTAGCTAAAAAATATCACTTACCGATTAATATTCATTGTAGAGATGCATTTGATGAAGTATTTGAGGTTTTAGAATTGGAAAAAGACAAAGCACTCTGGGGTATTTTTCACTGCTTCACAGGAACGGAAGACCAGGCGCAAAAGGCGATTAGCTATAATTTAAAATTGGGAATTGGAGGCGTAGCAACCTTTAAAAATGGAAAGATAGATCAGTTTTTAGGTAAAATACCGTTAGAACATATCGTATTAGAAACTGATTCTCCGTATCTTGCACCAGTACCTTTTCGGGGTAAAAGAAATGAAAGTGCTTATATTGTAAACATAGCCGAACGGCTTGCGGAGATATACGCTCTTCCATTAGAAACAATTGCAAACCAAACGACTGCCAATTCAAAAGCAATATTTGGTATTTAATTGTAAAAGATAGAAACATAACATTTCAGTTTACATAAATATTTAAAACACTAATGTCTAAGTTTGATTCAATACGCCATTATCAAGATCAAGAGGTAAATGAGGTTTTACAAAAAATCGCTAAACATCCAATGGTCAAAGCGTTAATGGGTTTTACTTTTCCAAATAAAACCGAACAGGAATGGATGGAAGATTTGAGTAAAGTAACTTCAATTCAGCAATTTCAAGAGGAATTTGCTTACCACTCTATTCGTCGAATCTTAGAGAAAAGTTCCAATGGACTTTCAACGTCTGGTTTTGAGAAATTACAAAAAGATACTGCTTATTTATATATATCTAATCACCGTGACATTATTATGGATACATCGTTATTGAATGTAACCTTAAAAGAGAACGGCATGATTATGACAGCTTCTGCTGTTGGAGATAACTTGGTCCAGAAATCGGTTTTATTAGCTTTAGCTAAAGTAAACCGCAATTTCTTGGTACGCAGAAAAGTGACGCCAAGGGAGCTTTTAGAAAGTTCTCGATTGATGTCTGAATACATCCATCATTTGCTTATTGAACAAAACCGTTCGGTATGGATTGCCCAACGCGAAGGTCGTACCAAAGATGGCAATGATGCTACACATCCTGGTGTATTAAAAATGCTAGGTATGGATGCAGGGGAAGAAAATTTAATGGACTACTTCAAGCAATTGAAGATTGTTCCTGTATCTATTTCGTATGAATACGACCCTACAGATGCCTTAAAGATGCCGCAATTATTGGCTATTGCTAATAATGAGACCTATATCAAGGAAAAGAATGAAGATTTCGTCAACCTATATAGTGGTATTATTGGTCAAAAGAAAGGCATTCACATTCATGTAGGTGATGTAATTGACACCGAATTGGATCAAATTCAAGCCGTAGCGGATAAACCCAACAAACAACTTCAAGCGTTGGCTCAAGTGATTGATCATTCAATCATTACCAATTACCATTTGTGGCCAACGAATTATATTGCGTATGATATTATGCATAATACAACAAAATACGCCGATCGATACAGCGAAAAAGAAAAACAATTGTTTGAGCGTCGTCTGGAATTGAGAGTCAATAAACAAGAACAAAAAGTGGTTGATAACTTCTTAGCCATGTATGCAAATCCTGTAATCAATAAACTGAAATTACAAGATGAACAATAAACCTTCTATTTTACTAATCTATACAGGTGGGACAATCGGTATGGTTAAAGACTTTAAAACAGGCGCTTTGCGTGCTTTTAACTTTGACCAATTGGTAGAACGTATTCCCGAGTTGCATTTGTTGGATTGTGCTATAGAAACACTTTCATTTGAAGTGCCTATTGATTCTTCGGATATGCAGCCCAGCCTGTGGGTTCAGATGGCCAATATTGTGGAGGACAATTACGATCGCTTTGATGGATTTGTCATTCTGCATGGTTCAGATACGATGTCATATTCGGCTTCGGCTTTGAGCTTTATGCTTGAAAATATTCACAAGCCCGTTATTTTAACGGGATCTCAATTGCCTATTGGCGATTTGCGCACAGACGCGAAAGAGAATCTAATTACAGCCATTCAAATTGCTGCTTTACAGGAAAATAACCTGCCTGTCATTCAAGAGGTATGCCTGTATTTTGAGTATAAATTATACCGCGGTAACCGCACCTCTAAGGTCAGTGCTGAATTATTTAATGCCTTTACTTCTCCCAATGTTTCACATTTAGCAGAATCAGGTGTAAATTTGCGCATCAACCATGCATTATTAGTACAAAAACCATTATCTTTGCCGCTCACTATACACAAGGAGATGTCGCGCAATGTGATGATCTTGCGTTTGTTTCCGGGGATTCAACAACTGGTTTTGGAAGGGGTTTTAGCCATTCCAAATTTAGAGGGAATCATCCTTGAGACGTATGGTGCAGGCAATGCGCCTACAGAGCCTTGGTTTTTGGAAACACTACAACGTGCCATCCAAAAAGGCTTAAAGATTATCAATGTAACGCAATGTTCTAGTGGTAGTGTAATTATGGGGAAATATGAAACCAGTACTGCCCTTAAAGAAATTGGGGTTATCTCTGGAAAAGATATTACAACCGAAGCAGCGATTACCAAATTGATGTTCTTATTAGGACAACCGAATATTCAAGATTTTAAAACGGCTTTCGAAACGCCTATTTGCGGCGAAATGGAAGTTTAATAAATATAAAGAGAGGTGGCCGAGTGGTCGAAGGCGCACGCCTGGAAAGTGTGTATACGGCAACGTATCGAGGGTTCGAATCCCTTCCTCTCTGCAAGAAAAAACCAGTAGCGTAGGCTACTGGTTTTTTTATTTGTATCCCTCTCGTGGGGAGCTCGCTCACCTAAGAAGAGGGTACAAATAAAAAAACGAGCGCGAATGCAAGGAGCGCGTGGTTTTTCTTGTGAAAAACATCCTCTCTGGGAAAACCGGAGCGCAGCGGAGGTAATCCCTTTTATGATACCCTTCGTGGGGAGTTCTACTCACCTAAGAGTATGATACGTACAAAAAACTCTATTATCAAAAAAAACCGTTTCGAAGAACAGCTTTTTAATTATAAGACATCAATTTTACATAAAAGTAACTACTTCACTGTAAACCATAGGAAGACGTGAAATTACTGTATGAGAAACCCTAATAGGACCCGAGTAAGAGATACGATTAAGAATATATAAAATCTATATACCAAAGCTAAAATAAGCCTTCTTTATTATTGAAAAACCAACTATCAAGAATACCAATACAAAAGTAGATTATTAAAAAATTACAGAAAAAAAACAAAGAATGACCTATCGAGGTATACCTTGTTTTTTTATCTTTCAAGTAGAATCCTTAGTACTATAATTTATAGCTTAAGCTAAAAAAACGTTTACTTTTATCCCTATCAATTAAAATGGCAGATTTTGATTTCGTACAAGACCCCTAACCTTATCTTCCTATTTGACGGTACCCCTAAAAGTTTAAGAGCCATCTCATGAAACAAATTATACTCCCTGATGAACTAAAATTAGAAAATAAGCAAGCCGTACAAGTTTATAATTATCAGAGTTCACAAGCGATTACCAAACAACAAATCACCCTCAATCAACACACCTTCAGCTTTTTGATAGAAGGAACCAAAGAAGTTTTTTTTGATCATTCGTCTTTAACCCTTGATTCTTCAAAATTTATCATCATGAGATCCGGGAACTGTTTAATGACGGAAAAACTTTCTGCTCATAACCAGTACCAAAGTATACTCTTATTTTTTACCAAGGAACAACTGTCAAAATTTATTCAAAAGACGGAGTTTAATCTAGTGCCAAAAAAAACGTATAAATCCATTCACTCCTTTGGATATGACGAATTTATTCAAGGATTTGTAAAGAGTTTAGTAAACATTTCTACTCTTCCCCAAAAATTGCAAAACCAATTACTTGAAGTGAAGCTAGAAGAAATTATACTGTATTTAATAGCACAATACGGGGATGACTTTTTACATGGATTACTACAAAAAGGGGATAACACAACGCAAAAATTCATCCATACAATAGAAAACAATAAATTCAATAAATTGTCAATAAAGGATTTAGCCTTCTTGTGCAACATGAGTACCTCCACTTTTAAAAGACATTTTGAAAAACACTATACAGTATCGCCAATGAAATGGTTTCAAAATGAAAGGATGGAATATGCTTATTACTTACTCCACCAGGAACAAAAGAGCTCTTCTGAAATTTACCTTGAGTTAGGATATCAAAGTTTATCCAGTTTTATACAAGCTTATAAGGCGAAATATGGAACTACGCCCAAACAACATCAAAAAAATTGAACTTTTAGCAACAGTTTTTGATCTTTTAGCTAAAATTAGATGACTCTGTTCCAACTACATTTGCTTCAACTTTTAAATCTCAATAAAATGAAAAAAGCACACTTAGTTTGGATATTATCGTTAATCTTTACATCCATAGCTTTTGGTCAAGAAACATTTACATTAACGAGTCAAGATCTTGGCGGACAAGCAACCCAGCGACACGAATTCAATGGTTTTGGGTGTTCAGGAGATAATCAATCGCCTCAATTATCTTGGCAAAATGCACCAGAAGGAACAAAAAGTTTTGCCATCACGATGTACGATCCAGATGCTCCTACAGGAAGTGGATTTTGGCATTGGATTGTTTTTGATATTCCAGCAAACGTAAATGAACTAGTAACTAATGCTGGAAATATCAACCTCAATTTAGCTCCAAAGGGCACTATTCAAAGCATAACAGACTATGGAATTAAAGGTTTTGGAGGTCCCTGTCCACCTGAAGGTCATGGATTTCATCACTATATCCTTACCGTCTATGCGCTAAAAACAGCCACTCTTGGATTGGATGATACGGTAAACCCAGCTATCGTTGGCTTTAACCTCTGGAATCAAACTTTAGCTAAAGCGAGCATTGTTGCTTATTACAAGCGATAAATCTCATACCTAAGCATTAAGTGCAAAAGCTAGAAACATTCCGTAAAAGAAATAAATAGCCCATTCACTTCATAAGGAAACTTATTTTAAAGCCTGATTAATAGCTGTTCTTTTAATCAGGCTTTTTTGTTTATACAACTAAATAAAATAAATTTTAATGGAAGTAGAGTCATACACTACAAACAACAGAAGCTAAAAATGAAGATCTATCTTTAATGCATACCCTTTACTCTCAGAATAGAATGAAGAAACTAACAGGAATAGAGACTCACAATTTCATTACTGATTTTGAATATTACTTAAAAAAAGCACGAAACTATCATTCAGATTAACCTCAATCATCCTTTCAAGTACTAGTCCTTTGGATCTATTTTAACCAACGTTTCACGAGGTTTTCCTATGGCTTAAGCAATTCTTTAACTTTTCGTTGTATCCATATTCCCCTACATTAATCTCACTAATTCCAAATGAGAAAGACTATTTAATTCACTTCGAGTCTTTACATTTTTTCCAACGGTTATTGATAAATCTAAGTCCATTATAAAAGCTTCTTCCCAATGAGAACAACAATATTCCAAATTCATCCTCCCTTCACTTTTACTAAATAAAAATAACTTAACACAACAATTTAAAAGAATAAAATATAAAATTTTAAAAATTAACCAAAAACAACATAGGTGTTCTGTTCAATTAGCTTAAGTTTACATTAATTTTAACCTTATTTTTACTACCTAATTCGCCTTACTAATGGTAAATAAAAATGAAGTAATAAAATCATTATTCACTTGAATTTAAATTTGATTAATTTTTTATTTATGAAAAAACACCTATTATCAATTCTGTTTATTGTTACACTATTTGGTTGTGAAAAATCAGATACTGAAGCGATAAACTATCAGGAAAAAACTGTATCTGACAATTTTGACTACCATTCAAACGAATTATCTAGATGAATTATTTGCAAACTGGTAAAACAACGTTTTTATGAAAAAATATATTTATTTATTATTATCCATATGTACAGCAATACTATTGATGAATTGTGAAGCGGGCAATTCTGTAACCTATAACTATACATTGGAAAATCAAAGTGGTGTTCCCATTAGATTAAAACTCTATTCCCTTGATGAGGAAGGAAAAATTTCATTAACGACGTATATGAATCTAGATAACGGAGAGAAATTCGAAAAGAAAACAAAACTTTATCCTCCGTCATTTGATTATAATTTTGTTGATTTTTTTAGACAGAGAGACGGCACTCCTAATACAATGGAAGTTATTTATAACAATCAAAAAAAGACTGTATTTTTTGAACAACGTTATACCAATGTAGTTAAAAACACATGCGAAGATACTTTTGGTAAAGAAGTACCTTGTGATCCGAGAAACTTACTCAATACCTTTATTTATAGCAATGTCAATGAACATTATATCTTTACGGCTGAAGATTATCAACAAGCCGAAGATTGCAAAGGAGATTGTGAGTAAAACACTAAATAAACAGGGATACCTCGATAGGTATCCCTTATTTTATAACTTTTCCTTTTCACATCTATTTAGACCACTTGGTAGCACAAACAGGTGGGGTTATGAAAAATAGATCCGTACTTCAACGTTTCTTCTGATAAAACCTTATCTACAAGGATATACTACAATCTTCACACACGATGACGATACGCAAAGTTTCGGATTTTCCATGCAATATAATTTAGAAGAGCAATAAAGAAAAGGAAGAATCCCATATATAAAATGTTGCGTTATATTCAAGCTAACTCATGGTACAACAATTGAATAGATCGCTGTATCCACAAAATTGCCATTATGAAATTCGGAGAAAAGTATATACCCCCGTTTCCGTTCGATAATGCTGTCATTTCATCCGATAAAAACCAATGGTACCTATCATTTGTCTTGTTTCTTTTAGAGTGATGGACCAATTGATGCACTCTTTATTCTCCATGCGACGACTCCTGTAAAGAGTTGATATCATCCTATTTACAAAACAAAAAATGACATCTTTATTCATGAAAAGGTTAAATCTTCCGAAAATTTAGCAGATGCATGTGAATTTGTTTTCCAATATAAAAAACAAGCGTATATTAAATAAAAAATAGTATTACTAGTAATTCATGCAGAAAACCTATATTTTAATCTTATTCTATATCACAAATAGTTTAATGTGGTCAACAATAGCGCAAAACCTTAATAAAGAAGAGTTAATTCAACATTTAAAAGCAAGTCCGAATACTTTTTTTGTAATTAATGGAAATGTTTTTTCTCCAGAAGAGACTACACTTCAAGAAGAGCTAAACAAAATAGATCCCATTAAAATAGTATCTATAGACCTATTAAAAACGGCAGATCAATTCTTTTGCATTCGAGAAGATACTATAGTTATTAATTATGCTTATGACCTTCCATCAGACCAAATTGGATCCAAATTAAAAGAAATTGTTCCAAGATTTGTGGATGAATACTATGGGTATTCCGCCCATTTTTTTTCGAATGCAAAAAATCCTGTTCTATATATAAACGGACATAAAATTCAACATACAGAAGCAAAAAAATTGATTAACGAATTGAAGGCTTCTCAAATTGCTTACATCTATGCGAATCAAACTCTGCAATCCGTGGAATAGTATGGACACAATGCAAAAAAAGGCCTTGTAATTATTTGGACAAAAGATAAAATTTAATTACTCTTTTAGCTACTCAAGCTGATTTTTTTATCTACTTCTTATACACTAAATAAATCATTATAATGTATTAATGAAGGACTAAATAATTAAAAAAAACTAACCTATTTTGCGATAATACGTTTCAAAAAATAATTGTATTTTTATTCCATTACAAATTATACGTTGGTCTATTGTCTTATTTTTTATGACTCTATTTTCTTATCATTTAGCTAGAGTATCGTTAGTTACAGCCTTAAAGCTACTACTTTTCCCTCCGAAAGCAAAAAAAGTTTCTGGTTTAATTCATGCAGAGACGATGCACGCAATGACTCTAGGGTCCGCTGTATTTTCACCGTCGCGCTTTTTAATCCGTCGCGTTGTGGTATTTGCACAATGGGAAAACGAAGAAGCATTAAATCAATATTTAGCCCTAGATATTATTGGTAAAAAACTAGCTAATGGATGGCATATCCGTTTGCAATTTGTTCGACAATGGGGTAATTTTTCTAAATATCAAATCCCAAAAGAAGGAGTGATATTAGACCCTGAAAACGAACCAGTTATAGCCGTCACCTTGGCGCGAATGAAATATTTTCAAATTCCACGATTTCTTCGTTGGGGTCGACCCACAGAAAAGCTAGTTCGCGATCATCCCGCAACTACGTTATCTTTAGCGTCCTTTAAATTCCCTACAACAATTTCCACTTTTTCCATTTGGCATTCGGTCAAAGCAATGACCGATATGGTACATGGACATAGTCAAGTTGCTCAACCTAAAAGACATAGAGAAGCAATGACCGAGAGAAACAGAAAAGATTTTCATATCGAATTTACAACTTTACGTTTTAAACCTATTGCCGAATTTGGTACATGGGAAGGCAAAAAACAGTATATTCTCCATTTACACCAAACAATCTAATATGGCTACAGCCTCCTTCAAACAAAAATTTCAAGATTGGTTTACCCAACAATGGATTATCCTTTGGGGTAAAAAATTTAATCCATCCGATTGCCCTTGGCTATTAGGTCCATTTGGACAAGTAAATGATAAGGGGGAAGATTTTATTGTGCGATTAGCAAAAAAAGAACAATTACTACTACTGAGAAATTGCAAGCCTGCGGGCTTGTTATCTTCTATCACCCATCTTCATTTATCTGAAGGAGAAATGGACAGATTGGCAGAAAACGTGATCAATTTTTATGAAAAAACTTCAGATTACAACTTAGCAATTACCCTCAAATGGAATCCTTTGTTTCAAGGCTTTGGGTATTTAGTACGCCTTTTATTTAGCAGAAGAATTAAGCAATTAGACCTTCCTACATCTTCCAACACAAACATGGATCAGCTAACCAGTGAGATTATCCAATTAGTTAATCCTAATACTAAAAAAGTACATTATACTTTTTGGTTGAGGACAGTAGCTTCTAGTAGTACTATCGTATTTTTAGGCATCTACGGAACTTGCCAATTACCCAATGGCAATACGGCAATAAAAGTGATATTTCCCTTGCCGAATGGCAATGCAACAGTACTTATGAAGCCCAACGTTGGATTAAAAGGAGAATTAATCTTGGATTCCAATGGAAAACGATGGGGAGATGTAGGTTTTTATTTTCTTCTACAAGATACTAAAGGGCAGCATTGGGCTCAATATATCGCTACGTTTAAAGATAAACTGATTGTCCAAGCTCATTCAGATAAACTAAAAGCACAACAGCAACTAAAGCTTTATGGCTTATCTGTATTATCTATTAATTACAGCATAGCAACCAAACCCTAAAAAACATGAAAACGCATTTTATCCTCTATTCTTAACTCTATATCCCTATTTTGTATACTGAAACAGCCAATTGTATAAATCAATATGGCGGTATAAATCTTCTACACTGCCGTGATTCCCTCCCTTAATGATTTGTAACTCTACTGGCGCTTTGGCGTTGCAATTTTGAATAGCCGTCATCATCTTTTTGGACTCTTTTAGGGGAACAATAAAATCTTTATCGCCGTGGATTAACTTAATAGGAAGACTCGTCAAGTTACAAGCATCCCCTGTTTCACCGCCGCCACAAATGGCAATTGCCGCTGCAAGACGATTGGCATATTTACTGGCATATTTCATTGTGCCATATGCCCCTAAACTCATTCCCGTAACATAAATTCTACTTTCATCAATTGCATAGTGCTCAATCATATAACTGACTACTTCGTCAATTTTATCGGGATTCCATGCCCCTGAAGGCAATTGGGGGGCTACTAAATAAGCAGGGAGTTTCAACCCTTTTTCAATTCCTCTTAAAGGTCCATAGCGCTTCACGCGATCTATATTGGTTCCCGACAAACTTCGCCCATGTAAAAAGATAACCAATGGATTTTTATCTTGTACTGTACTGGGTTCATTTACCCAAAAGGGATAGGTTGTTTGATCTATTATTGCTTGAGGTTGAGCAAATAACGAAAAGGAAAGCAAACAAAGAAACAAAGTAAATAAACGCATAGAATTTTTACCTAAATATAGTTGTATTCTTGAAAATGTAAGTCACAAAAATTAGGATTTAATGCCTATTATCGTATTCTTTTTATATTAATTACACTCCTTTCGCTTTCAGCCATTTAGAGAAAATAAACTACTTCGATGCAATTGTTTTCTTAAAAACAAATTAATTTTATCTTAATTTATACAATAAAAAATTAGCCAATAAATTAATAAGTCCTATTTTAGTCGAAATTAAAACCAAATAACACACTAAAATGAAAAAACTAGTACAATTAGCAGCTTTAGCAAGCCTTAGTTTGTTTGTAGCAAGCTGTAATTCAGATGACAATTCAATCGTGGACCCTCCTATAATTGAAAAAACCTATCATTTAAGTAAAATTGAACAGAATATCTATGAGGAAGATGATACAACGGATGAAGAGAATCCAGAACAATATGTACTCCATGTGATCTACAAATTTGATTACGATGCTAATTATAAATTAAATAAGATTTTCTACGAGGATACAGGTTATAATGGCAACAAGGAAGTTGTGCGAAAACAAGCTTTTGAGATGCTACATACCTTAGATGAACAAGGTCGATTGAAAATATTTGAAATTAAAGATGGAGCAACCACGTTGAATAGTTATGCTTATACGTACGAAAATGATTTATTGCAAGCAACAACCTACAACCTGATTAATCAAGGTGGTGCTTTCACAAGTACTTTCACCTACAACGAAAAGAAACAACTAATTACAAATAAAGCACTTAGCATTAATTTACTTATCGATTATTCATACAATGCTCAAAATCAAATGAATCAAATTAAAATGAATGGGCAAGGTATGAAGATCACGTATGATGATAAGTTATCACCCTTTTATAATCTACCTTATGATTTAACGAGTTTATTGATTCAATTTAATTATGCCTTTCCCTATACCTATAAGTTTCCAAATAACATTACCTCTTTTAGGGCGGGAGATGAAGGTGCTGATATAGAATTTACCTATAATGAAGCGGATCTTCCGATTAAAGCCATCTACTATGAGGGTAAAAAAGAAGAAGGTGGTATTGCTTTTGAGGTTATGTATACGTATGAAATAAAAGAAACCATAATCAAACCATAACTATTATATTTCTAAACCGATTAGTTGACTAATCGGTTTTTTTATCTTGTAACAGATCGGTTAAACCCCGCCAAGCGTCCAACTTCTGAGCAAACGACATTCGCGCATTTGCGCCACTTGGAGAAGGCATCGTAATCATCTGAATCCCTTCTATTTGACCGATGTATTTTTTAAAATACTGTGCAGCCTTTTGACTGGAAAAAACAAGGGTATGAATGCTCGGATACTCTTGAAGCAATTGTCGGATAGCATTCGGTACTTCCTCTTTAATTTCACTATCCAAACTTCCTTGTCGTTCACAGGATTGTAAAACATCCCAGAGTGCCAAATGATTGTTATGTATAAAAGTGATTTTTTCTGCATAAGTAGCGGGTAATTCTTGACCTGCTACGGTAAACATTAGCTTCCAAAAGACATTTTGCTTATTGCCGTAATACTCTTGCTGTTCGAGTGACTTAACGCTGGGCATGGTTCCTAAAATCAACACTTTAGGCTTCGAACTCAGTAGGGGTTGAAAAGATTGTATGCGTTTATTTTTCTCTTTCATTGCAGTTGTATGAGTGGTTTATCTGACGATATTGCCTCGGACTTTGTCCTACATATTTCTTAAAATACCGACAAAACGTAGTCGCATCCGTAAAATGCAGCTGTTCAGCAATTTGATAAATGGGTATTTCTGTTGCTGTTAAATAGGTTTTTGCTTTTATTATTACCAACTCAATAATAACTTTTGAAATTGATTTGCCTGTTCGTTGTCTAATCAAGGTAGTGAGATATTTGGAGGTTAACTTCAATTGACTGGCATAAAATCCCACAGATTTCTCAACTAAGTAAGATTGATGGAGTAAATTATAAAACTTAAATACTGTTACATCTTTTCGCGTACTTGGTTCCATCGTTTGCTCTTCTTGCTCATACACGCGATTAATATGGGCAATCAACGAATACAGCAGGTAACGCACAGCGTCGGGTTGAAAAATAGAGGTCATCGAAATTTGTTGTTGAAAAAGAACGCTATATTGCTCGAAAATAAGTTGATCTTCCTTCTTTAATTCAATGAGGGGTTGTTCAACCAAAACATTTAAAAAATTGTAATTGGTTGGTAAAATAATTTCATCAATCGTTCGAAAACTAAACAAAAGGTGCATACATCTAAAATCAGAACTCTCCGTTTTGAAAACCACAAAACTTTGAGGCATCAAGGTCAACAGCCTCCCTGTAATAAAAGTATAAGGATGCGCGTTAATTTCAATCTCCATTGAACCTCCCATACAAAAAGAGACAACAAGTTGTCCATCTTGTGCCAAGGCCGTAGGGTTCCATAGTGCGAGAACCTCTTCAGAGGTTATGATTCGAATCGCTTTAGTTTGCATATTTCATTTATCTATACAAATATAACCTTTTGCACATTATTTAATCAGATTAACAGCCTTACTTTTAGATTGAAAGGTAGTACTTTGCACATTATATCCAATCTTATGCAAACAAAACAGGTTACTATCAACAACAAAGCATACACCTTGCACATTGCTTATCAAACGAACGAAACCTTGAGAAAGGCATTCAATACGATGACTTTTGGCTTTTGGGAATTTTCATTTGAATCCTATTACCAATCGGGGTATTGGGATGATACTTGTCTAATTTTTTCTCTATTTGAAGAGGAAGCTATTGTGGCACATACGACCTTGAGTCTATTTACTACCTATATTGATAATAAGCAAGTACAGCTTGGCCAAGTAGGTACCGTAATGACCCTCCCTACCCATACTAAACAAGGATTATCTCGGTTTTTAATGGAATATATTTTTGAAGCATATCGCGATCAAGTAGCAGGTTATTTCTTATTTGCAAATGCTAGTGTTTTAGATTTTTATCCTAAATTCGGATTCATCAAGGCAGCAGAATTTCAAGCGACTAAGCATTTCGAAACACAACCGCATACTTGGACAGTTCAAAAATTAAACCTCGCCCTAGAAGAGGATTTATTGTGCTTTCAACACTACCTCAAAAACAGTCAGACTACTTGTCGTTTTGATACCCGGAGTTATGGATTAACGCACTTTTATTGCTATGCTAACCCCGAATTTGGCTTTGGTAATTCTATATATTTTATGCCTGAACTTGAAACAATTGTACTTGCACAACAAGAAGAGGAAACCTTGGTAGTATATCAGGTTTACTCCCTCAATACAAAAGCGATAGATCAAGCCTTTCAAGCGGTTGCTGCAAAAAACACCAAAAGAATTGTATTGGGTTATACCCCAATTGATGGAGATTATCAATTTATCCCTCATGTAGAAGAAGACCTAACACTTTTTGTGACTCCTTCCATTCACTCCTATTTTGTAGACCAACAAACGATGATTCCCTTACTATCGCATACTTAACTACCGAAGAGTTCGTGCTCTCTTGTAACTAAGTAAAGTGGTACTCTATTCCGGTTTCAGCTAACTTCATAAAGTCCAAAAATATTTCAATGCCAGCCCATTCTTCTTTTAGTATAGCAAGGGATTATCACTTTTTTATCAATCTTATTCATTTTCGTTTACCTTTGTACGACCACTTTTAAATACGGGAATTATGCACAACTTGGACGAAACAGATTTAAAGTTACTCAACTTACTATCAGAGAATTCAAATGTAACAACAAAAGAACTCGCCCAACAGGTGAATCTCTCTTCTACTCCCGTTTTTGAACGCGTAAAACGATTAGAACAGGAAGGTTTTATCAAAGGGTACATTGCTTTGGTTGACGCCGAAAAACTAAATCGTGGGTTTGTTGTTTTTTGCAACATCAAACTCAAACAACATGAACGAGTAATCAACAATAAGTTTATTGAAGATATTTTAAATATTGAAGAAGTAGTAGAATGTTATAATATTTCTGGTGAATACGATTTCTTATTAAAAGTATATGCCAATGATATGCGTCATTATCAAGATTTTGTTTTCAATAAATTAGCCATGGTAGACAGTATTGGAAGTACACATAGTTCTTTCGTTATGCGAGAAATTAAAAATGATCACAACATTAAAATAAGTTTACGTTAAGTTCATTTAGGCTTTATTGGGTCTAGAAATTCACTTCCAATCCACGGATAGAGGACTGGGAGGTAATCTTTTTAGTTTCTTCAATTTTCCAATCATTAATGCTTAATTTTGTAAGAAAAGAAAGTCTATGAAAAAATATATCTCTTTATTTTTAGTACTAACCGTTGTTGTTGGGTGTAATACCAAAGACAAATCGTTAGAACTTTTGCAATTTGAGCAAAAGGAATTTGTTCAATCTTCGGACAATTGTGTGGATGACGAATGTACGAGAATTCAATTGAGCATTCCCCTAATCACCAATCAAGATCACGCTATTGCAGACAAAATCAACCAGCGCATTCTTGCAGAAATTGACGCTATCGTTGCCGTAGATGACACCACAGCAAGCAGTCGTTCTCTGGATGAGCTTACCCAAAACTACCTAGCCAATTACAAAGCCTTTCAAGCCAAATATCCCGATGAAACCCTTCCGTGGAAGGCAGAAGTAGAAGGAGATATTACGTTTTATAATGCCGATTTGCTTTCAGTAGCTTTTGAATATTACACCTTCGTTGGGGGCGCTTATGGTTTTAAGAGTGAGCTAGCCTTAAACTTCAATCCAAAAACGGGTGAACTTTACAAAGTTGCGGATTTAATTAGCAATTGGGAAGAATTACAAAAACTAATGACTTTACAGCTCAAAGATAAAATGGACATTTGGACATCCAACCACAGTTTAGAATATCCAGAAAGTATTTTCTTTTATGAAGATATGGTGGGCTTTATTTACAATGCGGTTGATGATGATGCCCAATACAATGGTCCTACTAAAATAGATTTTCCCAAAGAGAGGATTCTTCCATTTTTGAATATAAACTTAGATCCCTTACCTACCGAAAAATAAAGCATTGACCCTTTAACTCTCTATATTTTGAGTATTTATAAAAAAATTTTTAAACAAACAGCCATCTATGGATTAGCCGCTGTTTTTCCAAAAGTAATTGGTTTTTTCTTGGTTCCGTTTCACACGGATTTAATGAAAAATGACGTCTATGGAGCTTATAGCGTTATTTTTTCCATTATGATGTTATTAAACGTCATTTTGTCTTTTGGAATGGAAACCGCTTTTTTTAGATTTTATAATGCTCGCGATAATAAGCAGGAGGTAATTAACAACAGTATGTTGTTTCTCAGTGGAACAACCTTGATTTTTGCGCTCTCAGGATTCTTTATGCTCGATTTTTGGTCTAACCTCTTACAAATTCCAGTCAATATTTTGCAATATGTGCTGTGGATTTTAATTTTAGATGCATTGGTGATTGTACCCTTTGCCAAATTGAGAGCGGATCAACGACCGATGTATTACAGTGCGATTCGAATTGGCAATGTTTGTATTTATTCCGTTCTCAATGTCTTCTTTTTATACTTTTTGCCTTTATTGGCTCAAGCAAATCCCTCGTCCTTTTTTGGCTCGTGGTATGTTGAGAACTTTCAGGTAGAATATATTTTCATTGCTAATTTAGTGGCAAGTGCGGCAACGTTTTTAGTATTTACTAAAAACTACCTTCAGCTTAGTTTCAACTTCAACAAAGAATTATTGCAACAGATGTTGCGCTATAGCTTTCCTGTGATGATTGCTGGTTTAGCCTTTGCCATCAATGAAAGTTTTGACAAAATCTTACTTCAACGCTTATTACCCGCGGATATTGCTTCTGCTGAAGTTGGAAAATATGCCGCTTGTTATAAACTAGGCCTTTTTATGGTGCTCTTTAGACAGGCGTACACCTTGGGAATCGAACCTTTTTTCTTTAATTATGCGAAGAATGACGATGCCCCTACCAAGTACGCAACGGTAACGAAATATTTTATCTTGATGGGTAGCGCTATTATGTTGGGTGTTGTCGTATTTGCAGATATTTTAAAGGTATTATTTATTCGCAATGAAAGTTATTGGGATGCTATGGTTGTAGTGCCCCTTATCATCTTAGCGAATTTATGTATGGGAATCTACACCAACTTATCTGTTTGGTATAAGCTACGTGATAAAACCAGTATGGGGGCTTATATCTCTATTTTTGGCGCTGTGTTGACCTTGATTTTTAACTATGCATTAATTCCTGTTTGGGGCTATATGGGATCGGCAATCGCTACGCTTTTAGCTTACGGTTCTATGATGTTGGTATCTTATGTTTTAGGACAGAAGTATTATCCCATTCCCTATGATAAAAAAGCGATTGGTTTGTATCTAGGCGTATCTATCCTTCTATCTTACCTCTATTTTTATCATTTTAGAGAAAACTATTTTGTTGGTTTAGCGGTGATACTCGTTTTTGGAGCAGTGGTTTACAGCCAGGAAAAAAACGCCTTGAAACGCATGCTTAAAAAATAAAAAAAGCCACGCTAAGCGTGGCTTTTCAGTATAAAATAACAGCTTAATACGCGATATTTTCAATATTTTTGTCTTTACTGTACTTCATTATATAACTCATTCTCACTTTTTTCACTTCATTCGGTTGCAATTGAACCTCCCAAGTCACCAATCCTTTTTCTTGGTCTACTTTTCCTTTTGGCGATTCATTTAACGTAATCTCAATGGAGTTATCTGTACTAATTGGATACTGATCTTCTACTTGAATAGTTACTCCTTCTTTCTTATTATTCTTTATCGTAATTTCATATGTAAAGGTCTGTTCTTTTTTAGAAGATAGCGTTTTGGTCCCTGATTTATCAGAAATCAACGTACGGCTAATCGAAATATTGGGGTCTTTACCGATATTTAAACGCAATTTCTCTTCTGTATTTTCTGTAGATAAATACGTCTGTCCGATATTCATCCCATCGTATATTACATTGGCTTGACCCGATAATAAGTTGTGTTTCCCATAGTCGGAAATCTCGGTTACCAAATAGGCATTCGCATCTAATTTTGGTGCGGAATAATATTTGTAATCTCCACTTAAATTAAAGGTATTTAAATCTACACTGTGGCGTTTTCCATTGCTTAAAATTGAATAGGGAATAGCAATATCGAAAGTTACATTCAATTCACTTTGATTCACTGTCGTATATTCTGCTAAAGTTTTACGATCCTCATAGGAAACTTCTTCAAGAGCGGGAGATAGCGTAGTATAATTCAGGTTTTCCATTGCCCTATCTTTTTCAGTAATTGCGACCATTGATCCCGTCATTTTTCGTTTAGAAACCGTACTATACCCTTGGCTAATAATCACTTCATTCGGCACTTCATATTGAACAAACCAAGTACTCCATGTAGGTAAACTATAATTTTGATTCAACTTACCTGAAGTTAGACTTAATTTCACATTGCGCCAATCGATACCCGATGTTTGCACAACCTGTGCCTTATACATCATCTTAATAGGTTCATTTACTCTTTCGATACGCAAGTCATACGATGGAATCCATTGTGCTCTGTTTGTCGCATAATTCACCTTAAACGGGATCAGTCCTTCTTTTGCACTCATCACTTGGACGATTAATTTACCTTGACTCACGCGTTCCGATTTGTCTCCTCCAATCGTCAATTGTGCTTTCAAATCATTCCACTTGGTCTCTACGACCTCCTTATCCTTTTTCTTTAGGTACAGTGCATTTTGCAATTCCTGACGCTTTTTACTGTAGTATTCTACCCATTTGGTTACATCGGTATAGCCAAAATTCTTAAACGACTCACTTGAACTCGTGCGATCTAATAAGTTAATCGTTTGTGTATCGGCATTAATCGCATTCGTTATTTTATCCAATCGCAAGGCTACAGCAGCGATACTATCGCGAAGTGGTTTCATTAAAGGAGAGTTATTGACATTGTCATATTCCTCGATGTATGCATTGGAAAATTGCACAGACATCACCGTTACATCATTAATCGACCCCACTTTAATGGTGTTTTCCATCAGCTGATCCGATACATTGGTAATGACTACTTCTGATAATCCTTTAGGTAAAGTAATTTGTGCATTTTGGGTTAACTCCGCTCCATCGTAATACACACGGGCACTTTCTAAATTTGCCTTGGTGTATACGGGTTTTTGTGCCCAAGCGCCAATAGCACTTAATGCCATAGCTAAAACAATTCCTTTTCTCATGCTATTTTCTTTTTTCAATTTTTATCCAAAGAGATGTTCAACTACATCTTCAATCTTGGTTACTAATACTACTTTAATCCCCGTTCCAGCGTATGAAATTTTATTATACTTAGAAACGAGTATTTCTGAAAACCCTAATTTTTCAGCTTCTAAAATGCGTTGATCTACGCGGTTAATCGGTCGAATCTCTCCGGAAAGTCCTACCTCACCGGCAAAGGTTACTCCTTTTTGAATTGAGATATCCTGATCTGAAGATAGAATCGCAGCAACTACACCTAAATCAATAGCTGGGTCATCTACGGTTATTCCACCTGTTATATTTAAAAATACGTCTTTTTGTCCTAAGCGAAAACCCGCTCTTTTTTCTAATACGGCCAATAGCATATTTAACCGCTTTAGGTTATATCCTGTTGCACTGCGTTGTGGGGTTCCATAAACCGCGGTACTCACTAGTGACTGCACCTCTACCATTAAGGGGCGCATCCCTTCCAAGGTTGCGGCAATAGCTGTTCCTGATAATTCTTCATCTTTATGTGAAATCAGAATTTCAGATGGATTAGAAACTTCTCTTAATCCACTGCCTTGCATTTCATAGATACCCAATTCGGCAGTCGATCCAAAGCGGTTTTTATTGGCGCGTAAAATACGGTATACGTGATTGCGATCTCCTTCAAACTGTAGTACCGTATCCACCATATGCTCCAACATTTTAGGTCCTGCAATACTTCCATCTTTGGTAATATGACCAATAATCAATACAGGCGTTCCCGTTTCTTTGGCAAACTTGGTTAACTCAGCAGTCGTTTCTTTAATTTGAGAAACGGTTCCTGCAGAAGATTCAATATAATCAGTATGGAGGGTTTGAATCGAATCAATAATCAACACATCGGGTTGAATCTCTTCAATTTGGCGAAAAATATTTTGGGTATTGGTTTCTGTTAGAATATAGCAATTTTCATTAAAGGGATTGATGCGCTCTGCGCGCATTTTGATTTGCTTCTGACTTTCTTCTCCAGAAACGTATAGTACTTTAAAAGGCAAGCGCAAAGAGATTTGCAACAACAACGTACTCTTTCCGATTCCAGGTTCTCCACCTAGTAGGACCATCGATCCGGGAACTAATCCACCGCCTAAAACGCGGTTTAATTCCCCATCTAATGTATTCATCCGAATTTCTTCCGCACTGTCAATTTCCTTAACTCGTAAAGGCTTAGATAGGCGTTTTGAAGTTGATGCACTAGTACTAACTGCTTTCCATGCTGTTTTTTCTTCTTTCTGAATCACTTCTTCTATTAACGTATTCCATTCCTTACAAGCAGAGCATTGTCCCATCCACTTCGCAGATTGAGCGCCACAACTTTGACAGAAAAAAGCAGTTTTTACTTTTGCCATATTAATTGATCCTTTAAATTCTAAAATTCAAATTTACAACTAAAAGCTTGAATATAGCTTCCTTGTTTGTAGGTATAACATCCCTCGTTTAGACAGATAGGTCCTGAATGCATCGCTCTCGTATCTCCCAAATTTCTGCTGCCGTATAAGGAATATGAGGATTTTCTAGCAACCATTGAACAATAAACTCACGGTGCTTGCCTAGCTTAACCTGCGTTATTTCATCGGGTTCAATCTCACATTCTTCTAATAAATCTGCTTGGAAATCACTGGCTGAAGAATTTATTCTTGTAAAATCTAAGCGCTGCCCTTTATACTGTAGATACATATGCGCTTCAGGAATATAAGGCAAATCATATTGAGTTAATGTACCTGCAATTAATGGCGTATTTATTGCATTCATTTTAAATATTCCCATGGTTAATAGAAGTTCATCAAAACCTTGTTCAATAGCCACTTTTTTGAGTACAGCGTGTTTCGTACTACAGGTGCCTTTACAATCATCAAAAAAAGAAAGTAAATCCTCTTTATTCGTATTTCTCCCATAAGGCAGCTGTTGAATAAAAACCGTAGCCTCAGCAAATGTAAAAATGGCTCTCGTTAAAAACGCTTGTGAAATACTGCCTTTTGGTTGTATTTTGAAATTAATTAGTTCACTCATACTCGTTAATTTACTTATGATTTTTTATCCAAAGTTGAAACTGATCTACATAGGTTTTTCCAATCGGAATAATTTTATCCGCTATAAATAGGCGATTGCGTTCAATCGTATCAATTTGATCTAAGCGAATAGTATACGATCGGTGGACGCGCATAAATTGTGTTTGAGGCAATTTTTTTTCTAATTCAGCAAACGTATCGAGAATAATGATGCGCTCTTTTTTTAAATGCAAACACAAATAATCTTTTAACCCTTCAACAAAGAGCAAGTCCTTCAAAAAAATCTTGATCAGTTTTCCCTCTGTTTTTACAAATAAAAATTCTGCCTCCTCAAGCTGTTTAGGTTGGGGCATATCTTTTACTACAGGTTGAAAGTGTTCTTTTGCTTTTTGAATACTCTTGTAAAAACGCTCAAAAGAAATGGGTTTCAACAAATAATCCAACACTTGATATTCGTAGCCTTTTAAGGCATATTCACTATAAGCAGAGGTTACGATATACTTGGTTTTATCTCCTAAAATATCCATAATTTGAAGTCCCGTCAATTGTGGCATTTGAATATCAATAAATAACAAATCAATCGGTTCTTCTTCTAGCACACGCAAAGCTTCCAAGGCAGACGTAGAAGCCCCCACAAGTGCTAATTGCGGAATATTCTTGGTATATTCCGTTAAAAGGGAAATGGCTAAGGGTTCATCATCTAAAATAAAGCAGCGAATAGGATTCATAGTTCAATCGTTAGGTTACAAAAATACGCAGATTCAGTTTGTTTTATTGTCAAGCTATGCTTTTCGGGAAAATGCAAAGCCAATCGCTTTTGTATATTTTCTACTCCTATTCCTTTTTGTTTGTCCTTTTGATAGGTATTAATCTTATTCTTCGATTCAAAAATCAACGTATTATTTCGCTGCACAATAGAGACAACATACGGGTGTGCGCCATCCGTCACTTCACCGTGTTTAAAGGCATTTTCGATAAATGGAAGTAATAAAAGCGGAGGAATCTGCAACAGGGGTTGCTCAATTTCTTTCTTGAATTCAATATACGTTTCTCCTTGGATTCGCATACATTCTAACTCAATATAACTATCCATATATTCAATTTCAGCCTCTAATGAAACTGCTTTTTGTTGACTTTCATAGGTAACGTAGCGCATTAAGTGGCTCAGTTTTTCAATAGCTACTAAGGCTAAATCCGATTTTTGATACACCAAATAATAGATATTATTCATGGTATTGAAAATAAAATGCGGATTTACTTGCGACTTGAGAAAGTTGATTTCTGCTTCGGTTTTCAAAGCCAACGCCTCTGTTTTTTCTTTTTGGGATTGCACAAAATGAACAATCAACCAAATGGTAATAGAGGGAATAATACAAAGACTCGCAAAATATAGGTTATCAAAAACATAGAAAGAAATAGGCAATAGTGGATTGTAATTGGTAAACCCAAAAAGCAATTGCAAGAGATACTCCTCTACAAAATAGCGCAAGCCAATAAAGGTGGCATAAATTAAAAGAATACCAAAAATGGTTCGCCCAAACTTCTTGGACCCTATAAACTTGGGAATGATATATAAATAATTGAAGTAAAAGACTATTGCACTAAGTAGTGAAAAAACAAAAGTATAATAGCGAAACATCTTCTTTTCTGCTGCTTCTCCCCAAAAAGTCAATTCATATTGCAAATTGTCGTAATTAAACTGAATGGAAGTACGAACGATAAAAACAAGCCAAAAAATAATGTGAATGAGAATAATTTGCTTCTTTGTCATGATAATTAGCTAAATACAGGGATAAAGGTACGTGTAAAAACCAAAACGTCGTTTAAATTTCGACCAACACTTCTAAAAACCCGACCAACTGTTTATCGGAAAAGAAAGGGAGTTGGTCTAAAAAAAAATCCACCGCCTTAAAGCTTTCGCATCTTTGTCTCAAACAAATGAACATGAAATACACCCTTCTCTTTTTCTTTATTTCCTTTTTTACTTTTAGTCAAACCGTTCAGCTAACGGGTAAAGTATACGAAGGCGAACAACCAACAGAATTTGCTGAAATACGCTTGCTTCAGCTTTCAAACAAGCAAACCTATTCCGCTTATACACAAGAACACGGAAACTTCGAATTTGTGATTCCACCAGCAGACTATCTGCTTATAATCTATCAATTCAACCAACAAGTTTATGAATCCCCTCTAAATCTTGAACAAAGTATGGATTTGGGTAAAATAAAACTTGAAACGGCTCAACTTTTAGATGAAGTCCATATCCAAGCACAGCACAAAATTATAGAACGCAAAATAGACCGTCTCGTTTTTAATTTAGAGCATGCTGTCGTTGGTACAGGTGGCAATGTCTTAGATGCATTGAAAGTTACTCCTGGTGTTCGAGTTTCTTCTACTGGCATTCAAATAGTAGGTAAAAGCCAAGTATTAGTTCTACTCGATGACCGTCCAACCTATATGTCTGGAGACGAATTGACCCGTTATTTAGAGAGCTTGAGTAGTGCAGACGTAAAAAGCATTGAAGTTATCACAACTCCTCCTGCCAAATACGAAGCTGAGGGCAATAGTGGTATCCTCAATATTGTCACTAAAAAACCGACTTCCGACTCATGGAATGCCTTACTAGGTACATCTTATCAACGCAGCAAAAGAAATACACTACGCCACAATGGTAGTTTTACTTTTAATCAAAAAGGGTGGAGTGTCAAAGCACAGGCAAATTTTGGTGATGCGCGCTTTTTACGCGAATGGAAGAACGATTTATACTACCCCTCTGAAACTTGGGAAAGTAGAAGTAAAACGGATGGTAGAAACAACTACTATAACGTGAATGTGGCAGCTGCTTACCAATGGACCCAAAATTGGGAAATGGGATTGAAATTTGCCAAAAACAGCTACAACTTTAGAGGTCCTATGAGCGGAAAAACGACGCGTTTCTCTAATCGAGAAATTCACTCGTTTATCACGGATGATTCGTATGAACAATCCAAATCAGACCGTTTTATCTTGTCGTATTTTAATGAAGTTAAACTTGACACTTTAGGCAAAAAAATAACCCTAGATTTAGATTACATCAACAGCGATCAACCGAGTACGAGAAATTTTTATTCTGAAACGCTAAATCCGCAAATGCACAGCCTACCTGATCATTTTCTACAAGGGGGAAACAACAATCAAAACACGATGGAAAATTATGTAGGTAAACTAGATGTGGAGCTTCCTTTAGAGGGAATAAACCTAAATCTAGGCACCAAAATATCTTCTTCAAGAACCAAAAATAATTTACAGATATATAGCAACAAGGCCAATGCAGAACCAAGCCTACAACAAAATCAATTTGATTATACAGAGCATAATCAAGCGTTTTATGTTTCAGCCAATAAAACATGGCAAGATAAACTAACCGCTCAAGTGGGCGTGCGACTTGAAGCAACCCAAACCGAAGGCTATGCTTCTGCCTTAGATCAAACCCATAAAGATCAGTATTTAAAAGTATTTCCAACGGTATATTTGAGTTATGTATTCAACGAAAATCACACGCTAGGTTTTAACTATGCCACGCGTATCAGTCGTCCAAATTTCGAGAGCCTCAACCCAACGCGATCTACCTATAACGAGTATAGCTATCACGAAGGAAATCCCTTTTTAAAACCTGCATATACTACTAACTTTGAATTGACGCATACCTACAAAAAATTAGAATCTAAAATATTTTACAGCCACTTAAAAGACGGGATTTCTCAAGTGTCACAAATTGATTCAGAAACCAAGCACTACAACTACATTTGGATGAATTATACAACGATGGACTTAATTGGAGTAACCGAGAGCTTGTATTTCAAACCTATGCCGTGGTGGAGCAGTTCCAATGAATTTACTTTTACTTATTCCTCTACACAAACCGCATTAGAAAATGAAGAAAAAGTCAAGGGAACAGCAGCCTATTTTTCTACTTCCAATGACTTCACATTGAATGCGATACAAACCCTGTTTTTGGGAGTTAATTACGAACATAGTTTTCGAGGCGTTTCAGAGAATTTTCATTCTAAAACCTATGCTGATTTAAGTATGGCGCTGAAATATTTGATGGCCAATAAGAAGATTGAACTTTCCCTTCAAGTGAATAATATTTTAAACAGTACCTACGCAACATACAAAGAGACTACGACAGCAACACAATTATTTAAAAACAATTGGGATAATCATACCCTTCGCTTTTCTGCGAGTTACAAATTTGGAAATAGCAAACTAAAAGTAAAAGAAAGAGCGAATGCGAATGAGGAGGAACTCCGTCGTTTGTAAGACTATTTTTTACGGGTGTAATACAACGGTAAAAACAAAAAGGACAAAGCCCCTAATGCCACAACAATAGCTGTTTGTGTAGTCCAAAGAATCCAGCCAAAGGCGGTACCTGCGACACTAGAAATATGATACAAAACAAGTATTTCCGTTAGGATTAAAGGAAAAGCACCAAAGCCGCCATTGGTAAAGGAAACTGCAAAACTACCTGCTACAAAAGCAGACATAAGCATCGGAAAACTCAAAATACTCGTTTCTTGTAAGGCTAATGTTCCAAAATAAAAGGTAGCGATATACCCCAACCAAATCACACAAGTATAACACAAGAATTCTATTTTTTGGGGCATTTTAAAAATGCTGTTTACCCCTTCAACAAGGCCTTTTAATTTGCGTTTAACAAACAAAATAGGTTTCCAAGTCACATACATAAAAGCGAGTACTACCAATACAAAACCTCCAAAAGCTAAAAGCCCTAATCCCAAGAGTTGATTAACGGGAACATAGTTTAGCAAAAAGCCCTTTAACAGGTCATATTGCAAAATAAGTGCGGTAACAACACAAAGCAACAAGCAGATTAGATCTACGACACGTTCCGAAACAATACTTCCAAAACTCTTATCGAAGGGAATTTGCTGGTACTTTTGTAAAACTAAAGCTCGAGATATCTCTCCCGATCGCGGAACGGTAAGATTCATGAGATATCCGATATTAATCGCCATAAAATTAGTCAGCGTTGACGAAGCATACCCCATGTAATTTAAGGCGTACTTCCAACGATAGGCACGCGCCCAAAGACTGATAATAGAAAAGATTGAAGCGATGACAATATAACTGTAGTTTGCTCTCTTAAAGTGCACAATCATCTCTTCAATCTGCTCTTCGGTAAATTTTGAAAAAGCGTAATAAACTAAAAAAACTCCCAACGCAAGTGGGAGTAAGATAGGTATTACTTTAGTAAGTGTCTTTTTCAATGATTGACTACGTTAAGCTATTGTTCTCCTCATTAGGAAAAACAATAGAAGGTCTAAATGTTTTTGCTTCTTCGAAATCCATTATTCCATATGAAATAATAATCACGATATCTCCTTGGTGCACTTTTCGTGCTGCTGGTCCATTTAAGGTAATTTCTCCACTATTTCTTGGACCTGGAATAGCATACGTTTCAAAGCGTTCGCCGTTGTTTATATTAACAATAGAAACTTTTTCGCCTTCAATCATATTAGCCGCCTCCAATAAAGCTTCGTCTATGGTAATACTTCCAATATAATGTAAATCAGCACCGGTTACAGTTACACGATGAATTTTTGATTTTACTACTTCAACTTGCATTTCGCGATAGTTTAGTTAAAAGATAAATTGTCTATTAATCGAACACCCTCAATGTGAGCAACGATAAACCCCCTATAGGCATGTCCTGCTTGCTTTACAGTGACAACCTTGAGCGTTTCTTCATCGGCAATTGTAAAGTATTCGAGGTCAAAGGTAGAATTATTTTTAAATTGAGACTCAACAAATTGATTAACTTTTTCAATCTCTTCGGTTTTAAATAACGCGTGGGCCTGTTTCAAAACGTCATATAAAAAGGTGGATTTTTTTAACCCTTCCATAGAAATGCGCTCGTTTCGTGAACTCATCGCCAAGCCATCCTGTGCTCTAAAAATCGGAACACCGATAATTTTTACCTCCAATTGTTCTTTTTCAACTAATTTTCGAATAATTTGAAGTTGTTGAAAATCTTTCTCTCCAAAATAGGCGTGGGTGGGCTGAACCACTTCAAAAAGTTTGTTTACGATTGTACCCACTCCATCAAAATGACCTGGGCGTTGAGCCCCTTCCATTTCAAACTCCAAACCGTCATAATCGAAATTTTTAGCTACCGTTTGTCCGGTATACATTTCTTCCACTGAAGGGGAAAATACGACAATATGGTCTGATAATGAGCGAATAATCGCTAAATCGCGTTCTAAAGTACGCGGATATTTTGCCAAATCTTCCGCGTTATTGAACTGCGTTGGATTGACAAATATACTAACAACAGTACACCCGTTTTCTCTCAAGGATTGCTCCATCAAAGAAAGGTGACCCCTATGTATAGCTCCCATTGTAGGAACTAAACCAATGGCTTGGTTCGTCTTGTGAAAAGTCGCTAAATAAGCTTGCAATTCGACTTTTGTATGAAAAAGAAACATCTACTTCGTGTTTTAAATAATGGCAAAATTAGTTAATTCGACAAATAACTCCATAAAATTTCGTAAATTTGGACAGTTTTATTTATTTCAACAGAAACTATTTTTGAAGATGAAAGATAAGAGGATATTGTACGTATCATCTGAAGTGGTACCCTATTTAGCAGAAAATGAAGTTTCATTAATGTCTTATGATGCACCTAAAATGATTAATGAACAGGGAGGTCAGATAAGAATTTTTATGCCGAAATACGGTAGCATCAATGAAAGAAGACACCAATTACATGAAGTAATCCGCCTATCAGGGATGAATCTCGTAGTAAATGATATGGATATGCCTTTGATAATCAAAGTGGCTTCTATTCCTAAAGAGAGAATTCAGGTTTATTTCATAGATAATGATGAATACTTCAAGAGAAAATCGACGTTTTCAGACGAAGACGGTGTACTGTACCCAGATAATGACGAAAGAGCTATTTTCTTCACCAAAGGGGTAATTGAAACAATTAAAAAATTGAACTGGGTTCCAGATATTATACACGTTCAAGGATGGATGGCTTCCTTATTGCCCACCTATTTAAAGAATTACTATAAAGACGAAGCCATTTTTGCAGATACAAAAATAGTGACTTCTATTTTTGAGGAAGGTTTTGAAGGAACATTAAGTAGTTCTATGCATACCAAAGTAGCTTTTGATGAATTGCCAAAAGGCGATATTTCGGATTTTGAAAAAGCAACTTATCACAACATAATGGTTAATGCAGTTAAGAATTCGGACGGAGTGATCCTAGCATCTGAGAACATCCCATTAGATTTAACAAAATATATTGAATCTTCTAATAAACCTTTCTTACCTTACGCAACCAAAGAAGAATTTGCTCAGGCGTATACTACTTTTTATAACCAATTTTTATAATACTAACGCATATATCGATTTAGTAGATGAATTACAAAGGCATCATAAAGACATTCGTAATCTTAGCTAGCATGGCTAGTTTACAATCTTGTGACAAAGATTTTAGTGAAGTTGGAGGCGATATTATTGGAGACAATAATTTAAATATTGACACCTATCAAGTAACTGACATGGTTACTTACACACAACCGTATGGTGCTTTGGCTACCAAAAATTTAGCCAATATGCCTTTTGGCTCTTTGGATAATGGCGAGTTCGGAAGAGCAAATAGTAGCTTTGTAACCCAAGTATTATCCTCTTCTACCTCATTCACTGCGGTAAAAGTAAATGCGGTTATTGATTCTGTGTATGTTTACATTCCGTATTATTCTCAATATGACAAAGTCGAAAATGAACTAACACTTTATAAATTATTGAATGTAACCGGAGATGGTAATTTCAATCTAGAAGTGTATGAAAATGGTTATTATTTAAACGATGTAAATCCTGGAACAGGTAAAGCAGTCGAATATTTTTCAGATGCTACTCAACAGTACGAACAATATAAAAAACCTACGCTTTTAAATGACTCGAACGATTTAAAACAAAATAAAGAGTTCTCTTTTACAAAGCAAAACATTATCGTCTACAAAAGAGATGCTAGTGGAAATATCATCAACGACGAAAAGACTGGTAAACCGCTAGAAGCAGAGAAACTAGCTCCTGGCGTATGGTTAGATTTAAATAAAAATCACTTCAAAAAATTAATTGACAACAAAGCAGTTTTAAATGATCAATCCCGATTTAAAGATTTCTTTCGAGGTTTATATTTTAAAACTTCTGGCAATAGTTCAGTAGGTGCATTAGGCTTGTTGAATTTAGCACAAGGAAAATTAGTTATCAAATATCATCAAGAAGTTGAAGAAACAGATGGCGAAGGAAATGCTATTAAAAAAACAGAGCGTGGAAGCATCTCACTACCTTTTAGCAATGCATCATCAAGCGACACGACTATTGCCTTTGGATCTACCATCAATGTTAGTTTAAATACTACGGTTGGAAATACGCATACAGAAAAAGGAAATACAACAAATGGAGATCCTTTATTGTATGTTAAGGGAGGTGAAGGAAACGTTGCTGTTATTGATTTATTTAATAAAAATGATTTTGAGGAATTGAAAAAATTAAAAGACTTGAATCTTTTAATCAATGATGCCATCTTAACAGTGCATGTCGATGATGCGGCCATGAATAAAAATCAAATTCCACAGCGCTTGTACTTATACAACTATGACAATGGAACGCCAATTTCTGATTTTCTAAATGACAATTCTGCAAACTCGGAGTACAGTAAATTACTTTATGGAGGAATCTACCAAGCAGCCATTGAATCTAGCAATATCAAAGGGAATACGTATAAATTTAGATTGACGGAATACATTCGCGCCATCCTAAAAAATAAAGATTCAAAAAGTCCAAAACTAGCTATTGCAGCAACTTTTAACTACAATGAAGCGTTATTAAATACCGTTAAAAACGGGATTAATAGCAAGTTGAAAACAGATATTGAAAACACACCTGAAAACGTAACTTATGTACCCGCCTTATCAGCAATGCAACCTTTAGGTACAGTAATTTACGGAACGAATACGAGCTCAACCAAAAAAATGACACTACAAATATTTTATACTAAAACTAAAAACTAATTATTTATGTGTGGAATCGTTGGATACATAGGTCATAGAGATGCATATCCAGTAATTATCAAAGGACTAACTAGACTAGAATATCGAGGATATGACAGTGCTGGCTTAGCTGTTTTTGATGGAGAAACGATTAATCTTTGTAAAACAAAAGGAAAGGTTGCCGATTTAGAAGACAAAGCTACAGAAGCAATTAAAAAAGGAACAATAGGTATTGGTCATACTCGTTGGGCAACGCATGGTGTACCTAACGATGTCAATTCACATCCTCACTTCTCCAATTCAGGCCAGTTAGTTATCATACACAACGGAATCATTGAGAACTATGATTCTTTAAAACAAGAGCTTATTAAACGAGGATATACTTTTAAATCAGAAACCGATACAGAAGTATTAATCAATTTGATAGAAGACGTTCAAAAAACGCAAAAAGTAAAACTAGGAAAAGCTGTTCAAATTGCACTTAACCAAGTAGTTGGCGCCTATGCAATCGCAGTAATGGACATCAAAAAACCCAATGAAATTGTAGCGGCTCGTTTAGGAAGTCCACTTGCAATCGGAATTGGCGAAAATGAGTATTTCATTACTTCGGATGCCTCACCTTTCATTGAATACACGAACAATGCCATCTATTTAGAAGATGAAGAAATGGCTATTATTCGTTTACATAAGCCTTTAACCATTCGAAAAATTAAGGATGACTCCTTAGTAGATCACTATGTTCAAGAATTACAATTGAACTTAGAGTCGATTGAAAAAAATGGGTATGATCATTTCATGCTGAAAGAAATCTATGAACAACCTGATGTAATTCGCGATACGTTTAGAGGTCGTTTACTAGCTGAAAAAGGGCTAGTTAAAATGGCTGGAATCGAAGACAATTTAGATAAATTCATCAATGCAAAACGCATCGTTATCGTTGCGTGTGGAACCTCTTGGCATGCCGCATTAGTAGCTGAATACGTAATTGAAGAATTTGCAAGAATTCCCGTTGAAGTAGAATACGCTTCAGAGTTCAGATATAGAAATCCAATTATCAATCCTAACGATGTGATTCTTGCTATCTCTCAATCTGGAGAAACAGCAGACACCTTAGCTGCTATCAAATTAGCTAAGACGAAAGGAGCTTTTGTATTTGGTGTATGTAATGTTGTAGGATCTTCGATTTCCAGAGAAACTCATGCCGGGGCTTATACCCATGCAGGTCCAGAAATTGGCGTTGCTTCAACCAAAGCTTTCACAACCCAAATTACCGTTTTAACTTTAATTGCATTGCGTTTAGCAAAAGCAAAAGGTTCTTTATCTAATTCTGAGTATTTAAAATATTTACACGAATTAGAACTGATTCCAGAACGCGTCAAAGAAGCACTTACCCAGAATGAAGAGGTTTTAAAGATTGCAAAAGTTTACAAAAATGCAACCAATTGTTTATATTTAGGAAGAGGATATAACTATCCTGTAGCACTAGAAGGAGCTTTAAAACTAAAAGAAATATCTTACATCCATGCGGAAGGATATCCTGCAGCAGAGATGAAACACGGTCCAATTGCCTTGATTGACGAGCATATGCCTGTTATTGTAATTGCACCAGACCAAATGCACTATGACAAAGTAGTGAGCAACATCCAAGAAATTAAAGCCCGTAGTGGTAAAATCATTGCTGTTGTAACCAAAGGTGATAAACAAGTAAGAGAGTTAGCAGATCACGTAATTGAAGTACCTGGTATATCAGAGGCATTAACCCCTATTCTTACCACAATTCCTTTACAGTTATTGTCTTACCACATTGCCGTTTTAAGAGAATGTAACGTTGACCAGCCACGTAATTTAGCGAAGTCAGTAACCGTTGAATAATTTAAAAATGCGAACCCTAAATAGGCTCGCATTTTTTATATATAAATAAATTTTTAATCATTTTCATATTAAGAGAAAAAAACTATCTTTGCACTCTGAAAAAGTAGTTTTTTTCATTAAACGTAAATAGCTGTTAAATAAATACATAAGCAATGTCTAAAGTTACAGGAAAAGTTGCGCAAGTTATCGGTCCAGTAGTTGACGTAGTGTTCAACACAGGGAATGCCGAACTTCCAAAAATTTATGATTCATTAGAAATCATTAAACCAGATGGTTCTAAATTAGTACTTGAAGTACAATCACACATTGGAGAAGATACAGTTCGTACAATTTCAATGGACTCAACAGACGGATTAAGTAGAGGTTACGCAGTAGCTGCTACAGGATCTCCTATTCAAGTTCCAGTTGGAAAAGAGGTATTTGGTAGATTGTTTAATGTTGTTGGAGACGCTATTGATGGTCTAGGAAACTTACCAAAAGAAGGAGCAAGTGGATTGCCAATTCACAGACCTGCACCAAGATTCGAAGACTTATCTACTTCTACTGAAGTATTATTCACAGGTATCAAAGTAATCGATTTAATTGAACCTTATGCAAAAGGTGGTAAAATTGGATTATTCGGTGGTGCTGGAGTAGGTAAAACAGTATTGATTCAAGAGTTAATTAACAATATCGCAAAAGGTCACGGTGGACTTTCTGTATTCGCAGGAGTTGGAGAGCGTACACGTGAAGGAAATGACTTACTTCGTGAGATGTTAGAGTCAGGTATTATCAAATACGGAGATGATTTCATGCACTCTATGGAAAATGGAGGTTGGGATTTATCAAAAGTAGATAGAGCTGGTATGTTAGACTCTAAAGCTACTTTCGTATTTGGTCAGATGAATGAGCCACCAGGAGCACGTGCTCGTGTTGCCTTATCAGGTTTAACAATTGCTGAATACTTCCGTGATGGTGCTGGAGACGACCAAGGAAAAGACGTCCTTTTCTTCGTTGACAACATCTTCCGTTTTACACAAGCGGGTTCTGAGGTATCTGCCTTATTAGGGCGTATGCCTTCTGCAGTAGGTTATCAACCAACGTTAGCAACAGAAATGGGTGCAATGCAAGAGCGTATTACATCAACAACAAAAGGATCTATTACTTCAGTTCAAGCGGTATATGTACCTGCGGATGATTTAACTGACCCGGCGCCTGCTACAACTTTTGCCCACTTAGATGCTACAACGGTATTGTCACGTAAAATTGCAGAGTTAGGTATTTACCCAGCAGTAGACCCTTTAGATTCTACTTCTCGTATCCTAACGCCTTTAATTTTAGGAACGGAACACTATGCTTGTGCACAAAGAGTAAAAGAAATCTTACAGAAATACAAAGAATTACAAGATATTATTGCAATCTTAGGTATGGAAGAATTATCTGAAGATGATAAATTAGCAGTACACCGCGCACGTCGTGTACAACGTTTCTTATCTCAACCTTTCCACGTAGCTGAGCAATTTACAGGTATCCCAGGTGTTCTTGTAGATATTAAAGACACAATCAAAGGATTTAATATGATTATTGACGGTGAATTAGATCATTTACCAGAAGCAGCTTTCAACTTGAAAGGTTCAATCGAAGAAGCGATTGCAGCTGGAGAGAAAATGCTTGCTGAAGTTTAATAATCATCTAAAAAAGAACTATTATGAGATTAGAAATTGTATCACCTGAAGCTACCTTATTTGCTGGAGAAGTTACTTCTGTATCTGTTCCAGGCGTTGATGGTGAGTTTCAAATGCTAAACAATCACGCCGCTATTGTTTCATTATTGACAAAAGGTAACGTGAAGTTTACAGGCAGTAACATTTCTATTAAAGAGCCTTTTAATTCAAAATTCATTAAAGTTAGCAACGATACCTATCATTTGCCAATCCAAATGGGAACCCTTGAGTTAAATGACAACAAGATTATTATTTTAGCTAATTAATAGCTTAAAATCACAAATATAAAAAAGCCTGATTCTTGCGAATCAGGCTTTTTTTATATCCAAAACCAAGACGTTTTTCTTATTTTACTGTAATGACCAACCCCTGACTTTTACTATATCCTCCTTTTATAGCTACAACTTTAAATGTGCCACTTTTAGTAGGTTTCCAAGGATTGCTAATCAACACATCATCAGAAATTACCAATTCAGCATTTGTGATGCTCATACCATCGTCATTCCTAACATCAAAGTAAATCCTATCACCGACTTCAAACGTTGTCATCCCAGTTACCGTAGTTACCGTCAAAAAGGGATATTCAAATCCATTCTCAGGATCAGCCTCTATCACTTTAATACGAATTGGAGAACTATCCTTTACACCCTCAGATTTGCCAACGATTTGATATTCTCCAAGTTTGTCAAATTTATAATAAGACGAAGTTTCTACGCCGTCAATAAAATAGCGCACATGATTGTTATATATATTCAATACATCTCCATCTACTGTATACGCACTAAAAAACACTTCTTTCCCCTTTTTAACTGTATTGTTCTCTGCATCTGAACGGATAACCAATTGTTCTCTTTTTTCTTCTACTTTGTTATCATCACTACTACATGCAACATTGAGCACAGTGAGGCATACTATTGCTAAAAATACCCTTAATTTCTTCATGTTAATTTGTTTAAATTTTGTTAATAAAATGATTCGGAAGATATAAAAAAAATTAACGCGTTGAAATATTTCAATAAAAATATATATTTACAACACTTACTCTCAACTAAATAAGAAAAAAATCTTTAATACTATATTAAATAATATTTTTAATTCTGTTTTTTTTTAGGAAATTACTTGGAGAACACCAAGTACACTCAGTATGTAATACGGACGAAGGAAGTATCGCATTGGTTATTCAAACTTTGTTTTATAGAATGTAGCAGTATTGAATAGATACTTCTCCTTCATTTCATACAAGATAAGTAATGAAATGCTTTTTAATTCAGGATAGATATGGAAATTAAAAC
>NZ_CBCPHW010000001.1:0-330840 GCF_965118575.1 Myroides odoratus | reverse complement strand
AAAATTAGTATTTTCAAATGTAGTATACTCCTTACTTCCTTTATATAATAAAGCTCTTTAATGACCTTTATCTAATCTTAATTTAACAAGGACGCCAATATTAATCATACTTACGATTAATTTAAAGAATTCATTTAAATGCAAACAATCTAGCTTCTCTATACATAAAAACAAATAATTAAACATTATGTTTAATTTAAAAACATTAGAACACTACTTATTAAAACATCAATACTAAATAATATATAATTAACTATTAACATTAAACAAATATTAATAAAATCAATTAATTTTAAGCTATTATTGTATAATTTATAACAATTAACGACATGAAAAAAAAACTGTTTTTAACATTACTAATTGCTTTATCGATACTATCATGTTCTTCTGATGATAAAACTATCGTTAAAGAAACCGATTATTCAGGTCAAATAATAGCTCCTAGGACAGCAGGTGATAGTAAATATGATATCCTAGGGTATGGATATAAAATAACTGAGCCACTAGCAAGCACTCAAGCAGTTGGGAATTTTTCTATCATAGATATAGAAAAACTAGTAAACTCTGAACCAGCCAATTCGATTTATTTTGACAACCCCTTTATAGGAGAAATCACCCAAAGAATTTTCTCTGGGGAAAATTTTTATAAATACGTAGAAGAAGTTATCTCTCATACAAATTTTAGTGGTTCAGTAGCTTCCAATGGTATTGAGAAATCTGCAGAACAAGGAATGTTTTCTGCAAGTGTTAAAACTTCCCAAGAAAATCAATCAAAAAACTCATATTCTTCAGCCTATTCGTATGCGACAGCAGAAGTAATAAAAAAAGAAAGAAGATTATTCATAGATACAGATATTGAAGTATTAAAAAAATATTTAACTCCATATTTTCAAGAGAAGGTATCAAAAGTAAACTCTAATTCAAATGCCTATGATTTGGTCAAAACTTTTGGTACTCATGTTTTATTAGATATCACAATTGGTGGAGATTTTAAATCCGAATTTAAATCTTTATCAATAGAAGAAAGTAACTATACTAATAAAAAAAGGAATGCAGAAGTTGGAGCAAAATTTACTTTATATAAAATTGGCGTAGGTGCTTCAGTCGGTTGGGGAGGAGAATCTTCAGAACAAGAAATAAACAGAATTACTAATTGGGCAAGCTACATTCATTCTAAAGGAGGAACAACTAACGGGTTGTCTTTAACAGTAAATTCAATTGGTGCTATTACTTATTCCATAGGAATTGGTACCTGGGCAAGTTCTATTACTGATAAAACAGCACGATTAGTAGATTTAAACTGGGACAAAACCTATCCGCTATATGAATTAATTACTGATCCTATCAAAAAAGAGTTGGTTAAAAAGGCAGTAAATAATTACATCTATGCTAATACTCCTGAAGAAATTGAGACCAAACCTTTACATAGATATTGGAATGGAAGACATAAAATGTTTTACTCAACTACTATTTATGGAGAATCTAGAATGACAAATGATTGGAAATATGAAGGGGTTTTAGGTTATATTGATGCTAATCAAAAATCGACTACTAAACCTTTATATAGATATTGGAATGAAAGACACAAAATGTTTTATTTTACTGCCACTTATGGGGAATCTAGGATGACCAAAGATTGGAAATATGAAGGGATTTTAGGTTATATATATACTACTGAAATAAAAGGAACAGTTCCTTTGTATAGATATTGGAACGAAAGACACAAAATGTTCTACTTAACTACCACTTATGGAGAATCTAGAATGACAAATGATTGGAAATATGAAGGGCTTTTAGGTTATGTCTATAAATCAGATCTGCCTTGTATAAATATAGATGACAATCCGAATGCCAAACCTGTTCCCAATATTATGAATTGGGAATAAAACTAGGGATTAGGTGAATTTTTAAAGACACTGTACCACAAACTGTATAAGTATAAAATTCTGCTTGGTTGAAACTAAGCAGAATTTTTTTATATCCCTACTATATTGGCTTCAAAGACTTAATCTTGCAATTATATCCATGTTTTTTTATTAGATCATGTTTCGAATTATTCCTTTGTGAAACCTTATTTCTTCACAAACTCAAAATCAATCTGCATCTCTGTATTAGAAATCTTTGCTTTGAGTTTTTCTCCTTCCCTTTTATAGGCAATATGCGTTGGAAAATCATTCGCTTCATTTACACAAACAAAAGAATCTTTGGTCAATTCAGCTACTTTAAAGACTGTTTCATCTTTATCATCTGCTGTTTTCACAAAAAGGCTCCACTGCCCATTCCCGTGTTCCAATCGCATGTACTCTTTACTTAAGGTATCTCCTTTAGCCAAAGTAAATCCTATTCCCTCATATTTAGTTTCATTGATTTTTTTCCAAGATTCAAAGGTTTCATTTCCCTCTTTATCATTGGTTCTTTTCCAATCGCCAAGTAGCCAATCCACTCCTGCTTTTTGTACAACCTCTGTGGGTGTTTCTGTTGGGCTTATTTGCTGTTGACTGTCGTTTTTTTCGTTTTTACACGAGGTTAATGTAACAGCTAAAGTCACTAGAACTATTATTTTTTTCATCTATTAGTTGAGATTGGTTATTGTAATACAAATTAAAGGTAAGCAATTTTGTAAATAAATAAAGCTGTATTTCTTGTTATTTTTTAGATCCCTAAGTTTAAAATAGAGGTATTAACTTGGGTTAGACCTTCCTAAATTTTGCCTAAAAAGAAACGGAAATTGAGAAAAACTGAATATATTTGTTTTAAGTCATGATGAAATACAACAAACATATCGCCCACTTTTTGTGTCTTATTCTAGTATTACTAGGTGCAGAAAAGATTAGTTTCTTTGCTCCACAAGACTGTGAAACCAAGCAATCTTTTTGCCCAACAGCGAATATGTATGTGTATCATTTGGGAACTTCGTCCCCCAATGATTTAGGAAACACTTCTAAAAGCAAGAATTGTAAAGCTACTAATATTCTGTGTGAAACTTTTTTTATTGCACAAGATATTGCACAAACAAAAGAACGCAAGGCCCCAAAAGTGATAACTGAATTGTATTTCTACAAACCCGTCATCCATTCGAATCCATATATAACACTAGTAGATCCACCTCCTATTGTTTAGTAGCCAATAAAACAGACTAAGAGTTCCCAAGAAGGGGACTCTTTTTGTTTAATTATAGAGGTACAAAATAGTCAAAAAAAAGAGCTACTCAAAATAAGTAGCTCTTTTGGATTTAAAATCCTGTGTTTATAGTAAATAGCAATTTCGATTTTACATTTTTACAATAATAAATTCACTTCTTCTGTTTTCTTGGTGTTGTTCTTCAGAACATGAACTATCATTCGTACATCCGTTGATTAATTGACTTTCTCCATAACCTTGCGCAGAAATACGCGCTTTATCTATGCCTTGTTTGATTATCCATTGCATGGTAGCTTTTGCTCTGCGGTTAGATAATTGCTTATTATAGGTGTCATTTCCGCGACTGTCTGTATGAGAGCGAACCTCAATCTTAAGGTTTGGATACTTGTTTAATACCTCAACTACCTTGGCTAATTCAGCTGCCGCATCTGGACGAATCACAGCTTTATCAAAATCAAAATAAATAGGTTGTAATTTCAATTTCTTAAATAAGTCATCGTCTTCTGTAATGGTTTCTTGTATAGGATCTAAACCTATTTCCACTTGCTCGACTGCGTTTAATTCATACCCCATCGTTTGACTGATTTCTTTGGTTTGGAATTCAGGCGCTTCGGCTTTTAATCGGTATTTTTTACCACAATCCAAATCGGTAAGAATGAACTTGCCATGCTCATCGGCTTGTAAGTTATGCAACACCGAATAAGTCGCATCATAAACGGTTATTTTGGCTTGTGCTAGTGATTCTTTTGTAGAGGCATTGAACACCCGTCCATCGATACTTTGTTTACAGATCAAGTCTTTTTTCTCTTGTACGAAGTAAATATCATCTCCTCCTGTTCCGCCACTTCTATTAGAACTAACAAACCCTTTTTTTGTCTGAGGATCAAAATAATAGCCAAAATCATCCGCAGAACTATTCATCGGTTCTCCTATATTTTGGACCGCACCAAATGATCCATCTACATTGATTTTGGTTCTAAAAATATCTAACCCGCCTAATCCTGGTCTTCCGTCTGTTGAGAAATACAACATATAATCACTGGAAATAAATGGAAATGTTTCACGTCCTTCCGTATTAATTGGTTTACCAATATTCTCCACCTTTCCAAAGCTTCCGTCGCTTTGTCTTTCTACGCGGAACAAATCACTTTGTCCAATCGAACTGTGGCGATCCGAAACGAAGTACAGCCATCTATCATCGGGCGTTAATGCAGGATGTGCATTATTGGCTTTGGGATCATTAATTGTTACTGCTACAGGCTTACTCCAGGTTCCATTCTCTTGCCAATTGGATTGAAACAATTCTAACCGTGCGTTTTTATACCTATTTTGCTGGATTTCATCTTTTTTAGCTGTTGCATTTTGGGTAAAATACACCGTTTTTCCATCTTTCGTAAATACGGCTGTCGATTGGTTGATATCTTGTCTATCGCCATCAAAAAACAACTGGGGTTCATCGAAGGTTCCATCGGGGTTTATTCTGGAAGCATATAAGCTTGTATAGGCTTCATTGGTCCATTTGTGTATTTCATTACCCGAAGCTTCTTTGGATGCCCTTGCAGAGGTATAAACGAATTGATCTTTATAAATAGTCGCTCCATAATCGGAATACTCACTATTAATTTGCAGGGCTTCAACTTCATATCGATTGGAACGTTTTTCAATATCGGATTTGTAGTCGTTCTTATTTGCTTCAAACAATTGAGCGCGAGAATCTCCCTGCTCTAAAGCAGTAAATTCTACCATATACTGATCTGCTAGCTCATAATTTTGTATAGTTCGCAACGTTTGAGCATATCGATAATAATATTCTGACTCAATAGCTTCTTGGCTTTCTTTTGCGAATTGAAAAAGTTCTTGATACCATTTATTTGCATCGATTAGCTTTCCCGTAAAATAATAGGCATCTCCTAATTTTTGAAGTGTATTTACACTTTTAAATCCTTTTTCAGCTGCTTTCTGGTATATTTCAATCGCATTGATATACTCATATTTTTCAAATTTTTGATCCGCTTTATTTTCCCGTCTTTCTTGTGTCCATCCAATAGATGTGGTCAAGGCGATTGAAGATAAAACTAGGAGTTTAACTACTCTCTTTTGCATAATTTATCATCTTTAGGTTAGAAGAAACGCGGTGCGGTTTTTCTTGTGTAGCGATTAAAAATATCGGCGCGTAAGAAAAATTCATGTGATCCATTGTTATAGTGTCTCAATTTGGAAGTATCTGCATCATACGAATAGCCTACAAATAAACTTTCAGTAATTTGGAATCCAACTAATCCACTGACAGCCGCATCCCAGCGATACCCTATCCCAGCAGTTAACTTTTCAAAAAGCAGAAAGTTTGCGGTTACATCTACCTGTAAAGGAGCTCCTTGTACCCCTTTCATTAAAAACGCAGGTTTGAATTTCAAGGTTGGATTGATATCAAATACATAGCCCCCCATTAAATACAAGTGCATTTTTTGCTTCATGGTAGTCACCTCATTGTCGTCATACCGATGGGTTTCCAAAAAGCTAGGAATAGATACGCCCAAATAAGAGCGATCTGAATATAGATAAATACCCGCTCCAAGGTTAGGTGTAAATTTATTAGAAATATTCTCTTGAATATTCACATCTGACGGATCAAAAGGATGTCCTTTAGCATAATCTACATTCAGCAGATCTGCGGATGCTTTTAATCCAAAAGCCAGTTGATAGGTATAATTTAATCTTACTTTATACGAAAAATCAATTGCAATATTATTTTCATCCATAATACCAATTGATTCATTTACAAAAGATAATCCAATCCCTACATTAGAATCACCAATAGGTGTAGAAACAGAGAAGCTCGCCGTTTTTGGTGCGCCATCTAATCCAACCCATTGCGTTCTATAATTTCCAAATAGGCTTAATACTTCTCTAGTTCCTGTATAAGCAGGGTTATAGACAGAAGTATTATACATATATTGCGCAAACTGTGGTTCTTGTTGCGCAAAACTGTGTTGACAAGCACTTATCAATACTAAGGCTGTTCCAACTTTTTTGAGTTTATTTAAAAAATCCATCCTTTGTATTAATTCGTTTCTAAATGTAAATACCCTGCTTTCTTAATTGTCCGTGAGCCTCCGTCTTTTACTACTTCATAGACTAAAACATAATAATAGGTTCCTGAAGGCAACATTTTACTGTCGTTTATTGTTCTCTTACCCTGAGAATATCCATCAAAAACATTTCCATTCGAATCGTAGTTCTTAGTTTCAAATACTTTAGCCCCCCATCTATTAAAGATTTGAACGCTATTATTTGGGAATCTATTAATATTATCAATAAAGAAATAATCATTTACTCCATCTCCGTCAGGAGTAACAATATTATAAATAACAACATCGCCTTCTAACAGCCAATCCGTTTTTACTGTAGCAAGGGTAAAATACCCTAATCCTTTTACGGTTGTAGGTGTTGTAACCCTACGCGTACTCATATCAACAATTCCGCCTTCATCGATCCATATTTTTTTATCTTCATCCCATCGAACAATATGCAGATCTTCTTCTGGGGTACCTAAAACTTCAGGAGAAGTAGTCCTATCATCCCAAGTTAATTCCAGAATGATATGTTTCTCATCTTTACTTCCTTTGTTGATGTACCAATATTCTTTTGTGTTTAACGCCTTGATTATTCCCGACGTTTTAGATCTCGTATCAAAAAAAGCATCATCCTTGTATTTATAGTGACCCACATAAATTTCTTTCGCATTTTCTGGTGCAGAAATACGCGCTTCTCTATAATATCCTTCATCGCCTATTGGAAAAGTAAAAGCGTCTTTTCCTACTTTATCAATCGAACCATCTACGTGACTCGCATCACTTTGTTTGTTTGCTTTTGCTCCTTCTAAGAAGGCAAAAGAGCCTTGGCTTTCATCAATCGTTACAATACCGTCCAAAAATTCAACTTCTCCTTTTGCTGAAATCCCATTTGAGATATAAAAAGCATTTTTAGGTGTTGAATTATTAAATTCAATGTGATTAAAACGGATGAATTGACTCCCTGTAATCGTCTGTAGTTGATTGGAGATAAAAATAGTTTTTCCTGAGGTTCTCAGTTTACTGTCTTCTCTAAAATCAAACAAACCATCATTAGTCAAGTTATCATGTACATACAAAGTTCCGTTGTTAAACACTGTGGCTTTATTTTTGTTTTCCAAGGGAAAAAACGTTGCCATTTCAGTATTTGGCATAATGTACAAACCTCCATAATTAACGGTTTGCCCAAACGCTAAACCACTTGTCAAAGCAAAAGTCCAAAACAAAATTTTAGGGTTTATCATCATCTTTAATTTATGCTTATTCTTTAACAACAAAAACAATATTCATAATCGAATATGCATTTCCAGCATTACTAATTGTATAGGTCATTTTCCCATCTGCTTGAATCACAATATTTGAAAATACCGCCGTATCATAATCGGTTACATAGTAATACAAATCCGTTGCACTAGGGAAGTAAGGAATCTCTGCAGGTGCACCACTACTACTTGCAGTATTGCCTTGTAACGTAAATTGTTTGGTATATTCTTGGTATAAATCCTTCGCGCCATTCCCTTGTGTTGACGTATCAAATACAATGGATGGCATATAGAAAAATTTCACTGCTTTATTATCCGTAGTCACCATTTGTTGCCATTTCGTTCCATCATTATAATAGAATCCTGCAACTACATCATTTTGTTTTTTTGTGTTGTAAACCGTCATCCCAGCTACATGAACATTTAAAGGAGAGGGATTTGTAGTACTCACTAATTCTAATCTTGGCAATAACAATCCTTTGTTTGTCGATTCAATTTCAAGCATTGCATTAGCATTGATTTCAGGAGTTCCGCCTACTTTAGTTTGTGCAAAACTTACAATACTCCATACTGAAAATAGTAATCCTAAGTATATCTTTTTCATTTCGTTATTTGTTTTAGAAAAAATGATGGGAGCTCATTCTCTCAGAAAAGTGTGCCCCCCATCATTTCCTGTGGATTAATTTAAATTAGGGCTGAGCCATTTCATTTGAAGTATATTCAACTACAACTTCATACGTCGCAGCTGGCAACATGAGGTATTGATTACCAACTCCGATATTAAATTTAATTTCAGTTCCTCCAGTCACTTCAACATCTGTTGTACTGGCAGTAACGATATGCCCTAAGGCATCTAGCAATTTGATAGACAATACTTGTCTAATTTGTTTATCCCCAGCTAAAGTAAATGAAACAGGTGCTGCAACTGCTGAATAAGCTTGAAGGGTTGTTGCACCTTTTCCTAAATACACTCTATAGCCATTGTAAATATTTCCAGTAAATACGGTATCACCTAAATTGGTAATCGTATCTCCTAGGGCTTGCTTCACAACATCTTTGTATTTATTGATTAAGTTTACTAAGAAAGAAGCTGGTAATTCAATTTCTTTGTTCTCTTTTGTTCCATTAGGAAGTGTAAGTATTTCGTAGAATACAGGCGAAGTAGCTGCATCATTATCATGATCTCCAAAATACACGTTTCCGCCTTGATTCAATACATTGGTAATAGCATTCTTAACCTCCTCATTGTTATTGATAGAGTTTAGGATATCTTCAGTCATATTGATGAAATCCTTATTTCCTCCTTCCGCTGTATATTCATAATAGATTTCCCCTACTTTAACATCTGCAGCAACAGGAGCTGTGCGCACATCTGCAAAAGAAGGCAATGTACCATCAGTAGCCACTTCCGAACGTTTAATTTGGGTTTTGGTTTCGTTTGCAGCAACTAAGTCTGTTAAGTTAATCGTTTCATAAGCAGTTCCATTCCAGTATTGGAATACCCAAATGGTTTGACCTGCATTATTTGGATCTTCAATCTCTTGATAAACCACATTACCTTGATAGAATTGCGAAACATATTGCAAGTATTCTTCCACCGAATTGAAGGTCATCGCTGTTCCACCAATCGTAACATTAATTGGCTGTTGTGTAGTCAGAATTTCTTCAATATTGTGAATTACACCTCCTACAACATCTAAATAAATAGCTCCTACAGGAACACTTGTCCAATTAGCTGTATTAGTTTCTCCTCCAGCTTTGATAAAAGCTTCAGATAAGTAGTACTGTTTATTTTCATAACTTACAACCGTCGTATTAGTTTCAGCAGCTGCGACTAAGTCACTGATTTCAATTGTTTTGTAGGTATTTGTTACCTCATCCCAATATTGGAATACCCAAATTTTTTGGCTTGCATCATTTGGATCTTCAATCTCTGTATAAATCACATTGCCATTTGAGAATTGCGTAATATACTGTAGGTACTCTTCTACAGTTGTAAAGGTTTTATCTCCTTCAACTGTCGTAATAGTAATACTTGTCGGAGATTCAATAATCTGTTGAATATTATTAACCACTATATCTGATACCGCAATCGTGATTACGCCAGGTGCATTGTCTGGAATATTTGCCAAGGTGTTTGCAGCATCAGCGGCTAACCAATCAATAATCGTTTGTTCTGAAAAATAAATAACGCCCGTTACTTTTCCATTAGCTCCTACGACTTCTCTCATAAATGTTTTGGTTTCCAAGCCATTTACAAGGTCTTCGAAGTTAATTTCTTGTCTTACATATTTTGTATCTGCAGTACTGTAAGTTACCGTGTAGAATTTCCCGCCTTCGTATACAACAGAGGTATGCGTTTCTGGTGTGCCGTCATTATCTGGATTAGAAGGAACAATGTAATTGATTAATTCTTGAATATTTGTAATGTTTCCTGCTATGTTTTCAATTACTGTATCCAATTCTGCTCTTCCCACAATTCTATTCCATTTCGCATCTACCCAGTAGTAAAACCCAGCAGGTACATCTGTTGTACCTTTTATATTGTACACTAATAAGCTTTCTGTTTGTACCCCAGTAATTGGTGCAAATATGGCAAGGTCTGTTAATTCAACACGAGGAATTAAAATACCTTTATTTGTTGCTGTTATATCTAATTGAGAAGATGTAACAGGGGTTGGAGTTCCGATACCAACCTGAGCGTTCGCAAAATAACTCGCTCCTACTAATGCTGCTAATAATGTAATTTTTTTCATAGTAAGTATGATTTTGATTGTGATTTGTTTTTTATTTAATTTTTTGTGTTACGTTTAGATTTGATTTGACTACACAAGTATTCATATGTAGACGAATAGGTAATCTTTTACCTACTAAACATCCATTTCTATAAGTTTGAACATAGATGACGCTGTATTTTGGCCCTAAGCCAGCTCCATTTGGTAATTCATCTTGAAATTCTGGTAAATTAGTTGGTAGATTGTATTTGTTTGCACTCGTTTCCGTAAGTGGAAGTCCTCCCATTTCTGCTGTAAAAACTTCGTAAATAGAACATCCATCCCCCGGATTAATGGTAAAAGTTCCTCCTTTACACACCTCGAGAACTTCAGTTTCAATATCTACTCCCACATCAATTTTAGGAACCACACTTACTTCATAAATCTTAGTAAGGTCTCCCAATACGCCAACCACACTTCCGTAGGATATTTTAACGCGGTCAAAAGGCTGGTCAACATCGGAAACAATTATTTTATACTTGTTACTGTAACCTAGACCCAATAATTTTAGAGAAAGAAGCTGAGCGCCATTGGTTCCGTCGAGTTCTGGACCAACTTTATGCTCTCCTAAGTATCGCTGAATGGTATATCCTTTAATCAACTCCAAACTTAAAAGAGGATTTCCAGGAATCTCTGTTACGATGTGTACTTTATCTCCTGGCATTGCTTGTTGTTTGAATATAACCGTTAAACTAGCAGCATTTAATACCGCCACGCCTCTCGCAATTGTAGCATAGGTAGTAGGATCATTATCAACTGCATTCCATGCATTAGTCACAGAAGCTGTTGCACTTGCGACACCTAATCCTAAATCTTGCACGCCATGTAAAACATCTAATACAGATGGATGAACTCCGTCAGCTACAGGTTGACAATAGTCTGTTGAGAATTGAGTAACGTTTTTAGTATAGTGTACACTAAATACTTTAGCTATTTGTGCAAGTCCTACTAGCGATCCTTGAGAAATACGGATGCCCTTAAAGTCTTTAGGTCCTGATTTATCAGATGGAACAAAAGTAAATTCAACTACGTTATCTGCTGCTAATAAGTCTAGCAACCCTCCTTGTACCGATTTTAACGTTCCAATCGTATTTCCATTGGCATCTAAACCTTGTACAGAAATTCCACCAGCAAGCACTAATAAGCTATATTGTTTACCTAATTTAACAGATACAGGTGTACCCGCAGGAACGATATGATCGAAATTAATATTTTGCCAAACCGTACCAATTCCCAGTAATCCTAACCCTGTTGTTAACGTTGAATACGTTTGTGGATTACCATCAATGGCATTTTCTTGATTTGTTACCCCCCCTGTAATGACTGCTCCCCAGCTTGAACTATGTCTAGCATATACTCGCTCAACAGTTGGTGGACATAGGCTATCATCATACACAGTGATAATTATATTTTCAAAAGATTCACAACCTTCATTTGAAATAGCAACAACCGTAAAAGTATAAATCCCTGGTGCAGCAAATGAGCTTGTTAAATCATTAAATAGATTTCCTTCATGGTCATACCATTCAATTGTTCCACTCATTGAACTTGTAGCTGTTGGTAAAGTTATGATTTGACCAACTCTTGTGCTGATTTGTTGACTTCCAGAAAACGTAATTACGGGAGATTCTTTTTGTGTTACTACAAAGGCATTTGACATTTCAGCCACTTCACTTCCTTTGGTATAATTAACCGTATAGCTACCTGGAAAATCACTAATTAAGGTCTTTTCCTTTCCATAATTAACGTTAGTATTCCCTGATCCAAATGTAGCTTGATCAATCGCTTCTCCATTGATATACCATTGATAGGTATCTGCATTAGCAACTGCTATATTTGAATCCAAGGTAAAGGTCGTATTCTCACATAGATCAGGAGCTTGATTCGATGTAATCACTGCTTTTGGCAAAGCAGTATCGAAAGTAACAGCTATAATTGTCCCTGGATTTTTTGTCAAATCAGGTTGCGTAGGATTCGTATTATCCACTGGAGGGTAAGAAGGATAAGAAATAACATTACCAGCTTCTTTGGTAAATGCAATATTCTTAATTTCTGATATTCCTACTAGCGTTTCATTCACATCCACAGAAAAAACGAACTGTCTTTCACTATTTGGAAGCATTGCCCCAGTAAAATCAAAAATCACTTCCTCTCCATCATCTGATAATCTACCTGCAACAGAAGATCGAAATGCAGTACCAACAGGCCATTTATCCGTTACCGTAAATTGACTTACTGTGGTTGTTCCCGTATTTTTCACATGAATCGTATACTCCACAACTTCTCCTCCAGATACCGAATCAATTGTAGCATCTCCATCTACTTTATATGATTTCCAAGAAACTAACTGTTGCGGTTGACAAAGTCTTTCTACTTTATAGATTTCTATAGGAGGAAATACGCCAACGCTTACTACATTTTTGATTCCGATAGCAATGCGATCATATTGTCCATTTGGTTTGAATGGAATATCGACAACCGCAGTAGAGTTTAATAAGCCTAAGATGTCCGTTCCCTCTAACAATCCGTTATTCCAATTTAAACGATCTACTAAGACATCTCCTCGATAAGCGGCTATTTCCAAATTTTCTAATAATGAAAGAGAAATACCTCCAGTACCTACTTTCATGCGAATATTCGTCACATCATTTGCTTGTGAGAGTGAATTAAAGTTTATCCATTGTTTCACGCCTCCTGCTACACTAATCGTACCTAAGCTCATTTGTGAACCATGGGTAGAGTTATCATCAATAGCGCGTTCTGGATACGTTACTCCCGCACCTCCTAATAGATTAACGGATAAATTAATTCCTTCATATTCAAACGAAGTTGAGAAAGGAGCTACACAAGAATCTGAACCTGTTTCATAACACATCCCATACACATTCATCGTATTGGGTTGGGCTAGTAATCCTATAGCGCTATCGGTCTTGTCTGTGATACGAACCGTTTTATACGCTTGTGTTGGTGTGATTGCTAAATAGGTACGTCCTAATTTATCTACGACAACTCTTATTTTCCCATTTCTAAGCGAAGAGGCAACCGCTTGACTACTTTCTTCTAAAATAGGGTTTCCATTGGCATCCTTAACGGTTACTACAAAAGAGTGATTACCTAATAACAACCCATCTAATAATCCAGTAACAATATTCCCCAAACTACCTCCTATCAACTGTTTTAGGGCAGAGCCCTCAAAGTCAATGCGAACATAAGAGGTCGTATGTGCAGGTACTGGGTTTGTATATCCCAACTCAACAAAACCTTCGTATTTATTTCCTAATCCCAATAAAATACCTGCTCCAGATTGCAAGGTTGCATAGGAATCAAAATTATCATCAAATAGATTATCGATATCATTGGCATTTTTTGCATCTACTAATTGCGTAGCACAAACTGGGGCTATAAAAGGAGATACAACTGTGGGTTGTAAACAAGCTGTATTTACTCGTTTTACATCGTATAATCGAATAGATGGTGCAGCACTTACACTGACCAGAGATTGAACTTGAATATCAACGCGATCAAATATTTGCGTAGTGGGAAAAGTTAGGGTTTGAATCCCACCTGATCGAAATAAGTTTAATAGATTTAAATTATTAACCAACCCTTGTTGTAGGGTAAACGTTTGTTTTTGTTCGTTTCCTAAATACGTTATTACTTTATATCTTCCCAATAAGTCTAGAGATAAAAGACTCGGCGTATTCAATTGTAAACGAACTTTGACCTGATCACCTACTTGAGAAGGTTGATTAAAATAGATTGTCTGATTAACTGTTCCAGCTACAGATACCAACCCATTACTTATTTCAGCATAGTCCGATGAACTATCGCTGATTGCATAATAAGGGTTCTTCACACCCGCACTACTTAAATCACCAATACTTACTGTTAATCCCGTTTGATCATACGAAGTAAATTGAGGAGCAAAACAAGCATCTGTTCCAATTTCACGACACATATTATAAACTTTTAATGTGCGTATTGCTCCATTTGGAATACCTCCTACTTTATTGGTAATTTTAATACTGGTATAGGGTTGATTCGGGGTCACAGCAATATAAAAACGACCGATCTTATCTTGAACCAACGTCGTCTTTCCTCCTGTAGTAGTAGTGGATGAAAATCCATTTTGACTTGTGGCATGCGATACCACACTCGAGCCGTTATAAGCATCTACTTCGAAATAGTGATCGCCAAGTAAAATGCCCGTTAACCCTCCTACTAAACCTCCTAAAGTACCTCCTACTAATTTATTTATTATTTCTGCTTCCATATCAATGCGGATATAAGAAGTTGTATAAGCAGGCACCGTATTTGGATACGCCATCTGAAGCATACCCGAAGCATATTCGCCAGCTAATAGCGTTCCTGCTTTGGCATATAAAGTAGCATAGGTTTCGTTATTATTGTCTAAAACATTCGTTGCAAAATCGACGTTTTGGAAATCGACCAAAGAAGTAGTACAACTAGCCGTTTCAAAAGGGGTTGCTGTCGCTGTTGGAATTGTGATATTAGGATTTATACAAGTAACGCCATCATAGCGTTGCACGTCATAAATACGCAATCCACCACTAGCCAAACCAATGTTAACTGCTGTATTGAGTCGAACCTCTACTTTATCAAAAGACCTTCCTGGTGCAAAGGTTAATGTAGGAGGTGTATTACCTTGTAAGAGTCCTAGTATATCTACTCCGTTTAACAACCCACCTCGTAAAGCTCGAACGTAAACCTCGTTATTTCCATCATAGGCTCTAATTTCGATACCCGAAATAAGGTTTACGTCTAACAGCCCTGTTTCAGGACCTAATTTGATAGTAAATGTTGCATCTACTTTCGATTTATTAGGAAATTGAAACACCTGTGAAATGTGACTTCCTACATTGACATTTAAAAGATTACCCGCTTTTAAAACCGAATACGTATTTACGTCTGTATCGATTGATTTACCATATTGATTCGTTCCTATCGTTGTAAATAATCCACCTAGTAGGTTAACATTTAATCCCGCTGATTCAACACCTGTAGCTAAAGGCCTCCCACAAGAAGTATCTCCAGTATAATAGAACGCTTCGTAAACATCCATATCAAGTCCTGCTCCTAATGATAGACCCAATAAATTACTTTGACTTCTCAATTTTAAGCGTATACTCGTATACGCTTGATTGGGTGTTGCTTTTACAAAAATAGCACCCGTTGCATCTTCTACAATTGTGGAGGTAACATTATCAAGCTTCGTATTGCCATTATATGCCTCAACAATAATAATATTTTCACTTAATAAACCTAACAATCCACCTACTAACCCCAACAAATCAACACTAAGACCTCTTGCTACGGGTTTACCTATTTTTACAAAAGTCGTTGTATTGGGTAAAGCGGGACTGGGAAATTGCATTTGCAACCAGCTCTCACCTGTCGCTAATAAAGCCGATGTCGATTTCATCGTAGCAGCCGTAGTAGCACTTCCATCTACCGCAAGGGTAGGATTCAATATATCGGCTAAATTCGTATTCGTTGTTGGAGTATAGGCACCTAATATTCCTAGTACCGATACAGCCGAATTCTTTCCGTTTGTTTGTGTATTGGCAGCAACCTTTGTCTGCCCATATCCCTGAGCCCAGGGTGCAATCAGCACCACTAAAATCAATAACCTCATCCAGAGGGAAATAGTAATTTTCTCTTTCATGTGTTGTGTGTTAAAAACATATTATGGTATGCGTTTTAGGGTATAATATGTATGAGTATAGCACGACAACGATATGCGTTGCACATGTGTCATAAATAGAAGATCTACTAAAAAAAATAGGTAAAAAGGAAGGGGCCCCAATACGGCTATATTGGGACAAAACGACATAGGATGAAACTATAGACATAGTAACTAGACTATCTCTATGTTCAATTTGAAATAAATTTAGGTTCTCTTAGCCCAAGTGAACCTAAATCTATCCTTTTAAGTTTATTTTTTTTCGATCAATCCTGCGTAGTTCTCAAGCATCCCACTTAAAATATCTACAGAAATACATGGTGTTTTCTTCTTATATTTCTTTACTTTTTTATGCTCTTTACCGATTCTATTTTTCTATTTTCTACTCAGCCCAAGTATATTAGTAGAAAACCAATAAAAAGTAGTTTATACTTATAAATGTTTATGATTTACACTCCTTTGTTTCAATTTTTTCAAATTTAAGTAGTAAAAGGTATAAATACATCTTCATGATTTTATAGGTTATTTTACAAAATCTATTTAAAAATAAGTAATTATTTACAAATAATAAGCTTTTTGAAGAATTTTGTTCACAACAAGAGAACTTAATTAACTAATCAAACAGGCTCGAATTCAGAAATAACAAAAGTTAAACTGTAAATAAAAGTTAATATAAAGACAAAAACACAAGTAAACATAGATATATATAAAGAAAATAATTTTATGTTAATTTTCAGAAACTAACTAAAAAATATATTTTTTACACATTAGTACTATACAGACATGAAGAAAGTAAAACACAAGCTTTTTAACTTCTAAATAGCCTTTAAAAAAGGAAACAAACCACTGCTAATACACGTTCTTTTTAAGTGTAAGAATACCTTTTAACCTTAAATCAATACGGTCTTTTCATTTTGTTAAAAATAATTTTTCCGACCCTAAAAAAGTACTAAATACAAAAAAAATAGAAAGAAACGAACCTCTTCTTTTTATTCTTTTCTACATAAACTCGATTCCCTGGTCATAAACATTTTAATGCTTTCTCAAGATTTCTTACATTTGGCAAAAGACTTCAATTATGGAACCTAATTCATACATAAAAACCGCAGTGGCGGACAAAATTGCAACAATTACTTTTTATAGTTCAATGAGTAATTCCTTTCCAAGTTCCTTATTGGAAGAATTAACAACAGCCATTAACCAGCTAAGTACGAGCAACGAGATTACAACTGTAATTTTACAAAGTGAAGGAACGGGTGCTTTTTGTGCAGGGGCTTCTTTTGATGAATTGCTAGCCGTTCAAGACAAGGCTACAGGAAAAAGGTTCTTCTCTGGTTTTGCCTCAGTTATTAACGCCATCCGCAAGAGTCCCAAGATTTTCATTGGTCGCATTCATGGAAAAACAGTAGGGGGAGGCGTTGGATTAGCTGCTGCTTGTGAGTATTGTTTTGCTACAGAACAAGCGGCTATCAAACTATCCGAGCTTGCTATTGGTATCGGTCCCTTCGTTATAGAACCCGCCGTATCAAGAAAAATAGGAAAAACCGCTTTTACTTCTATGTCCCTCACGGCGAATGAATGGAAAACAGCTAACTGGGCGCACCAAAAAGGTTTATATGACGAAGTATATGATTCTATTGAACGTTTAGATTTAGAATTAACCGCCTTTGCAAAAAGAGTGAGCGCTTATAATCCAGAAGCTTTAAGCGAAATGAAAAAAATATTCTGGGAAGGCACAGCTCATTGGGATGAACTTTTACCACAACGAGCAGAAATATCGGGTAGATTAGTCTTATCCGAATTTACCATAAACGCCTTAAATACGTTTAAACAGAAGTAACAGAAATACAAACTAGAAAACGCGATTCTCTACCGAATCGCGTTTTTATTTTATCTATCTTTAAAAGAAAAATGCGCAACTCATTTCTATCTTTCTACCTTGGTTTCTTCTTATTGCTCCCCTTTTCAATTTTGGCGCAACACACGCGACAGCACACTCAGCAAGAAAACACAGAAAGATCCTTTAACCACTTGACGGTCACCGCAGGAATGAGCACGTTAGGTTTTACCGCAGAAGCCACAACTCCTTTACTATCCAATCTAATCCTCAAAGGTGGAATAAGCACGTATGATTACAATACCACATCTCATGCTTTTCATTTAAACGATCCCTATGGGGTCTTAAAGCAAGCCTTCGGACAAGAGGTGTCTTATACAATGAAAGCCCAGGCAAAAAATGTACATGGCCATCTTGTGGTGGATTACTTTCCTATTAAAAAGGGCTGGATTTACCTTAGTGGAGGGTTTTACTTTGGTCAGACCAAATTATCCGCTAAGGGTATTATCACCAATAGAGACGGAAGTCCAGCTCAATTACAAGCGCCCTATGACTGGCCACAACTTGAGTTTAATGGGCAAAAACTAGACATTACAAATGGGCAGTTAAATGCTGAATTAACTTTGGGTAATACAATTAAACCGTATATAGGATTCGGTTTAGGTAGAGCTGTTCCCAAAAGGCGTTTAGGCATTAAAGCCGAATTGGGTATCCTATTTGCAGGCGAGTATTCTTTAAAACAAAATGGGATAAACATTGATCGATCACTTACAGCAGGCGAGAACTTTGAAAAAGTCAATTCTTATCTGAGATGGTTCAAATATTATCCAATGGCAAAACTTCAAATCAACTATCGCATATTCTAAAATTGACCTAACGAATCAAATCCTCTGGTGATATCAGACTACCCAACTAGATTTTTCATTACCTTTGTCAAAATTTTTGGTTATGTCTAAAATTAGAATTACAAAACAATTTACTTTCGAAACAGGTCATGCCTTATATGGTTATGACGGTAAATGTCGCAATGTACACGGGCACAGTTATAAATTAGCCGTTACCGTAATAGGTACACCTATAACCGACGCTACTAATGTTAAATTTGGAATGGTAATTGATTTCAGTGATCTAAAAAAAATAGTAAAAGAAGAGATTGTAGATATTTTTGATCACGCTACCGTTTTCAATCAAAATACTCCTCATGTTGAGTTAGCACAAGAGCTTAAAAACAGAGGACATCACGTTATTTTGGTAGATTACCAACCCACGAGCGAAAATATGGTTATTGATTTTGCTACTAAAATCAAAAATCGTTTACCTTCCAATCTAGCCTTGTATTCATTGCGTTTACAAGAAACCGACTCCTCGTATGCTGAATGGTTCCAATCTGATAATTTATAAGTTAGCGTGAGTTTTACAATCCATACCACTAAAGGGGTTTACTTTGCTTCTGATCAACACTTCGGAGCGCCAACTCGTGAAAAAAGTTTACCAAGAGAAAAGCTTTTTTTAGAATGGCTCAATGAAAAAGAAGAAGATATGGGCGCTCTGTTTATATTAGGTGATCTTTTTGATTTTTGGTTCGAATACAAAACCGTTGTTCCCAAAGGATTTGTGCGTATACTTGGAAAGCTAGCTCAATTAAAAGACAAAGGAATTCCCATTTATTTTTTTGTTGGAAACCACGATTTATGGATGAATGATTACTTCCAGACCGAACTTGGTATTCCCGTTTTTCATGAACCGCAAATTTTCAACATCAATGACAAATCATTTTTCATTGGCCATGGAGATGGATTAGGCCCTGGTGACTTAGGGTATAAGCGCATGAAAAAAGTATTTACAAACAAATTCTCTAAATGGCTATTCAATTGGCTACATCCTGATATAGGTGTACGCTTAGCACAATACTTATCTGTAAAAAATAAACTTATTTCAGGAGATGAAGACATTCGCTTCTTAGGAGAAGATAAGGAATGGTTAGTTGTATATGCAAAAAAGAAACTAGAAACCCAACATTATGATTATTTCATCTTTGGACATCGCCATCTACCAATGGTTATTGAATTAAACGAACACTCCAAATACATTAACTTAGGCGATTGGATTAACTATTTCACCTATGGTTATTTTAACGAAGATTTTCATCTAGAAAAATATAAAAAGCCTTCTAAATAAGGCTTTTTTTTATGCTTTTAGTTTTGTTCCTTTACGCTAAAGAACCAAAAACTAACCTTAAAACGGTTTATCTAAGATCCACTCGCTATGCGAAAAATAATTCCAAGGCGTACTCGCCAGATCGGTCTTTTCATCAATATATCTGCTATAGGACCTACCATTAATTGAGACCCAGCTATCCGCATAAACAGCGACATCTATTCCCTGATTTGCATAATCCTCTTTAATGTATTGTGCCATCTGCCAAATCATATCCGACGTATTTAAACGGGAATTTTGCTTGGAACTTAAGATATGCTCTGAAGGATAGAAGTAACGTTCTTTGGTATTTTTATTCTCTACAATAAAAGTTGTATATCCCGCTCTAGAACGCAACATCATGCGCCAGCTTAAACGATGTGCCTCATCCGTCCATAAAACATCTCCTTCAATAAAATGGTGTCTTAAAGGTAACGCAAATTGAAAGAACATGAAAATAGCTAAAAAGGCCAAAACAGGTTTACTCAACTGAGGGGTCGTGAAATTGGTCTTTTCCTCTAATACCGGTTTCTTTTTAAAAAAGATGCGTTGAATCTGACTCGAGGGATAAAAGAACACAGCGAAAGTAAGTGCAAAATAAGGAAAAATGCCAATATGTAACGTTGCTGAATTGAATAAATGAAAGATCAACGAAGCAATTAATCCTAAGGTACGCGTGCGTTTCCACAACAGCGCCGGGACAATCAAACCATCGAAGATGATTCCTAAATAGGCAATAACTAAATAAAATTCTTTTTGAGTAAATACATTTTTAAAAGCATCCGGAATGTTGGCAGAGTTATACATCAATTCTGTAAACGTTCCATCCAACCAATCGGGGTAAAATTTAGCAACCGTACCATAAATATAAAGGACACTAACTTGAAAGATAAAAATCCAATTAAAATACAAAGGCATAGAAAGCTCTTCTTTCACGCGATTCGCTTTTACGTCTAAGGACTTATAAGAGGCTGCAGGTAAAAAGCACATATAAACGCAGATAATCAGCAACATATAATAGTGATTATTATACGATGTTTTCTGAAGAAAATAGGCGCCTGCCCATAAAAGAGTAAGCAAAGGCATAGACCATTTATAGCGATAACCCAACATAACCGCCACAGAAACTAAGCCCATAACAAAAAAGTAGACATACATTTGTGGACCAACCAATACTTGCAAAAAATCCATATAAATATGAGAAAAGGTCAATTTTACATCGACCATATTTTCTCTTACCCAGCCTGTCGCAAGCGCGCCAAAGGATTCACAAGCAAATAAAAACCCAAAAAAGATACGAAATACTAATAAAGGGGCATTGTCAACGGGTTGTAGTGCTTTTTTCCACATAGTCCTTAAAATATGCTCTTGTTGCGTTCTCATCCATTTTCAACTGTTCCACAAGCTCCTCAAGCGAATTAAATTTTTGTTCATCTCTAATGCGATTCAAGATACGAACTTTAAGTGTTTTATCATATAAATCTCCAGACCAATCTAGGTAATTTACTTCTAAAGTATGTGGATGATTCGCAAAAGTTGGATTTATACCAATACTCATCATTCCCTTAACTTTAATACCATCAATTTCTGACGCTACTACATATATTCCGTTTTGAGGAATCATTTTATAGGATTCAGAAATTTCAAAGTTGGCGGTTGGAAATCCAAGGGTTCTTCCTAGTTTTTTTCCATGAATAACTTTACCTGAAAAATAATATTCGTGACCTAGAAACTCATTAGCTAACACAATATTCCCTTGCTCTAATGCCGTTCTGATTTTAGTTGAGCTAATAGAAACATGATCAATTTCTTGAGCTGAAATCTCTTCTACTTCAAAGCCATAAATAGCGCCGAATCGCTTCAAATCATGAATATCAGCAGTTCTATTTTTTCCAAAACGATGATCGTAGCCTATAATAATTTTAGAAATATTGAAGGTATCAACCAAGACTTGTTTTACAAATTCCTCAGCAGATAAGTTGGCAAAATCCAAATCAAATTTCTGAACTACTAAATTATTTAACCCCAAACCTGCCAGAAGTTCTTGTTTTTCTTCCAACGTATTCAACAAGCGAATGCCATGGTCTTGTTTCAATACCATACGGGGATGTGGAAAAAAAGTTAATACTAAACTTTCTGCGTCCAACTCTTTAGCAGCATCAACCAATTTTTTAATAATCATTTGATGTCCAACATGAACGCCATCAAACGTTCCCAATGTTGCCACAACCTTTTTATCTGTTTTAAATTCGCTAATGGAAGAAAATATTTTCACGATGATAACTTTAGTCTTTTAAAGGGATTTTACTTAGTTTTGCCCCATTTTCTAAATAAATAGTCAAGCGGTAAAAATACTTCATTTTTTACAAATCACCTTGATTTTTATATAATAATAAGCCTAATCTAAAGTAATTAACATGCCTCGTTTACTAAAATACACCTGCCTTTTTCTTTTTGTATTTACCCCTATTCTTCTGTTTTCACAGGTTAAAATAATGACTTGGAATTTAAAAAATATAGGAAGTAGCAAAACAGAAAACAGCCTTAGTTATATGGCTAAAATAATGAAACAGGCCGATGTTGTTGCCATCCAAGAAGTCGTTACCAATCCCAGTGGAGCACAAACAATAGCTGCCTTACATGAAGAGCTCAATAGAAAAAGTGGATCCAAATGGGAGTATGCCCTAAGCGAACCCACCGTAAGTTCTCCTTACCGTTCAGAACGTTATGCCTATTTATGGAAAACCAAGCACGTAAAACTACAAAAGAAAGCCTTTTTGGAGCCTACCTACCAAGAGGAAATAGAAAGAGAACCGTATATGGCTACTTTTCAGTATAAAGATTTGCAATTCACCTTAGTCAATATCCATGCTTTACCAAAAAAGCACCAACCAGAAAAAGAAATTAAATACTTGAAATTCTTACCGGCGCACTATGAAAAAAACAGGTTGATTTTTTTGGGCGATTTCAATTTGTCAGAAGCGCACTCCGTATTTAATCCGCTTAAAAACCTAGGATATACACCCGCGTTTGTAAATCAAAAAACATCCCTTCGTCAAAAATGCATCAACAACGATTGTTTAGCCAATGCCTATGACAATATTTTTCTTCAATCGGCTATATTTACAATTAAATCATCTAAAGCAATCCTCTTTTTTGAAGATTTTGAAACACTGAAAGAAGCGTTGAAAATTTCGGACCATATCCCTCTTCTAATCGAAATAGAATAAAGAAATAACGCATTAGCAGATGAACTATTGGGTGCGACCGTTCGCTCCTCAGCATTGCCTTAAGATCCAGAACTTTCACATAGCTCCAGCTTTTTGATGTTAATACAAAAAAAAAGGATTTCAGTTTGAAATCCTTTTCTAACAATTAAAATATAATAAAAAACATCTATTACCTTCTATTCATATAAATCATTACATAATATAACAAAGTTCCCAAAGAAGAAATTGCGGCAACAACGTACGTTCTTGCGGCCCATGTTAGGGCATCTTTCGAGCCCACATATTCTTGGGGTGTTACTATGTTTTTGGCTTCTAACCATTTTAATGCTCTATTACTAGCGTCATATTCAACTGGTAAAGTCACAAATGCAAATATTGTAGTCATTGCAAATAAGACGATTCCAATCAATAATAATTGAGGAAAGGTTTGTAGCATTAATACACCACCGATTAAAACGAATGGCATAAAACGAGATGAAATTTCTACAACTGGGACTAATTTTGAACGCATGGTTAACCAATGGTATGCTTGTGCATGCTGGACAGCGTGTCCAACCTCATGGGCTGCAACAGCTGCCGCGGCGGCATTGCGTTGGTTGTATACTGCTTCACTTAAATTAACGGTCTTATCCACCGGATTATAGTGATCTGTTAATCTTCCCGGTGTTGATATAACACGTACATCTCTAATTCCATGATCAAAAAGCATTTTTTGGGCAATCTCTGCCCCGCTCATTCCATTTTGCAAATGAACCTCAGAATACTTCTTAAACTTTGCTTGTAAACGATTACCGACCCACCAACTGGCAAGCATCATGGCAATCATAAAAATCCATATAAACATATATCAATCAATTAATGTTCCTTACTTAAATAGCAAATGGTGCGCCAAACCAAAAATACAGTCATTTTGTCATAAAAAAAAGAGAGGTTCATCACCTCTCTTTTCAATCTTATGCGTATAAATGCTTATTTAAGCTTTTTCTTAACTTCCACTTCTTGGAAAGCTTCAATTGTGTCATATTCTTTAATGTCATTGTAGTTTCTAATTTGAATACCACAATCGTATCCTTTAGATACTTCTTTCACATCATCTTTGAAACGTCTAAGCGCAGTAAGTTCTCCTGTATAGATAACAACTCCTTCGCGGATTAAACGGATTCTAGAATTACGGAAAATCTTACCATCAAGAACCATACATCCTGCAATAGTACCGATTTTTGAAATTTTGAATAACTCTCTAATTTCAGCAGTACCAGTAACTTCTTCTTTCAACTCTGGAGATAACATTCCTTCCATTGCATCTTTTAAGTCGTCGATTGCAGCATAGATAATAGAGTAGTTTCTGATATCGATTTCTTCCTTATCTGCCAATACTTTCGCAGAAGCCATTGGACGAACATTAAATCCGATAATAATCGCATCTGAAGCAGAAGCTAACAATACATCTGATTCGGTAATGGCTCCAACACCTTTGTGAATAATATTGATTTGAATTTCTTCTGTTGTCAATTTCGAGAATGAATCAGAAAGTGCTTCAACAGATCCATCCACGTCTCCTTTTAAGATAATATTCAATTCCTTGAAATCTCCTAAAGCGATACGACGTCCAATTTCAGCAAGTGTAATATGTCTTTGTGCTCTAACTGATTGCTCACGTAACAATTGTGTACGTTTTGTAGCAATTTGTTTCGCTTCTTTTTCTTCTTCAAATACATTGAATTTATCACCTGCACCTGGAGCTCCATCTAAACCTAATACAGATATTGGTCTTGATGGTCCAGCTTCTTTAACTGCGTTTCCACGCTCATCATGCATCGCACGTACCTTACCATGACTACAGCCGGCAAGTAAATAATCTCCTACGCGTAAAGTACCACCTTGTACTAATACGGTTGAAATATATCCACGTCCTTTATCTAAATAAGCTTCTACAACTGTACCTGATGCTAATTTATCTGGATTCGCTTTTAATTCAAGCATTTCTGCTTCAAGTAAAATTTTCTCCAATAACTCTTTCATTCCGATACCTTGTTTCGCAGAAATGTCTTGTGATTGATAAGTACCTCCCCATTCTTCAACGAGTAAATTCATTGAGGCTAATCTCTCTTTTATTTTTTCTGGATTTGCTGTTGGCTTATCCACTTTATTGATTGCAAAAATAATTGGAACACCTGCAGCTTGTGCGTGACTAATTGCCTCTTTCGTTTGTGGCATAATGTCATCATCCGCAGCAATAACAATAATTACAATATCTGTAACTTGAGCTCCACGTGCACGCATTGCTGTAAACGCCTCGTGACCTGGTGTATCTAAGAAAGTAATTTGTTGTCCACTTTCTAAAGTTACTCCATATGCTCCGATGTGCTGTGTAATTCCTCCTGATTCTCCTGCAATTACGTTTGCTTTACGCACATAATCCAGTAAAGATGTTTTTCCGTGGTCAACGTGTCCCATTACAGTAACGATTGGCGCACGAGGTTTTAAATCTTCTGGTCTATCTGGAGCTTCTTCAATAGCTTCTTCTAAATCAGCCGTTGTAAAATCTACTTCGTAGCCAAATTCATCTGCTACGATAGTCAATGTTTCAGCATCTAAACGTTGATTCATTGTTACCATAATACCCAATGACATACAAGTTCCGATTACTTTAGTAATAGGCACATCCATCATAGTAGCAATTTCACCTACAGTAACGAATTCCGTCACTTTAAGCACTTTGCTTCCTGCTTCCAATGCTCTTTGTTCATCGTCAGATTTTCTACGGTGAACATCTCGTTTATCTCTACGGTATTTTGCAGCTTTAGATTTCGTCCCTTTTCCTTGTAAACGCTCTAAAGTCTCTTTAATTTGGTTTTTAACTTCCTCATCTGTAGGCTCTGCTTTTACAACAGGTACATTTCTTCGCGTGTTGTTATTGCTCTTATTGAACTTATTACCTGGTGCACCACCGGGTCTGTTCGCATTGTTTCCTCCTGGACGGTTGTTATTACCTCCTGGACGATTATTGTTTGCGCCTGCAGGTTTATTTGCATTTGCTCCCGCATTAGTTTGATTTGTCCCAGCACCTTCAGTTGCTGGTTTTATAATGCGCTTTCTTTTATTTCTTCCTGCTGCTGCAGCACCTTTTTTATCCTCCTTCTTATCCTCTTTCTTCTTCTTAGGCTTGTCAAACTGAGATAAATCAATTGTTTGTCCTGTAAAAGTAGTTCCAGAAAGTTTTTGATAGTTTGTTTTGATGATTTCATCCGCTATCGCCACTTCGGTCTTATCCCCTTCCACCACCTTAGTTTCTTGGTTTGCTGTTTTAGCAGACTCCTTATGTTGCTTTTCTTCCACAGGTTTGTCTTTTTCTTTTGATTCTTTATTAGCTACTTTCTTTTTCGCTTCAACTTTTTTTGTCGTATGTTCTGCTGAATCAGTTTTTGAATTGACATTAACCTTAGCAGCAGGAGCAGCTTCAACTTTTTCCTCTACTTTTTCTTTTGCAACGCTTTCTTTCGCAACTGGTTCTTCTCTCTTTACAGGCTCAGCTTTAATTTCTTCTTTCTCAACCACTTTATCAGATACAGCTGAAGAAGATTCTAAAGTTTTTTTAGGTTCAAGATCAATTTGCCCCACAGTTTTGATAGAAACTTGTTCTTCTGCTTTAGCTCTAATTACTTCTTGTTCTTTCTTGATACGAGCTTGTTCTTCTTGTTTTCTTTTCTCTTCTAATTCACGTTCACGCTGAACTTTAAGCGCTTCCTTTTCTTTTCTTTTCTCCTCACTCACTTCAATAGAAGCTTCCTTTTTCCCTCTATCAGCAGAAAACTGTTTATTTAGAACATTGTATTCATTTTCTGAAATCTTAGCATTCGGTGTTGCTTCAATATCATACCCTTTGCCTTTCAAAAAGTCCACGGCTCTATCCAGAGAAATATTTAATTCCCTTAAAACTTTATTTATTCTTATTGCTCTTTCTTCAGACATATTATCTTTTTAGTGTATTATTTGTGTTGTGTTGTTACATAGAAGTGTTTTTTGTTAATCTTCAAACTCCTCTTTCAGAATGCGAAGAACATCTTGAACGGTTTCTTCTTCTAAATCTGTACGCTTGATTAACTCCTCAACACTTAGGCTCAACACGCTTTTTGCAGTATCTAATCCAATCTTAGCAAACTCTTCAATTACCCACCCTTCAATTTCATCGCCGAATTCTCTTAATTCAACATCATCATCTTCTGGGTTCAATTCGCGCATCACATCGATATCAAATCCTGTTAACATTCCTGCTAACTTAATGTTTTGCCCTCCTTTACCAATCGCACGAGAAACTTCTTCTGTATCTAAATATACATTTGCTTTTTTCGTTTCTTCATCAAATACAACTTTATTTACTTTTGCTGGTGCCAAAGCACGTTTAATAAATAAATCTGTATTAGCTGTATAATGAATAACATCTATATTTTCATTTCCAAGTTCTCTAACGATACCATGAATACGTGACCCTTTCATTCCAACACAAGCACCTACTGGGTCAATTCTATCATCCGATCCTTCTACAGCAATTTTTGCTTTTTCGCCCGGGATACGAACTACTCGTTTTACAAAAATCTTATCTTCTCCAATTTCAGGAATCTCTTGTTCTAACAATCGCTCTAAAAATCGAGTCGAGGTTCTAGACATAATAATTTGAGGTTTTGCACCTTTCAATTCAACAGCCTCAATAATTCCTTTCACCGTATCTCCTTTTCTGAAAAAGTCAGAAGGAATTTGTTTCTCTTTAGGCAAAACAATCTCATTTCCTTCATCATCCATCAAAATTACAACTTTTGGACGGATATGATGTACTTCTGCCACGTAAATCTCTCCAATGACTTCTTTAAACTGCTTATATAGCGTAGCATTATCATGCTCTGTAACTTTTGAATTCAAATATTGACGTAAAGCTAAAACGGCTCTTCGACCAATATCTTCTAATTTCACTTCTTCTGAAACTTCTTCACCTACCTCAAAATCTGATTCAATCTTTCTAGCTTCACTTAATGAAATTTCGTATTTCTCATCTTCAACCTCACCATCGTTTACAACGATTCTACTTCTAAAAACCTGGAAATCTCCTTTATCAGGGTTAATAATGATATCAAAATTATCATCATCGCCATATTTCTTTTTCAATGCATTTCTAAATACATCTTCTAAGATGGCCATTAACGTAACTCTATCTATATATTTTAACTCTTGAAATTCTGAGAACGATTCTACTAAACCACTATTCTCCATCTGATATTTTTTTAAAATGAAATTATTACACTAGCTTCTTTTATATTCTCGAATGGTATAACAGCTTGTTTTTCAACTGTAACCTTTCCTTTTCCAACAGCTTTTGCCTCACGGGCTTTCCACTGTAATACGATCGCTTCCGCTCTGACTTCCGTTAAAGTTGCTTCGTATTTTTCTTGACTCAAAGTTACTAGACTCAACTTTCGGCCAATATTCTTATTATACTGACGCAATAACTTTAAAGGTGCAGTAGCCCCTGCAGAAGCAACTTCCAAAGCAAAATCGTGTTCTTCTTTATCTAAGTTATGCTCAATAGCTCTACTTATATCGATACAACCTTGCAAATTAACTCCGTGATCTCCATCTAGAATCACTAGAATTTTATTATCTGAAGAAATTGTCATTTCAATCAAAAACAACTCTTGCTTCTCGGCTAAAGCTGCATCCAGCAATTCTTTTACTTTATTTTTAAATGTCATATGCTATAAAAAGAGGGGACTATAATGTCCCCTCATTATTTAACTTCTTTAATAAATAACGGTGCAAATATACTATTTTTTTTGTACTAATAAAAACTTTTGTGTATTGATAATTATATGCTTAATTTTAGAACACTAAAAAAAACATATCAAAGACTTAATCCACTTTAAACTTAATTTATGAAAAAAATATTAATACCTACGGATTTTTCGCAACAAGCGCATAATGCCATTAAGGCAGGTGTAAGTTTCGCGAAAAAATACAACGCAGAAGTTATCTTATTACACATTTTGGATCTACCCCAAGAAACAAGTGATGGTATTAGCAAAGGCACTCCTGCACCTGAAGTGATGTTTTTCAAAAATGCAGCTGAACAAAAATTACAGCAAATTGCGATGGATTCCTTATTTGACGGCTTAACGGTATCAACGAGTTTGATCCTAGACCGCACCTCTCAAGGGGTTACAAAATCTGCGACTCACAATGCTGTTGATTTAATTGTAATGGGATCTCATGGAGCAAGTGGAATGAAAGAATACTTTGTTGGATCTAATACCCAAAAAGTAGTTCGCACCTCACCGGTTCCTGTTTTTGTTGTAAAAGGAGAAATTGAAGATACAACGTTTAAAAATGTAGTTTTCGCCTCTGACTTTACAAGCGAAATGAAAGACTCTTTTAAAAGTACTTTGGCGCTAAATAAAACACTAGGTGCTAAATTAAATCTCTTAATGGTCAATACACCGAATAGCTTCAAGCCAACCCATGTTGCCGAAGAAACCTTAGACCTTTTCTTAGAAGATGTTACAGATAAAGAATTTGATCTAAGCATTTACAACGATATTAATGTAGAAAAAGGTATTTTAAATTTTTGTGAAAAAATCGATGCTGACTTAATTGCAATTGCTACACATGGCCGTACAGGATTAGCTCATTTCTTTAATGGAAGTATCAGTGAGGATTTAGTTAATCACTCGTCAATATCTGTTCTTACCTTTAAAATTGATTAATTTTTTAGGATAAATTGAACGGCAAGAAGCAAGTCTTATTTTACCTTGCCTTTCACACCACGTACTACTAAAAAAGCCTTTTCTATACGAAAAGGCTTTTTTATTTCTATTCGCCTTGGATTTTCTCTTCTACAAAACAACCTTTTATTTGGTTTTGAAGCATTAATCCCGGGTAAAAAGGAACAGCCTACAAAGTGAAACCTGCGACAGCTAACCGCTTCCCGTTTATAATTCATTGGTTTTTATACGCTTGCTCAGCTTATATTTTTCCTATACGCTCCTTTGCTCAACAAACAATCAACCCCTTCCAAAACCTTCTTTACTTGATATTCCTTCGACAATTCTTCATGAATAGCCCATAGATTGCTTGAAAAAACAGCTTTTTGTCGAAGAAAGGTTCTACCACTCTCCAAGGAATCTTTTATCAACTCCCAAGAATAACACAAGCCATCAACCATCAAAATGCTTTTCATTTAATTTCTTCAACTTTAGACCCTGGTCCGACAGACTGCATTATATTCCAAAAAAAAGGCTCCAAAAAGTTAGATCCTTTTTGAAGCCTTTTTAGCTATAGTAAGTACATCCTTATTTTAGATGTTGTACATGCGTTTAACTCAAAATCTCAATATGACTTTCAGAAACAGTCTTAATGGGAATGTAGTTCTTTTTTCCTTCTACCAACAAACACAGATATATATTATCAATTGAGATAACATATCCTTTCAACCCATCAATGGCAATATATTGGCCTACTTCTAGGTTTTTTCGAGCATAGAATGAATATAATAACTTCGTAACTACATCTTTTGCACCCAAACCTAAAGACAAAGCGACAGTTAACAAAATTGCGCCAATAATAATTGAGATGTTACTTGTTACAATTGAGGTATCGATTCCCATTTGGTTTAAAGTAGTAATCACTACAAAGATCAAAATCAAATAGAATAAAATATTTCCAATCATACGAGCCCCTACAAAGTCAACCGCTTTTAGCACCTCTACAACAATTTTCTTAATCCAAGAAGCAAAATAAAGTCCCCCAATAAAAATCAACAAGGCCACGAATAACTTCGGCACAAACATCATCAAATTACCTATTTCTCGCGAAACAATCTCTAATCCAAATAGCTCCGCACCTATCAATACCATTAAGAAAACTAAAAAAACTTTTACAAAGAAAAGCAAGATAGCATCTACTTTAACTCTAATTTTAATTTTGTTTAAAAACTCATTTTCATCTAATCCGCCTTGAATTTTTTCCAAGCGAATCAGTTTAAACACTTTTTTAATAATATAAGAAAAAAGTTTCAACAACAACCAGCAAAGCAAGATATAGCCAGCGATTAGCAGAAAACCAAAAACACCTTTTATCAGTGAATTCACCACATCGTTAATCATTTCACTTGGATATTCAAAATTATATAATTTCTCCATCATGATTTTCTTTTTTAATTTTTTCTATTATTTTCTTTTCTTTCTCTTTATCAACATCTCCCAAAAGTGATTCAACTACTTTAGGCACTTGTACCGTATATAATTCTGACACATCTAAGGACAGTTTAATAAAATTCAAATTGTCAATCACCCGATTTTTCAGATATTCCGGCAATTTCTCGTCTTGCAGTATTTTCTTAAAAGGATTTTCCATTATGACAACGAATGATATAATTCTACAATTTTCTTTTTAGCCCTGTGTAATCGCATTTTAACAGCACTTTCACCTAATTCCAACAAAAGTGCTATTTCCTTAATCGATTTATCATCTTGATACTTCATCAACAGAACAATTTTATCTTCAGGGTCAATTAATCCAAGTGCTTCTTGAAGTTTTTCAACCGTTAATGAAAAAATCTCTTCATCCGTCACTTCCTCATCCACAATCGAAACATACAATGCTTCTTCCTGTAATACCTCATTATTGCGTTGTCTCCTCAAAATTGACTTAGAATAATTCACACAATGATTATACGTAAAGGAATAAAGCCAAGTTGAAAACTTCGCTTCTCCCCTAAAAGACCTTAAATTAAGGTATAATTTCACGAAAACATCCTGTGTTAAATCTTCTGCAGCATCTCGAGACTCAGCAAATCCTAAACATTTTTGGTATACCTTCTGGCCATATCGGTCATAAAGAATACCAAACAAACTTGTATTTCCATTATGGATAATGAATTGCACCAATTCCTCATCTGTCATAGAAACAAAGTTCCGACTTTGCACATCTATCCTCATACTACTAATTTACACTTCAAATATACCTTAATTTAACAGATACGTTTTTTCTTTAACAAAGAATTCTTAACTATTCCTAATACGCAGTAATTTCTCTACATATTTGCCAATTACATCAAATTCTAAATTAACTGCATCCCCAATTTTATACTGCTTAAAAATTGTATGTTCCTTAGTATAAGGAATAATGGCTACACTAAACGTGTGTATTCCCGAATCCACAACCGTCAAGCTTGTTCCATCAATTGTGATAGAGCCTTTGGAAATCGTAATATGCTCTGCCTTTTCCGCATATTCAAATCCATAATACGTACTGCCGGCTGCTTCTTGCATAGACACACAGCGCCCTACTAAATCAACATGCCCTTGTACAATATGCCCATCCAAACGAGCATTTGCCAACATACCTCGTTCTAAATTAATTTGTTGACCAATTTTCCATTGCCCTAAAGTTGTAACGTCAATCGTTTCTTTAATTGCAGTCACAGTAAATGCTCCCGTCTCAATAGCCACAACGGTTAAACAGATTCCATTATGCAATACACTCTGATCAATTTTCAATTCATCCACAAATGAACACGCTATTGTTAGGTGTATATTTTCTTGTTCTTTGACAATATTTTTAATGATTGCAATTTCTTCAACAATTCCTGTAAACATTACTCCAATTATTTTATTAAATTTGTTTTCAAAATTACTAATAATTTATACGAAACTATGAGCCATAAAGAAGAAAATGTTAGGGTAGGTATATCCATAGGCGATTTAAATGGTATTGGACCCGAAGTTATCCTTAAATGTTTCGAAGACAATAGAATGCTTGAGCTTTGTACCCCTGTTATATTTGGTAGTTCAAAGCCCTTATCATACATCAAAAAGAATATCGATAGCAGTGTAAATTTTCATGGTATTGATAGTTTAGACCAAACTATTCCAGGCAAACTAAACGTTTTAAATTTGTGGAAAGAGAATGTAAACATCAATTTTGGCGTTAATGACCCCATCGTAGGGGGATATGCCATACAATCTTTTGTTGCTGCAACAGAAGCGCTAAAAAACAATGAAATTGATGTCTTGATTACAGCTCCAATCAACAAATACAATACGCAATCCGAAGATTTTAAACATCCAGGGCACACCAATTATTTAAATGAGCAATTAGAAGGAAATGCCTTGATGCTTTTGGTGAATGAAGATCTAAAAGTTGGTTTATTGACGGATCATCTACCTTTAAAAGAAATTGCTCAAGCGATTACGCCTGAGCGAATAGAGGAAAAAGTAAAAACGATTCGCGAAACGTTAATGACTGATTTTAATATTTTCAATCCGCGTATTGCCGTTTTAGGACTCAACCCACACGCAGGAGATGAAGGTGTGATCGGAACAGAAGAACAAGAAATTATAAAACCAACGATAACTAAACTAGTAGAAGAAGGTATACTCGTTTCAGGACCATTTCCAGCAGATGGATTTTTTGGTTCACAACTTTACAACAGCTTTGACGCTGTCATTGCGTGTTATCACGACCAAGGTTTAGCTCCTTTTAAGGCATTATCCTTTAGTAAAGGGGTAAATTTCACCGCTGGCTTAAACAAAATTAGAACTTCGCCAGATCACGGAACAGCCTATGACATTGCAGGTAAAAACCTAGCTGACCCTACTTCTTTTCGCGAGGCTTTGTACTTAGCATTAGATATTTTCAAAAATAGAAACAGAAATATCGAAACTAAAAGCAACCCTTTACTTCCTCAAGAAAAAGAAATTAGCACAAAAAAATTTGATAATTAGCTTGTAATAATAATAATTTTTTATCTTTGCACGCTCAAATCATGTATTTGATGAATACCGAAAAAACATATTCGATATCCTTTATAGGGTTGAAAAATGGAGAACACGCTTTTGAATATCAAGTAGATACTATTTTTTTTGAAAAATATTCTTTCAATGATTTCAATAGTGTAAAAGCAAACATTAGCGTTCTTTTAAATAAAAAATCTACCCATTTAGAGGTAAATTTTAAAGCAAACGGAGTTGTAAATGTTCCTTGCGACGTCACAAATGAGGATTTTGATCTTCCTATTGAGAATGAATTCAACCTCGTTGTCAAGTTTGGAGAAACCTATAATGACGATCACGATGAAATACTAGTCATCCCGATGAATGAGTACGAAATTAATCTTACTCAATACATTTATGAATTAGTAGTCCTTTCAATTCCCGTCAAACGAGTTAGCCCAGAAGCTAAGGAGGATGGCTTTGACGAAGATGACTTTGATGAAGATGAGTTAGACTTTTTATTTGACAATGACGAAGAAGACCAGGACGAAGAAGACAATGAATTAGAAGAATCACCTGAAAGTGATTCAGAAAATAAAGATATTGACCCACGATGGGAAAAATTAAAGAAACTATTAACGGATAAATAATATAGTAAAATGGCACATCCTAAGAGAAAAACCTCGAAAACAAGAAGAGATAAAAGAAGAACACACTACAAAGCTGTAGCTCCAACTATCGCTACTTGTCCTGTAACTGGTGAAGCTCACCTATTCCATAGAGCTTACTGGCACGAAGGAAAACTTTACTACAGAGGACAAGTTGTAATTGATAAAACAACAGCAGTAGAAGCATAAGCTTCTGGGAAAAAAAACACAAAAAACTCTCACAATGTGTGAGAGTTTTTTTTTGTTGAAATTTACTGACAAAACGAGTTTTAAGACTTAAAAACGTACCAATTCGTTTTTTTTTTGTAATTTTCGCTTCTTTTTGGAATGTTTTTATAAAGTAAAGCAACACCATATGACAAAAATACATGCAGCCATTACTGCTGTTGGTTGTTATTTGCCTGAGACAAAGTTGACCAACGCGGATTTAGAGAAAATGGTTGAAACTAACGACGAGTGGATTACCTCTCGAACAGGAATTAAAGAACGACATATTCTTAAAGAACCTGGAAAAGGGTCTTCATACATGGCAATTAAAGCGGCAGAAGACTTAATCAAAAAATCGGGTGTAGATCCAAAAGAGATAGATTTAGTTCTATTATCCACGGCTACTCCAGACATGCCTGTAGCAATAACAGGCGTATATGTAGCTACACAAATTGGCGCTACTAATGCTTTTGCTTTTGACCTACAAGCTGCTTGCTCTAGCTTCTTATATGGGATGTCTGTTGCTTCTGCTTATATTGAATCTGGTAAATACAAAAAAATACTATTGATTGGATCAGACAAAATGTCTTCAATCATTGATTATACAGATCGTGCAACTTGTATCATTTTTGGTGATGCTGCCGGAGCTGTTTTATTTGAACCGAATACGGATGGTTACGGCATTATAGATGAATATCTAAGAAGTGACGGAATCGGAAGAGAATATTTAAAAATTGATGCTGGTGGTTCTATTTTACCAGCAAGTGCTGAAACAGTAGCCAATAAACAACATTATGTTTTTCAAGATGGCAAAACTGTATTCAAATACGCCGTATCTAACATGGCTGATGTTAGTGAGAAAATCATGCAACGCAACAATTTAACACATACAGATGTAAATTGGCTAGCTGCACATCAAGCCAACAAACGCATTATCGATGCAACTGCACACCGAATGGGATTAGACGAATCTAAGGTCTTAATGAACATTGAGCGATACGGAAATACAACCTCTGCTACTTTACCCTTATTATTATGTGATTATGAACGCCAATTAAAAAAAGGTGACAATATTATCTTTGCTACATTTGGCGGAGGATTCACATGGGGATCGATATATTTAAAGTGGGCTTACAATAGTAATTAATTTAGAAAAACAACTAACCAATACAATAGTATGGACATTAAAGAAATTCAAAACCTAATCAAATTCGTAGCTAAATCAGGAGCTACAGAAGTAAAATTAGAAATGGATGATTTTAAAATCACCATCAAGACCACAGACACAGGAAGCACTGAAACTACGTATATCCAACAAGTTCCAGTAGCTCAATCTATGCCACAAGCACCTGCAGCTCAAGCTACAGCACCTGTAGCAAGTGAGGCTCCTGCAGCTGATGCTAAAGCTGGAGAAGATGCAAAATACATCACTGTAAAATCGCCAATTATCGGAACATTCTACAGAAAACCAGCTCCTGACAAACCTTCATTTGCTGAAGTAGGAACGGTTATTAAACCTGGAGATGTAGTTTGTGTTATTGAAGCAATGAAGTTATTTAACGAAATTGAATCTGAGGTTTCAGGTAAAATCGTAAAAATCTTAGTTGATGATTCATCACCTGTTGAATTTGATCAGCCTTTATTCTTAGTTGACCCATCTTAAGAAATTAAACAATCCTTCTTTGTTTTTCAAAGGAGAAAAGTAAAATTAGAATTTAAAATTTCAGAAGATGTTTAAAAAAATATTAGTAGCTAATAGAGGTGAAATTGCTTTACGCATCATTAGAACGTGTAAAGAAATGGGCATAAAGACTGTAGCTGTATATTCAACTGCAGATGCGGATAGTCTTCACGTACGCTTTGCAGATGAAGCTGTATGTATTGGCCCTCCACCCTCAAATCAATCTTATTTAAAAATTTCCAACATTATCGCTGCAGCTGAAATCACAAATGCTGATGCGATTCACCCTGGATATGGTTTCTTAGCTGAAAATGCGAAATTTTCAAAAATCTGTCAAGAGCACGGTGTGAAATTCATCGGTGCATCACCAGAGATGATTGAAAAAATGGGAGACAAAGCGACAGCTAAAGAAACGATGAAGTTAGCTGGAGTACCTACTGTTCCTGGTTCTGAAGGGTTATTAGATTCTTTAGAACACGCCAAAAAAACAGCCAAAGAAATCGGATACCCTGTCATGATGAAAGCAACTGCTGGTGGTGGTGGTAAAGGGATGCGTGAAATTTTCAAAGAAGAAGAAATAGACAGAGCTTGGGAAAGTGCACGTCAAGAAGCTGCTGCTGCTTTTGGAAACGACGGAATGTACATGGAAAAACTTATCGTTGATCCTCGTCATATCGAAATCCAAGTAGTTGGAGATTCTTATGGAAAAGCCTGTCACTTATCTGAAAGAGACTGTTCAATCCAAAGGCGTCACCAAAAACTTACAGAAGAAACACCTTCTCCATTCATGACCGATGAATTGAGAGATAGAATGGGTAAAGCTGCTGTAAAAGCTTCTGAATTCATTAAATACGAAGGAGCAGGAACGATTGAGTTCTTAGTGGACAAAGATCGCAACTTCTACTTCATGGAAATGAACACCCGTATCCAAGTAGAACACCCAATCACAGAACAAGTAATTGATTACGATTTAATTCGCGAGCAAATACTAGTAGCTGCAGGAGTGCCTATTTCTGGAAAAAATTATACACCGAAACTACATTCTATCGAATGCCGTATCAATGCGGAAGATCCGTTTAATGATTTTAGACCTTCTCCAGGAAGAATTACAACTTTACATGCTCCAGGAGGACATGGTGTTCGTTTAGACACACACGTGTATTCGGGATATTCTATTCCACCAAACTACGATTCAATGATCGCTAAGTTGATAACAACTGCTCAAACAAGAGAAGAAGCAATCAACAAAATGAAACGCGCGTTGGATGAGTTTGTAATTGAAGGTATTAAAACAACAATTCCTTTCCATAGACAGTTAATGGACGATCCAAACTACAGAGCTGGAAATTACACCACTGCTTTTATGGAAACATTCAAAATGAAACCCCTAGAAGAAGAATAAACTTCTTTAGTATACGTATAAAGCTACCCTTTTGGGGTAGCTTTTTTTTTTATTCCTATTTTAAAATAACATACTCCTTTCACACCGTATTTGAAAAAGAAAAAAGTATTTTATTCCTTTCTACTTTCACACTAAAATTTACAAACGAATCAAAGAAGCGCAGCACCGAAAAAAGAAACCAATACTTATTTAGTTAAAAAAATCAGACTTTCATTTAACTTCTGCTTTCTAAAGCTATTTAAAAACAAAATAAAAGCCATAAAAACAAAATACATCATTAAAAATGGGCTTCCCAACTAAAAAAAAGACAATCCACAATCTTTTTTAGTAAAAAATTCAAATTCAACCCCTTTGGACACCAAAAAAACTATATATTTGGAGTTCTAATATATTTATTTTTTTAAAATGCACACAGGCGTAATTAAATTCTTCAACGAAGACAAAGGATTTGGTTTCATTACAAATGAAACTACTAAAGAAGACATTTTTGTTCACATCACAGGTTTAAACACAAAAAATCTTGAACAAGGAAACCGCGTTTCTTACGATGAGGAACAAGGTAAAAAAGGGCTTATTGCCACTAATGTACAAGTGATAGAAGATTAAGAAAATATATATAATTTTCCGTTACAGTAAAGCCACTTAACTTGCGTTAGGTGGCTTTTTTTATTCCTTATGACACTATTTATAATTAATCTAAATACATATTGGGCTATATTAAAGAATAACCCCAAGACCAAGAGTTCCAAAACTTTGTAAAAACAATCTAGGGCTCTATATTTGTATATTGTATCTAATATAAAACTTGTACTTATGCAATCAAGTCAACTCGATTTTATACCAATTTTAATGCAAATTGCACTTGCTGCAGGATTTGTATCCATGACGATATGGGCTTCAAGTAAACTTGGACCAAAAAAGCATTCTAAAATAAAGGATAGTACTTGGGAATGTGGGCTAGAATCTTTGGGAAACGCACGTATTCCCTTTAATGTAAAGTATTTTTTAGTTGCTATACTCTTCGTTTTATTTGACGTTGAAGTGGTTTTCCTATATCCGTGGGCAATGAACTTTCAGGAATTGGGATGGGACGGATTGGCTAAAATGGGAATTTTTTTATTCCTATTACTAGTTGGACTATTATATGAATTTAAAAAGAAGGGTCTCGAATGGGATTAAATATCTAGGAAGATGAGCGATAAAAAATATAATACAGTAGAAGCTCCTGAAGGTTATGTAGGAGAAGGTTTTTTTGCTACTAAATTAAGTGAAGTAGTTGGTTTAGCGCGTTCAAACTCAATGTGGCCTTTGCCTTTTGCAACTTCATGTTGTGGTATTGAATTTATGGCTACTATGGCTGCAACCTATGACATAGCGCGTTTTGGATCTGAACGTATGAGTTTCTCTCCTAGACAAGCGGATATGTTGATGGTAATGGGTACTATTTCTAAAAAAATGGCTCCTATTTTGCGTCAAGTATACGAACAAATGGCAGAACCTAAATGGGTAATTGCCGTAGGTGCATGTGCTTCTTCGGGTGGGATTTTTGATACATACTCTGTTTTACAGGGTATTGATAAAGTTATTCCTGTAGATGTTTATGTTCCTGGATGTCCGCCTAGACCTGAACAAATTCTTGATGGCGTTATGAGATTGCATCAAATCGTTAGGGCAGAATCTGTTTACAGACGCGGAACAAAAGAATATGACGAGTTGTTAAAATCTTATAACATAGAAAGTAAATAAATATGGCATTAGATAATCAAATCATTCAGAAAGCTTTAATCGATCAATTCGGTTTATCGGTTAAAGAATTTCACGAACAACACAACATGCTAATTTTTGAGGTATCGCCAGATACTTTGCATGCTGTAGTTGCCTTCTTGAAAGAAAATGACCAGATGAATTTTAACTTTCTAACGGATGTATGTGGGGTTCACTACCCAGACTCAGAAGAAGACAGACAATTAGCTGTTGTTTACCATATGCACAATTGGATGGACAATGTTAGAATTCGCTTCAAAACGTTTTTAACGCTAAAAAATCCTTCGGTTGATACGGTCTCAGACCTATTCAAATCCGCCAATTGGCAAGAAAGAGAAACGTATGATTTTTACGGTATTAAATTCAAAAATCATCCGCAACTAAAACGCATCCTCAATATGGATGAAATGGAATCTTTTCCACTGCGCAAAGAATTCCCATTGGAAGATGAAGGCAGAACAGACAAAGATGATCGATTCTTTGGTAGAACGATTCACAATTGTTAATAGCAACTGATTAAGATTCATGATTATGTCAGATTTATTATTACCACCGGAGCAAAGATACGCGAAGCTGATTGAGGAGAAATTTAAAGAAGATGGTACAGAGTTACAAATCTTAAACTTAGGTCCCACTCACCCAGCAACGCACGGTATTTTTCAAAATATAATATTACTAGATGGGGAAAAGGTTTTAGAAGGAGAAGGTACAATCGGATACATCCACCGTGCCTTTGAAAAGATAGCTGAAAACCGTCCCTTCTATCAGATTAATGTATTAACTGACCGTTTGAACTATTGTTCTTCACCCATCAACAATACAGCTTGGTGGTTAACAGTTGAAAAAGCATTAGGCATAGATATCCCTAAACGCGTGCAATATTTACGTGTAATTATCATGGAATTGGCACGTATTGCAGACCATATTATCTGTAGCTCAGTAATGGGTGTTGATACAGGAGCCTTAACCGGATTTTTATATGTATTCCAATACAGAGAGAAAATATACGAAATATACGAAGAAATCTCAGGGGCACGATTAACTACCAATATGGGAAGAATCGGAGGCTTTGAAAGAGAGTGGAGTCCAGCGGCATTCAAGAAAATCGAAGAATTTTTGGCTGAATTTCCAGCAATTTGGAGTGAATTTGAAAGTTTATTGACTCGAAACCGAATCTTCATGGATCGTACGATTGGCGTAGGCGGAATTTCTGCGGAAGATGCTATTAACTTTGGTTTTACAGGACCAAACTTAAGAGCGGCTGGCGTAGATTATGATGTTCGCGTTGCAACACCGTATTGTTCGTATGAGGATTTTGATTTTGAAATTCCTGTAGGAACTGCTGGCGATTGTTACGACCGTTTTTGCGTGAGAAATGCTGAAGTATGGGAAAGTATGAAAATCATCCGTCAAGCATTAGATAAAATGCCTGAAGGTCCTTATCACGCAGATGTTCCTGAATACTATCTACCTCCAAAAGAAGATGTATATACCAATATGGAGGCTTTAATTTATCACTTTAAAATCGTGATGGGTGAAGTACCTGTTCCAGTCACTGAATTGTACCACGCTGTGGAAGGCGGAAATGGTGAATTAGGTTTCTATTTAATTACAGATGGTAGCAGAACCCCGTATAGATTGCACTTCAGAAGACCTTGTTTTATCATTTACCAAGCGTATAATGACATCGTAAAAGGAGGTATGCTATCAGATGCGATTATTACTTTATCAAGTTTAAACATCATTGCAGGAGAATTAGACGCTTAAATCATGGAAACGAAGAAATACAAACAAAATATAAATATCACACCCGAACTTCAACAACGCATTGATGAATTGTTGAGTCATTATCCTGCTGATAAAAAGAAATCAGCTCTTTTACCTGTTTTACACGCGGCTCAAGATGCACATGAAAACTGGTTGAGTATTGAATTAATGGATAAAGTGGCAGAGATGTTAGAAATTTCATCTATCGAAGTATATGAGGTAGTTACATTCTATACCATGTACAACCAAAAACCAATGGGTACTTATACATTCGAGTTTTGTTTAACGTCGTGCTGTGGCCTTCGTGGAGCAGATGATATGATGGAATATACGTGTGAAAAATTAGGTATTAAACCCGGAGAAACAACCCCTGATGGGTTATTTTCAGTTGTTGGGGTTCAATGTTTAGGCGCTTGTGGCTATGCACCAATGATGCAGCTAGGCGACTTTTACAAAGAACACTTAACCCCAGAAAAGATCGACCAAATCATAGCTGATTGTAAAGCAGGAAAAGTAATTCTTCACGACAAATAGTACTATGGCTACAAAAATATTATTAGACAAAATAAATATCCCTGGGATAAAATCATACGACGTATATCGTGAAAACGGCGGTTATGCTTCTGTTGAGAAAGCACTTAAAACTATGGCTCCCGATGACGTTACTGAACAAGTAAAAGCATCCGGACTAAGAGGTCGTGGAGGTGCGGGTTTCCCTGTGGGTTTAAAATGGAGTTTTATTGACAAAAAATCGGGCAAACCCAGACATTTAGTTTGCAATGCCGATGAGTCTGAACCTGGTACATTCAAAGATCGATACTTAATGGAATATATCCCTCACTTATTGATCGAGGGAATGATTACTGCTAGTTATGCTCTAGGAGCCAACTTATCCTACATCTACATTCGCGGAGAATATATGTGGGTATTTAAAACCTTAGAAAGAGCCATCAAAGAAGCGTATGCTGCGGGTTGGTTAGGTAAAAATATCTTAGGTACAGACTACTGTTTGGACCTTCATGTACATTGTGGTGCAGGAGCTTATATCTGTGGTGAAGAAACAGCTCTAATTGAATCTTTAGAAGGAAAAAGAGGAAATCCTCGTATTAAACCGCCTTTCCCTGCGATTAGTGGTTTATGGGGCAATCCAACTGTAGTAAACAATGTTGAATCCATCGCCAATGTGCCTTGGATTGTTAATAATTCTGGCGATGATTATGCCAAAATTGGTTTAGGACGTTCTACGGGAACCAAATTAATTTCAGCTTCAGGTCATATTAGAAAACCAGGTGTATACGAAATTGAAATGGGAATGACCGTCGAAGAATTTATCAATTCAGACGAATATTGTGGAGGAATGATGGATGACAGACCCATCAAGGCTTTAATCCCTGGTGGATCATCGGTGCCCATCTTACCTGCCCATCTCATATACAAAACAGCCAATGGTGAAGATCGTTTAATGACGTATGAATCTTTATCGGATGGAGGTTTTGAAACAGGATCTATGTTGGGTTCAGGTGGTTTTATCGTTTACAACGACACCGCTTGTATCGTTCGAAATACATGGAATTTTGCTCGTTTCTATGCCCATGAAAGCTGTGGACAATGTTCGCCTTGTCGCGAGGGAACCGGTTGGATGGAAAAAGTACTTCACCGCATTGAAACAGGTCATGGTACCATGGATGATATTGATTTACTCTGGAACATCCAAAGTAATATCGAAGGTAACACAATTTGTCCTTTAGGAGATGCTGCTGCTTGGCCAGTTGCTGCTGCTATCAGACATTTTAGAGAGGAGTTTGAATATCACGTTTTATTCCCTGAAAAAGTAAAAGACAGAAATCACTATGTTCAAGAACCTTTTTCTAGTATAAAACACCTGATTAATAAATAATTCACGCTAATTTTTTAGCTAAAAAGCACAATTTATGAAAGTTACTATAGACGGACATGAAATAGAAGTAGAACCGGGAACATCCATTCTACAAGCAGCAAGAATGATTGGTGGTGAGTCAGTACCACCAGCAATGTGCTATTACTCAAAACTAGAGGGAACAGGGGGAAAATGCAGAGCTTGTTTGGTAGAAGTTTCTAAAGGTAGTGAAGCAGATCCACGTCCGATGCCTAAACTAATGGCTTCTTGTAAAACAGGAGTTATGGAGGGTATGGAAGTAAAAAGTATCTCTTCGCCAAGAGTTTTAGAAGCGAGAAAATCAGTAACGGAATTTCTTCTTATTAATCACCCTTTAGATTGTCCTGTTTGCGATCAAGCAGGAGAATGTGATTTGCAAAACTTGGCGTTCCAACACGGAAAAGAACAAAAAAGATACAAGGAAGAGAAAAGAACGTTTGAACCTGAAAACATAGGAGATAATATCCAATTACATATGAATCGCTGTATTCTTTGTTACCGTTGTGTAAAAACAGCCGAACAATTAACAGACGAACGCGTTCACGGTGTTTGTGGTAGAGGGGAGCATGCGCAAATTTCTACGTATATTTCTGCTGCCATTGAAAATGAGTTTTCTGGAAATATGATTGATGTATGTCCAGTTGGTGCTCTGACAGATAAAACATTTCGTTTCAAATCTCGTGTATGGTTCAACAAACCGTACAATGCACACCGCAATTGTCCTACTTGTTCGGGAAAAACCACGGTATGGATGTTTGGGGATGAAATTCAACGCGTAACTGCACGTAAAGACGAATTCCACGAAGTAGAAGAATTCATCTGTAACTCTTGTCGTTTTGACCATAAAGAAACGAGTGATTGGGTTATTGAAGGACCGCGTAAATTTGAAAAATTCTCTGTAATCAATCAAAACAACTACACGAAGAAATTAGATCATGTGGTGATTCATACAGAAAAGCATATTTTAGAAGGTCGTGACCAGGATCGCAAGAAGATCAGTATGACAGCTATTCCTTTTACAAATGAAGAATCTAAAGAATAAAACGGTATAAAATGGATAAAGCTATTATTATAGATAAAGCAATTATTATTGTAGTTGTATTTGCAATTACAATGCTTATGGCGATGTATGCTACGTTAGCAGAGCGAAAAATTGCAGCGTGGATACAAGATCGTTTAGGGCCAAACCGTGCTGGTAAAGGAGGAATCTTACAGCCTTTAGCCGATGGTTTAAAACTATTCGCTAAAGAGGAATATGAACCCACTACACCGAACCGATTCTTATTCAAATTTGGTCCTTTCTTAGCGATGACACTAGCCCTTATGACAAGTGCAGTATTACCATGGGGAGATAAATTTGTCTTATTTGGAAGAGAGATTATTTTACAAGCCGCAGATATCAACGTAGGCCTATTATATGTACTAGCGGTATTATCTGTAGGGGTATATGGTATTATGATTGGGGCTTGGGCTTCGAACAACAAATACTCTTTGATGAGTGGTATTCGCGCCGCTTCTCAAATGATTTCATACGAAATCGCCATGGGACTTTCTCTAATTGGTTTGTTATTACTAACACAGACCATGAGCATGAGAGAAATTGCTTTGCAACAAAGTGGAATGAATTGGAATGTATTTTATCAACCTTTAGGGTTTTTAATTTTCCTGATTTGTTCTTTTGCAGAAACAAATAGAGCCCCTTTTGACTTAGCGGAATGTGAGCAAGAATTAATTGGTGGATTCCATACCGAATATTCTTCCATGAAAATGGGATTCTATTTATTTGCAGAATATGCTAATTTATTCATCTCATCGGCTATTATCTCTGTACTTTACTTTGGTGCATTTAACTATCCAGGTATGTCATGGGCTGTAGAAAATTGGGGCGTAAATATTGCTAATATCCTGGGTATTGTAGCACTATTTACAAAAATATGTTTCTTCATCTTCGTTTATATGTGGGTACGTTGGACTCTTCCACGTTTCCGCTATGACCAATTGATGAACTTAGGATGGAAATCATTAATCCCATTGGCATTATTGAACTTAATCGTTACAGCAGTTGTAATTTTACTTTTAAACTAATTAAACATGTCATCAACAACTACATATTCTTTATCAGGAAGAAAAAAGACAGTTTCTAACAAGACACTATCTTGGAGTGAGCGCATCTATTTAGTTGCGATTATCAAAGGAATGATGGTTACCTTAAAACACATGTTTAAGAAAAAGGTAACAATTTCATATCCTGAACAAACCCGTCCTTTTAGTCCTGTTTATCGCGGAAGACACACCTTAATGCGCGATGATGAAGGAAGAGAGCGATGCACGGCTTGTGGGCTTTGCGCCTTATCTTGTCCGGCAGAAGCTATCACCATGAAAGCGGCAGAAAGAAAACCAGAAGAAATGCATCTATACCGCGAGGAAAAGTATGCTGAGATCTATGAAATTAATATGCTTCGTTGTATTTTCTGTGGTTTATGTGAAGAAGCTTGTCCAAAACAAGCTATCTACTTAACTAAATCAGGAGAAATTACAAAAGCAGACGTAACACGTGAAAGCTTTATCTACGGAAAAGATAAATTGGTTATGCCTCTAGAAGCTGCTATTGCTAATACAAACCAACAGAATCAAGCGTAATTATGATAGAAATTATATTTTACATCCTTTCGACTATTACACTCGGAAGTGCAGCGTTAACGTTGTTGAGTAAAAACCCTATTCACAGCGCTTTGTGGTTGGTTGTTAGTTTCTTCTCGATAGCTGGTCATTACATCTTATTAAATTCACAGTTTTTGGGTATGATCCATATCATGGTATACTCAGGAGCTATTATGGTTTTAATGTTATTTACCATCATGTTAATGAACCTAAATATCAGTCATGAAGTGTCAAAACCTTTAGTTTCTAAAGTGATTGCAACGATTGCCTTTTGTTTAATGGGTTTATTGTTATTATCTATCACTTTAAGAGGAAATCAAGCCTACGAATTACAATATGCTACGCATGGACAAGATTTTCAATCGGTTCATGTTTTAGGAAAAGTATTATTGAATGAATATGTGGTCCCATTCGAAATGATTGCTGTATTACTATTACTAGCCATGATCGGAGCGGTATTGATTTCTAAAAAAGATAAATCTGAAAAAGCAGTATAAGCATGGAAAATGTAATTGAAATCATCGGTATTGATAAATATATCTACTTATCTATTCTATTATTCTGCATTGGAATATTTGGAATACTATTTAGAAGAAACGCAATTGTGATGTTTATGTGTATTGAGATTATGTTGAACTCTGCTAATATGCTATTAGTTGCTTTTTCAACCTATCACCAAGATGCGCAAGGACAAGTTTTTGTTTTCTTTACGATGGCGGTTGCCGCAGCAGAAGTTGCTGTAGGATTAGCTATTCTCGTATCGATTTACAGAAATATTGGCGCAATTGATATTGATAAATTAAAGAACTTAAAAGGATAATTCCTTATGGATACAAACGTAATTTTACTTTTAGTACTAGTCCCGTTAATTGGGTCTTTGATTAATGTTTTCTTTGGGAAAAAATTAGGTAATGGTTCTGGAATTATTGCAACAGTAGCAGTTTTAATTTCTTTTATTATTTCCTTACTTGCCTTTATCCAAGTAAACAGTACAAAGCAACCCATTGAAATTGAATTATTTGAATGGATGGCTTTAGCTAACTTCAATGTTACATTTGGCTTTCTACTCGATCAACTTTCGCTCTTGTGGTTGTTATTTGTAACAGGTATAGGAACGTTGATTCACTGGTATTCAACAAACTATATGAAAAATGACGAAAACTATGCTAAGTTTTTCGCTTATTTGAATCTATTCATCTTCTTTATGATTGTGTTGGTTACAGGAAGTAACTTATTAATCACATTCATCGGATGGGAAGGTGTAGGATTATGCTCTTACTTACTAATTGGATTTTGGCATAAAAATCAGTCGTATAACGATGCTGCAAAAAAAGCTTTTATCATGAACCGCATTGGGGATTTAGGTTTTTTAATCGGTGTATTTATTCTGGCTTTCTTATTCCAATCTTTGGATTATATGACCATCAAAGAAGCATTGCTTCAGGGAACAAACCACCAAATTAATATGTGGATTGGATGGGCTGCTCTAGCTTTATTTATTGGAGCGGTAGGTAAAAGTGCACAAATTCCATTATACACTTGGTTGCCAGATGCAATGGCAGGACCAACGCCTGTTTCGGCTTTGATTCACGCTGCAACCATGGTAACAGCAGGTATTTTCTTAATCACTCGATTAAACTTTGTTTTTGACCTTGCTCCACATATCCAAAATATCATTGCCATCGTAGGTGCTGTAACTTCTTTATTTGCGGCTTCTATTGGTTTGGTTCAAACGGATATCAAAAAAGTATTGGCCTATTCAACGGTATCTCAATTGGGATTAATGTTTATGGCCGTAGGTTTTGGAGCTTATGAAATTGCCGTTTTCCACGTAATCACACATGCTTTCTTTAAAGCTTGTTTATTCTTAGGATCCGGTTCTGTAATTCACGCGATGGGCGGAGAACAAGATATGCGCAATATGGGTGGTTTAAAGAAATTTATGCCCGCTACTTATGCAACCTTCCTTTTGGCAACTATCGCCATATCAGGCTTCCCTCCTTTCTCAGGCTTCTTTTCTAAAGATGAAATTTTATTAACTGCTTTTAGTCATAATCCAGTCTTGTATGTAATTGGATCGCTTGCTTCTATTATGACTGCATTCTATATGTTTAGATTGTTGTACTTAACGTTTTTCAAGAATTTCAGAGGAACGCAAGAACAAAAAAATCACTTACATGAAAGTCCAGCAGCCATTACTATTCCGCTTTGGATTTTAGGAATTTTGTCTGTCGTGGGCGGAATCGTTAGCTTACCTGGAAATAGCTGGTTAAATAGCTACTTAGAACCTATTATTGTAAACAGCGCGAATGCACATCCACATACACTGGGAACAACTGAATATATCCTAATGGGTATTGCAGTACTTGGTGCATGTATCGGTCTAGGTATCGCCTACAGTAAATACATCAAAAAAGGTGAACTTCCTCCTGCAGATGAAAAAATGACAGGATTCCATAAAGTTTTATACAACAAATACTACATTGATGAGATCTATATGAAAATCATTGTAAAACCAATTTACATGCTTTCTGTATTCTTTAGAGATGTCGTAGAGGTTATATTGTCTGAAACAATATACGGATTAGGAAAAATAGCAGATGGATTGTCTTTACAAGGTAAAAAAGCACAAAATGGAAACATTGGTTTATACTTACTTGCTTTTGTAATTGGAATCTGTTTGATGTTGTATTATTTATTCATTGCAAGATAATTTAGAGAGATGAACGTAACTATATTATTATTAACGTTATTAGTTGGAGCATTTGCTACTTTTTTAGCAAATAAATCACTAGCCCCTAAAATTGCTTTGCTATTTGGGATCGTGGCTTTTGTAGAAACAATTGCCTTAATTTGTCAACATAATTCAGGCGTAAATACAGGTTTCACTACCCAATGGATTGTGAATCCCAATATCCACTTTGCCTTAAAAGCAGATGGATTAGCTTTAGCTCTCGTTTTGTTAACAACGATGCTAACGCCTTTAATTATCTTGTCTTCTTTTGGCAAGCACATTGAGAAATCAAATCTTTTCTACGGTTTAGTACTGTTCATGTCATTTGCAATGACTGGAACCTTTTTAGCTGCGGATGGATTTTTATACTATATCTTTTGGGAATTATCTTTAATTCCTATTTATTTCATCGCTTTATTATGGGGGAATGATACCTTCGAAGCGCGTAAAAAAGCTATTTTCAAATTCTTTATTTACACGTTTGCAGGTTCATTATTCATGTTGGTTGGGTTTATTTACCTATACCAAAAAGCAGGAAGCTTCTTATTGGCAGATTTATATAACGTAAGCTTGACTAGCCAAGAACAGTATTGGATTTTCTTAGCTTTCTTTATTGCTTATGCCATTAAAATTCCTATTTTCCCTTTCCATACTTGGCAGGCAGCTACCTATGAAAAAGCACCTACTGTAGGAACCATGCTTTTATCGGGTATCATGTTGAAGATGGGATTGTATTCGATTATTCGTTGGCAATTGCCTATTGCACCTTCGGCGGCTAAAGATTTAATGCCTACTATTATCGTTTTGTGTATTATTGGTGTCGTTTACGGATCTATCGTAGCGCTGAAACAAGTGAATATCAAGCGTTTCTTTGCTTATTCCTCCTTAGCTCACGTTGGCTTGATTGCTGCTGGGGCTTATACGTTAACCTTAGATGGATTATTAGGAGCCGTTTACCAAATGCTAGCACACGGATTTGTAATCGTAGGGTTATTCTACGTTGCAGAAATCCTTTACAGCCGATATGAAACAAGATCAATTGCCGAAATGGGGGGAATCCGCCAACAGGCACCACAATTTGCTTCTTTATTTATGATTTTAATGTTTGCTTCGATTGGTTTACCAGGAACATTCAGCTTTATAGGTGAATTCAACCTGTTATTCGGTCTTTCACAAGTAAATATTTGGTACGCAATTATCGGAGGAACAAGTATTATTTTGGGTGCTTTCTATATGTTGCGCATGTTCCAAAAATCTATGCTGGGTGAAACAAATGCAAAAGTGTTCCATGACATTTCATTAAACGAGAAAATTGTTTTAGGGATACTCGTGGTTACTGTAATTTTTCTAGGTATTTATCCTAAGCCAATTACAGATTTAATCACACCGAGTTTGGTTGAAATCGTATCCTATATTAAATAATAAATTGAGCTTCAGCTTATACTGAAACCATAATTCCAAAATATAAAAGATGAATACATTAATAGCAGTTGGAGTATTAGCGGTTATCGTTCTATTAGCAGAGATAATTAATTTGAGAAAATTAATCATCCCTGTTGCAATTGTAGGACTACTGGGCATTTTGGGTTACACACTTTGTACGATTGATGTGGTGGAAGCCCATTACAACAATATGATTGTAACAACTAAATTTTCTAGCGCATTTTCAGCTTTATTTATTGCGCTAACGATTTTGTTAGTTGCGCTAAGTAAGGATTTTTATCAAACGCAATTTTCTAAAATATCCGATTATATTTCTTTAAAATTATTCTTGCTGATGGGGGCTATCTCCATGGTAAGTTTTGGAAATATAGCGATGTTTTTTGTGGGCTTAGAGATTCTCTCTATTACCCTATATATACTTTGTGGATCAGACCGTACGAATATTAAGAGCAATGAATCTGCGATGAAGTATTTCTTATTAGGATCTTTTGCCTCAGGAGTTGTTCTTTTTGGAATTGCCCTTGTTTATGGTGCAACGGGTTCTTTTGATCTTGCACAAATTACACAGTTAACGACTAGTAATCCAATGCCAATTTGGTATGCGCTAGGGGTAACGATGATTATCATTGGTATGCTTTTCAAAATAGCGGCTGTACCTTTCCACTTCTGGGCACCAGATGTGTATCAAGGGGCACCAAACTTAACAACAGCTATGATGAGTACGTTGGTAAAAGTAACCGCTGTTGCTACTTTATACAAAGTATCGATTAACTTGTTACACCAAATGCCTTCGCATTATATTACGGCTATTGTCGTAATCGCAATTCTAACCATGACTGTCGGTAATATCATGGCATTACGCCAAGATAATATGAAACGTCTATTGGCGTATTCGGGTATTTCACATGCTGGTTTTATGATGATGGCGTTAACTGCTCTAGGTAGTGCAACTCCTCACCTGTTTTACTATGCGACTTCTTATGCTTTTGCTGGTATTGCAGCTTTTACCGTACTTACTATTGTAACGAAAGGAAAAGACAATGAACAAATCGAGAACTTTAAAGGGTTAGGTAAATCAAATCCATTATTAGCGGCTATCTTAGGTATAGCGCTACTATCTATGGGGGGAATTCCAATCTTTGCTGGTTTCTTCGGCAAGTTCTTCTTATTTACAGATGCAGTTAAAAATGGTTTCATAACCTTAGTAATATTCGGGGTTATTAACTCTTTTATCAGTATCTATTACTACTTAAAAATCATTGTTTTGATGTTCACCAATCCAACGGAAGAAGTAGAAACTCCTTCGATTCAAGTGCCTTTGGCGTATAAAATCGTAGGTGTGCTTTCTGTTCTTGCCGTAGTTGTATTTGGTGTATATCCATCCCTACTTTTAGATTTATTCAACTAAGAACAAATAACTAACAATTCAATAATTTACCGAAAAGGCTAAGGATACGACAACATCCCTTAGCCTTTTTTTTATGTAAACCGATAATTTTTACGCTCAAGCGCAAAAGTTGGGGAGGAATTGATAAAATAATATCATTGTCTTAGGATGGATAGCAAAGAAATACTAAAACTAACGTAAATCCTGCTGACCCAGGAAGCATCGCATCGGTTACTCAAAGCAGTCGATGTGTAGTTTATAGTGATACTTTGTAAAAAGAAGATTTTTCTATAAAAGAGAATCTCGAACGGACGTTAGTCAAATAAGGAGCGTCAATTAGTCGAAAAGACAACAAGAACAAAAGGTGTTTGAGCGTAGCGAGTTCTTTTGTTCTCAGTCTTGAGACTTAAATTGACCCTTATTTGGGTCAGTCAAAGGGGTTTTTGTTTCTTTTTTACCCCTTAAAAAAGAAAGTAGTTTTTGATTACCCAAACCAACTTTACACTAATATCAACACGGCGTATATCATACTGTTTACAGTGAAGCATCGCATCGATTATTCAGCTATGTTATTTGCAGTATGGATGTATAAGATGCGACCTCTCCTTCGTCGAGATGACATACGACCTGGAAAAGTGAATCCAAAAAAAGAGGATGTTTTGAACAATCCCAAACTTTTGTACTTGATCCAATTTTTAACGGAACGCTTTAGAAAGTGAGTAATCTGCATTAATTTCTTCGACATCCCAATCTTCCAATTGAACTAATCGGTTCATAAGTCGAAGGTTAATTCCCTTCAAAGCGTTAGGACAGTAGAATGCCATTACAACACTCCTACTTCTCGATGACTTCATCAAAATAGGATATGTCAAATCTCCACTTCTATTTATTCACCTCATCTCGTGTCCAAAATTTCATAAAGAAAGTAAAGCAAAAGCCAGAATCTCTTTCAACCAACAAATAAAACACTTGCGTTCCACCCAATATCCTATCCAACAAACCTAGTTTCGCTTTATCTTTCCTGTTTATGCTCCATGGATTATATCTCTATGTAAACTGATTTTACACCAATCTTAAACCTAAAGCGTATGCAGCGCAAACAATACTCCTTCACTTCTAGTTATTTTAAAAATGGTACGCCCCTAAGCAATACTAATTTCTTTTCTCACTCCTTGTGTGACTTGTGTTTGTGTCCATGCTTTGAAAAGAAATTAAAAAAATAATTGAACTAAAAAAGTAACAAATATGTTACTTACCTTTGTTGTGATTTATTTACTGCTTCTTTTAACTCAATCCTATTGATGAAAGTTTCAGAAATACTTCGCATTCTTAAAAAAGATGGATGGTATTTACATAGAGAAGGAGCCAATCATTCTCTCTATAGACATGCCCTAAAAGAAGGAACTGTCATACTTCCAAGACATCCTAATACGGAATTAAAAAAAGGAACAGAACAGTCAATCTTAAAACAAGCTAGTTTAAAATAAACGCTTATTGAGAGATTTCATTCATATGGTAAATTTCCCTAATCATTAAAAAGCTACTATGATGGAAGTAAAGTTAATCTTAGAAAAAACAGCTACTGGCTACAGCGCTTATGCAGATGAATTACCTGGCATGGTCACGGCAGGAGAAACTATCGACGAAGTAAAAGAAAACTTCAAAGAAGTAATAGCACTACAATTAGAGTTTTTACAAGAACAAAACAAATATAAAGAAGCGGAAGAGCTAAAAAACATAGACCTTCATTACTATTTGGATCTAAACACCTTCTTTGACTATTATTCCTTATTTAACAAAACACAATTAGCCAAATACTTAGGAATTAATAGCAGCCTCTTGCGTAGGTTATCAACACATAAAGTAGAACTCTCTGAGAAAAAAGCCTCCCAAATAAAAGAAGGTTTACACAAATTGGCAGACGAATTAAAAGAGTATCATTTTACCTGATAGTGCTTCGTTATACTGAGATACCTATTTATTATTTGCGCGGTTTGTTCTTTGTGAGATTTTTAAAGATGAAGTAAGAAAAAAGAAATACACATCGAAAATCTAATTCAAAAAAACTACATCCTCTTTGCTAATGTCTTCTCTTTTTAATTGTAACTTAGGTATCCGATTGAATGAAGAAATGTACAGCGTATGTCTAGCAAAGAAAGAAAACCTTTAGTTGTTTGTTTTGGTGAGGTCTTGTGGGATATCTTCCCTACGTATCGTCGAATTGGCGGTGCCCCGCTTAATGTTGCGTATAACCTCAACAAATTTGCTATTGAGGCCAAACTCATCACAAGGGTTGGTCAAGATAAAGAAGGAAAAGAAATTCTCAAATACATGGAGAGCATCCCGATTGATACCTTACAATGTCAAACGGATAGTTACCATGAAACAGGTGTTGTTTTTGCTTCCTTTGATGAACACAATGAAGCGCAATACACATTTAAAGAACCTAGTGCTTGGGATTTTATCCTCTTTACTTCTTCTGATTTTGATTTAGTCGCTCAAGCAGATGCTTTTGTTTTTGGTTCTTTAGCTTGTAGAAATGCACAATCCAAAGCAACGCTTTTACAACTCCTAGAAGCTGCTAAATATGCTGTTTTTGATGTCAATATTCGCGCACCTCATTACGATATGGATTTCATTATTGAGCTTCTACACAAAGCCAATCTGGCAAAAATGAATGAAACAGAGTTACACCTCATTTTAGACCATTTAAAGCACATTTATACAACAGACTTAAAATCACTTCAATTTCTAAAAAAAACGTTTGAATTAGATGAAATCATCGTTTCTAGAGGGGATAAAGGTGGTGTTTACTTTTTTGAAAATACGTGCCTCCACTTTCCTGCTGTTGAAATTGTTATTAAAGATACCGTTGGAAGCGGGGATGCATTTTTAGCGGGTTTCTTAGCTGAAAAATTAAAAGGTGGATCTCCTGAACATCAAGTAAAAAAAGGCGCCGCCTTAGGTGCGTTTATCACTTCTCAAGCAGGTGCCTGCCCGGAATATTCTTTTGATGACTTTTTGTACTTTTATCAGACTTGTATTTTTGAGGATAAGGAAATTGTTGTTCAGAGTGGAAATGGGTGAAGCGTGAAAGGGTGATGAGTGAAGAGCTGGGTGTCAAAATAAAAACAGCAATAAACCAAAGTCTATTGCTGTTCTCTATAGTATTTATATTCTATACTTATTTACTGCTGCTTGTTGTTAGGAACATCCACAGTTACCGCTCCCGCAAGAGCCTCCTCCCTTTTTGTTGCTTTTTTTACCAAAGCTCTTTTTTACAAAATAACCAATGGCTAAAATCAACAAGACATAAACGATAATTTCTTGGTAATCCATCTGTTTTTATTTAAGTAGTTGATAGGCTATAAAGGCCGCCACATAAGCCAAAACGGTCATAAATACCAATTGGTAAATCGTCCATTTCCACGATTTAGTTTCTCTTCTTACAATTGCCACCGTAGCGGTACACTGCATCGCAAACGCATAGAAAAACATCAAGGAAACTCCACTGGCTAGCGTAAAGACTTTTTCACCTGTATCGGGCCAAATCTCAGCTGCCATTTTTTGTTTGATACGTCCATCCTCATCATTTTCATCTCCAGATCCTACATTGTAAATGGTTCCTAAAACTCCAACAAAGATTTCACGCCCTACAAAAGAAGACAATACGGCAATACCTACTTTCCAGTCATAACCCAAAGGCTTAATTACCGGTTCAATCGATTTTCCTAAAATACCGATATACGAATTCTCTAATCGATAACTGGCCACATATTCGCTTAATTCATCTTCTGATACTTCTTTATCTTGATAGGCTGTTGCTACGTGTTCTTCTGCATTTTCAAATTTATCTCCAGGACCATGAGCACCTAAAAACCAAATTATAATTGACAACACAAAGATGATCTTCCCTGCTCCTACAACGAAAGCTTTCGTTTTTTCATACATATTAGCCATTACGTTTTTGATAATTGGCGTGCGGTAATTAGGCATTTCAATTACAAAATACGATTTGCGCTCACTCTTGATGTACTTGCTCAAGGCCCAAGAGGAAAGTAGCGCAGCTAAAAATCCAATGAAATAAAACAAAGTTAAGGTCAACCCTTGTAAACTCAAGAAACCAAATAAACGCGTTTCAGGAATAACCAAGGCAATAATGATAATATATACGGGAATACGAGCTGAACAGGTCGTAAAAGGCGTTACTAAAATAGTAATCAATCGCTCTTTGGGGTTTTCGATGTTACGCGCAGACATAATTGCAGGAATCGCACAGGCATTTCCAGAAATTAAAGGCACAACTGATTTTCCACTTAGTCCAAAGGGACGCATTAATTTATCCATCAAAAAAACCACGCGACTCATATATCCCGTTTCTTCCAAAATAGAAATAAACATAAATAGAATCGCAATCTGCGGAATAAAAGGCATTACCCCCCCTATTCCAGGTATAATTCCATCTGCAATTAAATCCGTCAATTTACCTGGCTCCATCGTTTCGTGTACCCATGAACCTAAATTGGAAAATTGCTCATCAATCCAATCCATTGGAATACTCGACCATTCAAAAATCGCTTGGAACACCAAAGTCATAATTCCGAAGAAAATCAAATACCCATACACCTTATGCGTTAAAATACGGTCTACTTTTGTACGGACATCTGTGGCTTTATTCGTATCACGCTGATAGGTTTCTTTAAGTACATCATTGATGAACTGATAGCGCTTGATTGTTTTTTTATGTTGAAGCTTCTTAATTTCATTATCCGATAAATGAATGCCTTTTGCCTCAATATCTTTCTTGCCGATATGGCCAATGCTAATATCTTGTGAATAAATCATCCACAATTGGAAGACAGAAAGATTGGAGAAAGTTAAGGCCAATTTGCCGAAAAACGCTGGATCTACATCCGTAGCATTAAGACATGGCTCTATCGAATAATTTTTATAGTTTAATACCGCTTGTTTTAATTCTTGAATACCTAGCTTTTTCTTGGCACTCAGTAAAACAATCTTAGTATTTAATTTTTTTTCTAATTCTGCGATTTGTATGCTAATCCCTTTTTCTTCCATGTGATCTGCCATATTGATAGCAAGCACAGTTGGAAAACCCAATTCTTTTACTTGAGTGAATAAAAGTAAATTTCGCTTTAAATTTTCAATTTCCGCAACAACGATGGCAACATCTGGATAGTCTTCATTCGTTGCATCAAACAACAAGTCTAATACAATGCGTTCATCCTCTGAACTCGCATTAATACTATACGTTCCTGGTAAATCAATGATGGTCGCAGATACCGTATCATCTAATTTTATTGTTCCTGATTTTTTATCGACTGTAATACCGGGATAATTTCCAATCTTATGATTTAAACCCGTTAAGGCATTGAATACAGAGGTTTTTCCTACGTTAGGATTACCTATCAGGGCAACTTTAATTTCTTTTTTCATCACTTCGTTCTACTAGTCTTACTTCTACTTACTTTCTAGATTAACCACAATTTCTCGAGCTAACTCCTTGCGGATGGACAAATGTGTATCATTAATACAAAAGTATATCGGATCACCTAGAGGAGCAATTTCTAAAAGCTCTACCTGGTTACCTGGTAAGCATCCCATTTCTAATAACTTTAAAGGAACCTTATGCATATCAAAATCAGCTATTACTCCCTTGTCATTTTTTTTCAATAAGTCTAACGTTGTATTCACTTTATTTAGATTTAATTCATATTGCAAAAGTAAACAATAAAAAAAGACTTAGTGCACAATTTCAGTATTAATTAGTCCAAATACTACTAAGTCAGTCGCTTGAATCTTCTTAATCAACAAGGCTTTCACTCTTGAAATAGACTTAAAAACAAAACAGGATGACCTTTTGAGACACCCTGTTTCTATCGCTTATTTTTTAGTTTCTTTTTCATGTTGATACAACCACTGAATGTCCTCCCAAAGTTCTTCCATGTTTTTACTCTCTGGGTCTTTGGTATTCAGATTGGTTCCATCGTAAAAGCCGCGAATTCGCCCTTCACCATCCACCAAAATAAAGTTTTCAGTGTGAACCATATCGTACATTTCTTCTGGTGAACCCGTTTTTACCGCTAAATAAGAGTTTCTAGCGATGTAGTAAATAGCTCTTTTATCACCGGTTACCAAATTCCAAATCGAATCATCAACGCCCCTTTTTAAAGCATATTCCTTTAGTACAGGTACGCTATCAATATCGGGGGTGACGGTATGGGATAATAACTTTACCCCAGGTAGGGTTTTGATTTTATCTTGTAGCCACTCCATATTATCTCCCATAATTGGGCAAATGGTTGGACAGGTAGTAAAAAAGAAATCCGCTACATAAATATGTCCTTCATAGTCCTTATTGGTAATTGTATCTCCATTTTGATTGATAAACACAAAAGGAGCTATGCGGTGTTTCTGCTTATTTGCCTCGTGTTGAATTAAACTATCCACCATTTCTGGATTAACCATAGAAGGGGTGTAAACAGGCAAGCTTTTTCTGTATTTTAAGGCATTGTAAAACAAAAACATAATTCCACAAGACATTAAAAAGAAAAATAGAAAGAAATATCTATATCGTTTAAAAAATTGAAACATGATTATTTGAGTTTGATACAAACTTACAAATTCCAACCCATAAATACGTTAAAGCTAGCTTAAAAACCATGCGTTAAAAAGGGCTGTTTATTAAGAAAAAAGGTACTTATAGTATAGACTTAAAAAAAAGTAAACCCAGTAAAAAATAACCATTCATGCTTAAAATTTCAATTTATCCACTTAAATGAAAATTACTCAAAAGATATTTTCTATTTTTGTTTAAACTAGAAAAAAATAAATATTTAAATAAAATGAAAAAAAGAGTATTATTAACCTCTGGTCTGGCTCTAGCTTCATTAGTTGCTTGTAAAGACGGCAAAAAAGCAGAAGAAGTAGTAGATCAAGAAAATCATGGAATTAACTTAGAATACATGGATCTAAGTGTTAATCCTGGAGATGACTTTTTCCGTTTTGTAAATGGTACCTGGTATGATAACACGGAAATACCAAATGATAGAACCCGTTGGGGAAGTTTTGATGAATTGAGACAAAATACGGATAAAGATGCATTGGCTATTTTAAAAGAAGCTGCTGAATCTCATAACCTAGATGCTAAATCAGATCAAGCAAAAGCAGTGGCTTTATTTGAATCTTATTTAGATACAGCAACACGTAATAAAGTGGGTATTGAACCTCTAAAACTGTATTTAGAGCGTATCAATGCAATTCAATCTCCTACAGATGTAACTAAATTAATCAATGATTTAGCAGACGAAGGTGGCTTAGGATTTTATTCTAACTACGTATATGCAGATGCTAAAAACTCAAATGCAAATACGATTTATTTGAGTACAGGATCTTTGGGATTACCTGATCGCGATTACTACATCCTTCAGGATGCAGATATGAAAGAAAAACGTACGCAATATGTAGCACACGTTGCTCGTATGTTAGAGATGGCGGGGGAATCAAAAGATGAAGCTAATGCAGATTCAAAACGCGTTTTAACAATTGAAACAAAAATGGCAGAACCGCGTTTGACAAGAGTTGAACAAAGAGATAGTCGTTTGACTTACAACCCAATGACAATTGCTGAATTACAAAAATTAGCACCTGTTGTTGATTGGACCGCTTATTTTGAGGCTACAGGATTAAAAAACATCGATAAAGTAGTTCTTTCTCAACCTAAATACATCAAAGCCTTAAATCAAATTTTAACTACAGCTAATATTGCTGATGTAAAAGCGTATTTAAAATGGACTTTAGTTAATGGATATGCTAGTACTTTATCTACGGATATGGAAACAGCAAACTGGGAGTTCTATTCTAAAACATTAGAAGGAGCAAAAGAACAAAGACCTGCTGAAGAGCGTGCGCTTGCGGTTGTAAATAATACAATTGGAGAAGCTTTAGGTCAATTATACGTTGCTAAAAAATTCCCTGCTGAAGCAAAAGCAAAAGCACAGGCAATGATTAAAAATGTATTAACTGCATTTGGTGAGCGTATCAAAGCCTTACCTTGGATGGCTGAAGAGACTAAAAAAGGAGCTTTAGAGAAATTAGCTACAACTACAGTTAAAATTGGTTACCCTGATAAATGGGAGGATTATTCTAAAATGGCTATTACCTCTCCTGCAAACAAAGGAAACTATTTTGAAAACATGAGAAATGCTTCGAAATGGGAAGTAGCTAAAAACAGAGAAGATTACGGTAAACCGGTTGATAAATCACGTTGGGGTATGTCTCCACAAACAGTAAATGCTTATTTCAATCCATTATACAATGAGATTGTATTTCCAGCAGCTATTTTACAACCTCCATTCTACGATTATAAAGCAGATGAAGCAATTAACTACGGTGGAATTGGTGCGGTTATCGGACATGAGATTTCTCATAGTTTTGATGACTCAGGAGCTCGTTATGACAAAAATGGTAACTTAAACAACTGGTGGACTGATGCAGATTTAGAACGCTTTACTGTTCTAGGCAATAAATTAGCAGACCAATATAGTGCATTAGAGCCGTTACCAAGTGTTTTCGTTGATGGTAAATTTACTTTAGGTGAAAATATCGGCGATTTAGGTGGTGTGAATGCTGCTTATGATGGATTAAAAATCTACTTAAAAGAAAATGGTGATCCAGGTCTAATCGATGGGTATACACCAGAGCAAAGATTCTTTATCTCATGGGGAACTATTTGGAGAACAAAAGCACGTGATGAGGCTATTAAAAACCAAGTAAAAACAGATCCACATGCTCCAGGACATTATAGAGCGTATGTTCCTTTACAAAATGTTGATGCTTTCTATGAAGCATTTGATATTAAAGAAACAAACAAACTTTATATCAAACCTGAAAATAGAGTAAAAATCTGGTAATAAAAAAAAAAGGGTATTTCTTCGAAATACCCTTTTTTTTTGGTGATGGGTGATGGGAAATGAGTGAAGTGTAAATTCTCTATATACTTTACCTTTTCTGTCTAAAAGAAAAACGGGTTAAAAATGACAAAACTCCCCCATAACCCATTTCTCATAACTGATAACCTTTACAAAATGATGAGTGATGGGAAATGAGTGAAGTGTAAATTCTCCATAGAAAAGAAAAATGGGTTAAAAGTGAAAAATTCCCCCATAACATGCACCCCTCACCATTAATGGTGTAAAATTTGTATTGCTCATAGAAATGTATTTTATGAGAACGCACAAAGATTTAGAAGTCTGGAAAATGAGTAGACTGTTTGTTTCTGAAATTTATAAACAAACAAATTTATTTCCCAAAGATGAATTGTATGGATTAACAAATCAGATACGTAGGAGTGCTGTATCAATTCCATCCAATATTGCCGAAGGATTTGGAAGAGAGGGAACTAAAGAATTAATACGATTTCTTTATATTTCATTAGGAAGTCTTTCCGAATTAGAAACCCAATTGATGATAGCTTGCGATTTAGGATTTTGTAGAATAGAAGATTGTTTTCTTGATATGCTTATAAGTATAAGAAAAATGCTTTTAGGTTTAATTAAATCACTTAAGTTGAAAATGTGATGGCTGATGGGAAATGAGTGAAGTGTAAATTCTCTATATACTTTACCTTTTCTGTCTAAAAGAAAAATGGGTTAAAAATGACAAAACTCACCCATAACCCATTTCTCATAACTGATAACCTTTACAAAATGATGAGTGATGGGAAATGAGTAAAGTGTAAATTCTCTATATACTTTACCTATTCTATCTAAAAGAAAAACGAGTTACAAATGACAAAACTCACCCCTAACCCATTTCTCATAACCTTTACAAAATGATGAGTGATGGGAAATGAGTGAAGTGTAAATTCTCTATAACTTTACCTATTCTGTCTAAAAGAAAAACGAGTTACAAATGACAAAACTCCCCCATAACCCATTTCTCATAACTCATAACTCATTTCCCCTAACTCTCATCAATCTTCAAAATCATCGGATCAATCCTCAATAACCAGGCAAAATAGGCCTCTTGATCACGCAATTGATTTAAATATTCTGCAATTAAATAATGGACAACTAAGTCTTTGTGTCTATCTAATTTAAAAAACAACTTATTGCTTTCTAAATAACGTTTAAAAGAATTAAATTCTGTTTGATCTTTTTTCAAGTAAGCAATCAATTCCTCCGTATTCATTGCCCTGTATTTTTGGCGATTTTTATCAATCTCCTGAAAAACATAATAGCTAACCATTCCCGATTTCATCATCATCACAATCGCTTCTTCTCCGTGTTTTTTAGCTATTGGCACAAATAAATCAGGTACAATTCCTCCACCTCCATAAACGATTCTACCTTTTAAGGTTCTAAATTGTAAACTATCGGCAATTTTAATACTATCAGCAGCATATAGCTCTCCATGTTCATATCGGGAGCGAAAATCATTGTTATAATCTTCAATACCGTTCTTGTAATTTTTTTGAATTGAACGCCCCGAAGGGGTATAATACCTTGCCGTGGTCAATCGGATAGCTGATCCATCGCCTAACATTAATTCGCGTTGTACTAAACCTTTTCCGAAGGTACGGCGTCCTACAATACGTCCTCTATCGTTATCTTGAATCGCACCCGCAATAATCTCACTCGCAGAAGCACTATTTTCATTCACTAAAATATACAGCGGTTGTGTGGTAAATAGATTTGTACTCTTCGCTTTTGTTACTTTTTCTTGTCCACCGCGATTGATGGTTTTTACGATGGTCTGATTGGTTACTAAAAGATCATTTAATATCTTACTGGACTGATCCATATATCCACCACTATTATCGCGTAAATCAACAATAAGTCCAGCTATATCTTCTTTGAGTAATTGAAGTAGCCCAGCTTGAAACTCTTCATAAGTTGTACTTGAAAATCGATTGATTTTTATGTAGCCATATTGATTGTCGAGTTTAATAGCAATATCCACACTTTTGATTGGAATTGGCTCTCTTTTTACAACAATATTTTTCTTTTCTTTGGTTGTTTTTCGGAATATTTGCAACTGGATCGAGGTACCACTTTCTCCTTTTAATACAGCAGAAACGGTATCCGAAGTGATTCCCTTTCCATACAACAGCTTGTTATTTGCTTTTAGAATGCGATCTCCTGCTAGTAATCCTGCTTGCATGGAAGGTCCACCATCTACTGGTTTTATAATAGCTAAAGAATCTTGGTATAAATAGTACTGAACGCCAATACCCACGAAACTTCCTTGCATCGATTCGGTCACTTCTTTCATCAAATCTTTTCCGATATAAACAGAATGAGGGTCTAGTTGTTCTAAAATCGTAGCTACTGTGTGATCAACAATAGAATCTGTATCCACTTGATCGACATATTCCTGCTCAATAAAATCAAGTAATCGATTTAGTTTCAACTTGTTGTGATTGGTAAATAAATTACCCGGTGACCGTTGAGAGGCAGATACAAGAAAACCACCTAAAAGAATCCCAAGAGATAAGGATATTGCAACAATAAGTGGCCAAAAAAACTTTCTCATATACAACCTATTAATCTAAATCAACCATATGCACCACCTCAACCCCTGCTTTTTTTAGAAACTCAATACCTTCCATATCTTTATATCCCTCTAAAAAAACAACGCGATTAATGCCTGCTTGATGAATTAATTTACTACAATCCCTACAAGGAGACATGGTGATATACAAAGTTGCATCCTGACAACTTTGGGTTGAGCTGGCAACTTTTAATATTGCATTCGCTTCGGCATGCAAGACATACCAGTGCGTTTGATTCTGTTCATCTTCGCAACAGTTGTCGAATCCTGTTGGCGTTCCATTATATCCATCGGAAATAATCATTCGATCTTTAACGATGATTGCTCCAACTTTCTTGCGCTTACAGTACGATAATTGCCCCCATTCTCGCGCAATACGCAAATAGGCTTTATCGTACTTAGTTACTTTAAGATTTGACATAAACCTCTATTTTATAACTCTTAATATACGACAAAAATACGCATAAGTTTCACTTCCCTATCTATACTCTTTTGAAATATTAATGGAATTGAAGTAGAATTCTTATCTACATACAGAAATCTCTCGTCTTCTACTTATTTAGCCTTCTAAAATTCTATTCTATCACTTAATATTTTTTGGTATAAAAAACGTATTTATTTCAAGATTTTTTGTACATTCCTTTTAATAATCACCTAAAACAAGTAACAACAAAAAAAGAACTCAATATGGCTTATTTAGATTTATATGACAGTGGCTTTAAGGAGCGAAACAAAGGGCATTTTGCCTCTATTGTTCGTGTTGCCCTAGCAAATGGAGATATCAGTGAAGAAGAACTTAAGTTCTTAAATGAATTAGCAGATAAGTTAGATATCTCAGCAGAAGATTATGACAAAATCATGGCCCATCCAGAAAATTATCCGGTAAATCCTCCGTATTTAGAGATTAACCGCATTGAGCGTTTATATGATTTGGCACGTATGGTATATGTCAATCACGTTTTAGGCCCCAAACAGAAAGACATCTTGCGCAAATTCACCGTTGCCTTAGGGTTTACAGGTGATATCAACTTACTCGTTGACAAGTCTTTATCTCTTTTGGTATTAGGCGTTGATATTGATACATTTATTGCAGAAATTCAACAATTAAAACGATAAAAAAAGGGGTTTTACATGCATGTAAAGCCCCTTTTATATTTATATTTAGTTACGAGTGTAAAGCCATAAATTCTTCTGCTTTTTCTACCATCTTTTTACTTCCACAGAAAAACGGAACACGTTGATGTAACGCAGTTGGTTCAACTTCCATGATGCGGCCATAACCATCTGATGCCTTTCCACCTGCTTGTTCCATAATAAATGCAATTGGATTACATTCATACAACAACCTCAATTTCCCTTTCGGTGCTTTTGTACTTGTTGGATAGATATAAATTCCTCCTTTCAAGATATTTCTGTGAATATCAGAAACTAAACTTCCGATATATCTTGCAGAATAAGGTCTATTTCCTTCCTCTTCTTGACAATATTTCAAATAATCTTTAACTCCTTGTGGAAATTGAATGTAATTTCCTTCATTAATCGAATAAATAGATCCGTCTTCTTTAATCTTCATCTCTGGATGAGACAAATAGAACGTTCCAATTGCAGGATTCAAGGTAAAACCATTTACTCCCGCACCCGTTGTATAAACCAACATCGTAGAAGATCCATATACAATATAACCTGCGGCTACTTGATTTTCTCCTTTTTGCAAGAAATCTTCCAATTGAACTGGTGTTCCAGTCGGAGTCACACGGCGATAAATAGAGAAAATCGTTCCTACAGAAACGTTTACATCGATATTGGAAGATCCATCTAATGGATCAATCAACACAACATATTTGCTATCATTATCTCCTTTTTTACCGTGAATTGCAATAAAATCATCCTCCTCTTCAGAAGCAATTCCACATACAATTTCGCGGTTTACCAACGTATTGATAAAAATTTCATTTGCGTAAACATCTAGTTTTTGTTGTTGCTCCCCTTGTACATTTTCAGTACCGAAGGCTCCTACAATATCAACTAAACCCGCTTGGTTTACTTGATGACTAACTACCTTAGCAGCAAGTCGTAAGGAATTGATTAAACGAGAAAGCTCTCCAGATGAGTACCTAAAATGCTCCTGTTTATCAATAATAAACTCCCCTAGTGTTTGATTTCTTTTTGTTGTCATGGAAAAATGATTCTTTAGTTGTGTATTTGCTGTGCAAATATCGTTAATTTTGTCATTCAAACGAAGTTATTAACCAGAAATCCAACAAAAGACATGAATGTTAGAACAGCTACTTCAGCTGATATGCCAGCTGTACTAAATTTAATTCAGGAACTAGCTACTTTTGAAAAAGAACCTGAGGCTGTTGTTATCACAGCAGATGATCTTATACGAGATGGTTTTGGGCCCCATCCGCTCTTTCGTGTATTGGTGGCAGAACACCAAAACGAAATCGTTGGTATGGCGCTTTTCTATAATCGATATTCGACTTGGAAAGGAAAAACCATTCACCTCGAAGACCTTATTGTAACTGAAAAGGCAAGAGGCACAGGTGCAGGAATGGCTTTGTATAAAAATGTAATTCAAATTGCTAAATCAGAGAATATAAGACGTGTAGAATGGGTCGTTTTAAACTGGAACGAACCAGCCATTGACTTCTATAAAAAATCAGGAGCTACTGTTCTTGAGGATTGGTATACCGTACAGATGGATGAACAAGGCATTCACGCATTTATCAATAAGTAGTGACACATGAAAGTATATAAATTTGGAGGTGCTTCTGTTAAAGATGCAGAAAATGTAAAAAATGTAGGTGAAGTTTTGCGTACCGTTGGTTATGCCGATTGTTTACTAATTGCTTCAGCCATGGGTAAAACAACCAATGCACTTGAAGTAGTGGTTGACAATTATTTTCAATATCCATTCGATTTAGATAAATCTGTGGATTTAGTCAAAGCGTATCACCTGGCTATTTTGAATGACTTATTTCCAGGTAATCATGACGTTTACCAGGCATTAGAGGAACAGTTTGAATCCTTAACTTCTTTTTTAGCGCATAATAAATCACCCAATTACAACTTTGTATATGATCAGATTGTAAGTTATGGCGAGTTGCTTTCTACGGTTATCTTACATCACTACCTACAACTTTGTGGTATTGGAAATACGTGGATCGACGCTAGAAATTTAATCAAAACGGACCTAACCTATCGCGATGCTAATGTTCAATGGGACCTGACATGTGCTGCTATTACGCAAACCATAGACAAAAAAGAACTCTATATCACCCAAGGTTTTATTGGTTCAGATTACAATGGCTTTTCGACTACCCTAGGTAGAGAAGGCTCGGATTATTCGGCGGCCATATTTGCCTATGCATTGAATGCCGAGAGCGTTACCATTTGGAAAGATGTACCTGGCGTACTCAATGCAGATCCTCGCTATTTTGAAGAAACCACCTTATTAGAGCAAATTTCTTATCAAGAAGCTATTGAATTAGCTTTTTATGGTGCTTCCGTTATTCACCCTAAAACCTTACAACCGTTGCGTCAAAAGGAAATTCCCTTATATGTAAAATCCTTTATCAACCCGACGTTAGGTGGTACTTCTGTTTCTAAAGGAGCGCATTTAAAACCGGCCATTCCGTGTTTTATCGTTAAGAAAAATCAATTGTTGATTTCGCTATCATCCAAAGATTTTTCTTTTATCATGGAGCAAAATATCAGTGATATTTTCAAGCTATTTGGCGAATACAACATCAAAGTAAATGTCATCCAAAACTCAGCGATTAGTTTTTCTGTTTGTGTAGAGGATAAGTTCAATCACTTTGAAGAATTACGACAAAAACTCAATGCACACTATCGGGTGAGCTATAATGAAAATGTTTCACTATACACTATCCGTCATTTCGATGAAGCTTCCGCTGATCGCATTCTAACGGATAAAACTCTGCTGTTAAAACAGGTAAACAGAGAAACCATGCAAATGGTAATGAAAGAATAGAAAAATAGCCTCAATCTCTTGAAGCTATTTTTCTATTCTTAACTTTTTCTTGCCAACTTCGTCAATAGTTAAGATCAAAGAGATTAACCTCCTCTATTAAATTATGCTTTGAATTATGTTTGGGTCAAATGTGATACACCTTCGCAAAAAAGGGGGTTTTTCAAAAGAAATACAGTACTTGATTCAAACTCTTGTCGAACAAGCTATAATTCACAATTAACCACAAATCATCTATTGCACTTATTAGTAGAAACTTAACTTCATTTTCAAATCAAACTAGAAATAATAAAGTATAGTCCTAAAATCACATTTACATTCACATCAATCACTTATGGGTTACAAATTTCATTGGGCTTATTTTCGTTAATTTTGGGTTAAATACACTACTTTTGGTTTTTTGGAGTTTATAGTTACATGAACCTACAGCGCTTTTTATTTTTTGTTCTATTTTGGTATTCTTGTACGTATGCACAAGAGCGAAATTCGCTGTATAAAAATGTACTTTGGGAGGTTAACCAACCACAGTTGCAATTGCCCCCTACTCCTTTAAACAATAGTTATCTTGAAATTGTAGATGCCCAACAGGCGGTTGTTCCCCCTACAGCTTATCGGGTTGATTTTAGTGCAAATCGCCTCACGCTTCAACAAGAAGACCTTGCTTTTCCCTTAACGGTTTATTATTTAGAGCTCCCTTCTTTTTTGACTGCACCCATTAGTTATTATGATACGACGCGTATTGTTCCCAATGAGGCGGGTAGTTTTACCTATCAACATCAAGCGAAAAACACCCCTACCTTTGTTCCTTTTGAAGGACTAAATACCATGGGAAGTTTATCAAGAGGGTTGACTATGGGGTCGAATCAAAGTGCAGTAACCTCATCTAATTTAGATTTACAACTTACAGGTAACTTATCTGATCGCGTTAAAATTCGCGCATCGATTCAAGATAATAACTTACCCTTACAATATGGGGGATACTCTCAAAAAATCAATGAATTTGATCAAATTTTTATTGAATTATTTGCAGACGATTGGTCAATTCGAGCAGGAGATATCTTCCTAGAAAATCGTGCGAGACGCTTTTTGAATTTCAATAAAAAAGTACAAGGGTTATCTACGCGTTTTGTCTTTGATAATGACGATAGCAAAACAACCGTTGAAGTTGCGGCGGCTTTGGCTCGGGGACAATATACCCGCAGTACCTTTAATGGTCAAGAAGGCAACCAAGGACCTTATAAATTAAAGGGGGGTAATGGCGAATTGTATATCTTGATTGTTTCAGGTTCAGAGAAGGTATACATCAACGGTTTATTGCTAAAAAGAGGGGAAGAAAACGACTATGTGATTGATTACAATTCGGGAGAATTGCGATTTACCACCCGTTATCCTATTACTTCGGATATGCGTATTGCTGTTGAATATCAATATACAGATCGCAATTACACTCGCTTTGTCGGCTATGGCAATATTCAACACGAAAACAAAACCTGGCAATTGGGTTTAAGTGTTTTTACAGAAACGGATTTAAAGAATCAATCTTTACAACAGAATCTGACGGAAGAACAAATTGAAATCCTCAAACAAGCGGGTAATGATCCGGCACGTATGATTGCCCCCTCTGCGTATAGAGATAGCTATTCTGAAAATAAAGTACTTTATACCAAAGAACAAACACCTGAAGGACAACTGTATTTCGTCTTTTCAACCAATCCTGAAGCAGAGTTGTATCAGGTTACCTTTACCGCTATAGGGAACAATCAAGGGGATTACGTCCTGAAAAGTACACAATCCATCGGTCGTATTTATGAGTATGTTGTACCCGTAAATGGGATTCCACAAGGAAATTATGCGCCTATGGTTAAGCTTATCGCGCCTATAAAAAATACCATCGCGACACTTAATGCAGCCTATAATCCTTCAGACAAAACAGCGATTGACATTGAAGTTGCCTTTAGCAATCACGATGCCAACTTATTTTCACCTATTGATCAAGCCGAAAACAGAGGTTGGGCTACTGCCTTAAAAGGCAAGCAACGCTTATGGACCCATGAACAGGCGCAATTGAATTTGCTTACGGATATTCAATTTATTCACAAGAACTTTCATTCCCTTGAGAACTTATTTTCCATCGAATTTGATCGCGATTGGAATTTACAATACGCAACAGGCAATCAAAGTTTACTCACTGGCGGTTTAGAGTTTAGTATTCCATCCAAAGCCAATCTTACGTATTTATTTGAACAGCTCAATTTTGGTTCGGATTACAAAGGGAGTCGTCAAAATTTACAAGGGAAATGGCAAGCTAAACCCTGGTTCATCCAAACGCAAAATAGCTTTATGCAAGCCGATGGTTTGACCCAAGAAACTACGTTTATTCAAAGTCATACCCAAGCGAAGTACAGTTGGAGCAAAAACTATGTAGGATCGAAAGTTTCATTTGAACAAAACAAAGAAACTAGTGCAGAAACCAAACTTTTGAACCCTTTAAGTCACCGGTATTCCTCTTTGGACTTATTTGTGGGCAGAGGGGACTCCTTGGGGCAAAACATAGAATTGGGGTATCAATTTCGACTCAATGATAGTCTTCAAAACAACACACTAAGTCCTTTTTCTAAGGCGCATACCTTTTACATTAAATCCCAGTTGATTCGCTCCGAAACGAGAGATTTAAATATCTATACCAATTACAGATCTGTCCGTCATGTAGAACCAAACAAACCTACGGCAAATACCATCAATAGTATCTTGACCTATCGCGATCAGTTTTTTAAAGGTTTTATTCAATCTCATACCCTATATGAAATTAGTTCAGGAACCATTGCACAACAGGAATTTACGTATTTAGAAGTTGAACCTGGTCGAGGCCAATATATGTGGATCGACTACAATGGCAATGGAATTCAAGAATTGGAAGAATTTGAACTTGCCCCCTATCCCGATTTAGGCAAATATGTGCGCTTGTACTTACCGAGTCAAGTTTTTCTACCTACAAATCAAAATAAACTAACGCAAACCATCACTTTAAATCCAGCTGCTCTTTGGCAAAATGAAACGGGAATCAAGAGGGTTTTGGCATTTTTCTATAATCAAACTTCTTATAGTATTGATCGCAAAGATCTTAAAACTAGGAATCAAATTAAACTACATCCCTTTGCTTCTGATGAAGAACAAATGGTTGGACTGATGGAGAACTTCAACAATTATCTCTATTACAATCGCGGTAAAAAACGCCATAGTGTACTATATATGTACACCCAATCAAAGAGCAAAAACTTGTTGTCCTTTGGGTCGACAGAAAACACGATTCAAACGCATCAATTGGGGTATAACCATCTAATTCGCAAAACTTGGTTGGTTGATCTTTTGGGTAAAACGACCAAACAAGAGATGATATCGCCTTCGTATACCAGTAAAAATTATCGTTTGCAGGTACAAGGTGTTGAAACAAAGTTGTCTTATTTATTTTCATCCCAAGCACAAGTAGACCTCTTCTATACTTTTCAAGAAAAAAGAAATCAAACCGCTGATTTTGAAAACTTAAAACAACATCGTCTGGGCGCATCGTTTACGGTTAATCAGGTAAAATTATTCACCATGAATGGCGAATTATCCTTTTTTCAGAATACCTTTACTGGAAATTCTTTTTCCCCTATTGGGTATCAAATGTTGGAAGGCTTACAACCTGGAAGAAACACAACTTGGCGCTTAATGTTCCAGAAAAACCTAACGCATTATTTAGACCTCAGCCTAAATTACCAAGGACGAAGCAACGAATCGACAGCAACTATTCACACCGGAAGTGTGCAATTAAGGGCTTTCTTTTAACAACGGTAAACAGTAAACTCCCCCATGTATAGCGACAAATATTCATTGTGTTTTCAACCAGATCAAGTAGTTATTGCGCAAGTAAAAGCGATGAAATTACAATTAGCTGAAGTAATTGGCTGGTACAACAGTAAGAATTCTCTAGCCCATTTAACAATTGCTGAATTTAGTGCTAGTGAAAAAGACATTGCGCGAATGCATCAACAAATTATGCGTTGTTGTAACGGTTTTTCTCCTGTAGAAACGCATTTAAACGCATTTGGGACGTATCCGAATGGCACTTTTTTTCTAGCAGTGGATGCCTTTGCCAAACCCATATTGAAAGCCTATGCTCAAACGTTATTCCAAACGCTACAGTTAAAAAAGGCATATAAATGTACGGATCCTCATCTTTCAATTGGACGAAAACTAGAGGATGCAAAAATCCAACAAGCCTATGCGCTATTTGATACACCGAGCCTCTTTTTTCAGTGCAATCAACTTGTTTTACGCCGATTAAATCTAGAACGCCGACAGTTTGATATCATTGAAATCTATCCTTTTTTATCCCAAGATACAGAAGAAGAAATCCAATTAACTCTATTTTAATTCATTTGTTTTCCTTTTTTTCTTATTTTTGATTTTATACAAAATTCAAAATATGGACAATAACAATGCACTGACGTGGGATGATTTTATGAAAGTAGAAATGCGCGTTGGCACGATTATTCAAGCAGAAGAATTCAAAGAAGTTCGAAATCCAGCATATAAATTAGTCGTTGACTTTGGAGAAGAGATTGGCACAAGAAAGACTTCCGCTCAAATCACCCAATTATATACCCTTGAAGAATTAATTGGCAAGCAAGTGATTGCTGTGGTTAATTTTCCTTCCAAACAAATTGCTACTTTTATGAGTGAGTGTTTGGTTATGGGAGCCGTAGAAGGCAAAGAAGTAACGTTGATGAGTTTAGATAAACCTGTAAAAAACGGGTTGAGAATCGGTTAATAAAAAAGGTTTCCAACACGGAAACCTTTTTAGTATAGTCTTTCGATAATTTATTGATTTACTAAGGCATAAAGCGCAAAGGTACCCAACCAATGGCTTCCCATATAATCATCATTGGTAATATTGCCAAAAGATACTTCAAAATGTTGTTTTGCTATCCCTCTTAAGTGTGTTAGTTCAGGCAATTTCTTCGCTAAATCATTTAAACAAGTGGTTCTACTAAAATTCAATCCATCTAAATGCACTAAATGTCCATCGGTGCGATCGGAAACTTTACCTACTTCTAGTTGAAAGTCTTTTTGAAATAAATTGGGTAAAAATACAGTTAACCACTTTTTAAAGGTTTCTTCCTCTTGTATTTTACTCATCAATCGCGCTTCTTCTAAACAAGGCGACAAGAAATCATGCCCACTCGGTTCAAAAGCTAAATTACAATTCACATCTTTGGCATATAGGCGATTCGCTGTTTCAATTAACCGTTTTTCAAAAGCCGTTTCTTTCATCAAACGGGCATATTCTAGAGATAAAGACAATCCATAAGCTGTATTATCATGGGTTCCAGTGCGAATAGGGTAGTTTAATTTGGGTAAATATTCTTCATAACGTTCCATGAGTACTTTTGCTAATGGTTCTAAAGACGCTGCCCAACGTTGTGCATCCGCATCCTCCCAAGTGGCTAAAACACCGTGCAATTGAAACAACCAAGCCCATCCGTAGGTGCGCTCAAAGGTTCGGTTATTGGGATCCTCAAAAAAAGCGAGTTCAACGGCTACATTTTCTGGGGTAATTAAGGTATTTAATCGCTGGCGTATTTGGTGTTTTTGATCTAATTCTGGAAAACGCTTCATCAATTCTACAATCGACCAATAGCCATGTACAGCTGAATGCCAATCAAAACAGCCATAAAAAAGAGGACGCAACTGCTTGGGTGTTTTTAAATCGCTATCTTGCCCCAGTACTTGTCCTAATTTATTGGGGTATTCTTGCTCGATACAATGCAAGGGTAAGGCGATAATTTTTTCAGCTTCTTCCATACGCAATAGCAAAGGAACACCTACCTCAGAATGAATCTCTTGTTTCTCTACTAGCTTATTTTCTTTTGATGTACACCCCAATAACACTAAACTTACAACGGTCCAAACACTTATTTTTTTCATGGTATTACTTTTAGCCTCCAATGTAGTAATTATTCGTAAAACACCGACTTTCAAAATAACAATAATCTACTCCTAAAAATCACTTAACCCCTATTAATCTACTGATTTCGTTTCCCTTACAAAAAAAAAGAGTATTTGAAATAAATAAGTTTTACCATCCCACTTTTTTGTACATTTGAAATAAAAAATGCAAAAAATCACCTTAACATTCGCGGGGTTCTTCTTGCTAGCTCTTACTTTGATTTCTTGTGATAATAAATCCTTGAATTCATCTAAAGCTCTTGCTGCGATTGAATCGTATATGGAAACTCAACCTATTTATGAAAGTACTACTTTTCACATTGGGGAAACTAAGTTAAGAACCAGAAAAGATGCAGAATTGATTAAAAATTATCAGCAATTAGCAGATGAAGGTTATCTAAATCTTTCTGATTTTACAGCTAAAAAACGCTTCTTAGCCAAAGACAGTATATGGCAGGGAACGATTCAGCTTACGGCTAAAGCGCATCCTTTTGTTTTAGAGCAAAAAGGCAATAAAATTAAAATCAAAACGATTGAATATTTAGTAGATAAAGACAATGGTTTTCAATTGGATTCGAAAGGCAAAAAATCAGCCCTAGCTACCGTTATGTTGAAGAAAAACCCTACGCCTTTTTACTTTCTAAAAGAAGATAAGTCACCGCATACCGAATTCATCACGAAGAAATTTAAAATGAAGTATGCCGAAGAAACGGGTTGGAGAATAACAAATTAAGCGATGGGAAAGAATATTTTCATTTTAGTGCTAATACAGGCCATTTTAGCCTTGTTAATGGCCTTTTTAATCTCTAAGATGTCTTTTATTGGCCGAATGGGGATCACCTTTTTATACAAAGAATACCTCGTTTTTAAATCTCCTTGGAAAACAGCGCTTCTTATTTTTGTGGTACAGCTGTTTTTAGTTGTGATTTTGGCGTTTTTTAAATATTTTACCCCGAATAAAATAGCGAATACTTTTGCTGTTTTCACCCTTTTAATCGGTCTAGGAGCGGCCTATTATACCTATCTGGATTTTACAACTACCTCCCATAAATACATGAAGAGCTATTTTCACTTCGGTGTTTATTTATTTTGGGGGGCTTGGATCTTCTCTGCTATTTTCTTCTTATTTTTAAAGAAAACGAAAGTGGCTTTAACCCAGTTAGAAGTTACTCAATCGACAACAGAACTTCAATAAGTATATAAATTTTCAAATTACGTCGTATGCAATCGCCTTTTATTTTATTTATCGTCTTCGTTGCTGTTAGTTTAACAAGCTGTACAGAAAAACACAAAGACACCCAAGAACCACAACGCATCAAACGAGAACAAACCGCTCCTGCTACGGATGCACAACCGGTTCAAATTCCCATGCATGGGACAAAGGAAAATAGTTCTTCTGGAATTACTACTTTTAAAATAAAGGAGGATATGAAAGAAAATACAGCAGTAAAAAACACAACTCAAGACTAAGGTTTTACAACTAATTGTTTTGATTCCGAATAAAAATAGGTAAGTTTACTTAAGAAACCAATTGACTACTCATGAAAAAATCATTATTTGCACTAACATCCTTGTTATTTTTAAGCTTAACGGCTTGTAAAGATACTGGAAAAGAGCCGTCTAACATTACCCTTGATGGGAATGCAACGGAACAACCAGCTAATGCACCTGCTACTTCAGTTGCTAATGAAGCAACTGGACAAGCAATGCCTACATCTACTGCAGCACCAGCTGAAGGCGCTTTAAATCCAGCACATGGGCAACCCGGACATCGTTGTGATATTCCGGTTGGAGCACCTTTAAATTCACCTGCAGGTGGGGGTAATGCAATGCCTACATCTACTGCACAACCAGCAGCAGCTCAAGGCGGAGGACAACCTTTTTTAGTTAATGATCAGGCTAAAAGTCGCATCATGCAAGAACAAGGCGAACAGCCTGCAACGGCTACTAGCGGAAAATTAAATCCCGCACATGGACAACCAGGACATCGTTGTGATATCCAAGTGGGTCAACCTCTACCCTAGTAGTTATTTTAGTATTTAATATCCGAAAAAAGGCGAAATCACAAGTGGTTTTGCCTTTTTTGTTAGATAATTAATCCAAAAAAGAGGTTCCAACATAGAAAAATAATCCGCTCAACTTCCAGCAATATTGTTTATTTTTGCATTCTTATTAATTTCATATAGATAATAGTTTATGATACAAGATCCGAAAAGATATACGCTAACTGCGGCATTGCCTTATACCAATGGTCCTATCCATATAGGCCACTTAGCAGGTGTTTATGTTCCAGCTGATATTTATGCTCGATTCTTGCGAATGCAAGGCAAAGATGTTGCCTTCATCTGTGGAAGCGATGAACACGGGGTTGCTATTTCTATGAAAGCTAAGAAAGAAGGCATTACTCCTCAACAAGTAATTGATAAATACAACGGAATCATCAAACAATCTTTCGAAGATTTCGGAATTTCGTTTGACAACTATTCGCGTACTTCTTCTTCTATTCACCATCAAACAGCTTCTGAATTCTTCAAAAAGCTATACAAAGAGGGAAAATTCATTGAAGAAATAACGGAGCAATTATACGATGAAAAAGCAGACCAATTTTTGGCAGACCGTTTTGTAACGGGAACTTGCCCTAAATGTGGCAATGAAGAAGCGTATGGAGACCAATGTGAAAAATGTGGTACCTCCTTAAATGCTACGGACTTAATCAATCCTAAATCGACAATTACCGGAAGCAAACCGATTCTAAAAGCTACGAAACACTGGTTTTTACCTTTGGATCAATACGATGGATTTTTGCGTGAATGGATTTTAGAAGGCCATAAAAACGATTGGAAACCCAATGTATATGGTCAAGTAAAATCGTGGTTAGACGACGGTTTAAAACCACGTGCCGTAACCCGCGACTTAGATTGGGGGATTCCTGTACCCGTAGAAGGGGCGGATGGCAAAGTTTTATATGTGTGGTTTGATGCACCAATCGGTTACATCTCATCAACTAAAGAATGGGCCGCACGCGAAGGGAAAGATTGGGAACCGTATTGGAAATCTGAAGATACCAAATTGGTTCACTTCATCGGAAAAGACAATATTGTATTCCACTGTGTGATTTTCCCTGCGATGTTAAAAGCGGAAGGAAGTTATATTTTACCTGATAATGTACCTGCCAATGAGTTTTTAAACTTAGAAGGGAATAAGCTTTCTACATCTAAAAATTGGGCGGTTTGGTTGCACGAATATTTACAAGACTTTCCAGGTCAACAAGATGTTTTGCGCTATGCACTAACAGCTAATGCACCTGAAACCAAAGACAATGATTTTACTTGGAAAGATTTCCAAGCAAGAAATAACAATGAATTAGTTGCTATTTTGGGTAACTTCATCAACCGTGTAGTTGTTTTAACGAACAAATATTACAACGGCATTGTACCTCAACCGCATGCCTTTTCTGATGTGGATGTTGCTACTTTACAAGAATTAAGAGCGTATCCAGCAGTTATTGAAAGTTCAATTGACCGTTACCGCTTTAGAGAGGCTCTGGGTGAAGTGATGAATGTGGCGCGTTTAGGTAACAAATACCTAGCGGATGAAGAACCGTGGAAATTGATCAAAGAAGATGCAGCTCGCGTGCAAACACAAATGTATGTAGCCTTGCAAATTGCGACGGCTTTAAGTACGTTGGTAGAGCCTTTCTTGCCTTTTACAGCAACTAAGTTAAAATCAATCTTACGCTTAGACCCTACTACGCCTTTAACTTGGAATGCAATTGAAGTGGATCAGCCTTTTATCAAACCAGGACACCAAATCGGCGAAGCAGAGCTGTTATTTGCTAAGATTGAGGATGTAGAGATTCAAAAGCAATTGGATCGCTTAGAAGCATCCAAACAGGCCAATAAAGAAGCGAATGCCGTGGTTGAACCTCAAAAAGAAACAGCGACGTATGAAGATTTCGCCAAATTGGATTTGCGCGTAGGAACAATCATCGAAGCGGAAAAAATGCCGAAAGCCAATAAGCTTTTAGTATTAAAAGTAGATACGGGAATCGATGTACGAACGATTGTATCGGGTATTGCTGAGCATTTCAAACCGGAAGATATCATCGGCAAACGCGTGACAGTTCTAGCTAATTTAGCACCAAGAGCTTTACGTGGAGTTGAAAGTCAAGGGATGATCTTGATGACGGAAGATACCAATGGCAAATTGGTATTTGTTAACCCCGATAAGGAAAACGTAAAAAACGGAGCAACGATTAATTAATTGCTAAATACTATAAAAAATAGGGTGCCCTTTTGGACACCCTATTTTATTTACACTAGGCTATCTTTGCTAGTTCTTGTTTAATAAAAGCGACCCAATCCTCATTTTTTGGGTCAACAATAAGGGTTTTAAAATTATACTTTTCGCCTTCCATTCCCACGCCTTTTGAATCATCATATGAAGGTCAAAATCAAAAGCTCTTGGGTATTTGGAAGCATACACCCTCATCTCTTTTAATCTGACACTGTTTTCTTTTTGATTGACAATGCGATCTACGCGTATACCATAGTACCGCAAGGTCCATCGGATTCTATTACTCGTGCGATAGGAAGTGGTATAGACATGAACTTGATGCCCTTGTTTTTGTGAATCCGAGATTATCCACAAAATTATCAAAGACCCTAAATACAAAATTATCTTCAAAATAAATGAACTGAACTATTATGACAAACAAGAACCAGTAAGCAACACCTTTGATTTAGTGCCTTTTTAAAAATAAAACCCACTTGCATAAATTTCATACAAGCGGGTTTTTTAAAGCTTTTTATTAATAGTCAAGAGACCGTTAAAACTTCTATTTCTTTACCAAAGCATCCAATACAATCATTTTCATCAAAAAAACCCTTGGGAATAAAAATGAAACTGCTTCCCATTTAAAATACAAAATCTAAAGAGTTCAAATATGAAACAAATATTATCTTTGATAAACCACAAATCTCTTATACTTTACTATCACTGCGATTAACCATTGCTATGTAGTCTAAAACCTGATACAGTCCTTGAAATGGCTTTCCTTTTTCAACAGATATTATATAACTGACTCCAGATATAACTTCTATTTCTAATCGGGTAAATTCTTCCTTATTCATTATTCTATCTTTAAATTCCTCCTTTAAGGCAATACTTACCCTAGTTATAGCAGAAAATTCAATAGTCAATATTCCTTCAGATTTCTTTACAAGAAGTCTTCTGTCTGTAACTACCACCTCGTTTAATTCAAGATCCTTAAACACATACAATATCTCTTCTTTGTCTTCTAGTAATCTTGTTAGACTTGAAACCAGAATCTTAGTATGATCTAGTATTTGTGTTAATCTACCTTCACCACCTTTTCTACGAAAAATAGATACTAATATAGATGATTTATATTTTGTACTTTTCATCATTTAATTTCTTAAACTTTTTTGTAATAGTATTCCACTAGCAGATTTCTCAAAAGAATATCCAAAACGACTAGCTATATTTGGATTAAGAAAACCATCATTTATGACAGATGAACCATAAATAGATATTTTATTTGCTCCACTAGAAAATGCTTCTTGTTCCATGCCCTTTATAAGATTTCTAAATCCGGATAAACTTTTACCATCCATCTGTTCTAGCAAAAAAATATTTCTATTATATGTTCTTCCTACAAGCCCTTTTGTTCCATAAATTGCGTAACCTCTCATTTTTTCAACCCCACTAAATAATGCTTGTTCAAAAGTTTCATTTGTAAGATCTACTAAACTATTTCTACCTATAGTATTAATTGTAATCTCTTGCAACTCTCTATTTGGCACACGCAAAGGTCCTCCTTGAATTCCACCATCAGTTGCACGCAAAGATACGGTTTTTGTTACATTGTTTTTAATTTCATTCGTATAAGCCAAATCAGGGACTTTATTCATAGTTGCTGAGTGACTTAGACTTGCATTTTGGTCTAATTCTTTTGGCACCATAGTACCTAGATGATTTAAGGTTACTGGAAGTGGTTTTGCTACAGGATTCGCTCCTGACCAAAAATTTATACCATTTGCTGCTGTTATTCCTCCACTACTGGTGCGATAGAGTCTGCAAGGACTTCATCCATGTCGACCGCTAATATTCGTTTTACTGACATAGTTGAATTTGCTCTATTAACAACTCAACGCCTTCAATAAGAAAATCTCCTCTTATACCATACGTTACAAATCGCAGGTATTCTCCCCAAACAAGTGCTTTCCCCTCTTGCGTTTCGTGCCAATTAGATTGAGTAATCATTGGATTGGACTGATTAACAGGAATCGGAATTTGATAGTTGTAAAAATAATCCGCTGTACAAACTTTTTTTAATGTCAAATAAGATCGCATGGAAGCATAACTATGTGAAAGAAAGGCGATACTTTTTATACTAGACAAATCAAATAATTCATTGGCATATACTACATTTTCAAGTGTATTACGCGATTCTTTTTCAACAATAAAACGAGTATTTGGAAATTTCTCTCTAGAGATGTATTGCAATAAAAGTTTCGATTCAGATAGATCCTCAAAAATTGAACCCTCATAATTGGCAATTCCACCAGTCAAGAGAATCGTATCAAATGTGTATGTCTTTAAGAGTTCATTTATTTTTTGCCCAATCTTCTTGTGCAAAATATTTGATCCAAATACGAACAGTAAATCAGCCGATTTAATCGGATTATTATAAAAGCAAAGACTTGTCAATCGCGTTATTAATTCATCTGTTAATTCAGGTGGTATCGGATGCTTTAAAATTTCTCTCGTATTCATAATATTCCCTTTTAAACATCTAATAAAAATACTTCATTCATACAAGCATTTAAAAAATATTTTTTAATAAAAACCTAACTAAAAAAACATACTTAAAAAGCTATTTTTTTAACAATTAAACTATCTTTAATTGTATAGTATTTATCTGATAAAATAATTCAACCCTGAATCAAGCCGCTAAAATTTTGATTTTAAGTTCTTATAAGATATAAAAAACGCTTATATGAAGTTCATACAAGCGTTTTTAGGTTATACTTGGACTATAGTTTTACATTAAAAATCTAACAACACAAGTGTTTATTTACTTCCATTGGCTACTTCCCTCCAGAAGATAGAGATCTTCTGAATCTAATTTAATTTTAGTAGCTTGAACTAAACTTCTTAATTGTGTTGCATTTGTTGCACTTACAATCGGAGACGTAATTGTTGGTTGATGTAACAACCAAGCAATAGCAATTTCGGCACTTGAGGCATTGTGTTTTTTAGAGATACGAGCTAGAGCATCTAAAATATTCAGACCTCGGTCATTGAGATAATGCTCTACCATCATTTTTCTCGCACTTCCTTCTAAATCTTCTTTAGTTTTATACTTACCAGATAAAAACCCACTTGCCAAGGCAAAATAAGGCATTACAGCGATGTTTTCCTTCTTCGCTATCTCAGTATACTCTTTTTCAAATTTTTCGCGATCATATAGATTATAAAGCGGTTGCAAGGCAATATACTTGGTCCATCCTTTTGCTTCTGCTACTTGATTACTTTCAATCAAGCGTTCTGCACTTAAATTAGATGCTCCAAGCGTACGAACCTTTCCTACTTGAATTAATTCCTGATAGGTTCCCATGATTTCTTCTACTCCTATATTGAGGTCGTCGTGATGTGAATAGTATAAATCTACGTAATCGGTGCGTAAACGCTTTAAAGAAGCATCGATTCCATCGATAATTTGTTGACGGGTTAATCCTATTTCCACACCAACCATGCCACCACCAACTTTGGTTGCTAAAACCACGTCCTGTCTTTTATTACTTTCAGCAAACCACTTGCCAATTATGCGTTCTGACTCACCTCCCATATTTCCTTCTACCCAATGGGAATAGCTATTGGCAGTATCAATAAAATTAATGCCTTGCTCGTGTAATTCATCAAGCATACGCAACGAATCCTTTTCGTTTAATGTCCATCCAAATACATTTCCACCGAAACAAATTTCGGAAATAGTAATTTCTTTATTTAAGTGTTTTCTTTTCATATCGCTATTGCGCATTTATTAATTATTATCCTGTTTAGCATTTACTCCCAACATACAAAAAAAAGGGACAGACTACCAACAAAAAAAGGATGGTTATCGCTAACCATCCTTTTATTTATATCTTGAAAATAATTTACTAAAAATTAAATCTCATTGTAAAGTTCCAAGTTCTACCAGCCCCTAACATAACTTCGTTACGAACATCAACACCTTTCCAAGTTGTACTTTCAGGAGTTGCCTCAATGTTAGTTCTTGCAGAAGCAATATACGTTGTATCGAATATGTTGTTTATGTTGAAACGCATAGTTAAAGCATTCTGTTTTGCTTTACCAAGTTCCATACGGTACGATAACCCAGCATCAAATAAGTTGAATGCAGGAAGTTTCATTGAACCATTCTTACCTTCTTCTTTAGCTTCAGTAACTACTAAAGTTCCATAGAAATTATCATTATATCGGTAATTTGCATCAATTTTTAATCCTTTTGCAATTTCGTAGCTAGCTCCTAAATTTGCAATTAACTGAGGCGCACCACCCACTTTTGCACCATCGATGTACAATGTATGTGTTTTGAATCCTGATTCTGGTTTACCTGGCTCATTATAAATTGGTTGATTGGTCTCTTCGTTATAATATGTTCCCGTAACATTTGAACCATAATGCCAATCCCCCCATGAGAAAGATCCTGTAAGAGTTAAACGATCAATAGGATAGTAGATCAAGTCCATTTCCATTCCTGTGTGAATTTGTTCCACTCCTACCAAAGTAGCGTATCCATTAGCATCAATAGCACTTCCATCTGAACCAATATCCTTAACTTTTCCTGTTGCACGCGTCACTCTGTCTTTCCAAGATGTTCTATATAAGTTTAAGTTAGCCCTTAATTTATGGCTTCTATATCCATAACCCGCCTCTAAACCAAATATTTTTTCATTTGTTAAATCAGGATTCAACGTGTTTGTATTGTTTAAATACACTCCATTATTCATAAATGGTTGACGAGAAAAATAACCTGAGTTCACAAATACATTGTGATTTTCATCGATATTATAGTTCGCTCCTCCTTTAATACTTCCTCCTAAAATACTTTCCCAATCTGTTTTATAATCCTCTGCTCCTTGTGCAGTAGAACGATCATAATTAAAATAGTCTACACGTTGCATCCATTGATTAGAAATTGCTCCTTGAACAAAAACAGATAAAGCATCCTTAGAATATTCTACTTGTCCAAATCCGCCTAACCATTTCACATTACCATCATTGTTGAATCCAACCTTTTCTCTATTATTCCAATCCACCCATGGGTTCATTGAAGCTTTTGCGTCGTAAGTTTGACCAACAATATAGTGCTGACCTCCGTTATTTTTATTATTCTTCACATAGAAACCATCAGCTCCCATCAAATTATCCAATACTTGGTAGTGGTATCCTTTGTAAATACGTGCATCTAATCCAAAATCAACGGTCCAGTTTTCATTTACCTTAGCATTCATATTAATAACAGTTCCATACCAGTCATGTGAATTAATACTTGAACGACGAGCCCAACCACCTCTATATGCTTTTGTTTTATTATCGAAATCGGAAACATAATATCCTTGTTGTCCTGGATTATTAGGATCATCCATTAGACTATTACTTGTACCATTACCAATTGGTTTTTTATTTTTGTCAAGTTCTCTCCAATCAGCAATCGTTTCACCTCTATTCCAAGCAGCGATGTCATCAAAACGCATATGCCCATTAGCATCCCTAACTTCTGTACCAAAATCTCTGTACCCATTTGGTCCACCACCAATCGTTCCAGTTCCACCACCACGACCCCAAGAACCGTAAAATACAGTACCTAATGTCCAAGTTTCGTTAATATTGAAGTCATAGTTAATTGACATAACTGGTTTATTGTAGTAGTTCGATTTGAAGTTAAATCTTTCTCCATTATAGAATCCAGTATCTGGGTTAAATCTTTTATTCATTTTCCCATCGTTCCATTTTTGAATATTTTCAATAGAAACTGAAGTAGATCGTTGATCGTGATCTTGTTTAGCTCCAGTAAATGTGAATTGAACATTGTGGCGAGAATCTTTCGATTTGTACCCTAATCCCAAGTAGTAATTATACGCTTCGAATCCCGTTCCTTCAACATATCCGCTTCCTCTAGTATAACCTAATAATACCGAAGCTGATAATCCATTCTCCAATACACCCGTATTGTAAGAAACTAATCCTTTAAAGTAATCGCCTGTACCAACGCTTCCAGAAATTGTACCTCCTTGACGCGCGTCAGAAGTACGAGTTAAAACGTTAATTGTCCCTCCTACTGATGATATTGCGATTTTAGAAGAACCTAAACCACGTTGAACTTGCATAGCAGAAGTAACATCTGATAAACCAGCCCAGTTTGACCAGTACACAGATCCACCTTCCATATCATTAACAGGCATACCGTTAATTAATACAGCTACGTTTCTTTGGTCGAATCCACGAATATTAATATTCGAGTCTCCATAACCACCACCGCCTTTAGAAGCGTAAACCGAAGGCGTTGTGTTTAAAATTTCAGGAAATTCTTGAGAACCCAATTTTTCTTGAATTTCAGCAGCTTTAATTGTAGATACAGCTACTGGTGTTTTACGGTCTTTTGCAACGTCTGCAACACCCATAATAACAATGTCATCCAACATGTTTTCATCTGGGTTTAAAACAATTCTTCCCAAGTTTGCAACTTTATTTGCATCAACTTTAAAAGCAATCGTTTTAGACTGATAACCAATAAAAGAGATAACTATTTCTCCTTTATCGTTATTTACATTTAATGAAAACACGCCATCAGCATCTGTAGATGTACCATTTTGTGTTCCCTTTACAAGTACAGTAGCACCTGGTAAACTCATAGAAAGTTCTCCATCGATAATTGTACCCGTTACTTTGTTTTGTGAAAATGCAGATGTTGACGTAATAATCATTACGAAAAACAACATCCAGTTCTTCAAGTTTCTCATTTTGTAAGTGTAAGTGATAAATTAATTTCCCGACAAATGTACAAAAAGATACTCCTTAAATGTTACCAAATTATTAATTTTAATGTGCAACCCAATTTATTGAATTCTATATGCTTCTATTTTTTAAATAGTAATTCAATAAAAACGCTGTAGAACAATCATGTTTCAATACATTATTCGAAATAATTTCTTGTTGAATATTTTTTGCTAATACCTTGCCATATTCCACGCCAAACTGATCAAAACTATAAATATTCCAGATTACACCTTGTACAAAAGTCTTATGTTCATAAAGCGCAACAAGTGCTCCTAATGATTCTGGCGTTAATTTATCTATTAGAAGTGTATTTGAGGGTTTGTTTCCTGCAAAGGCTCTAAAGTTTTGCGTCAATGGATCCTCATCGGGTTGTTCTTTGCTTCCCTCTTTGCCATTTAACAAAGCCTCTGTTTGTCCAAAAAAGTTAGACATCAATATTGTATGATTGGTATCCTTTTTAGAGAAAGGGTTTACAAAACCAATAAAATCGACTGGTGCTACCTTCGTACCTTGGTGAAACAACTGAAAAAAGGCGTGTTGAACAGAAACACCAACTTCACCCCAGATCAAAGTTCCCGTTTGATACTCAAATGGATTTCCTGCGCGGTTTTTATCCTTTCCATTACTTTCCATAATCATTTGTTGCAAATGAGCCGGAAATTTTTCCAGAAACTGATTATAAGGAACGACTACTTCCGTTTCATAGCCATAAAAGTTATTATACCAAACACTTAATAAGGCACAGATAACAGGCATGTTTTCTCGGAAAGGGGTTGTTCTAAAATGGTGATCCATTTTATTAGCTCCGCGTAATAATTGCTCAAAATTTGGATATCCTATGGCAAGTGCAATCGATAATCCCACGGAACTCCACAAAGAAAAACGTCCGCCTACATACTCCCACATCGGAAAAATTGTAGCCGTACTAATGCCATAGGCTTGTGCTCTTTCCACCTCAGCAGTTACAGCAACTAAATGCAAACCAATCGCGTCTTTTTTTATTTTTGTCAAAAGCCATTTTCGCACTTTATCTGCGTTTAAAACGGTTTCTTGTGTCGTAAACGTTTTAGAAACAATAAGGATTAAAGAGGTTTCTGGATTAATTTTATCTAAGACAGAATACAAATAATCATCATCTATATTAGAAATAAAATGCACATTCAAGTGATTTCTATAATTTTCTAATCCGTGAACGGCCATTTTTGGTCCTAAATCAGATCCTCCTATTCCAATATTAACCACATCTGTAAAAGGCTTACCTGTACTAGAAACATAGCGTCCCTCTACTACTTGGGTTACAAAGTGTTCGATTCGTTCTCTAGTCAAATAGATTTCATCTAAAATGTTCATCCCATCAACCTCTATAGGCACGCCCGGAGTAAAATCGCGTAAAGCCGTATGCAATACGGCTCTATTTTCTGTTCTATTAATTTTCTCTCCTGTGAATAGAGATTCAATTGCTTGTTTTAAATCTACTTCCTCACTTAATTCTAGCAAATAAGATAGCGTTTCTTGGGTAATCTTATTTTTAGAATAATCCAATAAAAAATCTTCGAATTGAATAGTAAATGAGTTCACTCTACTAGAATCTTCTTCAAAAAGATCTTGCATTTTGATAAACTCCATTTGCTTAAAGTGTTCACGTAGTTTACTCCATGCAGCAGTGCTAGTAGGATCTATAGTTTGTAGCATTTTTATTTAATACAGTATTATTTGTTAAATTTCTCTTTAATCACAGTATCTAATTCTGCTTTTAAAGGTTGAATATGCGCTTTAAAAGCGGGTATATCTTTTTTATCCATGGGCTCTGAATTAGGCAAAACTTGTCCTAACGGATCTACTTGAACCCCATTTTTCCAAAATCGATAACAAACATGAGGCCCCGTAGCTAAACCCGTACTTCCAACCAATCCGATTGTTTGTCCTTGTTCTACAAACTGTCCTTTTCTGGCTATGATTTTTGACATATGTAAATATTGCGTCGAATATGTTCCATTGTGTCTTACTTTGACATAATTTCCATTTCCTGCTGTGTATCCTGTTCGTTCAACAACACCTGAAGCCGTAGTCATAATTGCTGTACCCGTAGGTGCAGCATAATCAGTCCCATTATGTGATTTCCATGTTTTTTGAACAGGATGAAATCTACTCTTGGTATATCTCGAAGTAATTCTAAAGAATTTCAAAGGTGCTTTTAAGAACATACTCTTCATTGGACGTCCTTCTTCATCGTAATAATCGATACCTTTCGCTCCTTGTCTTTGATACGGAAAGGAATATAAATCTTTACCTCTATAATTAAAATAAGCCGCTTCTACCTTTGAAATTCCAACATAAACGGTATCGTTAATGTATTTTTCTTCAATAGTAACCGCGAAGCGATCTTCCGGTTGCAGCTTAAAGAAGTCAATAGACCAAGCAAAAATCTGGGACATTCTCGTCGCCAAAGATTGATCGACTCCTTCTTTACTCAAACTCATCGATAAAGACCCATCGATGGTTGAAGCCACTGTTCTTCTTTTTATAGTAACAGGATATGTTTTGGTATAAGCGGTGATACTATCGCGTAAGTCAATAACCTGATAGCCCGAAATATTGGGATGGTAGATAAACGCTGCCAATTTATCAGGGTTATTTTTATATTTTATCAACGTATAAGGTTGCCCTGCGCGTATTCCTTTTACATTGATTGTATCTTTTACTTTGGAAACAATCTCGTGCACATCCGTAGCATTCAGATTATAAGTGCCAAAAATCTTGCCTAGATTATCTCCAGACCGAATCGTATCTTCCGTTACGACATAGTCTTTCAATTTAAAACCATATAACTCGGCTACAATTTCTTCTACTGTATCTTCTTCAGTATCTGTGCTCATTTCCATTTCTGCCTCTTTTTTACAAGCAGCAAAAAGGAGTAGTCCTGTTAACAATATAATAATCTTATACTTCAAAACTTTTCTTTTTCTATTTTAAATCAATCCTTTTCCCCAATTCATTAGTTCTTCTTCTGACCATAAGGCAGGAAAAAATATGCGTTTTTGATATTCAGGTAGCATGTATTTTTTCCAATCACTTCCTCCCGTTGCCTCTTTAGTTACTCCAGTGCTTTCCAAGTACTTAAGTGCCGTTTTATAGTGCCCTATAACCCAGGTTACGTTTACGGTATAATCATAATGTTTCATTGCCTGAATTAATTCTGGCCGTTCTTGTGCTTCTTTTGGAAGTTCAACAAATTTCTGCCATAAATTTGTCTTTTCATAGTCTTTCATTGCTTTAACAAAAGTTTGACTGTATTTCTTTTCAAACGCTCCGAGCAAATAAGATTTTTCTCCAGTATTATAGTTCTTTCCGGCTGCTTGCCAATACATAAACTCTAACGCTTCTTCTTCTGAAATATTTTCCGATAAATCTTTACTATAGCGTTTATCGATTAAATTTATCCAATCCGTTGATGCAAATTCAATCAATCGGTATTGTGCGCTTTGAAAACCACTTGCGGGTGCTAATGTATTTCTAAACTTATTGTATTGTTCGATATCCATTCCATCTCCCATGATACTAAAAGAATTAGTCAACATATCAAAATATCGACTAATTCGCATCAATTTATCTGTAAATATATGAACTTCAATTTGTGTAGTAACGGCTAATTGATCCATTTCCCACAAAATCATTTTAAATAACAATTCATTCACCTGATGATAGAGGATAAACACCATTTCATCTGGATACAAACTGCGTTGAATTTGCAATCCTAAAAGCGCATCCGTTTGGATATAATCCCAATAGGTCAAAGGCTTTGCATAGACCAACCCTTCTAAATGCACTTTGGGATTTTGTCCCATTTTTGTAAACTTTTCTTCTAAACTTTTTATATGTTGAAGCATTAAATCATCCATTATTTTTCAATTTTTAATTTTGAAACAAGCCCTTTATACTCCTCTAAATCTGCTTTTAATGAACCTACGGCCAAACTAGCTTTAATTCGCAAGGGAACTTTATTGGCATCGGCAGATACCCAAACCGTTAAGCTTTCTTTTTCTTTAAAAACACGACCTGCCATTACGTAGGGCCTAAAAGTTAATGCTTTAACTTTACCCCATTTCGTTTTCAATTCTGTCGTTCCTAAGTACAATAATTTAAAACGAAAAATCTCTCCATCAAAAAACATATCTATTTCGATGGATTCATTCTTTTTTAGATTATCTAATTTAGGGTTATTTCTCAAATGATAAAAAGCAGATACAATATCTTGTACTTCTGCAACAATAGGGTAGGTCCCTTCTTTCGATTTCTCGTAATCTTTTACGACGACATTATTTTTCGTATAATCAAAAAAGCCTTCTTGGTTTTTCGTATAACCACCTTCATCTATTTTTCGAATAAAGCGATGCGGTACAACTTGATCTTTCTCAAAATAGCTTTGATAATCATCATAAACCTTGAAGAATACTTTGGAAAGTCCGGTGGTATACCCAATTCCTTTGGCATGGTACATGCTTTTTCCTTTATAGGTAACATCGGATAGCTCTAACTCAGCAATACCTGCGTTTATAATTCCATAGGAAACTCTGAACTTCAGATATTCACCTGCCTTAAAGGCTTTTGGTTTGGTTTGTGCAAAGGAAAGACTCGCACAAAGTAGGAAGGTATAAAAAACAAATACTATTTTTTTCATAGTTAGCTAATTTTATTCAAAAATAAGAAACAAAAAAACCCAGTCAAAAAATTGACTGAGTTTTTATGCTATTAACCAACCAAAAAACTATAAATTATGAAAAATTTATTACACTCAAATAAAGCTTATGACATCTTTATTTTTGCGAGTGCAAATGTATAGTTTTTTATTGATTATTCATATATCCCATGTCTTTTAACCTCACTTTAACTATAACCTATTCAAAATGAAGGTATTTAAGATATTCTTAACTCCAATTATAGGGTCCCTCTTAACTCTTGCTCGCGCTCAATAGATTCAAAAAGCGCCTTAAAATTACCTGCACCAAAGCCTCTTGCCCCCATTCTTTGAATAATTTCGAAGAATAAAGTTGGACGATCTTCAACTGGTTTAGTAAAAATCTGCAATAGGTATCCTTCTTCATCCGCGTCCACTAAGATAGCTAATTTTTGAAGTTCTTTGAGATCTTCTTTCATCATTTCCATATGAACTCCTAAACGAGCTGGAATTGCATCATAGTATGATTGTGGTGGAGCAGATAAAAACTCAACCCCTCTAGCTCTCATTTTCGCAACAGTTGTAAGGATATCATCCGTAGCTACAGCGATATGTTGAACACCTGATCCATTATAGAAATCTAAATATTCTTCAACTTGAGATCTTTTAGCTCCTTCTGCTGGTTCGTTGATTGGGAATTTAATACGCCCATTGCCATTTGACATTACCTTACTCATCAATGCAGAATATTCTGTATTAATTTGTTTGTCGTCAAAAGATAAGAAGTTAACAAATCCCATTACATCCTCATACCATTTCACCCACGTATTCATTTCATTCCATCCTACGTTCCCCACCATATGGTCTACATATTTCAAACCAACTGGTTCTGGGTTATAGTCGCTTTCCCATTTTACGAAACCTGGTAAAAATACTCCGTTGTAGTTTTTTCTCTCTACAAACATGTGAACAGTTTCTCCATAAGTATAGATTCCTGCGCGAACGGTTTCTCCAAATTCGTCTTTTTCAACTACAGGCTCCATATATGATTTAGCACCGCGACTTGTTGTTTCTTCGTATGCACTGCGAGCATCTTCTACCCAAAGAGCAACTACTTTAATTCCATCGCCATGTTTAACGATATGATCGTTTAAAGAAGATTCCGCTGTTAAAGGTGTAGTTAAAACAATGCGGATTTTATCTTGAACTAATACATAAGATGCTCTATCCTTTACTCCTGTTTCTAAACCAGCATAAGCTAAAGACTGGAATCCAAATGCAGTTTTATAAAAATGCGCCGCTTGTTTTGCGTTACCTACGATAAATTCAACGTAATCTGTTCCTAATAAAGGCAAGAAATCTTGCGCTCCTTCAAATATTTTTTCTAAGCCAAATTCAACCGACTTTACTTCTTTACTCATAAAATATAGTTTTTGTTGTTGTTTATTCTTTTTGTTTTTTTTAGTGGTCTAACCACGATTGGTAATATTGCTCATCAGCAATTTTCATGGCCTCTTCCGTAACCATTAACGGTTTGAATGTATCAACCATTACAGCTAGCTCTTCTGTACTCGTTTTACCGATAGATCGCTCAGCAGCACCTGGATGTGGTCCGTGTGGGATTCCAGCTGGGTGCAGTGAAATGTGTCCTGGTGCAATATCATTACGACTCATAAAATCTCCATCTACATAATACAATACCTCATCACTATCAATATTACTGTGATTGTATGGGGCAGGAATTGAATCTGGGTGATAATCGTATAATCTTGGCACAAAAGAACAAACTACAAAACCAGCAGTTTCAAACGTTTGGTGCACCGGAGGTGGTTGGTGAATACGCCCTGTGATTGGTTCAAAATCGTGAATAGAGAAGGCATACGGATAATTATATCCATCATAGCCAACGACATCAAAAGGATGTGTGGCATATACCATCTCAAAGATTTCGTCTTGCTTTCTCAACTTGATTACGAAATCTCCTTTTTCATCGTACGTTTCTAAGTTTTCTGGAAGGCGGATATCTCTTTCGCAAAAAGGAGAATGCTCCATTAACTGTCCAAACCAGTTTCTATATCTTTTAGGCGTATAGAAAGGGTGTTTAGATTCTACGATAAACAGTCGATTATCTTCCGTATCGAAGTCGATTTTATAAATCATTCCTCTTGGCACAACTAAGTAATCTCCGTATTTAAAGGTTAGATTTCCTAAAAAAGTACGCAGTGTTCCAGTTCCTTTATGGATAAAAATTAATTCATCTGAATCGGTGTTTTTGTAGAAATAATCCTCCATAGACTTTTTAGGAGCCGCTAATACAATGGTACAGTCACTATTGGTCAAAACTGCTTTTCGGCTTTCTAAAAAATCATTTTCGGGTTCTACTTGGAATCCTCTCAGTCGGTAAGATTGAATGTTATTTGCTTTCGCAATCTTAGGTGCAACAGAATACTGTTTACGTATTTCTTTCACCTGCGTTGGTCGGTGTACATGGTACATATTGGTTGACATTCCGTCAAAGCCAACGGTACCAAACAATTGTTCATAATATAAGTCACCGTTTTCCTTGCGGAAAATCGTATGACGTTTAGGGGGAATACTCCCTAAGCGATGATATAAAGGCATAATTACTTATAGTTTTAAGGTTGGAAAAAAAATGATATAAGTAAAAGTTTCTCATTCAGGATTTCTCTTGATCAGAAACTTAATGTAAGCCAATAAACCGTCCCATTGTATTTTCATAATATCACAAATATCGAAATAAAATTGATATATCCAACTTTATAACCAAATTTTATTTGCTTATTATTAAAGAACAAGAAGTTAACAAAAATTTATTCTTAATTAAAACCAAAAACCAACGGAGAAAAAAGTATAACTACTTCCGGTATCTGGTGAATAACTGTATTTCACTTCAATAGGACCTATCATTGTTTGCATCCCATAACCAAGTGAATACCCTGAATATTTGGATTTAAAGACCCAGTCAGAACCTGTAAAAATATCTTCTCCTACATTCGCCAAATTAGCTGTAAAGTTGATATGGTGCTTTTTAAAGATTTCATAATCCAAATTGATAGACCCTGTAATATAGGAATTTCCCATAATGCTGAGCAAATCATAGCCAAAAAACGGAATTAGATTATCGCGTTCAGCAAACCCATATCCGCCTAGAAAGTACATAAATCCCATAGAAGGGGTATTTCCGATGGTTGCACCCATTCTGGATCTTAAATCTAGGAATAACTTATCCGTTAGCCCCGTAGCATATCCTACTTGTCCGGTAATGGTTGAGAAATTTTGAAAATTTCTCAAATAATCTGAGGAATAAAAGTAATTTTTATATTCGCCTTTAAACATGAATCCTTTTCTAGGAAAATACTTGTTGTCATAGGTATCAAAAGTAAAATTAGCAAATCCACCTACATAACTACTTTGGTCAAAAGTACTTTCTTTAACCGTTAAGGTATTACTTCTAATATCAAAATAGCGATGTTCTAGTCCTACTGCTAAAAGAAATTTTTGTTGATAAAACGTCTGAAACACCAATCGATTTTCTAAATCCTTATAATTGACATTAAATTTTGAAGGTAAACTACTTAGATCAATTTCTGGTGGTAATTCAAACTTATCACTCTCAAATAATCTTTTAAAACGCAAATCGGTACTAAACTGGTTATATTTGGAATTGATACCCACACTCCAATAAAACCCGTTATCAACAAAGTAGTTAAAATTATAGCGTACATTATCTCCTACGGCAACATCCAAGGAAGCCACATCGCTTTTCATGAGTAAATTCTTCTGTGTCACGTTAATCAACGCGGCAGATTTATACAGTCCATCGTAATGAACCCCCAACTTTAAATAGCGCATGGTAGGATTTTCTACGATATCCAAAACTAGATCATCTCCTCCTTCTACTTTATCGAAGCGATAGGAAATACTGCTAAAGTTATCGGTACCATTAAGTTGATCTATTCCTCGTTCCAAATCAGCAAACGTAATGGAACTATGGGGTTTAAATCCTAATTTACCATGTACATAACGCTGTGTAAAACGCGTTAATCCGTGAATATCAATCGAATTAATATGTAATTTATCGGTGTATTTAGGTACAAATTGTTTTTGTAAAACATTTTTGTTTCCGCCGATTTTTTTTATTTCTTCTAATTGTACCTTAGCCGCCGCCTCACCTCTTTGGATGATTGCTTTACCATCTTCAAAGGAAATTACGGTATACCCCGAGATATCAGGTTTGATATAGATATCGGTTTCTCCAATTTTATTCTTCATCTGGTTGATGGTAGAATAATTTGAGATTTGAAGAAGCACATCTGCTGCACCACTAATCTCATCTATCGACTTGAGTCCATCTTGAACATCAACGCCAATTACAATATCAGCACCTAAAGCTCTTAATTGCTCAATCGGATAATTATTGACAATTCCCCCATCAATAAGGTAAGTTCCATCAATTAAAACAGGAGCAAATAAAGAAGGAAAAGCTCCACTGGCTAAAATAGCTTGTGGTAAGTAGCCAGAATCAATCAAAACTGGTTTACCCGTTTCAATATTTGTAGCTACACATAAAAAAGGAATATTTAAATCGTTAAAATCACGTACATGACGTACATGAGCTAATAATCGATTCATCAAGTTATAGTTATACATCCCTCGCGAAAAAGCTTTAGGTAAACCAATTTTGAATTTATCAAAAGGCAAGCTCAAGGCGTAGATTTCGTCATTTTTCTTTTCATAAAAGGATTTCGAAATACGCGGAATATAATCTCTAATCAAGGCTGTTGCATCTATACTACTAAAAATAGAGTCCAATTCTGTGGCTGTATAACCTGAAGCATATAATCCACCAACAATAGCCCCCATACTCGTACCCGTAATATAATCTACTTGCACGCCTTGTTCTTCCAATACTTTCAGGACACCTATATGAGCTAGTCCTTTTGCCCCACCTCCACTCAACACAACACCAACTTTAGGTCGATCTTCTTCTTGGGCAAAACTCGTACCTGCCGCTATTACTATTGCCATTAATGCTATAATTCTGCGCATAGTTATCCTTTTTATTCTACTAATTTACTTCAAATGTTCCAATAAAACCTTTGTTTTTGCTTTTCCAATGACACTTTCTATTTCTTCTGCCGATGCTTCTCTTATTCTCTTGACCGATTTGAAGTGGTTCATCAATTTTGTTTTGGTCATTTCTCCAATTCCTGGAACCTCATCTAGTTGGCTTGTAATCGCATTTTTACTGCGTTGATTGCGGTGAAAAGTCAACCCAAATCGATGGGCTTCATCTCTAAGGTGAATAATGACTTTCATTGTTTCGGAGCGCTTATCTAAATACAAAGGAAAACTATCTCCGGGATAAAAAATTTCCTCGTAGCGTTTGGCTAAACTGATAATGGGAATCTGCCCCCTTAAACCGAGGTTTTCCAAGCTTTGAACAGCCACACCCAATTGTCCTTTTCCACCATCAATGATAATTAAATCAGGCAAAGGTTGATTTTCTTCTACTAAGCGTTTATATCGTCGAAACACAATTTCCTCCATGGAAGCAAAATCATCGGGTCCTTCAACGGTTTTTACATTAAAATGTCGGTAGTCTTTTTTACTGGGTTTACCATCTTTAAAAACAACACACGCAGCAACAGGATTAGTTCCTTGAATATTAGAGTTATCAAAACACTCAATATGACGTGGTTCTTTAGGCAAACGCAGATCTTTCATCATTTGCTGCATGATGCGATTTACATGACGCTCGGGATCCACAATTTTAATTTGTTTTAACTGATCGACACGATGGAATTTTGCATTGCGTTCCGATAAATCCAATAAGGCTTTTTTATCGCCCACTTTAGGAACAGTAACTTTGATACTTTCTCCTAAGTCTACCTCAAAAGGAACTAAAATCTCTTTGGTCAACAATTCAAATCGACTTCGGATTTCTACAATGGCCAATTCTAACAACTCTTCATCTGTCTCCTCCAATTTCTTCTTCAATTCTAAATTATGAGAACGAATAATTGCCCCATAAGAAACTTGTAAAAAATTCACATAGGCATTTGTTTCGTCTGAAACAATCGAAAAAACATCGATATTTCCAATTTTCGGATTGACAATGGTTGATTTTGCTTGGTAATTCTCAAGCAATTCGATTTTTTCTTTGATTTGTTGTGCTTCTTCGAAACGCATATCAGCCGCTAATTCTAGCATATACGTTTTAAAACCTTTCAAACTTTCTTTAAAATTCCCTTTTAATATATCGCGTATTTCTGCAATCTTCTTATCATATTGTGCCACTGATTCATAAGCTTCACAGGGCCCTCCACAATTGCCAATATGGTATTCCAAACAAACTTTGAACTTTTCACTGCGAATATTTTGTAAGGATAAATCATAACTACAGGTGCGAATGGCGTAGAGTTCTTTGATTAACTCCAACAGCGTACTAACGGTTTTTGAACTGGTATAAGGGCCAAAATATTCCGAACCATCCTTCACCATACGCCGGGTTGAGAATACTCGGGGAAAAGCTTCTTTTTTGATACAAATCCAAGGGTAGGACTTATCATCCTTCAACAATACGTTATAGCGCGGTTGCAATTGTTTAATCAAATTGTTTTCCAACAACAAAGCATCCGTTTCAGTAGGAACGACAATATGTTTAATTCTTACAATTTTCTTTACTAATACATTGGTTTTCGCATTGTCGTGAATTTTATTAAAATAAGAGCTGACTCTTTTTTTTAAGTTCTTTGCTTTTCCTACATACAATATCTTGCCTTCCTTATCAAAGTACTGGTATACTCCAGGTTGATCCGGTAAGGTTTGAATTTGTAACGCCAACTCTTCTTTTACTTGCATTTACATTCTGATTTACCAACAAAATTAAAGCTTAAAATTAGGCAAACAAAAAAGCGATGAAAATTCATCGCTTTTTTCCATATAAATTAATCAATCATAATGGATATTACCCTTTATTCATTTACCCGTTTAAAAAGATAAAGCTAACTATATAACGCCAATTTATTTGCAGGCTGATTTATCAATTAAATTAGTCAAGGCTTAGCCATAAACAATTTTATACTGATCCCCAAAACCAAAACCAGACAAATAACGGCAACCCAAAACCAGGCATACGGAAACACCCAAAAGTTCATCCCTGCCCATAGTAGCAATAACACTGCAAATATTTTAAACCGATAGGTAATTATAAGTTCCATTAATTTTTTACTTTCTAAGGATAGAATCCATTTTTCAATTTGACAATCGTATCTGTTTTTATACCATTTTACATACCCTCTTTCAGCATTCAAATCTTGTTTCTTACCAGCATTCCGGACTGCCAGCTATATAGAAACAACACTCATTTATATTTTTGTGTTTTATTTTACTTTTTTAAATTCATGCGCCATTACCGTAAATACTACTGCTCGAGCAGGTCCTTGTTGATATCCATAAGCAAAAGCAAGGGTTTTTTTTGTATCCCATTCATCATCAGGATCATTCTTATCACTCAAAAACTGTAGTAATTTCACTTCTTTAGGCTGTAATCCAGTATTTAACTGCGGATCCACCAACCAAGGGGTATCATTTACCACCAAGTTTTGTAAATATTGTTTTGCGGTTGCGGAATAGTTCATCCCGTTAATTAACTGCTGAGCATCCATATGCATCACGTCATCCATTTCCGTTAAGGTTGGTGACACATAATCAGGTTTAACTATGGCTAGAAAACTAGCATTCGCCAAAGCCATACTCTCTACATGAAGGAGTAATTGTGCTGTACTCGCATAACTCTTTGTGCTTTCGCAAGATTTTTGAATATCATCAATTAGCGTACCCCAATTCACTTGTGGTATTGTTTGAATTGTATTTCCCTTTTGTGTTGATTCAGTTACTCCATCTTCTGCACTACACGAAGCAAACAATACAGTCAATACTGCGCAGATATAAATCTTTTTCATAGTTTTGCTTTTTAAATCAAATGTTCTTTTCTTATTCAACTCAAATTATTCATCGTTACTTATGACTTACTATTCCGATGATTTCAAAGCAAACTTAGTACGCTTTTTAAAAAAGCACAAGTTTTTACCTCTTAAGCAAAGGAAGTATTGTAATTGTTAGGGTTAATTTTGTAAAAAACACTGATTTTAAACCTGTTACATATTTTAAATTACTTGAAAAGGAAAATTTGTAAATCAATCGGAAAATTTGTAAAAACTATGATTATCAACACCTTATAAAACACAAAAAAGCACTAACTTTAAAAATACACCTTCAAAACCTCAACAAATGTTTTTAAAAAAACTCTTGCCCTTCCTTTTTATAACACTTAGTGGGTACATTTCTTGTACCGTATCTGCCCAAACGAAGACCGATTATAAAAATTGGTCCTTGTCAGAATTGCTTTTTAGTATTAATTCTGACTTATTGACTCCGGCAGATAAAGAAATTTATCTTGAATACTACCTTCAAAAAGCAAAAAAGGAGCAAGCTTCGGAAAGTATCATTATTGGGTATCGCAAAAAGGTTTTATTGAATCAAAATTATGAGGTTCAAAACCAATACGCCGATAGTTTACTCCATTATACTCTACAATTGAAAAATATTCAAGCTATTGGTACAGCCTATAACGTTAAAAGTCATGTGGAATATGTTAATAAAAATTACAAAAAAGCACTAGAATACGGTTTAAAAGCTGAAGAGTATCTAACACATTCTGAAGATGAATATACGTTGAACAAGGTTAAGAGTTCTATAGGTTCTATTTACTATCATTTAGAAGAATATGACAAGTCTGAAAAAGCGACTAAGGAAGCTTTAACCTATTACCAAAGCCAACTCAATGATAGCAGTAATGCATATAACAACCTGAGAGGTTACATTACCAATGTATTTTCGTTGAGCAAAACGAATTTTCGCCAACAAAAAAACGATACTATACCTCTCTTAATTCGCAAGGGCTATGAAGCGGCAAACCAACTTAAAGCCAAAGATAAAATCCTCGAAACGGCTTATTTTGATTTAATCAATGGACTTTATAACCATCGATTGAAACAGTATTCTACTTCTGATTCTCTCTTAAATAGCGCATTAATTCCCATCCAAACCAATGGTGATTTTGCCAATGAGCACCTTCTCTATTTGTATTTAGGTAAAAATGCTTGGAATACTAACCACAAAGCCAAAGCACTGCCTTATTTTGAAAAAATAGAGCATCTCTATCAGGACAAAAAATTCGCCAATGTTGAACTCAGTGAAGCCTTTACTTACCTTATTGCGTATTATCAAGAAAAAAAGGATTTAGAAAAAGAATTGTACTACACCAAACTCTTAATGGCACTTTCGTCAGAGCTTCACAAAAACAATACGAAACTTAGTTCGTATATGCATACGCATTTAGATACTAAACAACTCGAAGCTTCTCAGAAAAAATTAGAGCATGAGCTTGCGCGTAGTAAAACCAAAGTAAAAGGCTTATATGGTCTTGTGACGGTGCTTATCTTGCTTGTTTTTACAGGGCTTCTCTATTACCAGAAAAAGCAGCAAAAACTCCAACAGCAATACAAACAACTGATTGCTCCCTCTCTAAAAACACCCGTACCCCTAGTTCAATCTTTGCAGCAAGAGAAAAATAATTCCATCCCTCTTATGGAGGTACCTGAAACGAGTCAACTATTGAATACCAATCAAATACTCGTTAAAAAACTGGAAGATTTTGAAAACAAAAAAGGGTTCTTGCAAAAAATCACACAAGATGAGCTAGCGCGTCAATTCGGGACGAATCGCAATACCTTATCCAAGTTTTTTAATGAAGAAAAGTGCATTAATTTTTCTGATTACCTCAAGCGACTGCGCATTCAGCATGCGGTACATGAACTGACGTATAAGCCTAAACTTCATCTACTCAATCTAACAGGGCTTGCTGAAGAGTTTGGATTTGGAAATTCTAAGAGCTTTTCCACCGCCTTTAAAGAAATCACCAAAATATCGGTCACTGATTTTATCAAATTGCGTCAACAAGATCAGGATTTTAATGATGTCGATAAAAGCAATCCCACAACCTAGATAAAAGTAAATAAAGCGGTGTTTTTCATCGCTTTATTTTTATAACCCTTTTACGCTAAAGCAAGTAATTTTGTTTTTACATTTTATCAACTTTCTATTATTCAATTCATTAACAAACACTTTACTCTTTTGCTTTCTTTTTCAATTCAACTAAATTGTCAAGTTCTTTCATTCTTTGCACATGTAATAAAGCATATTGAAAAGACGACAAACCTCTCTCTATCACAATATCTTCTTCATTAACGGTCTCTATCGTCAAATACTTTGCCATTTGAGTCTGTGAATTAGTTAACGCAAACAAATCATATAATTGAATTTGCTGTTTCATTTTTCTTCCTTCCAATTTATAGTTTACCTCAATGAGCCGTTGAACCAATGTGCTTTTCCTTTTAAAGAATACATTATCTCCTATATCAAAAATACGCCCTTCAAATGCAGTATTAACGAATCGTATCACGCATCTGTGAGCTGTATCTATTTCAAATAGCCAATAATTATCCCAAGTAGCATCATACACATAATAATCGGCATTGATCTTTTTGACCTTTAGTTTTTTCAAGCTCTTTAACAACGCATTGAACTGTTTTTTACTGCTAAAAAAGAAATAATCTTTGTGTTCTTTACCTAAAGGAGAACGAGCGACAATGTCGCTGTTATCCAAATAATCCGCTAGTTTATCAGCCTTATACAAAGACGTATTATAATAGGTGTCATAAGTTAGATACCCCTCTTCATTAGCTAACAACTCTCCGTTCTGATCATTTTCATAAACCATTCCCTTATAATAAAAAAATTGCTTGTCAAAAGGATCTATATGATACTGATTATATGTGTTTTGGAGGATATCCATCAATTCTTGTTTAACGTCCAAGTGTACCTCTATAACTATTGGCTTCAAAAGTTCATCCAAGCAAATGATCGCTTGATTTACGGCTACAACATGCCCATACTCAGGATGTACAAGGGTTAAATCTTGTACATTTGGATCTAAGGCTACTTTTCCCTCTCGATCCGTTACTCCAATTATTTTATTTTGTGCATCATAAACCACAACATTGGCTACGAGTTGCCGTTTTCCACAGTCCTTAATAATTGTTTGCCCACACAAATTGCCTATACTTAGTAACAACAAACTTAATAGCGGTTTCCTGATTTCCATCCTCATATTATTTTTAAACTCAAGAGGAAATAGTAGATTCCCTCTTGAGTATTTATTTAATTTTATTGCAAACTAGCGTAGTATTTTATACCATATCTTTGTGTTGCCATTTTAATAAGCAATACATCTTTTACGTTGGCGGATAAATCTTTATCATTCATAACAGCCTGTTCCATCTCTTTAGAATACGCAACAAAAGAAGTTACATCTTCTTCTTTCATAGTTTCATAGGAAAGCGCATACAATTGTGAAATCTGAATAAATTTCGGATTAGATTCTTTTCCATTAAAAGGAAATACACGATCATAATAAGCACTTCCTACCGTATAACTTTCTGCTGGTTGCAATTGTATGTCTCTATTAAGGACTAAGAAATTTACAGTTGTATCAAAGGTAAAAGTCGGATATAATTTAGATAAACTAGTACTGATATACATTTTGAATCTTTCATACTGTTCTTCTTGATCCGTTATTACCTTAAGGGCATCCATATTATTCATCAAATCATTGATAACGACATAATGATTATACCCTTCCGAATCGAATTTATTTGCTGGATAAGCAACATCATCTAATGGTTTAAGATTAGATAACCCTCCTGTAAATATATCCGCAGGTAGTTGGTATCCTGGAAGAGGTTCCAACGGTTGAAATATTTCAATTATTGAAGCTCCTATGCCTCCCCACAATGCTCCATTTACATTTCCCCCTTGCATTTGCGTTCCTGCAGTTTCAGCATCAGCTCGTCCGATTTGTTTTACTTTCCTCCAAAGTTTATCCCAAAATCCATACGTTGTCTTAGAACCCGGTTGAACTTCATGTTCAACAGAGGCAAGAAACTTATTCGTTATTTGTTCATAGGCACTTGTCTCTTCTGTTAATGAATTGATTGTTGAATCATTTTCTCTATCACAAGATACAATTACAAAGGCCAAAAGTACTGGTAGTACCTAAAATTTTACTTTTTTCATCTTAAAACATTTTTAAGTAAATTCACCTTAGCAGATGAATCCACTGGTTATCCAATTAATTGATTGTTTCTAGGTAGTATTCCGGACTACTACGAACAAACACAGATTTTATACAAATCTTCAAAACAAACTTAATGTACTAAACCGAAAAGGATCCTGTTTTGCTTTTTAAACAACTAACCAATTGTCAATTCAGAAGCGACTGTATTTCAACATACTTAACTACAGCTAATTACAACTGAAAACAAAATGAAATGGAAAAATTGTCACTCAAACAAACGAATTGTCAATTCCTCGTATTCATCTGTATGTTTAAAAAAAGTAGTATCTTTAAAAAAGATAAAAGCTAAAAAATGTTTTGCATAAAACCAGGGTTATTCTTTCTTTTATTCCTTAGTGGGTATTTTTCTTTTACCGTATCTGCCCAAACTAATACCGATTATAAAAATTGGTCTCTATCAGAATTGCTTTTTAGTATTAATTCTGACTTATTGACTCCGGCAGATAAAGAAATTTATCTTGAATACTACCTTCAAAAAGCAAAAAAGGAGCAAGCTTCGGAAAGTATTATAATTGGGTATCGCAAAAAGACTTTATTGAATCAAAATTATGAGGTTCAAAACCAATATGCAGATAGTTTACTTCAGTATACCTTACAATTAAAAAATATTCAAGCGATTGGTATCGCCTATAATGCCAAAAGTTATGTAGAATATCTCAATAAAAATTACAGAAAGGCGCTAGAATACGATTTAAAAGCAGAAGAGTATCTAAAACATTCTGAAGATGAATATACGTTGAACAAGGTTAAGAGTTCTATAGGTTCTATTTACTATCATTTAGAAGAATATGACAAGTCTGAAAAAGTGACCAAAGAAGCTTTAACCTATTACCAAAGTCAACTCAATAATAGCAGTAATGCATATAACAACCTGAGAGGTTACATTACCAATGTATTTGCGTTGAGTAAAACGAATTTTCGCCAACAAAAAAACGATACAATACCTCATTTAATTAGCAAGGGGTACGAAGCCATAAATCAGCTTAAGGCCAAGGACGAAGTACTCGAAACGGCATATTTTGATTTAATCAATGGACTTTACAACCATCGATTGAAACAGTATTCTACTTCTGATTCTCTCTTAAATAGCGCATTAATTCCCATCCAAACCAATGGTGATTTTGCCAATGAGCACCTTCTCTATTTGTATTTAGGTAAAAATGCTTGGGATACTAACCACAAAGCCAAAGCACTGCCTTATTTTGAAAAAATAGAGCATCTCTACCAGGACAAAAAATTCGCCAATGTTGAACTCAGTGAAGCCTTTAACTATCTCATTACGTATTATCAAGAAAAAAAGGATTTAGAAAAAGAATTGTACTACACCAAACTCTTAATGGCACTTTCGTCAGAGCTTCACAAAAACAATTCGAAACTTAGTTCGTATATGCATACGCATTTAGATACTAAACAACTCGAAGCTTCTCAGAAAAAATTGGAGCATGAGCTTGCTCAAAGTCAATCTTACTTATATAGTGTACTATTGGGTGCTTTTTTGGTTAGCTCTCTTGGTTTGATTTATTATCAAAGAAAAAAACGAACCCTAAAGCAACAATACAAACAATTAATTCTCCCTGCGGAAAGGGTTCACTCTTATGGTACTCTTGCACAAGAAAAAAACGCTAACACACCTCTTGTTGCGCTCACAGAAAGCAATCAATTATTACATACGATAGAGATACTCACCAAAAAATTAGAGGATTTTGAAAACAAAAAAGGATTCCTACAAAAAATTACGCAAGACGAACTAGCTCGTCAATTGGGTACGAATCGCAATACCTTGTCTAAATTTTTCAATGAAGAAAAAAAGGTCAATTTTCCAGACTATCTCAAACGGTTACGCATCCAACATGCCCTACATGAACTCACCTATAATCCTAAATTGCGTTTGCTTAATTTAACAGGCCTCGCAAGTGAATTTGGTTTTGGCAGCGCCAAAGGCTTTTCTTCTGCATTCAAAGAAATTACTAAATTATCAGTCACTGATTTTATTAAAATGCGCAAACAAGATCACAGTTTTAAAGACATGGATAAAAATAGTTCTACAACCTAGATAAAAATCAAAAATAAAGCGATGTTTTCATCGCTTTATTTTGCTATAAACGCATACGTCTTAGTAGGGGTAACACAATAGTCCAAGGCGATATCCAAGTCCGAAACATCGTCTATCTCCTCTTCGGCTTCAAAAAAACTAAGGCCTACTTTGAGTACCTCTGGTTTACATTGTTGTAAAAAACGATCGTAGAATCCTTTGCCATATCCGACGCGATTTCCTTTGCTATCAAAGGCCAATAATGGAACAAAAACAACATCAAGTTGTGATTCTTGTATTTGAATTCCATCTTGTGGTTCGGGAATTCCATAGTTATTTACACGCAATACGGTATTATCAGTCAATAGAAAATGCTTCATCTCCCCTGATGTAAAATCCGATTTAGAAAGAATGATATTTTTGTCTTTTCCTGCTAATACCTGTAGGAGATACTCCGTATCAATTTCTTTCTTTTTGACAATCGATAAAAACAAGTGATAATTCGTTTTATCCCAAATAGGCAGACGCAAGCATTGATTGGCAATGGCTAAGCTCTTATCCTCTATTTCTTCTTCTGTTAACGCATCTCTTTGTTGAATATACGCTTGACGCAACGCACTTTTATTCATTACTCGTGTTTTTTGATAGATGAAAAATAGCATCTCCTTGGTAAACAATCGGAGAATCATTGACATTAATTACATACCCGCTATTGGGTGCTTTAATCATTAGATTTTCTTTTCCATAGGGATCGGAGATATAAGCAAGTGCTTCCCCTTTTCTAACATAGGTACCTACTGTAACTTGGTCATGCATCAATCCGGATTGTTTAGCTCTCACCCAAATGGATTGCGTAATAACCACCATTTTCTCTCTGCGCTGTTCAATGTCAAATTCGTCGAGTAACATATCAAAATGGCGCAAAAAACGCTTCGTTCCTTCTACGCCCATCTTGGAAACCTCCGCATTAATATCCAGTGATTTTCCCCCTTCAAAAAGCAACATCTTTACACCTCTTTTTGCACAAGCACTTCGAAAAGACCCTGTGATTTGATTAGAATACAACAAAAAGGGAGGGTGAAAAATGGAAGCTAAGGGCTCTAGTGTTTCTTTATCATCCGTAGAAATACGCAATTGAGGCGAATTGAATCTACTTTGTCCTCCTGCATGGAAATCAAGTACAAAATCTACATGCGGAATAATATAGTTCAAAATATAATAGGCAAATCGCCCAGCTAAAGAGCCAGTTTTACTACCCGGAAACACGCGATTTAAATCACGCCCATCGGGAAATTCTCGGGTTTGATTGATAAAGCCAAAGATATTAATAACGGGAATACAAATAATAGTCCCTCTTTTCGGGTGATTGATTCCACGGTGAACAATTTGTCGTACAATATCGACGCCATTGAGTTCATCCCCGTGCAATCCGGCCGACAAAAGTATGGTGGGTCCCTCTTCGCGAGCCCGCGATATAATTACTGGAATTTTTAATTTGGTAGCCGTATGCAGTCTAGCAATTTCTAAATGCAAGGTTTTGGTCTCACCGGGTAAAATTACTTCCTCTAATATTTTCATAGCCAACTCAATTTTCAAGTAGTGAAGATAGTAAAATTCTTCTTTTACTCAAGTTTTACTCAAGCATATGCTAGGATAGTCTAGAAACTTCTAAAAGAGCAGAAAAGTTTTAATTCTTAAAAATTCGCTTATTCCAAACGATTAAAATTCCTACACCTACAGAGATAGCGGTATCTGCAAAATTAAAAATAGCATTAAAAAAGGTAAAGTATTTCCCCCCCCATATTGGCAACCACTGCGGTAAAGTACCTTTCCATATAGGGAAATAAAGCATATCCACTACTTTTCCATGGAAAAATGTGCCATAGGGTTTATCGGTAAATATCGTGGCTAATTGATGTGTGCTATCATCAAAAATAACACCATAGAAAATAGAATCTATGATATTCCCAACTGCACCAGCTAAAATTAGAGATATGGCCACAATCAAGTAATTAGAGAGTTTCTTTTTCACAGAATCTTGCAACCACCATCCGATACCGAAAACGGCAACAATTCGAAACAAGGTTAACGCCAATTTTCCATAATCTCCAGGAAGAGAAACACCCCAAGCCATTCCTTCGTTTTCTATAAAATGTATCCTAAACCAATCAAAGACAAAAATCTCTTCGTCTAACAAAAAATTCGTTTTGATATAAATCTTTGACCACTGGTCAATAATTAAAATTATAGCAACTAATAAATAGGCTTTCTTAACTGACATTCTCTTCTATTTTAGAAGCAAATGTAAACGATTTTGTGTGATAAAAAAAACGCTCTTTTAGTTAAAAGAGCGTTCATTTACTGAATTATCGTTGCATGTTCTTTGCTTCTATACTCATGGTGGCATGTGGAACTAATTTCAAGCGTTCTTTATCAATTAGTTTACCTGTCACTTTACACAATCCGTATGTTTTATTTTCAATACGAACCAAAGCATTTTTTAAATCTCTAATAAACTTTTCTTGACGAATAGCCAATTGAGAATTTGCTTCTTTAGACATGGTTTCACTACCTTCTTCAAATGCTTTAAATGTTGGAGACGTATCATCTGTCCCATTATTCAAATCATTCATATACGCACTTTTGATTAATTCTAAATCTGCTTGTGCTTTTTCAATTTTAGTTTGAATCAACTCTTTGAATTCTGCCAACTCTGCGTCAGAATAACGTACTAATTCGCCTGTCTCTTTCATAATTTTAATTTTATTTTAAAATTAATACTCGTGTTTTCAGCTCATCAAACTCTACATCTACTCCGTTTTCCAACGTTTCTACAAATTCCAATGTATGAGTTAATGTTTCAGATTTAATATAATCTTCATTAGCCAAAACCGCTTCTCTAATTTCCTTTACATCTTGCAATGTAACTTTAACTTTATCTGTAATTTCAAATCCACAATCCTTACGGATGTTTTGAATGCGATTTACTAATTCTCTAGCAATGCCTTCTTTACGCAACTGCTCTGTGATTGTGATATCCAAAGCAACCGTAATACCCCCTTCGTTAGCGACTAACCATCCTTCAATATCTTGAGAAGTAATCTCAACATCCGAAAGTGTTAATATAATACTTTTTTCTGTTAATTTTAAATGAATCTCTCCATTTTTCTCAATCTCCAGAATGTTCTCTTGGGTGAACCCTTGTATTTCCTTAGCAATCAAGCCCATATCCTTTCCAAAGCGCGGTCCTAATGTTTTAAAATTAGGTTTAATTTGCTTGACTAAGATACCCGATGCATCATCTAGTAGTTCAATTTCCTTTACATTCACCTCCGCTTTAATCAAATCTTCAATCGCTTGAATTTCTAAACGTTGATTTTCATCCAAAACAGGAATCATAACGCGTTGTAAAGGCTGACGCACTTTGATCATTTCTTTTTTACGCAAAGATAAAACCAGAGAGGAAATAATCTGAGCCTTGTGCATTCTACTTTCTAAACCAGCATCGACAAACGACTCATCGAATTTCGGGAAATCAGCCAAATGTACAGATTCAAAATTTTCTAGATTTGTTCTTAAAGTTAAGTCTCTGTAAAGTCTATCCATATAGAATGGAGCAATTGGAGCGCCTAATTTAGCAACGGTAATTAAACACGTATACAATGTTTGGTAAGCGGCAATTTTATCTTGGGCGTATTCCCCTTTCCAGAATCTTCTACGACATAAACGCACATACCAATTACTCAAGTTTTCTGTTACAAATTCGGTGATTGCTCTTGCGGCTCTTGTTGGTTCATATTCAGCATAAAACTCATCTACCTTTTGTACCAACGTATTTAACTCGGATAAAATCCAACGGTCAATTTCTGGTCTATCTTCTAAAGGAACTTCTGCTTCTGCATACTTAAATCCGTCAATATTAGCATATAACGCAAAGAAATTATAGGTATTATAGAGTGTTCCAAAAAATTTTCTTCTTACTTCGGTAATTCCTTCTAAATCAAACTTCAGGTTATCCCAAGGGTTTGCATTCGAAATCATATACCAACGGGTTGCATCAGGTCCGTGTTCGCCTAACGTTTCAAAAGGATCAACCGTATTGCCTAAGCTTTTGGACATTTTCAATCCATTCTTATCCAAAACTAATCCATTGGACACCACATTTTTATACGCCTTGGTATCAAATACCAAAGTAGCAATTGCGTGCAAAGTATAAAACCATCCACGTGTTTGATCCACTCCTTCCGCGATAAAATCTGCTGGATAAGCCTCATTTTGATCAATTAATTCTTTATTTTCAAAAGGATAATGCCACTGTGCATAAGGCATTGCACCCGAATCAAACCACACATCAATTAAATCTGATTCACGATACATTGGTTTTCCGCTTGGAGAAACTAAAACAATCCCATCTACTACATTTTTGTGTAAATCAATGTGCTCATAATTTTCTTCTGACATATTGCCAACAACAAATCCTTCATACGGGTTTGATTCTTGGAAGCCCGCTTGCCTTGATTTCTCAATTTCAGCCATAATCTGCTCCACAGACCCGATGATTAATTCTTCTGTTTTATCTTCTGTTCTCCAGATTGGAAGTGGAATTCCCCAATAACGAGAGCGCGACAAATTCCAGTCATTGGCATTTTTTAGCCAATTTCCAAAACGCCCTTCACCCGTTGCTTTTGGTTTCCAATTAACAGTCTCATTCAATTCGAACATACGATCTTTAACTTCCGTTATCTTGATAAACCAAGAATCTAAGGGATAGTATAAAATAGGTTTATTTGTTCGCCAACAATGTGGATAACTGTGTACGTATTTTTCTACTTTGAATGCTTTATTTTCTTCTTTTAATTTAATTGCTATTTCAACATCTACTGAACGTTCAGGTGCTTCACCATCCTCATAATATTCATTTTTCACATATTTCCCACCAAATTCATCGCCCATTTCTTTAACAAAACGACCTTGTAAATCAACGAGTGGAACGGCATTGCCTTCCTGATCTAAGATTAACATCGCAGGAACTTCTGGTGTAGCCTCTTTGGCTACTTTTGCATCATCCGCCCCAAAAGTAGGTGCTGTATGTACAATACCTGTACCATCTTCGGTAGTTACAAAATCCCCAGCAATTACTCTAAACGCATTTTCTGGATTTTGATAAGGTAATGTATAAGGTAGCAATTGCTCATATTTAATACCCACTAAATCAGACCCTTTGAATTCTTTAACTACTAAATACGGGATTTTTTTATCTCCTTCGTTATAGCTATTTAATTCTTCTTCTGTTTCTACTAGCGTAAATTTACTTGCAAATTGTTTGCCAACTAGAGGTTTCCCTAAAATCACACGGATTGCTTCTCCTGTGTATTGATTGAATGATTTAACTAATACATACTCAATTTTAGGTCCAACGGTTAGTGCTGTATTGGATGGCAATGTCCAAGGTGTAGTAGTCCAAGCTAAAAAATGAACTGCACCAAAACCTTGTAAAAATTCAGGTAATGTTTGTTCGATCGCTTTGAACTGTGCAACAATCGTTGTATCCGTGATATCTTTATAAGCTCCAGGTTGATTAATTTCATGGGAAGATAGTCCTGTACCTGCTTTTGGCGAATACGGTTGGATAGTATATCCTTTATACAATAAATTTTTATCGTATATCTGTTTCAATAACCACCAAACAGACTCCATGTATTTCGGTTTATACGTTACGTATGGATCATTCATATCCACCCAATAACCCATTTTTTGAGTCAATTCATTCCATAAATCTGTATAACGCATCACTGTGCGCATACAGGCTTTATTGTATTCTTCAATGGTAATTTTTACCCCGATATCTTCTTTTGTAATTCCTAATTCTTTTTCTGTTCCAAGTTCAACAGGTAATCCATGTGTATCCCAGCCCGCTTTTCGCTTTACTTGAAATCCTTTTTGCGTTTTATATCGACAAAAAATATCTTTAATTGTACGAGCCATAACGTGGTGAATACCAGGTTTACCATTAGCTGAAGGAGGACCTTCAAAAAATACAAAAGGCTTATTATCCTCTCTCGTACTAATACTTTTTTCGAATATGGCTTGTTCCTTCCAAAACTCTAGCATCTCAGAGGCTACCCCTGACATATCAAGATTCTTATATTCTGTAAATTTAGTGCTCATCGTTATTATTCTACTATTTTTTAATCAATTTGGCGAATTTACGCATTTTCATCCAATTACGTATCAAATTATACCTAATAAAAAGGCCAAAAATCGCAACAAATTCTTCTTTTTTTAGTGGACAGTTAATTATAAACGGCCAACTGTAAAACTAAGTAAACACTTCCTTTAAAATCTCTAGTGATTTTGGTTTTTTAAATGCGGAAAAATGAGTTTCGTAGTATTTCATTAACAAAGTTAATAACGCTTTTCTATCGCGGGATGAAAACACTTTTTGATCTGATTCAAATCCGAGGTGCAACAAACGCTTAAACAAAAAAGTTTCTTCTCCATCGAAGCAATTAGCAGCGTGCGTATCTGTAAAAACACCCTCTGACCAATCGAAATAATGACATTCCATCTCCGATGCATCTGGATAGAATCCTAAATACTTGGTCAATTCAACCAACAGTAAGAGATGGAAATTAGCGGTCTCATCGTGGGTATCAAGCCATAACAAAGCGGCCTCTACAAAAGTATAAAACTGCTCATCCCGTTCTTGTTCGCTGACGACCATACTCAAAATCTCACTAACGAAAAGGGCAATACTATTTTTGGAAAAGTCGTAATAAATACTTTGATATATCTGGTCCACTTTAATTTCCTTGAAGTACTCCATTCCTCCTTTATTTTTGAAAGAAAAAGTTACATCCAACAACATCAAAGGCTGAAAATAGGCTATTTTCTGTGCATTTTTACCCTTGGCAAATGCATTGCGCACAAAGAAGGTTTGAATCCCCACCTCTTTGGTCAAACATTTCACGATTAAACTCTTATCTTGATACTTTATGGCCTGAAGTACAATGGCTTTTGTCTGTATAACCATTAACGAATTATCATTAATTTCTTAACTTTTGTATTCGAACTATCTTCTGAAGCTACCAGAATCAAATACACACCCGAACCAACTCTTTTTCCATTAAACGCATGCGTATCCCAAACAACTGTTCCTCCATTAGCTGTAGATTCAAAAACTAAGTTTCCTTCAATATCGGTAATTTTCACAACAGAACGATCCATCAATCCGACAATGCGAACTTCACCCAAATATTCAGGCCGAACTGGGTTAGGATATGCATAAAAAGAGCTATTGGATTCTTGTCCCTCAGACGTGTCTCCCATAAATGAAACTACACCTAAGTCGGTGGCAAAGAAAACTTCTCCAGCAATCGGGTCTATAGCAATATCATTGATGGTATTACTAGGTAAAGGGGAATTATCTTTCGTAAAGTGATAAATAATTTCTTTGCCTGTTGGCGAAACCAAAAAAGCGCCTGCATCGGCAATAGCAATCCATTTTCTATTTGCACCGTCTACTTCAATCTTAGTAATGTATTGTTGATAAAACAACTCTTCGGCAATACCATTTTCTTCAATTACGATGTTGGTAGGCTGCAAATTGGTGGTTTGTAAAAATTGATTCACATTTTGAATTATACGCAATCCCTTATTGGTACCTATCCATAATTGGTTGCTTTTATCTACAGCTAATGTACTCACAGTATTGGATGGCAAATTTCCTAGATCTGTATTTAAAGAAGCGAGTCGGTTATTTTTAGTTTCATTAAAAGCAATAAGTCCGTCTTCTAAAGAAGGAATCCATTTGGTATCATTTTTATCTACAACCAACCGGCCATAGTTGCCTCGCTTATAATCAAACATACCGTATGACGTATAATAGGACTCCCATTTTTGGTTGGCGTCCTTAGATTTAAGCGCTCTTTCTACAAAATTATTTGTTACCCACAATTTACCTTGTTTATCAAAAACAACACCATTTACACGAACACTAACATACCCTTGTGGTAGTGTGGTATTTTCTGGATCGATTTCCAAATTTTCTAAACCTGCTGTTCCTGTATTCTCATGGTTAAATAGCACAACCTCATTTTGTTGAATATCTTTATTTTTCCATTTGATTTGCAGCAAACCTGAATGATAGGATCCTACATACAATTCTTCCTCATTTTTAGGATTTAAGGTTGCATAGGTTAAAGCTCTCGCTTCCTTTAATCTAGAAAAGGATATAAATTCCCATCCTTTTTTCTTATTAAAATAACTCAATCCACTTGCAGCCAAAGTAGGTACATAAGGGTTATACGTATTTTTATCATATCCTCCACTAATAAACCACGTTCCTGCTTTTGTGGCCAATAAAGAAAACACACGGTTGGATTCTGGACCATCTGGCGATAGGGATTCTTTTTGGCCCATTTTTGCCATTTGAAACAACCCCTCGGAACTACTTGCAAAATAATAGAAACCATTCACCTCAAGAGCATTGACTACATTCCCATGGTTAATCACTTCGATCAGTTGATTTCCACCTTGCAAGGCAAACACCTTAGAATTTGTGATTATCAACAAATTACCTTGTTCATTTTCATTAAATTTCACAATAGGTTGTTGAAACTCCACCACTGGTACTACCTCATTCGGCTGAAGTAATTGATATAAAACGGGATCTTCTTTAGTACTCAAAAATAACTTATCACCCAAAGCATATCCATTTTCCCACTGCGATCCATTTTCCCAGGTTTCCCATTGTTTAAAATCTACTTTATTGTTATTTTGTAAGTCAATCTGTTTAATTCCTTCCACAGTAATGGCAATCAAATCCTGGTTAGTAGCCATTACATCCTTAACGATACTGTTCTTGCCATTTTGTCCGATATAATAACTATCCCCAAACGTATTGTTATTTAGATTAAAAACGCTAATTCCATAATTCGTCGCAATATAAACTTGTCCCTTAACTTCAGAAAAAGCATTTATTCTTCGTTCAAAAACCTGCAACGACGGTTTATTCTTAATATCTAAAATGGTTCGTATGCGATCATTTTTTAAATCAAAAACAAGTAAACTTCCATCTTCATTTCCTATCAAAAGCTTTTGATGTACTTCACTAAAATACAGTGCCGTAATTGTATTGGTTTTTAATCCACTGATGGAATTGTAAACCTCAATGCTATTTTGATTTACGTTATAGCGAAGTAAGGCCGATGGTGTAGCACCAAAAACAACGTCTTTCCCTTTAGCAAGTGCTACTAACTCTTTATAAGAAAAATAGCTATTCCACTTGTGATTATCTTGAGCCCATACACTCGTAACCATAAAAAACAACAATCCTATTAAACTTTTGATTTTCATATAGCCTATTTACAATCAAACAAATATACTATTATCAACGTAATTACGCACTCCTTGATGCAATTTTGAATTGCAAATCGATTTAACTTTTATTGAGGCGCTTATACCAGATATTCCGGTACATATTTCTTATCTCATTTTTTCTTACTTAAGCGGATTAATGAAAGTAAAAAAGTAGTAGAAACGTCTTTAACTAACCAAAAATACACTACCTTCCCTTATATAAAAACAAGCCCTATATAACTGGCAAGGTAATTGAAATAGCTCGTTAATTAATTCAAGTAAACCCATGAATCACCAAGTTTTTCTCTTTATTTTGGGACTCAGTTTTATATGCAGTAGTTGTATTAAAGACGAAGAACCAGACACGAATGCAGATATTTTAGAAGCCTATATTCCTAGTGAATATTTAAAGATGGATCCTATTATAACGAATACTACTGTTGAATTTCGAGTAAAATCCAATGTCGATTTAGAAAAGCAGACGCCTTTTTTTATTATTTCTCCTCATGCGACTATGGATCCTCCAAATGGGGTTACCCGAGATTTCACTACGGCTCAAAAGGTAATTATCACGGCACAAGATCAACGCTGGAAAAAGACTTATCATGTCAGTTTCACCAGTGATGAATTAAGTACTTTTTATGATTTCAACAATGCAGAACTAACCGATAGAGATCGTTATTATCGATTTTATGAAATTGGTTCAAATGGAGAAAAAATTTACGATTGGGACAGTGGTAATCAGGGGTATGCTACTATTGCAGGTTCAACTCCTGCAGAAGACTATCCTACAACAATTGCTCCAGGACGAAAAGGAGGCTTAGCTGTAAAAATGCAAACGGTTTATACGTCAAGTTTTGCGGCTGCTACAGGCAATCCCATCGCAGCAGGAAACTTATTTTTAGGTCAATTTAAGCTCAATATTTTTAATACTTTAAAATCCACTCGTTTTGGCCTACCCTATTCTGGAGATTTACCTCAAACCCTAAGAGGGTCATATAAATACACCGCTGGAGAGGTCGTAACAGATGAAAATTTCAAGGAAGTAATCGGTGCGAAAGATTCTTTTGATATTTATGCCATTATTTTTGAAACACAGAAAAGAGACAATTACTTAACAGGGGATCATAATTTTGCTGATCCAAGAAATGTTGCAATTGCACGAATTGCAGAACAAGATAGGCTTGAAACCACAACATGGAGATCCTTTTCCATCCCTTTTAAAGTAGCAGATGGCAAAACCTTTGACCCCCAACAAGTGTATATGATAGCTATTGTAATGACTTCTAGTATTGAGGGAGCTTCTTTTCAGGGAGCTATTGGGAGTATTCTTTTAGTTGATGAAATAGAATTAGTTTATGACAAAGAAGAGTAATATGATAAAATCGCTATATTTCGCATTGATTTGTATGGTTATTCTACCATTAAATTTATATGCACAGTCGTTTGAACTGTCAAAAGAAGAGCAACAGAACTCCTCTAAATTTGTTTCCTTTTTCACCCAAAATACAGCCTATCAAGCGCGAACTCAATTTAGTATTGGCGGAAGTACTCCATTGGGCATTCCTGCCGAAATTAGAGAAATCAACAGCTATAATCCAACCCTTCAACTTGGTTTAGAAATGAATGCCACTAAATGGTTCACTGCAGAACAAAGATGGGGAATGAGAGTAGGAATTCGCTTCGAAGGACGCGGAATGAAAACTGACGCACGAGTTAAAAATTACTATACCCAAATAGATGGGGATGAAGGCAAACAGACGAAAGGTTACTTTACAGGAAATGTAAAAACAAAAATGAAAAATTCTTATGTTACATTCCCTATCCTTGCTTTATACCAAGTAAATGACAAATGGAATGTATACGGTGGCGTTTACTTATCCGGTCTTATTGATCAAGATTTTACAGGTTATGTTTATGATGGTGTGCTACGTGAGGGTAATCCCTTAGGAACTCCCGTTGAATTTGAAGATGGTGCTAAAGGAGAATATGATTTTTCGGGAGAACTCAATCGATTTCAATGGGGAACGGAATTAGGTTTTGAATACAAAATGAATGACCAATTTAGGCTATTTTCAGACCTTAATTGGGGACTCAATAACTTATTTAAAAAAGATTTTGAAGCTATTACATTTAAAATGTATAGTATATATTTAAATGTAGGGTTTGGCTATCAGTTCTAAAACTTTTACTATTTGCAAAACAAAGGACTACAAAGCAAAAAATGTAGTCCTTTTTTTATCAATATCAAATCACTTTATCAAAAAAAGATCGTTTTACCTTAATAGTACTGAAATAATCTAATATTTTAATTCAATTTAAGCATTGATACTCACAATACTATGTTATAAAAGCAAAAAACTGATATTCTCAACAATATAGAGTAACTTTGTATTTCTTAGATTCTGTAGTCATTATGATTACATCAAAAAAACATTAATAAAACTAATTTCAATGATGAGGAACAACTACTTATTTCTATCCCTATTCATGGGTATAGGTTTACTTTTTTCATCTTGTATCAAAGATGAAGCATTAAATACAGAAGCCGATATTGAAACGGCAAGTATAAATCCAGAATTTTTATTAACCGCCCCTATTATCAGTAATGACAAAGTAACATTTAGAGTTTCTAAAGCATTAGATCTTACTAAAGCAACTCCAGAATTCGTTCTTACAAAAGGCGCTACTATTATTCCTGCTAACGGTACAGCAAGAGATTTTAGTCAAGGACCTTTGGTTTATCGTGTTACTTCAGAAGGACAATATTGGAGTAAAATTTATACTATAGAATTTATCAATGCTGAAATTTCTACTATCTATCACTTTGAAACATTTAAAGAAGAAGTTGGAGGATTTTATGAGCATGACTTCTATCACATTGTCTATGAAGAAGGAGAGGATGAGGACGGAAAAAAAGTTAAACTATTTGATTGGGCAAGTGGAAATCAAGGATTTGCTATGACCGATGGTGATTCACAAAATTCTAAAAAACCAGAAGATTTTCCAACCTCAGTAACCAAAGATGGTTTTATTGGTCATGGTATTAAATTGACCACTTTATCTACAAAACCACTAGGTCCTATAATGGGAAGTCCATTAGCAGCAGGAAATTTATTCTTAGGCGAATTTGACTTAGCTACTGCCGTTTCTAAACCCTTAAAAGGAACTAAATTTGGATTCGACTTTAACTATGAGCCAACCGTTTTTAGAGGCTTCTTTAAATATACTAGAGGAAAAAAATTCGAAGTAAACAATCCAGATAAAAATGTATTGAAGGAAGATCGATGGGATGCTTATGCTATTCTTTTTGAAGCTGGCCCTAATGATTTCTTATATGGAGATCACGATTTTGTAGATTCAAAAATTGTTTCCATTGCACGTATTCCAGTAGAACTCAAGAAAGAAACTAGTACATGGACGTTATTTGAGGTGCCTTTTACGTATGTGGAAGGTAAGCAATATGATCCTAGTAAGAAATATAAACTTGCTGTTGTTTTCTCTTCAAGTGAGGAAGGTAGTCTTTTTAATGGAGCTATTGGCAGTACGCTTTATATTGATGAAGTTGAAATTTTAAAAAACTAATTTAAGTCTATCGCAATGAAATTTAAATCTATTTATACGATATTGCTATGTTCTTTAGCCCTATCAACCTTTTCACAAGAAAACGAAACACAAAAACAACAATTTCTCAAGGATAATATGACCTATCAGTTGCGCTCTCAATTTAGCATTGGAGGTGCATCTCCCCTAGGTTTACCCCGTGAAATACGAAAGATAAAAAACTACAACCCTACTTTACAGCTAGGAATGGAAGCCAATGCAACAAAATGGTTTACAGATGAACATAAATGGGGGATTCGCGTAGGAATTAAAGTAGAAGGAAAAGGAATGAAAACTGATGCTAGAGTAAAAGATTATTTAACAGAGATCAATTACAATGGAGCAAATGTTAAAGGTAATTTCACTGGAGATGTAAAAACTGAAATTCGAAATACCTATTTAACTATTCCCATTTTAGCAACTTATAATCTAAATGAGCATTTTAATTTATATGGTGGTTTATATATTTCAACAGCCATTGACCGGTCATTTGATGGGTATGTATACGACGGTTATTTGAGACAATCGAATCCAACGGGTCAAAAATTGATCTTTGAAGATGGAAAGAAAGCCGATTACGATTTTTCAAATGAAGTAAATCGATTTCAATGGGGTGCGCAATTCGGAACAGAATGGAAAGTAAACGACCATTTCTTCTTATTTGGTGATGCCACCTATGGTTTTAATAGCCTATTGGATCGTGATTTTGATGCCATTTCTTTTACGATGCACAACATTTACCTTAACCTTGGTTTTGGTTATCAGTTTTAATATATCTCAAATTATAACAAAAAGACCCATAGTAATCTGAGGATTATTATGGGTCTCCCTTTTTTTTATTAGTGTAATCTCTTTACTCTAAAATAAGTTTTACAATTTCTGTATTACCATCTATCTTTTTTTCAGAGTAAGATAAATCTAATATTTTAGCAATTATAGGATAAATATGAACATTTTCAAAAGATTTTACTTGATTCTTTTTGCGTATTTGAGGTCCTTCTGCAATAAATAGAGCATGCATTTCCTTCACCTTATTAGGGTCAAAGCCATGACTTCCAGCCAGAGGTTTCTTTGTAAAATAATAAGGTGCTTGTGCTGTTACAACAATATCCCCTACGCGATCAAAACGATCCTCTTTACCACCAAAATGAAATTCTTGAGGTAAATCTTCATTTAAATAAACTTCCATCAGTTTAGGATCAACCAAACCTTTTATTTTATCAAACCATGCTTTTATATCTTTCTTATTATTTATAAAAAGACTCATATATGTACCATTAGAAACCACTTTCATTTCTTTATCATCTACTTCAAAAGGAAGTGACAATAACGTTTCTTGATCCAAAGCTAGCATACCATGATCAGAAACGATAAATAAATTTATAGGTAATCCCGATTCTTGAATATTAGTATATAATTTTTCCATCGCTTCGTCTACATACTGAACCGCTTTGAATGTCTCTTCAGCATCTGGTCCAAACGCATGTCCTGCATGATCTACCTCAGGCATATAAAATGTAATAAAATGAGGACGCTTTTCTTCTGGTAAAGCTAACCATTGCTCTACTTGTTTTAAACGAGTATCAATATCTGTTTTTTCTGAATAGGGGTAATAATACGTTGGCAATGTTTCTTGAATAGGAGCTTCTGATCCTGGCCAATAATAACAGGCACTCAACATCCCTTGCTGTTCTGCCAACACCCACAATGGTGTTCCACCATACCATTTTGGATCTTTGATTGCTTTTGAATTACCCAAAGAATAGCGTTCTTCTGTGTTCCGATCGTACATGTTATTGCCAACTAGTCCATGGTGACCTGGATACATCCCTGTTACAATCGAATAGTGATTCGGAAACGTAACCGAAGGGTAGGACGGAATAAGCGATGCTGCCTGTGTTCCTAAATTAGCCAACTTTTTCAGAAATTTAGCCTTGTGTTTTTCAATATAATCATATCGAAAACCGTCCAAAGAAACCAAAATAACATACGGTTTTTTTTGTTGTAAGTCTTTATTTTCTCGCTTTTCAATAACTATTTGTTTTTCTACTTCTTGTGCCTGAGCAGAAATACCGCCTCCCACAAGAAATAGAGTCATCACAGACAATACGAATTTTTTCATGGCTACTATTATTTATAATTTCAAATATCAACAGATTAATTCACACACACAAAGTAATTGTTTATTTTTATCTTTTGAATTAAAAAAATAATGCAAATGAAAACGATTGGAATACTAGGTTGTGGTTGGTTAGGCCTACACTTGAGTCAATACCTCCTAAATAAAAATTATATAATCAAAGGCTCTACAACAAGTCCCGCTAAATTAGAAGAACTTAAAGAGAAAGGGATTAATCCTTATTTAGTTGATTTACAACATCCAGATGCAAAACAAATAGATGGCTTTTTACAACAAATTGATGTTTTAGTGGTTACCATTCCACCCATTCGAGGGGAAGAAAGTTCTTTATACAAACAGAGTTTTGAGCAATTACTTCCTTATTTAGCACAAAATAACATACAAAAAGTAATTATGATGAGCTCTGTATCTGTTTATCAACCAAGCGAGTATCCCATTACGGAAACGAATAGTAAGTACAGCAATGATTCAACGAGCAGACAAATCTTAGAGGCAGAAAATGTACTGCTTTCGAAAGAAGGACTAACCAGTTGCATTTTGCGCTTAGGTGGTTTATTTGGCACGGATAGAAAACCAGTTCGTTATATTGTAAATCGCGGTATACTTGATAATCCAGGTTTGCCGATTAACATGATTCACATCAAGGATATTGTTCAATTTACAGAGGCAATTATAATGCAGGGTATTACATCTAATGAAATTTATAATCTAGTATCTCCTTACTATGAAAATCGCTTGGCTTATTACACAAAAGAAGCAGAAGAATTAGATTTAATTTTACCTCCATTAGGTGAAAATGATTGGAAAACCAATCGAAAAATCCTTGGAGAAAAAATAGTACATAAAACGGGTATAAATTATCACATTGCATAAAAAAAGGAGGTTAAAAACCTCCTTACTTCTTTAATCTAGATTCATTTCTGGGATATCTCCTTCAATGATTAACTCTACTTCTGTTGCTTTGATAATAGCTTCGACAGATACACCAGGAGCTCTTTCTAATAATTTAATTCCTTTATCTGTTACTTCCATAACGGCAAGTTCTGTTACTATTTTTTTGACACAACCTACACCTGTTAAAGGTAATGAGCAAGCTTTTAAAATTTTAGATTCACCTACTTTATTTACATGCATCATAGCCACAATAATATTTTCTGCTGACGCTACTAAATCCATGGCACCTCCCATTCCTTTAACCATTTTTCCAGGAATCTTCCAGTTTGCAATATCTCCTTTTTCAGAAACCTCCATTGCACCTAAAATAGTTAAATCAACATGTTTTCCTCTGATCATACCAAAACTCGTTGATGAATCAAAAAATGAAGCGCCTGGCAAGGCGGTTATAGTTTGTTTACCTGCATTAATTAAGTCAGCATCCTCCTCTCCTTCAAAAGGGAAAGGTCCCATACCTAAAATACCGTTTTCGCTTTGAAAATCGACATTCATTCCTTCTGGTACATAATTAGCAACAAGCGTTGGAATACCAATACCCAGATTTACAAAGAATCCATCTTGTAATTCTTTTGCTATGCGTTTTGCAATACCTACTTTATCTAACATAATTTCTTTTTAACGATTGGTTGGTTACTTTCTTTGACGGACAGTGCGTTGTTCAATTCTCTTTTCATATTTTTCTCCTTGAAAAATACGTTTCACAAAAATACCAGGTACATGAATTTCATTTGGGTCCAAAGTTCCAATTGGAACTAATTCTTCCACCTCAGCTATCGTTATTTTTCCTGCACCTGCCATACATTCGTTAAAATTTCGCGCGGTACCTTTAAAAATTAAATTCCCTGCTTCATCACCTTTCCATGCTTTTACAATGGCAAAATCAGCTTCAAAAGCTTCTTCCAAAATATGTGGTTTTCCATTAAAAACACGTACTTCCTTTCCTTCAGCTACTTCAGTTCCATAGCCTGCAGGTGTAAAAAAAGCAGGAATTCCTACTTTTGCGGCTCTACATTTTTCTGCCAAAGTACCTTGAGGAGTTAGTTCAACTTCAAGTTCTCCTGAAAGCATTTGACGTTCAAATTCTGCATTTTCACCAACATAAGATGAAATCATTTTGTCGATTTGGTGTTTTTGCAACAATAAACCAAGACCAAAATCATCTACTCCTGCATTATTAGAAATACAAGTTAAGCCTTTAATATTCTTGCGAACAAGCTCTGCAATTGAATTTTCAGGTATACCACACAATCCAAAACCGCCAAGCATTATCGTCATATTATCTTGAACATCAGCTAATGCTTCTTGAACATTGGCTACTTTTTTGTTTATCATAATTTCCGGTTTAATTAACTGCTCTAAAATATAAAAAAAACGCCTTTAAAAAAAGGCGTTTTCAATATTAGAAATCAAATTCATTTGTATCTAGTTCATCATCTGCATTCTCAACTTCTTCCACCACTTTCGTACAATCCACTCGGATAGATAATCCTTCTGGAACTTCAAAAGAGCCTTTAGAAACTTGCAGCGTTTTATCGGCATAACACTTATTCATAAACAAGCCCCAAATCGGCAAAGCCATTGTAGCTCCTTGACCGTATAACATGGTATTAAAATGGGCTGCCCGATCATCATTTCCAACCCAAACACCTGTGGCTAAATTTGGCACCATTCCAATAAACCATCCATCACTTTGATTTTGTGTGGTTCCTGTTTTACCAGCAATTGGGTTTGTAAATTTATAAGGATGCCCCGTTACTCGCTTATAACCTGGCCCTTGCCAAGTCGTTCTCAAACGAACCCCCGAACCGCTTTCAGTCACCCCTTCTAGCAACTTGATAACGGTATAAGCCACATCCTTACTTAGCACATCTTTCGTTTCTGGAACAGCATTAAATAATACCACTCCATTTTTATCTTCAATTCTAGTTACGAAAATTGGCTTGACATAAACTCCTTGGTTGGCAAATGTACTATAGGCCGCGACCATATCACTTACTGTAATATCTACAGCTCCTAATGCAATTGCTGGGCTTTGAGGTATATCTGCTGATATTCCCAATTCACGAGTCATATTTACTACCGCTTTTGGTCCTACTTTATCCATAAGCTTTGCTGTAATCGTATTGACAGATCCTGCTAAAGCTTGTTTTAGAGTCATAATTCCCTTATAGCTTCTATTTGAATTTTGTGGTGACCAATCTTGACTGATTCCATATCGGCCTTTTGGCATTGTAAACGGTGAATCAATAATAGAATCACAAGGAGAATAGTGCAACTGTTCTATTGCGGTTGCATAAACAAAAGGTTTAAATACCGAACCAACTTGACGTGCTCCTTGTCCTACGTGATCGTATTGAAAATGTTTATAGTTAATTCCTCCTACCCAAGCCTTAATATGACCTGTTCTTGGTTCCATAGACATCATTCCCGTTTGTAGAAAATGCTTGTAATAGATAATAGAATCTCTTGGAGTCATTACCGTATCAATTTCTCCTTTCCAAGAGAAAATTCGCATTTCCGTTTTTACTTTGAACGATTTTAAGATTTCATCTTCTGATTTTCCTTGATCTTTCATTTGACGCCAACGTTCAGAGGTTTTCATCGCACGATTTAATATCGACTCTGTATCAGCTTCTGAAAGATGGTAGAAAGGTGCATTCTTATTCTTTTTTTGTTGAATAAAAAACTCTTCCTGCAAATTACCTATATGCTCCTGAACCGCTTCTTCTGCATACTTTTGCATGCGTGAATCGATCGAAACATAAATTTTTAATCCATCTCTATAGATATCATACGTAGTACCGTCTTTTTTGGGATTTTCTTTCACCCAACGGCGCATATAATCGCGTAAATACTCTCTAAAATAGGTAGCAATACCTTCTCTATGACTCTCTGGTGTAAAGAGCAAAGACAAGGGTTGTTCTTGCAGTTTAAGGCTCACTTCTTGCGTTATAAAGTCATTCTTTGCCATTTGGTGCAAAACAACATTACGTCTCTTTTCTACGAGCTCTGGTCTGCGAACCGGGTTAAAATAGGCTGGATTTTGCAACATACCCACTAGCATCGCTGCCTCATCGACCGTTAAGTCTTTGGGTTCTTTCCCTAAATATACTTTAGCAGCAGAACGAATTCCCACTGCATTATTGACAAAATCAGCCTTATTCAAGTACATGGTCAATATTTCCTCTTTGGTATATTGACGTTCCAATTTAACAGCAATTACCCATTCTTTTGCTTTTTGAGCAATACGCTTAATTAAATTTCGCGAACCTTCCCCGTGAAATAATAATTTAGCTAATTGTTGCGTAATTGTACTTGCTCCACCACTACTTCCTACAGAAGTAACGGCTCTTAAAGTTCCTCTGGCATCAATTCCAGAGTGACCGTAAAATCGTTCATCTTCAGTTGCAATTAAGGCCTGAACAAGATGAGGCGGTAAATCCTCAAATTTTACGGGTACGCGATTTTCCAAGTAAAACTTGCCAATCGTTTTACCATCCGAAGATATAATTTCAGTGGCTACATTGCTCGATGGATTTTCCAATTCATCAAACGTAGGCATTGCTCCAAAGACTCCCCAAGAAGCACAAAGGAAAAACAATATAATTGCTACACCAAGACCCAAAAAAGCAATCCAAAAACCAACAAGATAGCTTTTGAAATCAGCTGCATTTTTATTCATTTGTTTTTTATTTTTCATACTATTTTAAAAAACTTATTCTGCTTTTTCTATTCTAAATCCAACTTCACTCACCCCTTTTAAAGTAGGTACGCCTTCCACGTCTCCTAAATCTCTTACGGCTTGTTCCAAGGTCATCTTATACTTACCTTTTTCATCAAAAACATAGTTCTCTTTTAACCATAATTTGCTCTCCTTGACATCTGAAAATCCATTTCCCAATAAGGTTCCATTCGGATCAGCCATTTGAAATTGAATGGTATCAATGACAATCGCTGCACTTGGTTTATATATTTTAAAAATGACAAACATATTGCTATAAGGATACTCGTTATTTACCCTTAGATTCATAAATAAATTAGCAGGAGTCACTGTATCTTGTACATCCCAAACGAAAGTTTTAACGTCATTTTTATCCCAAATTCCCGTCGTTGATTGAAATTCGTCAAAAACTACTTTGCTATCCTGTTGACAGCTGACACACAGGAATAACAAAAGACTTAAAGCTAAATAAAGACTATTTATTTTCACCCTCTTGCTTATTATTTGCGTTATTATTTGGGTTAGTAGGACGAGGTTTTCTTGGCTTCGGTTTATTCGAACGCGGTTTTTGAGTAGTACCCTCATTCTCCTCTCTCCCTTGCTCGTTTTCTCGTTGATTTCCTCTTTCATTCACTCCTTTAGGTTCTTTATTTACCCGTTTATTTTCTGGTCGAACTTCATTTCTAGGTTCCTTATTCCTAGCCTCTGTTCTTCCTTCTGATCTTGCATCCCCTTTTCTTTCTGGTCTTGCAGCTGATCGATCTTCGGATTTTCCTTGCGGTTTTCTCTCTGGTCGAGCTTCATTTCTACCTTCTAGTTTGCGTTCTCCTTCAGTTGCCGTAGATTTCTCTTTTCCATCTGCATTTTTATTTCTAATTTTCGGTCTGCGTTTTCTATCGTCTTTATCATTAGAAGTTTCTCTGTTTTCCCCAGCTTTTGCGGATATTCCAGCTCCATCTCGTTCGGTAGTTTTAGCTTTGGGTTTTGTGTTTTTTCTCTTGCGTTTAGGTTGATCAAAACGCGTAACGCTATCTTGTTCAACCGCACTTTGGAATTGATCTTTATCCGAAGGAATATCTTCGCTATAGCTTTCTAATTCATTTCCTTTTTCACTCTGAGCATTTAATTCCAAAATTTCTTTTACGTGCTCTGTGCTCAATACATACCAATTTGCTGAATTATTTGCATACGCAAACCACATTTGTCCTTTAAAAATATCTATTTTCTGACAAAATGCGATTCCTTTTACAGTCAATAATTTCGTATCTGAATCGGGCATATCTTTTATTGCCTCCAAGTAAGTGTCTAATTCAAAATTTAAACAACACTTTAGTTTACCACATTGCCCTGCTAATTTTTGCGGATTTAGCGACAATTGTTGATAACGTGCAGCAGCTGTATTCACACTGCGGAAATCCGTTAGCCAAGTAGAGCAACAAAGTTCTCTTCCACAAGATCCAATTCCTCCTAAACGGGCCGCTTCTTGTCGGAATCCCACCTGTTTCATTTCAATTCGGATGCTAAATTCTCTAGCAAACTCCTTAATTAATTGTCTAAAATCAACGCGCTCACTCGCTGTATAATAAAAAGTTGCTTTTGATCCGTCTCCTTGAAATTCCACATCCGATATTTTCATTTCAAGACTTAAGCTGATAGCTATCTCTCTTGCTTTCATACGAACAGGCTCTTCTTTTTCGCGAACTTCCTGCCAAATATCAATATCTTTTTGTGTTGCCTTTCGATATATTTTTAAGATTTCCCCTTCAGAATCCACTTTTTTCTTCTTCATTTGAACTTTAACTAGTTCTCCTACCAATGAAACAATACCGACATCATGTCCTGGTGATGATTCTGTTGCAACAATATCTCCCATTGCAAGAGTTAATCCACTAGAATAACGGTAAAAATCTTTTCTTCCGTTCTTAAATCGAACTTCAACTATATCAAAAATGCTGTCAGAATTTGGATAAACCATATTTGACAACCAATCAAAAACTGCTAATTTATTACAGCTATCTGTTCCGCATGTTCCGTTACTCTGACACCCTCGAGGTACGCCATTACTATCTGTCTTCGTTGAACAATTTGTACAAGCCATTTATATATTTGTATTTTATATCATTAATCCTCATAAAGAACAAGGAATTATTTTCTCTATTTTCGCTGTAAAGATACTATTTTTTTATAGGCCGATTCAAGATTTTTTTCATCGTCACAATTCCTTCTTATTAGCTATAAGAAACAAAAAAAAGCCATATAATTATCATATTAGCAAAAAAAAACAGGTAAGTTTAAGGTATCTCCATATTGCATTCGGATCATTCAGGTATGATTACTGGAATATCTCTTCTGAATTAAACAATTATTTCTACTTTTGGGTTCTTATATAAATTCAATATGGAGGAACAGATAATTGGAATCATGGGAGCTATTCCACAAGAAGTGGAAGGAATACTAGGTGTTTTACAAAACAAAACCGCCCATTCCATCGGAAACCGCACGTATTACCAAGGTTTTCTTGGTCAGCAAAAAGTAGTTCTTGTCTATTCGCGTATTGGCAAAGTAGCTGCTTCAGCGACGGCCTCTGCTTTATTGTTACACTTTCGAGTAAGTGAGATTATTTTTATTGGTGTTGCAGGTGGTATTGCTCCTCATATAGAGGTGGGTGATGTAGTGGTTGCGAAAGATCTCATTCAATATGATATGGATGTATCTCCTTTACGTCCTAAATATGAAATTCCCTTACTTAACAAAACCTATTTTGAAACGAATGAACTGCGTTCGAATCAAGTACTACGACAAATTGAAAATTTTCTATCTCCTCAGGTTCTAACCACCAAAATTGCTGCCGATGAATTGCGCAAATTTGCCATTCAACAACCTAAGGTATATTTGGGCACGATTGCCAGTGGAGATCAGTTTTTTTCAACGGATCAACAAAAAGAAAATTTACAACAAGCACTTCCCGAAGTACTTTGTGTAGAAATGGAAGGTGCTGCTGTGGCACAAGTCTGTTATGAATATAACATTCCTTGCAGTGTAATTCGCACCATCTCTGACAAAGCGAATCAAGAAGCGAGTTTTAGCTTTGAGTTCTTTGTTCAAAAAATATCTCAAGTTTATGGACAAGAAATTATAGAGAAACTCTTTCAATAAGTAGAGTGAACCTCAAGGTTCTCTCTACTATTCTCCCCTTTATCTTGCTCGTATAAGGTAAACATATACGGGGAAATGATCACTAAACCCTGGTTCATTCGTATTATTTCTCAACGGATACCCTTTATATTGACCTGTAGATTGAATCATAAATGGCTTCTGAAAAATGCGTGCTTTCCAATACCTCCAAGAATTATATCCCTCTTGTAAAAAAGCCTCCGTCAAGATGACTTGATCAAAAATATCCCAAACATCTCTATACGCTAAAGTGCCAAAACCTCGCTTTGCCATTTTCTCCATGGGATTAAACAAACCCTGGGGCAGAACCTTCATCCGTTCGCCTTCGACTTTCAATATTTTTTTTATACTTCTATTAAAAGGCCCATCATTCATATCACCCATGGTAATAATTTTAGCTTGCGGGTTAATCCTTTGCAAAGAATCGATGATTTTCATATTCAAAGCTGCTGCTGCTTCCCTATAAGGGCTGCTGCGTTTCTCTCCTCCAACTCTGGAAGGCCAATGATTGACAATAAAATGAATTTCCTCCCCATCTAATAAGCCCGAAACTAGTAATTGATCTCTGGTATAAATACGCTTTTCTTTGCTGGTTTTCCTCTTATCCTGTACCACTGAAGTATAGAGATACAGGGTATGGATAGAAGTCTGAAAAACAACAAAGTTCTTTTTTGCATATAACAAGCCTACATCGATTCCCCTTTTATCGGGGGAATCAAAATGGACAATCCCATAATCACCTGTTTGCAATACAGGTGTACGTATCAAATCTTCTAAAACTTGTCTATTTTCCACTTCTGCAACACCAATAATTGTGGGACTATTCGGATTTTCATCTCTTCCTATTTGCGCCATAACCAGTGCTAAATTTTTAATCTTCTTTTCATACTTACTTTTAGTCCAAGCCTGCGAGCCATTTGGTGTCCAATCTCCATCGTAAATTTCTGGATTGCGAAGGGTGTCAAATAAATTTTCACAATTGTAAAAAGCAATCGTTCGAATTTGATATTGTTTCTCCTGTGCTCTTCCATGACCTATAGAAAGAAGTGTAAAAAAAACTACCTTTTTCAAATATTTATATCCTATTTCATTCATTTTTATATCATTTATTCAATAAAGTTAATTATAATTAAACAATAACGCAATAAAAACTTAATTTTATGTGAAATAAATCAATACTTGTGCCCGTACTTTAATTCCATGTCATTTATGAAAAAACTAGTCCTTACTTTATTCTTGTTATTTCCCTTCACTTTAATTCTAGCTCAGCACAAAGAGGAACTTAAAGGAAAGGTTCTTGATGCTAAATCTCGTTTACCTATTGAAGCTGCTGTTGTTCGAGTACTTGGAACAAATATATTTATCACCACAGACCCAGAGGGCCTCTTTACCATATATCCACAAAAATCTGAGTCTTTTGAAATTGAAATTACATACTCCGGTTTTATAACCCAACGATTAGCTATTGAAAGTATCGCAGCGAATTCGATCGATTTAGGTGCCATTTTACTAGAGGAAGACTTCGCTTCTATCGAACAATTAGGTCTAATTGCCTTAACCGAAAATGAGCTGGAGGAGGAAAACTTAAACTCCGAAACTTCTGCCCGTTTATTACAAGCGACAAAAGATGCTTTTCAACAAGCTGCGGCCTATTCTTGGAGTCAAAGTTTTTATCGTTTACGCGGCCTAGACAATGGATATGGAAAAACTCTTATCAACGGCATCGTGATGGACAAACTATACAATGGCCGTCCGCAATGGAGTAATTGGGGTGGATTAAATGATGCGATGAGAAATCAGACTTCTTCTCTAGGGTCATCCCCTTCCAGTGATACGTTTGGTGGTATTTTAGGAACGCAATCCATCTCGACAAGGGCTTCACATTTGAGAAAGGGGACGAGAATTGGCTTTTCTGGTGCAAATACCAACTACAATTGGCGCCCCTTTTTTAGCCATTCCTCTGGGCTACAGCCCAACAATTGGGCTTATTCTATCTCAGGGTCGTATCGAGGAGCAAAAGAAGGGTATTGGCAAGGAACCAACTACGATGCTTTGTCCTTTTTTATTGCGGTTGAAAGAAAAATAAATGAAAAACACAGTCTGAATTTAACTGGTATTTACGCTAAAAATAAACGTGCCAAGAATTCATCTAATACTACCGAACAAACGGACTTAAAAGGGCCTACTTATAACTCATATTGGGGATGGCAAGAGGGAAAAAAACGCAATGCACGCTACAAAGAGATCAATGAGCCTCTGCTGATGTTGACCCATTATTGGAACTTCGGAGGAAGGAGTAATTTAACGACAACCGTTGGGTATCAATTGGGCTATCTAGCCAATAGCCGATTGGATTATCAAGACAATCTCAATCCAGATCCCGCTTATTACAAAAATTCACCTAGTTATTATCTCAATCAAATTGAATTGCAATATTGGCAAATGCCTCCCGAGGCGTTCAATGCCTTACCAAATGATGATCCTTTTAAAATTGCCACTTTGGGTAGCCTAGCCCAAGCCAATGAAGCACAAATCCATTTCGCTCAAGGAGGACAAATTAATTGGTCGGATATCTACAAAAAAAATAAAAGCTTTAATGAGCAAAGTAAAATCATCCTATATGAAGACCGACAAGAAGATCAAATATTTTCATTTAATACAACATTCAATGCTTCATTGACGGATCATATTACGTTAGATATAGGAGTAAATTATCGTAAACTTACATCGTCCAATTTTAAAAAAGTTATTGACTTATTAGGAGGAAGCTACTACAAAGACATCGATACTTTTGAACCTCTACCTTTTCAAGATAGCGATTTGAATCATCCAAATAGATCCGTTTATGTAGGAGACAAATATGGGTATAACTATTCCATTTTTTCTGATGTCCTGGATGTATTCACTCAGTTTGTATTTACGTATAATCAGTTTGACTTTTATGTTGCTGAACGTTTAAATTATACATCCTATCAAAGAGATGGTTTGTACAAAAACCCACTTTACGCTACACAGTCGCTAGGGAAAAGTGAACCTATTACTTTCAATACAATTGGCTTGAAAGGCGGTTTTACCTATTATATTTCTGGTAAACATCTAATACAAAGTTCTATTGCCTATTACAATCAAGCGCCTTCTATCCAAAATACCTTTATAAACCCTCGAATTAACAATACAATCCTTCCGCAGCTCAAACAAGAGACTATTTTTAGTATCGATGGAAGTTATCGTTTCCGCTCCTCGCGTTTACAAACGCGTTTAACGGGTTATTTTACTGAAATCAGAAATAGCTCCCAAATCAATTTCTATTATACGGAAGGGATAGCTATTAGTGATGCAAAAGGCGCATTTGTAGCTGAAATAATAACCCCAATCCACAAACGGCATATAGGCCTTGAATGGGGTGCAACCTATCAATTAACTCCAACGATAAAAATAAACACCGCAACAAGCTTAGGACAAGCCTATTACAACAACAATCCACTGCTTTATTTAAGTAATAATACGTTGCGCAAACCCCTAGATTATGGACAAACAAGGCTCAATCGATACAAAGTATCTAATGGTCCTCAAACAGCTCTATCCTTAGGTATAGAATACAAAGCGCCCGCCTTTTGGTTTATCAATGCAACACTAAATTATTTTGCAGATGCTTATGTGAGTGTCTCTGCATTAAAAAGAACGGAAAACTTTATACTCGATCCAGAAAAATCGCATCATCCTTTTAATACTCTTACCGCAGATGAACTACGGCGCATTTTAAAACAAGAAAAACTTCCTGCTTTTCCGTTATTATCTATTTCAGGAGGCAAATCGTGGCGATTACATAATCGCTCTATACTTGGACTTTTAATCTCATTGCAAAATTTGCTTCAGGTATCCTATCGAACTGGTGGATTTGAACAAGCGCGAAATGCAACCTATGCACAAGAAGCGGAAAGAACTAAAAACAACCATACTCTTTTTGGCAATAAATATTGGTATGGGTATGGACGTAATTTTTTTTTTCAAGCGTATTATAATTTTTAATCTGATTCCTATGAAAACAGCACTACAATCCCTAGTTTATGCTAGTTTAGTGAGTTTACTCGCTGTAAACTGCGCCAACAATGATGACTTTTCCATTCCCTCCCTCGACTGCTCTGATCCAGTTCTTGAACCCAATACACCAATCGAAAAAATTTACCATTTAGCCAATGAATTCATTCAACTCTATCCGGGTAATGAAGAGGATGTCTTGATGGGCATCGTTGTATCTAGTGACCAAGGAGGTAATTTTTACAATAAATTATATCTTGTAGATGCCGAAACGCAACTCCCTGTTGTTGTCAATCTAGAAATGGCGGCATCCTTTACGGAATATCCACCCGGAACAAAAATTCTCCTCCAATTAGGCGGTTTATATTGCACATACAGTTATGGTAAATTAAACCTTGGCGGTGGTATTTACACCTCTTCCAAAGGCAAAAAGTACATCGGTAGTATAGCTAAAAACGCCCTTGCCAAACACATCCAGAAATACTGTAATCCTGTGGCTAATTTTGAACCATACAACACACTTCTAACGCTTGAAGAATTAAAAAACAATATCGAAAAATATGTGGGTAAATTAGTAACGATACAAAACGTCCAATTTGATCGCCGTTTAATTGGCAAAAAACTCTATGACCCTAAAGAAGTCGATGCACAGGGTTATACCCTCAGAAAAATGGTTGACCAACAAGGCCATAGTTTCTATATTCGAACGGGCAAGTTAACCAAAGATTTTGTTGATTATAGTATAACAGAAAACGCAGGTACAGTAACAGGTATCGCGGATCCATTCAATACACAGATTCAGTTTTATCCTAGAACCTTAGCCGATTTAAAACTAGATCAAAGTTCCTTTGCAGATACTTCAGTAGATCCGGAAACAACCGAAGCAATTCCCGTAGAACCCGGAAAAGAAATGGCATTTCCAGGATCCGACTTTGAAAATTGGACAGACTTTATCTCTTCTCTAAATCGAAGTGGTGTAAAATTTGCCACCCAAGCTCCTGGCGAAGGTTGGAACACTTCGACGGGATTGGCTTTTCGAGGTTCACCTACTAAAACAGATAATGCATTTACTGTAACTAATATCCAAGTGCCCCCAGATGCTACTGCTATTTCATTCTTATTGAAAGGCACAGCAAGCGCAAGATCTTTATCCATCAATGTATATGATGCGACTGGGGCATCTATTGCTTTTAACCTAGAAAATATCGAACAAAGTAAAATTATTTTCTCTACCGGCTCAACCAACCTATACAAGGGTACTATTGACACGAAGGGTGCATGGATTAAAATCATTCTACACCTACAAGGTTTTGATTACAATACATCAGGACAAGGCGATTTACTAACGTTTCGCTTTGGGGGAAAAACAAAAACCATTGCTAGTGACTACAATTTAGTAGTTGATGAAATTCGATTTGAGGATAACAGTTCTATAGAATAAACCTCCTTTTCAACCAAAAAAAAGAGAGTATCCTTTTGGGCACTCTCTTCTTCTCTTATTGTTGTTCTTTTACTAAATATATATACACGGGAAAGTGGTCACTAAAACCAGGTTCACTATTGCTATTTCTCAAAGGATATCCCTTGTATTGTCCAGCGGATTGTACCATAAACGGTTTTTTAAATATGCGAGCTTTCCAAAATTTCCATGAATCATATCCTTCTTGTAAATACGCTTCTGTCAGCAACATTTGATCAAATATATCCCAAGCATCACGGTAGGCCAAGGTTCCTAACCCCTCTTTGGACATTTTTTCCATAGGATTAAAAATGCCTTGTGGTTTTACCTCATTTTTATCTCCTTCTGCTTGTAATACTTTTTTAATACTGTTATTATAAGGCCCATCATTCATATCGCCCATCGTAATCACTTTGGCCTTTGGATTAATTGTTTGCAAAGAATCGATGATTTTTACATTTAACGCAGCTGCAGCTTCTCTATTTGGGCTACTTGCCTTCTCTCCACCTACTCTTGATGGCCAGTGGTTGACAATAAAATGCACTTCCTCTCCATCTAACAGCCCTGTAACTAATAATTGATCACGGGTATAAATGCGTTTTGCAGAATTGTCCGTTCCTTTTGATTTCTTGTTTTGATCGTAAATATACAAGGCGTGCTTTGAAGTACTAGTTGGCACAAAATGCTTTTTATTGTATAATAATCCAACATCGATGCCACGGCGATCTGGAGAATCGTAGTGTACTATATCATAAGTACCAGGCACCATAGCTGGGGCACGAATCAAATCTTCCAATACGCCTCTATTTTCAACCTCTGCCAAACCAATAATTGTTGGCATAAACTGATTTTCATCTGTGCCTATTTGCGACATCACGCGTGTTAGGTTCTCGATCTTTTTTTCATACTTCTTTTTTGTCCAAGCTTGAGCGCCATTAGGCGTCCATTCTTCGTCATAAATCTTAGGATCACGAATCGTATCAAACAGATTCTCACAATTATAGAAGGCTATTGTGTGAACTTGATATTTTTTTTCTTGTGCGCTAGAAACACTAAACCACACACAAAACAAAATCAAAACTATTTTTTTCACCATATTACTATTAAGTTACTGTAATGTATTGAAAATACTACCTACAAAAATAGCATATTTTAGCTTAAAAAATTAACTTTGTTATGTGAAAAGTATACTAACTTTTTGCATTAGCACTTTAATATATACTAGCACTTATGAGGAAACTTTTATTTGTTTTGCTTTATGCTACATCGACGTTTACGTTTGCACAAAGCAATCACGAAATTAAAGGGAAAGTACTCGACGCCAAGTCACGGGCACCTATCAATGCGGTAGTTGCAAGAGTTGTTGGCACGAACATTTCCACTTTAACTAACGGTGAAGGAATCTTTATTCTTGAAAACAATCAATCAGGAAGCCAAATTGTTGTCATATCCTATCCAGGATTTCTCAGTCAACAGTTTCCGATTGACTCAGAAACTAATCAAACCATTGATTTAGGAGAGATTTTCATAGAAGAAGATTTGGTAACACAAGCACAAATTGGCTTTATTACCTTGACTGAAAATGATCTTAGCGATGACAATTCCGGTTCGGATACTTCATCTGGATTATTACAAGCAACGAAAGATCCGTTCCAGCAAGTTGCCGCTTTCAACTGGGGACAATCGTTCTTTAGAGTACGCGGATTGAACAACGAGTATGGAAAAACGTTAATCAACGGAATTGTGATGAACCGCGTCTTGGATGGCCGACCACAATTCGGAAATTGGGGTGGATTAAATGATGCGATGAGAAACCAAGAGTTTTCATCGGGATCAACACCTTCCGATTATACGTTTGGGGGCATTTTGGGAACCCAAGCCATTTCTACCCGAGCTTCCCATCTAAGAAAAGGATCTCGTATTGGTTTTTCTGGTTCAAACACCAACTATACGTGGCGTCCAACCTTCATCCATTCTTCTGGATTGAATAAAAATGGATGGGCGTATTCAGTAGCAGGTTCATACCGAGGCGCTAAAGAAGGATATTGGGAAGGTAGTAATTACGATGCGCTTTCATTCTTTGCTGCTGTAGAAAAAAAATTTAACGACGATCACAGTCTTAACTTTTCTGCTATTTACGCTAAAAACAAACGAGCAAAGAACTCGCCAATCACACAAGAACAAGCCGATATCAAAGGCTTTAAATACAATTCGTATTGGGGATGGCAAGAAGGAGACAAGAGAAACTCTCGTTATAGAGAGATTGAACAACCTATCTTTATGCTAACGCACTACTGGAACCTAAGTGAAACTAGTACGCTAACTTCTACAGCGTCTTATCAGTTTGGTCATATTGCAGATAGCCGCTTGGGTTATCAAGACAACCAAAATCCAGATCCAGCCCACTACAAAAATTTACCAAGTAATTATTTATCGCAAATTGATGCTCAATATTGGGGAATGTCACCCGCTGAGTTCAAAAATATACCTGAAGGCGATCCATTTAAATCAAAAACAGTATCACTATTAAATAGTGCCGATGCCAACAGAGAAAGTTTTCGCAACGGTGGCCAAATAGATTGGGGCAATATTTACAATATTAACACTCAATTTGACGGTCGAAGCAAAATTGTTTTATACGAAGACAGACAACAAGAAAAAATATTTTCTTTTAATTCTGCATTCAAAACAAAGTTAGATAGTAATATCACCTTTGACGCAGGGGTAAATTACAGAAAGCTTATCTCTAGTAACTACCAAAAATTGGTTGATTTATTAGGAGGATGGTACTATGAAGATAAAGATACGTATCAAGAAAATGGTCCTTTACAAGATAAGGATGCTAATAACCCAAACCGAATCGTAAAAGAAGGGGATAAATTTGGCTATAATTACAAGTTAAATGCAGATATTCTTGATGTTTTCACCCAATTTGTTTTCGATTATGATAAGTTCGATTTTTACCTTTCTCAAAACATTGGTTATACCAACTATGAAAGAGAGGGATTATACAAAAATCCAATTTATATGGATCATTCATATGGAAAAAGTGGGTATATAGATTTTGTAAACTTTGGTTTTAAAGGTGGGGCTACGTATCACATTACAAGTAAACACGCCCTTGATTTGAATATAGCGTATTACAATCAAGCTCCTTCTATCAAAAATACATTTGCCAATGTTAGAGTAAACAATTTCATTGTACCCGATATTCAAAAAGAAGATATTTTTAGTATAGATGGTAGCTATATTTTACGTACACCTAAATTAAAAGCAAGAGTTACAGGCTATATTTCAGAAATTAAAAATAGTACAGAAATTAACTTTTATTTTGCTAACGGCGTTGGTCTTTTGGATGAAAACGGAGAGCTTTACAATGACGGAAGTAGTTTTGTATCTGAAATTTTAACAGGAGTAGACAAAAGACAATTAGGCTTTGAACTTGGTGCAGAATACCAAATCACATCCACTCTAAAAGCGACAGCTGCTGCGGCCCTAGGACAAGCCTTTTATACTAGTAATCCCAATGTCAATTTGTCTTCCGATAATTTAGCTAAAACTTTTGATTATGGCGAAACTGCCTTAAATAAATACAAGCTTTCAAATGGACCACAAACGGCCTTATCGATTGGTTTAGAATATAGAGACCCTAAATTCTGGTATATTGGTGCAAATCTAAACTATATGGCGGATGCCTATACGGATGTATCTGCGATACGCAGAACCCGCAACTTTGTACTAAATCCTGAAACACCAGGCCAACCTTTTTCAGATTTAACAGATGACAAACTACACGACATCTTAAAACAAGAGAAATTGGCTGATTTCACCATTGTAAATATTACAGGAGGGAAATCTTGGCGATTGGCAAACCGAAATACCATCGGATTCTTTGCGTCTATTAATAATGTATTTAATAAAGAATACAAAACAGGAGGATTTGAACAAGCAAGAAATGGAAATTACGCGCAAGAAGTAGCGCGCAACAATGGTCCATACAATCCCTTTGGCAACAAGTACTTTTACGGATATGGTCGTAACTTTTTTGTAAATGTTTATTACAACTTCTAATTCCTTTTAATTATGAAAACACTATTTAAATCAATATTTTTTACAGCACTTACGGGGCTATTGCTTTCGAGTTGTGCGAAAAACGACGACTTCTCGGTTCCTACTCTAGGATGTGATGAACCTCAATGGAAAGGGAACATTACCATTGATGAAGTATATTTACTAGCAGAAGAGACTGTAAAACCGTATAGTAAGGATCCCAAAGATATTATCGAAGGGGTTGTAGTATCGAGTGATAAAGGCGGAAACTTTCACAACAAACTACATATTGTTGACAAAAAAACACAAAAAGTAGCGATCATTAATATAGAAAATAGCGCTTCTTTTGCCCTATACCCTCCTGGAACAACTGTTTACGTGAAGTTAGGTGGTTTATACTTCAACAATAGCTTTGGTTTATTAAACATTGGTGGTGGAATTCACACAACGGCAAGCGGGAACAAATACACCGGAACGATTCCTAAAGGATCGGTTGTAAAATATGTAAGTAAGTCTTGTAAGCCTGAAGATATCAATAAATACATCAATGTTGTTACACTTGAGGAATTAAAGAACAACGCAGCAGATTTGAAAGGTAAACTTGTAACTGTTACAGGTGTACAGTTCAACCGCAATCTAATTGGAAAAAAACTGTATGACGAGAAAGATACAGATACACAGGGTCAAACCTTAAGAGAGATGGTAGATGCAAAAAACAATAGTTTTTTCATTAGAACAAGCAAGTACTCTCAAGATTTTGTGCCTTACGAAATCACAAAATACAGTGGAAGAATAACTGGTATTGTAGACGTATTTGGCACTACACTTCAATTCTACCCACGTACGTTAGAAGATATCAACCTAACAGAGCAACCTTTTGGTGATACTCCAGTTGATCCAGGAGAAGAGGATATTACTTTAGGTAAATTCTTAGCTTTCCCAGGAGCTGATTTTGAAGATTGGGATGGATTCTTGCGTGTAATCTTCAATAATGCGTTGAGTGATGCTATGGCTAAAAAAGCTGAAGGAAAAGGGTGGAATAATTCTACTGGGCTCGCTGTTCAAGGGCGAAGAGCTAAAAATGGGTTTTTATTCTCTGTAGAAAAAGTCAAAATGCCTACGGATGCAACCAAAATTTCTTTTTTAGTAAAAGGAACTTCAGCTAAATCCTTATCTGTTAACATCCATAAAGCGAACGGAGTAAATTATTATGCGTATAACATCGAAAACTTAACCGCAAATAAGACTATTCAACCTAATATGACAGAAACGGAGTTTAATAATGTCCCTTCAGGCAATACAACTAACAATTATAGTGGAGCTATTAATACGAACGATAAATGGGTTAAGGTAACACTTGATTTAAGCTCTTTAAACGGAGATTATCACAAAGCAGGCACGGGAACCTTTATTGGCTTTAGAAACGGAGGTGAAGCTGACTATGATTTAGTTATCGATGAGATTCGCTTTGAAGATGGAACTCCCGTAGAGGACGGAGGTACTGATCCTGTTGATCCAGAACCAGGGGCTCAAGATTTTGTTACTAACTTCAACGATTGGAGCTCTTTCACGGCAAACTTAACTACTATAGGATTGAAACCCTATGCTACACACGCACCAGGACAAGGAAGAAATGGAAAGGACGCCCTAAAAATTTCAGGCACCCCAACTGCGAATGATTTTGTATTTGTGGTAACCAACAAACAAGTTCCTGCGGGAAAAACAAAACTAGTTGTTTGGGTAAAAGGAACTGCAGCAGCCAAATCACTTTCATTCAATGTACATAAAGCTTCTGGTTTTGATCCGTTTAATGCAGGAATAGTAGCTAGCTCAAATTTAACTCTTACTAAATTTACTAGTAACCAGTATACAGGTACAATTAACACCGGAAATCAGTGGGTGAAACTTACCTTAGATTTATCTGCTACTGAATACAATACCACAGGCAGTGGGGATGTATTTGCACTTAAAACAGGAAAAGATTCAGCGTACGAGTTGTTAATTGACAGTATTTATTTTGAATAACAAATCCTATTGATACAATTAAAAAGCTCGGCCTGTCCGAGCTTTTTTTAGTTATAGACAGAACCAACAAACCTTTAAGGTAATAAATTCTCTTTTAGCAATCGAACAAAACAGTAAACGCCGCCTATTTTCTTGTTATTAGCTGGTTTAAAAACCTTTTTTACTTTTGACATCGAGAAATATACAAATTAGTAAAACAACGCCTAAAACTGTCCTAAAACAAAAAAGGCGCCCCTAAGGACACCTTTTAAAAGTATAGTCAATTGTGATTAGTTGTTCAATGCTTCTGCACCTCCAACAATCTCTAAAATTTCATTTGTAATCGCCGCCTGACGTGCTTTATTATAACTTAATTTCAAGTCGTTTCTCAATTCCTTCGCATTATCTGTTGCTTTGTGCATCGCCGTCATACGAGCACCGTGTTCTGAAGCTACAGAGTCAGCGATAGCTTTAAACAATTGCGTTTTTAACGACAAAGGAATTAGCGTTTCTATGATTTCCTCTTTGGAAGGCTCATAAATATAATCAGATGGTGCTGCAGCTGCATCAGTTTCTATTGGCAATAATGGCAAAAATTGCTCCGTAACAACAAGTTGTGTAGCTGCATTCTTAAACTGATTGTATATAATTTGAATAGAATCATATTTCTCATTCACGAAAGCATCCATAACATGTTCAGCAATTACAGCTGTATGTTCGAAATCGAAATGATCATATAAAGAACTTTGATTATCAACTATGTTAAAAGATTTCTTAAGGATATCATTTCCTTTCTTTCCAATCGTCAATACACTAATCTTTGTTCCTTTGTAACTCGTATTCGCTAATATATTAATTTGCTTAATAATGTTAGCATTGAAACCACCACATAACCCTCTATTTGAAGTTACTGCAATAAACAATACATTTTTTACCTCTCTAACTTGCGAATATACACCTGAATTCTCTCCTTCTAAAGTAGAACTAACATTTTGAATAATCTCAGTTAGCTTCTCTGAATAAGGACGCATAGCAGTAATCGTATCTGTTGCTTTTTTCAATTTTGCCGCAGATACCATTTTCATCGCAGAAGTAATCTGCATTGTAGATCCAATAGAAGAAATCCTATTGCGTATTTCTTTAAGATTTGCCATTTAAAAACGTATATAATTCAGAAAGAGAATAAGCTTTAGATAAGCCTATACTCTTTCAAAAAATTCTTAATATTTTGAAGCTAATTCTTTAGCTACTTTCTCTAAAACGCTAGTTTGTTCGTCTCCGAATTTACCTACTTTCAATTGATCTAAAACATCTCTGTGACGCGAGTTAAGAGCTGCTAAGAAATCATTCTCAAACTCTTTTACTTTGTTTACAGGAACATTTCTCAATAAGTTTTTAGATCCCGCATAAATAATTGCTACTTGATCTTCAACTGTACAAGGATCGTTTACTGCTTGTTTTAAGATTTCAACGTTTCTTTGTCCTTTTGAAATAACATTCATCGTAGCTGCATCTAGATCAGAACCAAATTTCGCGAATGCTTCTAATTCACGGAATTGAGCTTGGTCCAATTTTAAAGTACCTGCTACTTTTTTCATTGATTTAATTTGAGCAGAACCTCCAACACGAGATACAGAAATACCTACGTTAATTGCAGGACGTACCCCTGAGTTGAATAAATCAGACTCTAAGAAAATCTGTCCATCTGTAATCGAAATTACGTTTGTTGGAATATAAGCAGAAACGTCACCCGCTTGTGTTTCAATGATAGGTAAAGCTGTTAATGAACCACCACCTTTAACGAATGGTTTAATTGACTCTGGTAAGTCGTTCATGTTTCTAGCGATATCATCATCTCCAATAATACGAGCTGCTCTTTCTAACAATCTTGAGTGAAGGTAGAAAACGTCTCCAGGGTAAGCCTCACGTCCCGGTGGTCTTCTTAAAATCAAAGACATCTCACGGTAAGCAACTGCTTGTTTAGATAAATCATCATAAATAATCAATGCTGGACGACCTGTATCGCGGAAATACTCTCCAATAGCAGCACCTGCCATAGCAGAATAAACTTGCATTGGCGCAGGATCTGATGCGTTAGCCGCAACAATGATTGTATAATCCATTGCTCCTTTTTCTTCTAATGTTTTTGCAATAGCAGCCACAGTTGAAGCTTTTTGACCAATAGCAACATAGATACAATAAACAGGTTGACCTGCATCATAAAATTCTTTTTGATTAAGAATTGTATCGATACAAACCGTTGTTTTTCCAGTTTGACGGTCACCAATAACTAACTCACGTTGTCCACGTCCGACAGGAATCATAGCATCAATTGCTTTAATACCCGTTTGTAGAGGTTCAGTTACCGGTTGACGGTAGATAACACCTGGTGCTTTACGCTCCAATGGCATTTCATATAAATCACCTTCGATAGGGCCTTTACCATCAATTGGCAATCCTAACGTATTTACAACACGTCCTACCATTTTCTCTCCTACTCGTAGAGAAGCGATACGACCTGTTCTTTTTACAGTTGTACCTTCATTTACACCAACAGAAGAACCTAACAATACAATACCTACATTATCTGCTTCTAAGTTTTGTACCATTGCTTCTAATCCGTTGTCTAATACAACTAGCTCTCCGTACTCCGCATTTGTCAACCCGTAAACACGAGCAACTCCATCTCCTACTTCTAGTACTGTACCCACTTCTTCTAAAGAAGCCTCAGAGCTAAATCCAGATAATTGTTTCTTTAAAATCGCTGATATTTCAGCTGGTTTAATGTCCGCCATTTTTATCTATGTTTTTACACGAAAATTCGTGCGGTGATTTTTTTACTTAATTAATTCTCTTTTTAATACTTGTAATTGATTTGCTAAAGAAGCATTGTATTGCATATCGCCAATTTTCAAGATGAATCCTCCTAAAATTGATTCATCAACAACATTGGTAATTACAATCTCTTTTCCAGGAGCTAAAGTTTTCACTTTATCTAACACCTTCGCTTCTATACTAGCATCAATAGGCATTGCTGTAGTAACAGTTACTTTCTCAATACCTTTGTGCAAATCGTATTGTTTTTGAAATTCTAACGCAATCGCGCCTAAAATTTCAAATCTCTTATTTGCAAGTAGTACGTTGAATAACTCTTTTGTTCCTTCGTTTACAGAGGCAAATACTTCTAATAAAGCATTTAACTTCAACTGATCCTTAACAATAGGATTCACAAGAAACGCTTTCAATTCACTGCTTTGAGCTATTGATTGAGAAATAAGGATCATATCTGTATTGATAGCATCAACATTTCCTTTTTCTAAAGAAACCTCAAGCATTGCTTTTGCATAACGTGCCGCAGCTCTAGTGCTTACCATAGTGATATTAGTTTAATTTTACATCATCCAACATTTTCTCAACTAATTTAGTTTGAGCTTCTTTGTTCGATAATTGATCTTTCAATAATTTTTCAGCGATTTCAATTGAAATTGATGAAACTTGTGTTTTTAACTCAAGAATAGCCGCAGCTTTCTCACTTTGAATAGTAGCTTTTGCCTGAGCGATTAATTTCTCTCCTTGGGCTTCTGCTTCCGTTTTAGCCTCAGCAATCAATTTTTCTTTGATCTCACGAGCTTCTTTTAGTAAAGAATCACGCTCAGCACGAGCTTCAACTAATAACTTTTCGTTATCTGCTTTTAAATTAGCCATTTCTCTTTTAGCGTTTTCTGCCGCTGCTAATGCATCAGTAATACCCTCTTCACGAGCTTCTAAAGCATTTACAATTGGTTTCCACGCGAATTTTCCTAAGAGAACAACAATTACTATCATGATAATTAGTTGCCAGAAAAATAGTCCAAAACTGAAATCGTTAATTAACTTATCCATTATCTAAAATTATACTTTTTATACCTGATTTTGTTTAATTAAAATAAGAAGTTTACCTGCAACCAACCGTCACAGATAAACTCTTTGTACTAACTTGGATTATTTACCTAAGATTAAAGCACCGAATGCTAAACCTTCCAATAATGCTCCAATGATAATCATTGCAGTTTGGATTTTTCCAGCAGCTTCTGGTTGACGAGCAATAGCGTCCATTGCAGAAGAACCAATTTTACCTAATCCGTAACCAGCTCCGATTACGATTAAACCTGCACCAATGATAGTTGGAATTGTCATAGTATTGAATTTAATATTAATTAAACAAATTTATTTTTACTCTTTAATTTTCTATTCTTAATGATGTGCTTCTTCGTGATCGTGATCTGCTACAGCCATTCCAATAAATAAAGATGACAACATAGTGAAGATGAACGCTTGTAAGAAAGCAACTAAAACTTCTAAGACAACTAAGAACGTAGAAAGGAAAAATCCAATTCCAATCGCTCCACCTGTTCCAAGGCTTTCTTTCATTACGAAAATAATCGCAATTAATCCGAATACTACCGAGTGTCCTGCTGTGATATTAGCAAATAGACGCACCATTAAAGAGAATGGCTTAATTATTGCACCTAAAATCTCAATTGGCATAAGCATAAGCTTCATTGGCACGGGTACACCTGGCATCCAGAACATGTGTTTCCAATAGTCTTTGTTCGCAGAAAAATGTACGATAACAAAAGTACAAATTGCCAAACATGCGGTTACTGAAATACTACCTGTAACATTAAATCCTAGAGGAGTTAATCCTAAAATATTCAAAAGGAAAATCAAGAAGAATACAGACAGTAAATACGGCATAAACTTTTTGTATTTTGCTTTACCAATATTAGGTACAGCCATCTCATCGCGAACATAAATAACTAAAGGTTCTAAACCTCTAGCAATTCCCTTCGGCAAATTGTTAGGCCCTTTTTTATATGTTTTTGCTAATCCCAAGAAAAGGACAAACATTAAAATTGTAGTAAAAAACAAAGAAGCGACGTTCTTTGTAATTGAGAAATCAAGTGGCTTCTCATTTGTTGCATGATGTGCTTCGTCGTACACGATAGTACCTGCTGCGTCTGTTTTGTAAATTTTACCGTGGTATAACTTGTAAAACTGTCCGTCTTTTTCAACTACTTTTTTTCCGTAGTCAAATTCTGACGACATGAAGACTTTAAGACCGTTGTCAATTAAAATAACAGGCAATGGAAAACCATAATTTTCACCTGTTGCTTCATCTGAAAAGAAAACAAATGAATAATCATCTGCTAAGTGATGCGTAATATGAGCTTGAACTTTATCAGCTTGCGTCATTTCAGCTTGGTTTTCTACTTCCACCCCTTCAACTACTTCAAGGGTTGTTTCAATAGATTTCTCAGTATCTTGAATTGAGTTTTCAAGTTTTTGAGTAGTAGTTTGAGCATACGAAAATACTGACGACACTGTAAATAATACAGCTGCTAATAAATTCAGTGATTTCTTGAGAGTCACCATATCTTAACTTCTTGAATATTTTGGTTCTTAAAATTTTGTGCAAAAGTACAATAAATCTTGTATTATCATACCCTTATACGAAACTTTTTTTTATTTAGTTTATTTTGATATAATATTCTTATTCAAAACGGAATAGGCTACAAATGCGTCACCTCCAAGGAAAACCAATACAATTACTAAAAAATTGTATTTAAACCCTTCTACAACCGCTTCACTATCTAGTCCTTTTTTCGCAAATAAATAGCTTGCAATAAGCCGTAAAGTAATGAATCCTAAAAAGACAAATCCTAAATTATTTGGCAAACTATTTTTGATTGCAAACATAGAAAAAAAGAGGGCGATTGAAAACAAAAATTCAAATCCATAAAATTTTTCTAAACTATACCCTAAATCCATCAAAGATTCTCCCGCATCCGTAAAAGCTACAACTGCATAATGCAAGGCAAAAACTACCACTAAACCAATAAAGAGTTTTAACCCAATATGTAAAGTTTCTTTGTCCATTCTTTTATTTATTTAACTGATTGACTTGTTTAATTACTTGGTACAAAGCTAAACCTACTCCCAATAAAGTACAAATTTTATTTGCAATAGCTGCTTGAAATCCATATTTGTCATCCAACCAAACCCCTAAAAGATGGGATAAATAGATAATTACACCCATTTGAAAAGGGATATTTATCAAAGTTAACCATTTATTTGGTGATTTATTTTCCTTCATTATGACACGGTGTCACAACCTACCATTTGGCATTTTACATCAATTTTTGCCCCAGGTTCTACAGCTAATCGTCCGACTTTTATATCTCCTTTTATTTTTGCCGTAGATTTCACGGTAAGCAAATCATTAACCACAATATTCCCCTCAATTTCTCCTTCAATTTCGCTGTTTTCACAACGAATATCTCCTTTTATTCGAGCAATTGGGCCTAATACTAAACGTCCTTTTACCTCTACATTTCCTTCAATAACTCCATCGATACGAATATCTGCAATAGCTTCAATATTCCCTTTGATCGTTGTTCCTTCTACAATACGATTTGTTTGTCCCAACAAATCTAATCCTGTTCCTTTTGCTTTTTTTATTGATTTTTCAAACATTACAAAAACGTTATTTATGGTTCCACATTGCCTGGAACGCGGTATTCATTTATATTCTTTTTAATCTGAACAACACTATAATCCTCTTGCATAATAGGAATATAAACTGAATCATCTCCCAATCGGCTAATGATTAGTTCTGCTTCTACTTTTGATTTGAAACCGTGCAAAACATATAGTTTCTCAGTAACGAGGTAATAATCGTCTGTAAACTTTAATCCTGTGCCCGCTTCCATTCCAGCCAGACGCTGCATATTTGCTTTAATTTTAGCAAATTCTGCTATTTTATTGGTAGGTACAGCCACTATAATTTTCCAATTACTAGAATCGGTTGTTGCAAATTGTTTCGCTTCTAACGCAGGTATTACGGTTTCTAACAACTGGGCTGCCTCTCTACCTTCTGCAGTTGAACTATACGTCAAAGCCAAATAGTTTAAGGCTTCTTTGTATTTTTTAACCCCTTCTGTACGTGCAATAATCATGGCATTCAGCAATTCAAATTTGCTGATGTATCCATCATCTATATTTTCTAAAGCATTTTTCATCATCGCTTTAGCCTCATCAAAATTATCTGCCTTAAACAACTGATATACAGAAACGTAAATTTGTTCTGGTGAAAGATCCCCATCACTACCCACGCTTAAGTTTTGTAACAATTTCGCATATCTGGATTCAGGATGTTGGGCAACAATCTGAGCTTTCATTTGCGCCGCCTTATTCGGATCTATTTCCTGATACAATTTGTACAACTTGTACATGGTAGGTAGGATTAAGCGTTCTTTTGGATCAAAAGTCAATAAGCGTTCTAAGCGATCAATCCCTTCTGCTATTTTACCAAAACGTTCACTGTAAATAGCGCCTAATTCAAAATAAGCCAAATCGCGATCTTCTTTTAATTTGGCAATTTGCGTGCTATCGGTCGGTATTTTATTGACATAGGTTTCCAATTGATAACGCGGATCGACAAAGTCGTCTTTGTCCGTATTTTTCTTCGTTTGATTATCCGTTAATCCCTCTTCCATTTCTTCATTAGTAGCTACGCTCGCCGATGACTGCATGGCACTCCATCTCCAATTATCCGTTAAGGCACGTGTACCCCAACGGCGTTTAAAATCTTGGCGCCCACGAGTTAATGCCTGATTGGAGTAAAAATAAAAAGTCGTCTTTCCTCCTTGGCTGCCAAAGTTGGTTTCTCCAAATGATTTTTCAATAGCCTCACCAAAATTAGGTACATTAAAAAAATCTGTGCCTGCATTGTTTTTCGTTCCGAGATTCGCTTGAATTTTTCTAAAATCTTCTTTTTTTAAGGCATCGATATACGTCTGAAAATAGGTGTTCTTCTCTTCTGGAGATAGCCCTACCAAATGTAAAATACTGTCATTTTTTTGTGCGACAATTTCTAAATCAACCACTTCTCGCAAAGATTCTCTTCGCTTGGTGATTCGAAATGTTTCCTTTGCCTTTGGAGGCAATAAAGCAATTGCACTATCGTAATATTGTCCTGCAATTGCATATCCTGCCGAATTAAAATGAATATCGGCTATACTTAAAAAATTTCTTGCTTTTAATTGCTTATCCTGCTTTCCTTCTTTAGCTGCTATCTTTAAATAGTCTAAAGCTTGTTCTTGTTTACCTATATCTCTATAAAAAAGGCCTACTTGGCGATTCAAAACATCCAAATAAGGTCTATTTTCACGATCTTTCAGTAAAGCTTTATACTGTTTTAAAAAAGCGACAGAATCCGTTTTAGCAGCTCCATTTAAATCAAAAACCTCTGCATATGCATGCATAACATAAGTTCTGGGAGCTTGGCGGTTCATTTCTATAATGGTTTCAAAATGCTTCGTTGCTTCCTCTTTATTGCCTAAACGTCCATTTAACTGACCTAAAATAAAATTATAACGCGCTTTTTCTTCTTTAGTAGAAACTCGCGCTTCTGCGGCTTTCAATGCCGTACTAGCACTATCTAATTGTTCAAGGTTAATATAGCCTTGCGCCAACATCGAATAAGCTTCTGACTCTACCTGTTTGCTCAACCTACCTTTGCGTTCGCGTAATAGTTCTTTCAAGTTCTTAATGGCTAAATCATCATAGCGCAAGCGCAAATTGGTTTTCTCACGCCAAACTTTGGCTTCCCCAATTAAATCACTATCTGGATATTTATATAAGATATAATTAAATGCCTCTAAAGCAGGCACGAATCGACCGTCGTAGTAACGCGATTTTCCGAGTAATAAATAGGCATTGCCCATCTGACTATTGCGCTCTCTGCCTTTGATGTACATCGAATGTTTTTGAATGGCTTTTACGGCTTTATTCTCAGCACGTGTAAAACCTTGTCCATCTGTACTCTCAGACTCTCCTAACTTATTTCCTGCAACGGATAGATTATCTAATACGGATCCTTGCTTAGAATCTAGTGCGATTCCCTTTTCGAATTCACGCTCTGGATCTACCTCAATTTGAATTCGCTCAATAGGTAATATCTCCCAATAATCATCAAAATAGCCTTCCTTCAAAGCATCAAGTGCTTCGGTATAGGATTCATCGCCATGAAAAAGAATATTGTACTTTGTTGTTAAAGCATGATATCCCCTATTTAACCTCTTATCCTTTTTTACAGAACAGGCTATAAAAGACAGAATTAGCAGAATAATTCCTCCAAACCGAATGACAAACTTTGTTTTCAATATATAGGTTAAACTTTGTATAACAACTCTTTTTTCTCTATTTTAGTATTCTAAAGACAGTAAAAATACATCACTTTTTAATACTTTAAACAAATATTGTTAAAAAATAAAATGTTACTCTTCTCTCTTTATTTCTCCTTGTAATCTAATCTCTATTTACTCTGCGCCAATTTTGCGCCAATTTTACACTTACTCTATACCTCAACTCCTTTTCATTTCCCTAAAAATAGAAATAAATCTCTGCAAATCACAAAAGAAACGGCTATAATATTTTACTAATCAGGATAAAATTACAAGTGAAGTTATATAAAAAAAGTGCTCATCAGTAGAGCACTGTTTCCCATTATTTGATTCAATTTTCGCTTTGTATACTAAAAAACCCTTCTAATTCTTGATAAGTAATGGCTTCGGTTAATACATCGTGTATCAGTTTCCCCTTTTCTAAGGCTAAAATACGATCTGAAACCTCATAGGTATGTTGTAAATCGTGGCTAGAAATAATAATCGTCATTTCTTTGGTCGCTCTTTTTCTCTTCACTAATTCCTTTAAGCGAATTTGCGTAGATGGATCGAGATTGGCAAAAGGTTCATCTAAAATAACCAATTCCGGATTTCCTATAAAAGCGCCTACAATGCCAATTTTCTTTTGATTTCCCTTCGAAAAATCGCGAATGTATTTTTTTTGATTTAAAACTTCCCCATTAAAAAAAGCGCTATGCTCCTGAACAAATTCTTCTACATCACTTTTAGACCATCCACGTAAACTTCCTAGAAAAATGAAATATTCCTCTGCGGTGAGATAACCGATAAGAAATGTTTCATCTAAAAAAGCAGCCGTATAGTTTTTCCATTGCTCGGAGGCTGATACATTATTGCCTTTTGAAAAAATAGTCCCTGCAGTAGGTTGTATTAAATCTAGCAACAAGCTAAAAAAAGTGGTTTTTCCAGCACCATTATTGCCTACTAAACCAATACTCTCCCCTTTAGAAATTTCGAGTGTGCTTAAATCGAGAACAGTCGTTCCATTATATGTTTTGCGTAAATTATTTACTTGTATCATAACTCCAATTATTTTTTGTAAGCAGCTAAAGCTGCATATTTTTCACGTGTATAAATTTTTTCAATGAACTGAAAGGCATACGGATATAAGAACATTCCAGTTATTCCTACTACAATAAGTAATACAAAACCGCCCCAAAAGGGAAAGAGTAAATCCCCAATAAAATAAAATAAAATTGGCAGTACCATCTTAGGCATACTAATTAACATCACACGCATATTAAATGCATTTTTATCTCCAAAAACATTTTTTGCTGCAGTTAAATCCATTGGTGTTTTTAGATAAGCGCCTCCCCATAACACAAAGTATCCATTGATTCCAATGTTAAAAACTCCCATGGCTATCATCAAATAAAACAACTGAACATCAACAAAAACATAAAAGAAGCACAAGAGCGTAGAAACAAAAGTACCCAAAGCAATAATCAACCATTTTGACATTAAATAATCGCGATATAATACATTTTGCGTCATTAATAATGGATAATAAGAAGAATCCCAACTGGGTACATATTGTCCAAATAACATTAAAAATCCACCTGTTGAAAAGAAAGCAATGAACACGGTAAAGCCATTGGACATACCACCCTCTCCCGATGTGTTGAAGATAAACAAACCATAAAAAAGAAAAAGAAAACTCATTAATACGGTGAGTCTCGCTCTTTTATTTCGAATAATCAAACGAATATCGTTGCGCAAAAAACTTGCATATCGACCAAAGCGATCTAACCAACTCATTTCAAGAGCAATTCCTTCTTTGATGCGTACCTTTTCTAAATCATCTAAATACATTCGCTTCAAGTAGAAACGATATGTACTCCAAACTAATACACCTAACAAGGCCAGATATCCAACTAAACTTATCGGGTATTGGTAAGCTAAAACATACAAATATTGAGTATAAAGGGTTGGATCAACAAATTCATAATACTGCAAGGCAAAACAAAGAGCCACCATTCCAACTACACTATAAAAAACAAGTGAATAAGCACTCATTAAAATATTGATACAATGCATCATAAAGACGATTGCATAAACCGCTAACGTCCATGCTAAGACAGCACTTATACTTTCTCCCTGATACACAGCAACAATAGCAAATGGAATGAAAAAAAACAGCTGAACGATATTAAAAGCACTTAAAAAAGTTTTCCCCACATAAAAAGTTACGATTTTTGAACGAGGTATATTGAGAATTAAATAGGGCTTAATAGCAGCTACAGGACCTTTTTGTAGGAAAAAACGAAATAAAAGCTCCAAGGCGAAATAGTAAATTAAATAGCGACTTACCATTTCAATAGGCGATATGGAAGTCGTATATTCTTGAATTCCCTTATAGGTAGCAATACCTGCGAGTAACATCATACAAGCGAAGTAAACAATAGCTAACCACTTAAATACGAGAACAATAACATCCATATTGCTTTTACTTCCTCTCGCTAAACGCTTTCGCTCTAAGGTCAAAAACCTTTTATACATCATAACCGTCTTAATTTAGTATTTTTAAATTAGTACGGAAGATACAATAAACGTTACACAATTTCTTGAAATTCTATACATAAGAAAACCTTTCGAACATTCCTTCGAAAGGTTTTCTTTTCAAAACTAAAACCAAAAAACTATCATTATTATTTTAGTTATAACAAATTTCAGACCAAACTCAATTATAAAAACAAAAAGTAGAATCGTGGAAATAATTTTATCTTTGCTCAAATTTTATTCGAATGAAAAAAGACATAGAAATACCTCAAGCAAAAGGTGTTGAAATTGCTGTTGTAAAAGAGTATAACGAAGAATTTTTACAAGATGCTTGGTACGCTTACTTATTTAATAATTCAAATGAAGCAATCGAAGCTATTCTAATTGTTTCTAAGGCAGAAGGTGAATTAAATGGCAATCAGAAAGCGTCAAGTATATTCAGACATGCTTTCCCTTCTTTAGCTGTTGGCGAATGTGTAAAAGTAGAATTGCTAGACGAAGCGATTTTTGATTTAGACAATACGTTTATGCTAACTTATTTTCAGGGTGCTAAGCTATATGATAAAAACTTCGTCTTTCCTGCAAAAAGTATTTCAGACCAATCCCTACAGCAACTTCCATACAGTGACAAGAACGGAGTTATCAATCAAAAATAACTAAAAACCAACGGGTTAAGTGCTATTTATATTAATTCCAAGTGTTTGTTTTTATATCTTGTCCTAAACTATAAAGGCAAGATATATGAAACTTAAAAACACCTGGATAGTAGTAGGCTTTTTTAGCTTAATACTCAGTTTACTTTCATTCAAAAACAATACAACCGTCACAGAGCGTGTGGTAAATGAATCAGAATGGAAAAATCTAACGGTACTTCCTAGCGACATTTCTAAAGATGCTTTGGAAAAAGTAATGAAAGGATATAATGCTGCATTAGGCGTTAAATGTAGCTATTGTCATGCCAAAGCAGAAGATAAAGACGGTTTAGATTTTGCTTCAGATGCAAAAAAGGAAAAAGAAATTGCACGACATATGATTCGCATGACTCGTAAAATCAATGCAGAAAATTTCAATTGGGAAAATGACCCAAATCCTGAAAATATAAATGTGGTAACCTGTACCATGTGCCACAGAGGGCATAAAAACGCAACTAAATCTTAGTTGTTCGTGTTTCAAAAAATAAAAGGCTGTCTCGATGAGGCAGCCTTTTTTATAGTTAAATTTTTAATTTTTTTAAAGGATTTCTTTTTTGGGTGGAAAAAGCAAAGATAGAACCACCGATAAAATTAATACACTAGCTATAACAGCTAAAGATACTAAAGACTCTATATGTACAAATGGAGAAATAATCATCTTAACTCCGATAAAGGATAAGATAATCGCTAAACCATACTTCAACTTAGAGAATTTATCCATAAAATTAGCCAGTAAGAAGTAAAGTGAACGCAATCCTAAAATAGCAAAGATATTAGAGGTATATAGGATAAATGGATCATCAGGAGCAATTGCAAAAATGGCAGGAATACTATCTACAGCGAATACTAAATCGGTAAATTCAATAACCATTAAAGCAACAAATAAAGGAGTTACCATTTTTACGCCATTTTTAATGGTAAAAAACTTATCTCCATCGTATTCATTACTTACTTTAAAAAATTTGTGTACCATGCGCACAGCAAAATTCTTTGTCAAATCTTGCTCCTCGCTGTGCTCTTCTTTTGCAAACCACGATTTAATTCCTGACACCAATAAAAAGACTCCAAAGATGGTCAAGACCACGTTAATTTCTACTTGTTGACCCAACAACTCAAAAGCGGGCAAATACGTGTGGTTAATTAACTCAACCCCTGCAAAGATGAAAATAGCTCTAAATACTAAAGCACCAATGATACCCCAAAATAAAACACGGTGGTGTAACTCTTTGGGCACTTTAAAAAAGGTAAACACAAGAATAAATACAAAGAGATTATCAATTGATAAAGCTTTTTCTATCCAATACGCAGACTGGAAACGAGCAAAATTTTCGAAATCCATATAGTAATAGATAACGCCACTAAAGACCATGGCTAAACTAATCCATACTACGGTCCAAATTAACGCTTCTTTTGTTGAGACAACATGGCTATTTCGGTTGAAAACACCTAAATCTAACAAAAGCATAACTAAAACTACAATTCCAAAAATAGCCAACAGGCCAGGGTGGTTAATTAAATGATCCATCTTTTTTTATTTTTAACTGCACAAAACTAATTGATATATTCTACTCCTAGGCAAATCTTCACAACCAGCTAAACATCAGCAAATTACAACAATAAAAACAAAAATATTAAAATTAAAAAAAGCAACACAACCAATTGTAAATCAATTAATTATGTTGCTTTTTAAGACCAAAAAACCAATAACGGTCTTTTTTATGTTTTTTTAATCTAATTTCTCTGTTAATTTTCTAAATATCTTTTTCGGGTCTTTTCCATTGTATAAGATATCATATACCGCATTGATAATTGGCGTCTTAGCTCCGTATTGTGCATTGAGTTCATAAGCACTTTTTGCCGCATAATAGCCTTCAGCAATCATATTCATCTCCATTTGTGCTGATTTTACAGTATATCCCTTTCCAATCATGTTTCCAAACATGCGATTACGAGAAAACAGGGAATAGCCCGTAACTAATAAATCCCCTAAATAGGCTGAATTATTGATATTGCGTTTCATGTGATGCACTTTCTTAATGAATTTCTTCATTTCTCGAATGGCATTACTCATTAATAAGGCCTGAAAATTGTCGCCATAACCTAATCCATGTGCCATCCCGCAAGCAATAGCATAAATATTTTTCAACACAGCAGCATACTCTGTACCTATAATATCATCCGTTACTTTTACTTTGATGTAATGGCTGCGAATGCAACTTTCTATTACCTTAGCTCGCTCTTCATTGCGACAGGCAATTGTAAGATAGGACAATCTTTCTAAGGCAACTTCCTCTGCATGGCAAGGTCCTGTTATTACGGCAATATCGTCATAAGAAACCCCATACGTTTGGTGAAAATGCTCTCCGACAATTAAACTTGTTTCCGGAATAATGCCCTTGATGGCAGAGATAACTACTTTATTCTCTAGACTAACATACAACTGTTCCATTTCCTCGCTTAAAAAAGCAGAAGGAATGGCAAAAATGACGTAATCAGCATAAGAAACCGCTTTATTTATATCATTGGTTAACAATAACTGATCGATATCAAATTCAACGGAACTCAAATAATTAGGGTTGTGATGGTTTACCTTAATTTCTTCTATGGCATTCTCATTTCGCATATACCACGCAATTTGCTTTAGATTTTCACTAAGCATTTTTACGATAGCTGTTGCCCAACTTCCCCCTCCAATTACTGCAAACTTTGGATAATCACTCATAATTTTAGCTTATAACTTGTCAAAAGTAACTAAAAAACTTAATGCAACCAATTGAAAGACTGTAAAACAATTCTCAATTGTTACCCAACAATTACTTAATACTAGCATAGGATAAACAAATAGATCCTCCTTTATCTTAAAATAGAAATAAAGGTTGCCGTATATCCGTGGAAAATGCTGCTTAAGTTTACTTTATTTATACCTATTTCGATATTCATTTGGTGTCAATCCAGTCAATTTTTTAAAAGCCGTATAAAAAGTAGTTTTAGAAGTAAACCCTGCCTCTAAACCAATCGTTAGGACTTTGTAATTTTTAAATTCTGGGTTTACAATCATTTGCTTAATCGCTTCTACTCGATACGTATTGATATAATTGGTAAAATTATCTTGTGTGATTGTATTTACAATTTGAGAAACATAGCCCACACTTATTCCCAGTCTTTCGGCAATCATTTCTCTGGTTAAAGCGCTATCGGTATATATATGCTCCTCTTTGCAAAGTAGCTCCAATTGTTGAAAGTATAGATTATCGGAAGTCATCGGTTCTTTATTTCCTTCCTTCATCGGAACGTTTTCTATTTGCGGTATCTGATCCAAAGTCTTTGCATTCAAGAAGTTCAGAATTGCTGTTTTGTCGTTGGCTAATTTAAATTTAAAAATCCCAAGGTAAGTTATCCAATGAATTAAAAAAGTGCCAAATAGGGCAAGGCTTTTCATAATCTGGGTAACATCGTATTGAAAAAACAGAGCTATCATTAGCGTAAGGATTACCCCGTATACCAATAGTGCAAAGATTATCCATAATGCCTTCAGCCATTTTCTTTCCTGTTCCTCTTTTGAATATTTCAAGAGTCGATAAGAATACAAGGGAAGTAAGGGAATAAACGTTATCGCCAAAACTCCTTCAATATCAATTAGCAGCTCTACTGCATCGCTAGAAAATAAAGGAATTGTAGCTAAACTAAATAGGGCATTCGCATCGCAAAATAGGGCAAGGAAAACCGAATAGCCAAAAGGGACAAATAGCAAGTTGATTTTTATTTTCGAATAAGTCAAAGCCGGCTTAACCCTGTAATAAATAAAAAGAAAGAGAAAAACAGGTAAAAGAAAAGTCCATTCAACATTGTCAATTAACTGCAAAAAAGGCCAGGTATGGTAAGCTCCACCTAAATCTAATACAAGGTTTAACAGAAGGATTGAAAGCGTAAAAATAGCATACGCTAAATATTTGTTAGATAGACTATTGAATAACGATGATTTTAGAATAATTAAACCTAAAATTATTCCTTGAAAAATAGCAATGTTAAGTAGGGTTAGATAAATCAAAGTTTTATACGTGGTTTATTCATACTATTTTTCTTAGCCAAGGTAGTATAAAATGGCTGATTTATGGGTAATGACAAAACATCCCTTAGCTTGTGATTTCGTTTTACAAGAACGAATTTAATTGAACAATGAAAACTTCCATACCTCATTAAGAAATGATTAACTAAAGGAATTCAAGTACAAACTTCAACCTAGCACAGGCCTGAATTGTAGGGTGCGTGTAAAATAAGTTCGGATTTGTTCACTTTCAATCTATTCGTACCCGTCTTTTTTTTATTCCTCTAGTTTTGCCCGATGATAATCAACTTTGTATGAAATTAACTAGACTTCTGTTACCTACTGTACTCTTAACTACAGTAGCTGTTCAAGCACAAACCGATCCGAAAAAAAACCAGTTGGAATTTTCTGTAGGAACTAATTTTGGGGGGCTCAAAAATTTGGAATTTGCTCCAGTTGCCAAATATACGTACGAGAGTTCGGTATATGGATTGAACTATACACACCTCAGTAAAAATAAAAACTTATTTGAAGTGAAACTGGACTATTTATCAACGAAACTAAAAACCGATTATTTGTCCAAGTTAAACACCGATTATTTTAAAGCGAGTATGACCTTCGCTTATTTAAAAAAAGTATATAACGATCCCCAGTTTGCCGTTCATGTAGGCTTGCAATCGCAAACCTCTTTAGCTTCTTATCACAAGGGAGATTATGCCTCCTTTCATCAAGAATTCGGAATTTCTGGTAGAATTAGTTATCAGTTGACAGACAAGCACTACCTATCATCCAAACTGACACTTCCTGTCGTATTACTACGAGTTACAAATGCAGAAGCTAAATTTTTTACTTTAGATCACTATCAGAGTACTTTATGGGAATTAGAATATGGGTACAAACTTTCGGATCATCTGGATATAAAAGCAAGGTACAATTTTAATTATTCTCGACTCCAAGTACCAAGTGCATACAGAGAATTACAACATCAATTAAACCTCGGTATTAACTATAAATTCTAATTATGAAGCTTTTCAAATTAATAAGTTGCGTTTTTACATTTGCCCTTTTAGTAATCTCTTGTACAGATAATTTGATAGGAGATGAAGGTGAATACGATGAAGATATCTATTTAAAATATCAAACAAAAACGGTATTAGAACTTCCTTTTGAGGGTGACTGGTACATTGTTGCAGGAGGAAAATCACTGGAGGAAAATCACCATTTTGCGCCTAATCGCCATCAAAGGTATGCCTTAGATATCGCTCATATCATAAACAGAAGGGGAAATAGTGGAGATGGAACCAAAAATGAAGATTATTATTGTTTCGGAAAGCGTTTAAATGCTCCTGGAGATGGAAAAATAATAGCGGTTGAAAATGCGATTGCGGATAATGTTCCTGGTACTAAAAACAGAAAACAAAGTCTAGGGAATTACCTTATCATTGACCATTTGAATGGAGAGTTTTCCTTTATGCTACATTTAAAAAAGAACTCGATCATCGTAGCGGTAGGCGATACAGTAGTTCGAGGGCAAGAGGTAGGTTTAGCAGGAAATAGTGGCTATTCAGCAGGTCCGCATCTACATTATCATCTACAGACCACCGCATCACTTCAAACAGGCATTGGTCTTCCTTTGCAATTTATAAACTACTATGTCAACAATGTTTATACAGAAAGAGGAGAACCTGTTACTGGACAAACGATCCGAAAAATTGAACTAGAAACGCAACGACACACCGAAACTTCAAGTCAAATAGAGAAATAAAATCTAAGCAAAATCCTTATTTTAATGCATAACTCCCTGTTGCTTATCATCCATATAGGTGTTGTACACAGCGTTTTGCAAAAAGAAAAAGAGCCGTAAAACTGCTCTTTTTCTTTACTTATTTTTTATAAAATAGATTGTGATCTATATATTTCCAAACTTCTTTATCTAATAAAGGTTGTACTACTTTTCCTTCCTTTATTCCATCGCGAATAAAGGTTGCAGATATCTCCATGATAGGAGCATTTTCAATCATATAAACATTGGGATGATCTGCCAATTCACTAGCCCTTACTCTATTTCTATCTAAACGCGGATAGACATATATTTTATATTGATTGAGCAGTACCTCATAATTTTTCCACTTTGGAAATGAATCTAAATTATCCTCCCCCATAATCAGCGCAAAATCGTGTTTTGGAAAACGCTCTTGCAAATAGACCATTGTATTTACCGTATAATTAGGTTGGGGTAAATTAAATTCAATATCTGAGGGTCGAATAGAATCATAATCTTGTGTAGCAAGATTTACCATGTGAATCCGATGAAAGTCTTCCAACAATCCTTTCTTCTTTTTTAGCGGATTCTGGGGCGTAACCACCATCCAAACCTCTTCTAAATCACTATACTGAATCATGTGATTTGCGATGACCACATGTCCTATATGTACAGGATTAAAGGTACCAAAATACAAACCAACTTTCATAGTTTCTTATTTTACAAATTCACGTACCAATTCATGCGCTTCTTGTTTCGCTGTATCTAGGTCGTAATTTTTTATAATCGTATCAAATTGCGGAGCTGTAGCTAACTCAACGGAAGCCTTAGCAATACGCATATTAATTTTATCTTCACTTTCTGTAGAGCGTTTTTTCAGTCGAATTTTAAGCTCATCAATACTAGGTGGTTTTACAAAAACAGCTAACGTTTCATCCGGAAATTTTCGCTTGATACGCAATCCTCCCGCTACGTCAATATCAAAAATCACGTTTTTGCCTAAAGACCAGATACGTTCAACTTCCACTTTTAAGGTTCCATAAAAATTATCGCGATATACTTCTTCCCATTCTAAAAAATCATCATTTTTAATGTGTTTTTTAAAATCTTCTAGAGAAATAAAATAATAATCTTTTCCATTTACTTCACCTTCTCTTGGCTCACGCGAGGTACACGAAATAGAGAATTCAAGATTAAGGTCTTTTTTTTCTAATAGATGTCGTACAATAGTCGTTTTTCCAGAACCCGAAGGGGCTGAAAAGACGATTAATTTTCCCTTATTCATACTGTGCTTGTGTTGTCTTTATAATACGTTTAATACCTGCTCTTTGATTTTTTCCAACTCATCTTTCATGCGCACAACAATCTGTTGCATTTCGGCATGATTAGATTTAGAACCCATCGTATTAATCTCTCTCCCCATTTCTTGTGCAATAAAACCTAATTTTCTACCATTAGCTTCATTTCCTTCTAAGGTTTCTAAGAAGTATTCTAAATGTTTAGATAAACGTACTTTTTCTTCTGTGATATCCAATTTTTCTAAATAGTAAATTACCTCTTGTTCAAATCTATTTTCGTCAATTGTCAATTGTAATTCACTCAAATTTGTACGAAGGCGTTCTTTTACAATTACAATTCGATCTTTATCTAGCACAGATACCTGTTCCATATAGGAGAAAAGACTCGCTATACGTGCTTTAAAATCATTTTCCAATGATTTTCCTTCACTTAAACGAAATGCTTTCATGCTTTGAATTGCATCATTGATAACAACTTCAATCGCTTTCCATTCGTTTTCATCAAAATCATTGCGTTCAACTTTTAAAGCATCAGGCATACGAACAGCCATTTTCATCAACTCTGTGGCATCTGCATTAGGAATAATCGCTTTCATTTGCTCAATATAAGCTAGAACAATTGGTGCATTGATTTTACTAGATGTCTCTTCTGCTGTTATTTCGCAAAACAGCGAAAAATCTACTTTTCCGCGCTCTAATTCTTGGGCAATTTGATTGCGCAAAGCCAATTCCTTTTCTCTATAACTCAAGGGCAAACGCACATTTAAATCTAGGCTTTTGCTATTAAGTGACTTTACTTCGATTGTAATTTTTTTTGTGGGTAATTGTAAACATGCTTTACCAAACCCAGTCATTGAATGTATCATACGCTAAATAGATAATGACTACAAAGGTAACAAAAACTAAAATAAATTGCTGATAACTACTTAAATTAAAAAAAAGAGGTAAAAAAGTGAAAATTCACATGGTAACACACAACTGCAATTGTAAAAATCTCTTGCGGACACCTCAAAGTTAGGTGAACAAAAAAAAGGGAAGTAAAAAACTTCCCTTTTCAAACCAACGTTGTACTTAACCGTAACTCTTTTAAAAACAAACCAATCTTTTCACTACGATAAGTCTAAACCAACTTCACACTATTTATGAAATAAAATATTCTTTTTCAATAGCTATTTTTTCACTTTTACAAAAGAACTATACCGGCTCTTCTTTCTGATTGAACCCCTTAATAAACAATTAAAATCCAAACCAGTATAGTATACTTTTCATTTTATTAAATCTTGAAAAACTTCATAGCAATTATTCCCTTTTTCATTATTAAGACAATCCATTTCGCATTTGGTCACATCTTATTGGTCACAAAAAACAAAAAAAAGACATAACACACTATAAATGAAGTACATAAAAACACAGAAATCGAAGTTTTCACTTCGATTTCTCTATTTTTTAGCTTCTATAAGAGCTTCTTCGACTACTTTTTTACTATTCCCTACAAAAATAAGGTCATCAATTAAAATTACGGGTCGATTTAAAAAAGTATAGTGTTCTAAAATTAAATCTTTATAATCTTCTTCTTGCAAGTTTTGATCTTTTAACCCTCTTGTTTTATACAATTGCGCTCGCTTATTAACTAGTGCTTCATAACTCCCCACTAAACGATACATTACTTGCAATTGTTCTGAAGTAACAGCCTCTTTCTTAATGTCTTGCAATTCAAAGCGGTCTAGGTTCGGCATTTCACCTAAAATTCGCTTACAGGTACTGCAAGAGCTCAAATAATATATTTTTTTCATGTCTTTACACTTCTTTTACGGTAATAATATGTACAGGACATACTTTTTGCGCCTGTTCACAAGCTTCTAAAATCGTATAATCTGGTGATTTTAAGGTGTGAAACCCCTTGGTATTCACTCCTTTCAACAATACTGTTTTTCCGTCTTTTTTTGACATTTGAAACTGCTGTGGAGCAACTTCAACACAGTAATTACAGCCAATGCATTTATCGCGTTGTAAGGTAATTACAATCATTCGCTTGTAACTATTTTATACATTTTATCAGATAATCGAACCCGAAAAGGTAATTTAAGCGTGCAATCATCTCCTTTTGTTGCTTTTTCTGCTGGTTGTTCATTGACAAATAGTTCCTCAATCCTTAATTCCTGAGCACCTGTACTTGGACCCGTAATTAAAATTCGATCGCCAATTTTAATCTCATAGGCTTCAATTTTAAACTCGCCAATGGATGCTTTTTGGAAATAATGAGCTGCTTTACCGACATATACTTTTTTCTGTGTTGCATTACTGCCAGGATTATCACTCCATTCCCCCAATTTTTGTCCCAAATAATAACCACTCCAAAATCCGCGATTGTAAACCGTTTCTAAAGCCACCATCCATTCGGTCACTTTTTCTTTACTATAAGTTCCATCAGCAATAGCATCTAGAGCTTCTCTATAGGTTCGAATAACAGTAGCAACATATTCAGGAGCTCTGCCTCTTCCCTCTATTTTTAGCACTTTGGCTCCTGCATCAATCACTTGGTCCAAGAAATCAATCGTACACAAGTCCTTAGGTGACATCATATACTCGTTATCAATCTCGATTTCAAATCCACTATCTTGATCAATAACCGTATATTTTTTACGACAATTTTGCTTGCATGCACCGCGGTTTGCGGAAGAATTATGCGAGTGTAAACTCAAATAACATTTACCCGAAACAGCCATACATAGCGCCCCATGTCCAAAAATTTCAATTTCTATTAAATGCCCTGAAGGTCCTTTTACTTGGTCTCTTTCGATTGCTTCTGTAATCATTTTTACTTGGCGTAAACTCAATTCACGCGATAAAACGATCGTATCAGCAAATAAACTATAAAATTTAACCGTTTCAATATTAGTTACGTTCAACTGCGTCGAGATGTGCACCTCAAAACCAATCGCTCTTGCTGAAGAAATCACAGCTTGATCCGAAGCAATTACAGCCGTTAAACCGGCCTCTTTCGCTTTGTTTAATAAGGTTTTGACTACTGACAAATCATGATCATAAATGATGGTGTTTAATGTCAAATAAGTACGAATATTTTTCTCTTTACAACGTCTAGCTATTTCGGATAAATCATCCACCGAAAAATTTACTGTCGAACGCGCTCTCATATTCAATTGATCCACTCCAAAATATACTGAATCAGCTCCGTTATCAATTGCAGCTTGCAATGATTCGAAGTTTCCAGCTGGAGCCATCAATTCAACTCTTCCTGAAACTGTCATAGCTTATATATTTAATCTAGAATTTTAAATATTTGATCGTTTTTACGTACCCGAAAACTCAATTCCATAGTCATAAGATCTCCTACCTTAACCTCAGTTACTTCTTGTCCATTGACTAACATTCTGTTTAAAGTTAAACGTTCATCACCGGTTGTTGGTCCTAGAATGGCAATCTTATCGCCCCTGTGTATGGCTTTATCTATCAAAAATTGACCTACTTGAGCTTTGGTAAAATAGTGTTGCACCGTTCCCACCAATTGTTTGCGTTCTACCTGTTTTTTTCTAATTTGAGTAACAGTACTCACTTTTACAGGTTGAATTTCTACTGTACCATCAACGTCTTTCTTGAATTTCAAAGATTCCGATCGTCCTTTTTTGAAAATAAGATTCCCTTTCTGTACTCCTTTTCTCAAGCGTTTTTGTTCATCAACAGGCATTTGAATAATTTCCAGACATTCATCCGAGCAACAACCGTGCATTTGTTCTGCACAGGTATCACACTGAATAAACAATAAATGACAAGCCTCATTTGCACAATTTACGTGCACATCACAAGGACTTCCACATTGATGACAATTTGCAATCACATCATCGGTAATTCGCTCCCCTAAACGGTGATCAAAAACAAAATTTTTACCAATAAATTTACTCTCTAGACCTTCCGCTTTTACTTGACGGGTATATTCAATAATACCTCCTTCTAACTGATAAACATTCTTGAATCCGTGGTGTTTAAAATAAGCAGAAGCTTTTTCACATCGAATTCCACCTGTACAATACATCAACAAGTTTTTCTCTTCCTTACTATCTTCCAATTGATCTTTGATGATTGGCAAGGATTCACGGAAAGTATCCACATCCGGGGTAATAGCTCCAATAAAATGGCCTACTTCACTTTCGTAGTGATTTCGAAAATCAACAACAACCGTATTGGGATCTTCTAATAATTGATTAAATTCTGTAGCTTTTACGTGAATCCCTTTATTGGTCACATCAAAAGTTTCATCTTTTAATCCATCTGCAACAATTTTACTTCGAATCTTTACGGTAAGTTTTAAAAACGATAAATCATCTTGTTCAACCGCAACATTTAGCCGAATACCTTGCATAAAATCATAGGCTTCTAAAGTTTCTCTGAACGCATCAAATTGAGATGCTGGTACAGACATTTGTGCGTTGATTCCTTCCTTTGCTACGTAAGTACGACCTAAGGCGTCTAGCGCATTCCAGGCTAAGAATAAATCATCTCTAAATTGTTGTGGGTTTTCGATTTTGGCATACGCATAGAAAGACAAAGTCAAGCGATTTTCTCCCGCTTGCTCAATAAGTTCTGCTCTTTCTTCTGCGCTTAAGGTGTTATACAGTTGCATGCTATATAAATTTAAGTGTAGAATAATTAAAAAAACGATTTGAAATTCTAAATGGAAGAATTTCCAGGCGCAAAGATACTCTTTTGTTTTGAAAATAAAAGAGTAAAATGAGAAAGACTGATTTACATTGCTGTAAATCAGTCTTTTATAAAATTATACCTTTTTATTCTAAACGCTTTAAAGGCAAGTCTTCAATAGGTTTAATTATCAGTGGGAAACGCTCAACTTTAACCGCACTACTATCCAACCCAAAAGCCTTTTCTTCTGATAAGGAGATCTTCTTTAAAAAGTCATATAAATCCAGAATAATCTTCTCTTTCATTGGCAAATCATTATCATACGACAATTCTTTTTCAATCAAAACATATTCAAAATCACCAACAGCATCGATTTTCTGCAGTGATTCGCATCGACTAGTAATATCAATTTCCCCTTGATTCATCAATTCAGTAACTACTTGTTTCATCAAGACATTAATGCGTTGTTCATTTCTGAATCCCAAATAAAAATCAACGCGTAAAATATTTTTATTAGGTCCATATTTTACAATTTTATATTCGAGTCTATAAGGTTCATCTACCACATTGACATGGACAAACCAATAATTATCGGCGCGCTTAGGGCGTCGATTAATAATGGAAAACATCGCTTTATATTCAACCTTTGATGGGTTATAAGCATTCGTTAGATAGACTAAGTTAGTCACGTATCTAGGCATGGTGTGATCTTGACTCAAATCTGTCAAAATCTGTTGATAATCTGCAATATCGACCAAATCCGTATAATTCCGTCTAATTTTCTTTCCTAAGTAGTTAACAGTCATAACCGAAGCCAAAATTCCCGCAATAAAAACGGTCACATAGCCTCCATGTGAAAATTTTTGAACGTTAGAGATAAAAAAGGAAACCTCAATGGTAAGGTAAACGAGTTCAATCAAAATAATTAATACGATAGGTACACGTTTCAAGACCATGAAGTATCCCAATAGGATTGTTGTACTAATCATACAAAGCGTAATGGCTAATCCATAAGCAGCTTCCATATTTCCTGATTCTTTGAAATGTAGCACAACGAAAACACAACCGATAAATAGTAAAAAATTTACAGAAGGGATGTACAATTGTCCTCTAATATTCGTTGGAAATTTTACGCGTATTTTAGGCCACAGATTTAATCGAATCGCTTCATTAATCAAGGTAAATGAACCACTAATCAAGGCTTGAGAAGCAATAACTGCAGCAAGTGTAGCAATTCCTATTCCAAAGGGTAAAAACCAATCAGGCATAACTAAATAAAAAGGATTCGCTGGTTGATCTGAATTTGGCGATAAGTCTATCAGTGTTTTTCCCGCATGTTCAATTAGCATTGCTCCTTGACCGAAATAACACAAAACTAGCATTGTCTTAACAAATGCCCAGCTAATGCGAATATTCTTAATTCCACAATGACCTAAATCACTATACAAAGCTTCTGCCCCCGTTGTACATAAAAATACAAATCCCAAAACAAAGTAACCTTCCGAATGTATCGACAAAAGGTGAAACGCATAATACGGATTTATAGCACGCAGAACGCTCAAATTATCCAATAAATGACTGAATCCTAAAATCCCTAGCATTAAAAACCAAACCATCATCATAGGACCAAAAAACTTACCAATCGTTTTTGTACCAAATTGTTGAATAAAGAAGATTCCCATCAAGATTCCTATCACAATAGGTATCGTTGCTAATTCTGGTTGGTAAATTTTAAGTCCTTCTACCGCAGAAGAGATTGAAATTGGCGGTGTTATAATTCCATCAGCGAGTAAGGCACTTCCACCAATAATAGCTGGAACAATTAACCACGGTTTCTTCAATTTTTTTACTAGCGTAAAAAGAGAAAAAATCCCACCTTCTCCATTATTATCCGCTTTTAACGTTAAAAACACATATTTAATAGTGGTCTGTAAAGTTAAAGTCCAAAAAACACAAGAAATTGCTCCTAACACAACCTCTTCGCGAATAGTTGCACGTCCCATAATAGCCTTCATCACATAGAGCGGAGAAGTTCCAATATCTCCGTATATAATTCCAAGAGTTACTAATAGAGTACCAGCTGTTACGCGATTTAATTGCGTCGATTTTGAATGTGACATCACAAATTATTTTATAAGTAATTGAATTGCCTGATTTTGTTTAAATAGAGAATAAACATCCTCTCCTTTTCAAGAAAACGCTACTTCAAACAACAACACAGAACGTCACACACCCGCTTTAAAAGTGTGCTTTTCTCTCTAAGTTTGGTTGATTTTGGTTGATTCTCCTTCTTCACTTGATCAATCCGTTAAGAAATGATCGATGTTTTTCTGCGCTGTAAAGGTATAAACTAAGCCTTTACAAAAATCAAAATGAATGTGATATTTTTAATCAAACCCATATCAAACTGAAAAAAAATGGACTTTTTTAGGTTCCTTTTAATTTTTCCTCAAATCCCTTCCCCTTCTTCTGCCTTGCCTTGGTTACTAGGTCAACGCAAAATATAAGCCTTTATCCTCGCACTACTAAGCTACCTCACCGTTTACAAAAGTTCATCAATCCCAATTGAGCAATAAAAAAAGTATCTTTTGCTACAAATTGTAGCATAATTAAAACAAAGCAATCATCTCTGACAATTTTAGCTTATTTTTACATCAGTTAAGAACCAATATTTCAAAAAAATGAGTGCAGATAAAGAAGCTAAATTAAAAGCCTTACAGCTTACATTAGACAAATTAGACAAAACCTACGGAAAAGGAACTGTAATGAAATTAGGAGATACAGCTGTTGAAGAAGTTGAAGTTATCTCTTCTGGATCATTAGGTGTAGACTTAGCTTTAGGAGTAAATGGATATCCGAGAGGAAGAATTATTGAAATATATGGTCCTGAATCTTCAGGAAAAACTACCTTAACGTTACATGCAATTGCAGAAGCACAAAAAGCAGGAGGCATTGCAGCCTTTATTGATGCAGAACATGCTTTTGACCGTTTTTATGCTCAGAAATTAGGGGTTGATATCGACAATTTAATCATTTCACAACCTGACAATGGGGAACAAGCTTTAGAAATTGCAGAGAACTTAATTCGTTCTGGCGCGATTGATATCGTTGTTATTGACTCGGTTGCGGCCTTAACACCTAAAGGAGAGATTGAAGGAGAGATGGGAGATTCTAAAATGGGATTACATGCTCGTTTAATGTCACAAGCTTTAAGAAAGTTAACTTCTACAATTAGCAAGACCAACTGTACGGTTTTCTTTATTAACCAATTAAGAGATAAGATCGGGGTTATGTTTGGTAGTCCAGAGACAACCACAGGAGGAAATGCATTAAAATTTTATGCTTCGATTCGTATTGATATTCGTCGCTCTACTCAAATCAAAGATGGCGAAAATGTAATTGGTAACCGTACCAAAGTTAAGGTTGTAAAAAATAAGGTAGCACCCCCATTCCGTACAGCAGAATTTGATATTATGTATGGAGAAGGAATTTCTAAAGTTGGTGAAGTATTAGATTTAGCCGTAGACTATGAAATCGTGAAAAAAAGCGGATCTTGGTTTAGTTATGGCGATACAAAACTTGGTCAAGGTAGAGATGCTGTAAAATCCTTAATTAAAGACAATCCTGAATTGATGGATGAGTTAGAACAAAAAATTAAAGAAGAAATTAAAAATAAAAATGCTTAATACGAGCATCTTCCTATAAAAAAAGCCTCAAAAATTAAAACTTTGAGGCTTTTTCAATTTAATATATTTTTAAAATAAGATAAGACGACAAATAGGCAATGCCAACTAAGCAACAATAACTAATCCAATCTAACCAAAGTATTCCCTTTTTTCTAAACCAGAAAGATTTATACCCCAGTATCCCTAAACAAAGAACCATATAAATATTCAAAAAATAATAACTATATACAACTACGTACGCCTTTAAGGCACGATCCGTAAACAAAAAGAAAAGCATCCAGGCCAATAGAATAGGCCAATTAAGAAGAAACCCTCGCAATAGAAGGTATCCCAAGTAAGTTTTAATTCGCATGGAACAATATTTAGTCATTGGATTAGACTAAACAAAAAAAGTACCAAAATTGGTCTAAGAATTATAAATCAATGTTTTAGTTGCCTTTTAAGCAACCTTTTTAATCTTTTTTCTTTCCCAAACTGAAACTACCTCTAAGATTCCCTGATACGCTTGTTCTTTCACTTCTTTTTTGTGATCTTGTTTCATTCCTTGCGTAGAGATTGGCGGTAAAATAACCACCGGAACTTTTCCAGGTTTACCCAGTCCCCATTGAAAGGGAAAATAATATTTCAAATAACCCAAAGCAATAGGTACAACTGGGATTTGATGATCAATAGCTAAACGAAAAGCACCATCTTTAAAGCTATCTAATACAATATGCCTATCATCTGGCACCCCGCCTTCTGGAAAAATACAAATACTTAGCCCACTATTTAGTTTTTTCTGTGCACTTTGAAACACTTGATATCTACTTTTCGAATCCTTTCTATCTACCAAAATACAGGTCTTCTTATAGAAAAAACCAAAAATAGGCAACTTCGCTAATTCTTTCTTACCCACAAATACAAAGGGATTGTCTTTCACTAAAAGCAACATCATCAAAATATCCATCATAGAAGAATGATTGGCAATAAACATATAGCTTTTGCCTTTTTCTAGCGGATAGGAAGCTTCTTTATGATAGGACATACCCATGCCATAAAAGGTCAATTTTGCCCATAAACGAGCTATTTTATAAAAAGAGGGGTAAGTAGAATCCGACCAAATCGTTGCTAGTAAAAGGGGGGATAGTAAAAGTATAACAAGGAGCATCCATAGATAAAACCAAGTACGCCATAAAACACTAAAAAACGTGCGAATGTATTTCATTAAAGAATGAATTTAAATTGAGGTTGGTGCTCCTCAAAAATAAAAAATAAAGAATTGGTAAACCAATGAAAAGCAAAAAAAGAAAAACAATATCTTCAAAAGCTCTATCTTTGCTCTTATTATAAATACAAACACGCAATGGCTAAAATTCTAACAGGAGTTCAAAGTACAGGAACTCCACACTTAGGGAATCTCTTAGGCGCTATTCTACCTGCGGTTGAAATGGCAAATAACAAAGAGAATGAGTCTTTTATTTTTATTGCAAATTTACATTCAGCAACACAAATAAAAGATGCAAAAACATTACAGGAAAACACCTATAGTGTTGCGGCTACATGGCTTGCTTGTGGTTTAGATGTTAATCATGTAACTTTTTACCGCCAGTCAGACGTACCGCAAACGACTGAACTATCTTGGTATTTAAGTTGTTTTTTTCCGTTTCAGCGTTTAACGTTAGCCCACTCTTTTAAAGATAAAGCAGAGGTCTTAGCGGATGTTAATGCAGGACTTTTTTCATATCCAATGCTTATGGCAGCAGATATTTTGTTGTATGATGCCAATCTCGTTCCAGTCGGAAAAGATCAGTTGCAACACTTAGAAATTACACGTGACGTTGCATCGAGATTCAATCATCAAATGGGAGAAACTTTTGTTTTACCTGATGCTAAAATCTCAGAAGAGGTGATGATTGTTCCTGGATTAGACGGCCATAAAATGAGTAAATCTAGAAATAATACAATCAATATTTTCGAAAACGACAAAACGTTGAGAAAACAAGTAATGAGTATTGAAACAGATAGTACTCCTTTGGAAGAACCAAAAGATCCAGCTACTTGTAATGTATTTACCCTTTACAAATTGTTAGCTACTCCTGAGCAAATTAATCAGATGCGAGCCAAATATGAAGGTGGTAACTATGGTTATGGACATGCTAAACAAGAATTATTCGAATTAATTGTTGACAAATTTCAAACGATTCGCGAAAGATATACCTACTATATCAATAATCTAGAAGAGGTTGATCGTCTATTACTTCAAGGAGCTTCCAAAGCTTCTGTTGTAGCTACAGCGACATTGAATCGCGTTCGAGAAAAGCTTGGCTATAATCAAATTAAATAAATACAAGGAGGACATCTTAAAAGGTGTCCTCTTTTGGTTTACATCAAATTGAAAGCGTAATGCTTTAAGGCAAACATTCGAAATACTTTCCGGGTAAAGGTCGAACTAACCCCTGCAATTCTAGCTGTAACAAAATCGTACTGACTTTGTAACAAGGCATATTACAGCCGGAAGCAATAAAATCGATGATTTCTCTCCCAATCTTATGGAGGTAATCATATACTTTTTGCTCTTCCTCTGTTAAATTCACAAATAATTGAGGTTGAACACTAGGGCGTTCTTTTCTAATTTTATTCCAATTTAAACAATCTATTAAGTCCATTGGATTATGGAGTAATTGTGCTCGATGACTGCGAATTAATTCATTACATCCTTGGCTCATACTATCATCAATTCTACCGGGTACAGCAAAAGCATCACGATTATAATCATTGGCAAATGTAATAGAACTCATTGACCCGCCTTTAATTGCACTTTCCACCACGAGAATAGCTTGACTCATTCCCGCAACAATACGATTTCTCTGCACAAAATTCTCTCTGTCTATTTTACTCTGAACAGCAAACTCAGTCAGGAGCCCTCCTTTTTCTAGCATTTCTTCCGCAATAGTTAAATGCTCAGCGGGATATAATCGATTTAAACCATGCCCAAGAATTCCAAAGGTCTCTAAACCAAAAGCTAACGCCTGTTGATGGGCACATATATCAATTCCGTATGCTAATCCACTAACAACAATAGGATTATAGGCTTGTAGGGTTTCCATAAAACGCATACAAAAATCTAAACCGCGTGGAGTTGGTTTTCGAGTACCTACTAAACTTACAATATTACGAGAAGACCAATCGGGTTGGACCTTCCCTTTCGAAAATAATAAAATAGGGGAATCCTCACATTGGCGCAAATAAAAAGGGTACTCTTTTGCTTGATAAAATAGGACCCGGATTCCAAATTTGTGTATGAGTTTTAGTTCCCTTTCCGCCCAAAATCTATTCTCTTTTGCTTGTAAATTCTTCATTAGAAGCTCAGATACCCGTTTGGCAAGTAATTCTTTTTTACTTGCCTCAAAAACGCCTTTTGCAGAACCAAAATTTTCAATCAATCTTTTTCCTATAATAGGCCCCACTCCATTCACTTTGGTCAAAGCTAAAGTGAAAAACAAGTCTTCTTCTTTCATAAAAGCTATGTTAATTAGTTAAAAATCCTTACCTTGGTCTTGTTAACATCAAAAATCTAACCATTCATTACCAAATACTTACCAAATGTTTTTTGGTGTATTACCTTGTTAATAAAAAAAACAAGCTGAATATTTGCTAACCGATTGGTTTAGACTAATTTTGTACTATGAAGATGACTCAATACATATCGGCCTTGTTGTATCGCTATCCATGCGTTATTGTTCCTGGATTTGGTGCTTTTATTACTGAAATCCAATCGTCTTTTTACGATACGGAGAAACAACTCTTTTTTCCTCCACAAAAAAGAATTTCTTTCAATAGAAATATTGTCAACAATGATGGATTATTAGCGAATCACATTGCAACGCAAGAAAGACTCTCGTATGAGGAGGCTGCGTTGCGTATCCAAAATATGGTGGCTGATTGGAATAATACCTTGACTTCTTTTGATTCATTAGCTTTAGAATCTATTGGAACATTTAGCTATAATGAGGAAAAAAGCTTGCAATTTGATCCGATTCAAAATCAAAATTATTTAGCAACTTCATTTGGTTTAGCTTCTGTTGGTGTTCATTCGATTGCTAGAGCTGAAAAAACAACTCCCTTTGTGGTGTTGGACCAAACGCCTGTAAAAACAAGACGTACTGCTACTTTCTTTAAATATGCCTCTGTTTTAGTTCTTACAGCAGGTATTGGAAGTGTGTTAGTACAAAACGGCTATACGGCCTATGTAAATGATCATACTCTTTCGATTGAAAATAACGTTCAATCTCAGGTTCAAAATAAAATTCAACAAGCTACTTTTATCATTGAACCTTCTATTGAAACAATTGCTCTACCTGTAAAAGATGAAACTATAGTAGTAGTTACACCTTATCACCTTGTTGCAGCTGCCTTTAGAAGCGAAGAAAATGCAGCTATAGAGGTTGATCTTTTAAAGAAGAAAGGATTTGAAAATGCAGCTTTCTTAGACCGTACTAAGTATGGTATGTACCCTGTATTATACGGAAGTTTTGCCACGCAAGAAGAAGCAAAATTAGCACTGAAGGAAATACATCGTACAACGAATAAACACGCTTGGATATTTATTAAATAATACGTTAAATATACTAACCGAACGCGAAACGTTCGGTTTTTTTTTGCTTTGTCATTATCTTTGTCGAAAATATATTCTTATGAGGGCAAAATTAGTATCTGAATCAGCCACAATAACGAGTGATTTAGTTCTTCCAGGAGAAACAAATCCTTTAAACAATATGTTTGGAGGTGAATTATTAGCACGTATGGATAGAGCTGCTGGAATTGCTGCTAGAAGACATTCTAGAAGGATTTGTGTAACTGCATCTGTAAATCACGTTGCTTTTAATAAACCCATTCCTCTAGGTAGTGTTGTAACTATAGAAGCTAAAATATCCAGAGCGTTTACTTCTTCGATGGAAATTTATTTGGATGTTTGGATTGAAGATCGTGAATCTGGGAATAAAACCAAAGCGAATGAGGCAATCTATACTTTTGTTGCTGTAGATGATATGGGTAATCCGGTACGGGTGCCTGAACTTATCACCGAAACAGAGTTGGAACACCAACGCTTTGAAGCTGCTTTAAGAAGAAAACAATTGAGCTTAGTACTTGCTGGAAAAATGAAACCTAGTGATGCTACTGAATTAAAAGCTCTTTTTAATTAATAGTAAAAACAAACAATGAAAAAAATTTTATTTGCTTTAGCATTTACTTTTTGCCTGTTGCAATCAACAGCCCTCTTTGCTTGGGGAACTACCGGACATCGAGTTATTGCAGAAATAGCTGAAAGAAACTTAAACAAAAAAGCTAAGAAAGAATTACAAAAAATTATTGGTAACCAGCAATTAGCTTATTGGGCTAACTGGCCTGATTTTATTAAATCAGACCCTACTTGGAAGTTTGCTGATAGTTGGCATTATTTAAATTTACCAGGTAATCTAAATCGCACCGTTTTTAATCAGGAGTTAAGCAACTCAACGGATGAGAACTTGTATAAAAGAGCCTTGGTATTGATTGAGGAGTTAAAAAGCAACACACTTACTTTAGAAGAAAAGCAACAAAAGTTGTATTTTTTAATTCACATCATAGGAGATGCACACCAACCACTACATATTGGAAGAGCGGATGATTTAGGAGGAAATAGAGTTAAAATAGAATGGTTTAAAAAACCAACTAATTTACATAGCTTATGGGATTCTGCCTTGGTAGATTTTGATAAGTATAGCTATACAGAATATGCTACAGTTTTAGATATTCACGGCAAAACACACAACCAAAGTTTATCCTCTGGTACACTAGAAGATTGGATTTTTGATTCGTATTCAATTGCCAATACACTTTATGATAGTGTTGAAGCGAATGAAAACTTAAGCTACCGCTATCATTTTGATTTTAAAGATACAGTAGAAGCACAACTTTTAAAAGGAGGACTTCGCTTAGCAAAACTGTTAAACGAAATCTATAACTAAAAGACCAACCGAATTAAATAAAAAAATCCCCACCGTATGATGGGGATTTTTTAGTATATGAAATCTTTTATCTACTTCTTGAAGACGAGGATGAACTGCTACTTCTTGAACCTGAACTAGAAGAGCTACCTGAATAACTTGGGCTACTGCTTCTTGAACTTGAACCCGAACTATAACTTGAAGAACTACGTGAATAACTTGGGCTACTACTGCCTGAATTATAACTTGAAGAACTACGTGAATAGCTTGGACTACTACTGCCTGAATTATAACTCGAAGAACTACGTGAATAGCTTGGACTACTACTGCCTGAATTATAACTCGAAGAACTTCGGGAATAGGTCGGACTACTACCAGAGTTTGAACTCGAGGAACTACGTGAATAACTTGGATTACTACTCTCTGAACTATAACTCGAAGAACTACGGGAAGAGCCTGCATTGCTATTTCCAGAATTTGAACTCGAAGAACTACGCGAGTAATTCGAAGTATTATTACTCTCTGCATTTCCTATTGCTTCTCCTCTTTTATATGAAGTTGAGGTATTAGATGAATAAGAACTTCTTGAATTACCTGTATCTACGCGATTAATATCACGTGTAGACCCTGTTGAACTTGAGTAATTACTTCTTGAATTTGAACTGTCAGTGGTATTGGCAGTCGCATAAGAAGTCCTCGCGTTTGATAACTCACGGCGATTCGAGTACCCGTTATTTCTATCATAAAAGGAATTATTAGGATTAGATCGCTCATAATAATCTCTTCTTACATCACTATACAAGGTTCTTGATCCATTATTATAGTGATTATTGGTATACACATAGCGGTTGTTGTAATTAATATGATTGTGTACATGAACCATATACGTTTGTGTTGGATACGGGGAGTAATAAGAGTAATACGATGGATAATACCCCCAATACCAAGAGGAATAATAAGGGCGATAAGAAACACCCCAGAACAAACTAAATACGGGAGGGGTAGCTACATAAACTGGCTCATAAATATAATTCGGTCCGTATAAATAACTATTCCCTACGATTTGTACTGAAACTTGATTACGACGCTTATTTTTATCTATCTCAATTGTTGCTATATCTTGATACATATCACGTCCTAAAACGGCTTGAATCACAATTAAATGCGCATTTGATTCAACAACTTCAATTACTCGTAGATAATCTACATACCCATCTTTGTTTAAGTCCAAATTATTAATACGCAAACTAGGGTCATTCAGGCGATATTCAAAATCTTCTAAATCTTTTGAATCGCCAAATATAGAAGCGACTGCTTGTAAATCTAAGTTATCACTGATGTCATAACTATTTGCAGTCACTACCGCTTTTTGCGCTTGTACGTTGGTAGCAAACACAAAAAATAACAAGACTATATGATAATATAAAAACTTCATTTTTCTACTTTTAAGTTACACACTTGTTGTATTTCAAATTATGTGCCAACAAATTATAATCTAAGGTACAAAAAAAGCCCTTACCCATATGGTAAGGACTTCTTAAAATATATTCAAACTTAATACTTTAACTATTTTAGGATTACAAACTCACTGCGTCTGTTGATTGCGTGTTCCTCTTCACTACAGTTCGATTTACAATCAATCTTCGGTACACTTGGTCCATATCCTTGAGATTCTAAGCGGTACGATTCTATGCCTTTTGACAACACATATTGAACCGTAGTCTTCGCTCTATTCTCAGATAACTTCTGGTTGTAAGTTGCACTTCCACGGTTATCCGTATGAGCCCCTACCTTGATGCGCATCTGTGGATTGCGCTTCATCACTTTCACCAACTTATCCAATTCAAAAGCTCCTTGTTGGGTGATGTTAAAGCGATCAAACTCAAAGTAAATATCCCCTAAGATAATCTCGTCTTTGGTCACAATAACCTCAATAGGACGCAAGCCTACATTGACCAACTGACGTCCACCTTTGCGATTCAATGGTACTTCGATGGACTTGCCTTCGTAGTCTTCCATATCTACTTGAAGGTGGTAAAACTTATTACAATCTACCACATATTCTACAATACCGCGACGATCTGTAATCTTCGTCTCGATGAGATTCTTGCGGTCATCATAAATATCAACGCGCGCGCCTTCTAAGATCTTACCTGTATCTTTATTCGTAACGGTAACATACATCTCGGTATTACAAACCGGTTTGGCCTTGTAGATATCATCTCTTCCGATGCGATTCGTCGAGAAAAACCCGATATCCTTACCTGGGTAAAACGAAAACGAAAAATCGTCTTTAGCCGTATTTATAGGTGCTCCTAAGTTCTTTGGTTCTGCTTGAGGAATTGCCAAGTCGACAACATAAACATCCAAGCCTCCAAAGCCTTTGCGGGAATCCGAAGCAAAGTACAACTTCCCATCCTCCGAGATAAATGGAAAAGATTCTCTCCCTTCGGTATTGATTTGGCTACCCATATTCACTGGTGTGCCATAATTACCCTCTTCATCAATATCCACTTTCCAGATATCGGTGCTACCCATCGTGCCTGGCATATCCGATGAAAAGTACAACGTACGACCATCTTTACTTACACTTGGGTTACTTACCGAATAATCGCTGCCATTAAAGGGAACCGGTTCAAAATCGCTCCACTTGTCCTTCTTCTTGGTCGCGCGGAAAACACTTACCTTACCGAGTTTTACCAACTTCGCTTTGTTCTTGACAAACTTTCCAGCGCGGAAACTCTCCGTTGCAAAATACATCGTATGACCATCGCCTGTTACTGTTGCTGGTCCATCGTGGTATTTTGTGTTTAGTTCCGCTACCGGTTCGACATCGTACAAAGGATCATCGGCATTCTTGTATTTCGCTTGGTAGATATCCAAATATCCTTGGTTGTCCCAACCGTACTTCTTCTTTGATTTATTGCCCCCGCGACTCGACGCAAAATAAAGCGTATCACCTACCGTTAAAAAGGCACCGAAATCATTCCCTTGACGGTCATTGATTCCCGATTCTTCAAAGGTAAAAAGCTCCTCTTGTTCGCGTAATCTTGGGATATAGTCCGGCTCACGCATAAAAGCTATCGCCCGTTGATCTTCTGGATTGCGCTCTGCAAACTTGCGCATAGCCGCATTGGAAGAATCATAACGACCACTCGCCTTTAGCATCTGAGCATGGCGGTAGTAAAACTCCGAATCTAAACTCGGATCTTTCTCCAAGGCCTTACCGTAATACTTGGCAGCCTCGACCGTATTAAATATATTGTAATAACAATCTGCTAATTGTAAATAAATGTAATTCTCTGTCTTAGCCCCGCGAATTAACTTTTGATAAACCTTAGCGGCATCTACAAATTCATAGTGCTTATAATGCTCATCGGCTATCTCTAAGGGCGTTTTTATTGGCTCTTGGGCTTGGATACTCTGTGTAGCTAATAAACCACCTAAGAACAGAGCGTAATAAACCTTTCTTATTTTCATTGTGTCGTTTTTATGCGTTTAGAAATAACGGGATGAACTCGAGACTTTCTTAGATAAGAAAATGTCATATAACACCATAAACTCATGCGAGCCTTTGGCTACTTTATTGATGTCTGAGGTTACATAATCATACGCATAACCCACACGTAATTGTGGCGTTACCCGGTAGTTGATCATCCCGCCGATAGCATCATCCAAACGGTAACTAACTCCCGCCTCTATCTTATTCAAATACATCACATTCATATTCAAATCAAAGGAAATCGGTGCATTCATCGCATATTTAATCATTGTCGATGGTTTCAATTTCCAATCGCGATCTAAATCAAATACATAACCTCCATTCAAATACATGTGAATCTCGCGTTGGCCAAAGTTCTTTCCATCGTAATTCAAATAGTACTCCTTGATTAAATTGGGAACTCCCAAACCGATAAAGTATTTATCCGTGTAATAATACGCTCCGATACCCGCATTGAAAAGCGTCGATTTGCTATCCTCGCCAAAAGCTGGATCATTAGGATCAATTGTATAACCATTTCCTACATCCGAAAACAAATTCGCACTGTGGAACGTAGCTCCAGCTTTTACTCCTAAAGCCAATTTATGGACTCCTCCTAACTCTAAGGTATAGGAAAAGTCTCCATAGATATTATTCTCCGTAACAGGGCCAATGCGATCATTGATAAAAGACAAACCTACTCCCACTTTCTTGCCAACGCGACTGTTGATGAAAAAGGTTCCTGTCTCTGGCGCGCCATTAAAGCCTGCCCATTGCTTGCGGTACAAAGCTCCCATAGATACGGCATCCTTAGAGCCCGCATAAGCCGGGTTAACCACACTCATGTTATACATGTATTGCGTGTACTGTGGATTCTGTTGGGCCTGTACTTCCAGACAACCAAGAAAACTCAGCAACCCTAAAGCTAAATATATTTTTTTCATATATAATTTATTTTTTTAAATAGTAATAAAAACAACTGTGCATGCCGACACGCACAGTTGTTTATTTATATTAATAATTAATTTGTACCCAACCGGTAATAGTTTTTTGAAGCGTTTCAATTACATAATAATAAGTCCCTGATGGCAATTTATTTCCTGACTTATCTTGTCCCATCCATTCAACTTTATAGCCCAATCCATGAGTATATACCTCAGCTCCATTGCGGTTAAAAACTTTTAAACTTGCTACTTTATAGTTAGAAAGATCAAAATAATCATTCAACCCATCTCCATTTGGTGATATACCTTTCGGGATTAAACAGTTGATTTCTTCCGGTTTCAAAGTGATACTTTGCTCTTCATAACAACCATCTTTCGTCTCAATATAAACGCGATAATCTCCACCTTCTGTAACCGTTATCTCTTTAGTATCCGCTGTAAATCCACCTGGACCTTGCCATGTGAATTTTGCCATATCCATATCAATATTACCTAAAACATCGATGACTCTCATGTAATATTTACCATTGAAACAATCACCGTCTAAAACAATCTGAAAACGATCAAAAATTGTAATCTTAACCGTATGACTGACATCCTCTCCACACATCGTAGAGGGAACTCCATAGTAATATTTCACATCGTACTCGCCAGGAATACTCGCAGCAACATTGATGGTACCTGTTATTTTATCAAGTATCAAACCTCCTGTTGGCTTTTTACTTGGGTCTTTCGGATTGGTATGATTAATTACCACATAAGTAAAGATTCCTCCTGGGGTAAATTCTGATCCAGGAATCATTGGTAATTCTTCTATGTTATTGATACATATTGGTCCTTCATATGAAAACTCTGCATTCGGATAAAAAGTAGCTTTAATTTTTAATCGAAGCTCAAAATAACCCCTACAATCTTCATTCTTATCGCGTGAAACACCGATATAAATAGTCTCATCTCCCGCTGATTGATAAAGGTCTTCTATTTCAAATGCATTTCTATCTGCATTAAAATCAGCTAAATTATGATAGTATTTATGTTCTATTGTTTCTGGTTCAGCATGATTGGCAATTGCTTCCTCAACAACACTTTTTATATCAAATAAAGCATACCCTACATTTTCTAAGTCACATAATACAATCTCTTGTGGCAAACGAAGTGAAATTGGATCGTAGAATTTGATATAAACCTCATCTTCTGGATTCTCCTCACATAAATCTTTCTCTACTTTAACGCGGTATTTACCTGTTTCTGTTACAACAATTCTTCGTGTATTAAACAGTGCCGGGTCTAACATTACATCATCTTTGAACCAAGTATAAGTCATTTCTTCTGTTGATCCTGCTGCTGTAATATTAGCTACAATCTCGTACGAAGTAACATCCGAACATAAGTATTGATCTTCTCCTAAATCAACTTCACATAAAAATTTACAATCTGTAGTTCCTGCTTCATTCTGACCTGCATTTCTTTGTACTAATTTAATAAACCCTGGTGATCTTCCAAAATTAGTAATCAAAACCGCATAAATCTGACCGCGTACGGCATTGTTTATAGTCAACGTTTCAATATTTCTAAAATCATAACTACAATCTATAATATTGCCTACAGGGTAATTACTTGTAGCATTTGTATTATTAGGACAATCTACACCTGCAGGACAAGGTCCCAAAATAGATTCTGAACAAGCTTGATCTAAATTATCAAATGGTCCAAAAGCAACAAAATCAACATCTAGTACTCGTCCATTTGCCACACCATTAGCATCAAAAGAAGTACTTTGTATAATATCAAAAACTAAATCCCCATCTTGATCGACCTTTAAGAAATACCATACTGGATAGGGAACTGATCCTAGACAAGCTATTCGAAGGTTTTCTCCATAAGGAAATTGTACTGAACCATCTTCATCATTTCTATTGGGAAAGATAATTCCTTCTGGACCCGCACAAAATGGCTCGGCATCCAAAATATTTGTACTATTGGTTTTTACTTTTATTTTTTTCCACATACTAAAGACCCCTTCTCCACAAATATTGCGAACATAAAAGTAATAGTCTGTATTTACCGTTAGTCCCGTGGCTGAGTATTGAGGTTCATCTATTCTTAGGATATTAGCCGCATTTGGCTCTGCCAAATCTGTCGTTTCAATGGCTATTTCCCACTGAGTTCTGCCAGCTTGAGAATCCCATCCATAATTGATACGATCACTACCAATACAAGCTGTCAATCCTGTAACAGAAGGACAAGTCTCAACCTTAAACTTAACATTATCTATAGCTCCAGCAGGGTCATCTCCGCCACTTCCATCGTTTCTCCACTCAAAGATAAGTCTCATAGTTCTGCCAGAGAAAGATCTTAAATCAACCGATTCTAACACACTTGCAAATGTTGCTTGTTGATTATAATTGCCTCTTATTTGAATGCGATTTACTCCAGCTGTTATTAATTGACCTGTAGTTGGTCTAAATGTTGCAGGTACAACCCATACACGAACATAATCACAACATGATTCGGCTAAGGCTCGCCAATCGAAACTAAGACTTCCTTCAATAGCTCCAACTGGAACTGCAATATCGCGATAAGCATGAGCTACTGTTGAAGTAGAATTGTTATACGTATTGGTTACACCATCATCTTTTGAAACATATAGAGATCTAGTTCCTCCATTATTAACAGCAGTTCCTACAACCCATTTATTGATAGAATTACTAACTAATGACCAATTGTTATTTCCTTCAAAACCTTCTTCATAAGGCATCTCGGCAGGAATTTGACCTGTAACAATTGGCAATTGCTTCCAGAAACTTTTATCCGTATCACTACAAATCGTTCTAATCCATACAAAATATTCTGTATTAGGCGTTAATCCAGGAATTGTATAAGGGTTATCTGTTGTTGTAATAGACCCTGCCACTGTTGTTCCTGGAGGTGTAGCAGTTGTAGCATAATAAACCTCATACGTATTTTGTCCTATTACACCCGTCCAAGATATAGTTGCTGTTGTTCCTGTAACGGAAACCACCTGCAAATCAGTTGGAGCAGAACAAGTAATTACTGACACTTCTAGATTATCAATTGCTGCTGGCGGTTGAGTACCTCCACTACCATCCTGACGCCATTCAAATACTAAACGCATCGTTTGCCCTGCAAATGCAGTTACATTTTGCACTCCTTGTTCTCGTAAAAAAGTAGCATTATCATTATATTCAGATCTACCTAGGCGAATTCTATCTGCTGCCGCAGTAATTTGTGTTCCTACAATTGGTCTAAATGAAGTAGGCACAAGCCAAACTCTGAAATAATCATATCTTGTAGAGGTTCCTTCGCCAACACAACGCCAATCAAAATTGATACCCACCTCTGTGGTTCCAGTCGGTATATCAATATCACGATACACATGCGCTACTGTTGCAACATTTGTATCGTACGTATTTGTAGTTCCGTTGTCTTTGCTTACATACAAAGATTTTGTTCCTCCGTTATTTACGGCTGTCCCAATCACCCATTTATTAATAGAATTACTACTTGCACTCCAATTGTTATCTCCTTCAAAATTTTCTACATAAGGGATTTGCGCTGGAATTTGACCTGTCATAATTGCTACTTGTTTCCAAAAACTCTTATCCGTACCACTACAAATCGTTCTAATCCAAACAAAATATTGTGTATTAGGATTTAATCCAGGAATTGTATACGGATTATCTGTAGTTGTTACAGACCCCGTAACAGTTGCCCCTGGCTCAGTATTGGTTGTAGAATAATAAACCTCATAGGTTTGTTGTCCCGTTACACCTGTCCAGGAAACCGTTGCTGTAGTGGCTGTTGAAGTTACCATTTGTAAATTGGTTGGCGCAGAACACGTAATCACTGATACCTCTAGGTTATCAATCGCTGCTGGTGGTTGAGTTCCTCCACTACCATCCTGACGCCATTCAAATACTAAACGCATCGTTTGCCCTGCAAAGGCAGTCACGTTTTGAATTAATTGCTCTCTCAAAAACGCATTATTTCCATTATATTCTGATCTACCTAGGCGAATTCTATCTGTTGCAGCAGTAATTTGCGTACCTACTGTTGGTCTAAATGACACAGGTACAACCCATACTCTAAAATAATCGTACATTGTAGAGGTTCCTTCACCTACGCAACGCCAATCAAAATTGATACCTACCTCTGTGGTTCCAGTCGGTATAGCAATATCGCGATACACATGGGCTACTGTTGCCGCATCTGTATCGTACGTATTTGTAGTTCCATTGTCTTTGCTTACATACAAAGATTTTGTCCCGCCGTTATTCACGGCTGTACCAACCACCCATTTATTAACCGAATTACTACTTGTACTCCAATTATTATCTCCTTCAAAATTTTCTACGTAAGGGATTTGCGCTGGAATTTGGCCCGTCGTAATTGCTACTTGTTTCCAAAAACTCTTATCCGTATCACTACAAATCGTTCTAATCCAAACAAAATAAGAAGTATTAGGCGCCAATCCAGGAATTGTATACGGGTTATTTGTAGTCGTTACAGACCCCGTAACAGTTGCTCCTGGTTCAGTATTGGTTGTAGAATAATAAACCTCATAGGTTTGTTGTCCCGTTACTGCTGTCCAGGAAACCGTCGCTGTAGTAGCTGTTGAAGTAACTGCTTGCAAATTAGTTGGCGCAGAACATGTAATTACTGACACCTCTAAATTATCAATAGCTGCTGGTGGTTGTGTCCCTCCACTACCATCTTGGCGCCATTCAAATACTAAACGCATCGTCTGCCCTGCAAAGGCAGTCACATTTTGAATTAATTGCTCTCTTAAAAACGCATTATTTCCATTATATTCTGTTCTACCTAGGCGAATTCTATCTGTAGCAGCGGTAATTTGAGTGCCCGCTGTTGGTGTAAAAGTAGTCGGAACTATCCAAACTCTAAAGTAATCGTACATCGTAGAGGTTCCTTCTCCTACACAACGCCAATCAAAATTAATAGCTACTTCAGTTGTTCCAGTAGGGATATTAATATCTTTATAAGTCTGAGATACTTGAGCTCCATCCGTTGTATACGCATTTGTAGTACCATTGTCATTACTAATATATAGCGCTTTGGTACCCCCATTATTTGCTGCATTTCCAACGTGCCATTTATTTGTTGTATGATTCGTATAAGCAAAACTAGCGTCTCCTTCAAAATTCTCAATATAAGGTAAAGTTGCTGCCACTAATCGAGTTGTAAAAATAGCTGCGGACGAATAGGTAGAAACATTATCTGTTCCACAATTTGCACGAACATACAATGAATATCTTGTATTCTGTGTTAAACCAGTTATTGTAAAGGGCTGTGCATTTAAATCTACAAAAGTTCCCGAAGTAACTAATCCCGTAGCTCCTGAACCAGCTGCGCCCTCTGTTCGTATTTCATAATACAATGCGGTCGTAGTTGTTCTATTTGATACAGAAAAATTTACGTTTGTTGCTGTAACACTATTTACAGTTGCATTAACTCGAGGGCATGTAATTTGCGTTCCGAAGGTTAATCTTAAATTGGGTCTAGAAGCTAACGCAGACAAATTGGCAATCGGGGCAGTATTATCTGCTCCTATTTCAAAATGCATATTTGTTTGATTACTAGATTTTATCATTAATCCATTAACTCCATCTCCATTTCCACTCCCTTCAAAATTGGTTTCAACTAATACCAGTAAATTTTTATTCCCTCCAGTATAATTGAAAGATGCATCTAAATTAATAGCATTAAATCCAACTGTTAAAGGTGTAAATGATCCATCGTATACTAAAGTTGCATTTTCAACAAAAGTAGCCCAATTAGCAGCTATCAGAGTTGTTGATTCAACTTCTTTTAAATAAATTTTAATTGGTCTTGCTCCTTTAACTGCTCCGATATCCCAAGCTAATTGGTTAATGAACCCTACTTGACCCACTTCTGTTGAGGTGTATAATGCCGCAGAACGAGCAAAACCATGATGGCTACTCAGAGGTTGTCGTGCCGACACTGTACCTGTGCCAATCGTAACTTCTTGTCCATAAGTAAAAACAATACTTAATAAGAAGAAAAACAGCACTGTAATTCTTTTCATACGTTTAAGTTTTAAGTTTAGTATGGTCAAATATAAAATATTTTTATATAAACCTTAACAGCACACCCCCCTCTACTGCAATATACCCATACTAATACTCAAATTACAATTACTATTCATATACGACTATAAAAAAATGAACTTGTTATTTGCTATTTTTAAGTTAAAACTTTTTCTCTTCTCCCCTTATAAAACACAAATCTATTGAAATACCATTATTTTCACAAATTAACAGGAATTCAATTATTTAAAACAAATTGTACCAATTTGAACCTCAAAAAAAAAGTCCTTACCACTTTAAAGTGATAAGGACTTCTTAAAATATACTAAACTTAATACTTAAAAAACAATTATTTTAGGATTACAAACTCACTGCGTCTGTTGATTGCGTGTTCCTCTTCACTACAGTTCGATTTACAATCAATCTTCGGTACACTTGGTCCATATCCTTGAGATTCTAAGCGGTACGATTCTATGCCTTTTGACAACACATATTGAACCGTAGTCTTCGCTCTATTCTCAGATAACTTCTGGTTGTAAGTTGCACTTCCACGGTTATCCGTATGAGCCCCTACCTTGATGCGCATCTGTGGATTGCGCTTCATCACTTTCACCAACTTATCCAATTCAAAAGCTCCTTGTTGGGTGATGTTAAAGCGATCAAACTCAAAGTAAATATCCCCTAAGATAATCTCGTCTTTGGTCACAATAACCTCAATAGGACGCAAGCCTACATTGACCAACTGACGTCCACCTTTGCGATTCAATGGTACTTCGATGGACTTGCCTTCGTAGTCTTCCATATCTACTTGAAGGTGGTAAAACTTATTACAATCTACCACATATTCTACAATACCGCGACGATCTGTAATCTTCGTCTCGATGAGATTCTTGCGGTCATCATAAATATCAACGCGCGCGCCTTCTAAGATCTTACCTGTATCTTTATTCGTAACGGTAACATACATCTCGGTATTACAAACCGGTTTGGCCTTGTAGATATCATCTCTTCCGATGCGATTCGTCGAGAAAAACCCGATATCCTTACCTGGGTAAAACGAAAACGAAAAATCGTCTTTAGCCGTATTTATAGGTGCTCCTAAGTTCTTTGGTTCTGCTTGAGGAATTGCCAAGTCGACAACATAAACATCCAAGCCTCCAAAGCCTTTGCGGGAATCCGAAGCAAAGTACAACTTCCCATCCTCCGAGATAAATGGAAAAGATTCTCTCCCTTCGGTATTGATTTGGCTACCCATATTCACTGGTGTGCCATAATTACCCTCTTCATCAATATCCACTTTCCAGATATCGGTGCTACCCATCGTGCCTGGCATATCCGATGAAAAGTACAACGTACGACCATCTTTACTTACACTTGGGTTACTTACCGAATAATCGCTGCCATTAAAGGGAACCGGTTCAAAATCGCTCCACTTGTCCTTCTTCTTGGTCGCGCGGAAAACACTTACCTTACCGAGTTTTACCAACTTCGCTTTGTTCTTGACAAACTTTCCAGCGCGGAAACTCTCCGTTGCAAAATACATCGTATGACCATCGCCTGTTACTGTTGCTGGTCCATCGTGGTATTTTGTGTTTAGTTCCGCTACCGGTTCGACATCGTACAAAGGATCATCGGCATTCTTGTATTTCGCTTGGTAGATATCCAAATATCCTTGGTTGTCCCAACCGTACTTCTTCTTTGATTTATTGCCCCCGCGACTCGACGCAAAATAAAGCGTATCACCTACCGTTAAAAAGGCACCGAAATCATTCCCTTGACGGTCATTGATTCCCGATTCTTCAAAGGTAAAAAGCTCCTCTTGTTCGCGTAATCTTGGGATATAGTCCGGCTCACGCATAAAAGCTATCGCCCGTTGATCTTCTGGATTGCGCTCTGCAAACTTGCGCATAGCCGCATTGGAAGAATCATAACGACCACTCGCCTTTAGCATCTGAGCATGGCGGTAGTAAAACTCCGAATCTAAACTCGGATCTTTCTCCAAGGCCTTACCGTAATACTTGGCAGCCTCGACCGTATTAAATATATTGTAATAACAATCTGCTAATTGTAAATAAATGTAATTCTCTGTCTTAGCCCCGCGAATTAACTTTTGATAAACCTTAGCGGCATCTACAAATTCATAGTGCTTATAATGCTCATCGGCTATCTCTAAGGGCGTTTTTATTGGCTCTTGGGCTTGGATACTCTGTGTAGCTAATAAACCACCTAAGAACAGAGCGTAATAAACCTTTCTTATTTTCATTGTGTCGTTTTTATGCGTTTAGAAATAACGGGATGAACTCGAGACTTTCTTAGATAAGAAAATGTCATATAACACCATAAACTCATGCGAGCCTTTGGCTACTTTATTGATGTCTGAGGTTACATAATCATACGCATAACCCACACGTAATTGTGGCGTTACCCGGTAGTTGATCATCCCGCCGATAGCATCATCCAAACGGTAACTAACTCCCGCCTCTATCTTATTCAAATACATCACATTCATATTCAAATCAAAGGAAATCGGTGCATTCATCGCATATTTAATCATTGTCGATGGTTTCAATTTCCAATCGCGATCTAAATCAAATACATAACCTCCATTCAAATACATGTGAATCTCGCGTTGGCCAAAGTTCTTTCCATCGTAATTCAAATAGTACTCCTTGATTAAATTGGGAACTCCCAAACCGATAAAGTATTTATCCGTGTAATAATACGCTCCGATACCCGCATTGAAAAGCGTCGATTTGCTATCCTCGCCAAAAGCTGGATCATTAGGATCAATTGTATAACCATTTCCTACATCCGAAAACAAATTCGCACTGTGGAACGTCGCTCCGGCTTTTACTCCTAAGGCCAATTTATGGACTCCTCCTAACTCTAAGGTATAGGAAAAGTCTCCATAGATATTATTCTCCGTAACAGGGCCAATGCGATCATTGATAAAAGACAAACCTACTCCCACCTTCTTGCCAACGCGACTGTTGATGAAAAAGGTTCCTGTCTCTGGCGCGCCATTGAATCCTGCCCATTGCTTGCGGTACAAAGCTCCCATAGATACGGCATCCTTAGAGCCCGCATAAGCCGGGTTAACCACACTCATGTTATACATGTATTGTGTGTACTGTGGATTCTGTTGAGCCTGTACTTCTAGACAACCAAGAAAACTCAGCAACCCTAAAGCTAAATATATTTTTTTCATATATAATTTATTTTTTTTAAGTAGTAATAAAAACAACTGTGCATGCCTGCACGCACAGTTGTTTATTTATATTAATAATTAATTTGTACCCAACCCGTTCTCATTTTTGCATTAGCAACTACAACATAGTAGTACGTTCCTGAAGGTAATTGTTTTCCTGATTTATCCTTACCGACAAACTCTTTCGTATAACCAACTCCATGAGAATATACCTCAGTTCCATTTCGGTTAAAGATCTGAATTTTTGCGATACCATGGTTACTTAAATCAAACGAATCATTCAGACCATCTCCATTTGGTGAGAATCCTTTTGGGATTGGACAATCTTCAAAATCTACCCTAAAACTACTCTGATCGATACAAATAGCGCCGTTACTTCCCTTATTGTAGGCAAATACATAAATTGTACTTGGTTCAAAAATAGGCATACCTACTGGCAATTCTACTCCTTCTCCATTAGGCTGCGTATAATACTTACTAAACGTTGATAACGCGGGTAGCTTAAATACATCACAATACATAATCTGGTCAGGTATTACATCAGCTACAGGTTGTTCGACAATTTCTAATGTAAAACTAGACTCTCCAAAACAACCATCCTCATCTTCTCTATAAACATAAATCGTATGTTTACCCAACTCTCTAAAAGTATCGCCTACTTCATATTTAGTGCCTTGACCATACTGTTCGGTATAATAATCTCCCCCTTCTTTTAACTCTGGAAGTAAATAGAAACCACATACACTTTGATTTGCTGGTTTATCTACTGGCAATGGATCTTTGACATAGGCTCTAAACACTTTATACTCCCAACATCCTGTTGTTTTATTGGTCAGTTTGACATAAATACTCTTTGATCGTACATTGAATTTATAAATATCATCAACCAATTGATCCGTTCCATTATTCATCGAGGATTCATCATCAAAATACTCTAATACGTATTTCGTTGGATCAAGATCACCTAAAACTAACGCATCATTGTTACGTAAATTTACCTCGTTTAATTCACCTGGTCTACGTGAACAGTCAAATAAATCAATTGGAGTTCCTAAGCTAAAGTCTTCTTTAACAAAACTAAACTCTTTGGTAAGTTCGGTAACTTCTCCACAAATTTCATACGTCGCTTTGGCAGTGTATTTTACGGTTTCTGTAACTGAAATATCAATACTTGTCTCTGAAGAGAAAAACTCTCCGTCTTTTTCCCATACAAACTCTGCGGTTGAATCTCCATCTGGTGTAAATCGCCAAGCTTCTCTTTGAGCAGTCCAACGACCAACGTTACGTCCTGGAGGTACATAAGCTATTGTACCATCACTATTCTGAATTCCAATTACTCCATTTCCACCGTTATGTGCCCTTGCTACAGGTCTATTCTTTACATATACTTCAATAATATTGGTTCCTTCATACAACACAACCTGCGTTGTTTGGGTACTACCTTCTATATTTTCAGGATCAAAAAGATCAGTCCATAGACCCAAATGATAGACATTAAATACCAGTGTTCTACAAGGTGCCTTACCAATAATTTGATAATTGATAGATTTATCAGCTGGTGAACCTATATTTGGTCGAGGATCTAGATCTTGCATCACCCCAAATATGGAATTGACATAAAGAGGTTGAGTACTAGGAGGAGGGGGACTATATGGCAAAGAATCATTCGCATTCATACTAAATCCACTTCCACTATTAGGAGTATAACGTCCATCGGGCACAGCATCCCTAATACTAAATGTAATTGCTCCATTATCTGTGATTAATACTTTATCAAATTTATTTCCAAAAAAACAAAAATCAAACCCTAAATCAATTACACCTGACCATCTGTCATCGGTATCAATTTCAACGGCTCCTCCTCCTTTAAATGGGAATGGTGGTCGATATTCAATAGGTTCAACTTTGTATTCATTTGTTTTTAAGATATCATAATAAGATGCTCCTAAGGTAAAATTAAAAGTTCCATCTTCACAAATTACATAGTCGCCATTTTCATTTTTCTCTAATCCTTCAATATCAGAAAACTCAATTTCTGCATCCACTACAGCACATCCTGGAGGCGGAATAAACGAGATAATTCCCGGTTTTGACCAACGTCCTTTATCTGTAGGTGAACAAATTGGGCGAACATAAAAACGATAAAATTTATCTTCTGTTGCATTTGGATTTGGATCAACGAAGATATAACGGGGTTCATTAACTACAATTCCTGGAGTTGCATCTGTAGGAACTGTCTCATCCTCTAGATCTAATATATATACTTCCCATTGCGTCTCATCTCCTTGAGGCTCCCAAGTCAATAATACATTAATAGGCGTTACATTAATATCTACTATTTCTGCCTGTAAATTCTTTGGCGTTGGACATGTTATCTGTTTCAGTAGCACATTATCAATAGCTCCTGCAGGAGGATCTCCCATACTACCATCATTTCTCCATTCAAAAATAACACGTATAGTTGTACCTGCATAAGCGCTTAAATCTAATATTTGTTCAACCGTTCTAAATTCAGCTTGTTGATTGTAATTCCCTCCTATTTGTATACGATTCGCTCCTGCTGCAATTTGTTGTCCCTGTGTAGGTCTGAAAGTTGCAGGTACTAGCCATACTCTTATATAGTCACAACATGCTTCTCCCATACCTCTCCAATCAAAACTCAGTATAGTTTCTGAGACTCCTCTTACATTTGGAACAGCAATATCTCGATACGCATGGGTAACTGTTGAAATACTATTATTGTAAGTATTAGTTACACCGTTATTATCTGAAACATATAGTGCTCTTGTTCCTCCGTTATTTACAGCTGTACCAACAACCCATTTATTTACCGAATTGCTGATTACAGACCAGTTGTTATCCCCCTCAAAACCTTCTTCATAAGGCATCTCTGCAGGAATTTGACCGGTTGAAACAGGTAATCGTTTCCAGAAACTCTTATCTGTATCACTACAAATGGTTCTAACCCACACAAAATAATCTGTATTAGGTGTCAATCCAGGAATTGTATAAGGATTATCTGTTGTGACAACTGATCCTGTTACTGTTGCCCCTGGAGGAGTATTAGTTGTTGTATAATAAACTTCATACGTATCTTGTCCTGCTACTGGAGTCCAAGATACAGTTGCTGTAGTTCCTGTAACGGAAACCACTTGCAAATTAGTTGGAGCTGGACAAGTAATCACTGCTACTTCTAGGTTATCAATCGCTGCTGGCGGTTGAGTTCCACCTCCCGTATCTTGACGCCACTCAAATACTAAACGCATGGTTTGGCCTGCAAATACATTCGCATTTTGTGTCAGTTGTTCCCTGATAAATTCAGGGTTTCCATTAAATTCAGATCTTCCTAAACGAATTCTATCCGTTGCTGCTGTAATTTGCACGCCCGTAGTAGGGATAAAAGAATCAGGCACAAGCCAAACTCTAAAGTAATCCCATGTTCCACCTTCTCCAACACAACGCCAATCAAAATTAACGCCTATTTCAAGTGTTCCAGTTGGAATAACAAAATCTTTATAAACATGTGACACTTGGGCTCCAGTGGTATTATACGTATTTGTAGCGCCTAAATCATTACTAATATATAAGGCTTTCGTTCCTCCGTTATTCACAGCATTACCCACGAACCACTTATTATTCGTATCGTTCCTTTTATATTCTAGATTAGTAATTCCTTCAAAATTTTCTGTATATGGCAACGTTGCTGCTGTCATATTCGTTGCAAGTATTTTCGGTCCCGTCCACACTCCAATATCAGTTGGACCGCAATTAGAACGGACATAGACTAAATACTGTGTTCCAGGATTTAAATTTTCAAATGTATGCGTAGGATTTGTAACATTAATCGTTGGTGTAGTCGCATCTGTTGGTCTTACTGGACTCTGAGTCAAGTATAAATCATAGGATGCAACATTCGTACTAGTCCAAGCAACTGTTCCTGTTGTTGTTGTAATATTACTCAGCTGAATTGTAGCATTGGCAACATCCCTACACGTATATTGCTTAATTTTCAGATTATCAATAGCAGCAGGTGGTTGAGTTCCCCCTCCTGTATCTTGACGCCATTCAAATACAATACGCATCGTTTGTCCGGCAAAGACAGTTCCATCAAAAATTAGATTTTCCGTTAAAAAAACAGCATTCGCATTGTATTCAGACCTTCCTAAACGAGTTCTATTAGTTCCAGCTGCTGTTTGTACACCAACTGTTGGAGTAAAAGTAACTGGTACCACCCAAACTCTAAAATAATCCCATGTTCCACCTTCTCCAACACAACGCCAATCAAAATTAATTTGCAAATCAGTTGCGCCTGCGGGTACTGTAAAATCTTTAAAAACATGTGAAATCTGAGCTCCTGCAGTTGTGTATGTATTCGTAACTCCATTATCATTACTGATATACATAGCACGTTGTCCTCCATTATTTACTGCATTTCCAATATGCCATTTATTCGTTGTATCATTAACATATCCATAGTTAACATCTCCTTCAAATGTTTCTGTAAAAGGTAAATTAGCTGGTAGTAACCCAGTTCTTGCTTCTAAGGGCCCCGTCCATATACTTTGGCTTGTACCTGAACAATGAGAACGCACCCAAATATAATATTGGGTAAGCGGACTTAACCCTTGAAATGTATGTGTAGTCCCCGTTACATTCGTAACTGTAGCATTGTCTGCAGGTCTATTTGCTGTCGTTCCAATATATACGTCATAACTTGACACATTGGATACAGCTGTCCAACTAGCTGTAATTGTATTATGAGTAAGTGAATTTAGAACTAGTCCTGTAGGTTGACTACAGGTGACAATAGAAACACCTAAATTATCAATTGCTGCAGGGGGTTGAGTTCCTCCGCCACCATCTTGACGCCACTCAAATACCAAACGCATCGTCTGCCCAGCAAAAACACTAGCATTTATAACCGCAACTTCATTCAAGAAAGCGTTATTCGAATTATATTGTGCTCTTCCTACACGAATCCTATCTGTGGCAGCCGTTGTCTGTGCGCCTACTGCAGGTTCAAAAGATACAGGAACAGCCCATACCCTAAAATAATCTGTTGTTGTTCCCTCTCCAACACAACGCCAATCAAAACTAATGGATAAGTCTGTTGTTCCTGCAGGTATAGTAAAATCTTTATAAACGTGCGACACTTGCGCTCCAACAAGGGTATATGCATTTGTAGTACCATTATCATTACTGATATATAATGCTCTTTGCCCTCCATTATTTACTGCATTCCCAACATGCCATTTATTCGTCGAATCATTATTAAACGCGAAATTGGGGTTGTTTTCAAAATTCTCTGTATAAGGTAGAGTAGCAGCTACTAAATTTGTACGAATTTCAGTAGCAACACTCCAATCGGAGTTTACTGTTGCGGAACATTTATTACGCAAATATAGATAGTATCGTGTATTAGGTTGCAAACTATTAATAGTGCCGCTTGTGCCATTTCCAGTAAAAGTACCTGTAGCAACAGTAGTTTCATCTACTGGTGTATTAGTTTGAGCAATATAATAGTCAACACCTACAGAAGACACTCCAGGTAATATTCCCCAAGCAATTCCTACTGAATTATTTGTAATTGTATTGGTTGAAATATTTACTGGTCTATAACACGTTGGTGTATCTATTGAACCTAAAAAGAGTTGTGGTAAATATTGGAATCTTGATGAAGCTGCTCCACCAACTGCTTCATTAATACTAAATGCAGTATCACCTCTTTTTACCATTGCTCTATTAGTAGTCGTGGCAAATTTTCTAAATTTCGCTCCACTACTAAATCCAGGAGAATCTTCATATATAGCCAAAACCAAATTACTTGTACCATCCCAAATAATTGGTGTATCTAATACAATCTCAACCCAACGGCCTACTGGAGTTGCTAGATTTAAGGTTCCTGTATATACTTTAGTTAAAGTTTGATGATTTACCCAATTAGAAGCTGCTGTACCACCAAACTCAGCTTGCGTAGTATTCCCTGCAAATACCGTCCATTTAGAATATGAAGTTGTATTTGGTGCTGCTGCAGTATAATAAAATTTTATTCGATCAACTAGTCTTCTTGTTCCTAATATACCTCCAACTTCACTTGCTGTATAAATCATTTGTGAATAATTATACCCAAAATTGGAATGAATTGGTAAGTCAGAGTCATCTAATTCACCTGTACCAATTACATTTTCGAATAAAGTACGAAAACTTAGCCCATTAGAAAAGGTAGAAGTTTCAGCATTACAATTTGCTCTGACATATAGATTATATACCGTATTTTCTGTTAATCCGGCTATCTCAAATGGCGTATTTGTTAAATCGTTAATTGTTCCTGAAGTGACTAATCCAGTCGCTCCTGACCCTGCATTACCTGTTGTTCTTAGCTCATAAAAAACCGAAGTAGTACTCGCTCTTTCAGTTACATTAAATCTAACTTTATTAAAAAACAATTCAGCAATTGTTAGTGCAATTGTTGGACAAGTAATTTGAGCACCAAATGTCATTTTTATATTGGGTCTACTATTTCCAAAAGTTAAATTCCCCGTTGGAGCAGTTGTATCTTGGGTAGCAGCTAAATGCATATTAGCAATTGTTGACCCTTTAATATTCAACCCTGAAACTCCATCAATTCCACCACCACCTGCATTTGCTTCAACTAATACCAACAAACTTTTGGTTTCGCCAGTATAATTGAAACTTATATCTAAATTCAGCGTTCGATAACCTGTCGTGTTTGGTAAAAAACTTCCGTCATAAACCAGCGTCGCTCCTGTTGTCAAAGTAGTCCAATTGGCTGCTGTTATTGTAGTTCCTTCTATTTCTTTAAGATAAATTTTTACAGGTCGGACTGCTCCAACGCTTCCAATATCCCAAGCAAGTCTATTAATAAAACCTGTTTGATTTATTTCAGCGGCTGTATATAAAGCTGCCGAACGTTGATAACCGAAATAACTACTCAAAGGGTGATTTTGAGAAATTGTACCTGCGCCTATCGTTACTTCTTGTCCGTAAGTGAGAAATACACTCAGCAAAAAGAAGAAAAGCACTGTAATTCTTTTCATACGTATTCGTTTTAGGTTAGTTACTGTCAAATATATACTTTTTTTTATATTAATATTAACAAAATGTAAATTATTACTAAAGTAAATTAATACGGTATTTTAAATAAAAAAAAGAGAAAAAACCAATGTTAAAAACAAAAAACAGGCGATTACATATATATAAACTGATATTTTTTTATCAAATGCTCTCTTTTAATTAACAATTAAGATTGTTTTAAATTTCATTTATTCATTCATTTCTTCTCTAAATCCGTTTTTTTCTTAGTAATCGCATACTAAATCCATAAACTCTTTCCTAACAAACCGACCAAGCCATATTTTTTCACTAATTTTGTCTAACTAGACAAGATGTATATGATTGAAAGAGAAGACATAAATTTTGAAAGATCGGTTATTGTTGGAATTATCAATAAAGATCAAGATGAGACTAAACTAAAGGAGTATTTGGATGAACTCGAGTTCTTAACAATTACTGCTGGAGGGGAAGTACAGAAACGTTTTACCCAAAAATTAGATCAACCAAATCCAAAAACTTTCTTAGGAACAGGAAAGATGGACGAAATCAAATATTATATTGTAGAACATAATATTCAGACCGTAATATTTGACGATGAGCTTACTCCTGGTCAACAAAAGAACATCACTAGAATATTAGATTGTAAAGTATTAGACCGCACCCATTTAATTTTAGATATTTTTGCGCAACGTGCACAAACCTCGTACGCAAGAACGCAAGTTGAATTAGCCCAATTTCAATACCTACTTCCTCGTCTTTCTGGTATGTGGACTCACTTAGAGAGACAACGTGGAGGTATAGGAATGCGCGGACCAGGAGAGACTGAAATTGAAACAGATAGACGAATTGTTCGCGATCGCATCACCTTGTTGCGTGAAAAGCTAAAAGTAATTGACAAACAAATGGCTTCTCAACGCAGCAATCGAGGAGCTATGGTACGCGTAGCTTTAGTAGGATATACCAATGTAGGGAAATCAACTTTAATGAATACTATTGGAAAAAGTGATGTATTTGTTGAAAATAAACTTTTTGCTACTTTGGATACTACCGTACGAAAAATCGTGATTGGCAATTTACCGTTCTTACTATCTGATACCGTAGGTTTCATTCGTAAACTACCTACTCAATTAGTAGAATCGTTTAAAAGTACCTTAGACGAAGTTCGAGAGGCTGATTTACTTTTGCATGTTGTTGATATTTCGCACCATGATTTTGAGGATCATATTGCTTCTGTGAATGAAATTCTAAAGGACATTAAGAGCGATGACAAGCCAACCATCATGATCTTCAATAAAATTGATGCCTATCATCCTGAAGTAATTGAAGAGGATGATTTGATGACTGAACGCACATCCCGCCATTATTCAATTGAAGAATGGAAAAAAACATGGATGAATAAAGCCGGCATTGAAAATGCCCTCTTTATTTCGGCAACGAACAAAGAGAACTTTGAAGAATTTAGAAAAACCCTTTATGAAGCCGTAAGAACAGTTCATACAACAAGGTTTCCGTATAATAATTTCTTGTATCCTGATTTTGAGCATTTGATTGAAAATGAGGAAGATGAAATTTAACATTTATTTTAGATCGCACGAAGAATAAAATTTATTACTTTTATTCTTTAATTAGTCAAACGCCAATTTAGTATGCTTATATCAATCCTAAATAACAATTTCTCTTCTAATTTGAATTGCATCTGCATTTCGAAGGGGAATTCTATGGATCTAAAAATAAGCTAATTATTATATTATTTTATTCAACGTTTCAAGGCTCCTCATTCGAGGAGCCTTTTTTTATTTTATAACTTTTAAATGATTGTATTATGCGTAAAAAAGAAATTTTACAGACCGAAAAATCCATTGCTTTAATTAAGCAAACCTTTGCTTCAAAATTAAGTGAAGCATTGAATTTATATGCCATCTCTTCTCCTATGTTAGTCAATGAGGATACTGGAATTAATGATGATTTGAATGGATCGGAAAGAGCGGTATCTTTCCCTGTAAAATTCTTGCCGAATAATGCTGTAATTGTTCATTCTCTAGCGAAATGGAAAAGAATAAGACTCCAAGAATTGGAATTGTCTATTCACGAGGGAATCCTAACTGATATGCGTGCCATTCGCGCAGATGAGGACTATAGTCCCATTCACTCCATATATGTAGATCAATGGGATTGGGAATTGAGAATTGCCGCAAACAATCGTTGTTTAAGTTATTTAAAAAATATAATTAGATCGATCTATCAAGCGCTGAAAGAAACTGAAGAGGTTGTAGAGACACAACTCGACATACCAGCTACCTTACCTTCTACACTCTCTTTTATCCATGCGGAACAACTTTTACAATTGTATCCTCATCTAACGCCTAAAGAAAGAGAACAGGCTATTACGAAAGAATACAAAGCTGTTTTTATTGTTGGGGTAGGACATCCGTTATCCAATAATGAACCGCATGATTCACGTGCCTCCGATTATGATGATTGGAGTACCGAAACCGAAGAGGGTTATCGAGGACTCAATGGTGATTTACTGGTTTGGCATGCTGGTCTAGAACAGGCGATAGAACTAAGTTCTATGGGTATTCGAGTAGATAAAGATACTCTAAACTATCAATTAGCGTTGACTCAAACAACCCAACGTGCACAACTATTCTATCACCAGCTTTTGCTCAAAGAACAGTTACCCTTAAGCATTGGCGGAGGCATAGGGCAATCCAGAGTATGTATGTTTTTATTGCATAAAAAACACATTGGCGAAGTACAAGCCAGTTTATGGCCCGCAGAAATAAAAGAAAAAGCACAACAACAACAGATGCATTTTCTTTAATAAAAAAAGCTCGAGCATGCTCGAGCTTTTTTTATTCTATATATACTTAAACTAAAAAGTATAGTTTACTCCTAGACCAACCATTTCACGTAATTGGAATCCGCGGTAAGCATTATCATCATAAATGGCTTGAAAAGTTAAGTTTGTAGACAAATATTTATTTACTTTCAACACAACATTTAATTGGTAATCTAAGACTACTTTTTCAGGGTTTTCTAAATAGTTAGAATACAGGTTTAAAATGTTTTCAATAGAAACATTTTCCATTGGATTAAACTTATAATACCCATTAATAGCCATACCCAATTGGTACTCCATTGTCTTGCCTTCTTTCACACCAAAAGCATCTCCGAATTGAGTAAAATGTTTGTGTACCATAATGAATCTTGATGTAGCAGGTGCAAAATTCACTTTCAAATTGTCATCGTGCTTCCACAACAAACCAGGTCCTATTTGCAGATAAGCAGGCGACATAAAGTGTGTATTCTTATTTCCATCTTTATCCCATCCAGAATCCATCTGTGTTTTAAAGTTCATAAAAAATGAATAATACCACTTGCCTGTCATTTGTTTACCAAGTAATGAGGTAATTTCTAAACGGTCATCGGTCTTTTTTTCTTTTTCTCCTTTTAACTTAGTTAGACCATAACTAACCTGGAATTTATTATCCCAAGTCCATCCCTCTTTTTTGTAATTCAAATCGTAATTCAGATTCACATTCCCAGCGAGGTTATTATCCCCACCTGCTTGCCAATTTGAAAAACTAGATTGGTTTGCTAAAAGAGCAAAATTTCCTTTTGAAGTCCAATTTTTTGGAACTTCCGTGCCTTCAGCAACTTCAGTTTCCTGAGCTTGTGCCGAATACAACATAAACACAGCAGCAATGCTAAGCAAAATTTTTTTCATAATACTGTCAATTTAACACGAAAATAACAATAACAGATAGAAAATACAAAAAAAAATTACTTTTTTGCTAAACGTTTGTAAACTGGGACTGCAGAACATGCCTCTCCAAACATGACAGATCGAGCTGTATTCATCATTAACTGCGTAACTAAAACATAGGCTTCTTCGGGAATTTCCTTTTTAGAACAGCCTTTAATAATCACAGGTAAGTCTTGATAAGCCGTATAATCAATAGCGAACAATAGCTCTTGGTAAATGGATTTCTCTAAGTGGTTTTTATCGCCAAGAAAAATGCGTTTTGCAACAGGCTGCAAATAGCTTGTTAAAAGCATATAGGCCCATCCAGGAAGAATTGCATCCGTAGAACAATATAAACCGACATAAGCGTCTTGATAAATTGCCCAATCCACTTCTTTCAAAGCGATTCTGAAATCTTTTTCTCTCAAAACAAAGCCTTCGTATAACCATTGTGCGATATCTATTTCCATTCTTGGATTTACAGGATATATCTCCTCTAAGTCAAAAACTTTTAAAGCACTATTAGCCACTTTATTTACAATTTCTCCTTCCATAGTTATAGTAATCCCAACTCTAATTGTGCCTCTTCACTCATCAAATCTTTAGACCATGCTGGATCGAATGTCAATTCAATCTCTACGTTATTTACCTGATCGATTGATTTTACTTTTTCTTCTACTTCCATAGGCAAGGTTTCGGCCACAGGACAGTTTGGCGATGTCAAAGTCATCAAAATTTTAACATCGTTTGTTTCATTTACAAACACATCGTAAATCAATCCTAATTCATAAATATCTACAGGAATTTCTGGATCGTAAATTGTTTTCAAAATTTTTACGATATTTTCTCCTAATTGTTGTACATCTACTTGTTCCATACTAAAAAACACTTGGTTTTACATTAAAATTATTTGGCTTGAAAAGCCAAAGCATACAAGCGAATTTGCTTAATCATCGAAACCAAACCATTGGCACGAGTGGGTGATAAATGCTCTTTCAATCCAATCTCATCGATAAAAGACAAATCTGCTTTTAAAATATCTTCTGGTTTTTGATCTGAAAAAACACGAATTAAAATGGCGATAATTCCCTTGGTTAATATTGCATCACTATTGGCTGTAAATACAACTTTGTCATTCGTCATTTCTGCGTACAACCAAACTTGAGATTGACAACCTTTAATTAAGTTTTCCTCAACTTGATATTGCGCATCAATCAATGGCAAGGTTTTACCTAATTCAATAATGTATTCATAGCGTTGCATCCAATCCTCAAATAAGGAAAATTCATCTATTATTTCTTCTTGTGTTTCTTTTATTGTCATAACTTTCTACTTTCTATTTGAGCTAAGAAAGCATTTGTTTTGCTTTCTTCACTGCTTCAATTAAAATATCAATTTCTTCTTTTGTATTATAAAAACTAAATGAAGCGCGTATGGTTCCAGGAATACCAAAAATATCCATAATCGGCTGTGTACAATGATGTCCTGTACGCACAGCAACTCCAAATTTATCAACGATTACACCTACATCATAGGGATGTAATCCTTCAATATTAAAGGAAATTACAGCGGTCTTATTTGCAGCAGTTCCAATAATTTTTAATCCCTCAATTTCTAATAAGCGCTTCGTTCCATAAACCAACAGTTCATGTTCATAGGCCTGAATAGCATCAAAACCAAGCTTATTTAAATAATCTAAAGCATATCCCAATACGATACCACCCGCGATATTTGGTGTCCCTGCTTCAAATTTATGAGGTAAACAAGCATAGGTTGTTTTTTCAAATGTAACCGTTTTAATCATTTCTCCTCCGCCTTGATAGGGAGGTAATTTAGTTAACCATGCTTCTTTTCCATATAATACACCCGTACCGGTTGGTCCACAAACTTTATGTCCTGAAAACACATAAAAATCGCAATCTAATGCTTGTACATCGGGTTTAATATGTGGTGTTGCTTGTGCTCCATCAATCAAAACAGCGGCCCCCACTTGATGTGCCTTTTCAATCATTTCCTTGATTGGGTTGATTGTCCCTAGTGCATTGGAAATATGGGTTACAGCTAGCATTTTTGTTTTGGTTGAGAGCAATTGATCAAATTCTTCCATAATCAATTCCCCCTTTGCATTCATCGGAATCACTTTGAGTATAGCTCCTGATCGTTCACAAGCAAACTGCCAAGGCACAATATTTGAATGATGTTCCATAGCAGAAATCAGTATTTCATCTCCCTCTTGCAACAGAAAAGAGAAACTACTTGCTACTAAATTAATTCCAAAAGTAGTTCCAGAGGTAAATATAATTTCTCGATCTTCTTTGGCATTGATATGCTGTTGTACTTTTTTTCTTGATTCTTCATACGCATCTGTCGCCAATTGACTCAATGTATGGACACCGCGATGAATATTTGCATTTATAGTTTCATAATATGTTGTAATGGCTTCTTCAACCACTTTGGGTTTTTGAGCTGTAGCAGCATTATCAAAATACACTAAAGGTTTTCCGTTTACTTGTTGTTTAAGTATGGGAAAGTCTTCTCTAACTGCTTTTATATCTAACATAATTTGTCGTTTTAAATCAAAAGTATATACAAAGATAGTGAATCCCATTTGTTTGTAGAAAACAATCTATTCGCAATACAATACTATATTCTGTAACAATTAGATGCATTAATTATTAAAAGCCCTTATACCCTTTACTCCTAAATAAGGAAAATTAAAAACTCTACGGTCAAATACCTTAAATATAATATCTAAAGATTTTACTTTATTTATGATTTTCACTGAAAGAGAGCTAAAGGATTAAAATTCTAAGCTCATTTTTCAAGTAATAAAAAAGGGACGATTTCTTTCCAAAACCGTCCCTTTTTTATTTATCCATTTCAAAAACTACTTTTTATCGCCTTTTTTGATTTTGTCTAGAACTCGTTTTACACGTTTCTCACTATCTGGATGACTTGAAGCCATTTTAGCCCCTAATGATTTATCAGCTCCACCCTCTTTTTCCATGTCTGCAAATTTTTGAAACCCATCTGCAAGTGCTTGAGGATTCTTTCCATTGCCAACCAAGAACTTATAAGAATAATCATCCGAGTCTGTTTCTTGTTTTCGAGAAAAAGAAGCACTCATTAATTTTTCGGACATCCCACCCAAATCAGAATTCATTAAATCCGCAGCAGTCCCTTTCGTAGAACCAACATATTTAGTCGCTGCCTCTGCTAATAAAATTTGCTTGTATGCATTTTTAGTATGTTCTAATTTCACATGACCTATCTCATGACCAATAATAGCCAATAATTCATCATCAGTCATGATGTCCATTAAGGACGAAAAGACGCGAACACTACCATCTGCACAAGCAAATGCATTAATATCTGTTACGTAGTATACTTTATAATTTAAAGTAAGTCCATCATAGTTTTTATATGGTCCAAATATACGCTCTAAACGCTCGGCATACTCGCGCATATCCTTTTGTTTAGAATTAAGCTCACATACTTGATTATTCTCATCCATCCATTTAATCGCCGCTGTAGCAGATTGTTGAATTTCAGTATCAGAGACAGTAAAAGCAGCTACTGCTGTTGATAAAGCGTCTATTTTTTTCGCACCCAATTTTCCCAATTGAGCTTGAGCAGTTGCCATCCCTAAAAATACCAATACTGCTGTCAATAAAATTTTTTTCATAGTAAATTTTTTATCCTACAAAGATAGCTCAAAAAAAAGATTCAATCCTTTCATCAAACACAAACAAAACTAAAACGGCAACAGAAAAAAAACAGCTTTTCACAATTCTACAACCACCAATCCAAACCCAAAGTATCCTTGGATATTTTTTTTACCTAATCACAGGCTACCCCCACAGAATCTATTATTTAAAATTAATCTTAATATGTTTTGTATGAGCCCAAAAAAACCTATTTTTGCCTCTATTCAGATTTAATTAAAATAACAATCCGGTATGAAAAGAACTGCCATTTTAGTCCTGCTCGCGTTATCAGTTATCGCGTGTAAAAACAGTAAAGAAGAAAAAGCTGTTGAGACAACTACCACAGAAGCAACGACTTCTAACGAGCGAATTATATCGTTAAACGGTGCAATTACAGAAACTTTGGTTGATTTAGGTCAAAGAAGTAATATTGTTGGAATCGATATTACTAGTACATTTCCAACAGATTTATCTACTACAGCTACTCAATTAGAGCATGTAAATAAAATCAATATTGAGGCTTTAATGGCGTTAAAACCAACGATTATATATATTGCAAAGAAAGATTTAAACGACAATCTAAAAAAACAATTAGAGGATGCCAATATCAAATTAGTCGTTATTGACCAGGTCTATTCTGTTGACGGGACAAAACAATTAATTAAAGAGGTTGCAGCGACTTTAAATATTACTGATTATACGCAACTACTTGCAAAAATCGATCAAGATCAAGCACAGTTGAAAACGTTAGCAAACAAACCAAAAGTTCTTTTCATTTATGCACGTGGTGCGTCTAACTTATTTGTTGCAGGAAATAATACACCGATGCAAAACATTATTGAATTAGCAGGTGGACAAAATGCAGTAACTGGATTTGACGATTTCAAACCCCTAACTCCTGAAGCTTTATTAAATAGCAATCCAGACTATATCTTACTATTTGATACAGGATTACAAAGCATGGGTGGCATCGATGGTGTTTTAAAAATTGAAGGCTTGAATCGCACAAATGCAGGTAAAAACAAAAAAATAATAGCGATGGATGGTCTATTATTAACTGGTTTTACACCTAGACTTGGAGAAGCGATTACAAAATTAAATCAACAATTATCAGAATAAGCAAAACACCATGCAAAAAAGACTCTCTTTTTACATAGTCACATTAAGCCTAATTTTATTGTTTATTGCTGCTGTGTCTATTTTTTTAGGAGTGTATAACTTTGAGGATAGTAGTTTAAACACCATTATAAACCTACTCTTTCATCCAGAAAAAGTAAACCCTAGTGATAGCTATGTAATCATGCACGTGCGATTACCGCGCGTTATCATGGCTATTCTAGCTGGTGGTGGTTTAGCCCTATCAGGGACGGCTCTACAGGGGATGTTTAAGAACCCTTTAGCTTCCCCAGACTTAATTGGAATCACCTCAGGTTCGGTATTATTTGCCTCTATTACCATTGTTTTAGGTGCTTTTATCAAACCGTTTATCCCTGAATTCCTACACTATTCGCTGTTGAGTATTATGAGCTTTTTTGGCGCTATCTTGACGATGAGTTTTGTTTATAAAATGTCTACGGTAAATGGCAAAACCAACATCAGTATCCTTTTATTATCTGGAGTTGCTATCACGGCACTATCTGGATCAATAACCGGTTTGCTGACCTTTGTTTCCAATGATGAAGAGTTGAGAAACTTAACCTTTTGGACCTTAGGTAGTTTGGCAGGAGCAACTTGGACAAAAATTACTATTTTAACAGTGGTTATAGGTGCCGCTTTATTTTATTTACTTAACTTAGGTAAAGCATTAAATGCCATGATGTTAGGTGAAAAGGATGCGAATCATCTAGGCATTAGTGTGGAGCGAATAAAAAAGAGAATCATTTTATTTTCTGCCTTAATGGTAGGAACGATTGTTGCTTTTACAGGAACAATTGGTTTTGTCGGCTTAGTAGTACCGTATATTCTGCGTTTAATCTTTAAGTCGAATTACTATTTTATTCTTCCTTTATCCCTCTTAGCAGGTGGTATTTTATTACTTGTTGCAGATGGTGTTAGTCGAACCTTAGTTCCGCCAACAGAAGTTCCTATTGGAATTTTAACTGCCATAATGGGAGCACCTGTATTTATTGCTATTTTAATTAAATTCAAAAAATCAATGTAACATGATTGAAGCACTAAAAGTTAGTTTTAAAGCAAAAGAGACTTACCTAATTAACAACATTGATTTTAATTGTAATAATGGGGAGTTTATTGCTGTACTCGGGCCAAATGGAGCGGGTAAATCTACTTTTTTGAGTTTACTTGCGGATGAATTACACCAACCAGGTAATCGCATTTTATTGAAATCTTGCGAATATCCAAAATGGTGTAAAAAAACATTGCCCAAACACAAAGCTAAATTTTCTCAATCATTCAATACAGATATTCCTTTGCAAGTTGAAGACGTTGTCATGATGGGGAGATATCCTTATTTTGAGCACACTCCTTCTGAAGAAGATAAAAAGGCGATTCAACACAGTATGGAATGCATTGATATATGCCCACTCCAACACAGAGAATACAATCACCTATCCGGTGGAGAAAAACAGCGTGTACACTTGGCACGCGTACTGTCTCAACTCAATAATACTGTTGAAAACAAATTGTTGTTTTTAGATGAACCGTTAAACAACTTAGACGTATTGCACCAACATAAAATTCTTGATTTAATCAAAAAATTTACGGCACAGGGTAATACTGCTATTGTTGTGATCCATGACTTAAATATTGCAGCACAATATGCTGACCGCATACTTTTACTCAATAAAGGAGAAAAAGTAGTATATGATACACCCGAAAAAGTATTAACCCAAGAAACTATTTCTCAAGTCTATAAATTTCCGTGTATCGTAACGAAAAATCCAGTTAATAATGCTCCTTTAATCCTATTTGGAGTTTAAACACATACAAGAATGAATACTGAAATATTGTCTTTAAAAGAACGTTGGAATAAATTAAAAGAAGAAAATCCACGTTTACGTATAAGAAATGCAGCTAGTGAATTAAATTCAAGCGAAATGGAATTGTTGGCAACTACCTTAGGTGAAACAGCAACTTTATTAAGACCTGAAGTTGTCGCTATTTTGAGCGAAGTTGAATCTTTAGGAAAAGTAATGGCTTTAACACGCAATGATGAATGTGTTCACGAGAGAAAAGGAATCTATAGCAATCCGGATTTCTCAAATCCACATGCGGGTTTATTTGTAAATCCAGATATCGATTTGCGTATCTTTTTATCCCATTGGAAATACGTTTTTGCTGTCGTTGAAGAAACCGGAAATATTACACGTAAAAGCTTGCAATTCTTTGGTAAAGATGGAGAAGCAATTCACAAGATTTACCTAACTACGGTAAGTATTGAAGACGCTTTTGATTCCTTAGTTGCTAAATTTAAAGCGGATGATCAAGTTTTTATAAGTCAAACAGAACCTTATATTCAAAATTTAGATGAAAGACTAGATGAAGAGATTGATGTTGAGGCCTTTAGAGAAGAGTGGAAAAGTCTAAAAGACACCCATAATTTCTTTAGTTTATTGAAGAAATACAATGTAACAAGAACCCAAGCCTTGCGTCTGGCTCCAAGTGAATTCTATGCTAAACCTATTGCAAAGGAAGCTATTATTACGATGTTAGAACTCGCTTCTATAGAAAAAACACCAATTATGGTTTTTGTGGGTAATAGAGGAAATATTCAAATTCACACGGGAGAAATCAACAAAACGATGTGGCATCAAAACTGGTACAATATTTTAGATCCAGATTTCAATATGCACTTAGATATGGACAAAGTAGCTCAAACTTGGATTGTTCGCAAACCAACTGAAGATGGCATTGTTACTGCAGTTGAAGTTTTCAATGAAATGGGTGAAATTATAGTTCAATTCTTTGGCAAAAGAAAACCTGGAATTCCGGAATTAGAAACTTGGAGAACGATCGTTTCACAATTAAACTAAACTACAAAATATTTTTTTAAGTGCATGTATTTTTTCGATACATGCACTTTTTTTATACCAAAATATAGCCCTATTTTTCCTTCTCCCTTACGAAAAAAAATTGATTTGTATATAAAATAAAGCTACCATCAACTTGCTTTCTTTCGTTAAACACAGATGAATCAAGGCATACTCAGGGATAGAAAAGTTATTAACAATATTTGATAACTTAATCTAAAATAAAGTTGACATCGTAGCATCTAAATAGTAACTTAGCAGTATACACTTCTACTTATTCTCTTAGCTATAAGCGTATAAAAGCAAGTGAGTTAAGCAAAAAACGTCTGACACTTTTTATCAAAATGTCGCGCGTGCGCTACCCTTTTAAGCCCTACATCCATTATTAATTTAAAAACATATTGCTATGTCTATTTTTGATAAAAGAGTTACCTATAAACCATTTGAATACCCCGGTATCTACCAATTTACAGAAGCTATTAACAAGTCATATTGGGTACATAGTGAAGTAGATTTCACCGCTGATACACAAGATTTTCATTCGCATTTAACTAAAGGAGAACAAATCGCGATTAAAAACAGTCTATTAGCTATTGCTCAAATTGAAGTAGCTGTAAAAACATTTTGGGGTAACATTTATGGTCACTTTCCAAAACCTGAATTCAATGGATTAGGATCAACTTTTGCTGAATGCGAATTTAGACACTCTGAGGCTTATTCTCGTTTATTGGATGTATTGGGATACAACGATGAATTTGAAGGTTTACTAACAATTCCAGTAATCAAAGAGCGCGTTGAATATTTGACTTCTGTATTAGAAAATTCAAATAATAATACGGATAGAAAAAAATATGTAGTCTCATTAATTTTATTTTCACTACTTATTGAAAACGTATCTTTGTTTAGTCAATTTGCCATCATCTTATCTTTTACAAGATTCAAAGGATTGATGAAAAATGTGAGCAATATTATTGCTTGGACTTCAGTTGATGAACAGATCCATGCAAATGCAGGAATCTATATTATCAATGCTATTCGCGATGAATTTCCAGATTTCTTTGATGATGAATTAATCAGCCATGTAAATGACGTAGTAAAGACATCCATCGATATTGAGGCTAAAATCTTAGATTGGATTTTTGAAAATGGTGCTATTGAAACTGTAAATAAACATGATTTATTAAACTTCATGAAGTTTAGAGTGGATGAAAGTATGCTCAAAATTGGCTTGAAAAAAGTATATAATATCTCCCAAGAACAATATAAACCAATGGCCTGGTTTGAAGAAGAAGTTTTTGCTAATAGCCTAGATGATTTCTTCGCCAAAAGACCTGTAGATTATACTAAACACGACAAAAGTATAACCGCAGAAGATTTATTCTAATAACCCCTTTAATTGCACAAAAATACTATGAACAATTTCGCATTACCATTAGAAGTAAAAGAAAACGACAACCTACAAGAAAAACTGTGGTGGAAAAACTCCGAAAGTGAGCAAATCCTAAATAGAGGGTATTTATTGAAGGGTGAAACGGTTGAAGGAGCCATTGACCGTATTACAACAGCTGCTGCAAAGCGCTTATTTAAGCCAGAATTGAAGGAGTCTTTCCAAGAAATGATAGAACGCGGTTGGATGAGCTTAAGTTCGCCTATTTGGGCTAATATGGGTACGGAACGCGGTTTACCAATTTCTTGTTTCAATGTGAATATTCCAGATAGTATTGAAGGTATTACACATAAATTAGGGGAGGTTATTATGCAAACCAAAATTGGCGGGGGTACTTCAGGTTATTTTGGAGGCTTACGCGAAAGAGGAAGTGCAGTTACAGACAATGGTAAAAGTAGTGGAGCTGTAAGCTTTATGAAGCTTTTTGATACGGCTATGGACACTATTTCTCAAGGAGGGGTAAGACGCGGTGCATTCGCTGCTTATTTAGATATTGATCACCCGGATTGTGATGAGTTTTTAAATATTAAAAATATAGGAAATCCAATCCAAAATTTATTCTATGGAGTAAGTATTCCGGATTATTGGATGAAAGAAATGATTGATGGAGATAAAGAAAAAAGACAATTATGGGCTAAAGTACTGGAAAGCAGACAGCAAAAAGGAATGCCTTATTTGTTCTTCTCTGACAATGTAAACAGCCACAAACCACAAGTTTACAAAGATTTAAATATGCGTATTAATGCAAGTAATCTTTGTTCTGAAATCATGTTGCCTTCTTCAGATGACGAATCATTCATTTGCTGTTTATCTTCAATGAATTTAGAATTATATGAGGAATGGAAAGATACAGAAGCGGTAAAATTAGCTATTTTCTTCTTAGATGCAGTATTACAAGAATTTATTGAAAAAACAGAAGGAAACTACTATTTAGCTTCAGCTAATCGCTTTGCAAAAAGACACAGAGCTCTAGGTTTAGGCGTTTTAGGATGGCATTCATACTTACAAAAAAACATGATCCCTTTTGAAGGATTAGAAGCAAAAATGTTGACGAATAAAATTTTTGAAGATATCAGTGCAAAAGCTGACAAAGCCTCTCAAGAATTAGCGCGTATTTATGGTGAACCCGAAATATTAAAAGGATATGGTAGAAGAAATACAACCACAATGGCTATTGCTCCGACTACTTCTTCTTCTGCTATTTTAGGGCAAACTTCTCCTGGAATTGAGCCATTTAGCAGTAATTACTACAAAGCAGGTTTATCCAAAGGAAACTTTATGCGCAAAAACAAATACCTAACGACTTTATTAGAATCGAAAGGGATGGACAATGAAGAAACCTGGAGAAACATCATGCTTTCTGGAGGTAGTGTTCAACAATTAGATGGTTTAACTGAAGAAGAAAAAGCTGTTTTCAAAACGTTCAAGGAAATCAGTCAATTGGAAATTATTCAACAAGCAGCCATTAGACAAAAATACGTGGATCAAGCCCAAAGTTTGAATTTAAATATTCCATCTGCTTTACCGATTAAAGAGGTAAACCGCTTAATGATTGAAGCATGGGAATTAGGGGTTAAAACTCTTTACTACCAAAGAAGTCAAAGCGTTTCAAAAGAAATGGTTACCAATTTAGTAAACTGTAGCAGTTGCGAATCGTAATCAAAAAATACTAGTATAACAGCCTCAAAAAGCGGTATCTTTTTGAGGCTGTTTTATTTTCTGCTCTTTTTGCTTCTTAAAACGCACTTTCCTCATTCAGCTGTAAACCTCATCTTGTGATTTTATTTTAAATCGATTTACACTCTTATTTTATCCTAAGGCACTCATCTCTGATTTTAAAATCATATTGTCTTAAATCTATTAAATTGACCCAAATAAATACTCTTTCTGTCCTACTTCGAGTTTTATATAGCATTTCTAATTTCTTTATCGAAAATCTGTGCCAACTTGCCTAAAAAAGACCTCCTGTATAGGTATAGATTGCCTTTTCTGCATAAAAAAATTGTTTTTTAACTCTTATCTTCCTTGAAAACTAAAACTTCAATATCATATTCTAAAATAGCTAATGCAAGTAGTTTGCTTAACGTTTCATTTATAATAAGGCAATCTTTCGTATTTAACTTTTGGTAGATTGCAATTAAATTATCATCAAACTCCATTTTCAATCCAAAATATTCTTCTTTAAATTGAATAAAACAAATAACCACTTCTTTGTCACAAAAAATAGGCAGATTTGCAGCAAAATATACCTGTGCTTCTAAATACATAAGATTACAATCTAGATACTCATGTATTTCTGGATTATAATAACTGAATTTCTTTCGATTAATAGAATCTAAAAGACTTATTTGCTGATCAAATTCGTTATATAAATGAAGTTCTTCTCCATACAATATATCTAGGATTGTATAAGTAGCGAATGCTTCAAGTATTTGCTTCTTATACAAAGCAATTTTTAATTTTTGAACCTTAGTAGTCATCTTTATTGATACGTATGTTTTTGAACATTACTTAATCCTTTACTATTTTCAGGTATATGTCCCCGATGCTGGTTGTATTTTCCAGCCAATTTAGGATCTCCTTTTGCACCATCAGCCGTATGTAAATGAGCCCCTCTTCCGAATTTGTCGTCTTGATGCATAATTATATATTTTCCTTTATGATCTCCACCAAAAGCCCAAACTGTTCTATTTTCATACTGCTTATCAAAAACGAAAACCGCTTCTGGTGTACTTATGTGTCTAGGAATTCTTAGTTGTTGTTTCGCTCTCCTAAATGCCTCCCTAAAAGTCATTTGGTCAGTAAGATCTAACCCAAACACATCTATACAAATCGTAGGATCCCCAACATATCCATATAACGTAGGATTCCCTCCTTCAAGTCCGATTGGATCTTGACTGATGTAGTTTCCAATTTCTGGATCGTAGTAACGAAAGCGATTATAGGCTAAACCCGTTTCTTTGTCATACATCTGACCTTGATAAAGGTAATTACAAAATTCCTCATCACCAACGGCCATTCTCGCTTTTCCGAAACTATCCAGCTCACGTTCCCATATCTTTTCCCCTCTATCAGAATAGCCAAGTATAGGTGTTCCCAAATGATCAGTCACAAGACTGTATTTCTTATCTCCTTTAATCTTAGCCATGGGTACAAAGCTATCTTGCTCAAATACCCAAGTAATAATATCATCTGTTGTTGAGGCATTTACATCAAAGGTTTTGTATTCATGCAATACAACATCCCCTTCCCAAACATAGTGCGTTGTGGCCTCACGGCAGCACTTACTCACCCGTCTGCCAAGTGCATCATATTGAAAATCTACGATATCACCCTCTGGAGAGATCGCTCTACTAAGCATACCCGCACCATTCCATTGATATGTCCAGTTTTTACCTGTCAGTTTCTCAATTTTTTCTACTAAATTACCTTCTCTATCGTATTGATATTTAGCCGTTTTTGTTTCTTCTAATCGATTGATTTTATAAGATCTATCTTTACAATCCAACTGTTTGTATAAATTGCCACTGGCATCTACCCCTCTTTCAATTTTTTCATTTCCTTGGTAAATGACCCCTTGTAAAAAGTCTCTTTTATCATGTTGAAAATAGGTATGTTGAACTCCTTGGTCCGTAATTTGGCACAGTAAACCTCCTTGATCCCATATATATTGTCTATAAAAATGAGGTACTGAATAATTAGAGCACTTTAGTCTATGTATGCGTTGCTCTTTTACACGTCCTATTTTATCATATTCCCATGCCTGTTGAATACCTCCACTATAGATTCTTAGGTTCTCCATTCCAAAAGAATCATATTCCTTATGTACCTTCCAATCATTGAAATGGCTTTCTATCCTATTATTTAAGGCATCAAACCGATGTTCTAAATTTGCCCCTAGACTACTACTTAAATTTGTACGTCGCCCATAAGCATCGTAGGTAGATTGAACCTTTTTGGTATTAAATCTTTCTTCAATAACCTGACCTAATACATCATACTGCAAAGATAAAACACCCGCCTCATTTATCGCTTGACTCAAAAGCCCAGATTCATAGGTATAGGTTTCACAGCTCTTATCACTATACTTAACTTGGGTAACACGCCCCATTTCATCATATTCATAGTGTGTCCATCGATTATCGGGGCGCTGAATGGTTGTAATCCATCCTACTTCATTGCGTTTGAATCTTTTTTCTATGCCATCAAACGCTTTTTCATGTACCACATGCCCAATAGCATCTAAACCAAACTGATATATATGTCCTTCTTCATTCTTAATTTCCCGCAGCCGTTCATTCGAATCATAACTATAACTAATAGCATTGCCAGCCTCACTGCGCCAAATCAACTTGTGAATGCCTTTATATTTAAAGTGAATATGCCGGTTTTGGTCTTCGTATTCAATTATATTATTAAGTGCATCGTATTTCAGTTGAATAATAGTACCATCAAAATCATGAACTGCAACGGCTCGACCAAGTCTATCTAATATTCTTTTTTGTTGTATTCCATTTGCATTGATAGTATGTGTACAGCGATTCCACAAATCATATTGATAGCGCATTCTATTTCCTGTGGGGCTACTGATAGCTGACAAATTATACTGTTTGTCATATTCTAATTGTGTACTTACTCCTAGTCCGCTTAGGATGGAAACTAGAAGTCCTTCTGCATTATACTTCCACTTTGTTTTCGCTTGTAATGGGTTTATCATTTCTCGAATTCGCCCTTCTCTATTGTAGAAATACTGCCACACCCCACCCTTAGCATCAATGCGTTCTGTAGGTAAATAGGGATAATCGGATTCTTTATAGTTAATTTGAGTAAACTGTCCATCGGGTAAAATAATCTTAGTGATATTCCCATAATCATCTCTAATAAAGCTGTGTACATGACCCAACGAATCTATACTACGATCAAGCTCACTGTATTTGTTGTACATTTTTTTCCAGACACCACCATTTGCATCTAGAGTTTCATAGACCAATTTATTTTGATGCTTGTATATCGTTTTGTTTGCTTCCCCATCAATCACGTGGGTTTCTCCCTGGTAATAAGCGAGTTTAAAGTGTTGAATGCCCCCGTCACCCCATGTTTCTATACATCTAGAGCCTATTTTATTGCCTTCATATTTAAAAAACCACTGATGCCCATTGCGCCAAGTTTCTTTTATTAGCAAATGCCGGTTATATTGCATTTGTAAAGGTTGACGCATCTCATCATAATGAGTTATCATGTCTCCTTGATTGTTATACACATATTCAGCAATACACACTTTAGTGGCACTACCTTCAAGACCTTCTGTCCACACTTTGGTAAGATGCCCTTCTTCATCACTCTCAAATAGATATATTCTATTTACCGTATCTTTTATTTCTGTTAGAATCCCTTTCGAATTATAGGTAAAACGAATAGTAAATCCCTCTTGATTACAAATAGCAGATAGTAAATAAGCTTCTTGTCTATCCATATAAGCTTTTGTATGAAATAAATACAGTTCTTCTTTTTGATTTTTGAGGTAATAATATCCATCCTCATGGTAACACAACCAAAGCTTTTCAGAACGATGATAACGTGGTTTAGGATGCTCTCTAGTGGGAATTTTATCGAAGTTAATTAATCTGCCGTCCCAAAGTCTTGCTTGAGCTCTTCGGTGCTCCAAATTAATAAATAAAGCCCTATCATAGCTATGATGCCAACCATGTCCCAAAGGGCCAAGGTATTCACTATCACTATACCAAACTCTTTCAAAAGACAGAGGAATAATCCCCGAAAATTTAAAATCTATGCTATCCGTAAATAAATCTCCGCCTACAACATCAACAGGGTGACCCACATAGGTTTTTAATTTTTTGTCAATTTTACTATATAATCCTTTGGTATATTTAGTATTAAAGATCTTTTCATTTGCTCTATTTAGCGCTCTAGAAATAGTACTACAAGGTTTTTCTTTCTCTGTATTGTCCTTTACTTTTTTTGCACGCATAGTCTTTAACTTAGTAAAGCCTGCTCGCATCAACAATCTAGGTATTTGAACGGGATTAATAGCACAGGGCACGGGATTGGTAAGTACAATCCCATTCCAAGGTATAGGAATAATAATTCCGCTTGGCATATACAATTTCGCTTGTACTCCTTTTTCAGGATCAGGCTTTGAACCCGCATCGTGTATCGAAGTTATGCCAAAATCTGAACATACATTTTGTAAATGAGGAGCTCCAACTAGCGGAGAACCATCTGCCAAAACAAACATACTGCCTACCCAAGCATGTCCGTGATCTTTCTTTATAGCATTGGCTATCGCATGAAACCCCGCACCAAAGGGGACGTGTTTGATACTTTTTATTGGTGTTCCAGCAACGGTTCGCGGTAAAATCATACCCATTTTAACTGTTGCTCCGAGATTGCTAATAAAAATACGCGCAAAACTTGTAACAAATTCGGTCGTATCGTTAATCATTCCCCCGTTTTCTTCTGATAAATTATCAAATTCTACCTGTTGGTTTACTGAAGCATCAAGCCCGTCTTTAACCATCACACTAGCTGTCATCACAGCTAGTGCAAGGAAATCTTTTGGGCGAAATGAGAAGCCGATAAAGGGGTGAATCATTGGAATAGGCGCTAACGAGGGCGGAATAGAAACCAAATGGATATCAAATAAATTGATTACAGGATCCATTTGTTTGCAGACAGGTAAACATCCTATTCCTTGCGTAAAATTTACTGTTCTTAACAACGGCAACATTAGCGCATCACTCAGCTGACTAGTAAACCCCGTAACCTTAGAGTAGGTTGCTAATGCTCCGTCTGCAACATTTATAACCGTTGCAGTAGCTTTTTGAGCCGCATTTAAATTTGGCTCGTTAACGATATTTTTTTCCTTATTCCAGATGGATAGGAAAGTATTTCTATGTTCTGAATACTTAGAAGTAAAAGTCTCCGTATAAAAATCTACTTCTTTTTCTAGATTTTCTTTATCCTCAGTATTCGCATTCCGTGCTTCGCTTTGTACATATTCTTTTTCTCTCATAGCGACTATTGTTTCAGACGTAACAATTCATATAACTTGCTTTGCTGTTTATTTCTTTGAATAGTATCAAAGTCGTAGTTTACTTATTTCCTGTCATACTGGCGATTCTCAACCCGACTCCCAAAATCAAAAAAACAATCCCTGAAGCAATTATACTCCAGGATATCAACACATTAAATCGCCTAGCTATGGCTTCACCGAACGTATTTCTTACCCACGTTATATTACTAAATATTCCAGGTCCTCCCGTATCGAACATCCATTCATTCCCCTTTATGGACCAATACCAAATTACTATTCCAAGTAACAACATTAGTATTCCAGGCAGTTCTGGAAAGCACTGAATTAACTCAACAAACCATCCTTTATCGCTTTGACTCATAACTCATCTTTATTAAACATTATATTTTTTATATTTTTTGTCTTTGCTCGCCACTGCTCTCCTAATAAAGGTGAAATGATTTCATCAAGCTCTTTATCAGACACATAAGAACTATATTTAGAAGCTAAAACATCTTTGATCAATAATTTATACGTTGAAGCTTCAACTAAGGTGGTGGTAAGATTTTCACCTAAACGCACTCCTTTATTCAAAGCCTCATACTTTACCGTCCTATCGCCATCTTTATCCGCTGCAACTGCTAATAATCGCAAAGCTTCTATTTCCAAAATACTATCCTGGCAACCTTTATAATAGATTTCTCCACTTAAAAAATCCTCCTTGGCATTTCTGTATTTTTTTAACGTTAAAAATAAATACCCTCTAAACAAATAGGCTTGCCCGAGCAAGCGATATAGCATCTCTTCAGGCAATGCACCTTCTACTTTTTTTAATACATCTATCCCTTGATTAATATAAAGTACAGCTTCCTTATATATTTTTTTTCCAAACGCATGTGCACTCAATGCACTGTATATAAACATCTTTTGCACGTACCAATTCGCATCTTTCGCTTGGTTTTTCTCTGCAATATCCAAACAGAGGGTCGCGTGTTTTGTTATATTTTTTTCATGTCGTTTGCTAATTGCTTCATAGAGTTGTATCAGGTGATATCTATACTTAGTATCGGGTGCTTTTGGATCACCGATAGCCGCAATTTCTTTCATTGCCATATTTAAACTAAAACGATGTTCCAAAATACGAGTTGCTCGAGGAGCGAACTTGACTAAGTCATTAAATATCGGTTGTTCAAAAGTATCGGATAATACAATCCGCACTTTGGGATGTAAATCCAATTTCTCTAGATCTTCTAGCCATTGAAGCATAGGCTTTGCTTTAGTATTTTGGTAGTCTAATACACAAACTAAATTAGAATATGCCTCAAACTCGACTGCTTCACAAAAAGCATTAATATTGGAAACAAAAAGAGAAGCTACATTCTTATCCATGGTTAAACTCAAATCCATCTCCCAGTTCACCTGATTATCTTCAATACCTTCTGGTTTATCCGAATAATTCCACAAAAATGTAGTGGTAAAGAGTTCTTCAACCAATGCTTTACTATATGTGTCTGACTGATATAAAATCGATTGGAATAATAAAACCACATCTTCAATCTCATTATCCATCCCAAGCATATACTCGTAAAAGGCTTCTATCATTTCTACATCTTCTTGCGTTGTACGGAAAACCAAATACTTATATTCTTCCGAATAACTAACCTCTAAGTATTTTAATTCAAACTCTTCCGCGCGTTGTTGAATTGGATTGCTTTCCATAGTTGTCAGTTCAATTTAACAATTGCTCCTTGTATGGCTGCTGTTCCTCCTGCTACAAGTTTTGCATCTAATCCTCCACTAACGATTACCTTATTTTTTCCGCTGATTGTCGTTGTTTTAGAAGTAAGAGAAGCGTTGCTATCCTCCGAAGTCAAAGTCAAATTGGCTTCGCCGCTTTGTTCTATTAATTTAGTTGTTGCAACTGTTGTTATGGATTCTCCTTTAATTGACAATTCCAGTCCCTCTATTGTAATTTTCCCTTGTTCTTCTAGTATCAAGCTCGATCTTCCGGCTTGTAATACAATCGATTTCGCGCTTTTTATGTTGACATTTCCCTCGCCATCAAGCTCCATTATATTTTTTTTCTTATCTATTATTTTAATGCCTCCTGCATCGTTGAATTCAATACGATGCCCACTTTTACTGCTCCAACTCTTGCTGTTGTTGTCTTTTCCTCCACCAGAACTACTTGTTCCATGAAACAACCCGCCCATAACAAAAGGTCTGTCTGGATGTTGATTTAAAAAACCGACCATGACCTGGTCCCCTACTTCTGGAATAGCCACAAAACCACGATTGGTATCTACCGTATCACTGCTTCCAGCATCTGGAGCCATCACTCGAATAAACGCTGTATTTATATCTGCATTTTGCCAATCAAATCTAACTTGTACACGTCCTTTATTTTGTGGATCCGTATTACTTACAACGGTCGCTATTTGTTGTTCCGTTAGGGGATTCTTATACGCAATCCGAGGAATAAATCCTGTTTCTGCATCGACTGCTTCAAAATACCCTTTATACTTACCCAATACATCCACCATATGGTTAATGCTAGTTATCATAAGCTTTGTGAAATAAAGGCTTTCTTTGTGATAAGGTTGAAGCATACTGAGTTTGATAATACAACCTGGATATAAAAAAGGAACTGTTGTTGTGCCAGAAATCACAAAGACATTGGTACCTACACTACCGATAAGCCCTTGTTGTGCTTGAGTAATATCTTGATTTGTAGATGCTTTTATAGGGGCTGCCTGCAAAGAAGGGGCAGTAAAAATACGTTGTGATTTTTCATAAGCCGTCTTTGCTAAGGTTCCTTTGATTTGCAATTTAGTATCTCCTATTGCACTTAATTTCTCATTAGTCAAGCTGCTATAACCATAAAGCTCTCGATTGATATGTTGCGCAGACAAACTCACTTTTACTTGGTCAATGTCCCGTCCATAAATCAACGGTATAGGATCTTCCATGAAAGGAATATCTCCAAAGTAGAGGGTTTCTCCGTCATAAAAAAATTGTTCTCCATACGCCTCTGCCGTCCGTGCTAAATAGTTATACGCAGACTCGTTATACTGACAGCTATAGGGCAGATAATTGTTTTTAGAAGATTGAATAGCATAGTGATACTTCCCTTTTTGTGTGTACCCCTCTTCTAGCAATTGATCAACAATCGTAGGCAGAGAAATAGAGTTACTACCTCCAAAACTCTGAATATGAGGCGCTTTATCTAATAAAATAGTTGGGCTATATCCTTTAATAATACTATAACCTTGATTTCCTTGTGTTTGTTCAAAACTCACTTCGGTAATGATACCTATAAAATCTCGTTCTGGTTTTTTCTTGGTATGCTTAAAATTAAACCGCACCAAAATGCGCTTGCCTAATAATTCTTGCGTATGCATCATTTGATAGGTTTCTATCTCTCCTAACGCATCGTTATTTAAAGTTAAAACAAACGTATGATGCCCTTTTATACTTTGGTTTAATTGAAAATCTTTGAAATTTTTTAATGCTGTACCTTCTACTACTATTTTCAAATCAACTAAATGATTTATTCCAAAAATAGAATGATTAGTGATTGCCTTTGCATTGCTTATAACAAGCGGATTATCCGTTTTTATTTGCTCTAAATCTTCTCTAGGCAAAAATATTTGGCCTAGTTCTTTATCTTTGAATGAAGTTTTATGTGTCATATACTAAAGGGTTTTATAAAACGCTGAAGTGTTATTGTTTTTGGTGAAGAAAATGCTTCTTTATCGATTTTGAAGAAGCTTGGGATTGATTAGTTAAGATCTCAACGTTAGGGATTGAGTTGTCTTTTATATTTTCTTTCATACTCATTTAGTTTAGTATGAATTAGAATCGTTCGATGTTGAGAATTCCTTGCTATAACTACATCGTAAATAACCTAAAGCGTATCTCGGATGTTGAATAAAAAAACCCAGAATAAATAATCGACTAGCATACTAAGCGACAATCGGAAGTAAACCTTACCGTTACGCGACAATTTGTAAAATTAGATTCATTCTTATTCTGGGTCATTAGGAAATAGCATTTTAGTGCTCTTACACTTTACTTAAGCGCTTGGCCATGTACCTTGGTAGGCTGAATTTCCATAATCAATTTGCTCAGCACTAACTACAAAAGTTATATACATTGCATTTGAATTAATAGCATCAAAATCTACATGATGCTGGATAACATAGCCATTCGTCCATTTTAAAGAAATTAACGTGCCCTCTTCATGTGATTTATTGAAGATAATCTCTCCTGTCGTTGGTTTATACTTGCCGTTGAGCAAACTTTCTAAAACATCCGATTTATCCGTTGCTTCTACTGTAACTGTGATAAGTGCATTCGAAGGATCAGATGCTACACGTCCTGAGACGTCTACTGTACGAGATACCCCATACTTAAGATTTAATACTTTTTGAGCTTCACTCCCATTGAATTTTAACACAGCTCTTGAATTGTTTTCTGCCATACTTATTATTTTAAAAAATTATTACTGACTCAAACTTAACTACAATTTTTAGTGAATTCAATTCCTTTAAATCATTTTGAAAACAATAGGGGACTTATACTGTAAAAATTAAGTTAAAATGAATATTTTCATATATTTTTACTTTAAAATGACTATATATATTGCGTTTTTCATAATTGAACTCTTGCGCTAAATAACAAGAAAAACGCCCATGGAATCTTGACCCAGCTCGTTCGTATGCTATACCTCATCCACAGAGAACTGATAAGAGGCATTAAAGACATATAGTTCTTCTGTTACACCCTTTAATTTTCTTGGTTTATCCCGTTATGAACTAGCGATTGCAACTGACAAACAAAAAAAGCCCGCAGTTTAAGTAAAAACTGCGGGCTTTAAGAAATCTAAACTATTCTTGCACATATTCTGCTTCCCACTCATTGCCATCCTCGCCTTTGTGTCCATCCAACTTAATTACGAAGCTCTTTGTTGGAAAGTAAGGGGTTAAACGAATATCCAACCACACGCGATCTTTTTGGTTTTTATCTTGTTCAAAACGAACAATTTTAAATTTTTCAATTAATTTATCTGCACCTTTAATACCATCTAAAAACACAACAATTTGCCTGCGTAAATCATCTTCATTTTTGGCATTCCAGTTTTCGAATGCTCTTCGATTTAAAAAATCCAACAATACCTTGGTAACATAATCAAATACGCGTACAACAGAATATGTTTGAAGACCTATATTCTCTCCATCAAATAGTGTTTTTGCAGAGAATGCCATAATTTTCCCATATTCATTAACCATAGGGACAAGTCCCATCTTTTCTAATTGAGAAATTTCACTTTTTTTAAGTTCAAACTTAACCGCATTCACCTCGTTAATTCCGCCGTGTTTTTTACCTGCGGCTACTTGTGACATTAGCGTTTTGTAAATCTTTCCTGTTAAAGAAGTTGAAGGGGCAATAAACACATCTTCTTCCTCTCCCACCTCTTCAGCTTTACCTCTTGCGACCAACCAGTTGCAAGTCATTATAACGTTACTTTTATGGACATCCCCACTCGTTAGATTAGCCGAATGAAATAAATCGACCACATCATCGGGCTTATCTAGATTGGCAAAGTCTGTTACCAACATTATTTTATTTTCATTACAAATTTTCGCCCATTTGTCTATAACACTATTGGATCCCAGGTATCCAGGAATAGACAACAAAGAGTAGTTATCTCTTAAATCCAAACGATCGTAATTCAATTTAAATTCTTCTGCTATATAATCAATAAATACAGGGTTATCTAAATCCGTCATTTGATCCATTGAAGCATTGATAATATTGACATTATCAACTTTATCCAATTCCGTATTTTTATAAAATTGAGCAATCGTACGATACGAAACTTCTAAATCTCTACATTGGTGTAAAACTTGCTTCAAATTGTGCTTTAAACTTAGTACAGCGTGACTTGATTTTTGCTTACATCGATCCACAAGTTCATCTGCCGATTGATTTAATGTTAGCAATTCTAACCAGAGCTTAATGTTTTTAAGTAAATCCGCCCGTTCTTCTCTTTTACTGGAATCAGTTAAGAAAATTTGTTTACGGGCTTTTCGTTCGGGGTTCATATTTGCCATTCCCTCCACCACGGTTTCTACAAATCCAAATCCTCCTAATTTTTCTAGAGCAATTCCAATATTCTCTTGACTGCCACTCGCGTATTTTTCTTGTGTTGCAATTCCTTGCACCTTTTGATCTAACTTTGCCATAGCTTTTATTTTTCCTCTTCTAATTCTTTTGCAATCCTTTGTATGGTATCAATAAAGGCCTGTTTGGCCTGTTCATCTTCTAGTAGTTTTCGAAGTACTTTATTTATTCTTAATTGTTTAACAACCTTATTAAACTGTTCTTCATCTACTTTTAAACCTTTTAGAAACGAAGAATTTTCCACTATTTTTTTTGGTGTAAAATCTCCTACATTCGCAAATCTGAATGCTTCCTTGATTGTCTGTCCTTCAAGAGTTTCGTGTTCAACCTCAACGGTAGGAGCATAATACTTGAATACATCGTCTACTGTTTTTAAGCCCGTTACAATTTCGGGAGCCATCACTTCCTCTGTAGTAAGCTTAGCTACTAATAGGCTCTTATTACCTTGAATTTCTTGAATTGCTTCGTTAGCGTCAACTTTAATTTCGTTACCGCCAACACCATAATTAAACATTGCCATAGTCTTGTTTTTATCTAAATTAGTACTTCGTTTTTCTTTTTTTTGGGTCACTTGTTTGTCAATCGCATTGACCGTTTGTTCGTTATTTTGCTTACTTTGAATTGAGTTGAATTCAGGTTGAGTTTTATCTTCTTTTACACTAACAGCTCCTCCTACTGAGAGAGCAACCTTAACTCCTTTCATAAATTGATTCAATAAACGCATCCCTCCTTATTTTAATCTAACACACTCCATCCGCGATTTGCTTTAGAAATAGGAGTTACTTCTTGTTCATTTACAATGATATTTTCCTGGCGTTGTCCGATATAATCTAATTCGCTTAGTTTTAAAAAAATCTTTTCTAAACTGCCCATCAAAACCTGAATTTCATCTAAATGTGCGCCACAAGTTGTGTGTTGATATTTTAGTTCTGCAACCGCAGACAACTGATTTAAAAACACATAAGGAGCTATTTCACTCCATTCACCAATATAATTAAGCATTTCCTCTAAATCTGCGGGAGACATAGTTTGAGTAACTAGGTATACCTGAATAGCTAATTGAGAAAAACACGCTACAAAATAGATTGGAGCTATATAGGGAATACTATTTCTAAAATGAAAATAAATAGTCCCTATATGATGAATCAAAGCTTGACACAGTAACTTTATATTGGATGCGAGTTTTGCATTTTGACTGTAATTAATATTCTTTTGAACAATTTTTATGGCATATTTTTGAAGAATATCCATCGTTTTCGCCATACTATGATAGCAATTTTGAAGCCTTGGGTGACTAAATAAACTTGTACAAGGTGGTATAAAATTTACATCCAACAGAATATTACCTCCTTGCATTTGCACCTTGCCAAGTAGGATAAAATTCCCTCCACTCGTTGACATTCCAGCGTCTAAGGACAATACGGGCATAAGCTCTATATGGTAGCTTGGTTTCGTATAAGGTTGACGAGGAGGAGTTTCTTCGAAATCAATAGCTCCATGGGGTACTTTATCAAAGGGATTGACTGAAATAATCAAATAATACGTCAGAGCTGGCTCTTCTAATTCTCCTTTTACTGGAGGAATTAAAGCTTTTAAATTCGTTGTAAAATCAGAAAGATCAATTCTAAAACCAGCTAAAGTTATCGCACTACAGTTTTTGATTGTCAATTGCACATCTCCTGTTAAGGTAGTAGATACATCAAAAATAACTTGCTCTTGATTCTTATCTCCTAGGGGCAATAAACCATAATTAAAAGGATTGATAAACAAGGAACTTACATCTCTTAACTGATCAAGCGTAAAATTGGTATACGCATCTAAATGCATCTGGGAAATTTTCATCCCATCCACCCAGTTAACGGCCTTATATTTTATTGATTTTATCATAAAAATTAGTTTAAATCTTATTTGTATTCACTGACTCGTTTGCAAATGATTATGTCATTTTCTTTAATCTTGTTTTGGGAAATATCTAAATCAAAATCAATGTATTTCTTAAAGTGAAAAAGAGATCGTTTGAGATAAAATACCCAATCATAATACTCGCCGTTGTCCCTGCTTAATTCAATCGTAGTTGTCCCATTCTTATAATTATAATCCTCTAAAACTTTGTGAAACCAGTCTCCAAAAGTTACACCTGAAGACAAGGTTTTCGCCTTAATTCTAAACTGATTTCCATCCTTAACATTTTTTGCTAATTCAACCGTAACTACCAGTAGTTTATTAAAATCTATTCCCTCAAAATCGGTCGTTTGTTTGTTTTTTTCATACCTCCAGGTTTTATAAATACTAAAAGGAATTTTTAAAAATTGAAGGTAACTGTAATAGAAAAACAAAGGAATTAAATACGATATACTACAAGTTGCCGAAATAAAGGCATAGCCTTTAAAAGGGCTTACCCAATCGAAAATATAGGTAAACAAATACATCCCAAAGAGCAAGTTTAGCGCAGTAAGAATCCCCTCAAATGACAGGGATTGCCACTCTGGTATATCTTTGCCTTGAAATCGCTTAAAAACTTGATTTACGTGTACCATACCAAATAAAAAGTAAAAACTACTTGCTATTAAATACCCATAGGGATTAAACGCATTGCCATAAAAACCCAGAAAACCAGGTAGCGCTAGGATCAATACACTAACTAAGACGTAGACAATCAATTCTTTCGTTTTAATAAATTGTATTTTCTTTTTCAAAAAACCCAGTAATATAACAAGTCCTAGCAATAGGATTGGCAGTATTAAATAGTTTAAAAAATAGGCTTTTATGAATTCTATATACATAACTATTTTATTTTAAAAATTATAAATAGGTTGAATACCCTAATACACTATTGTTCTTATTGCCTACTCGAAATGAATGTTCGTTTTTAAGCGTTACAAGCTCTTCTATTGCTGTAGTGGTGATAGGTAAACAGTACTCATAGATTGTGCTTAATAAAGTCATTAAAGGGCTCCCTTTTGCGTATAGATGAAGTTCTTCATAGGCGATAGGTCCTAATGCAAACTTCCAATTTCTTTCCCCATCAAAATGAGTTTCTGCTAAAACACAGGTTAGTCCTAGTCGCATTTCACCAACTACAAATGCAGTTGATAAATGGTCAAATTCAATTATTTTATTGGGAGTAAAGCTTATATTCACTGGTATTTTCAAAAATGCACTTAAACATTTTTCTAACCAGTGTTTCTTTCCTCTTGATGCGTGAAAATAAGGCAGTAAACAAGCAAATATTCTAGCATTTTTATCATCCAGAAGTTTTAAAAGAGGCCAGAGTTCTTCAAGCATATTTAGAAACTGATCTCGCTTATCAATTCTGTCAAAGCTATCTGCTAGGTCTAACGCTTTTAGATGACTGAAATACACTTCCAACTCAAAAGGTTGAAAAAACATTCTCCCTTTTTGTTCTACCCTCTTTTCATATCTGATTTGCTCAACAACTTCTGTAATATTCTGTCTTGCTTTTTTTAAGGAGGGTGGATGAAAAATTCCCTCTGGGAGATAATCGTAAATTCCCTCTCTATAACTCTCTACACTGACTATTTTTTCTTTAACATCAATATATTCAGGTCTGATTCTCTTTACGTCTTTATGAAAACTTCTAGGGTGACTTCCTAATCTTTTTAAAAAAACACCATTTATTCCTTTGTAGTTCTTCCAGATATTATAAGCTATTATCTCTGCTTTGTAATCTGTATTTAGGTCATTATAACCCGCTTCATATATTTGATTAAAATCGTCCATTCTTTAAGCATCTTCACTAAAAATTTCTCTTTTAAACTGTACCACATATTCAATTCCATCGATAGCTCTATGGGCAATCTGATTTTTTAAACTCTGAGCATAGTCTATCCAATATTGATTGCTGAATTCTTCCTTATTGTCAATATGTATTTCAATATTTACTGTGCGAATAAATCCTTCTTTTGGTTTATTGCTAATCTTAAGGCCTTTCGAAACGCGAATTTCCTTACATTGTTCTTGTAGAATCATTTTACAATAACTCTTAATATCTTCTTTCGAAATAATCTTATCTCTAGTCGTTAAAGCGTATTTATAAGCCTGAATCGCATCCGTACCTGTCTTTTCTCTTTCTCCTCCCTGAGTGGTATTCAGCAGCACTATATATTTATTAACATTGGTAAACGCTTTGTTTTGTTGTGTAAGCTGCACCCCTTTTCGTATATTATTTGCCAAAGCACACTGGGTAATCCAATAAGAGGCTTTTACATATTCTGTATCAGCTACGGGTTCTACAATAACATAATTTACATCACTAGGGACCGTACTAGTAACTGTTTTTACTTTTTGATCTAAAGCACGCATCTGAAAGACCATATTTCGAAGGGTTTCAATCACTTTATCTCTATCAATACTGCCGAAAGCAGAAACTTCATCCCGGGTTAATTCAATTACTTGATTAATCAAATCAAGGGCATTGCGTTCACTAAAACGCTCCATTCCGCCTTTGCGAACGGTATAGCGTCCTTGAATCACAGTACTGTTTTCTGAAAAAGGAATTTCATTGTATTCTCGGTCGTAACTATCTACTACTTTACTTGTGTACAGAAATTCTTCTCCAACCTGGGTAACAAGAGGAATCGTATTTCCCATAATATCTAAACTAGACTCATTCTCTCTCCATCCTCTGTTATAAATAGGAAAAGCATTTAAATAAAAGGTAAAACCTTCAATAATTTCCTTTGAATATTGTGGAGGAAAATCGATTTGAATCCAAAGTAATTTCTTGTTTTTAAACCTCTTTTCAGTTTCATTATTCTTAGCTAAAAATTCGATTCCCTTGGATAAATCCGCTTGCTTTAAATCCGTGGTTTTACACTTAAATCCGCTCAATTCTATAAATTTTTCGGCATAAATAGCCTTTATATGTTCTTGTATCCGACTTTCAATAGAATAACCTTCAAAAGTAGCTTCATGTCCTCGTTTACTTGTTTTATCGGGATAGGACAATCCCGCTGTTACGTTTACTTGTTTATCTTTTATATATACAGAGACAAAAGGCAATAATTGGTAGATAAATTCCTGGTTTTCACAGGTTGGATTATCACAATATAGACTAAGATGGTCGGGGGTATGTTCCATTTCATATGCACTAAAATCAACGGCCAGAAACAGTTGATTGTGCTTCATAGGTTGTGCTAGTTTTTCGATAGGGATTCTATTATAAAATGCATCATATTCCCATAACATATCTCCCATTATCTGATAGCTCAATTGTGCTTTGACTAGATCGACAGTATCAACTGATGTAAAGGGAATATTAAGCTTAAGATCAGAGGCATTTTTTACATTTGAGGTAAATACTTTTTTAGTAAAAAATTCCTGATAAGGCCATAAAACTTCTTTCGATTCTTCTGGATTACCAATCGCTATAGCATGTGCTGGCCTTGGATACGTATAAATACTTGGGGTCAACAAACGAGCTATTTTTTCTAAAATACTTCCTTTAATATGTTCTATATCATTATTTACTTTAAAAATTTCCGTACTAAACGCATCAATTAATAAGGTTATGAAAGGGTCAAGTGCATTTGGATTATTCACGCCCCAAAGTTTAGTTGCGTTTTGAAGCATTCTTGCTTTAATGACCTCTTTCGTATAGTTATTCAGTATTTGTTTCATCCCTATTATTTAAATTAATCTATAGCCATTGGACTCAAATAGATATGTGTACTAAAAGTGAAAAGCTCACCTATGTCCGTTAAAACTGCATTAATTCCAATTTTAGCTTTCTTTCTAATATCCACAAGCTCCTTTGTTCCATAAGTATGTTCTACATATTCAATGTGAACCTGAATTTGTGGATTGCTTATTCGGGGCTCGTATTTTTTAATTTGCTCCAATAAGTTCGCTTCAAAAACCCGTTCCCACTCTACAGCGGAAACTGCATTATCGAATTCTAAGTCCCATACAGCATTGCCATAATCTGGACTAGATCTATGTTCTCCTTTACGAGTCAAAACCAATAACATCAAATGTTGAGCAATACTTTCGGCTAAACTGCACGTAGGAATAGCCTCCCCTTCGGTCATTGCCTGTTCTGGATTAAAAGGAAGCTTAAAAAATGTGTTTTGCATTTTCTCTATTCAATAACCTGAAAAACAACGGATTCACTTTGCCAATCCACTCGAATTTTTTGTCCTGAAACCAATTGTTCGCTTACAATCATCTTTGAAATAGGTCTAGTAATCTCTTGACGAATTACCCCTCCTATTTGTCTTGCCCCATACTGTATATTAAATCCTAAAGTGGCCAATTTTGCCTTTGCTAAATCTGTAATTTCAAAGGCTATATTTAATCGATTACAAGCTGTTATCAAGTCCTTTAATTGAATTAAAAATATCTGTTGAGCCATTTCTTCCGTGAGGGGAGCAAAAGGTACAATCTCAGTAATTCGCGCTAAAAATTCAGGTCTAAAATTTCCTTTCATCACTTCCAATAACTCTTTGGATGTTGGTGTTTTATTATCTTCAAATGCGGTAATTATATACTCACTACCAATATTTGAAGTAAACAAAATAAGCGCATTGCTGAAGTCTCCTTCTTTTCCAAGTTTATCGTGAATTTTACCCTCATCCATCATTTGCAGAAACACATCAAAAACAGAGGGATGTGCCTTTTCTATTTCGTCAAATAAAACAACAGCATAAGGTTGATTTCTAATTTTATTGACCAACATTCCACCTTCTTCATAGCCAACATATCCTGGAGGTGCACCATATAACAAAGCCGCTGCGTGTTCCTCTTTAAACTCTGCCATGTCAAAGCGAATCATTGCTTTTTCATCGTTGAATAACAAATTTGCAATGGCTTTGGCGAGTTCTGTTTTACCCGTTCCTGTAGGGCCTAAAAAGAAAAATGACCCCATCGGTTGTCCTGCTTTTTTCAGTCCACTTCTACTTTCAACAATTGCATCTGCCACTACTTTCAACGCGTGACTTTGTCCAACGACTCGTTGCCCTAACAGCTCTTCCAGAGCTAGCAATTTTTCTTTCTCATTGACTTGTATTTTTCCCAAGGGAATTCCTGTTTTTACAGCCATTACAGCCGCAATCTCTAAACTGGAAACCACATTGACTTTGTCCTTGGAAATTGCTGCTAATTCACTGTATATCGATGTAATTATTACATGCAATTCTTCACTTGTTCTACTGGAATCCAATACGGGTTGTTCTTTTAATCGTCCCCATAAAATGGGACTTACCTTTTTCTGTAATTGTTTAAAAAGCCAAAGCATTTCACAAGCTTTAGCTTGATCATCAATACAAGCACTTCCAAAACGAAAATCGTAATATGCTTTCCATGTTTCTAGTTCTGATTCCGATCGCTCATCTAACATGCGAATCGCAGCCATAGTGCGATCCAATAAATCCAGCGCTGTATCTGGTAATTTTTTATCCTTGCCATAGCGTTTTGCTAAGGATACACAAGTAACTAAAGCCTCTGCTTCTACTTGAATATGATGGTGATTCTCATACGTTTGTAAACTATTTTCGAGCATTTTCACGCAAGTTTGTTCATCTGGCTCTACTACTTCTAGTTTTTCAAACCTTCTGCTAAAGGCCTGTTCTGGTTCAATAATCTTGCGATAATCTTCCAAAGTAGTCGTTGCAATGACGGTCAAATCTCCACTTGCTAAATCTGGTTTCAACACATTAGCAACCCCACCTAAACAGCCTCTTTGATCCAGCAATACATGAATTTCATCTATAAATAAAATCGTTCGACCTAGCTGTTTTATTTCCATTACTATTTTTTTCAACCGCTCTTCTACCTCTCCTTTATAACTGGTTCCGGCAACTAGTAAACTAAGATCGACTTGAAATAAATGACAATTCTGTAAGAGCTTAGGTACCTCGCCTTGGTTCAATTGTTTGGCAAAACCCTCTACTAAGGTCGTTTTTCCCACACCTGGCTCACCAATCAAAAGTACATTTGGCTTTGTTTTTCTCCCTAATATTTCTACAAGTGTTCGGGTTTCCATTTCGCGACCTACAATTGTATCATATGCACCCATACTCGCTTTTTCAAGTAAGTCTATACTATATTTTTCCAACGTTGTTGACTTGACAAACTCATCATCATAATTAACTAAAATAGATTGCATTGGATTGATACTCGGATAGAGATGAAAATTTTCTTTGGATTGTAACGCACTAAATAATTCAGATTCTCTTATAGGCAATGATTTAAGTTGTTCAGGTGTAAAAACAGAATTTGGTTTAATCACACTAGCCAAAAGACATGCAGGCGTTAACTTAACAAAACCTAATTTGCTCCTTATATCCTCTGCATTTTCCCACATTCGTTTTAATTGGTCTGCTTCTTTCACCTCCTCTACCCCTTGTGTGGTTTTTGGATAATCCTCAATTCGCACCTCTGCCCACTCATAAAAATAAGCTGGGTCTTTACCCATGTCAAGTAAGAAATCCGTTAAATCAATTGACTTATGCATCAAAGCTTGCAAAATATGAGCTCCTGAATAGGTTGAATTATAGTTTTTTCTAGCGATTGATTTAGCAATATGAATCACTTCTTCTAAGGATTCATTCAATAATAGTACATGCATATTTTTATATTTTTTTTATGGCATTCCTTGTTTTACGCGTTTCATATATTCCTCTGCATTGTTTCCCTTCCTCTTTTTATTCTGTTGATCAATCTTTATTTGTTCTAACTCTATAGGTAGAATATCAAATGAATTATCTTGATTTTTAATAGTATCTATTTTTAAAACAGGGATATACGCTTGATTCAGCCAATACAAATTGACATTTGCTTGTTGTAGGAGTACCTCTTTATCACCTTTAAGTTGCTTTATTTGATCTGCTATTATTTTAAAGTGTTTAAAATAATTCTCAAGGCTTTTAGTTTGTACTACTTTCTTTCGTTTCCATCGATTAAGCTTTAGGTGAGCAAGAGAATCTAACTCCGTCGAATAAAGGCCTGTACTTTGAAATAATCCTAGGTTTATTGGATTGGTACGCAAAAATTTTCTAGTGCTTTTTTGAGGAGTTAGACTCTTTTTTCTCGCAATAGCGATATACCTTCGAATCATCTTTCTATTATTTAAACTCTTACTTTTAAATACGTTAGAATAAATACTCAGATAATAATTTCGCAATTGCTCGAGTTCACTTTCATCTAAAAGCACGCCATATTCCATATCATTAGCCTCTGTTGAAACTTGCTTGTGAAGTACACCTGTATGCATAAATGGATAATCTTGCTGGCTTAATTGCTTTGCAATACCCAGAGGCACATAGGACGTTTCTTGTGGATAAATAGGTAAATAAGCGGTTTTCACTTTCGTATGAGATACACCAATATCACTCTGAAAAACGGCGGTAATTGTACTGTCAATTTTTTGATTCTCTACCGTGATATCTTGTATCATTTTCTCAATCACCTGTTGCAATAAGAAAGGATTATTTTCTTCTCCTTTGCGGGGGAAAACAACAGCCCCTTGCTGCATACTTTGTGCAGGATAATCCAATTGATAGATTCCCTGATTGCCTTTAGATAAATCAAATTCACTGCTTTCGACTACGTCCTCTTGATGAATCAATCGCTGTTTTTTATAATTGGTAATTTGTTTAGCGGAGGTTTGAACTACATCACCAGCAAACAAGACAAAATCGTTATACGTATCGTCGCTCTTCGCCTTTACTTGATAGAAGATAAATCGACTGTTTATTTGGGCTATTTTATCCCTTAATTCTTTTTGTTTTTCTTTATCATCAGGCGATAAACCATCCCCAAAAACCACCACCACATTGCTTTGATTTTCATGAGAATGAAGCAAGAGATTTAGATCTTCTATCGAGTCATACAAAGTGATTATCGATCCTGAATTTTCAGTAAAAAACAAAGGTTTCTCAAAGGAAGAAGACCAAGTACTAGCCTCTGTGTACCAGTGTGTATTTTCACTTTTATAGTGTGTATCCACGTGATAGAAAAGAGTAGAAAATGCAATTTGATTAAAATAACTTTGTTTAGAAATTTGCATTTTTAAACGCTGAACTACCGTATTTAGTGAATTCAGATACCTTTCTTTTTCTTTTGACCCCTCTAAGATAAAAACGAGATTTAGTTTTCGATTACTAGCTAAAATAGCTTTATATTCTTCATAATAGATTGGCTTACCTGTTACATTGTAAACTCTATTTTGACTATAATCTAAGACATTGTCAAAATAATGAATTTCAAAATCATCCTTACTTGGGCGATAATTCAATGGGTAAATATGCCCTAAATCATTTTGCTTTTGAACGTGGGTTGAATGTACAATGGGATTAAAAACAGTTGTAGACTTTTCCTTGTATTCAATCCCCAATTGAATCGTATCTCCAGGGGGCGTTTGTTTCATCTTAAATGCCGTACGCTCTCCCCAAAGGGATACTACATCGGTATCTACCCAACCATATACTTTACTTTCAGGATTATCTACTTCTAGTTGAGGTATTCCTCCAAGGAGGACTCGCCGTTTATCTGCCGTAAACTTGTAGAAATAAACAACCGTATTCAATGCCAATTTAACATCTGCTCTATGTACTAAATTGGGATCTTTGAATACGTATATCGAATCCTTCTCCATATACTTTTCGCTATTGGAAATAACCCATTTATCCTGTAGGGCAACGATCCCTTTCAATCGAAAGCCCGTACTTTCATTACGCAAGGATTCATTCCACAAAAGCAAGTCCTCTTCGCGAATCCAGCCCTGTTCTTTAGCTGTGGATTTATCTACCGTATAGTTATCTACACTACCGGGTTCATATTTAGCCACCTTGTATCGATCTCCTCTTTTCTTTAAAACAACAAAAGGTTCAAAAAAAGAAATCTTTTTATTAGCCTGTTCATCCTTTTGGTTTGAATACAGAGGTGCTTTGTCTGTATCAGAAAAAACAACCCAAGGTTTGGCATATTTTGGATAACCCGATAGCAAAAAGCTCTCTTGATACTGATAGACAATACTCGAATGTGGCGTTTGCTGAACTGAAATTTTTTTTACACGACAACTAACCATTGTCATAGCGACTAAGAGGAACAATCCCCCTAGTCTATAGTTAATCTTATAGTTCATTTTTAATTACTTGCTTGGGTGATATTTATTTTTGTTACACAGTTTGCCTCTTCATCAAAACCTACCTTCACTAATTGAATACTCGCTTTTCGATCAAACCTCAAACCCATGCAGTAGTAATAAAATGAATTTCCTTTCGTTGTGTTTACACGGACAACTGCATTTTCATTTTCACATAAATATTTGTTTACCAAATAATTATAATGTTGATTAAAGGATGCTCCGTTAGCTATTTGCTGTAGATGATCTCTAAAATCAGCGTCTATTGCCTTATATCCCTCTTCTACATCTAATTCCTTATTTAAATTTTTAAAAGAAGGAAAAATGGTTATTTTATGTAAAACAGGGTAAGCCGTTTCATCTGTATATAACAAAACTTCATATTCGCCTGCTTCTTGATATGCATAAATAACAAAGGGGTCTTTGGCATCGACATTTCCTGTTTCTCCAAACTTCCAACTAAACAGACTTGCTTTTTCTGTAACTGCCTTAAAGATTACATTTTCGAATTGCTGGGCTTCGGAAGGCGCATCGATCTGAGTAAAGTAATCGCCATAGTCTTTTTTTGCATCTTGTTTTACTTCAATCGAAAAAGTCTTGGTATGTTGACCCATAAATGTATAAGTAACTTGGTAGAAACCAGGTCGTTTATATAGGTGATACCCTTTCTCTATTAAAGATAGATTTCCATCGCCAAATTCCCATTTTTGGACAGTCTTACGCTGTGTATTAGCAACAAAATGCAAGGTATCTCCAACCTGTAATATGGCAGGATAAACAGATACCTCTAAATCCGAAATACGGTACTGAAAATTCTTTTTAAAAAGATAACCACCTAACGTGCAAAGAAGTAAAATACCTCCTACAAAAAGCATAGCTTTCTCTTTATTTTTTTTTATATAGTTCATACTTAATTTCCTAATCAATAGTTATTTTTCGTTGATCTAATTGTTGTTTTTTGTCCTTAAATCCAATTGAACACTCTTCAAATTGCTTGTGAAACAATTGAATATTTTCTGTTTTCTTGGCTACAATTTTTTTATCATTTAGATACATTTTATAGAAATACCCTATTTGGGTGTACGCCTCTTTTCGTGGGTCATAAATAGAAGTATTGGCAAAAGAATTAGCAATCTTCGCAATACAACTTGTAATATCATTTTCTACAAAGGGCTGAGGGCGTTCATATTTTAGCACATTAATCTTAAGAAAGGTGGACGTTACTAGAGGTTCAATCAGCTTTTGCCGTTCCTTAAACTTATATTTTTGTTCTAGCAGTTGCACATCTAGGAGTACATTCTTTGAAAAAGGAGAACTATAACCACTTAAGCAAAGGAAACCTAGTAAAACTTCAGCTGTGATTACGAGTATTACTAAATATAAAAACTGATAGAACTGCTCTATTTGAGAAAGGGATTGATATTTACTTTGTGTCATTGCCTACTATTTTTTATTGGATTTACGACTTGGATCATCTGTTAATTCAGTATAGACGCTTTTGAATCGTCCCATACATTCATTTAAATCCCGTGCTGCTAGATTTTCTTGGTTATTGACCTCAATGATTTTATTTTTTAGAATTAATAAACTATCTAATTCACTAAAAAGTAATGAATAGCACTTGAAATTACCTTCCTTATCCTCTCCAATCAGCGTTTTTAACTCTAAAATGTCTTCGGTTATATACTGCTGCAAGACTAAATCATTCTCTACTTTACCTGTACTTAACAAACTCATATGATAATAAACTGTATCTACTTTACTTTTTAAGATATATTGCTTATTTACAGTCGTTTGATAGGCTAGAACATCCTTTTCCATGCTTTGATTCTGCCGAACAGAACTTTCAAAAAAACAATAAATTCCAGTAAAAATTATTAAAATCAATATTAAAAATTTAATAACAAAACGGACTGAAAACAAATAAATTTGTTTATTATTTATACTTTTCAAATACATAAAAGCAAAGAATTGGTTTATTTTTTATGAATAACATAATTTAGTCAAAAATAGTATTATTTTTACATTTTCCAAGCTAAAAAATGTTTAAATGACAATTCATCTTTCTATCTGTGAATCCGATCAACATTTCAAAAATTTACTAACGGAATACATTCACAGAGCCCTTACCTACGAACTAATAGACACTTACTCTAATGGGTATGAATTAGTTAACAAAATCCATTATAGGCAGAATAATTTTCTGTTAATAGACATTTTCACGCCTATTATGACGGGTCTTGAAGCCATAAAAATTTTAAGAAAAAAAAACAATCAAACGCCAATTATTACCTATTCGAAAGTGTATCAAGAAGATATACACACATTATTAAGTGCATATAAGCAGGTTTATTATTGCCAAAAGAATAGCAATCTAATTTTTAAGCTTATGCCCGCCTTGCTCCATAATAATTTAGATTATTATTATCAAAATTTACACCAATGGAAGGAACACCTTCTGAATGAACAAGGAATTATCAGTGAATCAAAAGCGCCTGCTTATGCGCTTTCATCTATAGAATTACAAATAATAAATCACGCTTGTCAAGGTTTGACAAACAAAGAAATTGGAGAACGCGTGTTTCTAAGTGGACGAACAATAGAAGCGTATATCAAGAAATTGACAGAAAAATTTAAGGTGAAAAACAAGTTTCAATTAATTACCTATTGTGTAGAAAAGAATTTACACAATTACAGATGAAGGAGTGGAATACACAACTATCCCCCTTCGTTTGATCGAAAAAGGGTAAAAACAGACTTTATATTGCTCGTTAAATCCCTTTTTACACCCCCTTTTAGTCAATTTAAAGAACGATTGATTTGAAAATCCAGATTTACACACAAAGACTTAATAAGCTACTTAAAAAGCTTTAAATAAAAAAGGGTGATTAACGTCTATGTTAATCACCCTTTTTACTTATAACGAATAAAATATATTAAATATCAAATCCCATAGATACGCCCAATTTTGAAGCAATTACTTTCGCAACTTTACTTTTTAATTCTGGGATTTTTACAGATTCCATTACTTCATCTGTAAAAGCGTACATCAACAAAGCTTTCGCTTCCTTTTCAGGGATACCTCTTTGACGCATATAAAACATGGCCTCTTCATTTAACTGACCAATTGTACAACCATGAGAACAACGCACATCGTCAGCAAAAATTTCCAACTGTGGTTTGGTGTAAACTTGCGCCTTATCACTCAACAAAATATTGTTATTTTGCTGAAAACCATCTGTTTTTTGTGCTATTTTATCTACGTAAATCTTTCCATTGAAAACACCAATAGACTGATCGTCATATAATCCTTTGTAATTCTGGTGACTCTCGCAATTTGGACTATCATGAGAAACTAACGTATAGTGATCCACGTGTTGCTTTCCACCAATTAGTGTAATTCCTTTCATTGTACTATCAATACGTTCTCCATCTTGATAGAAATTCAGATTATTACGCGTTAATTTTCCTCCAAAAGAAAAAGTATGAACTGAAACTCTACTCTCCTGTTTTTGCTTGATGAATGTATTATCAATCAACGTGCCTGTATCTAAATCATTTTGCAATTTATAGAAATCAACAATTGCGCGTTTGTGACTAAAAATCTCCGTAACTGAATTGGTAAATACACTACATTCATCTAAACTTTGATGGCGTTCTAGAATTTGCACATGTGCATTTTCACCCACAATAATTAGGTTACGAGGCTGAACCAATAAAGCTTGATCCCCACCCGTAGACAAATAAACAATTTCTATCGGTTTAGAAACCACTTTACTTTTTGGGATATTAATAAACGCTCCTTCTACTGCATAGGCTGTATTTAGAGCAGCTAAGCTATCTTGCTTATCTGTTAATACATTGTAATACGTGTCAATCAGCATCTTGTATTTCGGCTTTGTCAAAGCGGAAGACATTAAACATACATCCAATCCATCATGTGTGGTAGAGGATAAATGCGAGCTAAACACGCCATTGATAAAAACCAATTTATATGTATCTGAATCACTTAAAAAGTAATTCTTCACCTCTTTATATTCAATTGCCGTTTCTTTTTTAGAAACCACACTAAAATCATACTTTAAAATTGAATTTAGAGACGTGTATTTCCAAGCTTCCTCTTTTTTTGTAGGGAATCCTTTATCTTCAAATGTCTTTAGTCCTTCTACGCGCATAGCGTGAAGCGTATCATGCTCACCACTCAATTGCTGTTCAAAAGCAACAAAAGACGTAATTAATTTATCTTTAAGTTCCATATTCCTTATTACCTAATTAGATTAAAATGATTGGGTGCTCTGATTAAAGGGATTCTTTAATCCAGTCGTATCCTTTTTCTTCTAATTCTAAGGCCAATTCTTTTCCTCCTGTTTTCACAATTTTACCATCGTATAAAACGTGTACAAAATCAGGAACGATATATTCTAATAAACGTTGGTAGTGCGTAATTAAAATCACGGCATTATCTTCGCTTTTTAATTTGTTTACTCCATTTGCAACAATGCGCAACGCATCGATATCTAATCCTGAATCTGTTTCATCCAAGATAGCCAATTTTGGCTCTAACATAGCCATTTGAAAAATTTCATTACGTTTTTTCTCTCCACCAGAAAATCCTTCGTTTAAAGAACGAGATAAGAATTTTCTATCGATTTCTAATAATTCCGCTTTTTCTTTAATTTTTTTCAACATTTCATTGGCTGGCATCTCCTCTTCGCCCTTCGCTTTTCTAGCTTCATTAATTGCTGTTTTAATGAAGTTTGTAACCGATACGCCGGGAATTTCAACTGGATATTGAAAAGATAAAAACACCCCTTTATGTGCTCTTTCTTCAGGAGCTAATTCTCCTAACTCTTCTCCATGCAATAACATTTCACCTTCAGTTACTTCAAAGGCCTCATTTCCAGCAATTACAGAAGAAAGCGTACTTTTACCAGCACCATTTGGTCCCATAATTGCGTGAACTTCACCTGCTTTTACTTCTAAATTAATTCCTTTTAATATTTCTTTATTTTCAACACTTGCGTGTAGGTTTTTTATCTGTAACATAAATTGTTCGTTATTTTAAATTTGTAGTGATAAGAATGTTTTTATTAAAAAGGGAGGGGTTAACCCACACTTCCTTCTAATGAAATTTCCAATAATTTCTGTGCTTCCACAGCAAATTCCATCGGTAATTTGTTCAAAACTTCTTTTGAGAAACCATTAACAATCAAGGCAATTGCCTTTTCTGCGGGAATCCCACGTTGATTGCAATAGAAAATTTGATCTTCACCAATTTTACTTGTCGTCGCTTCATGCTCGATTTGAGCGGTTGAATTTCTAGCTTCAATATAAGGGAAGGTATGTGCACCACATTCATTTCCCATTAGCAATGAATCACATTGCGTAAAGTTTCTCGCATTTTCAGCACGTGGTCCAATTTGCACCAATCCACGGTAACTATTTTGCGATTTTCCTGCTGAAATACCTTTTGAAATAATGGTCGATTTCGTATTCTTACCTAAGTGAATCATTTTTGTTCCTGTATCCGCTTGTTGATAATTATTGGTAACAGCAACCGAATAAAATTCGCCTACAGAATTATCTCCTTTTAGAATACACGAAGGGTATTTCCATGTTACAGCAGATCCTGTTTCTACTTGGGTCCAAGAAATCTTAGCATTGGTTTCACACAAACCTCGTTTTGTCACGAAATTGTAAACTCCACCTTTACCTTCACTATTTCCAGGATACCAGTTTTGTACCGTAGAATATTTAATTTCTGCATTGTCTAAGGAAATTAGCTCTACGACAGCTGCGTGTAATTGATTTTCATCACGAGAAGGTGCAGTACATCCTTCTAAATAAGAGACATAACTTCCTTCATCAGCAACAACTAAAGTACGTTCAAATTGGCCTGTTCCTGCTTGATTAATTCTGAAATACGTAGATAATTCCATAGGACAACGAACTCCTTTGGGAATATAACAAAACGATCCATCCGAAAAAACAGCTGAATTTAGTGCGGCATAGAAATTATCCGTTTGCGGCACCACAGATCCCAAATATTTTTTGACTAATTCAGGGTATTCTCTAATTGCTTCAGAAATAGAACAGAATATAATTCCTTTCTCCGCTAATGTCGATTTAAATGTAGTAGCGACAGAAACAGAATCCATTACAATATCAATGGCAACCCCTGACAACATCTTTTGTTCGTCAATTGAAATTCCCAATTTATTAAAGGTTTCCAATAATTCTGGATCAACTTCATCCAAGCTCTTGTACTTATCTTTGCTTTTGGGCGCTGAATAATAGGAGATCGCTTGAAAATCGGGTTTCACATAATGCACATTCGCCCATTCTGGTTCAACCATGTTTTTCCAAATGCGAAAGGCTTCCAATCTCCACTCAGTCATCCATTCAGGCTCTTCTTTTTTAGCAGAAATAGCTCTGACAATTTCTTCATTTAACCCAACAGGAAATGTTTCGGACTCTATATCAGTATAAAATCCATATTCATATTCCTTACTTTCTAATTCTTTTTTTAAATCTTCTTCTGTATACTTGCTCATATATTGGTACTTAAAAGCAATTATTACCTGCTTCTACATTAGACTTTACTTTGTTAAAAGGGAAGATTTGCATCTTCCCTTTTATGTACTATAAAGAAAAACTTTCTCCACACCCGCAAGTTCTACTTGCATTCGGGTTATTAAAGTAGAAACCTTTTCCATTCAGTCCTCCTGAATATTCAAGGGTTGTTCCTACTAAATACAAAAAGCTCTTTTTATCAACAGCAATTTTCACCCCATTATCTTCGAAAATTTTATCTTCTTCTGTGATACCGTGGTCAAATTTCAATTGGTATGATAAACCGGAACATCCTCCGCTCATCACTCCTACGCGAACATAATCTGTTGTAGAATCAAAACCTTCATCCTCCATCAAAAGAGCTACGCGCTTACTTGCTATATCTGAAACTTTTATCATACGTTTTACTTAAAATAGATTAATTCTATACGATTGACAAAGGTATTATAAAAAAATGGTTTCCAATACTAACTAACATATTTATAACGATTAGAAGTTTTAATACTAAAATCGATAAAATCTATTGTAGTAACCGCATTTATAATTAGTTATAACGCATTATATTGGCCAAATTAATACCAATTTGAAAACCCTTTAATACTCCGGATACATTCTTTTTCTATTTAAAAAACATTCTTTACAAATTTCTCATCTATTTTTTAGATGGCTACGATACAAAAAAGAGAAAGAATTGAACAAATCCAAGAAAAGTTGTTTTTCTTCATTTTTGTCGAAAATCCAACCCTTTTTTTTCTGATAAAGAGGTCCCTTTTGACAAGCAAAGAAGTACAAAAAAATAGGTGAAAAAGAAAAAACACTTGTCATTTTGTATAAATTTCTTACTTTGCCACTCTGACAATCAAAACGAATTCAGTATGAAATTATACAGTATAGCAAGTGGGAATTTTAAATTAGATGGAGGAGCCATGTTTGGTGTAGTTCCAAAAGCCATTTGGAATAAGACAAATCCAGCAGATTCAAATAATCAAATTGATCTAGGAGCGCGTTTATTGCTTATTGAAGACGGCAATCGCTTAATTTTGATTGACACGGGAATGGGAAATAAACAATCGGATAAGTTTTTTGGTTATTATTCGATTTGGGGAGATGATACGCTTGAGAAATCCCTAAACTACAATGGTTTTCATCCTGATGATATTACGGATGTTTTTTTGACGCATCTACATTTTGATCACGTGGGGGGGGGTGTAAATTGGAATACTTCCCGCACAGGTTATGTCACTGCGTTTAAAAATGCGCGTTATTGGTCTAATGAACAACATTGGAACTGGGCTATTGAGCCAAATGCAAGAGAAAAAGCCTCTTTTTTACCAGAAAATATTCTTCCTATCCAAGCAAGTGGTGCCCTTCACTTTATCCAAAAAAGTGATTCCGACTTACTCTTGAATTGCGAATTGGGTTTTTCTATTTTCTTTGCTGATGGGCATACAGACAAACAAATGATTCCCATTTTGAATTACAAAGGAAATAAATTAGCGTTTACAGCTGATTTGCTCCCTACAGCAGGCCATATTCCCTTGCCTTATGTTATGGGTTATGACACGCGACCGTTGCTAACCTTAGGTGAAAAAGAAAAATTTTTAAATTTGGCTGCTGACGAAAATTGGCTCTTATTCTTAGAACATGATGCTCATAACGAAATAATTACAGTACAACATACAGAAAAAGGGGTGCGATTAAATGAAATATATCGAGCTTCGGATATCTTAATTTAATGTTAAGCCTAACGTTTTCAACTAATTAAATACTATTTTTATAGGTCTTAAACGAAATTAAAAACAAAAAACAATGCGTTTGATTAAACCCATTTATCTTTCAGCAGCTTTGGCTTTTGCTTTAACTAGCTGTGGAGGCTCAAAAGCTATCATACAACAACCTATTTCAAATGTAGACCAATTACCTACAAGAACCTCTTCACTATCCGAAGAACAATTGAAGAGATGGAGCCATTTGGACATCCTAAAAGATACTGTTCCTGGGATGTCAGTTGACCGAGCTTATGCAGAACTATTAAAAGGTAAACCCCTACCTAAAAAAATAGTTGTAGGTGTAATTGATTCAGGAATTGAAATTGATCACGATGACTTGAAAACTCAAGTTTGGACGAATCCAAAAGAAATTGCAAACAATACGATTGACGATGATGCCAACGGGTATATTGACGATATTCATGGATGGAATTTTTTAGGAAAATCCGTACATGAAAATGTTGAGATGGCACGCGTTGTCCGAAGAGGAGATGATGGATCAGCCCAATACAAAAGAGCAGTAAAAGAACTTGCTAAAGAAATTCAAGAAGCCAAAGAAATCCAAGTTAGAGCAGATATGTTACTGCGTGCTAATGAAAGATTAGCTACTTTTTTAGGCAAGAAAGACTATACTATTGAGGATTTAAATGCAATAGGTTCTGATGTATCAGAAGAAATTTCTCATTCAAAAAAGGTTATTGCTAATATACTAAACAACGGCCGTGAGCTATCTTGGTTAGAAACCTACAAAAACTACGGAAATAGCAAATTGAACTATCATTTAAATGTAGATTTCAATGGGCGTGAACTAGTAGGTGATGACCATACAAATATCAATGATCGCGTATATGGAGATAACAATGTTATTGGTCCAGATCGCGATGAAGCAAAACACGGAACACACGTTTCTGGAATTATTGCTCAAACTAGACACAATAATTTAGGAGGAGATGGTGTAGCTTCTGAAGTTGCAGAAATCATGGCATTAAGAGCCGTTCCTGATGGAGATGAATACGATAAAGACATCGCTTTAGCTATTCGTTATGCAGCAGATAATGGTGCAAAAGTAATCAATGGTAGTTTCGGAAAATATTTTGAAGAAAACAGCCAATGGGTACGCGATGCTATTCAATATGCGGAATCAAAAGACGTTTTAATTGTTGTTGCCGCAGGAAATGATGCGATGGATTTAAACATCGAAGGCGGTGTAGAACGCTATCCGAATGACAATGTAAAGATGGGTCCTGAAATAGCGAGCAACTTCTTAGTTGTTGGTGCTTTAAACCCCGAATTTGGAAAAAACATGGTTGCTAGATTCTCTAACTATGGACATTACGATGTAGACGTATTTGCTCCAGGAGTAAAAATTTACGCAACAACACCACACAATACTTACGAATACTTACAAGGAACCTCTATGGCGTCGCCAAACGTTGCTGGAGTTGCTGCTTTAATTAGAGCCTATTATCCGCAATTTACTGCTGCAGAAGTGAAAAAAATCATCATGGATTCAGGAGTTGCTGTAAACCTAGAAGTTGTTGTTGGCGAAAAAAGAGAAGTTAGAAATTTCAACTCTATATCAACTTCAGGGAAATTTGTAAATGCTTACAATGCCTTACTTTTAGCTGAAAAATTAGCTAAAGCAAAAAAATAATCTTTTCAACTTTTAAAGATTCTAATTTCACACTCCACAACTTAGCTTTTCTTTGTTGTGGAGTTTTAATTTAAACTGAAACATGAAAAAATTTCGCATCGCCATTCTCCTTTGTTTACCCTTTATCTCTCAGGTAAACGCACAAAACAACCCAAATCCAGGGTATTGGCAACAACATGCAGATTACAGCATGGATGTCAAAATGGACGTAAAGAAATTTGCGTATTCAGGGACACAATCTGTGGCTTATACCAATCATTCTCCAGATACTTTACGTCAGGTTTTTTATCATTTATATTTCAATGCATTTCAACCTAATAGCGATATGGATGCTTTACTAATGAGTATCCCAGATCCTGATTCTAGAATGGTTGAAACGAAAGAAATAAGAGGTCGAAAAATTTCTGAAAGCCGAATAAATAAGCTAAAAGAAAATGAAATTGGCTTTGTAAAAGTTAAAAAAATAGCGCAAGATGGAACGCCTATTGAAAGTAAAGTAGTAGGTACTGTATTAGAGGTAACCCTACAAACTCCTTTGGCTCCGCATCAAACCACAATACTAGATTTGAATTTTGAAGGCCAAGTTCCTTTAATGATTCGAAGAGCAGGACGCAACAACAAAGAAGGAGTTGCTTTGTCCATGGCTCAATGGTTTCCCAAATTAGCAGAATACGATTTTGAAGGCTGGCATACAGAACAGTATTTAGGAAGAGAATTTCACAGTATTTGGAGTAGTTATGATGTAAAAATAACCTTAGATAAAGACTATATTGTAGGTGGTACTGGGGTTTTACAAAACAACAACCAAATTGGTTATGGGTACGAAGATCCAGGTGTAACGGTAGCTCCTCACAAAGGCAAAACCTTAACGTGGCATTTTAAGGCAGAAAATGTATTAGATTTTACTTGGGCTGCTGATCCCGATTACATTCATGATATATATGATGGTCCTAATGGGGTTAAACTTCATTTCTTATACAAGAATAACCCTGCTATTATTGAGAATTGGAAAAAACTACAACCTGTAACGGCTCAATTGATGGATTTTTTCAATCAAAATGTTGGTGATTATCCCTATTCACAATACGCTGTTATACAAGGAGGTGATGGTGGAATGGAATATTCGATGTGTACCCTAATTACGGGAGAGAGAAACTTTCCAAGTTTAGTAGGGGTAACTGCCCATGAACTAGCTCACAGTTGGTTTCAACATACTTTAGCAACAAATGAAACCAAACACGAATGGATGGATGAAGGTTTTACTACTTTTATTTCAGATTTAGCGATGTTGCAAATCTTACCTAAAGAAAATTTAGAAGATGAAAACCCATTCGCTTCGACCTATAAAAGTTATTACAACATGGTTGCTCGAAATATTCAAGAGCCTTTAACAACGCATTCCGATCATTATTTAACCAATAGAGCGTATTCTATTTCTGCCTATAGTCGCGGGTCAATATTCTTGACTCAATTGGCCTATATCATTGGATGGGATAACATGATGAAAACGCTAAAGGAATTTTATCGTCAATATCAATTCTCACATCCAACACCCAATGATTTTAAACGGGTAGCCGAACGTTTGACAGGTGCTAATTTAGATTGGTATATGACGGACTGGACTCAAACCAATAATACTATTGATTACGCGGTTTTATTTGTAGAAGAAATCCAAAAAAATAAATCTTTAGTAACGTTAAAACGCCTAGGTCGTGCCGGAATGCCTTTAGATATATTAGTCACTTATCAAGATGGAACAATGGAAACTTTCTATGTGCCCTATACCTCAATGCACTGGAACAAACCTAATCCATACATTGAATATGAACGCACTATTTTAGAAGGATGGGGTTGGGCTCAACCGGAGTATAAATTCATCATTAATAAACCTAAAAGTACCATTAAAACGATTCTTATTGACCCTAGTCAGTTTATGGCGGATGTAAATCAAGAAAATAACGTATACAACAAGTAAAAGAGAGCTAAAACGAAGCTATATCCTTTGTTTTTAAAAATAATAAAGTCCTAGAATATTCTAGGACTTTTATTTTATAGATATCGTTTTCGTTTTCTACCTTTGCATTACCTATGACAAAACAAAAAGAAACCTATCCAAGGGAGGAAAAATTAAAAGCGAGAAAGCTTATAGATGAATTATTTATAACTGGTAAGTCCGTTAGTAAATATCCGCTTCGCATGGTTTATATTGAACTAAACGACGAACAAGCTGTACCCCTACAAACTGGTGTTTCGGTATCTAAACGCAATTTTAAAAAAGCGGTAGATCGCAATTATTACAAGCGCTTATTACGAGAAACTTATCGCAAAAATAAGCATCTTATCCTAGATCAAATGGATCAAAAATTTGCTGTTATGTTGTTTTATCAAACCAAAGATCGCTTATCCTATCAAGAGGTAGAGCACAAAATGAAAGGTTTATTAGAAAAGTTTGTCATCCAACACACTAAATCTCAATCAGAAAACGATCCTAAGGTAATTTAAAAGCTTTTCTAGATAAAAACAGTCCTATGTTGTTTTGTTCTTTTTTATAGCTTAAAACGCCTTTTATTATAGTTTATCCATGTAAAAAAAGCCAAGTAAAAAATTTTACTTGGCTTTTTACTATTTATATACTTTCAAGGTTCGCATAATCGCTTCTAATTCGAGCATTACATTGCGTTTACTCATCGAAGGATTATATGTGAAACCTTCGATTATAAGATAATACTCTTTTTCTTCATTTTTTACAATGTAAGACAAATAAGGACCACCCATAAAGCTATTTTCCATATCCCAAGTTCCTTTCATTTCTGTTATTTCTTGGCCTTTGAGGGAAATTGTTTTATTGAATGGGACAAAATCAACACTCATATTCATAAACGTATCTGGTTCTGAAGAATGGATATATTTACCAACAACAGAATCTTTCAAATAGTCCATATCCTGAATAAACTCTAACTGCGTAGAAAAAGGTTTTAGCAACCTAAAAGGCAAACTATAAACCAATATATTACAATTTCCCGATGCGATTTCCTTTTTGTACCAAACAAAATTATCATCTACTAAAACGCGTTTATAGGAGGCAGGTAAATCCAAATCAATATTGTACTTGTCGTGTAAATAAACCGTTTCATATAGAGGCCCCTCTTTTATACGCTGTTGAATATCTCTAATCTCTTGGTGATGAAACCGATTAATAATGGAGTCTTTATATTGCAAGAAATTTGAAATAACACTCTGATTATCTGCGCCTTCAATTAAAAAATAATTCTGAGGTTGAGCATATTGATCCACTAACAATTCAAAATTACTTCTATTGTCTTGGTTAGAGATATAGACAATATTTTTTCTACGTTTAGTAGAATTGGCAAAAACACGAGGAGATTGTTGATCAATATCAAATCGAGGTTCAGCAGGAATAATTCCATCAATACCTCTGGCTAAATAATTGCGTATGGTATCCCCAACATTGGTGAGCCACAAATCATCATCAATAACCACTAATACTTGATTTATCGGCCCCTGTGATGAGGTAAGTGCATCATCTTTTCGCATAGCGTCTTTACAACTCATGCAAAACACCAAACAAACGATATAAATTAAACCGTATTTCAAATGATTCCTTAGTTAATTTTCAACTTCATTCCAGGCAATAGCATAGCATCTTCACCCATATTATTTAACGCTTTTAATTTAGAAATAGTTACTCCTGGCAAGTTCTTGCTAATTGAATAAAGAGAGTCTCCTTTTTTCACCACATAATACCCATTGGTAGAGGCTTGTGCTACCGTTGATTTACCAATAACCAATTTTTTACCTGGATAAATAACATTCGTTTTCATATTGTTCATTCGCTTCAATTCAACAACTGAAATACCATACTTCTTTGCGATAACACCTACGCTCTCTCCTTTTTTAATTGTATGATATTTATTGCGAACTCCAGAAGTCTGTGCGATGGCAATATCGTAATTTGGTTTCTCTTTTTGATTTGCCTCAAAATCGACATACGCATAAATTTTTTGTTCGTTTGACACCAATAATCCTGCTTTATCTAAAGGTAAACGCACAAAATTTAATTCAGTAGAAGAATAAGGAATTACTTTTAATTTATAGGTTGGGTTCAAAAATTCTAATTCTTCTTGACTTACATCTAATAATTTAGAAATTTGATCAAAAGACAGCATTCGCTTTACGGCAATTGTATCAGTTTGAACCAATTTAAATGAACTATTTACATTCGCTTTTATGCCATGTTCTTTGGCATATTCAAAGATATACATGGTGGCATAAAAAGCAGGCAAATAGTTTTGCGTTTCGCGGGGTAAATTAGGGCGGATATTCCAATAATTGGTCAAACCATTTGATCGTCTAATCGCTTTTGAAACATTACCAGGTCCAGCATTATAAGACGCTAAAACCAAATCCCAATCACCAAAAATCTTATATAAATCTCCTAAAAATTTAGCCGCCGCTTCCGATGATTTTAGCGGGTCAACGCGATCATCCTTAAATGAAGAAACTTCTAAATTATACTGTTTTCCCGTTCCATACATAAATTGCCACAATCCAGTAGCTCCCATATGTGAAATGGCCTTGGGATTTAGAGCGGATTCGACAATTGCTAAATACTTCACTTCCAACGGAATATTATTCTTAGCTAATTGTTCTTCAAACATTGGAAAATAGTATTCTGACAGGCCTAATAAGCGCTCAAAAGACTTTTTTCTCTTCTTCAAAAACGATTTGATCAATCGCTCTAAAGATTCGTTGTATTCCACGTTAAATGGCGTTTTTTCATTTAACAAGGCTAATCTTTGTTTTAGCACTTCTGTGGTGAGACCATTCCATTCAAGATCATCTTCGGTAAACAATTCATCTCCCGTCAAATCTTCATTCATCTCTTCGAACAAATCTTGATTAATCAATTCATCTAGCCAAAGTTTTTCGATACGTTCGCTAGTAGAGTGATTGATAAAACTTGCTTTAATAGAATCCAAATAAACTTGTGGATCTAATTCTTTGCTACTTAATTCAATTCCTTCTGATTGTACTTGTGCACTTAAGGTTAAAGATAATAGGCTAAAGAGGGATAACGCTACTCCTTTGTACTTCATAATTATTTAATTTGAAATAGGGTATAGTTACGTGCTGTAGCTATACCCTAACTTGTATTATTCTTGTATTGCTTTGATACCAGGCAATATTTGTCCTTCTAACATTTCTAACATAGCACCACCTCCGGTAGATACATAACTCATCTTTGAAGCTAAACCAAATTGTTTTACAGCTGCGACAGAATCTCCTCCTCCAACTAAAGAGAAGGCTCCTTTTTGAGTTGCTTCTGCAATAAAATTGCCTAATTCAATTGTTCCATTTGCAAACTTATCCATCTCAAAAACACCTAAAGGTCCATTCCAAAGGATAATTTTTGAATCCAAGATGACATTTTTCAAACTAGCTAAAGTTTCAGGTCCGACATCAAGTCCTTGCCATCCAGCAGGAATTTCTTTTACATCTACTATTTTTGTATTGGCATCAGGCGCAAAAGCATCTGCGGCAACTACATCAATAGGCAAGTGAATTTGAACATTTTTGCTCTTTGCTTGCTCCAAAATACGCAAAGCCAACTCTATTTTATCATCTTCACAGATTGAATTTCCAATCGTTCCTCCCAGTGCTTTCACAAAAGTAAAGGCCATTCCACCACCAATAATAAGGTGATCGACTTTATCCAAAATATGTTCAATAATAGTTATTTTAGATGAAACTTTGGATCCTCCTAGGATAGCTGTGACTGGTTTATCAGAACTATTTAAAACTTTATCTATACTTTCAATTTCTTTCGCTAATAAATAACCAAAGCATTTGTCATTAGGGAAAAATTTAGCCACAATTGTTGTAGACGCATGTGCGCGGTGCGCGGTTCCAAAAGCATCATTGATATAAAAATCAGCCATAGAAGCTAATTCAGCGGCAAATTGTTCGTCTCCCTTTTCTTCTTCCGCATAAAAGCGCAAGTTTTCTAATAAGATAATTGTACCTGGCTGGCTATTTGCTACCACTTCATTTACTTTTTCACCAATACAATCTTCAACAAATGTAATTTTAGCTCCTAAAACTTCTTCTGTTTTTGCTACTAGGTGACGCAAAGAATAGGTATCGTTTTTTTCTCCTTTTGGACGCCCCAGATGAGACATTAAAATTGCTACACCACCGTCTTTAATTACTTTGTCAATCGTTGGTTTAGCGGCTTCAATCCGATTGGTATCGGTTACCTCAAAAGCCTCGTTTAAAGGCACATTAAAATCAACGCGAATTAATACTTTTTTATTTTTAAAATTCACATTATCAATCGTTTTCATAATTGTATTTTTCTAAAATAAGTTCTGATTAACGCAAATATAAATCTTTTTAAAATTTCAAAGAGGTTTATTGTTGATTATTATATTAAATAACTTGGATACCTTTTCACTTCAAATACCAATTAAATTCTTCATTCAGATAAGTTAAGTTTTCTTTTTCAAGACTTCTTCATACCCAAAGAAATCCTTTATATTTGCATTATGTTATTTTCAGAAATTGTTGGTCAAAACCATATTAAGAATCACTTAATACAAAGTGCAACCTCAGGTAGAATTCCTCATGCTCAATTGTTTATTGGACAAGAAGGAACAGGAACATTAGCTATGGCTATTGCCTATGCACAATATCTTCTTTGTAAAAATACAGGGGGTGAAAACACAGGTGGAAATGGAAGCTGTAATATCAAATTTAATGCTTTAATGCACCCTGATTTACATTTTGTTTACCCCGTAGCCACTACAAACGAAGTAACAAAACATCCCACCAGTGATAAATTTGCAGAATCCTGGCGAGCTTTTATCAAACACAATTCCTATGGGAGTCTTTTTGATTGGTACACCCATATTGACATTCAAAATAAACAAGGTCAAATTGGTGTAGATGAAGCGGGGGAGATTTTAAAAAAATTAGCCCTAAAATCGTATGAAGGGGGGTATAAGATTATGATTATTTGGATGGCTGATAAACTCAATACGGAAGCCTCCAATAAAATTTTAAAAATTTTAGAAGAACCGCCTGCTAAAACGATATTCATTTTAATTGCTGAAAATGAAAAGGCTCTGCTACAAACTATTTTATCCCGTTGTCAATTGCTTCGTTTTAATGCTTTAAACAGCATTGAGATTGAACAGGCTTTACTAGCTACTCAAAGTTGTGATAAACAACAGGCGATTTTAATTGCTCGTCAAGCACAGGGTAATTACAACAAAGCCATGCAATTGGTTTCTCATGCAGCCGATTCCTCTGACTTTGAATCCAAATTTGTCACTTGGGTACGCGCAGCCTTTCGAGCAAAAGGCAATGCTGCTGTCATTAAAGATTTAATTGAATGGAGTGAAGATTTAGCTACTTTGGGAAGAGAGCAACAAAAACAGTTTTTAGAATTTTGCATTGAATTATTTCGTCAAGCCTTATTATACAACTATCAATCGCCTAATTTAGTTTACTACCAAACTTCGGTAGATAAATTCAAATTAGAAAATTTTGCACCCTTTGTCAACGGGGCAAATATTGAAGAAATTTACCAAGAATTATCAGATGCCATTTATCACATTGAGCGCAATGGAAACAGCAAAATGATATTTACGGATTTATCTATAAAATTAACCCGTTTAATTCATAAAAAATAGCGAAACTAATCGGTTTCGCTATTTGGTATTGTTCGTTGATATAACTTCAATTCTTCCCAGGTAAATTCGCTTGTAGAAGCGGCTTTTATTTCAGAAAGAGATTTTCCTTCATTTTCATTAAAAACTTGCGCTAAGCGGTCTATTTTGCTTTGATCTAATACTTCGTGTAATTCTATTTTGTTGTCGGCAATCAATTTGGCTAAATGCGAAAAAATGGTCGTAGGCGTTAATTTTCGCTCTTCTGCAATAGCGTCAATTCGCATCCCTTCCATCCAAAGGTCATGGGTAATTGTAAACGTATTTTTCTTTTTCTCTTTTTTGTCTTTTGTTTTGAGGTCCTCAATTAAATCATAATCCTCTTCTAAATCTAATCGACTTGTGCGCAAGAGTGAAGCAATATGCGTCAAGTGATTAATTCGATACTCTCCTACTTCCAAACTGCGCAAATTCTCCTTGGTAATGCGTTGGTTTTGAAGAACTAAATTTACCACTTGTTTTGCTTTTTTTAAATTCAACACTGTTTTAATAGTTTGATCTTCTAACTCTTCCAATTCTGTAAAAAAAGCTTTCATCTGTCTTTTTCCACGTACTTGAGCCATGGTAAATAACAACTCGAAAACAACGTGATCTAACGTCGGGAAAAAATAGGAATACGCTTTATCTACTCGTTCTTTTATAAAATCTAAATTGACGGGGTCTTGTTGAAAAATATGTCTCAATTGACTCGTAAATTTGTCTGAAAACACTACTAATTCTTCTAGGGTCTGCACAATTTTTAAAGTCCAACTTTTATACTCCCCTTTTTTACTGCGTTCAGATTCTTGACCATAAGACAACAGGTGATTGCGCCAATTGAAACTCAATCCTTTCCACGAAAAAGCCTCAATTAACTGTTCTTCTAAAAACAACAAAGTTTGCTTGAGAATTTCCTCTTCTAAAGTATCCTTATCCGCCTTGTGTTTTGCGTACTGCATCACATCATAGTCATTGCGCAAGCCATTCATCTGAATGGGTGATAATAAGACTAGCCCTTTCAATGATTTCAATCGAGATAGAGCAACATAAGCCTGACCTGGCAAAAACACCTTAGAAACGTCTAAAATCGCTTTTTCAAAAGTTAATCCTTGGCTTTTGTGAACCGTTATCGCCCAAGCCAATTTTAAAGGAAAGTGGGTAAAGGTTCCCAACAGTTCTTCTTCAATTTCTTTGGTGTTGGGATTTACTTTATATCGAATGTTTTGCCATTCGTAGCGTTCAACTTCAATAATTTTATTTTCCTCTGGAAATTTAACAAAAATCTCACTTGGACTTAACTTGTGAATAAGTCCCATTTTTCCATTGTAGTACTTCTTTTCAAACGACAAGTCATTTTTTATAAAAATAACCTGTGCACCAACTTTTAAATGCAATTGATTTTCAATGGGATAAATGGATGAGGGAAAATCACCAACCACTTCCGCTTGAAAACGATACGATTTGGCTTGCAAAGATTCTAAAGAATCAGAATTAATGCTATCTGCCTTGGCATTGTGTGTAGTCAGGGTAATAAAACCTTCCGCTTTAGTTTGATCAAATGTAGGATTCACATACTGGTTAAGTACTTGCAAATCCAAAGGTGTAATCGTATTATTTCTCAAATTATTTAAAATCTGAATAAACGCATCATCGGATTGGCGATAAACCTTATCTAACTCAATATACAACGGTGGATTTGCTTGAATGACCGTAGAATGAAAGAAATAAGAACCCTTGTAATATCGCTTTAAAACGTCCCATTCCTCGTTTTTTACAACGGGAGGCAACTGCAATAAATCACCTATAAACAACAGCTGAACACCACCAAAGGGTTTGTTATTTCGACGGATAGTTTGCAACATAAAATCAATTGCATCTAATACATCCGCACGCAACATACTAACTTCATCGACAACCAACAATTCTAAATTTCGAAATAACGAGCGTCTCATATTGCTCATTCGAAAATGCTTTTTAATTGATACGCGGTTCTCAAACTTAACGTATTCGCTAAATATAGGTGGATTTACAGCATCAGGAATAAAAGCAGCTAATGGAAAATGAAAAAAAGAGTGTATCGTTACGCCACCTGCATTTAAAGCTGCAATTCCAGTAGGAGCAACAATAACTGTATTTTTGTGTGTACTATTTACAATCTCTTTCAGCAACGTTGTCTTACCTGTTCCGGCCTTTCCCGTTAAAAAAATCGACTGATTGGTCTCATTTATAAACTGTAAAACATACTTTGCTTCTCTAGAAAAATTCTCCATTTTTTGTGGTAAGATAAAAACTTAAATTGGTTAAAAATAAAAATAGCCCTAAGAAAACTTAGGACTATTTGAATAATATATGTAATTAAATATTCTTATTTTTCTTCTTTTACTGCAGGTGTAGTTGCTGTTTTACCATCTACGGTTTTAGCAGCTGAAGAACCTTGATATTTTGCATTTAATTCTTTAATAATATCCTCAGTAATATTATACTGCTCTTTACTGTAAATTACAGTTGATGCTTCTTCTGTATTAAATACATAATCTAAATTCTTTTTCTTTGCATAGTCAGAAATGTGAGATTTTACTTTTTTCACGATAGAATCCATCTCTTTAGAGCTTTCAGCTTGCAGTTCTTGAAAAATAGTTTGCTGTTTGGCTTGAAGTTGTTGTTCTCTACGTTGTAACTCTCCACTTCTTTGTTGTGCCCAAGCTTGCCCTTTTTGAGCAGCATTCGTTTGAAAGCTTTGAACTTCTCTTTGAAATTGTGCAATTTCTCCTTCGAATTCTTTTCCTTTCTCTTCAGATTTAATTTTATACTTTGATTCAATATCTTTTACCTCTTGATATTCTGTCATTAATTTAGAAGAATCAATATACGCAGTTTTAAATTCTGTTGAAGCAGTGGTTGGAGTATTGTTACAAGAAAATAACAACCCAGCTAATCCTAATACGAAAATACATTTTTTCATTTTTGATTTTTTTAAAAACATGTAAAATTAATAAAAGTTTTAATGTTTACTACATTATTTCAATATATATCTATCAATAAATATTATTTATAATAAAGTTAAATATAATAAATAAAATCTATTTTAAAGGGCCTTTATAAACCTATTTTAAGCAAACATCTATTTTTATTTATATCTAAATATGCAACGAAAGATAAAACTAGCTTAAAAAGCTTTAAAATTGAATTTTACTTCATTTTTCTTTCGTTTTAACTGCCTATAGCCTCTTTGATAAACAATAAATTAACGAAGAGTACTCCATCGAATTTCTTGCCTCTACATTAGAACGCAAACCTATAAAAAAAGCTTTGATCCAATTTTTCTTTCCTGTTTTATATTGTTCTGATAAAAGTGACACATAAAAACTATCAAACAACATGGGTTGAAGTTCATCCACTTTAAAATCAAATGGAGTAAAAATACGATCTATCGCCTTTTGAGAAAAATGCCAAATATGTCGAGGTACATCAAAAGCCGCCCAATACTCTTTGTAATAAAGTGCATCATACGATTTATAATTTGGAACTGCTAGGATCAATTTCCCATCTGGTTTCAATAATCTATTTAATTCTATAATTTGTTCTTGAAGGTTTGGAATATGTTCCAAAACATGCCAAAGTGTAATAACATCAAAACTGTGATCCGGTAGTTCCTTTAAATAATCTACCACATCCAACTTTTTTTCTTTAGCTAAATCCCTCGCTTTTTCATTTGGTTCATATCCATTAACCGTCCATCCTCTATTTTTTGCTTCAACTAAAAAATCACCCGTTCCACATCCTATGTCTAAAAGAGCCCCTACAGTTTTGGTTTGCTTAAACAATAAATCTACTTTTTTTCGCAACGCTACTTTTTTTACTCCTTGATAGATTCGCTCAAACAAATTTCGCTTGCCATCTGTATGTGAAATATAATTTTCGCTTTGATAATAGTTTCCTAAAACTTCCTTGGTAGGAATTGGATCTGTCATTAACAAATCATAGGTTCGATTATAGTATAAAGAAAACACTTCTTGAGAAACAGTAAAATCCTTTACATCTAAAAATTTTTCATCTTTATTAAAATCCATGTTTTTCATTTGATACAAAGTAGTAACTATTTTTTATTTTATCTCCTTTTTTAATCAATAAAAAGAAAGAATCAATTCATCAAATTTAAAATTTATTCCAACAAAAGCCGCTCCTTTTTTTTTAATTTATAGAAGAATTTATACTTTTTTTTTACTCTTTAGCCCCCTTAATTTTTAATTTATACGATGAATTTCTTTTCAAGTATTTTTATTTTTTTGAGAATATCTTTTTGAGGTTTCTAATTTAAAAGAAGTTTATTTTTATTTTATTTCTTTCCTCTTTTTCTAAAAGAAAAATTACTTGTTCAAAATTTCATCTCAAAAATAAATGCCTAATTTTTTCATTTTTTAAACTAAAAATCCAATTTAGATGGCTCTTTTTATTTTAATTTTTGCTTCCTTTATTTTTACAAAAAAAAGTAAAGCATAACTTTTTTTGCAAACAAAATCTAAAAATAGCAGAGAAATAAATGGCATATAAATTTAATTTAATTTTCAAAAATAGAAGGCTATTTTCTTTCCTTCAATTCCTATTTTATTTTCATTTTATTTTTAAATTCTTTTTCCTATTTCTACAAAAAAAAAGTAGAAATCCAATTTTGAATTCTACTTTTCTGCTTTCTCTTTTTACATTCAAATAAACTTTTTATCCGTTTCATTTTCACCTAGAGCATCCTCAAAAAAACACTTTCCTTCTTCATCTACAAATTAAAGTCATTCCCTTAAAAAGATCATAATGGATTTTCTAGTGTTTCCTTCTAATGTTCAAAACAATTGCGTATTCGCTTAGTAGAAGGTGCTTCCTAGTATCTCTGTATTGGTACCTATTTCTAGAGTTGAAGTGTTTTTTCACTTCATCTATTACTTTAACTAACCCTGTAAAGCATTGAAAAGATGCTTTTTAATTTCGAAGCTCTAAACAAAAAAATAAGGATTGTTCCACGTGGAACAATCCTTATTTACTTTTATGCTTTAGTTCTATCGACCCATATGAATCAATAGAATCGATATATCTGTAGGGGTAACACCACTGATTCTTGACGCTTGAGAGATTGTAATCGGGCGAATCTTTTTGAACTTCTCGCGGGACTCATACGACAGTGAAACAATCTTATCATAGTCAAAATTCTCAGGAATTTTCACATCTTCTAACCGAGTTAATTTATCTGCATTGTTCCTCTCCTTCTCAATATAACCCGAATACTTTACTTGAATTTCTGCTTGCTCAATTACCTCCTGATCGATATTTTTTTCAGCGATATACTCCTTTACTTTTTCAAATTTAAGGATGTCTTCTAATTCAATTTGAGGACGAGAAAATACCTTAAACATCTTATCAGGTTGATTCATTAAAGAAGAATTCTTTGCTTCTAATATTGGATTTGCTTCCTCCATTTTGACGCTGGTCTCTTTAAAAAATTGAACGAAATTTTCTGATTCAATACGTTTGTGTTCCATTCTTCGCATACGTGCTTCCGAAGCTAATCCAATTTTATATGACAGAGGTGTAAGACGAAAATCGGCATTATCCTGACGCAATAAAGTACGATATTCAGCACGAGAAGTAAACATACGATAAGGCTCATCCGTTCCTTTTGTAATCAAATCGTCAATCAAAACTCCAATATAAGCTTCGTCTCTACGAAGGATTAAAGGCTCCTTTTCATGCACTTTTAAATGTGCATTTATACCAGCCATTAGTCCTTGTGCCGCTGCTTCTTCATAGCCCGTTGTTCCATTAATTTGACCTGCAAAATACAAACCATCTACTAACTTAGTTTCTAAAGTATGTCTTAATTGTGTAGGTGGAAAGTAATCATACTCGATGGCATAACCTGGTCTAAAAATCTTTGCATTTTCAAAACCAGCCACAGCGCGTAAAGCTTTAAATTGAATATCCTCTGGCAAAGAAGTAGAGAAACCATTGACATAAATTTCGCAAGTATTCCATCCTTCAGGTTCAACGAAAATCTGATGTCTTTCTTTATCTGCAAATCGATTAATTTTATCTTCAATCGAAGGACAATAACGAGGTCCAAGACTCTTAATACGTCCTGTAAACATCGGAGAACGATCAAAGCCTTCACGCAATAAATCGTGTACCTCCAAAGAAGTATAGGTCATAAAACAGTCTCTTTGTTGCTTCAAAGGCGACGTAACATCCATATATGAAAACTTACTCGGGTTGATATCACCGCCTTGTACTTCCATTTTAGAATAATCTAAAGAGCGACCATCTACACGTGGAGGTGTACCCGTTTTCATACGTCCTGAGGTAAAACCAAGCTTAACTAAATCTTCCGTTATACCATAGGCAGCACCCTCTCCTGCTCTACCACCACCAAACTGTTTTTCACCAATGTGAATCAATCCATTTAAGAAAGTTCCATTAGTTAAAATAACGGTTTTCGCTTTTATAGTAAGCCCCAAGCTAGTAACTACACCATCAATTTTATTATCTGTCACCAAAATAGACTTTACCATATCTTGGTAAAAATCTAAATTAGGCGTTCCTTCTAGCATTAAACGCCAGGTTTCGGAAAATCGCATCCGATCAGACTGCACCCTTGGGGACCACATCGCAGGCCCTTTGGACTTATTCAACATTTTAAATTGAATAGCCGTTTGATCCGAGACAATACCCGAATATCCACCTAAAGCGTCAATTTCACGAACAATTTGTCCTTTTGCAATTCCACCCATAGCAGGATTACATGACATTTGCGCAATATTTTGTAAGCTCATGGTAACCAAAAGTGTTTTTGATCCCATATTGGCAGCAGCAGCAGCAGCCTCTGAACCGGCATGACCACCCCCAACAACAATTACATCATATCTATCTTGAAAAATACTCATTTTTATAAAAATCTATCATTTATTGTTCCACGTGGAACATTTTTATCTTTTCTTCTTCTTTTTTTCGCATCAAAGCTTCCTCTTGCTCCCCTTTATCCTTATAACCACAATAATGCAATAAGCCATGAGCCATAACACGCAAAATTTCCGTTTCAAAAGGAACAGAAAACTCAGTCGCATTTTCTTGTACACGTTCGATACTAATAAAAATATCTCCACTAACTAATTGATTATCAGTATAATCGAAACTTATAACATCTGTTAAAGTATCATGATCCAAATACTTAACATTGATTTCATGCAAGTATTCATCTGTACAAAATATATAATTGATATCACCAACCAAAAAATTCTCAGAAGTAATAATGGCTTCAATCCATTGTTCATACTTCTCTTCATTTGTCAATGAAAAATCCAATTCGTAATTAAAACTTACCATATAAAATAAAAATATTTTGCAAAGGTACGATGAAAATTAAAACAGTAATACACTGAAATCTAAAAACATTGCCAAATGAAGAATCTGATTTTAAAAAATCAGTAAGCAATAATTGAAAATTTACAACCCAAATTTGATCCTTGTAAAAGAAGTAAAGCAATAATCAACTAAAAAAAACTACCCGTTATAATTTGCTCAAATCAAATTAAACTATAAATAAAATCAAATACACAAAATACAGACACCTAAAATAAGCTCCTGGTAATTTAGATCGCTTAATTTTTTTAAAAATACTATTCTCCATTATTTCTAAAGTCATAGTCCTACAACCCAATTTCAACCGTCTGTAGATCGAATAAAACACTTCTGTTGGGAAAAATTAATTTTTAATACAAATACAAGCCGTACAAAAAAAAGTCTACAATTATTTCCCCTTGAGCTTTGTGTAAAACCAACTGAAAATAAATAAACTTAAATAAAGACACACACGAGACATTGAAAAACAAAATAACCAAAAAATTAGGGTGTCCTCTATTTTGATTAAAACCAATTCAAAGATAAAAAAATTACTTCAAGCAAAATGTAGGTCTTCAAAAAAAAAAAAACAGAAAAAAACAAGCCTCTACATTTGGCCTAAAATAAGCCAAAGGAAAATAAAATCGCTGTAAGCAAAATATAAGGCTTTGCAAAAAGTATGCGTTAAAAAAATTAACTCGCAATTTAAACCGTCTCAAAAAATTTATTCTGTAATTTCAAAAAAAAATCTTTTACAATTTACTTACAAAGACCAGACAAGAAGAAAAACTATTTTAAAGAAAATACAGGCCTTCAAAAAAAAATACTTCAGCTAAAATTAAAAAAATCATCTTGTAGTTTGAATAAACCAAATCAAACGTACCTCAAATAAGTTTACACGAAATACAGTGTCCTGTAAAAATAGAATCAAAAAAATTTCAGTCCCTACATTTGCAATATAAAAGATCAGAAGTCAATTCTTTTTTTTTACGCAAAATATAGGACACTACAAAAAATAAATGCTCTAAAATTATCCCTCTAAAATTGGCTTAAACAACCTTAGATCCAAGTCAAAATAATACACACAAATTACAGCCCTCAATTTGCTATTTACTAGCTCTTCTCTTTTCAGTAAAACGCACGAATGTGCAATGAAAAAAATATACGCAAACTACAGCGCTTCGAAAAAAAATTAGCCATCAAAAAAAGTCACTTTTTATCTCAATGAACAAAGAAATTGAAATTCACACTTATCAACGTTATCAACAATATATATAATAGTAATAAAATCATTTTTAAAATTAAAAAAAAACTTCTCTATTATATTGTTTGTTAATATGTACAATAACTTTTAAACGATAATTTGCTTTTTTGACTTATAAAAACTTATTAACACAATATCATTTCTTAAACAGCTTTAAAATAAGCAAATAACCTACTTATTAACACGGTTAATAACCTTTATCAACAGCTTGTTTATTATAACTTAGATGTGAATTTCTGTTGATAAGTGGTTCATAGGGTATGAATATCTAACTCATAGATTTTTAAAAATAAATTTGCACAGGGATGATTTTATTCTGTATTGTAATTTATTTCAACTAAACAAAAAATAGTTATTCTATTCTTTCCTTACTTATCAACAAAAACGGTTCATTTAGTTTTCCTTCATAATCAACGCTTTAACCTCTTTTCGATTTCACGATGTTGATAACTCTTAGTTCCTTGTAATTCAGCTGATTAATGTAATTTTTGTATTTTTTTCCTAGACGATTTATTTTGCTAATACAAGTAAAAAAGAAGAGTTTATACGAATGGTTTTAAGTGAAAAAAGTATATAATTTGATCTTTTTTACTGCCCGAATTAGCTTGTTAATTTTTTATTTTTCAGTTTAATTGAGGTAAATTTTAGAGGAAATAAAGACGATAAATTGAACAAAAAAGACAGGAAACTCGCATTCTTTTTAGCTAAAAAAAGAGTTTGAAATTTGATTTTTCTAGGTCTTAAATCTTTTTTTTTTGCGCTACAAAGAAGTCAAAAAATAATTTAATAAAGGTAAAAAAAAAGCAAATTTAGGCTTGCTTATATTGCCTTCTTTACTCCTTTGAATCACATAAAACCAAGAATTGTTGTTTGAAAAAAGGAATAGAATAAGCTATTTTTTTAGTTGTACAAATACAATCTACTGTTGCTATATTAAACCTCACACTGTGGTTATTTTGACTTAAAGGAATAAAAAAAAGCCTTATACAATGGGTATAAGACTTTATATATATATGAATAAAAGATACTAAATAGCTCCTTTTTCCATTTGGATTAGATGTGCCATGTTGCGAATTACACTGTTGTGTTTTAATACAAATGGGTTTGATTTATCCCAAACATAACCTGCTAAAACCGAACAAATTTTTCGCTTTACATCTGGATTTTCTGGTTGATGAAAGAATAATTCTTGTAAATTTCCTGTGTACCATTCTTGGATATAAGTAGTAAATACATCTATACCTTCATTCATATAATCCGCATATTCTACTTGCCAATCTACGAGTTCTCCTTGTAGTGTTTTAAGGGCTAGTTTTGCGGCTAACATACCTGATTCTGTTGCAAAACATACCCCAGAGGAGAAAACGGGATCTAAAAATTCAGTGCTGTTTCCAGTTAATACGTAGCCCTCACCAAACATTTTAGATACACTTATTGAGTAATTACTTAGTTTTTTTGGTTCAAAATCAAAAGGCAATGCACCAAATCGTTGAATATAGAAGCTTGAAAGGTTAATCGCGTTTTGTAAAGCTTCAGTAGAATTAACACCTAACTTTTCAATATAATCCGTAGGACCAACAATTCCTACACTTGTTTTTCCATTTGAAAAAGGAATAACCCAAAGCCAAACTTTTGTTTCTAAAATATCAAATGAAATTTGGGTACCTTCTATTCCTTCGGGTCTTCTTTCATCAATAATATGACTGAAAATAGCCGAATGTGGGCTTAATTTTGAAGCGGCATCTAAGTTGAGCATACGCGGCAAAACGCGCCCATATCCACTAGCATCAATTAAAAATTTAGCATGAATTTTCGATTCTGTTCCATCCGTATTTTTAATGGTTGTTGTGGAATTTGTTCCTTCAAATTGAACATCAATTACCTCTGTTTCAAACTGAATATCTATGCCTTTACGCTGCATCTCATCAGTAATTGCTTTGTCAAAATCAGCACGAGGAATTTGCCAAGTCCAATTCCAACCTTCAGAAAATTTATTACTAAAATCAAAAATGCAAATTTCTTTTCCTCTAATAAAACGCGCCCCTGGTTTGGGTTGGAAATTATAAGTATTCAAAGCAGGAAGTAAATCTGCTTCTTCAAAATGATCCATAACACGCGGAATTAAACTTTCTCCTACAACAATTCTAGGAAACTTTGTTTTTTCTACAATTTTAACATTTATACCTTTTTTGTGTAAGTAACTACCTGCAACACTTCCAGATGGACCTGCTCCAATTATTAAGACATCTACATTTTCAATTGACATTGTTTGCTATTTATTATGTTAATAGTATTAAATTTGCCTGTGTTTTATGCCTAAAAAGTTTGGGTATAAAATACTCATACAAATATAACTATATATACCAAGTTAATGAACACGCTGAATGATTTCTTATCCCTAGAAAATTTTATTAAATATCTAGCGATAGATCAAGAATTAATATTAGCTCCTACTTTGAAAGAACGAGTGAATGAAAGTTTTAATTTTTTAAAGGATTATGCTACTAATAAAGTAATTTATGGTGTTAATACAGGCTTTGGACCTATGGCTCAATACCGTATTAAGGATGAAGAATGCGTGGCCTTGCAATATAATTTAATTCGCAGTCACTCCTCAGGTATCGGAAATCCGTTAAGTGTAGAACAAGTTCGTGCAGCAATCTTAGCGCGATTGAATTCTCTATCTCTAGGTTATTCGGGTATTAATATAGAGGTTATTGAATTGATGAAGGAGTTATTGAATAAAGGAATTACACCTTTAATTTTTGCTCATGGTGGAGTTGGTGCAAGTGGTGATTTAGTTCAATTGGCTCATTTAGCATTGGTTTTAATTGGTGAAGGAGAAGTTTTCTACAAAAATGAAAGAAGAAATACAAAAGACGTTTTTGAAATAGAAAATTTAAAACCAATTAATATAAGTATAAGAGAGGGAATTTCGTTGATGAATGGTACTTCTGTTATGACTGGAATAGGTATTTTAAACTGGAACAATGCTACAAAGTTATTAGATTGGTCAGTAAAAATAGCTTGTGCAATTAATGAATTAGTGGCTGCTTATGATGATCATTTTTCTGCGGAACTAAATGAAGCAAAACTGCATAAAGGACAACAATACATTGCCAAGCAAATGCGTCAAAACTTACAAGATAGTCAATTGATTAAAAAAAGAGAAGACCATTTATATTCTGGTACAAATCAAGAAGAAATATTCAAGGATAAAGTACAAGAGTACTACTCTATTCGTTGTATTCCTCAAATTCTTGGGCCTATTTTTGATACCATTCAAGAGGTTGGAAAAGTATTAGAAAATGAAATAAATTCTGCCAATGATAACCCTGTAATTGATGTAAAAAGTCAACAAGTTTATCACGGAGGAAATTTCCATGGGGATTATATTTCTTTAGAGATGGACAAGTTGAAATTGGTTATCACACGCTTGACGATGTTAGCAGAACGTCAGTTGAATTACCTGTTAAATGCTAAGATTAATGAATTACTTCCTCCTTTTGTCAATCTAGGAAAATTAGGATTCAATTTTGGTATGCAAGGGGCGCAGTTTACAGCTACTTCTACTACAGCTGAGTGCCAAGCATTAGCAACCTCTATGTATATTCACAGCATACCCAATAATAATGACAATCAGGATATTGTGAGTATGGGAACCAATGCAGCAGTACTTTGTGATAAGTTAATTGAAAATAGTTTTGAAGTATTTTCAATTGAAATTTTAACTTTAGTACAGGCAATAGATGCTTTAGCATATAAGGATAAAATATCAGAAACAACGAAAACGTGGTATGCAGAAATCCGTCAAATTATACCTGAATTTTCTAATGATCAACCTTTATATCCCTATTTACAACAGATAAAAGAATATTTAAAAGCATAGTTTATGAAATGCAATTTTATTTTTATATTTTTTGTCTTATTTGTTTGTACTCTACAAGCACAAGAGTTAGCACTCGTAAGAGAAAATAATTTATTTGGCTATCTAAATAGAGCGGGTGAATATGCGATTACACCTACTTTTAAAAATGCTCGATCTTTTTCGGATGATTTAGCTTGTGTCTATGACGGGAAGTTATGGGGGTATGTGGATCGCCAAGGACAATGGGTTATTCTACCTAAATATGAGAAAGTTAAGGATTTTAACGATGGAATTGCTTTAGTAAAAGAGGATAAAGCGTGGTTTTATATTGATAAAAAAGGTACAATTTTAAGTGCTCAAAAGGAGAGAGGTCCTAGATACAAGGGGACAAGTATTTTTAAAGTAGAGGAAAAAATTGGATTAATTGATCAGGAGGGTAAGCATATAGTAGAACCTAAATATGATGTAATTCAAAAGTTTGAAAGCGATTATACCGCAGTTAGCCTCAATGAAAAATGGGGAATTATCGACTATCTCGGAAATGAAATACTAGCACCTTTATACCAAAAAGTAGGACCTTATAAAAATGGATTGACTTGGGTAGTCCAAGAAGACCAATTATATTTATGGAATGAGGGAGAACGCATTGATATTTCTTATATAGACAAAGTAGTCAACTTGGATAATCCCAATTATATACTAGTTCAACAAGCGAAGAACTACGGTATAATCAATGCGAAAGGCGAAATTGTTATTCCAATCAAATACGAGGATATTCATATTTATAGTGAGGGATTAATACCGGTTAAAAAAGAGGGCTATTGGGGATATGTCGATGCAAAAGGAGAGCAAATAATTGATTTTATATACGAAAACGCTATACCTTTTAGTGAAGCCGGAATAGCAGCTGTAAGGCTCAATCAATGGGGATTTATCACTAAAAGTAAAAAAGTTGTTATTCCTTATAGGTACGATATATCAATTTTTAATTCCAAAGCATCAAAAAGAAATAATGTATATAGCAACGGATTATTTCGTGTAAAAAATAAAAAGAAATGGGGATTCATCGACGCGGATGGAAACCTATTTACAGATAGATGGTATCAAAATGTTGAAATATTTAATTAAAAATTACGAATGAAAACCGCAATTGTAACTGGAGGATCAAGAGGAATTGGTAAGGCGATTTGTTTGAGATTAGCACAAGAAAAAAAATATCATATAGTAATAAATTATCAAGTTAACGAAGAAAAAGCGTTAGAGACTTTACGCGAAGTAGAGCAATTAGGCGCAACAGCAGAAATTCTTAGATTTGATGTAAGCAAGAATGAAGAGGTACAAGAAGTTCTATCAAAATGGGTTGAAGATAACCCAAAAGCAGTTGTAGAAGTGATTGTAAATAATGCGGGAGTTACAAGGGATGGTTTATTTATGTGGATGTCTTATGAGGATTGGAATACCGTTATTCAAACCAGTCTTATGGGCTTTTTTAATGTGACTCAATTCTTTATCCAAAAAATGTTGAGAAATCGATATGGGCGTATTGTCAATATGGTTTCTGTATCTGGTATGAAGGGAACACCAGGGCAAACGAATTATTCCGCTGCTAAAGCGGCGATTGTTGGAGCAACTAAGGCCTTGGCACAAGAAGTGGCTAAGCGAAATATTACCGTAAATGCGGTAGCACCTGGTTTTATCGAAACGGATATGACAGCCAATTTAGATGCAACTGAATTAGTGAAATTAATTCCTGTTAATCGATTTGGTAAGGCTGAAGAAGTCGCAGATTTAGTTGGTTTCTTAGCGTCAGATAAAGCAAGTTATATTACCGGAGAGGTAATCAATATTAATGGTGGAATTTATTCATAAGAAGGATTGATGGAAAGAAGAGTTGTTATAACAGGTATGGGAATTTATTCTTGTTTGGGATTAAACTTAGACGAGGTTAAAGCTTCTTTGTATGAGGGGAAATCTGGAATTATATACGACGAACAGAGACATGAAATGGGATTTCGTTCAGCTTTTACAGGCATGGTTCCACGTCCAGATTTAAAGGCGGATTTAAATAGAAGACAGAGACTTTCCGTTGGTGAAGAAACAGAATACGCGTATGTAGCTACGATGGAGGCCTTGAAAAATGCACAAATTAGCATGGACTATTTAGAGCAAAAAGAAGTCGGAATTCTCTATGGAAATGACAGTGTTTCTAAGGCCGTTATTGAAGCAACAGATATATTTCGCGATAAAAAGGATACCGCTTTAATTGGATCGGGTGCTATTTTCAAATCGATGAATTCAACCATAACCATGAATTTGTCTACGATTTTTAAATTAAGAGGAATAAATATGACAATTAGTGCCGCCTGTGCTAGTGGATCTCATGCACTTGGTTTGGGATTTGCTATGATTAAAGCAGGTATGCAGGATATTATTATTTGCGGAGGTGCACAGGAAATTAATCCATTTGCTATGGCTAGTTTTGATGGATTAGGTGTTTTTGCAGAAGAAGGAGTAGATCCCTCTCAAGCTTCACGTCCTTTTGATAAAAATAGAAATGGTTTAGTTCCTAGTGGAGGTGGTGCAACGTTGATTTTAGAAAGTTATGAATCAGCCTTAAGAAGAGGTGCACCTATTGTTGCAGAGATAATTGGCTATGGTTTTTCTTCCAATGGAGGACATATTTCAACTCCCAATGTGGATGGACCTGCAACTGCAATGCGCAGAGCGATTCAAAATGCAGGAATTGCAATTGATGAAGTAGGTTATATCAATGCACATGCTACTTCAACTCCTTTAGGTGATGCGAATGAAGCTAAAGCAATTTACGAGGTCTTTAAGGCGAATATGCCACATGTTACCTCAACAAAATCACTTACAGGACATGAATGTTGGATGGCTGGTGCTAGTGAAATTGTTTATTCTACTTTAATGATGAATAATGATTTTATTGGTCTGAACAAAAACTTTGATGAAGGGGATGAAGACTCTAACCGACTTAATATTGTTAAAAAAACACTAAATAAAAAAATTGACCTATATTTGTCCAATTCTTTTGGATTTGGAGGTACAAATTCTGCACTTATAGTAAAAAAATATAGTTGATAAATGGATAATAAAGAGATTTTTGAAAAAATTAATCAGATTTTAGTTGAAGAATTTGAAGTAGATCAAGAGGTAATTGAAGCAGAAAATAATCTAAAAGAAAGTTTGAATTTAGATAGCTTAGATTATGTTGATTTAGTTGTTTTAATCGAATCAAATTTCGGTGTTAAACTAGTTGAAGCTGATTTTACAGCTATTGTAACTTTTCAAGATTTTTATGATCTAATCGAACGCAAGATTACACAAAAGTAAGATTATTAATGGCTCAATGGCAAGGAAAATCTAAAGGTAATTTACTCGGGTATAAAATTTTCGTTTTATGTATAAAAAAGCTCGGTATCAGAATAGCATATAGCGTTCTGATATTTGTAGCTTTTTACTTTTTTATTACCGCATGGAAATCTAATAAAGCACTTTATTATTACCTCAACAAAAGACACCAGTTTAACGCGCTGAAGACGGTGTTTTTTATGTATGGGAGTTACTTTAGATTTGGTCAAGTTTTAATAGATAAAATAGCAATTTCTACAGGATTGAGAAATCGATTTACCTATGATTTTGATGGGATTGACATTTTAAAAGAGCTCTTAGCTGAAAAAAAAGGCGCCATATTAATCAGTGCACATGTGGGCAATTTTGAAGTAGCAGAATACTTCTTTGCTGATATTGACTTTGACTGTCAAATTAATCTGGTAACTACGGATAGAGAGCATACATTTATCAAAGCGTATTTTGATTCTATATCCATTAAAACCAATTTAAATTTTATTATTGTTAGTGAGGATATGTCCCATATTTTTGAGATTAATACATGCTTATCCAATAATGAAATTATTTGTTTTACGGGTGATCGATTTTTCCCTGGAAGTAAAACCTTACAAGAAGAATTTCTCGGTGAATCGGCTTTGTTTCCCGCTGGACCCTTTAGCATAGCTTCTCGCCTAAAAGTTCCCGTTGCTTATGTTTATGTAATGAAAGAAAATAATTTACACTATCATTTATACACTCGACGAGCTGAAGTAAAGCATCGCGATGCCCAACATTTACTCCAATCTTATTGTGCTAGTGTAGAAAAAATAGTAAAGAAATATCCCTTACAATGGTTTAATTATTACGATTTTTGGGAAGTACCTACCATTGAAAAGAAGAAGCGATGAAGCGTATATTGGTAATTTATTATAGTCAATCTGGGCAATTAGAACGCGTATTAGATCAATTGATTAGTCCTTTAGAAAAGGATGAAAATATTGAAGTAACTCGTTACAAAATTGAAGTAGAAAAAGCATATCCTTTTCCTTGGAAAAAAGAGGATTTCTTTAATGTATTCCCTGAATCTTTCAAGCAAATTGAACAACCTATTCTGCCCCCTTCTGAGGCTATCCTAACTCAAAAATACGATTTGGTTATACTTGGATACCAAGTGTGGTATTTAACCCCTTCTATACCCGTTAATTCATTTTTAAAAAGTGAATATGCGAAAAAATTACTAGCCCATACGCCCGTAGTAACGGTTAGTGGAAGTAGAAATATGTGGGTCATGGCCCAAGAAAAAATAAAACGTCAATTAAAAGAAGTAACAAGTGAACTGGTTGGAAATATCGCACTTGTTGATAGAAATATTAATTTAGTAAGTGTAATTACCATTGTCGATTGGATGTTTACTGGTAAGCAGCGAAAGGTATATGGTATATTACCCAAACCAGGTATTGCACCTGAAGAGATACAAGCGAGTAGTCGGTTTGGAGAAACCATAAGAACGTTTTTGTATCAGTCAAATTATCAAGGATTACAAGAAGAGTTAATACAACAGAATGCAGTAGAAGTTAGGCATTTTTTAGTTTCAATGGATCGCAAAGCCAATCGCCTTTTTGGTATTTGGTCAACTTTGATTCTCAAAGCTAAATCAAGTAAAAGACCTTTTTTATTAAAGTGTTTTAATGTCTATTTATTTATTGCTATTTGGTTGATTTCTCCTCTTGTCCATTTAATTCATATCATTTTGTATCCTTTAAAACACAAAAAAATACAACGCGATAAAACGTATTTTCAAGGAGTAAAGTAAAAGTTATGGGAAGAGTTTTTATAACAAGAGCAGCAAAATTTTTACCTAATGCGCCTATTTCAAATGATGAAATGGAAGATGTACTGGGAAAAATTGATCAACAAACGTCGAAAGCACGTAGAATAGTGTTGAGAAATAACGGAATTCAAACGAGATATTATGCGCTTACCAAACAAGGGAAGATTACACATACGAATGCTCAATTAACTTTTGAAGCTATTGAGGCTTTATGTGATAAAGATTTTACTTTATCTCAGATTGAAGTACTTTCTTGTGGAACATCAACACCTGATAGTTTGCTACCTTCTCATGCAGCAATGGTACATGGTTTAATGCAAAATCAATCCTTAGAATTAAATTCTTCTTCTGGTGTATGTTGTTCGGGCATGAATGCATTAAAATTTGGTTTTTTATCTATCAAATCAGCAAATTCAACCAATGCGGTTTGTACCGGATCAGAACGTGTATCTACGTGGATGAAATCAGAAAAATTCGAAGTTGAAGTAGCCAATTTAAAAGTTTTAGAGCAAACGCCCATTATTGCTTTTAAAAAGGATTTTTTACGCTGGATGCTATCAGATGGATGTGGAGCTTTCTTATTAGAAAATAAACCAAGAGGAGAAAATTCACTTGAAATTCTATGGATGGATTATTACTCCTATGCTTTTGAATTGGAAGCTTGTATGTATGCAGGTGGAGATAAATTAGAAGATGGCAGTATCAAACCTTGGAGTGATTATGCCTCACAAGAATGGTTGACAGAATCCGTGTTTTCTCTGAAACAAGATGTGAAAATATTGAACGAAAATGTTTTAGATAAAGGCGTTCAAAGTATGAAGGCTGCTTTGGAAAAAAATAATATAACGGTTGACGAAATAGATTATTTTTTACCCCATGTTTCGTCTCATTATTTTGTAGAAGGTTTATATACCAAATTTGCGGAAGCAGGAATGGAAATAACCAAAGATAAATGGTTTATGAATCTAAAACACGTAGGTAATGTTGGATCTGCATCCATCTATCTGATGTTAGAAGAATTAATGAATTCAGGAAAACTAAAATCAGGGGATCGCCTTTTGCTTTCAGTTCCTGAAAGTGGACGATTTTCATATGCGTATGCCTATTTAAAAGTAGTTTAACTATGGAAAAGGTTGTATTGATAACAAAAGAAATCGTTGGAAATTTAATACCCCAAAGAGCGCCAATTGTTATGGTGGATACCCTATATCAATTTGGAGAAGATTTTATTGAAGCAGGTTTGTCTATAAAAAGCGATAATATTTGCGTCGAGGATGGTTATATGCAAGAAGCTGGTATTATAGAACACATGGCACAAGCAGTAGCTCTACATACAGGATATGCGTATTATTTGCAAAATAAACAAGCCCCAACAGGCTATATTGGAGCTATCAAGAAAATTGACATTAACCAGTTGCCAGAAGTCGGAGAAAAATTAATTACTAAAGCCCAAATATTACATGAATTTATGGGGGTAACTTTAGTTGAATTGACAACAACTTGCAATGAAATACTAATAGCAACTGGACAAATGAAAACAGTCCTCGCACAATCTTAATTTCCTATGGTCAATACTAAAGTAATTGAAATACAAAATTATTTACCACATCGAGCTCCTATGCTGATGGTAGATATTATTACAGCAATCAATGCTGAGAGTGTTGCTACCCTATTTGAAATAAAAGAAGACAATATTTTTGTTGAGAACAACGTATTTTCTGAAGTAGGATTAATGGAGAATGCAGCACAAACGTGTTCTGCAATTGTGGGACAAACGTTTTTTTTTGATGAAAATCAAAAGGAACGAAAAGAGGTCCATGTCTTGGGATTTATTAGTGCAATGAAAAAAGTGACCATTTTAGGTTTACCTGCTGTACACGATAAAATACATACAGAAGGGAAATTGATTTCCCGCATGGATGGAGATGATTTTTCAATCTGTTTGATAGAGGTGACGAGTAGGACAAATACACAATCCCTATTAAAGGCAGAAGTGAATCTTTTTTTACAAAAACAATAAGCATATGAAAGAGTCTGATGTACCCCAAGATAAAAGCAGTTTACTGGATAATGACATCCAAGAATTGTGTTATGCGGTGAATGATAAAGGTGAATACGTAACAGCGCTCAGTTCGGGTTGGGAAACGAAAACTATTGTTCAGGAAGCTACATTAGAGGGTATTAATGCACGTGTAAAAGAAGCCCAAGAACAAGTTGCCAATGGATTAGTGAGTCCAATCGTTTATTTCATGGAGTTAAATCGAATGGATTTACCGACGTTAAGTGCGTATGCCTCTTTGTGGAGATGGCGAGTGAAAAGACATTTTAACCCCCGCGTTTTTAAAAAATTAAGTACACGTATACTGCAAAAATATGCGAATGCTTTTGATATTTCTATTGAAGAATTAAAAGCATTTAATGGCAAATAAGATGAAGATAAATTTTGTACATAAACAGGCAGCCCATTGTGAAAATGGCGTAGCTTCAAATTTATTGAGTAACCAAGGTATTCAAATCAGCGAACCGATGGCTTTTGGCATTGGATCTGGATTGTTTTATGTTTACCTGCCTTTTATAAAAGTAAATCACGCACCAGCAATTAGCTATAGACCTTTACCAGGCCTTATTTTTAATCGTTTAGCCAAGCGACTAGGACTAAAAGTAAAGCGTGTTAAATTTAGCGATAAACAGAAAGCACTACGTGAATTAGAAACTAAACTTGCCGAAGGTATACCTTGTGGATTACAAGTAGGTGTTTATCACCTACCCTATTTTCCAGAAGAATATCGCTTTCATTTCAATGCTCACAATTTAGTAGTTTATGGAAAGCAAGAAGCTAATTTTTTAGTGAGCGATCCCGTGATGCCAACTTCCACACAATTGACCCCTGCGGAATTAGAAAAAGTTAGATTTGCTCAAGGCGCTTTTGCACCTAAAGGTCAAATCTATTACCCTATAGCTATTCCTCAGCAAATTGACTGGGAAAAGGCAATCGTAAAAGCCATTAAAAAAACGTGTAATGATATGTTAGCTCCTGTTCCTATTGTGGGAGTAAGAGGAATGCGAATGGTAGCAAAGTCCATTCTAAAGTGGCCTAAAAAACACGGCATACCCAAAGCTAACCATTTTTTAGCACAAATGGTGCGTATGCAAGAGGAAATAGGAACTGGCGGTGGAGGTTTTCGATTTATTTATGCCGCATTTCTACAAGAAGCTGCTAAAAAGATAAATAAACCTGTTTTAAACGATTTAGCAAGTGAAATGACTGCTATAGGGGATTCATGGAGAGATTTTGCTGTAAATGCAGCCAGAGTGTATAAAAAAAGAAAAAATGGAGAGGATGTATACCTCAACTTGTCGAATGAATTAAAAGCGCTCGCAGACCGAGAAGAAATATTCTTTAAAAAGCTTAAAAAAGCCCTTTAATGAAAGCAGTTGTCATTGATATACAGAAATTGTACAAGCAATATGAAGGAGCTGATTTCTTTTCTATTGAAGACGTTTCTTTGCAAATTCACAAAGGAGACTTTTTAGGCTTATTAGGACCCAATGGTGCAGGTAAAACAACTCTTTTATCGATGCTATATGGCTTGTTAAAACCCTCTTCTGGAAGCTTGCAAATAGAAGGAAATACGTATCAGCAGCAAGAAAAAGAAATAAAGAAAATAATAGGTGTTGTTCCACAAGAATATGCCCTTTACCCCACACTTTCTGCCTATGAAAATTTGCTTTTTTTAGCGAGTATGTACGGATTAAAAGGAAAAGACCTCAAACAAAAAATTCAACAATACTTAGCCTATTTAGGCTTAGAAGCATTTGCCCATAAAAGAATTGAAACATTTTCTGGAGGAATGAAAAGACGCGTTAACTTAATCGCTGGGATTCTTCATCAACCGACTATCCTTTTCTTAGATGAACCAACAGTAGGTGTAGATTTGCAATCCCGTTTGTTGATTGTTTCTTTTTTGAAAGAACTAAATGCAAAGGGAACAACGATTATTTATACGTCCCACCATTTACACGAAGTACAAGAATTGTGTAAATCGATTGCTATTATCGATCAAGGAAAAATATTTGCCTTAGGAACAAGTGAAGCACTGATGACACAAACAAATACCGCGAACTTGGAAGAGGCTTTTTTGAAATTAACGGGTATAAATCTGAAAGACAATGTATAAGTTATTCATGACCATCCGAAAAGAAGCCCTTTTACTAGTCAGAGATTTAGGTGGCTTAGCCGTGCTATTTGTTATGCCTGTATTTTTGGTGATTGTTGTAACGTTAATTCAGAATAACACCTATGAGAATATAACGAATCAGAAATTGAAGGTATTGGTTATTGATCAAGATAAAGAAGAAGTTTCAAAAGCCATCTTTGACGAAGTTAGAGCCTTAGGGAGCTTTGAAATAATAACTGAACTAAAGGGTGTAGAACTCACAGAAGAAAGTGCTGCAAATGCAGTTGTAAAAGGAGAATATCAATTGGCTATAGTCATTCCTAAACGTTTAACGAATGATATTCAAAACTATATTAAAGCGAATGTAAAAGAAGTATTAAATCTTGCAGATACCTCGGCACACCAACAAAAAGAAAGAGTTGTATTGCCGTCAAAAGAAGTAATCTTGTATTTTGATCCCGCCTTGCAGATTGCTTATAAGGAGGGAATTAAAGCCGCAATTGATCGCATTGTAACGCAAACAGAAAATAAATTTATTTACGGTGCATTTGCAGAGCAATTAGATATACCTAGTGATAGCGCCATTTTAAAACAAGAAGCCCTATTTTCTTTTAAAGAAATATCTCCCCTTGATTTACAAAATGAAATAAAACCCAATGCGGTACAGCACAATGTACCTGCTTGGTCTTTATTTGCTATTTTCTTTATTATCGTGCCTTTTGCCATGAATTTGGTCAAAGAAAAAAACCAAGGAACTAAAGTAAGATTATATACTGTACCTACTTCAATGACACTTATTTGGGCAGGGAAAATTATAACCTATTTAGTTATTTGTTTGTTGCAATTTTACTTGATCTTACTGGTGGGGAGATTTATTTTCCCTCTACTTGGACTCGTTTCTTTTGTGGTTGGAAATCAGTTGTTTAATTTGAGTATTTTGACTTTGTGTATTGGTTTATCTGCGATATCTTTAGGTGTAGTTTTTGGAACAATAGCCAAAACACAAGAACAATCTTCTCCTTTTGGAGCAACTTTTGTTGTAATCCTAGCCGCTGTTAGTGGTGTATGGGTTCCGGCTTTTGCAATGCCTGTGTTTATGCAGTACATCGCAAAATTATCTCCTATGAACTGGGGATTAGAAGGATACTATACCCTATTGCTTAGGCAAGGGGGACTATGGGAAATAAGAAATGAGATTATTTTGTTACTTTTGTTTGCTTTAGTAATGATCTCAATAGCGTTGTTTTATGATAAGAAAAAAAGATCTTTATAAAGAAGTTTCCGAACTTACAGTTGAAGTAGAAACAAGAGTTCGATTCAACGAAACAGACGCCCTTGGCATTGTCTGGCACGGGAACTATTTGGTGTATTTTGAAGATGCAAGAGAAGCATTTGGAAGAAAATATGGAATAGCTTATTTAGATATGCTAAAAGCAGGCTATGTTACGCCAATCGTCGCTTCTTCATTAGCCCATAAATTGACCTTGAAATATGGCGATATAATTCGAATTCAAGCCACTTATGTGACAAGTCCTGCGGCGAAAATTATATTTAAATTTAGAATTTTAAATGCGAAAGATCAAGTGGTTTGTACTGGTGAAACAACTCAAGTTTTTCTAGATCAAGCAAACAATTTATCATTGGCAATACCTCCTTTCTATGAAGAGTGGAAACGAAAATTAGGATTGATACAAACATGAAAAAGGTTTATATAAATAAAACAGAGTGTTTCAGTTCTATAGGATTTGGCAAAGAGCACAATTGGAACGCGATTCAACAGCAACAGACGGGAATAAAAAAAATCGATGAATTTGGTTTTATCTCTAGCTTTTATGGAGGACAGATTTCAAGTGAGCAATTACAAGAACAAACGATAACGAGTGAGGAGAATTCGTTTACTCGTTTTGAGCGCATGCTAATCGTTACGCTAAAGCCCATTTTAGATCAACAAACTCTTTCTGATAAAACAGCTTTAGTTATATCTACAACCAAAGGGAATATCGCCGCTTTAGCGGAAGGAAACCTTGCAGAGGCAGACCTTAATCGTTCGGCAAAGCGCATTGCTGCTTTTTTTGGGTTTAAAAATAAACCTATTCTTGTTTGCAATGCTTGTGTATCTGGAATACTTGCCCTTGCTGTCGCGAAGCGATTAATTCAAATGCAACAGTGCGAAGATGCTTATGTGATTGCAGCAGATGAGTTAACTCCATTTGTGGTTTCGGGGTTCCATAGTTTTCAAGCGATGAGTGACGAACCTTGTAAACCTTTTGATGTAAATCGCAAAGGAGTTAATTTAGGGGAAGCTGCCGCTGCCGCTTATTTAAGTACAACGTGTATTGAAGGTCAATCGTTTGAAATTTTAGGCGAAGCATCTATTGCAGATGCCAATCATATATCGGGGCCTTCTCGTACAGGCGAAGGTTTGTTTTTAAGCATTCAACAAGCACTGAAACAAGCGAATATCTCCGCAGATCAAATAGATGCTATCTGTGCTCATGGAACAGCAACCGCTTACAACGATGAAATGGAAGCTATTGCCTTTGACCGCCTGGGGTTGGCCTCAAAACCAATTCACAGTCAAAAAGGTTATTTTGGACATACCTTAGGTGCAGCAGGCTTACTAGAATTGGTGCTATTATTACAAAGTATGAGACATGATGAGTTGATTGTTTCGAAAGGATTTGAGCAACTAGGAGTCTCCAAAGAGGTAAACATCACTAGGCAAGTAGAAGCCCTACCCTTGCATACGGCGTTGAAAACCGCTTCAGGTTTTGGAGGATCAAATACAGCATTAATTATAAGTAAAAAGTAAGAACAATGAGTGAACCCACTTTTTATATCACTGATTATTGCCAGATTGAATCAGGTCAAGTCAATGTAAATGGAGAAGTATTATTTCGTATTTCTGCAGATGAAAAAGAAGATTTAGCTCTTTTTTTGAAACGAGTATACAAAGAAAAAGCCTTGGATTATCCCAAGTTTTTTAAAATGGATAGGTTGAGTAAATTGGCTTTCATAGGAGCGGAATTGCTGTTAAATCACAATACGGAGACGCTTCCGAATCCGGATATTGCACTAATTTTGAGTAATGCAACATCTAGTTTGGATACCGATTTAAAACACAGCGAATCCATTAGTGATAAAGACGCTTTTTATCCAAGCCCTGCTATATTTGTCTATACCTTAGCAAATATTTGCTTGGCCGAAATTAGCATCCGACACAAATTACAAGGAGAAAATGCTTTTTTTATAGCGCCAACTTATGATATAGCGATGATGCATAGCTATGCGGAGTATTTGTTGCAAACACATCGAGCTGAAAAAGTTTTAACGGGTTGGGTGGATTATTTAAACGGAGAATATAAATTGGTATTTTACACAATAGAAAAACAAGGAAAAGTACCACACACAATAGAAAGTATTAAGCATTTATTTGAATAGAAATGGAAAATTTAAAAACAGAATTAAAAACAAAAATTATTGACGTTTTAAACCTTGAAGATATTGAAATCAACGATATCCAAGACACGGATTCTCTTTTCGGAGATGGATTAGGTTTAGACTCTATTGATGCTTTAGAATTAATTGTATTGATGGATAAAGAGTATGGAATCAAATTAAGCGACCCAAAAGAAGGGAAAGCTATTTTCCAGTCTATTGAGACCATGGCACAGTATATTTCAGAACATAGAACAAAATAAAAGATGCAAGATCGTATAGTCGTTACTGGAATGGGAATAATTTCTGCAATCGGACATTCCGTTGAAGAAAATTACCAAGCGTTACTATCGAATCAAGTAGGTATAGGTTCATTAACCTTGTTTGATTCCATTCATAAAAACAACATCAAAGTAGGTGAAGTTAAGATGACTACAGATGAATTAGGAAAGCAATTGAACCTACCTGAAGAGAATAACTATACGAGAACTGCTTTGTTGGGCGTTTACGCCGCAAAACAAGCTATTAAGGCCGCAGAAATACAAGATATTAATGCTGTTCGTACAGGATTAATATCTTCTACTTCGGTAGGTGGGATGGATTATATTGAACAATATTACAACGTCTTTCAAACGGATCCTAGTGTCAGAAAATACGTGTCGAGTCAAGAGGCTGGAGATTCAACAGAAAAAATAGCGGATTACCTCGGATTAAAAGGCTATGTTTCAACGATTAGTACCGCATGTTCTTCCGCAGCAAATGCCTTGATTATGGGCTGTCGAATGATTAAAGCAGGAAAACTAGATCGCGTTATTGTGGGGGGAACGGATGCTTTAGCTAAGTTTACAATAAATGGGTTTAATACCCTAATGATTTTATCAGACACAGATAATACTCCTTTTGATCACAATAGAAAAGGACTAAACTTAGGAGAAGCTGCTGCTTATCTTGTATTAGAACGAGAAACGATTGCGATTGCTCGAAACAAAAAGATTCTAGGTGTAGTTACAGGCTATGCCAATGCCAATGATGCCTACCATCAAACGGCTTCCTCTGAACAAGGGGAAGGCGCATTTTTAGCGATGCAAAAGGCATTAGCGATGGCTCAGATGTCCAAAGAGCAGATTGACTATATCAATGCGCATGGAACAGCGACACCCAACAATGATCTTTCTGAAGGAAGAGCGATTCAACGCATTTTTGGCGAAGAAGTTCCCGTGTTTAGTTCAACTAAACCCTTTACGGGGCATACCTTAGCCGCAGCTGGTGCTATAGAAGCCGTTTATAGCATATTGGCTTTACAACATGACGTTGTTTTTGCTAATTTAAACCATAGTACACCTATGGAAGAATTAACGATTGTGCCTCAAAGAACAACCCTGCATAAACCCATTCAAACCGTGATGTCGAATTCCTTTGGATTTGGTGGCAATTGTTCAACCCTTATTTTTGAAAAAGCTTAGGAGATGGAAAAAGTATTTATTAATGGATTAGCGTCGATTTCGATCCAAGAACAAACAAGAAATTTTGATTTCCAAACGCTTAAAAAAATTACACAGGGCGTAAATGAAGCCCATCAACCTTCTTACAAAGAATTGATTGCGCCTGCGATGGTCCGAAGAATGGCAAAAGGAGTTAAAATGGGCATTTATACGGCTCATTTTGCCCTAGAAGAAGCCAATATTAAAGTTCCACAAGCTATTATAACAGGAACAGGATTAGGTTGTTTGGTAGATTCAGAAAAATTCTTAGAATTACTGCTAGAGAATAACGAAAGTTACCTTACCCCTACTTCTTTTATTCAGTCTACACACAATACGGTGGGTGGACAGATTGCCTTGCATTTAGGATGCAAAGGGTATAACTTTACATATGTTCATCAAAATAGTTCTTTCGAATCCGCTTTATTAGACGGGATGTTACAAATTAAAGCCCAAGAAATTGACAATGCTTTAATTGGTGGAATTGATGAAATAGGTGCTACCACCATTAAAAACCTTCAAGCAGCGGAATTAGTTAATACAGCAGAAACCGTCTTCAATACGGGAATCAATACAGGTGAAGGGACTACTTTTTTTGTACTCGATTCTAAGTATTCCGCCCACAGTTATGCAGAAATAGTAGATATTCAAATTAGTAATTCAATAGAGGAAGACAGCCTTACTATCTTTTTAGCACAGCATAATATCTCGGCTAGTGAAGTTGAGGTTTTGTTTCTTGGAAGTTGTGAATTACCCGTAGATCAGCACTATTTTGAGACAATAAAAAATACCCTAACTGACGCACAAATTATAACCTACAAAGACTATGTAGGACACCATCATACTTCTTCATCCTTTGGTCTATTATTGGCCGCAGAATGGATGAGAAAGCAAGAGAAAGTCAATTATATTCTCCTTTACAATCAATTTTCTGGAAAAGATCACAGTTTTATTTTATTGAAGAAATGTTGAGAAAAACAGTTGTTGGAATAACGCTTTTATATCTGCTGATTGTGCTTTATTTTTATATAAATAATAGCCTTTCCTTGATGTGGTTACTTCCAGGAATTATTTTTTTTATAGGAATGTTTACCTGGGGCATTTTTGATATTCGCTTAGGTTTTTTTATCCCTGTTTTTACAAAAAACAAAAATAGAAAGACAAGTACAATTGCCTTGACTTTTGATGATGGACCTACCCTTTTTACCCCTCAGGTTTTGGATTTACTGAAGCAATACCAAGCTCATGCTACTTTTTTTTGCATCGGAAAACAAATAGAACAATATCCCGATATCGCTCAAAGAATACTTGCAGAAGGACATACGTTGGGGAATCACAGTTATTCTCATCCCTCTACCATGGGATTTTTATCTACAGCTCAAGTACGAGAGGAAATTCAAAAATGCGAGGATGTCATTCAACGTGTATTAGGGATTCAAACGCCTTTTTACCGCCCTCCTTTTGGTATCACCAATCCTCATATTGCCAAAGCAATTCAGCAAACCAAACACCGTGTAATTGGTTGGGATAATCGATCGCTTGATACAGTTATATCGAATACAGAGACGCTCTATACTCGCGTGTATAGACGCATCAAAAAACAACCACTTGTCTTGTTTCATGATACAAATGAGAGAACAGTACTCACTTTAGAAAGACTTTTGAAGCAAGTACAGCAAGAGAAGTATAAAATTGTTAATTTAGTTGAATATTTAAATGGAGGAAAAGAATGAAAAAAATAATCTTTACCGCTTTACTACTGGGGTCTACCTTTTTGGGGTTTAGCCAAGAAAAAGCAATGACAAAAGATGAAAAAGAAACGTTTAAAAAGGAAATTGTCACTACAACCAAAGATATAAAAACACTTTCGACTGATTTTGTTCAATACAAAAATATGAGTTTTATGTCGAAAGAGATAGAATCCAAAGGACAAATGCAGTTGGGTATTCCCAACAAATTGCTTTGGAAATACACAGCACCCTTTGCCTATAGTATTTCCTTCTCAGACAATAAAATCACCATTAATGATCAAGGGAAAAAGAATAAAATTGACATTGGAAATAATAAAAAATTTGCCAAAATAAATACACTTATTGTGGGAAGCATCAGTGGAAATATGTTTGATGAAAAAGAATTTACTATCTCTTATTTCAAAGCTAAAAATAGACGTATTGCCAAATTAGTTCCACTTAGTAAAGAAATTTCTCAATATATTAGTGAAATTGTGTTGTATTTTGATGAAGGGCAAAGTACCGTTTCTGAAGTGAAATTAGTTGAACCTTCAGCAGATTATACGCGCATTGTCTTTAGCAATAAAAAAATAAATATAAAGTTAGATGAAGCCGCTTTTACTAATTAGTCTAGTTTCGTTGCTGTTTTTTTCTTGTAAGGGTTATTATGGTCCTATTACAAGTAAAGACGACTATACAAAAGGCTCGTTCACCGTACAAAATAAGTATTTTTCCACCATTGGTGAAGAACATATTTTTCGCGCTAATATTCAAGTATTTAAAAAAGAATTGAGTGGATTGTTAGTCGTTAAGCGAATAGATGAGCAACTGCATCGCATTGTTTTGACCTCCGATTTTGGCAATACCTTATTTGATTTTTCGATTTATAAAACCGACTATAAAACAAATTATGTCATGCCCGATTTGGACAAAAAAATAATCTTAAACTTCTTGGCTAAAGATTTTGGTTACTTAGTTGAAGAAAACTATGCGATGAGTGCCAAGGCAAGGCAAAATAAAGGCACAATCTACTCAGGTACCTACAAAAAAAAGAAAGCGTTTGTCATTGTTGATCAAGACGGTGAAGTAAGAGAAGTAATAGCCGCAAATGCAAGGAAACCGAAAGTAGTGTTTACGTATCCTCAAGAAGAAACCGGAACAGTTGAAATACAACACAAAAATTTTCCTTTAGAAATTCGATTAACACCTTTAACTAAATAATTATGCTTAAAAAATTACTACTTGTTACCTCTCTGATTTTAGGAGTTACAACGGGCTCGTATGCTCAAAAGAAATTCACGCCTGGCGTTAGAGGCGGATTGAGTTTATCAACGCTTACGAATGCTGAAGCGGATTATAAAGCGGGCTTTTATATTGGAATACAATTTCCGATTCACATCGCGAAGTTTTATACTTTACAGCCTGAGATTAATTATACACGCCAAGGGGCTAATAAGGTTAATTTGGACGCGTATTACAACTATACGTGGAACACGAGTCCTGGTCAATTTTCACAAACAGAAGATATAAACTTAGGGTATATTGATATTAATGTGATTAATAAATTTCGTTTTAATAAATTTAATTTACATGCTGGACCTGGATTAGCTATTATGACAGAAGGAAGTAGCAAAACAGATTTTTATGGAGATTTAACCTTGAATCTCGGTGTTGGATATAAAATCACTGAGCAGTTAGAAGTTGAAGCAAGATGGAGACAAGGATTCGTTAGAGTGATAGATAAAGATTATTGGGGTAATAACTATTGGGGAGGCTATGGAGATGAAACCTTTAACTCCAGCTTCCAAATTGGTTTAAACTTTACCTTTTAAAGTATGCATACCTAAACTCTTTTTCAGCAATGGAAGAGAGTTTTTTTATTAGGAAGCTATACTGTTAAAACCATTTACATAGATACGAACGGTTTTTCCATAACTATACGTATTTTTTAATTAGTTTTGTGAAATTAAAAAGGCAATCGGATATTTTATGTTGATTAAGGAATTTTATCGTGTAGTTTCAATTCAAAAGATGGAAACTGATTTTCAAGCAATAATTGAATTGAATAAGGAGCATGCTATTTTTGAGGGACATTTTCCCGATAACCCAGTGATGCCAGGGGTGGGTATGATTCAAATTATAAAAGAACTCGTTGAAACCACAAGTAGCAAAAAGTTGCTCATGCAACAAGTATCGAATGTGAAATTTATGACCTTAATCAACCCACAGGTTCACACTATATTGCAAGTTAACTTTGCTATAGAAGAAAAAGAAGATAGTATAAAAGTAAAGAGTAGTATTCGTTTTCAAGATTCTATTGCTTTAAAAATGAGTAGTGTATATAAACAAAAATAAAAAAAGATGAAGATAGTTCTAGCATTAGTAGTTAGTTGGCTTAGTTTTTTTCAAGTTTCAACTACAGATTTGAGCAAGAGTTTTCAGCAGGCGAGTCAATCTGCCGAACAAGCCGAAGCCTTTTATGAAAAAGTATTGACCATTCAATCAAAAGATGAATCCGCAACGTTATATAAAGGAGCTGCCTTAGTTACGAAAGCGAAATTTGCGAGTAAAATAAGCGAAAAAAAGAGTTTAGTAAAAGAAGGCGCTTTGTTAATTGAAGCAGCGATAGAAAAAGAACCCAATAAGGTGGAGTTTCGCTTGGTTCGCTTGATCATTCAAGAAAATACACCTAAAATTGTAGGCTACTATAAAAATAAAGAAAGTGATAAAAATATGATTGTTGAACACTATAGCAAGCAGCAAACTTCTTTAAAAAACTGGATTAAGTCGTACGCAAACCAATCAAAAACATTTACAGCTGAAGACCGGAATAAACTGCTTTAACAAGCATGATGATGATAGAAAGCTCTGAAAATAATACAGATAAAATAAAGGAATGGGGAATTTGCATTCTAATTCCTACCTACAATAACCACAAAACCTTACAACGTGTTTTAGATGGCGTATTAGCATTTACTTCAGATGTAATTGTTGTAAATGATGGTTCTACAGACCAAACCGCGGCTCTCTTAGAAACGTATAAAGATAAACTAACGCTGCTGCATTTACCTCAAAATAAGGGAAAGGGAAATGCATTGAAAGCTGGATTTGCAAAAGCACATGCTTTGGGATTTTCTTACGCAATTACCATCGACTCCGACGGGCAACATTACCCTTCTGATATACCCGTATTCGTTGATTATTTAGCACAAGCTAAAAATAAAAATATTTTGTTGATTGGTTCAAGAAACATGAATCAAGAGGGCGTTCCCAAAAAAAGTAGTTTTGGCAATAAATTTTCCAATTTCTGGTTTTGGTTCGAAACGGGAATCTCCCTTTCTGATACCCAATCTGGCTATCGGTTGTATCCACTGAAAAAATTAGCTAAAAAGTATTATACCAGAAAATTTGAATTTGAGATAGAAGTAATTGTACGTGCAGCTTGGAATGAAGTTGAGGTAAAAAATGTACCTGTACACGTATTATACGATAAAAGTGAACGTGTATCTCACTTTCGTCCTTTTAAAGATTTTACGCGTATTAGTCTACTAAATACCGTATTAGTCTGTATCACTTTGTTGTATATCATCCCGCGGAATTTCTTTCGCAGTTTTAAAAAAAAAAGCTTTAAAGCCTTTATAAACGAAGATCTTCTTGGAAGTAATGATACCGCATATGTAAAGGCATTATCGATTGGATTAGGAACGTTTATTGGCTTATCTCCCCTTTGGGGATTGCATTCGTTCCTGGCTATTTTCCTAGCCATCACCTTTCGCTTAAACAAAGTATTAGCGTTTGCCTTTTCTAACGTGAGTATCCCTCCCATGATTCCCCTCATCATTTATGCCTCGCTGCAATTAGGTTATTATATTGTGCCTAATGGAAGTCAACACATCGCATTGAGTGAATATAGTTTAACGGCTATATCTGAACATTTGGTACAATATGTTTTAGGTAGTTTCGCATTGGCTATAACCGTTAGTTTTTGCTTGGGTTCAATCAGTTTTTTTTTCATTTCAATCAGTAATAAACAGAAAAAATAAAAATGGCAAATTGGTTTTATAAAATCTATCAATGGGGAGAGAAAAATAGAATTTTATTCTTTTTTTTCATTGTATTATTTATTGGCTGTACTGCTATTGGCGCATGGAAAATTAAGTTTGAAGAAGATATTACTCGCATCTTGCCAAAGAGTGAAAAATCCAACCGAACTGCAAAAGTGTTGGGACAATTGCGCTTTTCAGATAAGATAGCGGTTATCATTGAAAAACACCAAGCAGGTACAACCGATGATATGGTTGAGCTTGCCTCCACGTTTTTAGATACCCTAGCAAACAAAAAAGAATATGTGAAAAATATTCAAGGCAAAATTGAAGAGGAGAATATTAATGAAACAATTGATTTTGTATATGCGCATTTACCCCTGTTTTTAGATGAAAATGACTATAAAGACTTAGATCAGAAAATACAGTTAGATAGTGTTGCACAAACGGTTGAAGGGAATTATAAAACGCTCGTTTCACCAACGAGTTTAGTAGCCAAACAATTCATTCAAAAAGACCCTTTTGGCATCGGATTTATTGCCCTTAAAAAATTGCAGAAGCTCAATATTGGTGATGGATTTCAATTAATTGATGGCTTTTTATTCAATAAAGAGGAAGATAAACTTTTCTTATTTATTGATCCAGTATATGGCGGAAGTGATACAGCTCATAATACCGCTTTCATAGCCTATTTAAACGGAGTAAAAGAAGATTTAAATAGAGAACATACAGACAAAGTAACTCTAGATTATTTTGGAGCTTCGTTTGTTGCTGTTGCCAATGCTACCCAAATTAAAAGTGATATACAAACTACTGTAGTCTATTCTGTAGCCGTTTTAATGCTCTTGTTAATCACTTTTTACAGAAGAATAACAATTCCATTGATCTTGTTTATTCCGACCGTTATAAGCGCCTTATTAGCCTTGTGTGTGTTGTTTTTTATAAGCAATGCTATTTCGGCAATATCGTTGAGTATTGGCGCTATTTTGATTGGAATTACCATTGATTATGCCCTGCATATCATGACCCATTATAAACATTGTAATGATGTCGAGCTCCTCTATCGAGAAATAACAAATCCAATCATGATGAGTGCTTCTACAACAGCTATAGCCTTTTTGTGCTTGGTATTTGTACATTCGGAAGCCTTGAGAGATTTAGGTGTTTTTGCTTCAATTACCGTATTAGGTGCAGGGATTTTTTCTCTTTTGTTGATTCCACATCTGTATAAACCTTCCCAAAAAGAGATGCTCAATCATTCAAATTCTGTTTTGGATCGAATTGCGCGTTTTCCCTTTGATAAGAATAAAACGCTCTTAATCCTATGTGTAGTAATTATAGCCATAAGCTTCGTTACTTTTCAAAAGGTGAAGTTTAATAGCGATTTGTCGTCCTTAAATTATTTTCCAGAGGAATTAAAACAAGCAGAGAAAAAATTGGAATCAACCGTAGATAGCGGTGCTAAATCACTTTATTTAACCTGTTTTGGAGAGGATTTAGAGCAAGTTGTTGAGCAGAATGTCCACTTAGCTAAAAGACTAGAACAAGCGCAGCAAAAAGGCGATATTCTTCATTATAGCTCCTTAGGAGATTTTGTTTTATCGAAGAAACAACAACAAGAAAAAATTGCCCGTTGGGAAGCGTTTTGGCACAAAAAAAACAAAGCTAGTTTTAGTGCAAAACTACTAGAAGAAGGAGCTAAATGGGGCTTCAATGAAAAAGCCTATCAACCCTTTTTTAGTATATTAAACCAACCCTTTGAACCTATAAGCATTGAGGAATATGCAAAATTTAATCCTCAAATTATCGATGAATTTCTAATCGAAAAAGAAGGCCATTATACCCTGAGTACAATCGTAAAACTACCAGAAGAAAATAGACAAGCTTTCCTTGAACAATTTGCCCCTTCGGATCATTTTATTGTCATCGATAGAAAGGAGATGAATGAAACATTCTTGGGTAATATAGTAAGCGATTTCAATGATCTGGTCAATTATTCCTTTTTAGCCGTTTTTCTAATTCTTTGGTTGTGCTTTAAGCGAATAGAATTGACAATCGTTAGTATGATTCCCATTACGATTACGGGGTTTATTACAGCTGGACTTATGGGTTTATTTAATATTGAATTTAATATTTTTAGTACGATTGTCTGTACCATTATCTTTGGACAAGGCGTTGATTTTACTATTTTTATAACCAATGGTTTACAAAAAGAATATACAACCGGTCGAGAAAGTACATCAACCTATAGAGCATCGATTATTTTAGCTGTACTGACCACATTATTAGCCGTAGGAACTTTGGTATTTGCAAAGCATCCAGCATTGAAATCCATTTCCTTAGTATCTATTATTGGAATGAGTGTAGCTGCTCTTAATGCTTTCGTAATCTATCCAAGGATATTTAAAATATGTTTTGTAAACAGACAACAAAAAGGAAACTCACCAATTACTTTGCGCCTTTTATTGCATAGCATGGTGTCTTTTATCTACTTTGGGCTATTTGGTTTTTTGTATTCTTTGTTTTCAAAAGTTTTTTTACTCCTAGCACCAGGCAAAGAAAGAACTAAATTGCGCATCTTCAGTAAAGGAATGCATTGGTATATGACATCTGTATTATATCTAAACCCTTTTGTGCGCAAAAAAGTTAGGAACCCATACGGAGAAACCTTCGAAAAACCCGCCGTTATCATTGCCAATCATACCTCATTCTTAGATTCTTTAGTCATGGGGATGGTCTATCCGAATGTCTCTTACTTAGTTAATGACTGGGTTTATAAATCCCCTGTTTTTGGTAAAGCAATTCAATCCGCAGGTTTTTATCGCGTTTCTGAAGGAGTAGATAATAGTATTGATCACCTCCAGAAAAAAGTAGATTTAGGCTTTTCTTTGATGGTTTTTCCAGAAGGAACTCGATCCCATTCAAATAGCGTCCAACGTTTTCACAAAGGCGCTTTTTTCTTGGCGGAAGCACTGAATTTAGACGTGATTCCCGTTTATATTCACGGTAATTCAGAAACAATCCCTAAAGGGGATTATATCATCTATGATGGACATATAATTGCTACTATTGGCCAGCGAATTAAAAAAGAAGACTTAACTTTTGGACATTCATACTCTGAACGAGCAAAAGCAACGAGTAAGTATTTTAAAGCGGAATTTGAAAAAATTAGAACAGAGTTAGAAGATGTAGACTACTTTAAAAAGAAATTATTTTTAGCGTATTTATATAAATTCCCCTATGTAGTAAAAGAAGTAAAAACAGATTATAAACACAATAGAATCCTATATTTTGAAGTCAATAAGCATTTGGGAATTGATGAAACCATCTTCCATATCGCAGATGATTATGGGCAATTAAATACCTTACTAACTTTAAGACAAAGTAAGCGAAAAATATACGGATATGTAGAAGACATAGAGCGTAGAGATATTGCGAATAACCTGTATATTGTAAAAAGGCGAAAAATTAAGTATGTAGAGGCATTGGAGCCACAAAAAAAGGGAGATACACTCTTAGTCAGTCGCGCTAATTTTAGTTTGACTGAAGCTTGTAAAATGGCATACAATAAAATTGTAGTGGTGAAGAAATTGGAAGTTCTACTTGAAGAGTATGAAGGATTTAGCAAAACGTATGAAGATAACTATGTAGTAGTTTGGAATAAAAATGAGAATGGAAAATAAATATGATGTAGTTATTATTGGAAGTGGAATCGGAGGACTTGCTTCTGCGGTAATTCTTGCCAAAGAAGGGAAGAAAGTCTGCGTATTGGAAAAAAACAACCAATACGGAGGAAATTTACAAACTTTTTCAAGAGACAAATCTATTTTTGATACCGGCGTACACTATATCGGAGGATTAGCAAAAGATCAAAATTTATACAAGTATTTTTCGTTCTTGGGTATCATGGATAAGCTAAAGTTGAAACAATTGGATTTGGAGGGCTATGATTGTATTTCATTTGGAGATGAAATGATTCAATATCCGCATGGCCAAGGCTATGATAACTTTGTTCAGCAATTATTAGTTTATTTTCCAACAGAAGAAGATGCCTTGCGCCAATACGTGAGTAAGATTCAAGCAATATGTGATAGTTTTCCCATGTATAATCTGGAACAAGGTAAAGGATACGATGATCAAATCGTATCCTATAAATTGAGTGACTTTTTGGATGAGATTACAACCAATGAGCGCTTAAAAGCCGTGTTGATGGGCTCTAATTTCTTATACGTAGCTAGTAAAGAAAAAACACCCTTATATGTACATGCTTTAACGGTTAATTCTTACATTCAAAGTGCTTGGCGTTGTATAAATGGCGGAAGCCAGATTAGCAAATTATTGATTGCTGAATTGAAAAAATACAACGGAGAAATTTATAAAAACACAGAAGTTGTCAGTTTCGAATTTGATGGCGAAAAAATTAGTTCTTGTAAAACCAAAGAAGGCAAAGAAATTAGAGGAGAACAATTCATCTCCAATATCAACCTGAAACAAACCATTCGAATGGTGGGAACGCAACATTTTTCTAAGCCATTTGTTAAGCGAATTATGAGTTTAGAAGAAGTTACCTCTGTATTTTCACTCTATATTGTGTTTAAAAAAGACCAATTTCCTTACTATAATAACAATATTTACCATTACAATAGCTTAGAGGATGTTTGGGATACCAATGGAAAATGTAGCGCGAGTTGGCCGAATTTAGTTGTTGCTTCAATGAATGCTAATAGCACAGAACAGCATTATGCCGATAGTATGACGGCAATGACATATATGGATTTTTCTGAAGTTGAACCCTGGGAAGAAACTTACAATGTGTCAACCATAAAAAACATAAAACAACGCAATCAAACCTATGAACAATTTAAGCTTGAGAAAGCAGAATTGCTAATTGAGAAACTAGAAAAAATATACCCAGGAATCCGAAATGCAATTCAAAGCATCTATACCTCAACCCCCCTAACCTACCGCGATTTTATCGGTTCTGAAAAGGGAAATATGTACGGGTTTATTAAAGATGCTAATAGTCCGATGAAAACGTTTATTTCACCCCGATCTAAAATAGGCAATTTGTTTTTTAGTGGTCAAAATGTGAGAATGCACGGTATTATGGGCGTTACTATTGGTGCTTTTGTCACCTGTATGGAAATGATAGACAAAGAAAGTTTAACCCAAAAATTGAATCAGTTTAAAAATGATACAGCGTATACATAGAATTACCTTATTAATTCTACTCGCTGTAGTATTGGCAAATTGTGGAATTAAAAAAGGACTCAAGGATTTCCCACCCCTAGATCAATACGATACAATCGTACCCCAATTAACCTATGATACGGATTCATTAAAAGTAACCACGCAAGCCTATTTATATCAAAATAAGCAAAAACTTTGGGAACTATATGTACAAGGTGATCCCTATCAAATTGGTTTGCAAACAGGCGCTTTAACCCAAAAACTGTATCAACAACAAGAAACTGTTTTTTTTGCTAAAATAGAAGAATTCGTTCCTTCAGCGTTCAAGCAAAGGCTATTAATTAAGATGCTCAAGTTTTACAACAGGCACTTATACCGTTATATTCCAGAAGAATTTAAAACCGAAATTTACGGGCTATCCCAATACGCGACCAATCGCTTTGAATATTTAGGAGATGGCTATCATCGAAACCTTTATTTACATGGAGCACATGATATTGGACATGCTTTTCAAGACTTGGCCTTGGTAGGTTGTTCTTCCCTTGCGGTATGGGGTGAACATACAGAAGATGGCGGTTTACTGATTGGGCGTAATTTTGATTTTTATGCAGGGGATGAATTTGCCGAAAACAAAATTATTGCCTTTGTTAAACCCGATAAGGGGCATGCTTTTATGTCGGTTACTTGGGGTGGAATGACAGGTGTTGTTTCGGGGATGAATCAAGAAGGACTTACCGTAACCTTAAATGCTGGAAAATCGGCCATTCCCTTAAAAGCAAAAACCCCTATTTCTATTGTGGCGCGTGAAATTTTACAATATGCTTCCACCTTGGATGAAGCCATTGCTATTGCAAAAAAGAAAGAAGTTTTTGTTTCAGAATCAATTTTAGTAGGAAGTGCAAAAGATAAAAAAGCAATCCTTATCGAAATAGCACCCAAGAATTTTGGCGTCTATGCTATGCCCAATGTATCTAGTGTTATTTGTTCGAATCACTTTCAAAGTGAAGCCTTTTCAAAGGACAAACGCAATACACGGCAAATTCAAGAAAGTCATTCCCAGTATCGCTGGGATAAAATACAGGAAATCGTAGAGGAAGAACAACAATTGTCTCCACTGAAAATGGCCCAGTTACTCCGAAATACAGAAGGAATACAACACAAAGCCTTGGGCTATGGCAATGAGAAAGCCTTGAATCAACTTTTGGCGCACCACGCTATTATTTTTCAACCCGAAAAGCGCTTAGTTTGGGTATCTTCTAATCCCTATCAACTGGGTGAATTTGTGGCCTATGATCTGAATGCCGTTTTTTCGAATACCTTTGAACAAGTACAAACCTATGCCATAGATAGCCTAACCATTGCCAAAGACCCTTTTATTGATACAAAAGAATATGCCGATTACGAGCAATTTAGAATTGAAAATCGCAGCATTGAACACAAAATAAAAGCAAAAGAAACGATAGAGGCAGATGAAATAAACGCCTATCAACAATTAAATGCAGACTATTGGTTGGTGTATTATCGCACAGGAGAATACTATTACAATCGCAAAGAATATCAAAAAGCCAAACAAGCATTTGAACAGGCTTTGACAAAAGAAGTTACAACTGCAAATGCACGAAAAGAAATAAAGAAATACCTCAAAAAAATAGATAGAAAATGGAACTAAATTCGTCAGTAACGAATCAATCAGTTGATGAGATAAAACATTTTCAGGAGCAGAAACTCCAAGAAGTTTTACGGTATGTAGAACAGTATTCTCCTTTTTACAAGGACGTATTTAAAAAAAATAAGATAGACCTTTCAACGATTCGGAGCTTGGAAGATTTAGCCTTATTGCCTTTAATTACAAAAGATGATTTACAACAGTATAATGAAGATTTCTTTTGCGTAGATAAAACGGAAATCATTGATTATGCAACCACATCGGGCACTTTAGGAGATCCTGTTACCTTTGGATTAACAGATAAAGATTTAGATCGATTAGCGTTTAATGAAGCAACTTCATTTGCTACGGTAGGGGTTCAAAAAGGGGATGTCGTTCAACTGATGACTACGATTGACCGTCGTTTCATGGCGGGATTAGCTTATTTCTTAGGATTGAGAAAGCTGGGAGCAGGTGTAATTCGCGTAGGCGCAGGAATACCTCAACTGCAATGGGATTCTATTCTCAAGTATCAACCCAAATACTTAATTGGTGTTCCTTCTTTTGTATTAAAATTAATCGATTACGCTGAAAAAGTGGGAATTGATTATAAAAATTCTAGCGTTCAAGGCGTAATCTGTATTGGAGAAGCGTTGCGCACGGCCGATTTACAACCTAGTATCTTAGCGAATCGAATTAGAGAGAAATGGCCATTGGAGTTATTTTCAACCTATGCCTCAACCGAAATGGGAGCCGCTTTTACAGAATGCCAATATCATCAAGGCGGACATGTGATTCCGGAATTGATTATTACCGAGCTTGTAGATGATGCAAATCAACCCGTTAAAGATGGGGAATTGGGAGAATTAGTCATCACCACTTTGGAAGTTGAAGGAGTACCCTTGATTCGATTCAAAACGGGCGATATGGTCAGAAAGCATACGACACCTTGTGCTTGTGGAAGAAACACCTATCGATTAGGTCCTGTAGAAGGACGAAAAAAACACATGATTAAATACAAAGGGACGACGTTTTATCCCCCGGCAATTCACGATATTTTAAACGCCTTTAAAGCGATTCAGATGCACGTAGTGGAAGTGCAAACCAATGATATCGGAACAGATGAAATTGTCATTCGAATCGTTAGTGCAGATACATCTACAGACTTCATGAAACACATTAAAGATACTTTTCGCGCTAAATTGAGAGTAACACCTCAGGTTGTGTTCGAGAAAGCAGAAGTATTGCAACCGATTGTGTTCAATGCATTAAGCAGAAAACCGATCACTTTTATTGATAAACGAGTATCATAAAATAAAAAAGAACAGTTTAAATTTTAAAGATCATTTAAAGAATTTACAACTTTATAAAAAGTATAGTTGTAGTATCTTTGTAAAAATATAACGAATCAAAATGGCTAATCAAGTTCGCGTGCGTTTCGCACCTAGTCCAACAGGACCTTTACACATTGGTGGTGTTAGAACAGCATTGTTTAATTATTTATTTGCTAAACAAAATAAAGGTGTTTTTTACCTAAGAATTGAAGACACAGATCAAAATCGATTTGTTCCAGGAGCAGAAGCTTATATTTTGGAAGCCTTGGAATGGTTGGGTATTTCTCCAGACGAAACGATAGGGAAAAATGAAAAGTTTGGCCCTTATAGACAAAGTGAGCGCAAAGAATTATATAAACAATATGCAGACCAGTTAATCGAAACAGGTTGGGCCTATTATGCCTTTGATACGGCAGAAGAATTAGATGAATTGCGCAAACAAACAGAAGAAGCGGGACAAACTTTTATTTATAATCACAGCATTAGAGAGCAACTTAAAACCTCTTTGAAGCTTGATAAGCAAGAAGTACAACAGTTGTTGGATGCGAATGTACCTTATGTTATACGCTTTAAAACTCCAGTAGATGAAACCCTATTTTTAACGGATATGATTCGCGGGGATATTAAGTTTGAAACGAATTTATTAGACGATAAAGTATTGTTTAAAAGTGATGGAATGCCAACGTATCACTTAGCTAATATTGTCGATGACCATTTAATGGAAACCTCCCATGTTATTCGTGGAGAAGAATGGTTGCCTTCTCTCCCCTTGCATGAATTATTATACAAAGCATTTGGCTGGGAAGCCCCAAAATTTGCGCATTTACCTCTAATCCTAAAACCAGTTGGAAATGGTAAATTGTCTAAACGCGATGGAGATAAATTGGGATTCCCTGTATTTCCTTTGGATTGGCAAGACCCAATTTCGGGCGAAAAATCATCCGGATACCGCGAAAAAGGCTTCTATCCAGAAACAGTACTTAACTTTTTGGCCTTATTAGGATGGAATGACGGTACGGATCAAGAAATATTTTCTTTGGAAGAATTGGTTGCAAAATTTGATTTAGGACGCGTTCATAAGGCTGGAGCGAAGTTTGATCCAGAAAAGAACAAATGGTTCAATCAGCACTATTTAAAACAGCAAAAAAATGCTGATTTAGCACAAGCTTTTCAAGCAATCTTACTAGAAAAGGGAATTCAGGCAGAAGATGTCTATGTAGAACAAGTAGTTGCTTTAATTAAAGAGCGTGCAACCTTTGTTTCGGATTTCTTTGAATTGAGTGATTTCTTTTTTCAAGCTCCAAGCGAATATGATCCAAAAGCCTTGAAAAACTGGAAGGATGATACGGCCGAAGTGATGCAACAAGTAGTACAAGTAATTGACAGAATCAATTCTTTTGAGGCTACTACTCTTGAAAAGGAGGTAAAAGATTGGATCAATGAACAAGAAATAGGAATGGGAAAAGTAATGCAACCCTTACGCGTCTGTATCGTAGGTGCACTCAAAGGACCTGATTTATTTCAAATTATTGAGTTAATTGGCAAGGAAGAAACGATAAAGAGAATCAAACAAGCGATTGCAACACTATAAAACAGAAGAGAGCTATTTTGGCTCTCTTTTTTTGTCTTAATAAATTAGCTTATTTTCCTAAAATAAGCTGTAATTTTAAGAATAAATAAAAATAGAATGAAAAGCGTACTACTTATTTTAGGGATGGTTGTTTTTCTATTCGTTTCCTGTGCTAATGACCAAGACAATACAGGAGAACGAGCAGAAAAAGAATGGAATAATTTTATCCAAAAGCATTTGATTGGCGAGTGGAAACCTGAATCGATAACCATTAAACCAGTACTAGGAGCGCCAGTCATTGAAAAATCTTATGCGAGTATGAACGCAACAGAGGATAAGGTTGTGCTGAATATCGATTATACAGGATATTTTAAGACTAGCCTAGATGCGGAGCAACCGAAGACCATCCACTTCAAATGGTATCCTAAACTAGATGAACTTGGCATTATCGGGAATGATGAGGTAGAATTCAAGGGGATTATACTGCATAAATCAGCACAAGAATTAGTAGTAGCCTTACCCTTACAAGACGTTTTACCGTATTTAAAACCGTATATACAAGAATTAAATCATCTGAATGCAGTTGAAATAGAAGCTTTAGTTGTAAATTTTAGATTTGTTAAATAAACACTTTTTTTAGTTAATTTATTTTTAAATAAAGGAGATATTAAGTTGTATCTTTGATTGTTAACTAAAAAAGGAGATTATGAAAAAAATACTTTTAGCTTTTGGGCTAATGACACTTGTACTTACTGGAACTGTTGCTTGTAGTAGTGATGATAATAACAGTGAGCAACACCAACAAACACTTGTATTGGCGTCTACTATTGGAACAACCGTTCCGCTAAACGAAGAAGTTGCCTTTGTCGTTTCTGTAGGTACAGAAGTAATAGAGGGTACTCAAATTTATGTAAACGGAAAACAAGGAAAGAATCCGTTTAAGTTTACGGAAAAAGGAGAGTATAAAGTTATCGCTAAAAAAGGCGGGTACAAGGACAGTAATGAGCTTACAATCACCGTACTTGAATCTATGGTAGCTGATAACCCAATACAAGGTACATGGATTCCAGCTCATGTGAATGTTAGTTTACCTGTAGGCGAGCCGATCAACATGCCTTATCCGAATAAAGAAAACTGCGAGACTGATACCTTAGTATTTGATGATGGATATTCGGTTAAGTTCAATTTCCACGATGCTAGTTGTGCCGTTTCAACAACAGGATCAACTTGGGCATTCGATGCAACAGCAAACGTATTAAATTTTACTTTATTTGATCAAGAAATGAAGGTAAACGTTACCTCACTGACTGCTGATAAATTAGTAATTAAAGCAAAAGGAGATCAATTTGCTGCTTTAATTCCGATTTTAGTTCCAGATTTAGCCAGTAGTTTGCCTCCAGCAATGCTTGCACTAATAGAAGTAGAATTACAATTTAATAGACAATAAAAAAAAACTCCATAAAATGGAGTTTTTTTTGTATTTTAATATATTAATAAATAAATGATATTATGTATTTAATTTTCCTCGTTCCCTTATTAATTATCTTATTTTTAAGCTTCTTTACGGTTAAACAACAATCCTCAGCAATTGTTGAGCGCTTTGGTAAATTCAAGAGTATTAGGCATTCCGGATTACAACTAAAAATACCTATTGTAGATCGAATTTCTGGTATTGTAAATTTAAAAATTCAACAGCTAGATGTGATGATTGAAACCAAAACGAAAGATAACGTTTTCGTTAAGTTGAAAGTTTCGGTTCAATTTAAAGTAATTGCCGATCGGGTGTACGATGCTTTTTATAAGTTAGAATACCCGCATGATCAAATTACCTCCTATGTATTTGACGTTGTACGTGCCGAAGTGCCTAAATTAATTGTGGATGATGTTTTTGAAAGAAAAGACAATATTGCGGTAGCCGTTAAACGCGAATTAAATGAAGCAATGACTACCTATGGATACGATATCATCAATACCCTGATTACCGATATTGATCCAGATATTCAAGTGAAAAATGCAATGAACCGTATTAATGCTGCCGACCGTGAGAAAGTAGCCGCAGAGTATGAAGCCGAAGCAAGTAAAATTCGAATTGTTGCGAAAGCGAGAGCGGAAGCTGAATCCAAGCGTTTACAAGGACAAGGTATTGCCAATCAACGTCGCGAAATCGCACAAGGACTTGTAGAAAGTGTTGATGTGTTAAACAAAGTGGGAATTAATTCACAAGAAGCTTCTGCTTTAATTGTGGTTACTCAACATTATGATACGCTTCAAGCTATCGGAGCAGATTCAAGATCCAACTTAATCTTATTGCCTAATTCTCCTACTGCAGCTAGCGAGATGCTGACCAATATGATCACTTCTTTTGCTGCAAGTAGCAAAGTAACAGAAATGAACGCTACAGCTCATTCTAAGTCTTCTAAAAAAGAAAACAACGATTAAGTAGTTTGGTTACACAATCAAAAAAATAAAGGCTTAAAAGGTCTATAATGCAAAAAAGCGTTGCTAAATAAATAGCAACGCTTTTTTTATGAGTAAATTTTTATTTTGTAAACTTTTTACGAATAAAATATTTAAGGATTGACGTAATGAATAGCGCTTTAATACCTCCAGAGTTTGTCATCAATGAACCAGCAGAGCCCAAGGCATTCCGAATTAAATTTCCAGGAGCCACCTCTTCTTTCAACTGGTCTACAGCTAGATTAATTTTTTGGTAATGGATTTCCTTCTCTATACGCAAGATTTGTAAATCGTGATTAATCTGCTCAAAGGATGAATAACTCTTTCTCATAGTACTAATATTTAAATCTAATCATTGAAAATAGCTTCTGAAAGCTTTTTAATTAAAGGCCTATCAACAAGATATTTTCGACAAGTAAAGACAATAATGCTGATTAATAAATAAAACAATCCAACATAAAGAAAACCAAGAGATTTACTTTCTACTTGTTCACCTATAGCAATGGCTGCAAATAAAGATAGAAATAAAAGGGACAGGAGTAGAAAAACACCGACTGCAAAAACGGTCATAAATATAATCGCTGTTTTTGCGGTAATCTTTAGCCCCCATAAGCGCACGTAGTCAATACTCGTATTGATATACTGCTCGGAATGCTCTTTTATTTCGTTAATATTGTTTTTTAATTCTTGGAATGCCATGCCTAACTTTTTATAAAAGGATTATTTTTTAGTGCTTTCTGCTAATTCTTTTCCTTGTTTTTTTAATTCCGCTAACTTACTTTCTAAAGCGGAGATTACTTCATCTCTTTTTTTACCAGCAGAATTAATAAAATCTTCAATCCCTTCTTCTAAGTTATTCGATTTTCTTTCCACAACATTTCTAACTTGCTTTTTTAAGTCATCAATCTTGTGTGATAGTTCATCTTTTGACTCATCAAACGATCTTCTGATTTTTTTTCTTGTTTTTCTTCCTTCATCAGGAGCAAATAAAATACCAATCCCTACTCCTATTGCTGCTCCAGCTACTAAAGCTGCTAATGTACTTCCTAAACGATCTGACATAATAATTGTTTTTTATGGTTATCTCATAAAGTTAATAAAAAAAGGCGCTTTTACCCGTTAAAATAACGTTAAAAACACCTTTTTTATATTTTATTGCCAATAAATATTAGTTCTGATCTACCTTAGCCCACGTATCTCGTAGCCCTACAGTCTTATTAAAAACTAAATGTTTAGCTGTACTTTCTTTATCTACACAGAAATATCCCATGCGTTGGAATTGAAATTTATCTCCTTCTTTAGCGTCTTGTAAACTTGGTTCTAAATACCCTTTGACAAGCGTTAAAGAATTGGGATTGATAAATTCTAAAAAGTCTACCTCCTTATTTCCATCGGGATTCTCATTGACAAACAAACGGTCATATACGCGAATCTCTGCTTCGATTGCATGTGGAATAGAAACCCAGTGAATGGTTCCTTTTACCTTGCGTTTGCTAGCCTCTGATCCACTTCCACTTTTGCTATCTGGATCATAGCTTACGTGAATTTCTGTAATATGGCCTGCTTCGTCTTTCACGACATGCTCTCCTTTAATGATATAGGCATTTTTAAGACGCACTTCTTTTCCTAAGGTTAAACGGAAAAATTTGCTGTTCGCTTCTTCTTTAAAGTCCTCTCTTTCGATGTATAACTCTTTTGAAAATGGTACCTTGCGGAAAGTCATCACCTCTTCTTCGGGATTATTCTCTGCTTCTAGCCACTCCTCTTGTCCTTCAGGGTAATTGGTAATAACTAGTTTTACAGGATCTAAGACAGCCATAACACGGGGTGTTATTTTATTTAAATCCTCACGGACGCAGAATTCCAATAAAGAAACATCAATTAAATTATCGCGTTTAGCAATTCCTATCGTATCCGCATAATTGATAATCGATGTAGGGGTATATCCTCTTCTTCTCAAACCAGAAATAGTAGACATCCTCGGATCATCCCATCCCGTTACATGACCTTCAGCAACTAATTTGGCTAATTTTCGCTTACTTACTACCGTATGAGATAGGTTTCTACGAGCAAACTCCCGTTGTTTAGGACGGATGTTTCCTTCTTCTACAACCTGATCTAAAAACCAATCATACAACTCTCTATGAGGTAAAAACTCAAGCGTACAGAAAGAATGAGAAATACTTTCTAAATAGTCACTTTCACCATGTGCCCAGTCATACATCGGGTAAATACACCAATCCTTTTGCGTGCGGTGGTGTGCCTTATTAATAATTCGATACATAATCGGATCGCGCATCAACATATTGGTATGAGCCATGTCAATTTTAGCACGTAAAATATGCGTTCCTTCTGCAAATTCACCCTTTTTCATTCGCTCGAATAAATCGAGGTTTTCCGCTACATTTCTATCTCTATAAATACTATTAACTCCTGCGGTAGTTGGTGTACCTTTTTGTTGAGCCATCTCTTCAGACGTTTGACTATCTATATAAGCCTTTCCGTCTTTGATCATTTGAACAGCCCAATCGTACAATTGTTGGAAATAATCAGAAGCGTAAACTTCATTAGTCCATGTATAACCGAGCCACTCTACATCGTATTTGATTGCGTCAACAAATTCCTGCTCTTCTTTTGAGGGATTCGTATCATCAAAACGCAAGTTTACTGGCGCATTGTACTTTAATCCCAATCCAAAGTTTAAACAAATAGAACTCGCATGACCTACGTGTAAATAACCATTAGGTTCAGGCGGAAAACGGAAATGAAGTTTTTCTGTTGGCAAACCATTTTTTAGATCTTCTTCAATGATTTGTTCAATAAAATTTAATGATTTCTCTTTTGTTGACATGGATATAAATATTATAACTACAAAGGTATCAAAAAACTAAACAAGATGTATGTATTTTACCCCTACAAAAAGGATAATCTAACTAAAAATAGTCGTATTTTTAGCTTTTAAACTAAAAGAACGAGTATATGGGTATTATTAGGTTAAACAATATTAGAACCTTTTCTTTTCATGGCTGCATGCCAGAAGAAGCAAAAATAGGATCAGAGTATCGCGTAGATGTTTCAGCTTCTGGAAATTTTAGAGATGCTGCAGCTTCTGATGACTTGGTATATGCCATTGATTATGTGCAATTAAACCAAATTGTCAAAGAAGAAATGGACAAGCGTTCGAAACTATTAGAAACGGTTGTACATCGTATTATTGATCGAATTTTATTAGAAATACACCTAGTTGAAAAAGTAACCGTGGCAGTTTCAAAAATTAACCCTCCAATTGGCGGAGATGTAGAATACGTAACAGTTGAAATGCAAGGAGTTAGGTAGAATTAGGTACTTGAACAATAAAAAACTCACTAAATTGATTTTTAAATTTAAAAAATAGTAGTAAGTTTGCATCCAATTAAAGGATACGGCATCGTGTCCGAGTGGCTAGGAAGCGGTCTGCAAAACCGTCTACAGCGGTTCGAATCCGCTCGATGCCTCAGAAAAAAGGATAGCGAAAGCTATCCTTTTTTTGTTAACCGTAAACTGGTTACAGTTAACAAAGTACCTATTAGATGAAAAAAAAGTGGCCAGAATTTCTTCCGACCACTACTGGTTTTAAACATTCCTTTTTATTTGTAATTAAATAGATTTGATAGGAAAAGCCTACAATTTTTTATTATGTTTTTTTTGAATAATAATAATAAAAATGATAACTATTATGCATGTTATTAGATATTGAAATATACTAGTATTTGATGATAACAAAGAGTTAGTTAAATAGAGAGTCAAACATGCTAACATTATTGCTACAATTATTATACTATATTTCTTAATTATATTTGTATTCATATAAAACTATTTTTTGAGTATCTATTGTAACTGGGAACATAGGTGAAATTTTGTCATTTACAGGTACGGAATACCATGGCCATAATTCTTCTATTAATGCCATAGCAGAATTACCAGCGCTCATTGATCCAATAACTGTTCCGTATGCGACTTGTCCAGCCGCAGGAGCAGCGTTTAACCACCATGCTGTTACCGCTCCGGCTATTGCTCCAGAAACATCTTTTTTTACAACTTCTCCACCCCATCCTCTATTTGGTGGCCAAGCTTTTATTGTTTTATCGTAAGATGATAATGTTTTTTTATTTTCTTTGGTTCTAAATTTGTCTTTGTTGATGTCAATTACTAAATCAATCCATTTTTTATTATTATCATACCAATACACAATTGAGTGTTTAGCTACTGAACTAGCATGATAAAAGTAATATAAATCTTGATTGTTAAACTGCGAGTCGTAGTATAAGTCATTTTCTAACTTATTGATATCTTTAATAGAAGAATTAGATACAGCTTTTTCTAGTAAAGAAAAATACTTGTCTAACTTTAATAAACTTTTTTCAGAATTCTCAGTTATTTCTTTGTTAGTAAATTCGAAATGGTTTAGATCAATAATTTTTACAAAACTAGGGTTGTTAACCAAGTTTAGTAAAAATTTATCGTACTTGTTTTGATTGAAATATGAAGTATAGAAAACATTTTTTTGATTACTAAGGTCTTCTAGGCTCTTAGTTTCTGTTTTGTTGTCAAACCAATAATCATAAATATTGTCTAAGACTTTATTATGTGATTCTCCAACTGTTTTAAAATCAATCGGTGTAAGTCGAATTTCTTTAGAACTCATTGATTTTGATGATTGATCTGATGTGTTTAAATTGTCAGATGAGCATCCAGCAAAAGCAAAAATAGCAAAAGTGCAAGTGATAATTTTTTTCATTTTTTAGGTAAAAATTAAATTAGTAATAACTACTAATTTATAATTTATTATAAATTTTCACAAATTAACTATTAATTAATACTTAATAAATCACAAATTAACTATATAGTATAATTTGTGATTTATTTAAACAAGGAAGTTTAGCGGACGCTTTAATTTATAACAGTTTTTTTACGATTATCATTTTTTATTTGTGATAAAAAAAATGATATACAAAATCCAAGGGTATAATAAATGTTTTTAGCATACAAAAAGAATACAATTTAGAATATTTAAATACTTTAAAATAGTGATTTTAAATTACTTATAAGGATTTAAATAGACCTCATTTCAGTCACTTTTTAAAAACGCAAATAGCTTATTAGTAGTTATTTACGTTTTTTTATTTATTTGAATTGCACTGCGATTGCACTAGTAGAGGTAGTGGATCAAACGCAAAAGTAGAGGATTGTCTAAAATAGCCTCTTTTTTGGATTCACTTTTCCAGTTCGTATATCACCTTGACAAAGGAGAGGTTATATACTATAAATTCATACTACGAATAACAAAGTTGAATAACCGATGCGATGTTGCACTGCAAACTGGACATACGGAGTGTTGGTGTAAAGTTGGTTCTGATAAAGGGGTAAAAAAGAAACAAAACCTACTTGGATTGACCCAAATAAGGGTCAATTTAATTCTCAAGACTGAGAACAAAAGAGCTCGCTGCGCTCAAACACCTTTTGTTCTTGCAGTCTTTTCGACTAATTGGCACTCCTTGATTGGCTAACGTCCGTTTGACACACGCTGTTACAAGAAGAACTTCTTTTTTGTAAACTGCACATCATCAATTTTGAGGAACAAATACGATGCTTCCTGCATCAGCATACAGGACGGCCGCATATGGCTGAAGTAGGAAATAAGTACATCAAGTCTTCATACTTAGCGTGTCACCCATCAGATGTCCTTGGGGGCAAAAAGGCTCACATCCAAGACTTCACGTTTTATCAATTCCTCCCCAACTTTTGGACTTGATCCGCTAACCGTCCATCGTCCATTGTCAACCTCTTCTCTTTTCTGCTTAATTATTAGCCACTTATAGGTAAAGATAAATTTTATGTAAAAAAAGAGTATTGAATCGTTTGTAAATTGATTTTTTACCGTATATTTGCACTCACGATACCGAAATCGGGGTGTAGCGTAGCCCGGTCATCGCGCCTGGTTTGGGACCAGGAGGTCGCAGGTTCGAATCCTGCCACCCCGACTTAACAGAAAGCTCTAACGAAAGTTAGGGCTTTTTTTATGGAAATTAGTCTTAGAAAAACAGGGTATACAAAAAAAGGAATCACAGCGTGATTCCTTTTTTGAATATTTTTAAGTTGTTGTTTTTCTTTCTAATTTAGGCAGAGGGAATTTTAATTCCTTATCCGACGTTGGGATAAAAGCTTTGGCCATAATCACCAAGCCAAAAATCACCAATAAAACACTGCTTATTTTTTTTACTTTTAAAATGTTTTCGGCCGTTAGTTTTTTTCGCAATTGTTTGGCTAATAGTATTTTAAAAACATCAGTTGCAAAATAAGCTGAAATGGCAAATAAAAAGAAAATAAACATTCTTTCCGTATCCATCTCCATTTTAGGACCTAAAGTGATGATGATAGCCAACCAAAACCCCAAGACACCCACATTGATAAAGTTTAAAAGAAAACCTTTGACAAATAGGTTGAGGTATTCTCTCTTTAAATTAGGGGGTTTGATCTGTAGCGTATGAACTTGTACTTTTTTGAGTTTGACAAAGGAAATAATTCCATACGTAAGCATTAATAGGCCCCCAAATATAAATAAAGCAGGTTCATCTTTAATTGAATTAATCAAGCGAAAACTGCTAAAAAAAGCAATAGTAAAGAACAAGGCATCTGCGAGAATTACACCCATATCAAAAGCAAGAGCCGCTCGAATTCCCCTTGTAATACTCGTTTCAATAAGAATAAAAAATACAGGACCAATCATAAAACTTAGGAAGAACCCTAACGTAACACCTGTAATTAAATCATCTATCATTTATCACAATTAAAAATGCCAATATAGGTTGTATATTGGCACTTATGTTAATTACCTAGGGCAAGGTACATTTTTTTATTGCAAAAGAATAAGAAAAATTAAATTCTTTTACTTCTCTTTCTTAATACTTCCACCCATTACAATTTTTTCATTTACTGTTTTTGGGCTTCCGTAGATAATAATTTCTCCACCAGCACGGGTTTTGGCATCCACTAAGTCAGTAGCATTTACTTTGGCACTACCCCCAGCATTTACCGTTACATCCGTTTGCTTACTGATTAATTTTTGATTGTGAACCGTTCCACCAGCATTGGCTAAAATATCTTGCGTTGCCGTTTTTCCCGTTAAACTTACAGTTCCTCCCGTATAGGCTCTTACCGTTAATTTATCGGCGTCTACTTTCAAGTTAATTTCTCCACCTGTTTTGCCACTAACGAATAAAGAGGTCGCCTTTACTAACTCGCTGCTCTCAATCAATGCCCCTTCTTCTGCAATGATTTCTTCTAAAGCCGTATAGTATAGTTTTACCTTGGTATTACTTCCTTGCAAACTATTCGCCGTATTCATTTTAATTTTCAATTTCCCATTTTTGTTCACGAAGTTTACATCTGCTATATTACTTCCAGAAACTTCCATTTTCGTTTCTGTAGCTGGAATTAAGGTAACGGATATTTTATCAAAGACATTGACCTTCTTAAACTCCCCGATTTCTTTGGTTTCTTGTGCAAATCCTATAGCACTGTAAAAAGCGATAAATAATAAAGCGATTTTTTTCATCTTAGCTTAGTTTTTGTATGTAATTAAAGTCTAAATGTTTTTTAACTAAATCGGCATTTTTAACCGAAACAACAACCGTATCTCCTAATTGAAGTGTATTGTTTGTAGCTTGTCCAATCAAAGCATATTGCTTCTCATCATAAACGTAATAGTCCTCTTTGATTTCACGTATGCGAACCATGCCTTCACATTTATTTTCAATGATCTCAACATAAATACCCCATTCTGTAACCCCAGAAATAACTCCAACAAATCCCTTGTCTTTTTGGTCTTGCATGTATTTAACTTGCATGTATTTGATGCTGTCTCGCTCGGCATTAGCTGCTAAGCTCTCCATAGAAGAGCAGTGTTTACACTTCACTTCATACTCTTCTGCATTCACTGAATTGCCGCCGTGTAAGTAGAACTCCAATAAGCGATGTGCCATTACATCAGGGTAACGACGAATCGGTGAAGTAAAGTGCGAATAGTAATCAAAAGCCAACCCATAATGTCCAATATTTTGGGTTGAATAGCTCGCTTTACTCATGCTTCGGATTGCAAGGGTATCTACTAAGTTCTGCTCTTTTTTTCCTTGTACATTCTTCAATAATTCATTTAGTGATTTTGAAATCGTATCTCTTGATTTAAAATTTAAAGAATGACCAAATCTCGAAATTACCGCCTGTAAACTAAATAGTTTATCTTGATCCGGTTCATCGTGAACACGGTATACAAAGGTTTTCTTTTGTTTACCAATAAATTCAGAGACTTTTTGATTGGCTAAAAGCATAAATTCTTCAATCAAGTGATTGGCATCTTTCGATTCTTTAAAGAAAACACCTACAGGTTCACTTTCACTGTTTAAGTTGAATTTTACCTCAACCTTATCAAACGAAATAGCTCCTGCTTGCATTCTTTTTTGACGTAAAATATGGGCCAGTTGATTTAAGGTCAATACCGCATGTGCTACTTCCTCGCTAATTTCTTGAGCCTCTCCCGTAATAGAAATAGATTCAGGAACCCTACGATATTGTGTTTCAATGATATACTGAGCCTCTTCATACGCCATACGTTGATCAGAATGCGTAACCGTTCGGCCAAACCAAGCGTTTACAATCTCTGCTTTAGGATTCAGTTCAAATACAGCAGAAAAGGTGTATTTATCCTCGTGAGGACGCAGTGAACAAGCAAAATTAGACAATACCTCAGGTAACATTGGAACCGTTCGATCCACTAAATATACCGAAGTTGCTCGATGAAAGGCTTCATCATCTAAAATTGTACCTTCTTGCACATAATGAGAAACGTCAGCAATGTGGATACCAATCTCATAATTGCCATTCTCTAAAGTTTGAAAAGACAACGCATCATCGAAGTCTTTCGCATCTTTAGGGTCAATAGTGAAAGTCAGTATTTCACGCATGTCACGGCGTTTCGCTACTTCCTCCTCTTGGATGGAAGTGTCTATTTTATTTGCAAATTCTTCTACTTCTTTCGGAAATTCACTAGGCAATCCATATTCCGCCAAAATAGCGTGGATCTCTGTATTGTGTTCCCCTTGTTTCCCCAGTACTTTAACGACTTTACCAAAAGGGCTATCTGCGCGCTCTGGCCAATCTTCTAAATCCACTAAAACAACATCTCCGGGTTGAGCACCAAAGAATTTGTCTTTGGGAATAAAAATATCCGTGTACATCTTTGCATCTGCAGTTGTAACAAAAGCAAAGTTTTTCTGAATATCAATAACCCCAACAAACTGGGTACGGTGGCGTTCTAAAATCTCAACCACTTCTGCTTCCGGCTTCTTGCCGCTTCGCTTGTTGTAGATGTATGCTTTTACTAAATCGCCATCTAAGGCCTTGTTAAGGTTGTTGGTAGGAATGAAAACATCCTCCTCCAGTTCCTCACTAACCAAATAAGCGGTTTTTTTACTGGTCATATCAATATGGCCTTCTACGTAATTTGCTTTAGGGACAAAGCGATATTTACCCAATTCCACTTCTTCAATCAGTGTTTTGGAAAGTAAAAATTTTAGTTCTTTAATAATTTCATTTCTGCCTTGTGTATCAATTACTTCTAAATGGGCAGCAAGTTGTTTATAGTTGTAAGATTTTGAAGGACTCTGTCCTAAAAATTTTAAAATCTTATTTGAAAAATCAAATTGTTTTTTCTTTTTATGTCTAATTTTTTTTGCCATTTTTTTTGATTTTTTCCTCGTCTTGAGACGATAGAAACTTGTTTAAATGTACGAAATACTCTTTATTCTACTGAACAAAAGTTTATTTTTTGTGTTATTATTGTGAATTACTTGCGCTAAAAAAGTGTGCTAATCTCCACTATATCAAAGTATAGTTTTTCATTTTTTGAGAAAAAGGCAGCAAGAAGAAGAACTCGAAGTCTAAGTATTTTCAATGATTTTCTCTTTGTCTATTGCCTTTGAATGCGCAATTCACGTTCGGAATTAAAGGCAAAAATATTCCTTTTTTTTCATTTTTACCTTGTTTATTTCTTTTTTTATGCTAAAATACCCTAGGGTGCTGTTGAATGAATGAAAAAAAAGCGACTGTTTTTTTAAGCTTTTTGCTGTCTTTTGTAGCCTTTTTACTAGGAATACTCTCCCTCTACCCTCCGTATATACTAGTTGTAGCTAGAGGTTCTTCGACAGTTCTTCGACAGTTCTTCGACAGTTCTTCAACAATACTAGCCTAATGAGCAATTTGTTGAAGCTCTGTTGTGGTAATCTTGAAGGATTCACAAACAGGGTTCAAAGTACAAGTATATAAATAGCGCAAAGGGGCTTGTTGAAATATTTTCTTTAGAAGGCTTGACTCAGGAAGGTCTATTTGAGAGGGATAAAGACTAATTGTAGACCGTTTTTATCTTAGTATACGGCGAATACCAGAAAGTGATAGAAAAGCAAGGTTGTAAATAGTATAAAAGACAAGAAATAGCCGTATTTTTTGTATTTTAGAAAAACCAATCCTAAAAACAAAAACAAACGATGAAAGCAATATCCTACGTGCATGGCGCATCCAGTATTCCCTTATTGGGAGAGACAATTGGTGAAAATTTGAAAAAGATCACCAATTTATACCCTGATAATGAAGCTTTAATTAGTGTGCATCAAAAGTATCGAGCAACCTACCGAGAATTTTATCAGCAAACGCAACAAGTAGCTAAAGCGCTTTTAGGACTAGGTATTGAAAAGGGTGATCGTGTCGGAATTTGGGCACCAAACTGTTACGAATGGGTATTGTTACAATATGCAACCGCGCGAATTGGCATTATTTTGGTGAATTTAAATCCGGCTTATCGCGCTCATGAATTAGAATTTGCAGTGAATCAATCCGAAATAAAAGCGATTGTTTCTGCGGAATCCTATCGAACAAGTGATTATAGGAAAATGATTTCGTTGATACGCGAAGATTGTCCTTCTTTAAAAGAGGTTGTTTTTTTAGGGGAAGAATGGCAGGTATTTTTGGACAAAGCTGTTGAAATAGATACACAGATCGTAGAAGAAATAGAAGCCTCCGTCCAATTTGGTGAAGCAGTTAATATTCAATATACCTCTGGAACAACAGGATTTCCGAAAGGCGTAACCTTAACGCATCACAATATTCTAAACAATGGCTATTTTATTGGAATTCGCCTCAAGTATACACCCCAAGATCGCGTGTGTATACCCGTGCCTTTTTACCATTGTTTTGGTATGGTAATTGGCAATTTGTGCTGTACTTCACATGGAGCGACGATTGTAATTCCAAATGATAGTTTTGATCCTGCAAAAACACTCGAGGTAGTAGAGCGTGAAAAATGTACGTCTTTGTATGGTGTGCCAACGATGTTTATTGCAGAGTTGCAGTTGCCGGATTTTAAAAAGTACAATTTATCTTCTTTGCGCACAGGTGTAATGGCTGGATCTCTATGTCCGGAACACATCATGAAACGAGTGAAAAGTGAAATGAATATGGATGAAGTGAGTATTTGTTATGGTATGACCGAAACCTCTCCGGTATCTACGCAAACTCACATCGGTATTGATATCAAAAAACAAGTGAGTACGGTGGGTACCGTCCAAGATCACTTAGAAATTAAGATTATTGATCCTGAAACAGGCGGTATTGTTCCTCGGGGTGAGGCGGGTGAACTGTGTACAAGAGGGTATTCCGTCATGCTTAAATATTGGAATAACCGCACCTTAACGGCCGAAGTACTCGATGAAAACCGATGGATGCATACGGGCGATTTGGCAACGATGGACGAGGAAGGTTTTATTGCTATTACGGGAAGAATTAAAGATTTAATTATTCGCGGAGGAGAGAATATCTCACCCAAATGGATTGAAGACTTTTTGTATACCCATCCAGAGGTTGCAGATGTACAAGTTATTGGTGTACCCAGTGAAAAATACGGCGAAGAGGTAATGGCTTGGGTGATTCTAAAAGAAGAGAGTACCGCTACAGCAGAAAGCCTGTTTGAATTCTGCGATCAGAAGATTGCCTATTATCGAATTCCCAAATATTGGAAGTTTGTCACTTCTTTCCCCATGACCATTTCTGGCAAAATTAGAAAGGTGGAAATGCGCCAAATTGCTGTAGAAGAATTAGGATTATAAAACCCAAAAGTTTTACCTTTGTCCCCTAACTAAACACAACGAAAAAATGAAAATAGCAATCGGAAATGATCATGCAGGTCCAGCTTATAAAAAGGCAATTGTCGATTTTTTACAAGCCAAAGGATATGAAGTAACCAACTATGGAACAGATAGTTTTGATTCGGTAGATTACCCCGATTTTGGACATCAAGTCGCTACAGCTGTAGAAAATGGAACGGTAGATTTCGGCATTGTTATTTGTGGCAGTGGCAATGGCATTGCCATGAGTGCAAATAAGCACCAAGGCGTGCGTTGTGCGTTGTGTTGGACCAAAGAAATTGCTGAATTGGCGCGTTTACACAACGATGCGAATGTAATGAGTATTCCAGCTAGATTCACCTCGATTGAACAAGCCGTGGCAATGGTAGAAACGTTTTTAAATACCGCTTTTGAAGGTGGAAGACACGCAACAAGAGTGAATAAAATCGCTTGCTCTTAAGCAAAAAATAGTTATACCTATACTGGAGTTTACCAGGTTTTCCAATCTTCTGAAGTAAACCTCCATTCGGGGGTATTAATAGTATGGCTAGTAACGTCATACCAAGGATTATCCCCTTGGGCGTATGGATTTTTTAGTATTTGTAATTCTTGTGCAGGCATATAGCTTTGAGCAAGTAGCACAACTGTATTGCCCGCTTCATTTTGAGCCATATCGACGACAATTACGGCATGTCCATACGGTTTGCCAGATTGCAAGAGAATATCGCCAATTTGTACCTTATCTCTTGATACAGCCTGGAGCTGTTGTTTTAAAGAAGCGGTATTGGCATACATAAAAATATGTTCGAGATAAGCCCAATATTTAGTTTTAGAAAAATCACCTTGAACATAGTCTGTATAAAAACGAGGTTTGCCATCATTAAAAAGAAAGGCAATCTCATCGTATCTTTTTTGTTGGTATAAAAAATCAGCGCGCAAGCGCATGGTTGCATCCGCACATTGATGTAAATCCTTGGTACCAATAGGCAAATCGATTACCGATGAATATACCTGAGGTTTGTTTTTTTCTTTGCCATTATGGTATTTAACTTTTTCACCGTACGCTTTTAAAGGCAAATTCTGCAAGTGATAACCGAATTCTTTGGTCGTATACGTTTTTCTTTTGTATCCTGAGGGGAGATTGTATCGGGTTTGTAGGGTCATTCCAGAAGAATTAATATACGAGTCCGTTAAGGCTTCTTGAGTTGTATTTGTTTCTAAAAAAGAATCAATGAGGGTGAAATTTATTTTTTTATCGCAAGAAAGACTAAGGAAACTGAGGAATAGAAAAACACAATACTTCATTGCAATTTTAGTTGAATTAAAAGACTTGGTTAATGTTTAAAGATATTGAAAAACAAGGAGATGTAATTCTTTATTGCGGGTTAAAATAAAAATTGAGAAAGTGTATTGTATTAGCATGGTCTATGGTGAATACTAAATTTGTGTTTTTATAAGGTCTTTCTAAAAAAGAGTGTACGGGAAATTATGGAAAAACTATCAATTAGAAATTTTGCAGGTATAGAAAAATTAGACTTGGAAATTAAATCTATTACTATACTAATAGGTCTACAAGGTGTTGGAAAAAGTGTAGTTGTAAAGTTGATCTATTTCTTTAAAAATATAGTAGAAAATAGTAAAGAAGGAAGAATCGAGGAATATAATGAGGGTAAAATAAAGGAGGAAATATTTCTTGAGTTTCAACGAATCTTCGATGAGAGTATATGGAAGGAAGAGGTCTCTTTTGTGCTAGAATATTTTAATGAAGAAGTATTAAATTTTTATTTAGAAGGAAAGGGTAATCAGAATTTAGAAATTGAATTTTCTGAAAGATTTAAAAAAATGTTGAAAAAGAGTATGCTTGTGAGTTAGAAGTTGCATCCAAGCAAAGAGAATACCCCTATTAAGATTAAGCGCAAGTTTAGTTTCCTGATTTTATCTTCGAAACAAAGCAAAAAACAAAAGTACCTGTACAAGAAAAACGGCATAAAACATCAGTTTAAAACTCTGTTTTTTGTTTTTGTGATGTAAGTTTCTCATGGCGAACCACCCCCCTACACTACCGCCTAAAAAACAAAGGGTAAGTAGATTTTTTTCTGCTATTCTATTCTTGTTTTTCTGTGCTCTTTCTTTATCAATCTTAAACATAGTAAAAGTGATATAGTTAATGGCAAAGAGGTAAAAGAATAAAAACTTCATGGGATTTATTTATTGACGCAAAGGTAGTATTTTAGCTATTCTTAAAATAATATATTATGACGTTGATTCATTTTATTCAACAAGCGTTAGATGCATCTGTAAAAAGTATTGAAAATACACTAGCCTTGTTAGATGAAGCTTGTACGATTCCGTTTATTGCTCGTTATAGAAAAGATAGAACTGGAAATTTAGATGAAGTTGCTATTGAAAAAATTGCCAAGTACCGCGAGTTATATGTAGGTATTGTCAAACGCAAGGAATCTATTCTAGCTTCTATTGAAGAACAAGGTAAATTAACCGATGAATTGCGTGCTAAAATTGAACAGAGTTTCGATTTGGTTGAAATAGAGGATTTGTATTTACCTTATAAAAAAACGCGAAAAACAAAAGCAGATACCGCTAGAGCTTTAGGATTAGAGCCTTTGGCAAAGATTATCATGGCTCAAAATGCAACTGATATAGAATCCATTGCCAGCAAATATCTAACCGATGAGGTAGCAGATGAAGAAAAGGCCATTCAAGGCGCTTGTGATATTATTGCGGAATGGATCAATGAAAATCTGTATATCCGCAAAGCGTTGAGACGAAAATTTCAACGAGAGGCTGTTGTTACAACCAAAGTTGTAAAAGCAAAAATAGAAGAAGAAGGTGCACAAAAGTTCGAACAATATTTCGAATGGTCTGAACCGTTATATAAAGCGCCAGCCCATCGTGTATTGGCTATTTTACGCGCTGAAAAAGAAGGGTATATTCGAATGAATATCGCCGTTGATAAAGAAGATGCCCTTCAATTTATTGAACAGACGATTGTAAAAAGCAAAGGCGATGCTGCTGCTTACTTGAAAAAAGCCACTGCGGATAGCTATAAGCGCTTATTAGAACCTGCTTTGTCCAATGAAGTTTTAAGCGAAGCGAAGCAAAAAGCAGATGCAAATTCAATTGCCGTTTTTTCCGATAACTTAGCTCAATTACTATTGGGATCTCCTTTGGGAGAAAAACGCATTTTAGCCATTGACCCTGGCTATAAATCTGGCTGTAAGATTGTTTGTTTGGATGAAAATGGCAATCTGTTGTACAACGAAACGATTTATCCGCATCCCCCACAAAAAGATAGCGGTATCGCAATGAAAAAAATACGTTCTATGGTTAATTCCTACCGCATTGAAGCCATTGCGATTGGCAATGGTACCGCATCGCGAGAAACGGAATTTTTCATTAAGAAAATTGCCTTTGATAAACCTTTGCAAGTCTTTGTGGTGAATGAAGCGGGTGCATCGGTTTATTCAGCCTCTAAAATTGCAAGAGAGGAATTCCCCAATTACGATGTTACCGTTAGAGGAGCCGTTTCTATTGGACGAAGATTAGCAGATCCTTTAGCAGAATTAGTAAAGATTGATCCCAAGGCTATTGGCGTAGGGCAATACCAACACGATGTAGATCAAACCCTGTTGAAAAGTGAATTGGATACGGTGGTGATGAAATGCGTGAATAAAGTGGGGATTAATTTAAATACAGCCAGTAAATCTCTGTTGAGTTATGTTTCAGGAATAGGAGAAAAGATGGCTGAAAATATCGTACAATATCGCGCAGAACACGGGGCTTTTACTTCTCGTGCTACGTTAAAGAAAGTACCGCGTTTAGGAGAAAAAGCCTATCAACAAGCCGCTGCGTTTATTCGAATTAAAAATGCAGTAAACCCCCTCGATGATTCTGCAGTACATCCGGAAGCCTATGCAATTGTTGAAAAAATGGCCAAAGATTTAAAATTAACGGTGCATCAGTTAATGGCGAATTCAGAAACGATTCGCAAAATCGACGTAAAGAAATACGAAACAGCCGATATCGGTGCGCTTGCGTTAACGGATATAATCAAAGAGTTAGAAAAACCGGGCTTAGATCCGCGTAGAGCGGCTAAAGTATTTGAATTTGATCCTTCCGTTAAGCAAATAACAGACTTGAAAATAGGTCAGATATTACCAGGAATCGTAAATAATATTACGAATTTTGGTTGCTTTGTAGATGTGGGAATTAAAGAAAGTGGGTTGGTTCACATTTCGCAACTCAAAGAAGGATTCGTTTCAGATGTCAATGAGGTGGTGAAATTACACCAACACGTTCAAGTGAAAGTAGTGGATGTGGATGTAGCCAAAAAACGCATTCAATTATCGATGATTCTGTAATTATATATCAAAACACTTAACTTGGCACACTATTTGATTTCTTTTAAATAAGAAAAAGAAATCTGCTTCGTTGTAAGAAGCTAGTAAATTATGTAGTGTTTTTATTATGTTTTATAAGTGAAGTGCCTGTTAAGCGTTGTTTTAACAGGTACTTTTTTTGTAGTTAACACAGAAGGATAGACTAGAGTTAGCTTGACTTTAAGCCATAAAAAATGCGCTATAATTTCTTATAGCGCATGTTGATATCGAGATTCAAATGAATTATTCCGTTTTAGAGGTGTCTTCTTTCGTTGTTTCTTTCTTAGATGCTTGTTGAGCAGAATCGTCTTTCGTAGCATCCTTGAATTCTTTAATCCCTGTTCCTAGTCCTTTCATCAATTCAGGAATTTTCTTACCACCAAATAACAATAGGATTAAGGCAACGATAATTACAATTTGCCAGGGTCCAGGCATTCCTAAAAAAATATGTAATGAGTTCATATTAATTTGTTTGAAGATTTTAATAAAAACAAATATAGGAAGAAAAACCGATTCCGTTTATTGGTTGCTTGTGTTATTTAACTTTTAGGTCAATAATATTAACATTAGGACGAATTTAATATGTGAATAAAACCAAAAAAGAGCAGAAGTCAATTTTTTTAATGTATATATTTGTGTAGAAAACAAGTAACTTATGTCTAAGAAAGGACTTCAATGGAGGAAGTGGAAAAAAAGACTTCTAGATAAATATAGAATAGTAGTAGTGAATGACCGCACATTTGAAGATGTAAGTTCGTTCAAATTGAACCTCTTAAATGTAGTAGGTGCTACGACTACCATTGTCTTTTTATTGCTTGTTTCCAATGTTCTTTTGTTAGTGTCAACCCCTTTGAAAGAGTATATTCCAGGTTATTCTTCTTCAGAATTGAAGCAAAAATCGATTGATTTGGCTTTGAGAGTCGATTCCTTAGAATCGGAAATTAGAAAAAATGAGCATTATGTGGCCGCGGTCAAACGCGTCTTACTTGGCGATATCGAAGTAACCGCTGCTAGTGTTGATTCTTTAATAAAAACAGGAACCCCCCTAAACGCGATTGAACATACCAAATCAAGTGAAAAAGATTTGGAGCTTCGAGAGTATGTAAGACAAGAGGACAAGTACAACTTGTTGACCAATGCGGAAGCAAGAGTGCGTACGGTGCTTTTTTCACCTATAGAAGGTTCTATTATTCGCAAGTACGATCCTCGATCGATGCACTTTGGCATTGATTTTACAGGACCTAAAAATTCATTAGTAAAATCCGTAGCCAAGGGAACTGTTATTTTTGTTGATTGGACAATTAACGATGGTTATACTGTCATTGTATTACATGAAGAGGGAATTAGTTCTATTTATAAGCATTTATCGTCTCTTACAAAAAATAAATACGAAACGGTTCAAGCGGGGGATGTCTTAGGTTTTTATAACCAAGATGAAACAACAGGAAAGGTGAGTCAACCGTATTTGCATTTTGAGTTGTGGAAGGACAATTACCCATTAGATGCTACGTTATTTATTGATTTAGAATAAACCATTATGTCTATAAAATCCATTGGAGCAAAGCTATTTGCTTCTATTATCCATAAGAAAACCCAAAAATGGGTAAATAATCCAGTTGAAACTCAAGCTAAAGTTTTAGCGCATTTAATTGAACAGGCCAAACATACCGCCTTTGGTAAAGATCATAACTTTGATTCGATTACCAATCACCAAACTTTTGTACAAAGGGTTCCGGTGCGAGATTATGAAGGATTAAAACCGTATGTAGATCGCGTTGTCAAAGGGGAGGAAGATGTACTATGGCTGGGTAAGCCCTTGTATTTTGCTAAAACATCGGGAACAACTTCGGGGGCAAAGTATATTCCCCTAACGAAAGAATCGATGCCGTATCACATTGAAGCGGCTCGAAATGCTATTCTTGCCTATGTTCATGAAACAGGAATTGCTGATTTTGTTGATGGCAAGATGATTTTTCTTCAAGGAAGTCCTATTTTAGAACAAATCAATGGGATAAAATTGGGGCGATTATCAGGCATTGTGGCCCATTATGTTCCTGCCTATTTGCAAAAAAATAGATTGCCAAGTTGGGAAACCAATTGCATTGAAGATTGGGAAACGAAAATTGAGGCCATTGTAGAAGAAACGGTTCACGAAAACATGACCGTTATATCAGGTATTCCAAGTTGGGTACAGATGTATTTTGAGCGATTAAAAGCCAGAGAAGGAAAAGGAGTAGGTGAACTATTTAAGCAGTTTAATTTGTTTATTTATGGAGGCGTTAATTTTGAACCCTATCGCGCTAAATTTGAACAGTTAATCGGTAGAAAAGTACCTTCTATTGAATTATTTCCCGCTTCGGAAGGTTTTTTTGCGTATCAAGATTCACAAACTGAAAAAGGCTTATTATTGCTGTTGAATGCAGGAATCTTTTATGAGTTTATTAAAGCAGAAGAATTTTTTGCGGATAATCCCAAACGATATACCATAGGTGAAGTTGAATTAAACCAAAACTATGTATTAATTATTTCAACCAATGCAGGATTATGGGGTTATAATATTGGAGATACGATTCAATTCGTCAATTTAAAACCGTATCGCATTGTAGTATCGGGACGAATTAAGCATTTTATTTCGGCATTTGGTGAACATGTGATTGGCAAAGAGGTTGAAACAGCATTGCAACAAGCGATGGAAGGCACAGAAGTGCAGGTCAATGAATTTACAGTGGCTCCGCAAATTACACCTGCTGAAGGATTGCCGTTCCATGAATGGTTTATTGAATTTGGACAAGCACCAGCGGATATGGATGCTTTTGCCTTGAAAATTGATAAGGCCCTGCGCAAACAAAATGCGTATTACGAAGATCTGATTGTAGGCAAAGTATTGCGTACACTGGTGATTCAATCTGTACAAAAAGAAGGCTTCCATGCCTACATGAAAAGTATTGGAAAGTTAGGAGGTCAAAATAAATTACCGCGATTGAGCAATGACCGCTCGATTGTGGATCAATTAAAAATAAATGAATAGTAAAGAAATAAAAATGAGGACTATGGGAGAGATAAAAAATATTTCAAGAACAAGAGCACAAGTCTCTTCAGCAGCAATTGAGCGCATTTATATTACAATGCGTCATTTGTTTAATAGAGGATTCTATAAACCCATGGGCGTATCTGGAGATACCTTACGTGAAGCTCTATTAGAACTGCGACCAGAGATTTATGGTACGATTGCAGAAGAGAAAGTAGAATTAGATGGATTACTATATGTTATTGAGCGTTTACCTATCGGTATTGAGGAGTGTAGATATATAAATCTAACCTCTGATGAAGGGTATTCTTTCTCACATTTTCAAGCAATTGTCCCGCCAAAACGCAGAAGAAATTGCTATCGCATTGACGAGGAGCAAATGAATATTGAAATTACAAGAGGAAGGTCAGATATCTATGATGTATTAACGCATTTGACTTTTATTTTCATCGAATCACACAAAATCAAAAATAGAGTTTTGATTGATGAAGATGGAAGAGTAACCCGTGATTGGAAAAAAATTGAAAGTGCAGCACAGCAAACAGAAGCTTTAGAATTACAAGAAAAAGAGGTAATTATGTCTCATTTGGCTAATGTTTTAGGACGATCATTTGCTGAAGTTTTGGCGGTCTATGAGAAATTTGCAATTGCAGAAAATCCAGATCGCTTTTTAGATGTTATCTATTGGCTTGGTAAACTAGCCATAGAAGAAGACGTAGACAATAATAAGCGAACAATCACATTTAGTCCTTTATTACGCGAGCGTTTAGGACACCATATTTACGGAGAGGTTTGGTCCGATCGCATCAAAGAAGCTTTGGTTGAAAAAGGACTTTTAGAGCGCCCTATTCACGTTATCAGTGCAAATATGCACAGTGTGATGAATTCTATCTTTGCCCCAGCGGTAAGTAAAGGTGAAATAGAAGCGACGGAAGAGATAGAGGTTTATGAAGAGTTGAGTAAACCTGAAAATAAACCTTTGCGAAATCTAGTGAGAGAACGCGCGGAGAAAGAGGGGATGATCTTCTTGCCAGGTGATTCAGGAACGAATATTGACGTGCAAATTTTTGATACCGCTCTAATCAATTTTGAACAAACGAATTTTAAAGACGTGCATTTCGAAAGCGAACCTCCCGTTATTATTGTGATGGATTATGCTTTTGGAGAACAAGCCTATGAAACGATAGATGAGTTGTTGAAACCCTTTAAAAAACAGATTCGATTAAATGTTGAATCCGTTTCTATCATGGGGAAAGCGGGGATTTTAGAAGGCGGAAAAGGAGACATTATGATTCCATTTGCCCATATTAATGAAGGAACAGGAGATAATTATCCTTTTGATAATGAATTGACGGTGGAGATGTTTGATAATCAGGGTATTCCTGTAGTTGGAGGAACAATGGTTACCGTATTGGGAACGTCTCTGCAAAATAAGGACTTATTGAAGTTCTTCCACGATTCAACTTGGGGCGTAATTGGATTGGAAATGGAAGGAGCCCATTACCAAAAAGCGATTCAATCTGCTTCAAAAATTCGAAAAAGCATTAATCCTGAGGTAAAAGTGAGATATGCGTATTATGCCTCTGATAATCCTTTAGAAACAGGAAGTACATTAGCTTCTGGAGGATTAGGCACAACGGGGGTAAAACCAACATATTTGATTACAATTAAAATATTGGAGCAAATTTTTAATAGTAAATAGCATGGAAAAACCAGAGAAGCAACAAAATAGCGAATTTGATGAAGCAAATTTATTGGATATAAGAAAGGCTACCGTATCACTTTTGGATGCTATGGGCTTTTTTGCTTTTAAAACGATGCAGTATTTCGCAAAAAAATGGGTGTATATCGTATTGGGCTTGGTTGTAGGACTAGGCATGGGCTACATGAAATACAGTGCACATCAAAAGAGGTCACAAGTGCCTGAATTTGATGCAAGTAATGAAGTGGAATACAGTATTTTAGTTGCTCCCCAATACAATAGTATTGATTATTTGGATCAATTAGTTCAAACTAAATTCAGAGATAAGCTGAACTATACCCAAATTAAAACGGCGAAACTAGTAGGGATTGACGATGTTTTTGCTTTTGTAAGTCAAGATAGCTTATATGCGAAAGTTTTTGAAGTTTTGGCTTCTAAGGCAACGACTATGGATGAAGCGATAAACTTTTATACGCTGAGTAAAAACTATCCGTATCAGTTACTGACAATACAAGCGACTAGTCCTTTCGAAATTGAAAAATTTGTAAGCGATTTACAAAATCACTTCAATCAACAGACGTATTTTGCTGCGCGAAAACAACTAAATATAAAAAATCTAATCGCAGAGAAAGATAGGTTAGAAGAAGAACTAAATGCAATTACCGTTTACGCTTCTCTGTTACAAAATAAGGCTCAAAAAGGAGCTGCGGAGCAAGCACAATATTTGGAGGTATTGAATAAAAAGAAAATGACGATTGCACAATTAGCGCAGATCGAACGCGTACAATTAGAAGAAAAACAAGTTTTGTTTGTTCTAGATTATATAGAGAAAACAGAACAATTGATGGATGATGGTAGCTCTATAGGAAAGCAAATAGCGAAGGATGGGGTGAAATTTGTACTTTTGTTCTTAGCGATAGGAATGTTAATCGATTTTGTAAGATATTATAAAAAGAGGGCATAAGGGATGAAGGTTGAGTCGACTAAATTTAAAGATTGTTTTATTTTACGGCCTCAAGTATTTACGGATCAAAGAGGGTATTTTTTTGAGAGTTTTAACCAAATAGATTTTGAAGAAAAAACAGGATTAAAAGTCAATTTTGTACAAGATAATCAGTCTTATTCTCAAAGGGGAACTTTAAGAGGCTTGCACTTTCAAAAAGGAGCCGCTCAGCAAGCAAAATTAGTGCGTGTAATTCAAGGAGAGATACTCGATGTAATTGTTGATTTAAGAAGAGATTCACCCACGTATGGGCAGCATTTGACCTTGTTGTTAGATGATGTAGAACACAAGCAGTTGTTTATTCCTAAAGGATTTGCGCATGGTTTTTTAGTGCTTAGTAAAACGGCAGTTTTTGCTTATAAATGCGATAATTATTACGCAAAAGAAACGGAGAGTGGGATTAGATATAACGATCCTGCCTTAGCAATTCAATGGCCAAGCTTAGAACAGGATTATATTATTGCTGAAAAAGATTTAGTATTGCCTCAATTTAATGCCTTAGACCCCTTATGATTCAAGTTCTTATAACCGGTGCACATGGGCAAATGGGCCAAGCAATGCAGTCCATTGCTGCTCAGTATATTGCTGTTGATTTTGTTTTTTTAACAAGAAAGATGTTAGATGTGTCAAATATTGAGAATTGCAGGTCTATTTTTAAGAAATTAAATCCGGATTTTTGTGTTAATTTTGCGGCGTATACGAATGTAGAAAGGGCAGAAGATGAAAAAGAGTTGGCGTATCACATAAATGCAGAGGGATGTAAAAACTTAGCGGAAGTATGTCTGGAATTTAATACTACCTTCGTTCATTTATCTACGGATTTTGTCTTTGATGGAGAAAAAACAGAACCCTATGTGCCAACGGATTTACCTAATCCTATTAATGTGTATGGGGCGTCGAAACTAAAGGGAGAACAATATATTCAAGAATTATTAGTTAAGTATTACATTGTGCGAACTTCCTGGATATATTCAGCATTTGGTCACAATTTTGAAAATACAATGTTGAATTTAGCAAAATCAAAATCGGAGATTAATGTGGTAAACGATCAGATAGGATGCCCGACCGATGCAGTAGACATTTGTCATTTTATACTGGCTTTGATTCAAACCCATAAATTTGGATTGTATCACTATAGAGGTGATTTAATTTGCAGTTGGTATGATTTTGCCGTATCCATTTTTAATAAAAATAAGATAGAAATAAAGGTAAACCCAATCTCAACAGCGGAATATCCAACAAAAGCAAGGAGACCAAAGTATAGTGTTTTAGGATAGAGCAATACCGATAGTAGAGAAAGCATTAAATAAATTAAAGTAGTCTTTATACAAGATATTAGGGTAGGATACCATTTCATTTAAATATAAGTAAGAAAAATAGGGTTGATTAATGAATAAAGAGTTTATAAAAAATATAATTATAAACAACCTGTCATTAGGGTTACAGTTTGGTTCGCGTTGGTTATTAAATATTGTCTTGTTATCTACATTGGGAATAATTCCTTTCGGAACCTTTTCCTTTATTTATTCTTTTGCCAATATTTTAGTTTCAATTTTACCTTTTGGAAGTCAATTTTACTTGATTAAGGAGGCGAGTGTAAATAAAGATAACAGCAGAGAACTCCAATCCTCAATGCTTCTACTATTGCTTTTATCTTTGGGAGTATTACTGCTAATTTTCCTTGCCGATTTGTTGCAAGTCAATAGTTATGGTTATCTAATGTATTTAGGTTGTACGCTAGGGATTGTATTTAGTATTAATAACATCCTTTTTTCTTATTTAAAAGGCATTGGAAAATTTGGTTTTGAACTGAAAATTAATATTGTTTTCTCTGTTTTGATTTTTGGATTGATTGGTTATTTAATCTATGGAGATGGACTGGAAATCGACACTATTTTTTATCTAATCATAACTTTTAATCTTATAACCACCGCTATTATACTGTCTTTGACAAAGGGAATTTCTTTATTGGCCGGAATAACTAGTTTATTTACAACAAAAGAATTGAATTCCGTTTGGAAAGAGAGACAATATTTCGGACTACAAGACATTGTTACAGCCTCTTTTGTGCAAGGTGGAATGCTGCTGTTGCCCTTGTTTGTTAGTGATGAAATATATGGGATATACAGAGGGTTATTGTTAATTGTAGCTCCTTTTGCCTTACTGAATTTAGCCTTTTCTCAAGTATTGTTAAACCAAATAAAGAATGTTTCCTTGCGTGAAAAAGAAAAGTTATTTCATTCCTTGCAAAAGATAGCTATTCCTGGTTTAGTTGTAATTTTACTAGGGATGTATTGGTTTAGAGAAGTTATTTTATTTAAAATAGCTAAATTAGAGCTAACAGACACGTTGAATAAGGCTTATATAGGGGTATTAGCGATCATTTTATTTAGCTTTGTTTACTCAGGCTATGAGATGTTGTTTGTGGCTTTAAACAAACAAAAAAAGCGTTTTATTATTATGGTTATAGGGGCAATAGTAAATCTAACAGCAATATTGACATTATTGCCAAAATATGGTATAATGGGTGCTATTGGAACAAATGTAATCTCAACGTTTGTTGTATTTATTTTAGTCTTGTTTATTGGAGAAAAGCAGTTAAAAAAGAATAAGTTATGTGTGGAATCTTAGGAAGTGTTAATTTGTCATTTGATGAAAAAATTTTAAATACGATATATCATAGAGGTCCTGATAGTGGGGCTATAGAAGATTTCACACTAGGAGAGCACAAGGTTTATTTGGGACATAGACGTCTTGCTATTGTTGAGTTAACGGAAGCGGGATATCAACCAATGACGACAGATGAACAGGATTTTGTTCTTGTATTCAATGGTGAAATTTATAATCATTTAGAACTAAGACAGAAACTTGTGGAAGTTGATTTTAAAGGAAATTCTGATACAGAAACCATCCTTTACTATTTAGCTAAATTTGGTATTGAGGCAGTAAAGGACTTTAATGGTATTTTTAGTTTATGTCTGTTAGATAAGAAAAATCAAAAGATATACTTGGTTCGTGATCCATTTGGAGTAAAACCCCTTTATTATTTTTTAAATGAATCAAATCAATTGTTTTTTGCTTCAGAGATTCGACCTTTGCGAGAATACAAGAAGGGGCTTGAAATCAATAAAGAACATGTCGCAGAATTGCTTAAGCTTAGATACAATCCTGCACCAGATACCATTTATAAAGATATTCTAAAATTGCGTCCTGGGCATATCTTAGCCTACGATTTGAACAAAAAAGAAAATAACGTAGGTATTACTTCCTATATAAGTAAAGTTGAAATAACGACTAATTACAGTTTCAATAAGGCCGTTGATAAATATGGTCAATTGTTTGAAGAGGCTGTAAAAAGACAGCTGATGTCTGATGTCGAAATTGGTTCATTGTTAAGTGGTGGAATTGATTCTGCTTTAGTGACGTATTTCGCTCAGCAGCATTCTAAAAAGAAGATTAAGACTTACACCGTTGGTTTTGAGGAAAATGAGTTTTCAAATGAACTGGAAGATGCTCAGCAGTCAGCAGATTTTCTGAAAACAGAGCATCAAAGTATTGTTATCTCCTCCTCAAATTTCAAGAAAATATTTGAAGAAACTTGTAAAATTGTCGAAGAGCCTTTGGGAACGACGTCTATTTTACCTATGTATTACTTGAATGAAGCCGTAAGTAAAGATTTGAAAGTAGTTTTAACTGGGCAAGGAGCAGATGAACCTCTTGGAGGATATGCACGTTACAAGGGAGAAATTATGGCCAATAAATACCCGTCTTTCCTTTTCGATTTAATGCGACCAATTGCTAAACTTTCAAAAAAAGAAAAATGGATTCGAGCCACACAATCGTTGTCTATAGCAGATCCAATAAAACGTTGGGAAAATATCTATTCTTTATTTACGGATAAAGAAATTAAGAATTTAATAAACTGTGCGGATACAAAGAGCTATGAAAGGATAGCTTACTATTATAATTTACTTAATTGTAAGGAGAAAAGAGGTGTAGAAGGAATGATGGCTGTTGATTTGAGAATGAATTTAGCCGATGACCTACTGATGTATACCGATAAAGTTTCCATGAATTTCACCATAGAGACAAGAGTTCCCATGCTCGATATGGAGTTGGTTCGATTTTTAGAGTCTTTGCCTTATGAGTATAAAATAGGCAAGGGTGAAACTAAAAGAATACACAAAACATTCGCCAAGGACATCTTGCCTCAAGAAATCATAAATAGACCCAAAAAAGGATTTCTATCTCCTACAGAAAAATGGTTTAGAGAAGATTTAGGCGATTATTATATAAATCTCTTAAGTAATAGTGATAAAAATGTTTATTTTGAACTATTCGATAGAAAAGCAGTTTTACAAGTTTTTAAAGAACATAAAGCAGGCTATAATAGAGAGAAGCAAATTTTTACTCTTTTATCTCTTTATTATTTGATTAAATAAAGGATTAGTACATATGAAGTTAGCAATTATTACATCGAGATACCCAAAAGAAAATCAACCATATAACCATATGTTTGTACATGTTCGAGCCCTGTACTTTCAATCTCAAGGAGTAGATGTAACAATTTTAGTTCCCGCAAAAAATAAAAACCAATATACCTATCAAGGTATACAAGTGATTGAAAATTTAGCAAAGGAAATTAAAATTGACTTGGCGCACTATGATCTTTTATATCTGCATTTGCTAAATCAATACCCTACGAAAGATGGTGGGTTTTCGATTTATAATGAAATTGGAAAAAGAAAGTATAAAACAGCCCTTTATTTACATGGATCGGATGTTTTGGTTTATCCAGATTATCTATATGATTTTAAATGGTCATTAAAAGGAATTGCTAAATATTTATATATTAATAGTTGGAATCATTACCTGATGAGTCGTTTTTTAAACAAGATTAGTTTATTTAATACGTATGTGATGCTGACACCTTCTCAATGGATGAAAAATCATACGGAGAAAATTTTTAAGCGGACCTTCCAAAATTTTTATGCCATTCCAAATGGAATTGATACCCAGTTATTTGATGTGCCTTTTACGTATGAAAATAGATTTAAATTAATTACGATTCGACCACTGAATGACCCAAAGTATGGTGTAGATATGTCTATTGAGTTAATGCGTTTCTTACCTGATACTTTTACATTAGATATCTATGGCAAAGGTTTTCTAAAGACAGAATATGAAAACTTGATTAAGCATTATAAACTTGAAAAGAGAGTTAAACTAATTGATGATTTTATAGAAAGAAATGAATTGCCAATGCTGTTTGCTAACTATGGGATGTTTTTAGCTTTTTCTCGCTTTGATTCTCAAGGTGTTATTATGTGTGAAGCGATGGCTTCTCGATTGCTGACAATCAGTAATTTTAATTCGGCAATCCCTGAGTTTATTCGAGCTAATCAAACAGGACTAGTAAACGATAACATGGAAGAGCTAGCGAAGGATATTGGTCGTATTTCTCAAGATAAACAATTGCTAGAAAAACTTGTAGAGAATGGCAGAATCAGTATGGAACAAATTAATTGGTACAAGCAAGGTGAAAAAGAATTAGAAGTATTACGTAAGTTAGTATAAATTGGATAAATTTAAAATTAGAATACAAGATGTAGATTTGGTAATTTGGGTTTTATTGATCCCCTTGCTAATCGTGGATTCAATTAACGGAATCTTTTATGAGAACAATATATCTATCCCATTTTCAATAAGTCAAATTTATAAGCTGGGAATCGTTGCTCTTTTTTTTATTCGCTTATTAAAAACACCAGAATATATTCTATTTATCTTGTTGCTTTTAGGCTTGATGATTGTCCCTTCTATCCTGCAATGGGCTAAGGAGACAATTACTTTTAATATTGTCATACAAGATTTGATTTTTTCCTTTAAGTACCTGACTGTTTTAATTTCTTTTTTTTATTTTAAAGAGGTTTTAGCAACTGTAAATAAATCGCAGATACCAAAATATTTCGTTTGGATTAAACTGTCTTATTTTATACTAGCAATTAGTTTGAGTTTGAAATTAATAGGTATAGGTTATCCTATGTATACCACAGGTAATATTGGTTCAAGGGGGTTCTTTATTGCAGGAAATGAAATATCTGCCTTGTTACTCATTCTTTCGGGGCTAATAGCCTATTACTATTGGGTAGTCAATAGAAATATACGGCTGTTTATAGGTTATGGATTAACCAGTTTTCTTTTGGGCCTTTTGATTAGTTCAAAAACGGGAATTTTGGGAATTGTATTGGTATATATGCTAATTGTATTAGGAACAACTAAATTTAATTTTAAAGATAAAAGAGTTTTTAAAAGCTTGGTATATACCCTTGTAGTAGTTATGGTTTTTGCCATTGGAATTAGTTTATTCATCCAAAATTCTGCAATCATGACGCGTTATGCCCATTTTTGGGATAAAATGGATTTTATCACTTTCATTCTTTCTAGTAGAAATATCTATTTAGCAGAAATGATTCCTATCTTCGAAAATAGTTATTCAAGCCTTGAAAGGCTGGTAGGTATTGGTAATTTTAGGTTTGAAGAATTGGCCAACCAAAAAATAGAAATTGATATCCTAGATATTTTATTTACCTACGGTTATTTAGGAATACTCCTATTTGGTGGTTTGCTGGCGTTGTATTTTTTCAGTATTCTGAAAGTAATAAAACAGCGTTCTGTGTTTGTTTATGCAAAGTTGAGTTTCATCCTCTTTACCGTTCTTTTTTTATTATCTTGCCTTTCAGGTCATATCTTTAATTCTGGAATTGCAGGAGTTTTTATAGGTTTTGTTTTGTCTTTAGCATATTATAAGAAAATAGATGGATAGAAAACTTGTTTTATATGCTGCAGCTCTTTTTGGAGCTGTAACACCAATTTATACAAAGTTTGGAAATGTTGCCTTAGCACTTTTTAGTGTCACGTTGGTACTATATGCTATTAAAAATGGGAAAAGACCTTCGGTAAACTTAAAAACGAGTTCTAAATTTATTTTTGGAACAACGACGATTATTATTGTGTGGTTGGGTTTAGGGTTGCTATATACAGACTATGTGAGTAAAGGTATTCGATTGTTTGGGAATTATTTTTCCTATCTGTTAGTTCCACTCTTATTTTTATTTGCTTCCTATGACATCCTTTTGGCAATTAAAGAAAAAGCTACTAAGTTTTTTGTTTATGGTAGTGCAGTTAGTAGCACTGTTTTATTAAGCTATAACTTTTATAAATATTTTCTTGAAAATGGAGCTTTTATCATAGAAGAAGACTTGTTCGGTTATTATTACACATATCATGAATTTACAGCTCTTTTAAAGTTTCACCCTACGCTACTAGGAGTGTATTATTTATTTGCGTTGGTCATTCTTAATGAGTCTAAGGGGTGGTTTAATACCTATAGTAAGCTTGGAATCAATTTGGTAGTGATGATAGGTATTTTGTTCCTCAATTCTCGAGTAGTTTACCTACTTATAGCCATATATGGAATCTATTATTTTATTCAAAGGGGAAAAATACTTTATGATGCAAAAAAAGGTATATTACTAGGTTTGGTAGTGCTATTGATATCGCTGTTAACTACGGGTATTATTTTAATTAAGGATACCTATATTTATGAACGTATGACGAATCAATTGATTTGGGATTTAAAAGATAATAAGGGAACACTTTACGATGATCAACACAAAAATGATAGTAGAATGTCGCGTTGGGAAGCTATATACCAATATGCAATGAAAAAACCACTGATAGGGTATGGTTCAGGAAGTGACGATGCGGTAGTATTACAAGCCTATAGAGAAGATAATTTAATGCATGCGTTAGAATATGAATATGGCCCTCATAATCAGTATTTATCTTTCTTACTTGCTTATGGTTTGTTGGGATTGGGGTGTTTTATTTTCTATCTATTTTATCAATTTCGATTGGCGCTATTGGATAGAAATGTAATTTATTTTTATCTGATTTTATCTATTGCAATCTCTTGCGTATTTGATTCTGTTCTCTATCTCAATACTACCATTATCTTTTTTGCGTTTTTTGGAAATCTATTTACTTTTTTAAGTTGGAAAAACAAAACGAAAGACTAGTTGTTATAGGCAGTGTTTTTTTGGTGGTGCAATTAATTTTGGATTTCACCGGAGCTAGAATAATAGAAGAGCATTGGGCGCCTACTTATTACCTCGTAGCCAAAGGTATTAAAATTGCATTTTTGTTGTTTATGATTTTTATTTTAGCCCAAAGGAAGAAATATTTACCTCTTTATGGTGTTTTTGGTTTAGGAATTATGGTTCTTATGGGCCAATGGAGTTTATATGGATCTTGGCGTGCTATTTCTTGGATTGCTTGTATTCGGGAATGGATGTTGTATAGCGCAGGAATAGTGATGGCTTTCTTTTTTCAATCTTTGTACGCACAGTCTAGTCAACGGCAGTTACAGTATAGCTTAAGGTTTTTAATCTATGTAATTTTAGTTATCTGCTTTTTTGTTTATCTTGGTTTTTTCTTTGATATTCCTCTTTTCAAAACCTATTTTGAAGGGGACAGATTCGGTTATATAGGGATTTTGCACAAATCAATCACAGCTACCTATTTTTTTATTGGAAGTATTGCCTTAAGTTATTATTATACATATAGACTACCGTTTTTCCCCAAATGGATTTTCTATATTTTATTGGTTTGTTCCTTTTTAGTTGGAACAAAGGGGATTTACTTGTTTAATGGATTGTTTTTTATGTATTTATTTTTGTACCACCAATTATATAAAAAAAAGGCCTTTTACGGAGGTGTGTTTTTTCTTTTTTTCTTGATTTTAGTATTAAAAAATCGAATTATTGAAACCTTACGCACCACCTATGAATTATTTCATACCATTTATTCGGAATATGGATTAATCACGAGTTTGTTGAGCTTTAGAGATCAAATGCTGATTGAAAAAACGCTTAGGTATAAAGAAAGATGGGGGATTACAAATTATTTTTTTGGTGGAAAAATACAAGAACTAGGGTTGTTTGAAATGAGTATAGTTGATTTATATTCTTTTGTTGGCTGTCTTGGTACGATTTATGTATTTTATTTATACTATAAAGGAGTGGGTGTAAAACCAAGGAATAGTAGGACAAAACAATATATCTTTTTTTGTTATTTGAATATTTTAATAATTAGTATTTTTGCAGGGCAGTTATTTGTTAATTTTTCATCCATATTTTTCATTCTTTGGGTTTTATTTTTAATAAATAATGATGAAATAGTAAAAAAAACAGACTAATCAGTGAAAGAAACACAACACCTTTTTGATATAGATATTGCTAATTTAACGATGTCTGAGACGATTGCAATTATCAATGAATCCATTGATAATAAACAACCTATATTGCATATTGTTGTCAATGCAGCGAAGTTGGTTAATATGCAAAAAGATGCGGAATTGAAAGAAAGTATTTTGAATGCGGATCTGGTAAATGTGGATGGGATGGCAGTTGTATGGGCATCTAAAATAATTGGAAAACCATTGAAAGAAAGAGTTGCCGGGATTGATCTTTTTGATAATTTGGTCAAAAATGCGAGTGAAAGAAAGGAGAAAATATACCTCTTAGGTGCCAAAGAAGAGGTCGTAACTGAAGTGGCAAGAATTTATTCCACTAAATATGGAGCTGAAATCATCGGAGGTTACCGAAATGGATATTTCGAAACAACGGAAGAAAATGAAATCGTAAAAGAAATTGTACAGAGTCAATCCACGTATCTTTTTGTTGCCATGAGTTCTCCTAAAAAAGAGATTTTTTTATCTACATATAAAGAGTCCTTGCGTGATTTGGGCTTTATTATGGGTGTAGGAGGTAGTTTTGATGTACTATCTGGTAAAGTTAAAAGAGCACCTATGTGGGTTCAAAAAATGGGAATGGAATGGTTCTATCGTTTTTTACAAGAGCCTAAGCGCATGTGGAAAAGAAGTTTTGTCGATAATGGCAAGTTCCTAGGTTTAATCGCAAAAGAAGTAATACAAAAAAAATGAAACGTATTTTAATAACTGGAGCAGCAGGTTTTTTAGGTTCTCACCTGTGTGATCGTTTCCTCGCAGAAGGATTTCATGTAATAGGCATGGATAATTTGATTACAGGCGATCTGAAAAATATTGAACATCTGTTTTCAATGGCTCATTTTGAGTTTTATCATCACGATGTTACCAAGTTTGTACATGTTCCGGGATCCTTGGATTATATTCTTCATTTTGCTTCGCCAGCAAGCCCTATCGATTATTTAAAAATACCCATTCAAACCTTAAAAGTAGGGTCTTTAGGGACCCATAATCTCTTGGGATTAGCGCGAGAAAAAAAAGCGCGTATTTTGATTGCATCCACTTCAGAAGTATACGGGGATCCATTAGTTCACCCCCAAACAGAAGAGTATTATGGCAATGTGAATAGTATTGGGCCAAGAGGCGTTTACGATGAGGCAAAGCGCTTTCAGGAGTCAATTACGATGGCTTATCATACTTTTCATGGCTTAGAAACGAGAATCGTTCGTATTTTTAATACCTATGGGCCTCGCATGCGATTAAATGACGGAAGAGTGATTCCCGCCTTTATTGGGCAGGCTTTGCGTGGGGAAGATTTGACCGTTTTTGGCGATGGAAACCAAACGCGATCTTTTTGTTATGTCGAGGATCAGGTGGAGGGAATCTATCGTTTATTGCTTTCAGATTATCACTTACCTGTTAATATTGGAAATCCAGATGAAATCACAATTTTGGATTTTGCTAAAGAAATTATTTGCTTGACGAATAGTAATCAAAAAATAATTTACGAAGATTTGCCAATAAATGATCCTTTACAGCGTTGTCCTGATATAACAAAGGCTAAAAATATTTTAGGATGGAGCCCTAAGATTGACAGAGCGGAAGGGATGAAACGGACATTGGACTATTTCAAAGCTTTTACAGCCGCTGATTTAGCCAAAGAAGAACATAAAGATTTTTCAAACTACATTTATTAATGAGTAAAAAAGCAGGAAGGTATTCTTATTTACTACGTCCATTAACTACGTGTGTTGATTTAATTGCAATTAACGTATTAGCTCAGGTGTGGTTTTCCACATTTACTGAGAAGCATTTCTTGTTTCATGTAGTCTTGTCTATCGGCTGGTTAGTTGCCGCTGGATTAAGTGATTATTATGAGGTGTATAGACATACAAAAACAGTTAAAGTCGCTGAGAAGGTATTCAAACAGTTTGTTTTTCAGTTTATATTGGTTGCTTCCTATAACGGACTTTTTGATCGATTTGCAGAGGTAGAAGATTTGGTCGGCTACGGCATTTCTATTTTTACCATTATCTGTACGATTAAGTTTTCTATTTTCTTTTTACTTAAGTATATTCGAAAGTTTCTAGGAGGGAATTTTAGAAATATCGTCTTGCTAGGTAGTGGCAAAGAAATTAGTGATTTAAAAAAGGTACTTATAAAAAGAACAGATTTAGGATACCGAATCAACAACCATTTTCTGAATTTAGAAGATGAAAGTTTAGAAGGTTTAAAACAATATTTGTCTCAATATGAGGTAGATGAGATTTTTATTCAGTTTTCTCTCACACAAGAAAAGAATTTTTCAGCCATATTGGAATTTGCAGATAATAGTATGATTACGGTGCATTACATTCCTACGCAAAAAGATATATTAAACAATAACCTGACGATTGATTATTACGATTTAATCCCTGTTGTACCAAGACGAGTGATTCCTTTAGATAAACCGTACAACAAATTATTAAAAAGACTCTTTGATTTGATTGTTTCCTTTTTTGTTATTGTATTAATTTTATCTTGGTTAGTCCCTTTAATTGCATTTCTCATCAAAAGAGAATCCAAGGGACCGGTGTTTTTTAAGCAGAAACGAACCGGATTGAATGATGAAGAGTTTTGGTGCTATAAATTTAGATCCATGCGTATTAATGACGACTGCGATGCTCAACAAGCTACTCGAAATGATCAGCGTATAACGAAGATTGGGGCATTTTTGCGTAAATCTAGTTTGGATGAATTTCCACAGTTTCTCAATGTGTTTTTAGGAAATATGTCGATTGTTGGACCCCGTCCCCATATGGTCGTGCATACTAAAATGTACTCCAAACGCGTGAGTCGATTTATGTTGAGACATCTAGTGAAACCTGGAATTACTGGAATGGCACAAACACATGGATATAGAGGAGAAATCGAAAATGATAGAGATATAATTAACCGCTTTAAATATGATCTCTTTTATCTTGAAAATTGGTCTATCCTCTTGGATTTAAAGATCGTTTATCTTACGGTATACAATGTTTTTAAAGGAGAAGAAAAGGCCTATTAAGTTCTTTTTATGAAGTTATCCTTCTTATTCTTAGGAACTTTTTCTTTATTCATTTTTTTATAATTATTTTTGAGCCTTAATAACAAACAACACACATAATGAAAATTTTATTATTAGGTTCAGGCGGGCGTGAACATGCTTTAACTTGGAAAATGCTACAAAGCCCACAATGTGAAGCTGTGTTTGTTGCTCCTGGAAATGCAGGGACAGCTCATATTGCCCAAAATATAGCAATCAATCCCAATGATTTTGAGGCTGTAAAACAAACAGTTTTAACGCATCAAATTGATATGGTTGTGGTTGGACCAGAAGATCCTTTAGTAAAAGGAATTGTTGATTTTTTTAAACAAGATGAAACAATCCAACATATTCCTGTGATTGGGCCGTCAAAAAAAGCAGCTCAATTGGAAGGCAGCAAGGATTTTGCGAAAGAGTTTTTAATTAAACATGGGATTCCTACAGCAGCGTATCAAAGTTTTACCAAAGATACAGTTTCAGAAGGTAAGAAGTTCCTAGAAACTTTACAAGCTCCTTATGTTTTGAAAGCAGACGGATTAGCTGCGGGTAAAGGCGTAGTGATTTTAGAGGATTTAGAGCAAGCAAAAACCGAACTAGAAGATATGTTGGTTGATGCTAAATTTGGTGATGCCAGTTCAAAAGTAGTTATTGAAGAGTTTTTATTAGGAATTGAATTAAGCTGTTTTGTATTAACAGACGGCAAATCATATAAATTATTACCTACAGCAAAAGATTACAAACGAATTGGTGAAGGAGATAAAGGACTTAATACAGGTGGTATGGGAGCTGTTTCTCCAGTGCCTTTCGCTACAGAAGAATTCTTGAAAAAAATAGAAGATCGTATTGTAATTCCAACCGTAGAAGGAATTAAAAAGGATCAATTGGATTATAAGGGATTTATTTTTATCGGAATCATTAAAGTTGGAGATGATCCTTTTGTAATTGAATACAATGTTCGTATGGGCGATCCTGAAACGGAAGTGGTTATGCCAAGAGTAAAATCAGATTTAGTCGAATTGTTTCAAGCGATAGCGAAAGAAGAATTGGATACAAAATCGATAGTGCTTGATCCGAGAAGTGCAACAACGGTTATGCTTGTATCGGGTGGATATCCAGAGGAATATGAAAAAGGAAAAGTAATTACAGGAATAGAAAAAGTTGAGGATTCAATCGTTTTCCATGCTGGAACTACCATACAAAATAATGAAGTTGTTACTAATGGCGGGCGTGTACTAGCCGTTACTTCTTACGGGAATTCGTACAATGAGGCACTAAAAAAATCTTATCAAAATATAGATAAACTAAATTTCGATAAGATTTATTACCGTAAAGATATAGGTTTCGATCTTTAAGATAGTGAATTACTTTAGAAATGAGTGGGCTGTTGTATCTTGCTCATCTTCACTGCTTGACTTAAATAATTGTAATTTTTTTAACCAAAATACAAAAAAGAAGCAAGTAGTTAGGATGAAAAACCAAGTAATGATGTTTGCAGTCCACCAGTTCGTAAGTTCTAGTTTTGCAAATAAATCCATAGGAATGAAAAGTACCTTTTCAAACAAGAATCCTAAACCATTAAAAAATGAAGTCATTTTCCTTTATTTTTAAATTAGATAATAGTATTTGAATCCTATATATTTAGTATACCTAATATACCTAAGAAACAAATCGTACTACAAAAATATAAAATATATACATGTTAGCAAGTATTTTTAGTAAAACTAGACCTATTAACTATATCATGCTTACGCTTTTAATCGTAATAGGCTATAGTTTATTCATTGGATTAGCATCTAGCATTGAATGGACCCTATTTGAAATAGTGAAACGCGTAAGCGTTTTACTACTGCTATTGCTCATGATGTATTTATCACAATTTATTGTTTCGAGAAATAGATTAGTAGATGATACGGCTTATGTACCACTAATTTTTACGAGTTTTTTATTCTTATTTCCTACTTCTTTTGAAAATGTAAGGGTGATTATCGCCAGTTATTTCATCTTATTGGCGCTTCGTCGAATTTTTTCTTTACACTCTTTGAAACAATCGAAAGAAAAACTATTAGATGCTTCTCTTTGGATATGTATTGCTAGTTTATTTCACTTTTGGAGTATTCTATATTTTGCTCTCTTATTTTATGCGATTGCTTTTTTTGGCGCTAAAGACTATAGAAATTGGATTATTCCGATTATTGCCTTCTTAGGAGCCTCTATTTTTTTGAGTCTTTATCTATTAATTCAAGAAGAATCTTTTCTGGTATGGTGGGCGGATAGAGTTCAGACTAGTTTTGATTTTATGTATTTTGATAACGTATTTCAAAATATTGCCTTAGCCGTTTTTGTATCTATTGCTCTTCTATATTCAGTTTCTCAGGCATTAGCCATAAAAACCAAACCTTATAATATGCAAAACACCTACAAGAAAATTATACTTTCATTTCTTATAGGCGCTTGTATTTATGTTATCTCTTCTGAGAAATCAAATGGACTATTGCTATTTACTTTCTTTCCATTAGCTATTTTAGGAGCTAATTATATTGAAAGTATTCCCCAAAAATGGAGAAAAGAAGCCAATGCGTATAGCATTTTTTTTATTGGTTTATTCTTCTATCTCGTACAATTAATCATCTTATAGTTTTTGTCCATAAGCTAAATCACCAGCATCTCCTAAACCTGGAACGATATAATTGTGATCATCCAGTTTTTCATCGAGTGTAGCAACCCATAGATGAACAGAATCTGGTAGATTTTCTTCCAAAAATTGAATGCCTTCTGGAGCAGCAATCACCACAGCGATATGCAGTTCTTTGGGTTGTTCTTCATTCATTAATTTATGAATCACAGCTACTAAAGATTGGCCTGTAGCTAACATTGGGTCAATGAGTATTAAGATTTTATCTTGGAAGGAGGGTGCAGCTTGGTATTCAACCAAAATTTGACTTGCCTCTCCGTGTTTACCATGACGACGATAGGCAGAAACAAAACCATTTTCTGCATCATCAAAAAAATTCATAAAACCAGTGTGTAAGGCTAAGCCCGCACGTAAAATAGAACAAAGTACAACATTGTCTTCAATACAAGTTGTGTGTTTGATTCCCAAAGGAGTTTGAACAGTTACAGCTTTGTAAGGTAATTTTTTACTCAGCTCATAAGCCATTATCTCTCCAATGCGTTCAATGTTTTTTCTAAAACGCATGCTGTCTTTTTGAATGTTAACCTCGCGAAGCTGAGCTAAAAAATGATTTAAAATGCTGTTTTCCTCAGAAATATAGTGAATTTTCATAACGGTATAATTAGTACCATAAAAGTATTAAAACTATATTTGTAAATAAAATTATTCATATGTTTTCAGCAGTAGCATTTCCAATATTCGAAGAGAGTATTCGTGATTATCATAAATATGACAATGTAGATCAGCCTATAAACAACCCGTATCCAAAAGAGGATATCAAACATTTATTGTATCTGAAAAATTGGATTGATACGGTTCAATGGCATTTTGAAGATATTATTCGCGATCCACAAATTGATCCTGTAGCAGCTTTAACTTTGAAAAGAAGAATCGATGCATCGAATCAAGAGAGAACAGATATGGTAGAATATATCGATAGTTATTTTTTGACGCAATATAAAGATGTACAAGTAAAACCAGGAGCTAAAATCAATTCAGAAAGTCCTGCTTGGGCAATTGATCGCTATTCGATCTTAGCCTTGAAGATTTATCACATGCGCGAAGAAGCAACAAGACCTGAGGCAACACAAGACCACAGAGATAAATGTCAAGTAAAATTGGATGTTTTGTTGGAACAAAAACAAGACTTGTCTACAGCTATTGACGATTTATTAAACGACATTGCACAGGGAGATAAATACATGAAAGTGTATAAACAAATGAAAATGTATAATGATGAAGAGTTAAACCCCGTGTTATACCAAAACAAAAAATAAACTTCAACTAGAAGGAAAACCCTTATAAAAAGCCCCAAAAGTATTTGACTTTTGGGGCTTTTTTTGTACTAAAATTGCCGTGTAATTTACACGAAGTACTAGTTAAAAGGACTTCATAAT